>JBBRAB010000001.1:0-303399 GCA_038207155.1 Polyangiales bacterium
CGGTCCATGGGTACCAACGACGGTTCCACCCCGAAGCCTCCGACCTTGAAGAACGCTGCCGCCAAGGCAGCGATGCTCGGCATGACTCCGCGCAAGCGAGCCGCCGCGCAGGCAGTAGGCAATGCGCCTGCAGATGCGACCGTGAGCGCAGCGTCGTCGAGTGCGACCGCACCAGTTGTGAGCGCACCAGTTGTGAGCGCGCCAGTTGCGACCGCACCAGTTGTGAGCGCGCCAGTTGTGAGCGCGCCAGTTGCGAGCGCGCCAGTTGCGAGCGCGCCAGTCGCGAGCGCGCCAGTTGCGACCGCGCCAGTTGCGACCGCGTCTGTCACGAGTGCGTCTGTGACGGACGCTCCCAGCCCGGTCGTCCTGGACGGTTCTAGCAATGAGCTGGCAGCGAGCCCGCTTGCGACCGAATCGAGCCAGCCAGCCGCTGAGCCCAGCCTGGAGCGCGCCTCGATGCTGGCCGCTCTGAAGGCGGATTTGGGGGATTGGGATCCCGTGCCTCAGCTGGTGGGCGAACTCGGCCTGCCCGCGAGTGGCATCCGCTCGGTGGTCGCTCTGCTGAAAGAAGGCTCGACGGTGCCGTTCATCGCGCGCTACCGCAAGGAAGCGACCGGCGGCCTCGACGAGGTTCAGATCCGCGCGATTGAGGAGCGTCATGCCTACGTCGTCGAGCTTGAGCAGCGTCGTCGTAGCGTGCTCGCGGAGATCGCCAAGCAGGGCAAGCTCACCGAGACGCTCGAACGAAAGCTCCGCGCCTGCGTCACCAAGGCCGAGCTCGAGGATCTGTACCTGCCGTTTAAGCCCAAGCGCCGCACGCGCTCCACGATCGCCAAAGAGCGTGGCCTCGAGCCACTGGCGGATCTGATCGCCAGTCAACCGAGCGACGGACAACCCGAGAGTGCCGCCGAGCCCTTCGTGAAGCCCGAAGCTGAGGTGCCGGACGTCGCCGCCGCGCTCCAGGGTGCCCGCGACATCATCGCCGAGCGCGTCGCCGAGCAGGCGGACGTCCGCAAATTCGCCCGCCAGGTGTACGTCGCCGAGGGCTCGATCCAGGTGCAGAAGGTCAAGGATTTCGAGGAAAAAGTCACCAAATTCGACAGCTACGCGAACTTCGACGAGCCTCTGGTCGCCATCCCGTCGCATCGCTATTTGGCGATCCGGCGTGGTGAAACCGAAGGCATCCTGCGCGCCAGCATCCAGGTAGGTTCCGACGGGATCCTCAAGTTTGCCGAGACGCAGTTCCAGGTTGCGCCGCGTAGTCCGTTTGCGGGCCAGCTTCGCACGGCCATTCAGGATGCGACCGAGCGACTGCTGCTCAGCAGTGTGCAGGTTGACGTGCGGGTGGAGCTCAAGCAACGCGCCGATCGCGAAGCCATCGACGTCTTTGCCAAGAACCTGCGCGAGCTACTACTGGCCGCCCCCTTTGGCTCCAAGCTGGTGCTCGGAATCGATCCCGGGCAGCGCACTGGTTGCAAGTGCGTCGTGGTCGACGACACCGGCAAGCTGCTCGCCCACGAGACGATCTACCTCGTGCAGGGTGCCGGCGCGCTCGAGAACGCGCGTGGCACACTCCGCAGTCTCTGTCGTCGCTTCCAGATCAGCGCGGTCGCGGTCGGCAATGGCACCCATGGGCGTGAAACCGAGTCATTTGCCCGAGAGTTGCTGGTTGCCGAGGGCCTGACGAGCGCGTTTTGCGTCAGCGTCAACGAGGCGGGCGCCAGCGTCTACTCCGCAAGCGACGTGGCTCGCGAGGAGTTCCCCGAGCTCGACGTCAGCATCCGCGGTGCCATCAGCATTGCGCGTCGCCTTCAGGATCCGCTGGCTGAGCTCGTCAAGATCGATCCGAAGAGCATCGGTGTCGGTCAGTATCAGCACGACGTCTACCAGCCCTTCTTGGCCAAGAAGCTCGATGAGGTGATCGAGAGCTGCGTCAATAGCGTGGGCGTCGAGCTCAACACCGCGAGCGCTTCACTCTTGGCGCGCGTCGCCGGGATCGGTCCCTCGCTCGCCAAGCGGATCGTGTCGCATCGCGATCTCAATGGCGCGTTTCCGAGTCGCAGGGCGCTGCTCGAAGTGCCGGGGCTTGGACCGAAGACCTACGAGCAGGCGGCGGGCTTTCTCCGCGTGCGCGCCGGGCAGCATCCCCTTGACGCGAGCGCGGTGCATCCCGAGCGCTACAGCCTGGTCGAGCGCATGGCGACCGATCTGGGCGTGCCAGTCGCGAGTCTGGTCGGGAATTTCGAGCTGCTTCGTCAGCTCGATCCGAAACGCTACCAGAGCGCGGAAGTCGGGCAATTTACCCTCAATGACATCCTCGAAGAGCTGAAAAAGCCCGGTCGCGATCCACGCGCTGGCTTCGAGCCCCCGAAGTTCCGCGACGACGTGCGCACCTTGGAAGACGTCAAGGTGGGCATGGAGCTCGAAGGCATCATCACGAACGTGACCGCGTTCGGCGCGTTCGTGGACGTGGGCGTGCATCAAGACGGCCTCGTGCACGTCTCGGAGCTGTCGGATCAGTTCGTGAAAAACCCGAGCGACGTGGCCAAGGTGGGCGACAAGCTCAAGGTACGCGTGCTTGAGGTCGATCTTGAGCGCAAGCGCATCGCGCTCTCGGCGCGCAGCCAAGCGAAGGGCGAGCGACAAGGGCCGCGTCAGGGTGACAACTCGGACCGTCGTGACTTCTCTCAGGACCGCGGCGCGCGCGGTCCGGGTGGTAATCGTCCGCAGCAGTCCGGCAATCGTCCCGGTCCGCAGCAGCGCCCCGGCGGCGGCGGTGGCGGTGGTGGCGGTGGCAAGCAGGGCAATGCCGGCTTTGGCTACAACCCCTTCGCGAGCCTCTTGCGCAAATAGTCCCCCACGCGGCCGCTTGGGGGTCCAGTACGAGGCTCGACGACATGCTGTTGGTTTTTACGGCGTGATGAAGATGCTGGGCGTGGCGTCGAGCGTCAATGCCGTGCCGGCAGCGACGGTCGTCGTCTTTGTCGTCTTGGACCAATCCCAGCCGTGGCGCGTCCAGGCCTTGGTATTCGGCAGGCTTGCGCTTGCCGTCTCCGCCGCACCTTCGATCCGCGCCCAGAGCACCAGCGCAGGCTTACCCGACGCGGTGACGAAGGCCGCGCCGCGCACGGACTTCGGAAGCTTGAGAGCGGTGGTCGCGGCGGCGTCAAAGCGCGCCTTGCCGAGCAGCTTGCCGAGTGTTGCGTAGGCGATTCCCGTCTCCGTCGTCTGCGCCTCTGCGGTCGTCGCGAGCTTGCCGACCGGTAAGTAGAGGCCCATCACTTTGTACGGATCGTCCGTATTTGCGGGCGTTTCCGCGTCGGACAAAACAAACCAATCTGCCCCGTCGATGCCACGCGCCTGCGCGCTGACCATGACCTTGAGCAGGTAATTGCGGGCGTACTCGGTGCCACCGGGAAACTTGCCAATGGCGGCGTGCGGCGCGCCTGTCTCGGTGTTTTCCCAGCCGTCGATGTTGGCCTTGGCCTGCGTCAGCTCAAGCGAGAATTCATCGACGTGGTTGAGGTAGCCGTCGACGGCGTCGTCGGAGTTGCCCTGGGTGTAAACCGGGTAATGGTGAAAGCTCAGCACATCGACGTAGGCGCCGCCCTTGAAGGGGAATTTGCTGGTCACCGAACCGTCGACGGGGTTGTCCGTGTAGCGCAGCACCGCTCCGAGGAACGACGAATAGCCAAGACCACCGGTCGCGATCTTTGCTTTGGGATCAGCGAGCTGCGCTGCCACCTTGGACACGCGCAGCATGCGCACGTAGTCGTAGAGCGAGCCATTGAAGCGCGGGAGATCCTGCGCTGTGGGCGCGCGCGTCTTCCAGTCGCCGGTCACTCTCCAGTCGCTCACCCAGTCGGGCTCATTCCAGATCTCCCAGACTTTGATAGTGCCTTGGTAGGTCTTCACCGCCTCATAGACGTAGTTTGCCCAGAAATTGTCGGGATTGATCTTGCCATTGTCGAGCAGGATCGGTTCGTAGAGGTTCTTCGGAAGGTAATTGACGAGCTCCCAATCTGCCGCCGACGCAGGCGCGGTCGAGTGCGCGCGGATCGGTGTCGTGAGAAACCCAACCTGCCCGGTCAGACCAAGCAGCTTGGACTTGGCGAGATCGGGCAGCTCGATCTGATAGCCCCAGCGCTCGAGATGCGCCTCGGGCAGCGAGATGCGCTGACTATTGCAACCACGCTCGGACTCAAGCTGGGCGAGATCCGGATCGGTCCACTTGGGATTCGGAAAGCCACCATTGACGCCATAGCGAAAAAAGCCCCCGAGCGGCGATTCAGGAGAAAATCCATCGGAAATCGCGCCAGCCCCCGCAGTGCCGTTGGAGGTCCCCGCGTTGCCATTGGCTGCGCCAGCGGCTCCTCCGCTTCCAGGCGGATCGAGCAGCTTGCCGTCCGAACCGTGGCCGTACGGCGCGCTTGAGTCGCCCCCAGTGCCATTGGCACTGCTTGAGCTGTCATCACTGCTGCCGCAGCCGGCGAGCAGAAAGGGAATGAGGAGGAGCCGTGTGGTCGACAAGGCGCGCATGCTGCCCAGAGGGCCACGAGGCGACCAGAATTGCAAGCTGAAGCACCCGCTTGAGCTAGCGTTTGCCGCGGGATTTGCCTGCGGGTGGGTGCTTGGGCCCGGTTGTCGCACCTCGAGCGGCGGGTGCCTCAAACCGCGGAAGCCCGCTGTGCTGCGTGGCAAAGGGCGTGGGAGCGTATTGTTTGACGACCGCGCGTCCGCCGCTGGCCTCCACCTGCCGCTCACGAGCCGACTCGCGCGGAACCAGCTGTTGAGAGCCCGAGCCGATCAAGTCACCGCGATGCAGCTTCACCAGCGCGCGTCGGAGCAGCGCCCAGTTGTTCGGATCGTGATAGCGCAGAAAGGCTTTGTGAAGGGCGCGTTGCTCGGGGCTGCGCACGACCTCGACCTCGACTCCGTCGCGCTTGACCGGCTGCAGAGGGTTTTTTCCGGTGTGGTACATCGCTGCGGCGTACGACATTGGCCCAGGCAAAAAAGCCTGCACCTGATCGGCACGGTAGCCGTTGCGCTTGAGCCAGAGCGCGAGCTCCAACATGTCGCGATCCGTCGTACCCGGGTGCGCTGCAATGAAGTACGGGATCAGGTACTGCTTTTTCCCGGCTTCCTTGGAGTAGCGGTCAAACAGCTCCTTGAAGCGTTCATAGCTCCCGATACCCGGCTTCATCATCTTCGAGAGCGGTCCCTCGGCGACATGCTCGGGCGCGATCTTCAGGTAGCCGCCGACATGGTGCGTCACGAGCTCTTTGACGTACTCGGGACTCTGCACCGCGAGATCGTAGCGAAGCCCCGACGCGATCGCGATCTTCTTGATCCCGGGGATGGCGCGCGCTTTGCGGTACAGCTGAATGAGCGAGCTGTGATTGGTGTTCAGATTCGTGCAGATGCCCGGATAGACGCAGGAGGGCTTGCGGCATTTGGACTCAATCTCACGCGACTTGCACGCGAGTCGGTACATGTTGGCGGTCGGGCCGCCAAGATCGCTCACGGCGCCTGTGAAGCCCGGCACGCTCTTGAGCTGCTCGAGCTCGCGCAGGATGCTCGACTCGGAACGGTTCTGAATGATTCGCCCCTCATGCTCGGTGATCGAGCAGAACGAGCAGCCGCCAAAACAGCCACGCAAGATGGTGACCGAAAAGCGGATCATCTCGTAGGCGGGCAGCTTGCGTCCCTGATGGGCTGGATGGGGCAGCTTCTGATAGGGCAGCTCGTAGATCTGATCGAGCTCGGCCGTCGTCAGCGGGAGCGGAGGCGGATTGATGAAGACGTCCAGATCGCCATTTTTCTGCACCAAGCAGCGGGCGTTGCCCGGATTGGACTCCAGGTGAAACACGCGCGAGGCATGGGCATAGAGCACGCGATCGGTTCGGACTTGGTCCCACGAAGGAAGTCGCAGAACGGTTCGCTCGCGCGGGTGCTCAGCTCGACGGCGACGGAGCTGAACTAGCTCAGCGCGAGTCGGTGGGAGGAGCGCTCCGGTCTGCTCGCTCTCCGCGTTGGGCGCGTCTGGGTCACCGGGTGCGTCGGGTTCACCGCTGGCGCGCATTTCGGCCTCGGTGGCGTAGGGATTGGGTTCGACATGGATCGGTCCGGGCGCATCGACGCTCTCGGAGGACTCGACCACGAACTCACCCGGTTCGGCGTCGAGCGGACCCTCGGGTCCAACGGGCCGCCGCACCGCGGTGCCACGAATATCAAGAATACTACGGGCGTTTTGCCCGCGCGCGATGCGATGGGCCACCTCAACGAGGGCGCGCTCGGCATTGCCGTAAATCAGCAAATCGGCGCCCGAGTCGATCAAGAGTGAGCGACGCACCTTGCCGCTCCAGTAGTCAAAATGTGCCAAACGGCGCAGGCTCGCTTCGATGCCGCCGATGATCACGGGCACCTGGGGATAGGCCTCGCGACAGCGCTGGGTGTACACGCCAGTCGCGCGATCGGGACGCGCTCCTGCTACGCCATCGGGCGTGTACGCGTCGTCACTGCGTGGCTTTTTGTCGCTCGTGTAGTGGTTCACGAGCGAGTCCATATTGCCGCCCGTCACCCCGAAAAACAGGGTGGGCTCTCCGAGCTCGCGAAAGGCGGCGGCATCGCGATAGTTCGGCTGATCCAGGATCCCGACGCGATAGCCTTCGCTCTCCAGCAGACGCCCGATCAGCGCCATGCCAAAGCTGGGATGGTCGACGTAGGCGTCGCCGGTCACCAGCACGATGTCGCAGGCGTCCCAACCGAGCTGCTCCATCTCGTCACGGCTGCGAGGCAGGAAGGGCGCAGGACCGAAGCGTTTGGCCCAGAAGGGCCGGTGACCGAAGATACCGGGAGCGGCCATGGCCGCGAAGCTAGCGCGCCCCGCCTACACAGTCCTGCCAAATCAGGGAAAATTCCGGGAAAACCTCGCTCACGTGACGTCAGTCAGCTGTGCCCTGGCCTGCAACCCCCGTTGCCGGCGCTCAGTCGCGCCAGGCTCGGGGGGAGCAGTCGTCAGCATTGCCGGTTTCCGTGCCGGTGCAGCCGGGTGCAAGCAGCATCGCGAGGAGCGTGAGCGCGCCGAGCCAACCAAACCAGCTTCCAGGTGGAGCGAGAGCAGTGAGACGCCAGCGATCTCCTGCCGCTCGAAGCTCGCACCACTCCCACCGTCACCGTCACCGTCACCGTCGCTTGGCGGCTCCAGCGGCGGGAGCTGCAGCTGCGGACCCCGGAGCTGGCGCGGCGGCGTTGGCCGCAGCTCCCGGAGCTGGCGCGGTGGGGGTGGCAGCAGAGCCCGGGGTTGGCGCGGCGGCGGTGGCGGCGGCTCCGGGCGCAAGCGCAGCGGTATTGGCCGACTCCGACGTCGGCGAAGCTACGGGAGCGACGCATTGTTGATTCACGCACACCGGGTCACCTTTGCACTGCGAATCGAATTGGCAGCCGCCCCTTGCTACGGCGACCTGCGGCGCTGGAACAGGTGCTGGTGCCGCTGCCGGTGCTTCTCCAGCTTCGCAGCGCAGTGCCTCACCGAGCACCATCGCGCTCGTCGTTGTCCCCTCATTGCCACCCATGGTTGGCGACGAATACACGACGTGCGGTGCGTGGAGGGCTGCGGCTTGATTGCGCAGATCGTTGACCGCGTACTCGACAAGCTCCTCATTGGACACGTAGCCGCCCGACGCGCCTCCGCCTTTGCCAGTGAGATTGGCGAGCGTTTTACACTGACCTGCCGGGCGAGTGGTGGTTGCCGTAATGGACCGAGCCGCAGGACTCAAGTCCTTATAGGTCCCGCAAGCAGGCAATCCGAGCGTTACCACGACCACAGAAACCACACCCAATGTTCCGATCCTCCTGGCCGCTCGATAGCGCAGTTTTTCCACCGTGGCAAAGGAAAAATGCCTACTGCCGCGCCGCTCCGAGAGGTCACTCCATCAGACCTGTCATGCTCCGCCCTGACCCTCGCAGAGAGTCGTCCAACTCTCGCATGTCGACTTGACCCCAACGGTAAGCCTCGGCATGCAGCCCGACGAGCGACCACCACTGTCAAAGTGGAACTGGAGTTCCCGCGTCTTCAGGTCACAGACGCTTTCCGTGTAGATCGAGCTGTGCCCACTCATCCGCAGCCTCAACAGTCCACACCCTTCATCAATACTGTAGGCGGCGGGCAGTCCGTTGCATGAGGGTAGGAAAGTTAGCGTGCAGGCGACGGTGGTGCAGTACTTGTCCATCGTCGCCTCACAGCTGCCGCAACCATCTGGACTCCAGGCTTTCAGCTCCCAGCATGCGCCACTAGCTCCACCGTGGCTCGCGTGCCCCACAGCGGTTTCGCCTCCGGCGCCCGCTCCTCCGGCGCCCACCGCAGCGCCGCCGCTTCCTGCGCCCCCTGCTGCGCCGTCCGCAGCACTGCGAACCGGGTCCACGTTGGCACAAGCCTGCGCCAAGTCGGCGTGCCACCAGCCGTGGGCGCTGCGTGACGTTCCAGACAAAGGTCTTGTTGGCAAACCGTGAGCACGGCCGCTGGCGGGACGCCGGAGCGAGGCGCGTGCGAATGCGTCTGGCTTCGAGTCGAGCTCGGTGCAGGTCTAGCAAGCGTCGAGGACAGCTGTTGCATTGCGGAACCGCACTACGCCGATTTGCATCGTCTTCCCAAAAGGCGATGACTCGCTTGAGACTTGGGGGAATCGTGACTACGGCTGATGCTCGTACGCGCCCGAATCACAGGGGGTGGCACGGGGCTCGCCGCGCTGATCGGTGGCCGGACAGGCTTTACCAAAGCCAATGGCAGCACTCTTCGGTCCAAGGGCGAAGGTGTGGGAGGGTCCCCCATTGTCGCCCAGGGGAGTAAGCTTTGGATCGGCAAACCGAATCCCCGCGACGCAGGGCTGGTCCGGGTTGCCGCTAGCCTTGTTCGACGGCCACTGCAGGTTGCCGCCTTGATCCGTCATCGCTTCGTGGCAGCTGGTGGCGCTGAACTTGTTGGCGGTAGTGTTGTTCGCAAATACCGTGTTTTTGAGCGTTACATTCGCCGACTTGCCTTTGAAGATGGCGGGCCCGTAGTCGGCATCGTTGCCGCTGAAGGTGCAAGAATTCAAGTGGATGATGGCGGCACCGTTGAAAACGCCCGCGCCATTGCCCGTGACCTTGTTGTTGGCAAAGGTGCAGTTGGTAGCCGTCGCTTCCGAGTTTTGCCCTAGAAATAGCGCACCTGCATGTTGCGCGGTGCTGTGGTCCTGAAACGTGGTGCCCGTCAAGGTGAGACTGGAGCTCCAATCGCCGGGCTCCCCTTCGTGATAAAGCGCCCCCGAACCCGAACCAGCCTTGCCAAAGCGATTTGCGCTAAACACACAGTCGCGAATAACGGAGTTCGAGCCTTTGTAGAAGTAGGAAAACATCCCGCTGCCGTGAGTCATTGCGGTGTTGTTGCGGAAGGCAGTACCGCAGAGCATCAGGGAGCCCCCGGGCTGCTCGTAGTTCATTCCGTCGATGTAAACACCTCCGCCGTTACCGAATTGACCGCTCTCGGTAGTGGAGCTCAGCGCTCCGTTGTTAGAAAACTGTGAATTGACGACCGTCAGGTTCGACCCTCGATTGAGAATCCCGCCACCGTTTGACGCGCTGTTGTTGACGAACACGCAGCCCGACAACACCGCCTCTGTCAAACCGCCGGCGTAGATGGCTCCGCCACCGATCTCAGCAGCACGGCTGGCGCAATGGTTGTTCTCGAAGCGCACGTCGATGGCCTTGAGCGTACCGAACCAAGGGTGCCGGATGGCCGCGCCAGAATTCGGCGGACGGTTGGTCTCCTCGGGTTCACCCGCGGGAACGAAGCCGTCGATGATCGACAGGCGCTGAACCACGAAATTGGTGTGGTTCTCGAGGTCAATGACGCGCGTGCTCTTGCCCCCACTCAGCGTCACGAGACCCTCGCCGTCGATGATGACGGTCTTGTCCTTGGCCGAGCCCAGCTTGAGCGGTTGCCTCAGGACAATGGTGGCCTTGCCGCCGCAGTCAAAGCTGATCGTTCCCGCTCCCGCCTTGGTTACGCTAGCGACCGCCGCCTGTAGCGCTGCCTCGCTGCAGCTTGCTGTTGTCCCCTTGCCAACCTTGGTAACCACTCCCGTCGCAGCCACGGGCGTGAGTTTTCCCGGACAAGTGACCGCCACAGGCGTCACCGCACCCGCTCCTCCAGCCGAACTCGGCTCGCCTCCGGTCCCTGCACCCGCGCCTGTGTCGCCGCTGCTTGAGCCGGCGTCACTGCTGCACGCGCTCACGAGCAGCGCGGTCGCCACCAGGCCCAGCAGGGCAGGCCAGGCGCAACGGTGTGCGCGCGTGGCGGAGCGCCAACTCGCCGTCTGCCGCATCATCACGGGCGTGACTTGCCGACGTCGCTGCGAGTTGCCCAGAGCTGTCGTTCGCGATGGTCCCAACGTGACCTCCCTCAGGTGAGCATTTCCAGAGCTCAGTCACTGAGCATACCTCTCGCAGGTTCGCCGGGAAGTGCCGGCGCAATTCTGAGCAAAACTCGAGGTGCCAATGTCGGCAAGCGGGGGCAACTTTCCCTGTGCCAACGGCGGCGCAGCTCGTCAGTGACTTGGACGCGGAGCTGCCGGCACTCGCTTCAGCGTCGTCGGCTTCGCCAGGGACGCTAGGATGCGCCGCTTGAGTCGCGGTAGGTCCGCGCCAGGACGCTATCGGTCAGGACGACTCGGTCTCCCATGGTTGCCGGCAGCCTTGGGGCACAGCGACAGCCATGGGAGCACGAATTGCGGGTCGTGCGACCCTCCCGAGCCAGCGTCAAAGAGGGCTCGGTGATGTGGGCGAATTGGCTATTGAGACATCGTCAGCGGATAACGCTTCGCGATGTAAGCAAATACGTTCTTGCCCGAGTTGGTGAGCTGCGCGTCGGGCCAGGGACCCGTCACGTTGGCGTTGGTGGTAAACACGGAGGAGGTCTCCGTGTTGGTATCGACAAATCTCAAGGTAGCTGTCGCGGCTGTTGCCACCCGAGTCAGCAACCAATCGAGCACGCGTCAACAACCCCCGTTGCCACCCGCGTTTGCTCTACCGTTGTACATAGCCCGCCGGCAATCTGGAAACGTGCAGCTCCAAGATGCTCGACGAACGGCTGGGATACGGCCCCTCGGCGCACAGCATGAGCTGCGGTTGACTCGCCGCGTCGCCAGATCCGCTCTCGAAGCGAAAGCCCCACTCATCTGGCGTATAATCCGCGGCATCGAGAGCATGCCCGAGCTCATCAATCGCGACGTTCGGCTCAAAGAGCGCGTACGTTGGTGAGCCAACGGTCCGCCTGGTCCGCTGGCATTAGCTCGCGTAAACTCACCGGTTTGCCGGTCGCGAGCCGAATGGTTCGGCACGACAGATGATTTTTGGCGTGCGCTCCGCCGGAATACTCGCTCTGGGCGACGTAGACAGAGACGAACGACGCGTCCTGCCAGCTCGTGCGCACGACGCCCTCAAACCAACCATGCTCGTTGCGGATCTCTTCAAGCAGTGTTGGCTGAACCGTGGTCGACCAGAGTGTTCGGGGGCCGAATTTTAGCGTGTCCATGCAGACGGAGGCGGCGCAATGCGACTCCAGCGTGAGGCCTGCGCGCAGCTGCGCGATGGTAGAGGAGCTGCGTCTGCCGAGAGCAGCTGCGGTGACACCGCTCGGACGAACGATCCCCGCGAGGTCCTCGATGCTCAGGTGACGCGTGAGAGGCAAGGTCGCGCTTGCCCGTCGCCGAGCATTCGCGGATGCTCCAGGCATGGGGTGGGCCGAAGCATTGCTGGGCGCTGGACTCACGTGTGGCTCGGTTGGGTGATGACACGCCGCGACCACGGCACTCGCCGCGAGTGCAGCCCTGGGCAGTAACTATGAAAACCAACGAGGCTCGCTTGCGAGCGCTGCCTGCATCGCGACCGGAGGGCGAGCTCTCCCCATGGTCGATACAGCCGCTCACCGAGAACGCTACCAAAACGGGCAGAACAGACGCAGTTCGCAGTGGTGGCATCGTCGACTCCCAGGGGAACGACGAGTATACACGCTGAGCGATCTCGGGGGAGACGCGCTCTCGCTCCGCCCTAAAGCCCCATCCACAATGCCAATCTCGACTGAGCGCACGCCATGAATAAGAGTGTTCTTGCCGCCACTGAGAGCTTATCCGCGGCAATCGGCGCCGCCGCGTCTGGGCTAGCCGGCTTCGCCGCTCGAGTTCCACCCGATGGGACGCTTTCGCTGGTGAAGCACGGCCACAACGGCAGCAAGGTTGCCGCCTACGATGAAGTAGAGTGCGTAGGGAAACTTACGAAACAGTGCCCTCTGGATCGGCTCGGCCATACTTGGAAACTGCCCCGGGTTTTGAGACACGCGATCGAAGATGTGCTCTAACTCAGCGAGGAACCGCTGAGCAACAACTGCGTCTCGCGGGTAGTACCACGCGAGGGCCTCATCGATGTCGGCTTGTGCATGAGGCCGGACAATGAGGTTGATCACGGTTGGTGCGGAGCTGGGTATCTCCGCTGAAGCTCAGCGCGAATCTCGCTCCAGGGACGCCCCGCCGTCGGATCAGTGCGGTACCCCTCAAGACGCTCCTGAAGGAGCTCTCGCTGCCACTCGGGGATGGGAATGTCGGACTTCGCGACAATCTGCTCCCACAGTGACTCAACGTAATCAAGCTTCTCGTCGATCGAGAGCGCCTCAAAACCTGGAGGCGGGTTCGGAACAGGTTGAGCCATGCATGAAGGGTAGCTCCCGAGAGCGTGCCCTGCAATATGAAGCGGCACACACCGTCGGCGCAGCAGCACGCGGCATGCGTGCCGGGTTGCCGTTTGTTGGTTTGTGGCGTCGTGCGTCAGCTCGATGCCGAGTGGACGTGCGCCCGAGCGACGTGGTCACGCCGCGTTAGCCAAAAGACGCGGGAGCGTCTTGCTAACGAACGGCTGCCAAAATTCCACCGATCTCGAGCGCGCAACTACCAAGGCCGTCCTTGGTTCCGAATCGCGACCGGTGACGTGGCGACCGCTTCAGAGCAATCGCGGAAGGCCTTGAGTTTTGACTGCTAACAATTGGAAAGTCTTGATAAATTTTCTTCAGCTGACTTCGCCCTGGTGCATTTTCACATATTCAGGTAACCGACGGTCCAGTGAGCAACCGCAGTCAAGCCGAGCGCCGCAAAGGGCAGATCGAGCGAGCGGTCCGTGGAGGCGATTTGGACGCCATTCGGGCTCTTGTCGACACGTCACCGCACAGGGCAGCCGCTGCCCTTTTGTCGGCCGCTAGCGCGTCTGGCGTCGAGACTGACTCGACGCTATTTGTCGAGCTGGTGCTGGCTACGTCGGGAAAGTTGCGCGCGCTGGGTCGTTTTGACCTCGCGTTTGAATTGGTCAGTTGCGTCAAGGTGAGCGACGAACGGACTCGGCTGGAGCGGGCGCTCGCTGCCTTCGGCAATCATGACGATGTAAGCCTGCTTGAACTCGTGGCGACGGACGCCAATCTCGCAAGCCTGTTCGAGCCTTGCTTGGCGATCCTGCAGAACCGAGCGCTACCCAAGGCTCCCGCGGGTGCGTTATCAATGCTGCGAGGGCTCTACGGGATCTGTCGCTGTGCCGCGGCCATTACCCAGAAGAAACCGGCGCAGCTTCGCACGGCTATCACGGCCATTCCAAAGGGCCATGCCCACGCTTTGCGGGTCATCGCTTGGCGATATCTCGGTAAGGCTCTGACGACTCGTTGGGCGGCTGACGCGTCCGAGGCCGCACGAGCCCTGGTGGCGATGGAGCTATTTCAACACCAACCGATGCTCAAGGCATCACTCGGGTGGGAACTTGGGCGGCAACACCCAGAGCTCTTACAGGGCGACGTGGTGAACACCAACTTGGAGTTGGGCCCCGAGCTCGTGTCGGCAGGTCGCCTGGCGGCGTTGACGCCAGCGACTGACCCCCTCGCACGGCTCCAACAATTGCTAAACCACGGAGATTTACAGCAGCTATCTGAACCCGACCGAGCTTTGGCAGTGCTCTGTCAGGGCTACCTCCAGGTCAGCAGGGCTCCCGCTCAGGCACTTGAGACGTTCGAGCGCGCGTTGGCGATGGGCGCAGACCTCACCGAAACGCTGCGTGGAAGATGGCTGGCCGCCCAAGCATGTTGCCGAGCTCCGACTGGGTCGACCGACCGCGCCGATAAGCGTGCTGAGCAATCGACCGCGAGCTTGCTTCATGCGCTCGAACGAGATGCAGACAGCGAGGCGTTGCGTACTCTCTTACTGATTGCTTTGGGGATGTTCCAAGAACGCGCCGAAAACCCCAACGCGCTGAAAAAACCGTCGACTCGCTACGTCAGCTAGTTCACGAGCAGGACCAGGATGAGGCTTTTGGCACTCCGCTGCAGATGTTCGACATTGCCATTCTAGGGTTTACCAAGCCGGCCCAAGCTTTTGAACTGGCCGAAGCTCTCTTGGCGCAAGGCAATCGCGAACCTCTGTTATGGGAAAAGGCAGTGGCGCTATTGCGCAAGTTGGGACGCAAAGCTGACGCCGACGCCCTCTTGTTACATGCCGCCAAGCTTTCGATTTCACCTGAGCTCAGCCGCCAAGCGCTGCCGCTTCATCGCACCAGGCGACTGACAGACGTGGCCCCGGCGGAGGTGACGCCGGGCCTGCTGGCGAATGAATTGCGCTGGCGATTGGAGGAGGTCTCGAGCACAGACCCCCGGGGTGCGCTCAAGCAAATCAGCGGGAAGGGGGAGTTTTCAGTCGCAAGGGCTCGTCTGAGCCCAGAAGGTCAGACGGCACTCGACGTTGCGACCATTTACCTGATGTCGGCGGAGTTGGACGGCAAGGCGCTGATAAAGCTAGCCACAGACCGAATCCTCCTCGCAATGAAAGAGGGGCGCAACGCGCTTTGGCTCGGAGTAGCCACGCTCGAGTCAATGGAGTCGCCCCACGACCTAACGCTGTTTGTTCGCGCGCTGGTCCCGATCAAGCCGCCTTCGACACTCATCGAGTCAATTCTTTGCCTGATCGCAGCGGATGCACCGCCCGTCTTGACCAGGAAAATCGTGCCACTCGTTTCCTCGCTGCTGGATGCCAAGAGTAAGGCTCTCGTCTTAGGCGTGATAAAATCACGGAAACTGCCTGATGACATGCAGAGCCGGCGGGCTATCCTGTCTGACATCCGCAAACTGTTGTTGCCGGAGTTTGACTGGCTCGAAGACAACACCGGTGCAGATGACGATGATGACGATGACTTGCTCGAAGAGCTGTTCGAGGTCGATGACGACTTTGACGATGGCGTTGTCGCCGCGCCGACTTCGGCCTCCAAAATGATGGGGAGTTCTCCCGGCCAACTTCGCGCCATCCTGGCCCAAATTGGTCTTCCGGAGCGCAAGCTCGCTAAGCTAACGGTGTCGGATCTCAAGGAGCTCTACGAGGTCATCGCAGCGTGCACGCTGCGCCCGCCAACGCCTCGCTCCATGGCGCAATTGGTCAAGGCCTTCGAGCGTTCCGGCTTTTCTCCCAAGGATTTCGAGAAGATGATTATGCGACCACCTCAGAGTCGTCGCAGCAAGGGGATCAACTGATGTCCGTCTTGACGGAAGTGTTCGCACAAGCGCGCGCCGTTCTTGCGGTGACCAAAGCAGCCGACAAGGCCACAATCAAGCGCGCCTATCGCAAGAAGGTTATCGAGCACGCGCCGGATCAGGATCCCGAAGGCTTTCAGCGCGTCCGCGCGGCCTACGAGGTGTTGTCAAACCCGTTCCCGACGGCCAAGGAGCGCCTCTTTCACCAGCTCCCCCATGTCCCGCCTCCGCAGATCCCGCAACCACAGCCGCCGGTTGAGGCGGTCGTTCTGGCCCTCTTGCGGCAGGTGGTGGGCCGTCTGCCTGCGGCGGACCTTTTGGGCCCCCTTTGTACGCCCAAGCCAAGAAAGCCGAGCTCGCCGTGACGGAATCTGACCTTAGCCCGATCACCGAGCGACTGGAACAGCTCAGTCAGGAGCTTCGCCGCCAAGGACGTGCAGCCGTTGCAGCCCAGGCAGCTGCCGAGTCCTGCCTTTCTGGTGTCGAGCAGTTGGGGAGTCAGTTAGCTGCCATCGACAGTGAACCCTCTGACGTTCGGATCGAGGACCCCGATTCCACGCTCAGGGCTCTGTTTCCGCTATTCGACGCGCTCCTACGCGTGGCCAAGGAGTCGGCTCGGCTGGAGCCAGAGCGCCCCAAGATCTGGCCCTTGTCCATTGTTGGATCCGATCGAAATGCTGAGCGTTTGCAGTCCCTGCGCCACGGCGTCCGGCTGCTCGAAGGCGTATTTCGTCAGGCTGTGGATCACCTGGAGTTGGTCGTGGACCAGCGAGTCGGCATCGCTCTGGATCCCGACGTTCATCGAGTCGTCGTAGCACGCGAGGCAACGGCGGCTCACCCACCGAACACGGTCGTTGAGGTGCAGCGCTGTGGCTACATCAGGGACGGCAAGGTGCTACGCGAAGCCGACGTTGTTGCGACGCGCAGCCCAAAACTCTAACGCTGGCCCGTATAGCTTAAGCGCTCAAGGACATTTATGGACACTGCCGATACGGTTGTTGGGATTGATCTCGGGACCACCAATTCTCTAATAGGGACGGTTATCTCCGGAAAACTTGTGCTGTTTCGAGACAGCTCGAACGTCGAGCTGCTTCCGTCCGTCGTTGGCATGGATCCGGCGGGAGCAATTCTGGTGGGCCGCACCGCGCGCAATCGCCGCTGGATCGATCCAGCAGGCACGGCCACGTCCGTCAAGCGACTGATGGGCAGCGAGACCCCCATTCGCGTGGGCAATCGGGAGCTAACTCCCCCGCAAGTCTCAGCACTGATTCTGGGGGCCCTGCTCGACCGCGCCGAGCAGGCCAGCGGCCATCGACCAGGACGCGCAGTGATTACCGTTCCGGCCTATTTCGATGATCGCCAACGCGAAGCCACAAGACTTGCGGGCGAGCTAGCGGGCCTGAAGGTGGAGCGCCTGGTGAACGAGCCAACAGCCGCAGCGATGTGCTACCAGACCGGTGGCGAAGCCTTGGTGCTTGTCTACGATTTTGGCGGCGGTACCTTCGATGTTTCCATCCTGGAGCGTGATGAAGGCTTTCTCGAGGTCAAGGCGAGCCATGGCGATACCCATCTTGGTGGCGACGACATCGATCTCGCTCTGTTTGAGCTGGTACTCGGACGCACCGGTGATGCGCGCTCACGCATCGAGCGTGATCCAAGCGCCCGGGCCCGCCTCATGGACGCCGTCGAACGGGCAAAGATCGCGCTGTCTACCCGGGACGAAGTGCAGCTGAGTGAGCCGTTTCTCGCTGGTTCAGGTGACGATGGCGTCCACCTGGAGCAACTCCTCACGCGGGAGGAGCTCGAGCAAGTGGTGGAACCCTTCGTCAAGCGCACCCTTGACTGTATCGACGCGACATTGCGTGACGCGCGCTTGGCTGCGAGCGCGCTCGATCGAGTCATCCTAGTTGGCGGCTCGAGTCGGATCCCCTTCGTTAGTCGGCGCGTCGGGGCGCACCTCGAGCGTCCGGTGCTGATGGACGACAACGTCGACCGCGCAGTCGCGTTGGGTGCAGCCATGCTCGCGGGTCGCGCTGCGGGCCAGCAGGTGGCTGACGTACTGGTGGATATCACGTCACATACCTTGGCCTGCGGGGCGATCGGAGAGGACGGGCCGGGCACCGACGCGGACGAGCTCATCGCGTCCCCCGTGATCCCTCGCAACACGGTGGTGCCGGTTGAACGCTCGAGGACGTTGTTCACCATGATGGAGGATCAGGCAGGCGTCGAAATCCCCGTGGTTCAAGGGGAGGGCGAGACTGTCGGTGACAACACTTGGTTGGGACTTGTAAGAATTGAGCCGCTTCCACCGTCGCCGGCACTGAGCCCTGTGGAGGTTACTTTTCGCCTCGACCTTTCCGGGGTGCTGACGGTCCGAGCCAAGCACGTCCCCTCGGGCATGGATGCGAAGGTGACGTTTTCCAACAGCCCCTACCATTTGACGGCGCAGCGTAGGGACGCACAGCGCAAGGAATTGGAGGCGCTGCGAACGGTCGCAGGCGCGCCTGCAAACTCCATCTCGCCAGTGTCGGACTCAGAGCGCAAACTCGCTGGTGCCTTGATCGCGCGCGCTGAGCGTCAGCTCAGCGGCTCGCCGGAGCTTAGCCCCGAGGCGCGCGAGAGCGTCCAAGGCGCCGTCGGCGAGCTCGCGCAATGCGTCGCTGGTGGCACGGGTGACGTGAACGCTTTGGTCGACGCGCTCTCGGATGCACTGCTTGACCTAGCGTAGGGTGCTGCAGCGCCGCCGATGGGCCTGCGCGGGCGCGGCTGCGTCGAGGGAGGGAGGCTTTGGCCGCGGCCTGACTTCAGCGGCAGCTTCAAGCTGCTCCGAGCTCGGAATTGTCAGAAATCCACGCTGGCCCTGACGAAGCTCGGGGCATTGGTGGAGGGAGCAGTATCCGAGCAGTCAGGCGCGGGCGATCACGGCGTCGCGCAGGATGAAGACCAGCTGCGCGTCGCTTCCAGTTGTCCCAAGTGCATCTGTAGCGCGCCGGACCGCGGTGCCTGCGCGATGGTTCGACCGCAGACCGCTAACTGCCCGTCTCCCCCAAGGCCTGCTAGGACTGCGCTCGCACGCCGATGCCTGGCTTTCTCGCGCCAACCTTAATTGAGCTTACGTCCCTCGGAAACGACGGCGAGTGGGAGGGCGTTGACGCAGCTGGGCAGCGCATCTCCGTTAGGGGATTTTTGCTTGGGGATCAGCTGAGAGTTTTGTCGGCGAACCGTAAGCACGGCGGTTGGCGGGCGCGGGATTGCGAACTGGTGGCGCCAGGTTGCGCGCGCGCGAGTGTGCCCTGCGAAGTCCAAGCCGAGTGTGGCGGCTGCGGGTTGATGCCGCTCGCGCGTGAATCCCAAGCGCAAGCGAAGCTCGCGCGGCTCGCTCGTCTGCTCGAGGAGCAGGGGCTCGCCGTTGCGCCACTGACCCTTGTCCACGGCGCGCAGTCGGTGGGCTATCGCAATCGACTGCGACTCCAGGTAATGCCGTCTGGTGAACTCGGGTACTTCAATCATCATAAGTCATTTCACTGCGCGGTGTTGCTGCCCGCCCTGCGCGCGCGACTGAGCGAGCTTCGACGCCTCGCTGCCGCAGAACCGCAGCTGTTTCGCGATTTTGCTCATGTCGAGCTGCGCTCGCCCGATCTGGACGGTCGTCCTGGACTGCTGCTGGCTGGCAAGCCCCTTGGAGCGCACCGAGAGAGCACGCATGGCGAACCCGACCAGGCTGCGTGGCTCGCTGTGCCGGGCGGATCCGGCCAGGCTGCGTGGCTCGCTGTGCCGGGCGAACCCGAGCAGGCTGCGCGGCTTGCCGCGGCCCACGAGCTTAGGGAGCGGTTGCCGGAATACCTGCTCGGACTCGAAGGGAGCGCGAGCCTGCCCTGGCAGCGGCGCGCGCTCGTGGACGGGCTCTGGACCTACGTGCCCCTCGACGGATTTGTGCAGATCAACTCCGAGGTCAACGCCCTGCTCGTGGCAGCATTGCGCGACAGAGCGCTTGAGCAGGGTTGTCAGCGCGTGCTGGAGCTCTACGCGGGCTCCGGTAACTTTTCCCTTCCGCTGGCCGCAGCGGGGCTGCAGGTGACGGCCGTGGAGCTGCACGCCGCGTCCATCACGGCGTTTCGGGCAGCTGCCAAAGAGCAGCAGCTGGATTGTCAGGCCTTTGCCCAGTCGGCACAGGCGGACTTCAGTCAGCTCATTGAGCCCGGGGCACCCTTTGACCTCGCGCTCGTGGACGCGCCTCGTGGGGGAGCAGGTCGCTCCCTAGGGCAAATCACGGCAATGCGGCCCAAGCAGGTTGCACTCTGTTCGTGCAACCCGGCGTCACTCGCGCGTGATCTACGGCAACTGGCCGACGGCGGCTACACCCTTCAGCACCTGACGGCGTTCGACATGTTCCCACACACGCAGCACTTGGAGTGCCTGGTGTGGGTAGCGCTAACCCCGCACCAAGCCGTCAAAGCTCAGTCCGAAGCGGAGTAGGTATTTTCTGAGACGATCCGCGTCGTTGGACTTAGCCTTCAAGGCGCGTGATGAAGCAAACAGTGTGCGATCAGCCTCGCTGAGGTTCCTTGATTGACGGCACACCGTGATGACATCAGCGAGCTGGACCCGTTCGAAGCGATCAAGACTAGTGAGCACGTTGCTCGGGAGAACCTCGAGCGGGTCGACTTGGGTTTTGTCTGGTTGTTGGTCGCTGCGAGCGCGCGACGCCACACCCGCGCTCTTATGAGCTGCGTCGCTGAATCCCGCCGTCCAGGCTTTTCGGAGACGCGTGAGCTCTTCACTCACGGTTGCCTCGTCAATGCGTCCGCCCGGCGCCAGCGTGGCCATGCGCGTGATTGCCGCGTTGAGGTCTCGAAAGTTACCGCGCCAGAGCGCGTCCGCGCTGCGTGCAAACGCGAGAAATCCTTCGCGGGCTTGCCGATTGATCGTGACGCGTCGACCCGACTGCTCCTCCCAGCGCCGCAGCTCGTAGTCGAGGTTGGGCTCAATGTCCTCGGGTCGTTCGGTCAGCCCTGGCAGCGTGAAGGTCCACAGGTTGATGCGCGCCAGGAGATCCTCACGAAAGAGCCCCCTGGCGACGCGCTGCGCCAAGTCGCGATTGGTTCCGGCCAGCAGCCGAAAGTCGCTCTTGACGGGTTTGTCTGAGCCAACCGGGAAAAACGTCTTGTCTTCCAGGGCACGCAGCAGCATGGCTTGCTCGTCGAGCCCGAGCTCACCAATCTCGTCGAGAAAGAGCACGCCACCATTCGCGCTGCGCAGCAGACCCGGTCGGTCTTGGGCCGCACCGGTGAACGCTCCCTTGGTGTGACCAAACAGCGTGCTCATGGCTCCATCGCCCCTCAGGGTCGCGCAGTTGACCTCCACCAGCGGGCCCGCCACAAGGTGTCGCTCACGCTTGAGCGCGTAAATACGCCGGGCGAGCTGAGACTTTCCCGCACCGGTCGGCCCTGCCAGCAGCAGAGGCGCGTCCGAGCGCGTCGCGACGACTTCAATGCTCGCCATCAGGTGGTTGAAGGCGACGTTGCGGGTCTCGATCCCCGCCTTGAGAAAGCTGACGCTGTCGTGGATCTCTTTGGCGTGCCTGCGCGCGATGGCGTCATAGTGATTGAGATCGAGATCGATGATTCGATACTGACCGAGCGCGCGTCGATCGCGCGCTGGTGAGGTTTGCAGCAGGCGCCCGGGAAGGTGCCGCGACTCGGTGAGGAGGAACCAGCAGATCTGCGCGACGTGCGTGCCCGTTGTGATGTGCACAAAGTATTGCTCGCTCTCCGTCCGAAACTCGAAACTCCGCAGCCACTCGAACAGTTTGGCGTAGACCTCCTCGAAGTCCCACGGATTCTTGAAGGGCAGTTCATGACAACGCACCTCCGTCGCGCGGGACACCTTGGCCAGATCCGCGAGAGTGAGCTCGACCAGTCGGCGTGTCTCGGGAAACGTGATGAGCTCGAGTCGCGCGATGGGAAGCTCAGGGTGACGACAGAGATCGATCGTCGGTCGCCAACGCTCCCAGCGTGCACTGCCCTGTCCGCCCACGGCGTCGAGCGTTGAGCCGAGGATCCCAAGGACCACGTTCGCGGGTTTCGTCACCACGCCGGATTATACCAAAAGATAAAAACTAGAGGAGAGAAGCGCCGATCTGCGGATTGCTTTCGGGCCAATCAGCATAATCTGGTTCATTCTGATAAGTTACAGGTGAGTTGCCGGCAGCGCCGGGGGCTGGCACGCCGAGTGCGGAAGGTTCGGTCAAGCGAGCTCAACATGTCCGAAACGCATCCCTACGACGTCATCTCGAGCCCTCAGGCATCCGTACTCTGCTGGACGCAGGGCGTGCCGGTGGACGACAAGGCGATCGCCCAGCTGCGCGAGACCGCAAGTCTCCCCTTCGTGCATCCCTTCGTGGCAGTCATGCCCGACGTGCACGTGGGCAAGGGCTCCACGGTCGGCTCGGTGATCCCCACTCGCGGTGCGGTCATTCCCGCCGCTGTGGGTGTGGACATTGGTTGTGGTATGTGCGCCGTGCGCACGAGCCTGACCGCCAACGATCTTCCCGATCAGCTGAACACGCTGCGTAGCGCCATCGAGAAGCGGGTGCCTCACGGTCGGACCAATAACGGGCGTTCTGCGGACCGTGGTGCGTGGACCAATCCTCCGCCGGAGGTGCTCGAGACCTGGCAGAACTGCCTGGCGGAGCGACTGCAAGCGATCACCGAAAAGCACCCCAAGGCTACCGCTGCCAACGAGCTGTCGCACCTTGGCACGCTTGGAACCGGGAACCATTTCATCGAGCTCTGCCTCGACGAGCAGGACCAGCTGTGGGTGATGCTGCACTTGGGCTCACGCGGCATCGGCAATCGCATCGGCACCTACTTCATTCAATTGGCCAAGCGTGAAATGGAGCGCTTCTTCATCCAGCTGCCGCAGCAAGAGCTCGCGTATTTGCCCGAAGGAACCCAGTCTTCCTGTCTTCTGTGGAGGAGTCAGGAGGCAAAATGCAGCTGGCGCAAGCGACACCCGGAAGACGCGGCGGGAAGGCGATTGCGCGCTGCCATCGCTAAAGCGAAGCAGCCCGAGGTGAAATCGCAGCTGCCGCGGCCGCCGCCAGCGGGAATACCGTGGGAGGAGTTGGAGGACGAGATGTCGCCCCAACCGCTGGTAATTGCATCGGTTTTTGTCAGGTTGGTTTTGGGGGCCGGGAGAGACGAGATAGTGAGCGAAGTGTCGAATATTGCAAGTCAATTCACCAACTACAGCGGCACCCCCGCGAAGGACGCGATGGGGCCCTCGCCACCTTCCTCGTAGCCTCAGCGGCGTGCGCGAATCAATCGTTCGTAACGCCGTCGTTGAGTTGGAAATCGGGCAGCTACTGCCCGTTGTCGTGGCGCAAGTGGACGAGCGTCATATTCTCATCGATGGGTTCGCACGAATTCGCGTGCTGCACCGACAAGGCAAAGATACCGCGCTTGCCCTGGTACTCGCCGGTAGCGAGGCGGACGCGATGCTCTGGTGCTATCGCCAGCACCAAGGTCGACGGCGGACAGCAATCGAAGAGGATTGGCTCGTTCACGAGCTTCACCTCAAACAACGGCAGTCGTTGCCTCAAATCGCGACAGGCCTGTGCTGCAGTACGAGCTGGGTCTCGCGACGTTTGGGTCTAGTCAGGATACTGCCCGAATCGATCCAACGATTGGTCCAGCGCGGCACGCTATGCCCACATACAGCGATGAGGAGTCTTGTGCCGTTGGCGCGCGCCAACGCCGACGTTGCCAATGATATCGCACAGATCACCAAAGCCGAGTGGCTCTCCAGTCGCCAGGTTGCTCGTCTTTGTGCGGGGTGACGCGCCGGCGACAAGACTCAACGGCAGAAGCTCTTGGCGCAGCCACGCCTATATCTTCGGCTCGACGAGCACGTCACCGAGACAGCAGCATCTCAGTTGCCTGCTCTTGTGCGCGACTTCGAAACCCTCTCGGTCATCACGATCCGATGCAGTCATCTGTTACGTCAGCCCCACAAACGCCTTCAGGCCGGCGCCACTGAAGCTCTGTTGGTGGGATGGCCCCGCGTCTATAGCGCTTTCCGAGAATTGACGGGCATCGTCGAGGAGCAAACCCATGTTGAGCTACGACACCAGAGTCGCGATTCTCACACTTCACAGCAAAAAAATGGGCATTCGGACGATAGCCAGCTCGCTCAAGATCTCTCGCGCTGCCGTTCAGCGAGTTCTTAAGCAGGGCACAGCGGATCCCCCAATCCTTCAGCGGACCGAGCGCCTGGGTAACGAGCTTGACAAAGTTTGCGCGCTCCACGCCAGCTGTCAGGGAAATCTGGTTCGGGTACACGAAGAGCTTGCCGTCGCTGCAATCAAGATCTCCTACGCAACGCTGACTTCGTTTTGCCGTCGGCACGAAATCGGTGCCGTTCCAAAACAGGTTGTCGGCTCATACCATTTCGTTCCAGGCGAAGAGATGCAGCACGATACCTCTCCGCATCGCCCCATTATTGCTGGAGCACCGCGGCTCGTCCAGTGCGCGAGTCTCGTCCTTTGCTACTCACGCATGGTGTTCGCTCAAGTTTACCCGAAGTTCAATCGCTTCTGGTGCAAGGTCTTTTTAGCCGAGGCCTTTCGCTACTTCGAGGGAGCCGCCGGTCGCTGCATGCTCGATAACTCCAACATCGTTATCGCACACGGTACCGGGAAAAATGCCGTGCCCGCCCCCGAGATGGCAGCCCTTGCCGCTGACTTCGGTTTCGAATTCGTTGCCCATGAGCTGGGGGACGCCAATCGCTCCGCTCGAGTCGAGCGAAACTTCGACTTCATTGAAAGAAACTTCTACGCCGGTCGAGAATTCACCGACGTCGCCGACTGCAACACCCAGATGCGCGCTTGGTGCGACAAAACCAACGCTTCCCACAAGCGCGCCTTGCGCGCTTGTCCCACGGAGCTTTTTGCTGTCGAAAAGACTGCCCTTCGTCGCCTCCCGCTGCACATTCGCGAGCCCACCGAGGTTGTTCATCGCACCGTCGACGCCATGGGCTTCGTCTCCTTCAACACCAACAACTATTCCGCGCCGCTCAAGTTCCTAGACCGACCTGTCGATGTCATCGCGACCAGTAACCTGGTTCGCCTCTTTGATTCCCATCGCCTCATCTGTGAGCATGTGCGTGAAGTGGACGGTGGCAACCAACGCAAAACCCTCTTAGAGCACAAAGACGAGCGCCGTCAGCACCGTCCCCTGCGAGACTCACCATCGCCTCATGAAGAACAGTTGGCTGCTGTTGCCCCCGAGTTTGCTGAGCTCGTCGCTCAACTGAAGTCGCGTCATCCAGGCCGCGCCATTCGGCCGCTACGTCGCTTGAATCAGCTCTACCTCGATTACCCAACCGAGCAGCTTCGCGCCGTCATTCGCCGAGCACTCGACCACGGCCTCTACGACCTCGGACGTATCGAATCCATGGTCCTTAGCCACCTGTCCGGCGCGTTCTTTCGCGATTCCCAGGACTCCACTCCCTGCGACCTCGCCGACGACACCGCCGCCCCAGATTTGCTTTCCGATCTCACCCCGGAGCACAACGATGACCAAGAAGAGCCCTCCAACTGAGCCCCCCGCGACTCCGCCCGGTAACGACGACCTCGATCAGTTGCTTGCTAGCCTGAAACTCTCTCGGGTTCGGCAGATCGTTGGCGCCCAACTCCAGGCTGCCAATAAGTCGCATCCCGCCTATACCGACCTTCTGCTCCGACTGTTCCGCGAGGAGTTCAACCATCGCCAACAACAGAGCATCGAATACCGAATTCGCCAGTCCAAGCTCAAAGACCGCTTGCCGTTAGAAACCTTCCCGTTCAAGAAGCTGCCATCGATCAACGCTGCCAATATTCGCGAGCTTGCCAAGCTGGACTTCGTGACCAAAGCCGCCAACATCACGTTTATCGGTGAGGCCGGCGTCGGCAAAACGCGGCTGGCATCAGGTCTACTCCTGAAGGCCATGGCCAATGGCTACCGTGGTTACTTCAGCTCCGCCCAGGATCTATTCGACGAAATTTACACAAGCTTAGCCGACCGTTCCACCAGACGCTTACTCAATCGGCTTGCTCGCGTTGACGTTCTGGTCGTTGATGAAATGGGCTACCTCAACCTCCGCCCTGAACAGTCCAATGCCTTCTTCAAGCTCATGCACGAGCGTTACGGAAAGCGCTCCACGATCATCACGACTAACCTGGATTACCCCCTGCGGTACGAGTTCCTCGGCAACAAGAAGATGGTCAAGGCATTGCTCGACCGACTGCGCCACCGTTGTCACACCATCCGGATCCAAGGACAGTCTCTTCGAGAACCGCAAGAAGGGTAGCCTGGGCTCACCCCCAGATTGAAGGGATCAAACCAAGACCCTTTCGACTGAGCATCCATCAAGCAGAATCGTGCGCGGAATTGCGCTCCTGTCGATGGTCAGGTTTTCAAGAGCACAGGCGGGTACATTTTGCGGAGCGCTCAAGCGTACAGGTTTTCGAGCGGAATATCCCCGGGAGCCGCGCTCACCGCCGCGCTCATGATGAGCAAGCGGTAGCGCGCATCGAGCTCCACCACGACCGGCGAATCTTCACTGCTGGCGGCCTCGGCAAACCCGACGCTCCAGCGCGCTTTGCTCGTGGCATCGACCACCTCCACCACTTCACCACCGCTGAGCTGACCGCGCCGCCAAGCCACGCCGTAGCCCTGCCCCAGCGGAAAGAGCGTCACGCGCCCCTCGGGCTCAGCGGTGTCCGCGAGCGCACGGCCACCCGTACCAAGGGCTGCCGCCGTGGCCAAGCGCTGGCTCACCGCGAGCGGTTGGAGCTGAAAATCGAGCTCTTCCAGGCGCAGGTCGGGACCATTGCGCGCGTCAGGTCCGTCCACATACGCCAGCACCAAGCGGTCGCTCAGCGCGAGCAGATCAGCGTCGTACTGCGCGCCCTCGCGAGCCGTGGGGCGATAGACGAAGGCATCGGGGATGGTTTGTCCGGCGCGGACAGGACGCAGCGCGATGCCCTTGCCGTCACCATCACCCTCGAAATCGGTGAGCGCGACATAGACGTCCCCGTTGGGTCGCATGGCGACGACGGGGTTAGCGTCTGCGCTGGCGGTGAGCCCACGGCTCGCTTCCACTAGGGATTTACGGCGTCCGAGCGCGTCAAACGTAGACAGACGCACGCGCGGCTCGTCGCTGAGCGGACCCGTTTGAATGAACGCGGCAGCAAAGCCCGCGGGGCTCGCCGCGAGCGGATGCCGCCCCAGGCCGAGATGGCGCGCCAGAGGATGACCGCTGCTCTCGGCAACCCCGTCGCTCACCACGGGCGCGTCCACACGCTGGCAGCGCGCCGTGCAAAACACCCCTTCGAGCTCAGGATCATCGTCGCACTCTTCGGTAGCCGGATCGCGCACCGCATCCCCACAAAATGCTGATTTTGGCGACACGCCCAAGCTCGCGCCCGTGCCCGCGCCGCCGGTGCCAGCCACTGCTCCAGTACCCGCTCCGGTGCCAGTTCCGCCCGCGCCGGTGCCAGTTCCGCCCGTTGCGCCGGTGCCAGTTCCGCCCGTTGCGCCGGAGCCCGTGGCGCCCGATGCGCTTGCGGCGCCCGTGCCGGCTCCGCCCGCTCCGCCCGCTGCGCTGCCACCGCTGCCGGGCGCCACAACACCCGCGTCGACCACATTGAGCGCAATGCGATAGGTGAGGCGCGCGTCAGGCGGGCTCGTCGCGCTGCCAACGGCGCCTGCAGTTGCGCCTGGGGCTTGCGAGGTTGCACCGGCGGCTCCCGCCGCCCCAGTGGGCGCGTAGTCTTGGCACACTGCAAGCTGAGGCTCAGCGCGCAGCTGAAGGCCAATGCTCCAAGCGAGTGAGCCGCGGTGCGTGCAGCGCTCCTCGCTGGCTCCTCGCGGCTCTCGGTGTCGCCTTGGCTGTCGCTAACGTCTTGCTGGCCCATCGTCGCTCCCGGGATCGTCAGGGGTACGGATCTAATCCAGCCCGCTGCCGGAGTTGCGGGGCGTCGGCCGGCGCTGAGGACGCCCGAGTTGGACCTCGCCCCCGCGTCGCCGTGGGATTTGCGTGTGCGCCCCCGAGCTGCAACCGCCCCTCCACGCGACGCCGCCCCACCACTCCGCTCACCGCCGTTCGACAAACCGACGTGCCCACGCCGATTCAGCCAAAAGCCCGGGACTCGAAAGGTCGTCTGAGGGCCTGAAAATGCGGCGATCTCGGGTACGGGGGGCGGCCCCACTTCAGCGAAAGGAGGATTCGGCCGTAGCTGTAGGCGACCTCCATGAATGCCCCGCGACACCTATTGGCTCTTGGGCTCTTCTCATCACATGAGCGCGCCGTCCTGGCACAAGCCGCGCGTGAAGCGGCGATTGAAATGACAGCTATGAGTGATGCCGCGACCGCGCGGCACTGGCTCTCGGAGCATTCCGCCAGTGCGCTGTTGATCGACGGCGAGTCACCCGAAGCGGACGCCTTCGCCGTCGAACGCCGTGCCGAAGCGGCTCACTCCACACTCCCGGTGTTTGTTTGGGCCACCGAGGTCAGCGATCTCGCGTTCGCCGAGGCCTTCTCCTGGGGCGCAGATGACGTCATGCAGCGCGGCGCGCTCAATCCCCTGCTGTCGCGGCTGCGCCAGCTCCCCAAGGAACCTATCGCGCTGCCTGCAAGCAATCGCGGCACGGTCCTGGTCGCCGATGATGATCGCTCGCGTCGCATCGTGCTCGGGCGTGTCCTGCGCAATGCCGGTTGGTCGGTGACCTTCGCCATCAATGACGAGGATCTATTCCGCTTCGTCTCCGAGCGCAGTGTGGACTTGGTGGTCTCCAACACGACTCTAACCCAAGAGCCCAAGGCGCTGCTCGAACGACTGCAGGAGCAGGGAAAAAACCCGCTCTTTGTGCTCAATACGCCGCCACGCCTGCTGCACCGCTACCGTGGTTTGCTGGGCGATTTTGAGAACGTCAGCGTCACTGATGGTTTTGCTCCCGCGGAAAATGTGTTGTTCGTATCCAATGAGCTTGGGCGACCCCGCGGTGGCGACAAGCGCAAGAGTGCTCGCTTGCTGTACGGAACCGCGGTTGGGTTTCGCAGCATGGGCCGCGAGATGGATGACTACGGCTACTCCTACAACATCAGTGAGGGCGGTCTGTACGTGCGCACCTTGGCGCCGCCGGCAGACGACATCGCATGGCTGGAGCTCGTTCCGCCTCGCAGCGACCGCCGCGTGCGCCTCGTCGGGCAAGTGGTCTGGCGACGAGGACTGGCCAAGGGAGAGTTTGCGACCGTCCCCCCCGGCTTTGGCGTTCAGATCGTCGACGGTGCCAAGCTGGACCTCGACCACTGGAACGAACGCTACGAGCAGTACGGCGGAGATCTCAATCGCTCGCTGCGCGCCGGTGCCCCGCCAGCGCGCGTGCCTGCGTAGCGCTGCGAGCGCAGTCCTGCGCAGCGCTGCTCGCGCGCCTGACTAACGCGAGGGGCGGAGCAGGAGAAAGAGCATCGGTACGACCAAGCCAAGCAGCAGCACAATTGCGATGACGAGGCAGCCGAGCGGCGAGAGCTGGCGCTGAGCGCGGCGCTCGAGCGCTGAGCCGAACGCCATGCTTTCACCGAAACCCGCCGATCCGCCGCCACGCAGCGAGAGCGAGTCGTCATCGCGAATGATCGCCTGCAGGGGCAGGGAGGAGTGCCTCGGCGCCATGCCATCCCTTTTGCGAATGGCGGTACCGATCGCGATCACCTCGATCAGCCCTGGAGCCAGCTCTCGCACTTGCATTCGATTGCCAACGACCCGCTCGGCCCCGACGGACTTGGCCTCTTCGCGAATGAGGTCGATGCAGCGCTCGCGCGCGTCATACACGAGTGACGTCAGCTCGGTGAGTTCACCCCGCGAGAGCGCCGCAAACGAGGCCCCAATGCCACCCACGAGTCCAAGCGAGGTGACGCTGGTGGCCATCACGAGCTGCACCGGGGCGTAGCCCATCAGCGCCAGCGCGTGCAGCTCGGCGCCCGTCAGCTCGCTTGTTGCCACCAGGGCGGGAGCCTGCCCAGCTTCCGGCAAACTCGGATGATGCGAAGCCGTGCCCGTCATCAGGAGTTCCACCACTCCGACCCCAAATGGGCGCACGTCCGTGCGGATATCGACGACCGCGTTGGCGCCGACGCTGGCCGCTTCGCGCCTCATGCGCCAGAGCGCTTGATGTCGCAGGCGGTTGTACATCGACGAGTACTCGTGCACCTCACCGCGCGCCAGAGTTCGGAGCCCGCCGCTGAGACCTCGACCGAGCCCAAGTGCATAGGCGATGTTGCCCATGACGAAACTGATGGGGCGATAACCGGCGTCGACGTGACAGTACAGCTCGGTCCCCGAGGCCGAGGTCGTGAAGAACTCAGTGCCTGGCGGTCCTTCGCTCAGACTCGTCCCCTGCGACAGGAACTCGGTGTAGCCGGACAGGGAGGAGAGCTCGGTCGCCATTCCGGTGACCCCGAGGGCGCCATGACGATGGGCCTCGGCCGCGAGGCGCGCCATGGCGGCATGGCGACCCTCCGAGATGAGACTCGTGATGCTCTCGATCTCACCTCCGGCGACCGTGCGCAGTGAGGAGCCCACGGCACCCATCAGGCCGAGCGAGCAAACACTGTTGCCGACCACCAGATCTCCGGGAGAGAATCCCAGCATTCCGAGGCAGTAGGTTGCGTTGCCTGAGAGACCCGAGACGAGCATGGGGTGAGGTTACCTCACTCGCGCCCGAGCGGGTCTGAGCCCAGGAATGCAGGGGGAATTGTCATTCTTGACAATTCCGACGAATTACATCAAGAATAAGCCATCGCTGGTCCCAAGCCCAGCGCCCACACCGGAGTGCCCAGCATGAACGTCTTCGCCGATAATTCTCTGTCCATTGGGCGTACGCCACTGGTTCGCCTCAATCGCATCGTCCCCAAGGGCGCCAAGGTCTACGCCAAGATCGAGGGCCGCAACCCCGCCTACTCGATCAAGTGCCGCATCGGGGCGGCCATGGTGTGGGACGCGGAAAAGCGTGGTTTGCTCAGGCCCGGCGTAGAAATCGTGGAGCCGACCTCGGGCAACACGGGCATCGCGCTGGCATTCGTGGCCGCCTCTCGTGGCTATTCGATCACGCTGGTGATGCCGGAGACGATGAGCGTCGAGCGGCGCAAGGTGCTCAAGGCTCTTGGCGCTAAGCTGCACCTCACCGAGGGTGCCAAGGGCATGAAGGGCGCCATCGCCAAGGCCACCGAGATCCGCGACAGCGATCCAACGCGCTACTACCTGCCCCAGCAGTTCGAGAACCCCGCCAATCCGGCGATTCACGAGACCACGACGGGCCCCGAGATCTGGCAAGACACCGACGGTGAGATCGACATCCTGGTGTCCGGCGTTGGCACCGGTGGCACGATCACTGGCATCTCGCGTTACATCAAAAAGACGCGCGGCAAGGCCATCCTGAGCGTCGCGGTGGAGCCCGAAGAGAGCCCCGTCATCACGCAGAAGCTAGCTGGCGAGGAGCTCAAGCCCGGTCCGCATAAGATCCAGGGCATCGGTGCGGGCTTCATTCCTGGCACCCTTGATCTGTCGGTGATCGACCGCGTCGAACGCGTCTCTTCGGCCGAGGCCATCGCGTTCGCACGCCGACTCTCCACAGAAGAGGGCATCCTCTCGGGGATCTCTTGTGGCGCTGCGGCGGCTGCTGCTGCGAGGTTGTCAGCCCTCCCCGAGTTCGCCGGCAAATCGATCGTCGTCATTCTTCCCGACGCCGGCGAACGCTACCTGTCGAGTGCGCTCTTCGAGGAAGCCTTCCAGGGCATCGCGGAAGCCAAGGCGGGCGACACGATCTGACAAAGCCGCAAGCCATCGGCGGGACGAGGACGCCCGCCGATGCGCGCTACGGCCAGACCTGAGCGCGGGCGTTGACAGGCCGGGCCAACTCCGTAACTCTGCCCCGCGTGACTCTCCGAGTAATCCTGGGACTCTGTGCCTTGGTGGCCGCCTCGGCCTGCGGTGGCGCGCACGCCGCTGCTGCGCCCGAGCAAGCGAGTGAGCAGTGGATCCCCGTCGTCCCGGACGGATGGACCACTGCGAGTCAAAGCGCCGCAGGTGGCGTCGCCTGTGAGCTCAATGGCGCCGAGGATTGCAGCGCTGCCCCGACGCGACTGCGCTGGACACGCCTGGACTTGCCGCGTGAGACCTCGCTCAGCGCCGTGCTCGAGGCCGCGACCCGCCGTCACGCTGCGAGCTGCCATGAGGGCAAGGGAGAACTGCTGGCGCCGCGCGCGCGACTCGGACACCAAGAGCAGCTCGCCGTTTGGTACTGCCCGCCGGTGACCGGTGGCCCCAAGGCTGTCAGCCAGATTGTCTACGAGCGAGTCGTGCTTGGCGCGAATGCCATCTACCTGCTTGAGCTGGAGCGTCAGTTGGTGCTGCCCCCAGACGCTGCCGCAAGCTCGGCCGAGGCCCTCCCTGGCGCCCTTCACGAAGAGTCGCTGCTTCAGGTCAGTCGTTCTTTTTTCTGTGAGCGGCGTGGTGACGGGAGCTGCGGAATCGAAGCCGCCCCCTGAGCCTCGGCAGGCTCCGGACTCACGCGAGCCACACCAAACGACCTCGGCTTTGCGCGGTGTGCACGATTCCCAGCACTTGGCGATTGTCGACTCACCAGGCAAGCACTAGATCGATGCCCTGCCCTAGCGCCCGAGGAACCTTGCGATGCGTCTTTACACGAAAACCGGCGATCTTGGTGAGACCGGACTCTTTGGCGGCGCGCGCGTGGGCAAGGATACCCTGCGCGTCGAAGCCTATGGCACGATCGACGAGCTGAACGCGGTACTCGGGCTGGCCAGAGCGCAACAGCCGAGCGAGGGCGCGGCCCAGCTCCTGAGCGAGCTCCAGCAGGATCTGTTCGTGCTCGGAGCAGAGCTCGCGTGCGTGCCGTCCAAGCGGGCACAACTCAAGATGCGTCTGCTCGACGCCAGCGACATTGCGCGCCTCGAGCAGCAGATTGACACGCTGAGCGATGCGACCCCAGCGCTGCGCACCTTCGTCCTGCCGGGTGGACACCCTGCCGCGGCCGCGCTGCACCTCGCGCGGACCGTCGCTCGTCGCGGCGAGCGGCTCACGTTGAGTCTGTCGCGTGAGGAAGAAGTCCGCAGCGAGGTGTTGATCTACCTCAACCGGCTGAGTGACTTGCTGTTTGCCCTGGCCCGCAGCGAGAACCACCGGCACTCTGTTTCGGATATTCCCTGGCTACCTCGCGCCTGAGAACGCAGCGACATCGGACGGACACATCCACCCCCTAAGATTGGCTCACCGTGCGACTGAACCCCACGCTCGTCCAAGACTTTGCAGCCACGCTGCCAGAAGCGTACCGCGCTGTCTTTGACTGGGCGGCCATCGCCGAGCATGCCGAGCTTTCGTATCGCCGTACGCCGGGCTCAACCGCGGTCGGCAGTTTCGTCGCACCCCGGCACTGGGGTCTCGCGCTCTGCATCGTCGCCGATGATCGATCGGGCCTACTCGCCGCCTTGAGTGGAGCCTTGCTCAGTGAGCGCCTCGACGTCGTGGCGGCGGAGGCGTACACACGCCGAGTCAACCCAAAGCATCGCGAGGCTGTCGATGTGTTCTGGGTGCAACGCCTCGACGAGCAGGATCCACGGCGCATGTTCAGCGACGCGGACCTCCAAGCGCTCGGGAGGAACATCGATGCGTGGCTGGACCACCCGAGCCTGCTGAGTCTCCCCGCGGCGGGGCCACTGCCTCCCGGCGGCAGCCAATCCAACGTGCGCTTTATCTCGAATCGCGCGGGACAGCTCGCCACGTTGGAGGTGGATACTGACGATCGCCCCGGTCTGCTGTGGGTGCTCGCGCGAACGCTGTTCGAGCATGACGTTCAGATCGTCGCCTCCCAAGTTCAAACCAAGGCCGGACGCGTGCATGATCGCTTCGACATCACCGAGCTCAACGACGAGCCGATCAGTGCGGCGCGGCGACTCGGGCTCCAAGTCGCCGTGCTCGATGCCATCCAACAAGCCCTCGCTCGACGCTGAGCGCCGAGCAGCTGGCCTGAGCTCACGCCTCGATCGCGGCCGGCAACCAGGCAATTTGCGTTAAATGGGCCATTAGGCTCCGCCCTCCCCCGGTGCTACGGTGGGCGAGATGAACCGCCGTCCCGGCCCCGGCCCCGTCCCCATCCCGGAGTCCGAAGTTGAATCCGACGAGCCGCTTCGGAGTCGCAGTGACGACCGTCGTGAGCGCAAGGCCCGTGAGACCGCCCTGGTCGAGCTGGCGCGAGGCCTGGTGGACGCCTCAAACCGCGAGCTTGACCGACTAGGTCTCGAAGGCGCGCTGCTTGCCGCAGTCGTGCAAACACGAAAAATCCCCAGCCCAGCAGCTCGCATGCGCGCGCTGCGCGTGGTGCGCCAAGAACTGCGCGACATGGACGCCGACGCCCTCGCGCTGCGGCTACGCGAGCTCCATGAGCCCGCCAAGGGCCAGACGCCGCTCGAGTCTTGGCGTGACCGCTTGCTCAAAGCCCCCGATGAGTCCCTCGATACTCTACTCGTGGAGTACCCGGAGGCCGATCGGCAGCAGCTCCGTGCGCTAATTCGGAACACCGTGAAAGCCTCCGAGACGGAACGCCCGCGCGCCTTCACGTCGCTGACTAAGGCGATTCGAGCTCTGCTTCAAGCCAAGCGCTCATAACTGCGGCGGGCTTGGCTCAACACGCTTCATCAGCAATTGCAATCCGTCCTGCCCGCGATCACCGCCGCGCATGGCAGCGTCCCAATGGGCGCTCTGCGCGGCGAGTTGACGCGCGATTGCCGCCAAGGCTGCTAGGCGCTGACCGGTCCGCCCAACCGCCCAGATTTCAGGCGATTCGCAGCCAATGCGCTCCGCGCAAGCTTCCACTTCACCCACCGGACCACGCAGCAACTGGCGCGTCAGTTCACGGAGATCGAGCGTCGGGTCGAAGGTCAGTCCCTCGTCCGCAGCGAGCTGCACAGCAAAGTGGCCCCAGGTCACGAATCGATCCCCGGGGCAACAGAAGCGCTCCCAACGCTGCCGGAGCTCGGACACGGGCTCGCCCTGCTCCACGAGCGCGGCGGGCACTCGTGCATAGGTTGAAAACGATGGACTCAGCTCGCGCCGAGGTTTGACCATTACCTCGAGCCGCTCGCCGCTGCCGAGGCGCTCGGCAGCGAAGTGCACGAGCTCCGGGAATGGCCCGAGCGCCGTGCCCCTGGGCCAGGCGTTGGCCTCACCGTAGACGGCCACCACCCCGTCGAGCTCTCGCTGCAGCAGCTCTGGGATCGGGTTGGTCCGAGCAGCGCGCACTCGATTGTGATGCCGCGCAGCCGAGAATCGCGCAGCGAAATCCTCTTGCTGCTCCACCAACGCTAGAAACGGAGAGAGCAATAGCTCCGGATCAAACGGAGGCTCCTCCAACTGCAGCAGCGCCTCGGCGATCGCCTCGATCGTGGACAAGCAGTGGGCCTCAGGCTCTTTCCGGAGCGTGTAGCGACTGGGCTGAGCCGGTGCGATGGACAGCCGCGGCAAGCCGTGCAGCCAAGGATTCCGTTTGTAGACCTGCTGCGCTTGTGACCAGGTGCCGTCCAGAACGAGCAACGTTCGACCGCCATCGACGGACTGAATCATCTCGTCGCCCGGCTCCCCTGGGTAGAGCAGCAGCGGAGCCGGCTCGCCCGCGTCCCCGGACTGGAACCGGCTGCCAAGCTGCTCAAAGACCAAGCCGACGTGAAGCTCCGACGAGGGCAAACTGAGATGCGCCAAGCGGGCGGTGTTGATTGGCACGTCGCGCTCACGCGGGTGCTGCAAAATGACGACCCGGGTCCGGGTGGTTTGGGGTCTGACGGCGTGGCAAAGGCACACCACGCTCGGACGCCAGCATTCGTAGCAAATCGCCCGAAAACTGGGCTCATCGACCGGTGACGGTCCGCTGGCTCGGGTCGTCTCTCGGTCGCAGTGGGAAGGCATCCGGGCGACGATAGCGCAGACTCGCGCAGAGCCCAGGCTCCTACGACCGACCCAAGGACAAGGGGCGCGCGAGCGACCTGAACGGCTGCGAAGACCGACCCGTCTCAGCCCCCGACCCGGGAGCAAATCTCACGGCGCCGCAGAAAACTGCGGCGCCGCAAGCAGGGGCCATCGTTAGTCACACTTGATGAACGAGAGCTCGTCGAACCACATGTCGAACGTGGTTCCCTTGTCCCCGACCTGAAACTGAACCGCGTAAACCTTGGACGGCTGGACCGCCGCAGGATGCGGCTTTCCCCATCCGCTCATCTGCTTCATCGCCGAGAAGGGAATGAAGTACTGAGTCCACTCTTCCTTCAGGTTGATGTCGAAGCCAAAATCGTTGAAGCACTCCTCGCAGGTCCCGCCATCCGGATCCGTGCCCGCGTCCGGCAACTTGAGACGCACTCGCTTGGCGCCCTCAGGTCCTCGTCGAGCAAAAAAGCCGAGGCCGTCGAACTTGGACGCATCGTACTGAGTCTTGGGATCGAGGAAGTTGAAGCCCACACCCACGAACACCGTCGGGGCGGTCGCGGTGGTGCCCGTCATGTGCGCGGCAAACCCCGAGCCGTTGGCTCCGCCACCAGTCATCGTGAAGGTGCCACCCTGATCGCCCGCCTGGGGCGTCACCGTCGACCCGGCTTGGTCAACGAAGGTGTAGAGGTAGCCATTGCGGCCTCCAGCGACGATCACTTGATTGTCGTTGTTTTCGCCGTCCTCAATCATTTCGGCGACCTTGCAGGATTTCCCGCCGGCGGTGACCACGCCTGAACCATCGTCCACCAAGGCATTCTTGCCCTTGGGGGATTTGCGTGGCGTGCAGCCACTTGCAAGGGCGACTGCGCCCAGGATAACCAAGGCCTTCATCGAGCGACTCATCATTTTAGCATTCTCCGGTGAGCGGTGACCGTGCGGGTCAAAGCGCGGTCTGACCGAACTAGGTCAATCAGAATCCATGTGAAGCGGGAGCGGCAGGGGCGTGACTCTTACGCATCGGCCCCGAACAGACTCAGAAGCACCCCCGCCGAGGCTCGGCCTCACTCCGCGTGAGTTTGGCCGAGCTGTCCGCGGGGCAGAGCTCAGTGCTTGGTGGCGCGCTCATCCGCCCAGGCGGCGACCCAGACGAGCGGTGCGTTCCAGTTGATCGTGATCTCGTTGGTCGACCAAGACTCGATGTGATCGATGAAGCACTTCTGCGGAGCGCAGCCCTTGAGGCCCGCAGCCTGCGCGTAGGGATCCTGCAGACTCGAGTTCGGACCACCTGACACGATGCCCGGAGGAGGCGTCGGGCGACTGGGCTCCGCTTGGTGCGCCCAGAACCGATGATGCGGGTTCTGCAGCGGACGCGTGCCATAGCCGGTGATGTAGGACTTGCCGAGCGCGTTGCGTCCGAACAGGTAGTCCATGCCGGCGAGGAAGGCCGTCTGGTACTCGGGCTTGGGCGCAAAATCATGGGCGAGCGCGAGAATCAACATGTTGTTGAGGACCGTGGAGTTCGAACCCCAGGGGAGCCCCTCCTTGCCAGGACGCATTGGCACCCGGTATCCCTCAGCGTGCGACGCCTTGGCAAAGACGTCAGCCGCCGAACTCACCTGCCCACGGTAGGCTGCGAGCTCATCCTTCGTGAGCGAGCTGGGCACCACTGCGACGCTGAGCTTGCCGAGCGTATCCACGCGCTGCCAGGTCATCGCCCCTGTGGTGCCACCACCATCCCCACCGGCGGTCGTCGAGACAGCCGCGTCGAGCGGGCTCTTCTTCATATCGGCGCGGAAGTCCGCCTTGCCCGTGGCCAGGAACAACTCGGAGGCCGCCCAGTAAAATTCGTCCGAGACGTCGCTGTCCTCGTACGGCCCGCCACCCTTGTTGTCTGCGGCTGTGATGAGCTTGCTCGGCTCTTTCTTGGCCGCGGCGTAGGCCACCTCGGCGGCCTTCAGGCAGCGCGCTGCAAAAGCGGGATCGAGGGACTTCCAGACGCGAGCCGCCTGGGCCGCGACCGCGGCCAGGTTCAACGTCGCTGCGGTGCTGACCGGACGAAGATGCCGCTTGCCCTTGTCATCGGCGGGAGCCGTACCGAGGGCTGTCCAGGCATCGTCGTGGATCTTGTGATGCACCATGCCCGCATTGGGCTTGCCCTCGGGGACCTGCATTTTCAGCAGGAAATCAAGCTCAAAGCGCGCCTCGTCCAGAAGATCCGGGATCTTGTTGCCGCTCTCCGGGATGTTGGCGGTCTTGTCGGCGAGCAGCGACTGCTTACCCTTGAGGGCTTGCGTGCGCTCGTACCAGTTGAGGAGCGTCCAAACGCTGATCCCACCGTTGACGACGTACTTGCCGTGATCACCGGCGTCGTACCAGCCGCCCGAGACGTCAAGCTCGTAGTTGCAGCCGGCGTCCGGCGCACAACCCACCTTGGCATCACCCGGGTGACCCGCGGCGCGGGCCCACTTCTGCTCACCGGCAAACGGCATCTTGATTTCGACGCCGCTGCGCTGGTGGTAAAAGAACCGCAGCGCATCGACCGCCACATGCGCGTAGAGGTTGGCATCGATCGCGAATGCGTCGCTGCGGTCTTTGTCGACCTGAACGACGTAGCCTTTGCCCGCCGTGGCAAAGCTTCCAAAATCAATATTGTGGACCTTCTCGCCGGACGACATGTCCGCGCCCACCGGTTCAGTCTTACCGCTGGCGACCACCTTCCCCGTCGAGTCGAGCAGCTGCCATTCCTTGGGTTCGGCAGCGTCAGACACCCAGGTGGCGCCCTTGGCAGCAGTCGGCAGATAGCCGATTTGATTTACTCGCACCTTGGGAGCGGCTGCCGCGGCCACGCGCGGCGCGGCCGTGAACTCCGGATCCGAAAGCACGAGGTCATCCAAGAACACGTCAACCGGCCCGGTGCCGCTCACCATGTGACCACCGGCGTGGATCGCGAACTCCGCGGTCGGGTCATCGGTTCGCGTCATCTTGAAGTGGTAGCTGAAGGTCTGCGGCTCAGCCGTGAGGTCGAGCAGGCGGGTCCAGTAGTCCGTGTAGGGCGGACCCGACATGCCGATCTTGCCCGTGACTTTGGTCGGGCGTGACGACCAGGCGCGGAAGCTCACGACGTACTCGTGGTCCTTCTGGATCACGATCTCACGATGACGGATCTGCGCGTCCCAGCGATCCTTGCCCGGCACCTCAACGCGAAGCTTGAGCGCACCCTTGGACACCTCAGCGGTGCCCTTGGCTGGCTCCGAAAAGCTCGTCATCCACGGGAGCAAGACACCATCCTCAAAAGTGCTCGCCTTCAGAAGATTATGGGTAGGGTCGGCCACCGCGGAGCTGGCGGCTGCGGTAGAACCATTCGACTTTCCGGGTCGCGTGGACTTCGCTCGGGGCGCGCAGCCAACAACAAGCTGGGAGGTAGCAAACAGGACGGATAGAGAGGTGACGAGTGCGAATCGCATAGTGGGCCTCGGGGGGTTCGCGGCGATAATAGCTCGACCCGGCCCCGAAACCGCCACTATTCCATGTCCCGTGTGTGCGTTTTTCCGGCCGATAGTGCTGAGTTAGCGGGATCTTCGCCGTCCTTGACTCGCTCCCCGGCCGCCCTTGCTGGGAGTTGAGGCCAAACCGGTCGCGACCTGCTCGGCCAGCACCTCGGCCACGACGAGTCCCGTCGGGGTGCCCGCCTGAGCGATCTCACTTGGCGGCCCTTCGGCGACGATACTGCCGCCGTCAACTCCAGCCTCGGGCCCCATTTCGACGATGTGATCGGCTCCCGCGATCACGATTGGATGATGCTCGATCACGACCACGGTGTCCCCGCGCGCGACCAATTGACTAAGGACCTCCACCAGCTTGTGCACGTCGCCAAGGTGAAGGCCGGTGGTGGGCTCATCAAGCACGTAGAGCGTTGGTTCATGACTCGAGGAAGGAGTCAATTCAGCCGCCAACTTGAGTCGCTGCGCCTCGCCACCCGACAGCGTGTGAGAGCCCTGTCCGAGGCGAATGTAACCCGCCCCGAGCTCGGTCAGGGTACGAAGCGGCGCAGCGATGCTGGGGTGGTTTTCAAAGACATGGAGTGCTTGCTCGGCCGTCAGCGACAGCACCTCACCCACCGACAAGTCCAGATGCCGCACCGACAGCGTCGCAGGCTCGAAGCGCTGTCCGGCGCAACTCGGGCACTCGCTGACCACGTCAGGCAGAAAGCTCATTTCCTGGGTAACGACGCCCTGGCCCGTGCAGGTCGTGCAGCGACCGCCCTGGCCCGAATTGAAGGAAAACCGGGTGGCCGTAAATCCGTTGGCTTTGGCGTCATTGGTTGAGGCGTAAAGCTGCCGCAACTGATCCCAGACGCCCAAGAACGTGGCTGGCACCGAGCGTGGCGTGCGACCGATCGGTGATTGATCCACAGCAACAGCGCGCTTGAGGTTACCGAGACCGGACAGCGAACGATGGGCAAGCGGGGTCGGCGCCACCAATCCGAGTTTTTCCCGCACGGCCGGGAGCAGCACCTGACGGATCAGCGTACTCTTGCCGGAGCCACTCACTCCCGCCACGACCGTGAGGCGCCCGAGTGGGACGCGCAGGGTCACGTTCTTCAGGTTATGCGCCTTGGCGCCGGCCAGCACGAGGTGAGCATCACGCGCCGGACACGCCAGCGGCACGCGCAGCGGTGGGGGAGTGGCCAGTGCCCGAGCGGTCGGGGAGCTCTTGGATTTCAGCACCTCCGCAGGGGTTCCCGACGCCACCAAGTTCCCACCTAGGCGTCCACCGCCGGGGCCTAGATCGAGCAGGTAGTCTGCGGCTCGAATCGTATCGATGTCATGCTCGACCACCACGACCGTCGAGCCCGTGTCAACCAACCGGCGAAGGTTGCCAAGCAGTCGCTGAGTATCGCGCGGGTGCAACCCGATCGTTGGCTCGTCGAGCACGTAGAGCGCGCCGGTCAGACCGGCCCCAAGCTGGGCAGCAATGCGCAAACGCTGCAATTCGCCGCCCGAAAGCGTATCGGCGGGGCGATCGAGCGAGAGGTATCCGAGCCCAACCTCAAGCAGGAAGCGAAGGCGCCTCAATAGCTCACCCACGATCGACTCCGCGATGACTGCCGCGCGACCTGTGAATCGGAAACTCTGCACCTGCGCCAAGGCTTGCGTGACGCTCATCCCGGTCAGCTCCGGATAGGTGACACCCGCCACCTGTACGGCGCGAGCCACGGGCGCCAACCGACTGCCTTGGCACGAAGTGCAGAGCCGATTCTCTGTCTCTGGCGAGCCCCGTTTGCGGGATTTTTGCTCGACGCTACCCGTCCCCTCACAGTCTGGACAACGCCCCTGCTTGGTCGCAAAACTGAAGGCTCGCGGATCAAGCTCGGCTACCGAGAGTCCACAGTCGGGACAGGCGGAGCGCGTCGAGAAATCTCGCGCGAGCTTGCCCTGGGAAGTCAGCAGGCGAACCTCCCCTTTGCCCCATTCGAGGGTGCGCTCGATCAGGGCGTCATCCAGAGCACTGACGCGAATGTCGCGAGCGATGGCGAGTTCAATCTCGTGTTCGAGCGACTTTGCCAGACGCGGAGGACGATCGGTGGAGACCCACTCTCCATCGCAGCGCGCTTCGGCAATCCCCGCTTTGGCGGCAGCAGCAAACAGATCGAGGTACGTCCCTTTTCTCCCCCGCACCACCGGCGCCAGCAGATCGAAACTGCCGCGCGTCTTGCGCAGCGCGTCACCCAACTCGGCGCGCGACAAAGACTGGATGGGCGTGCCGTGCACGGGACAATGGGGCAGGCCGGTCTTGGCGAATAGCAGGCGCAGAAACTGGGCAACTTCAGTGACCGTGGCGACGGTCGAGGAGCCGCCTGCTCGAGACAGCCGTTGCTCAAGCGCAATCGCTGGTGGTACCCCGGTCACCGACGCTACGTTGGGGCGCGGTAGCGTCGGCAAGAACTGACGCGCGTAGGGCGTCAAGGTTTCAAGAAACCGCCGTTGTCCCTCAGCGAAGATCACATTGAAGGCAAGTGAGCTCTTGCCAGATCCGCTGGGCCCAGTAACGACCGTCAGTGCACCGTGCGGGATCTTACAACTCACGTTTTGTAGATTGTGCTCACGCGCACCTTCCACTCGGAGCTGATGAGGCTCATCAGGTCGGCGCGACGCGGAACCGCGCTTGCCGGACGGCACGAGCCCGCGTGAGTCCCGCATCGCTTGAGCGGTCTTAGTCTTGAGCTTAGCGATGGCTTCGGGCGTGCCCGCGCCGAGCAGCTGCCCCCCAAAACGCCCTGCCCCAGGCCCAAGATCGAGCACGTGGTCGGCGGCTCGAATGAGCTCAACGTCGTGCTCAACGACGAGCACGCTACCTCCGGCCAGCACCAGTCGTTCAAGCGCGTCGGTAACGCGGGCCACCTCATCGGCGTGCAGCCCCGCACTCGGTTCATCGAGGATGCAGAGCGTGCCGGGCTTGACCTCCGCCAGCGCTCGAGCAAGCTTCATGCGCTGGGCTTCGCCGCCGCTCAGGGTCGACAGCGGTTGCCCAAGGGTCAAGTATCCGAGCCCAAGCCGCTGGAGTGGACCAAGCGCCTTTCTCACGGCCGGATCAGCGTCGAAGCGTTCGAGCGTTTCATCGACCGTGCTGGCGAGCAGCTCGGCGATCCCGAACCCACGGTGTCGCACTCGACAGACCTCCGGCTTGAATCGTCGCCCGCCACAGTCCGGACAGGTCAGGCGCACGTCGGCCAGAAACTGCATCTCGACCGTCTCAGCCCCCTCACCCGCGCAGGTGTCACAGCGGCCCCCCTCGACGTTGAACGAAAACGAAGCGGGAGTCAGACCGGCCGCCGCAGCCGCTGGTTCAGCAGCGTAGCAGACCCGAATGCGATCCCACGCCTTCGTGTAGGTGGCCGCATTGCCGCGAGAGGTTCGTCCAAGTGGAGACTGGTCGACCAGCACGACGTTCGACAGCTGCTCCAGGCCCTCGAGTGAACGATGCGGCAGCGGCGCCTCGGCGTCCAGCACGCCCAGGTGCCGTTCGGCAGCGCGCGCGATGACGTCCACGGCCAAGGTGCTCTTGCCCGAGCCGCTCGGACCCGTCAGCGCACAGATCACACCGAGTGGAACGTCCACGTCAAAATTCGAAAACGCGAATGCTTGAAGACCTCGCAGACGCAACCAACCCGACGGTTGACGACGTTGACTCGGCTCGCGCTTCTGACTCGCGAACGAACGCGCTGTGGCTCCACCAGTGGCCACCACCTCCCGCGGAGTGCCCTGCGCCACCAGATTTCCGCCATTTTTTCCGGCAGCTGGACCGAGTTCGAGTACCCGATCGGCCGCCGCGATGATGCGCGGCTCATGCTCGATCACGAGCACGATGTTGTTGCGGCGCGCCAGCGCTTGCAGCATCTCCTGCAGTGGGGGAAGGTCGCTCGGATGAAGGCCCACACTCGGCTCGTCAAGTACGAAGAGCGCGTTGTGAAGTGAGGTCCCAAGCGCGGCGGTCAAGGTGACCCGTTGCGCTTCACCACCGGAGAGAGTGCGCGCCTGGCGGTCCAGCGTCAGGTACCCGAGACCGACGGCCGTGAGATACGCGAGGCGCGACTCAAGCTCGTGACAGACGAGTTTACCCTGTTCGGTGGTGGGTCGATAGGCGACCACGCGCTCAAGAACGGCCGAGACTTCGGAGCTATGCCAGTCGGCCAGGTTCGCGCCGTCCACCTGAAAAGCCAACGCGGATTCATTGAGTCGGTGACCATGGCACTGCGGACACTCGTCGTAGGCGCGAAAACGCGACAGGAGCACGCGCACGTGCATCTTGTACGTGCGTGTCTCAAGCCAGGCAAACCAGCCTGCCACCCCTGGGAAGCGCTCGTCTTCCCAGCGACCATCACCCCGCAGCACCTGTTCGCGTTGCGCGGGGCTCAGGTCTCGCCACGGTCGCTCCATCGGGATCCGTGCGCGCTTGCAGAACTTGATGAGCTCGGCACGCTCCCACTGAGTCGAGGTCCCGCGCCAAGGCCGAATCGCCCCCTTCGCAAGCGACAGCTGCGGCTCGGGAAAGACCTTCTGCCAGTCAACCCCGACGGTACGCCCGAAGCCCTTGCAAGTTGGACAAGCGCCCATCGGGGACTCGTACGAGAAGCGCCCCGCCGCCGGGGGCTCGAATTGCTGAGCGCAGCTCGGGCAGGCCAACCCGCGTCGGAGTCGCAGGGAATGCTGCGTCGTATGCGCGTGACAGAGCCCCGCGCCACGTTGCCAGCCGAGCTCGATCGCGGCGCGCAGACGTTCGCCGGATTGGGGAGCAACCACGACGCGATCGAGCACCACCTCGAGCCCGCCCGCCCCGAGCACCGCTGCCGTGGAGAGCGACTCGACGTCCTGCAGCTCTTGGCCGACGCGGACCCGCCGATAGCCCTCGCGAATCAGGTTCTCACGCAGATCGAGTAGCCCTTCAACGCTCGCCACGGCAACGGGATAGGTCACCACCAAACGCTCGCCCGCCGCCTGCTCCCGAAGCTGAGCAACGGCGCGCGTCACGTCGTAGGGCTCAGCGAGGCGACCGTCGTTTGGACAGCGCGGGCGCGACTCGTGTAAGAAGAGCGCAGCGAGGTAGGGCTCGAGGTCCGCAAGGGTCGCCACCGTGGAGCGCGAGCTCTTGACCGGAGCGCGGCGATCCACCGCCACGCCGGCTGCAACCGGGTCAAGTGACTCCATCGGCGGACGCTCAAGCCGTTCGAGGAACTGGCGCGCGTAAGGACTAAAGCTCTCGATGAAGCGCCGCTGCCCCTCGGCGTAGAGCGTATCGATGGCAAGGCTGCTCTTGCCCGAGCCGGAGACGCCCGTCAGCACGACGACCTCTCCAGGACGGAGTTCAAGGCTGATTTCTTGCAGGTTGTGGGTCCGTGCGCAACGCAGCACGGTCGGATTCATCTGCGACATGGTGGTTCCAGCCAGCTGTCCTCTAGGCCTCAGGCCAGGGGGTCGCAAGGCTCCCCTTGCGCAATCCCCGCCATCCGGTCATTTTCGGGCCTCCCGATGGCCCGCAACCCCGACTCCAAGCGCAACCAATCGGACAGGCTGGTTTCGCGCAATCGCCGAGCGACCTTCGACTATGAAGTCGAGGAGAAAGTGGAAGCCGGCATTGTGTTGATCGGCAGCGAAGTCCGCAGCATGCGCGATCGCGCCTCGGATCTCACCGACGCCTGGGTCGACATCAGTGCGCGCAGCGAGGCCTGGGTTCGCGGCATGCGCATCCCGATGATGCAGCACGCGGCGTTCAGCCACGAGGAAAAGCGGCCGCGAAAGCTGCTGCTCCACGCCGAACAAATCAAAGACCTTAAGACCCGCGTCGAGTCTGATGGGATGACGTTGATCGTCCTGTCGTGCTATTTTAAGGCGGGTCGTTGCAAGCTGGAAATCGCGGTCGCGCGCGGCAAGAAGAAGCATGACAAGCGCAATTCTCTGCGCGAGAAGGAAGCCGATCGCGAAGCGCAGGTGGCGATGCGGAGAGCACGATGAGCGAAGCGATTGAGATTCGTTTTCCTGGTTTTGGTGTCGGCACGCTCGCACGGGTCAACAAGCTTGAAATGGCCGTAGTCGCTGACTTTTCCGCGCCTCCAGGTCGCCCGCTCAAGGGTCGTTTCGAAGCCGCGTTGCTTGAGACAGAGCTCAAGGTGCGCGGCAGTCGGAAATTGCCCGACGGACGCTTCCTGATCGAGGGTCGGATACGCAATCAAACCTGCGAACTGCGTGACTACCTCGCAAGCTTGTCGCTTGAGCCCCGCGCGCTGTGACGCGCGCCGTCGCCGCTCGCACCGAGCCCCCGCGCGTGCACCTCAGCTTGTGACGCCTAGCGGGGCCCGCGCGCAATTGCGACGCCTCGCGGGAGCCCGCCGTCGCTAACCAGCTCGCGCGGCACTGCGGACAGTCACGATCGGTCACTTCAATAAGTGAACCGCAGCGGTTAGACCCCGATCCCTCCGCTTTGGGCGAATTTGGGTGAGCCGGGACCCATTTGTAACCTGCTGATATCGTTACGGTTTCTAAACGGCGACAAAGAAAGTGTGCAATTTGGTTGAGTCCAAGGGCAGGTTTCGGGCATCACTCCTCTGTCCCGAGTTCACGAGGTGGTGGCTCGGTCCATGTAGGAGGATCCTAGACAATGACCATTCGCAACCTGATCGCCGTCGCCGCTCTCCCCGTTGTCTTCGTCGCCTGTGGCGGCTCAACGCCTGCTGCTGATGCGCCGAAGCCCGCTGAGACTGCTGCTGCGACCACCGGCGCCGCGGGCGCCCCCGCCGTTGCAGCCCCGGCCGGTGCCGAAGCTGCTTCGCCTGCAGAAGCGAAGTAATCGGGCCATCACTTGAGTGTTAGGACGGTCAGGGAGCTTCCCTGGCCGTTCTGCTTTTGTTGGTCCGGCGTGGAACCACGGTCCCGCGGTGTCGGCGACGCTCACGCGGCGCGCCGGCGGCTTTGGCCGCAGCCCTGCGCCCGTAGCGTTCGAGGTCCCGTAGAGGCCTCTGGGCAAGCTCCAGGCCCTGCAGAGCCGTCGCCTGGACACCTTTGCGCCAGCTCCAGGCATTGCAGCGCCGTACACACCCCCCTCCCGCGCGGGCGTCGGCCGGAGACCGCACGGGAACGGCGGGCTCGGGGTCTGCTGGACCTCGTGTTGGACCGAGCTGCTGCTCTAGCGAGGCGCTCCGCTGACGTCGGCCACTAGGCGAGTGCGCCCCACCAGGAGCTCATCTCCATGCATGAGCTCCTGCTGTCCACGGATGCGAACGAACACACCGGTGCGTGACTGAAGATCGGTCAAGACGACGCTACCAGCCTGCTCCTCGACGAGACAATGCTGCTCACCAACCAGCGGGTCATCGGGGAAAATCAGATCCCCAATGGCCGAGCCGACCTGAAGCGTATTGCCGCGAGCGACGACGGTGGCACCGAGCGCGCCACCCTCGAATACCTGGACGATACGAAATGAGGTTGGCCACTTGGGCGACGAGTAAAAGTACGTCGGATCGGGATCTGGTCCGTCATCGGGAGTCGGGTTGGCCTCAATGCGCAGCAGCTGGTCCCCGACGACGAACTCATCGCCAAAGGAGAGCTCAACGGGCGTCCTGATCCGCAAAAATACGCCGTTGCCCCCCTCGAGGTCTTCCAGCCATAGCCGCCGGCCATCGTGACTCAGCAGTGCCTCGCGGGGATGCGCGAAGGCTTCCCCCGGCAAGGAGACATCTCCAGAAGAGCCGAGTAGGGCGGTGTCACCCGTCGGATCGTAGCGCTCGGGGCCTCCACCGAGGCTCCGAAGCACATGGAGCGAGAACAGTCGCTTGGCAACGTCGGTCGGGGCGACGTCAGTCGGGGCAACCGCAGCCGGAGCAACCGCAGCCGCTGGCGAATCGGAGACGCGCGTCATCGCTGCCGTCGCCTTGGCCTCAGCGCGCTCCTTTTTCTGGCTGGCGAGTTTGCGCACGTCCACCGCGGGCGGAGCCGTCAGTAGATGCATGCCGCCGATTTCGAGACCGTCAATGATGCGGTCGAAACGGCCCTCACGGAGCATCGCCACCATCTCGAGGTGCTGTGCCTTCATCAATGAACGGACATAGTCGGCCACGTCCGCACGCGTGACCTGCTCAGTGTATTGCCGCTTGTGGCTCTTGATGACACGCCCGCCATCGGCAAATAGGTGGGTGATGATGTGCGGCTGATCGAGCCCGGAGTCCTCGGTCTGAACGTGAAAGACCTGCTCGCGAAACTTGATGTTGTTGTTGAACCCCATCTGCGCGCGACGAAAACTCGGCCGGCGCATCTCGGCTTCGAGGCGACCAAGCTCTTCTGTTCCGTAGCGAGCAATGGCGGCATCAAGCTCGGCATGCTCGCCGGCGATGCCTTCCATGCGCTCGAAGGCCATCTGCGCCAGACGCGCCGAGGGATCAACGCGCAGGGCCTCAGCCATCAACTGCTGCCCCTCCGCATCATTGGGGCCAGCTGCTGCCCAAGCGCTCAACAAGGCCACGGCCTCATCGGGCCGACTCTTGTCGACGAGCCACTTGGACACGCGACCCGCCGTCGCGCGGGCGGTCGGCACAGAATCGATCATCGGGCCAATGATTGAGCAATAGTCCCGTGGGATGCAAGCCCCGACTGCGTCAGCCGGGGAACTTCTTGCATCCGTCGGGGAACGACATCTACCACGGCCCGTACTGCCCGATCTCGGACCCTATCACAGGAGGCCTGACGAACCACCGGTCGCGGGGGGCATCGGCATCGGCCTGGGCATCGGAACAGGCCCCGGCCCCGTACCGCCGGTACCCCAGCCGGGCATGCCGCCCGTGCCACCGGCAACGCCGCCGGTCCCCACCCAACCACCGCCGCCGCTGCAGTCCGAGGGGCAGATGAGCTCCTCGAAGGCGTCGCAGCGTCCATTGCCGCAGGTTGCGGTGAGACAATCCCTCCAACAGCTGCTCAGACTCTCCCTGCGACCGCAGTAGCCGTCACCACAGGTGGACGGGCAGTCCGTCTCGCAGGTCCAGACGGACTCAATTCCCGCAGCGCAAACGCCGTCACCGCAGATCGTGCAGTCCACCGGGCAGTCGTAGGACGACTCCTTACCCGAGCAGAGGCCATCGCCGCAGTAGGAACAGTCCATCGGACAGCTCCACGAGGACTCATTACCTCCGCAGGTCCCGTCACCACAGACGCCACAGTCCGAGGGGCAGCTCTTGCTTGTCTCAGAGCTGGAACACACGAAGTCACCGCAAGTGGCGCAATCCGCCTCGCAGGTCCAGACCGACTCGTTCGCCCCGCACAGCCGATCGCCGCAGTAGCCACAGTCGATTTGGCAGCTTCCGAGCTCTGAGGCCTCACAGTAGAGGTCACCGCAGTAACCGCAGTCAAGCTCGCAACTCCAAACCGTTTCTCCGCCCAGGCACTTGCCGTCCCCGCAGATACTGCCGCCGCAATCCTGCCAACAGCTGGAAGACGTTTCACCCGCCTTCATATCGCAGAACCCGTCACCACAGGCCACGTTGCGACAATCGCTCGGGCAACTCTGCCAAGTCTCTCCAAACTCACAAGCCCCGTTGCCGCAGTTCGAGCCGCCACAGTCCTGTGTGCACCAACCATATTCGTTGGGATCGCAGATCCTGTCGCCGCAGTAACCCTTGCCACAGTCCTGCGTGCACCAGCTCGTCTCGCCGGCCTCACAGACACCGTTACCGCAGTAGGTCGACGTCGGGCAGTCCTGCGTACACCAGCCGGCCTCGCCCGCATCACACACGTAGTTTCCGCAGTAGGGTTTGACGGAACAGTCCTGTGTGCACCAGCCCTCTTCCCCCGGCTCGCAAACTGCGTTGCCGCAATATGGCTTCACCGGGCAATCCTGCGTGCACCAGCCCGTCTCTCCGGGCTCGCACACGTAGTTGCCGCAGTAGGTCGGGACCGGGCAATCCTGAATACACCAGCCCTCTTCTCCGGGCTCGCACACGTAGTTGCCGCACTTTGGCGCCGTTGGGCAATCCTGAATGCACCAACCCGCTTCACCTGACTCACAGACGTAGTTACCGCAATAGGACTTGGCACCACAGTCCTGCGTACACCAGGACTGCTCCCCGCCCTCGCAGACTCCGTTACCACAGTACGAGGTGGAGCAGTCGTTGGGGCACCAGCTGACCTCGGGCGGATCGCAGCGTCCGTCACCACAGGAGGAGGCTCCGCAATCTGCGGGGCAGGTCACTAGCTCGTTACCCGTGCACTGCGCGTCCCCACAAACGGAGCAATCAGCAGGGCAGGTACCAATATCCTCACGACCCTGGGTGCAGACGCCGTCCCCGCAGAACTGCTTGGTGCAATCGGAGCACCAGTTCTCTTCACCCGGCTCGCACACGGTATTGCCGCAGGTGCCGGCCTGGCAGTCCTTTGGGCAAGACGCCGCCTCACCCGCGTCGCATCGCGCATCACCGCAAATAGCCTGCGGACCGCAATCGACGACGCACCAAGGGGTCTCAACGGGGGAGCAGAACTTGTCTCCACAACTCGGGAGCTTGCAATCCGCGGGACAGCTCTGGGTCGTTTCCCCTGCCGTGCAGAGCGCGTCACCGCAACGAGCCGCGCAATCCTTCGGACAGGTCGACGCCTCCGTGCCCGAACAGACGCCGTCGCCGCAGGTTGTCGCGCAGTCCTTTGGACAGCTCGTGCCCTCCTGCGCCGTACAAACACCGTCACCACAGGTCGCCAAGCAATCCTTCGCGCAGGTCGTCGCGCTCTCAGACGGACTGCAAGTTCCGTCACCGCAAGCGACCGATTCCCCCTGACCTCCTTCAAGCTCTGCCCGACCGCAAGCGGTGAGTTGGAGCACGGCTCCAAGGGCAAACAGAGACCAGACGGCGCTGCGAATGGTGATGCGGTGATTCATGGCGGCTCCTAAGCCAAAGCAACCCCCGCGCCAAACCCGCCCGGCGCAAGTGGTGTTGGTTGTAGCTGATTATCCGTTAGCCAAAGGCGAAGGGCGATTTTGTTGTTGGCGCGGTTGGCACAGACCCTGATCGAACTGTCGTGGTGTCTGAACGGGCGCGCAGAGAAAGCAGGACCGGCACCGCGGATTTCCGTCTGGAGACAGGTGCCCACGAGGACGTGCCGGCAGGAGTCCGGTCCGTCGCCTCAAGCGTCACGACCTGGGTCCCGCTCGTCCGACACCAGACCTGCCCGCGACGCGCCGGCCCACCCATGGGCCGCGGGGCACTCAGCGGTAGCCAGTGTTCTCGAGCAGGATCACGTTCGTCTTGGAGCGGGTCTCTCCGGCGCTAGTGACGTAGACCGCGGGACGATCCACGACCGGACAAACTTTCTCGCAAGCGCCGCAGCCAACGCAGAGTGACGGATCAACGTGCGGCCGCTGCACCTTGACCTCAGTCATCTTTGGATGCTCGCCTTGGGCGCCGTAGCGGGGCTCGCGTTTGGGAATCACGACTTCCTCGACCCAGATCGCTTTGGGCGAGGTCGGGCAGAACTCCTCGCAAACGATGCAGGGGGTTGCCATAGCCCAAGGCAGACAACGTCCGTGGTCGTACATCGCTGTGCCAATGCGAACCGGGGGCTTGCCCACGCCCATCTTGGTCTTTTCGTCGATCTTCTGAATCGCTCCAGTCGGACAGACCTGACCGCAGAGGACACAGGAGAACTCGCAGTACCCGATGCGCGGAATGAGGATCGGCGTCCACAGGCCCTCTAGCCCCGCCTCGAACAGGGCCGGGTGAAGCGCATTGTTCGGACAAACTTTCATGCATTCCGCGCAGCGAATGCAGCGCTCGAGAAACTCACGCTCCTCGACCGATCCTGGGGGGCGAATGACCGTCGGATCGTAGGCCTTGTCAGGCCAATTGGCGATCCGCAGACCGGGCACTGCGATCGCGCCGGCCGCGGCGGTCGCCAGCGTCGTGCGACGATTGAGATCGGGCGTCTGCTTGGAGGAGCGGCGATTCGGCAGGAAGCGCCACTTGATGACGTCCTCGGGGCAGGCCGTCTCACAATTCAGACAGACGTGGCACTCATCCTGCCGGTGCTTGACGCCACCCTGCGGACTATCGGCTCCCTGACAATGCACGATGCACAGGTTGCAATCGGTGCACTTGGCATGATCCTTTTCCATGCCAAACAGGGCAAATCGGGACAGCAACCCCAAGAAGGCGCCGAGCGGACACAGCGCGCGACACCAGAAGCGGGGAATGATGCGATTCATGAAGAGAATCGCGACGAGCAAAAACACAATCAGCCAACTCTGGTGAAAATAGGCCTGATTCGCTGTCCACACCTGGCGCGCCAGAAAGTCCTGGGTGCCGTCGGAGGCGGACTGAAGGGGGCGCAGCTGAGTCCCGCTCACCGCATCTGTGGTGCGAACGCCGACGTATTGGAGCACGGGCAGTACGCCCATGCCGATCGCGCGGACCGCGATGCAGAGCGGATCGAGCAGTCCGCCGATCACGCTCCCAAACAGCGATGCACCAAGGAACCCGAAGGTGAGGTAGTACTTACCCTGTTGCCAGGCCTTGGTCCGGTTTGAGTCAACCCGTTTGTTTCCCCTCAGGTAGCGACTTGGAAAGATCCAACCGAAGAAATGGTGCAGCGTACCAAACGGGCAGATCCAACCGCAGAACACGCGACCAAAGACCAGCGTGAGCACGGTGACGACTAGCGAGAACGCCAGTCCTCGGTAAATCGTCTTGGTGGCGAGCAGCGTCATGGCCGCAACGAACGGATCCGCCAGCAAAAAGCCTTCGACGGGCCACGGAAGCCGCACGGGCGTGCCTGACGCAGCACTGAAGGTGCCGCGAAACGCCGTCCCCGCGAGCAAAGTCAGAAAGAGCGCGATGAACAGGACTTGCGAGGCTTGCCGGGCCCAGCGCAGCCAGCGGATCCCCTTGCGAGCGGGGATGCCGCTTCCCGGGAGCTTTTTCTTGGGCGGGGCCTTGGCGGAACCGGGCGCCTGCGCTGGGGCGCTGCTGACGGCGGCAGACGGAGGGACCGACGTTGGCGCGGCGGAAGGTGACGCGGTGGGGACAGCCGCAGCCGTGCCGTAACCAAGCACCGACACGACGCCGGGCGCTCCGAGCCAAGGGATCGGACGAGGAAGCATCTCTGGGGTACCGCTCTGCGTCACGTCAAACCTCCACATGCGGAAGTGAGCGCCAATCGACCTTGCCAAGTCCGCGCTCCGCGGCCAGAGCCAAGTAGCGAACCTGCTCCGGTTGAACGCCGATCAGAGTTGCTCCGTACGCGTCACAGGCCACCTGATCGAGACTCGCGATGACCTGATGCATGTCGCGAGCGTCATCAACATTGCCGCCCTGAGGGCCATTGCGGAGCAGCACGCGAGTAGCATCCATGATTGTCATGGTCGGGCGCATGAAGGTGGCCAAGTCGGCGATCGAAACGTCAATGTTCTGGTGCAGGCGATTGCGTCGTCCACCGAGCAGACCGTACCAGTTTTTCATTCCGCCGGTGAATTTCGACAGATTGTGATGTTTGGCAATCGGGATATTGATGACCTTGTCGGCGTTCACCAGCGGCGTGTAGACCGGCCACGCATCGAGCACTTCCCCCTTGAGCCGCATCTCCCGAAAGCGGTGGGCGGCCGGCAGAATTACGGTGGCGCCAACGTCATGCGCCGCATGCCAGATCCCAGAGCGCTGAAAGCAGCGATTCGGCTCGTTGCACGAAGCGTCCGTCACGATCACTTCTTTGGCGCCGGCATCGAAAACCAGCCGGACGACCTCGGCCACGACTCGCGGATTGGTGTTGGCGGCGTGCACTGGCATGCGATCCCAACCAATGTTGGGCTTGACGGCCACAATGTCGCCGCGACTAATGAACGCCTTCATGCCGCCAAGAGCCTGCACAGCTCGCCGCACGAGCTCCTCGGGTTCCGTATGGCTCTTGGCGATCGCCATTTGCGGTCGCCCGTGCTCAGGCGCTGGCAGGGTGAAATCTCGGACGAGCCGTGCGCCCACTGGAGCCGTGCTTCCCACGAGCCCGCGATCCCATCGAAGCGCCGTAACGAGACCGGCGCCCGCGAGGGCGGTCCCGGCAGCTGCGAGCCGTAGGAGTAGTTCGCGACGAGTGGGCTGGTCGTCCATACTCAGACGCTCTGCCCGACGCGGGGCGCGAGGTCAAATATTTCCGGCCCGTCGCCCCGCCCCCCCAGGGCGCAGGCCAACGGGCACCGGCCCCTGTTTGCGGGCCAGGCGAACTCTCATCGTCGCGAGGCCTTGCTGGAGGGGCATTGGAGCGCTAGGGTCCGCCTCCCCTCGGCCCCCCAAGGTCGTAGAACGAAGGCGCCATGAAGGACGGCATTCATCCCAAGTACGAAGTGCTCACTGTCAGCTGCGCGTGTGGAGCCACGTTTCAAACGCGTTCCACCGCCAAGGAACTGTCAGCGGACATCTGCAGCCAGTGTCACCCCTTCTATACGGGTAAGCAGCGCCTGGTCGACACGGCCGGTCGCATCGATCGCTTCCGTAAGAGGTATGGTCAGGCTGCAAAGCCTGCATGAGTTAGCTGCCGAACAAGCGCCTGGTCGCTTGAGCGCAATAGACCCACCGTCACAAGTGTATCCACTTGGCCTGACGGTGGGTATTCTGTTGTCGAGCCTCTAGGTCTGGTTCGACCGAAGGCGATCTAATCAGCGATGCTTCCTGTTGACCGCCTGCGCAGCGTGGCCCGACGCCTCAACGAGGTTGAGTCCCTGCTTTGTTCGCCAGAAATAGCCGCGAACCCGACCAAGATCCGGGAGCTCGGTCGCGAGCGCAGCCACCTCGAACCGATCGTTGCTGCGTTTTCGCGCTGGGAATCGCTGTGCGGCCAGATCGCGGAAAACCAGGCGCTGCTGAGCGATGCCGAGCTGGGTGAGCTCGCGCAGGAAGAGTTACCGACGTTGGAGGCAACTCGCGTCCAGCTCGAGCAGGACCTAGCGCTCCTGCTGCTCCCGCGCGACCCCAACGACGAGCGCAACACGGTGCTCGAAATTCGCGGAGGCACAGGCGGAGAGGAAGCGGCCCTGTTCGCCGCCGACCTGCTGCGGATGTACTCGCGCTATGCCGAACGTAAGGGCTGGCGGGTCGAGCTGCTCAGTTCGAGCCCCGCGGCCGCCGGCGGTATCAAGGAAGTCATCGCGCTCGTGACCGGTGACCGCGTGTTCTCAGCGCTGAAATTCGAGGCCGGGGTGCACCGCGTCCAGCGCGTGCCCGAGACCGAAGCCCAAGGTCGGATCCACACCTCCACGGCCACGGTCGCGGTGCTGCCAGAGGCCGATGAAGTCGATGTACAGCTCGACGACAAGGATCTGCGGTTCGACATCGCGGCCTCTGGTGGCCCTGGCGGACAAGGCGTGAACACGACCAACAGTGCCGTGCAGGTCACGCATTTGCCGACGGGTTTGATCGTCAAGTGCCAGGATGAGCGCAGCCAGCTCAAGAACAAGTCCAAAGCACTGAAGATCCTGCGCAGTCGCCTGCTCGATGCCGAACAACAGCGTCAGGCCGACTCGGTACGGGACGAACGACGCACCATGGTCGGAAGCGGCGAGCGCTCTGAGAAGATCCGCACCTACAATTTCCCTCAGAATCGCTTGACCGATCACCGCATCGGCTTGACTGTTTATGAGCTCGATCGAGTGATTGCAGGCGAACTCGAGGGCATCCTGGAACCGCTGCAGACCCACCACCGCGCTCAGCAGCTGGAGTTCGCTCAGTCAGATTCCGGCGGCGGTTATCCGTGACCCCTCGCGCAGGCGTACCGCTTGACGCGCTGCTATGCGCGCTGGTGCTCGCTCCTCGCGCCTATGCTCGTAATCGCTTTTTCGAGCTGTTTCAGCTGCCCGAAATCCGCCGCACGCGACGCCGCGCCAGCCTAGTGCGTGGGGTGATCCGGCAACTGGTCGGGGAACGGGGACGTCGAGGCGAGCTGATCGGCGAGCAGGTGCTCGACAACGGCCGCGTGCTGCTCCGCTATGTGATTGGAGATCTGAGCTTCACACGGACCACCGCCTTGATCCCGCTCGAAGCGGCTCTCGTGCGCTACGCGCTCGCGCGTGCAGGCCGTCTACCGCTGCGAGAGCAGGACCGCGAGGCGATTGATACTGCCCTCGCGCGACTGGCACCCGAGCTCCCTCGGCCCCCGCTGTAGGCGTGTGGTGGACCGAGCGCCCGCGAGACGCCCGGCGGGTGCCTGCTGTGGGGGAGTCGACCCTAGAGGTCCCTATCGCGCTGCAGCGCAGAGTTCCGGTGAGCCTGCAGTAGTGCCAAAGGGCGTGCGAACCCTTGGCTCTCTCTGGTATCGTCCTGGCCCTGTGACTCAGCGATTCCCTGCTTCCGCCCTTCGAGGGCTGCTTCTAGTCCCGCTACTGGTCGGTTGTGGCGGTAGCGCCAAACCGGCCGCTGACGCCCCGAGCGCGCCATCCACGGCGCCCGCCGCGCCCGATCAGCCGAGCGAAGCGCCCACAACGCGCGGTCCCGACTGCTCGAACGGAACCTGCTCACGTTGCGGTGAAGGCATTTGCCCCACCGGTTTTTTCTGCGACGAGTCGACAACCCACGCTAGCTGTCAGTGGGTCCCAGCGTGTCAGTCACGCGCATCCTGCAACTGTCTCCGTCCAGCACTCGATGCCGCCTGCACCTGCGCCGAACGCGACGGTGGCGTCTACGTTAAGTGCCCGTGAGCGCTTACCAGCGGCTGGTTCCGTAGTGCTGACTATTCCTCGCCAGCGACTTCCGGTCGCTGCGCGAGAATGATGACCTTCGGCGAGAACTGGCCGTGGAACACGCCCGGGGTGCCGGGATGCCCGCTGGCCTCAATGATCTTGAAGCCAACGTCGTGCAGCAGCCGCCCGAGCTCATGCAGGGAGTAGACGCGTAGTGAATACGTGCACTCCTTGGTGCGCCCATCGTCAAGAATGAGGCTGCGCTTGACCTTGAGGCGACTCGTAATGAAGTCGACGTTCATGTCGTCCATGCAGACGCAGGCGTCGCCCTCGTACCAGAGACTCGAGGGCTGATCCTGCGCGACAAAATCGCGATTGCAGACGTCCACCAGCACCATGCCACCGGGCTTGAGTGCCTGATAGACGCTCTGCGCAACCGCAGCGTTCTTGTCCTCTTCAAAATAGCCGAACGTGGTGTTCCAACAGTAGATCCCGTCGAAGGTCTCTTCGAACGCCAGCTCGCGCATGTCGCCCTGTAGCAGGTTCAGCTTCTGCGAGCGCTCCTGCGCGATGTCAGCCGCTAGAGCCAATTGATGCAGGGAGAGATCGTAGCCCACCACTCCATAACCGCGCCCCGCAAGCTCGACAGCGTGCTGACCATTGCCGCAGCCCAGATCGAGCACGGTGGCTCCGGGCGCCACACTCAGGGACTCTTCAATGAAGTCGACCTCGCGGGAGATCTGCGCGTCAGTGAGACGCGGCAAAGCTCGCGAGAAGTCTTCGTCGAAGAGCTCTTCCCACCACGGCTTTCGCAGACGCTGCTTGCGCTCCGGGAGCGGCTGGGTGGCGTCCTGACTGGACGCAGGTTCGTCGGTCGTCGACGCCACGCGAGGAGGGGCCGACTCGGGCGCGTCGGCAGGGAGTGAAATGCGACGAGGCGGCCGGGGCGGAGGCCGCCGCACGGTCTGCGGCGAATCCGAATCGGGAGCCACGTCCTCATCCGGAAGCTCCTCGGGTTCCCCTGTGCCCTCGGCCTCGCTTTCCAGCAGAAACGATTGAGCCGATAGCGAGTCGGCGTCTGGAGCGACCTGCGGCAATGACGCTGCGGGCAGCGGCGAGTCCTGCGCAGAGCTTTCCTCAGCATCGCGCTCAAGCTGTAGGGCATCCTCGAGCGCGACCTCAGCCACCTCAAGCACGGGACCGACCGTGGCATCGCGGGGCGCCTCAACGTTGGCGTCAACCACACGCGCCTCAAGCACGTCCGCATTGGTCGCTGGAGAGGAGGAAACCTCGGCGGGCTGGACTGGCTCAGAAGACGCTACTGTCTCTGCGACGGCTGGCGGAGCCGCGGAGGGGTATTCAACCGAGCTCGGTGCGCCTTCGGAACTGGCCGAACTGCTCGAAGAGCCGATCGAAATAATTCGCATCGCCAGGATCGAACTGCTGGCGCCGGCCGGAGGGAGCGGCGTCTCATCGACGGCAATGCGCGGAGCGCTGCCGCGCGCGGGAGGCGGAGCGCTGCTACGCGTCGCAGCGGGCTGCTCTGGCTCCGTGTTTACCAAAGCGGGCGGCGTTGGCTGCGGCTCGCTCGCTTTACCACTCATGCTCGCTATCGTCGGCAGGGTGGCAGGTGCGGGAATCACCACCGAAGCATCAGGTTCGCTCTCAGTCGAGTACGAGCGCATGGAATCGCGGTGCTTGGGCTTGGGTGGTGGCGCCAAGCGGCGGAGCGACTGAGCGCCAGTGCCGTGCGCATCGGGCGGAATCGACGAGGGACGATGCTCGGCGCCGGTCACGGCGATCGCTTCCCCGAGGCCCTGAGCAGCGGCAATGACGGCCGAGGACTCGGCAATAGCGGGCGCGATCGGGGACTCGACGGGACTGCTCGGAACCGCTGCCGGCGCAGCTTCGACTGCGTAAACAAGCGTAGGCGAGGAGCGACGAGCCTCAGCTGCAAGCGCCTCTTCGCCGACGGGCTCAAGGGACTGCACTGGTGCGGCATCGCTTGCGGGCGGAGGCTGACTGAGCGACTCGTCCGCCGAAATGATCGGCTCGGGCGACGTCCCCGCGTCCGCGGCCTCTTCGCTCTGGGGCGGACGTCCAAGCATCGTGGCGATGCCCGCCAAGGGGGGCGGACCTGGGGTCCAACCACGCTCGACGTCAAAATCGGCTTGGGGTGGCGGCGCAGCCGGAACCGGCTCTAACTGGGCCGAACTGGCTCCGTCCTCTGCCGAGTCCGAGCGCGGCTGCGAGTCCTGCTCGTTGCTCATGATCCCTCCGCCGGTACAGCCGGTCCTGAAGCAAGTGCGTCACCGAGACGGATGGGGCCAATCGAGCGGACCACCTCAAATCCGGGCGGAAGGAAGACCACCGCGGTTGAGCCCAAGTGGAACGCGCCAACCTCGTCACCACGCCGAACCGACACAGGCGGATTGATGGGATGATCGCCCGCGGTCACGTCGTCGTTACCGAGCACGTGTACCGAGATCTTCCCGACGATCAGCGCACCGACGAAGACGAGCGAAACCTCAGAGGTCGCACTACCCGTAAGTGTCACCGCGACGCGACGATTCTTGGCAAACAGCTGCGGAACGAAACGCTCGCCCAGCGCGTTGACGGGATACCAGTCGCCGGCAATGCCGCGCACGCTCACCAGCTGACCGTCGACCGGCGAGTGAACTCGGTGGTAGTCGCGTGGAGAGAGGTAGATCACGGCATAGCTGCCGCCGACCATGCGCTGAGCCTGCTGCACATCTCCCAGGAGTTCAGCGACTTCGTAGTGCTGCCCTTTGACGAAGATGCGAGCGGCCGCGTCGATCGGTCCGAATGCCGAGAGACGACCATCCGACGGCGAGACCACTGCGGTGCTCGCGATCGGCCTCAAGCCCTCGCGTAAAGGACGCGTGAAAAAGGCGTCGAAGCTTCCATACGCACCATGCGGGGCCGCGGCCTCCGACATGTCGACGCGGAACGCCAAACCGTACGCGCGAGAAACCACGGACGACACGACAGCTGGGAGCGGCTGCTCACACAACTGACCGACGATGCGACTAATTTGCTCCCTCGGAAGGACACGCAGGAGCTGGGATACGGCGAACGATGCGAGGCTCACTGGGCGCTCGAGTGGAGGTGAGAAGGGACCCCATGGTAGGTCGAGCGCTAGAGGTCGGTCAATGATACCGAACGAATGTCAGCGCTCGGTCGGCGACCCGACAGACGGCACGGCAGTTTCCTGCGGTTTTGTGGGCCGACTCTGACGGGCGGCGGGACAGAGACTGTCCCAAGGCGCCTCGAGCGGCGGGTTTCGGCTGGACAACCCCAGCGGGGAGAGCAGAGCAGAGCGGCAAGCCGCCCTCTCGCGATGCGGCGCCACCCCGAGAGCCGCTCGATACCAGGCTTGCGCCTGCTCTGTCGCACCGATGGACTCGAGTTCCCCTGCCAGCACGAACCAATCAGCTGCAGGCTGACTCAATAATTCCACCGAGCCGAGGGCCGTCTTGGCCGCCTCGCGATCACCCGAGGCGAGTTCCGCAGCGGCGAGTTGCCAACGCAGGGCGGGATCAGTCGGTGCGCCCACCAGGGCCTGCGCGAGGGGAAGACGGCTCGCGCCATAAGCGCCACGCTCAAACAGCATGCTCCCAAGGCGAGCCTGCTGAAACAATTCTTCGGAGGGAGCGGCGTCTTCGCCGAGTGCAGCCTGGTGACGCTGGCTGCCCGACTCCGCCGCAGTGAGGGGTCGGCGCAGGTCGTCGTCAAAACGCCGTCGCCAGTCCGCAAAGCCATAGCCACCGACGCTGCGCATGGCCTGGTCGAGACTGCGGCGACCGCGACCGAGCTCGAGCAGCAACAACCGCAGCGACGCCTCTCCGGACTGCTGCGCAAAATAGTCGACGAAGGACTGCGCCTCGGCATAAGCGATTTGCGCCGCGTCGGGACTCGGGAGCAGTGCGATTGAGGACCCGAGATGATCGATGCCGACCGAATGCCCTGATAGCAGCGCCTCGCGCGCGACCACTCGCGCATTCGGACGTCCATCAAAGGGGCGAGCGGCGCGCCAGCGAGTCTCCTGCCGTTTAGCAAGCCCTTCCTGAAGCCACAGAGGAGCGTTATCCCAGGAGGCTCGCGTGATCACCAAGTGGGCGATCTCATGGGCGAGAGTGTCTTCCCAGGGGTAGCCCTCGGGGGTGGCACGCGGTGACAGCAACGTCACTCGGCCCCAACGCGCGATCGCGACGGTGCCCGTCGTTTCGGCAGCCTCCAGGGGCAACCCGGTGAGTGCCGACAGGCTCGCCAAGTCTGCCACGACGTCGATCCGCAGCGGTCGTGGCAGCTCGCTGCCCAAGTCGCGTGAGTTGGCCGTCAGGGCCCGCAAGGCCACCGCAACTAGAAGTGGCTGAAACACACGATCGGAAGGATTCTGATAGCGAAACCAGAGTCCCTGCTCTGCAAGGGGCACCTCAAGCGCTCCCGCGGTCGCCTTGGCGCAACGCTCGGCGACCTGCGCCACCTCCGGATCGACCGACCGCACGGCATTGTCGGTCTCCAGACTGAGAAAGGCCCCTTCGCAGTCCCCTTGGTAGAGGGCCAGTTTCGCGCGCGCGGCGCGCACCGGGGTGCCCTCGACAGCGCTCGCCAGCAACTCACGCACTTTTCCCAACTCGAGCTCAGCAAACCCAATGCCGACCTGTTTTCCGAGTGCTTGCCCGCGTTGAGACGCCCCAGAGCTGACTGCGGCGCTACTGCTCGGTCTGGTACTCTGGAGGGCCGCTAAGCGCCGCTGAGCCCCGGGCTTGCAGCTCGCCAGCAGCAAGCCGAGACAGCAGAGCACTAACCTGGAGTGTCGCCTCATCGCAGCAACCCCTCCGCATAGCGTCGCGTCGCCTCACCGAGCGGGCCCGGCAGCTCATGGCCCAGACCGCGCTGCACGCGACGGCGAAACGCCTCAGCCGAGGCGGCGTCGCCAGTCGAGGGGCTTGGACCGCTGCCCTTGGTGTCACGCGGCAAAGACGAGCGTGGTCCGGAACGAGCATCCGGAGACTCGCTGGCCTCATCACTCTTGGACTCGGGTCCCGCGCGCTCAATCAGCTGCTGCGCCTTGCGCTGCAGCTCGAGCCCATTAGCGGTGCGCTCAGCGCCTAGTTCACCCGCGGCCTCGCGCATCCAGCGCGCGGCACGCTCGAGCTCATCGCGCAGATCATCGGGGAGCACTCCAGCCCCCTTCTGATCGCGCTCCGTGATCAAGCGAGTGCGCTCGGACAGCTCACGCTCACGCGCCGCTGCTCCCTCAAGCTGGCGAGCGGCAGAGCGAGAGGACTCAACGGACAGACGTGCGATAGCGCGTTCGAGCCAAGCCGCATGCTCAGATAACACTCCACGACCCTGCTCCACAATCGCGGGGTCCGGCGTATCATCGGGGTGTCGCGAACTGCGACCACGCTCACTGGCCTCGCGCAGCGAGCTGAGCGCACCCTTGACGCTGTCGAGCGCACGGTTGAGCTCAAGGTGTTCCATCGCGTCAGCCGCGCTAAGTGACTGCTCGCGGGCAAGCGCCTCACTGGAGCGTATGGACCCTGGCTCGAAGCCGGCGGCGGGCCAGCTGTCCACGAGCGAGCGCAAGCGACGAGCACGCTGTTGCGCTTCCTCTGTCACCGCTGCCGACGAGACCCGTTTTTCAGCGTCCGAAATGGCCCGCTCGACGGACTCGATTTCACGCTGGTGCTCGCTCGCGATGCGCTGCAGTTCAGCCGAGATGCGTTGTAGTTGCGCGCCAGCACTAGAGCCTCCGCCGGCTGAGCGCGTGCCTTGACTTGCCCGACCACGGCCTCCACCGCCAGCCACGGAGAACGATGAGTTGGGGCGCCGCAACCGCTCTGACAGAAACGCCGCTGCCCGCGCCGCTCGCGCGTCGTTGCCGCTTTGATGCGCCACGCTGATGCGAGCAACGCCCGCCGCTACGATCGTACCGAGATCGGCGCCCAGCGCACCGAGCTGAGCCAGCTGCCGACCGCCAGCCGCCAGGGCCTTGAGTCCCAGCACCACTCGCTCCCGCCCGCGTTCCCGCTGCTCGGTGCGAGCCGATGAGCGAGCCGCTGACTCAATCTCATCGGTGATCTCCGCCAGTCGGCGACTCACCTTCTGAGCATCCTGGACGCTCAGCAGCGCAACTGCGGAGTCGACTGCTAAGACGGCCTCCTTGAGCGCTGCAAGGCCTCGCCTCGACGCGCGCAAGCGCGACAACCGTTGCTGCTGCGCCTCAAGAAAGCGCGCGAACTCGCGCGGGAGACTGAGTCCAAGCGGACTAGCCGCGGCTGCCAAGCGGAGCTGGGCCAACGCCAAGCTCCGCTGCTCCTGACTCGGGAGCTCGGAGAGCTCCTGAGCAAGCCAGTCCGTCAGCTTGCCGAGCGCGTTGTCGACCAGCGCATAGCGCTGGGCCTCGGCCTCACCGACGTCGGGGGGCAGCAGCACAAGAGCCGGGCTCCGCCCCCATTTCTGGCCGCTCGAATCGTCGTCCCGTGCCTGAATCGTGACGCTCACCGGGAGGTGCGTCTGGCGAAGAAACGGGTCGCGCAGGGGCAGCGCCAGCGCGCCAGACTCATCGGGGGTCTGGCCATCGAGACGCACCAGTGAGCGACGCTCCTCGCGCCCGCCAGACTCCAGCACGAGCTCGACCGAGCGCAGTCCGTGGTCATCACGAGCATGCCATTTGAGGGGAACCTCAAGCAGATCGTTAAGGGGATAGCTCCGTGGAGCCCCCTCCAACTCCACGATTGGACTGCGGTCAGGTAGCGCTTTGACGTCCAAAGGCTCGGATTGCTGAATGCTTACGGCGCCAAATCGCGCCAAAATGTGCAGCTTTGCGCTGCGGTCGAGCTGGTAGTGAGCAGCCACCCCGCCCTGACCATCGCTAACGAAGGAGACCTCGCGAGTGCCATCACTGAGCCGCAGTTCACGCCCAAAGGCCAGCGGGGTTCCACGCACGGTGATCCAGGTGCCCTCAGGTTCGGCATTCTCGATTCCGAAAGCCAGCGCATGCTCGGTCCCGCGAATGTGCACCGGAGGTCGCGCGGAGACACTGTCGAGCTCAAGCCAGGTCATCGGTAGCGGAGCGAGTCCTCGCTGAGACACGAGGACATTGAGACCCTCGACCAGCGCGCGCGGCTCAAGTAGGATCACGCCTGCGGTGGTGAGGAACGTGAGCGTGGCCGCCGTAAACAGCCCGACCCGACGACGACGCGCGCGCCGCTCAAGCTGCTCGAAGGAAACGCGTCCGAGCAGCGCACGCAGGTGCATGCGCGCGAGCTCCGGGTTGCCGTAACTCGCGCCCCCCAGCTCGCAGGCGTAAACGAGCGCGATGGCGCGCAGCACGCGTTCACTGAGCGGATGATCTAGGGGAGCCAGGAGCTCACGAACGACCCGCTCAGGCTCACGCGCCTGACGAGCCCAGAGCTGCGCCAGCCGCAGGCCGGCTAGGACGATGAGCAGCAGCAGGGAAACGCCTGCAAATCTGGCCGACACGGTTCCACGACGCCCCAGCAAACCCGCCAAGGTCAAACCTGCCAGCGCGAGGGCGAGCCAGGCGCGACGCCACGCGGGACCCACGCGACGCCACCAGGACTCGCGTACACGCTCCAGAACCTCGACATCGACCACGGGGCGCCAAGCATAGCGTTTCTTGCGCAAGGATGGGGGGATTCCAGTCCAACCGCTCGGCCAACACTGTCCGGCAATGCCCAGTCGATGTTAGACTCGGCGGGTGTCCGAGGCCTCACTGCTCGTTCGCCCGCTACTGTCGCTCGCTGAGGTTGAGCTGCGACGCGATTGGTTGCGAGCGACGATGCGCGCGAGTCCAGGGGCCATCGTGGCACGTCGCGTGGAGGCAGTGATTGAGCGCGCTGACGCCAGCGATCCCGACGCGCGCGAGGCACTCGTCTCAGTGGCACTGCTATTCGCCGCGGAGGGCGAACAGGACTGGCTCGGCGAGCTCAGAACGGAGGCCGAACAACAGGCGCTGTACGGTCTCGAGCGGATGCTTCGCCTCCAGTCCCCGAGTTCAATCCCACCTCCGGAGCCAACGGCGGTGCCTGACTACGGCCGCGGACGCGAGCTCACCGTCGGCGAGCGTCGCAGTCTGGCGCGCCAGCCCAACCGTCGTGCCTTTGAGCGATTGCTTCTCGATCCCCATCCGCTCGTGATTCGGCTGCTGCTCGGCAACCCGAAACTCACCGAAAATGACGTCGTTCGCCTGATTGCGCGACGGCCCGTGCGACGCATCGCGCTCGATGAACTGGCGCAGCGCTCCAGCTGGCTCGTCCGCCCGCGCGTGCGGCGCGCGCTGGTGTTTCAACCAGGCTCCCCTTGGTGGCTGGTCATGCCTTTCTTGCCGCTCTGTCCGCGACCGGAACTGGTCGAACTAGTCGCAAGCCCCAGCCTATCCGGAGTGGTGCGCACCGCGGCTTGCGAGTGGCTTGAGCGACGCCCACCGCTGGCTCCGCTCGAAACCGTCACCCTGCACTGACAACTACCCGTCGTCTTCGTCTTCGAGCGACCACTTGGCGAGCGCGCCTACAGTGAGCCGACGCGCACAGTCTTCACAGAGTGGGGGCTCGTCGTAGCGAACCTCAGTCCCGCGAGTCCAAACAAATAGGCCACTGCCCCCGGGGGGTCCAACGATCAGCTCGCCGCAGAGATCACAGTGGGGTGAGTTCGCGCTCCCCTGCCCGCCGTCGGACGTGCCCGAGCCCTCGACGCCGCGAACGGCAGGCGGGGGGCGAGAAGCAGCCATGACGTCACTGTAGCGCGATTTGCGCGGAGCAGCGTGAGCGTTTGGGCAAATCGCTGACCCCGGCTAGCGCTCGGCAGGCGCGTCCAGACTCTCGGCGAGCCACTCGGAAACGTCCCGAACACGTGCGCCCTTGGTACCGGTCGCACTGACCCCGTCGCGCAGCATCGTCAGGCAGAACGGGCAGCTCGTCACAACCTCCGTGGCTCCGGTCGTCAGGAGCTGGTTGGCGCGCTGGGTTCCCATGCGCTCACCAATACTCTCGTCCATCCACATCTGCGCGCCACCGGCGCCGCAACACTGGGTACGGTCACCGCTGCGCTCAGGTTGCAGGACCTTCAGTCCTTTAATGGCCCCCAGCACTTGTCGCGGAGAGGCGGTGTCATGAGTATAGCGGGCCATCGTGCAGGCGTCGTGGAGCACGACACTCTCGCTGAGGTCACGCCGCGGCGTGAGTCGGCCGGTCTGCACAAGCTCCGCGAGCAGTGCCGTGTGATGGATGACTGGCCACACACCACCCAGATCGGGATACTCATTGCCGAGACTCGTAAAGCAGTGCGGACAGGTCGTCAGGATCCGCCCAAAACGCCCCTGAGCAAAGTACGCATTGAGCGTGGTGACGTTCGTCTCGGCGAGCTGCAGGTAGAGGTACTCATTGCCAGCACGCCGGGCAGAATCGCCGGTGCAAGTCTCTTCCTCACCGAGCACTGCGAAACTCAGCTTGGCCTCACGCAGGAGTGAAACCATGGTGCGAGCGACCTGACGCGCGCGGTCGTCATAGCTTGCGGCGCAACCCACCCAGTACAAAAGATCGACCTTGGTCACGTCCTTCAGACGCGGCACATCGAGGCCGTCTGCCCACCGCAACCTCTCACTCCGTGGCAGGTTCCAGGGATTACCGTTCCCCTCCATCCCGTCGAACGGTCGAGTTAAGGCAGGCGGCAGCTCCCCCTGCATCATCACGAGATTTCGCCGAAGTCCGACCAGCTTGTCGACGTAGCGGATTCCAACCGGGCATTCGTTTTCGCAGGCGCGGCAGGTGGTGCAGGCCCACAAGACCTCGGGCGCGATGACGTCGGGCACCAGGGGCCGGTCCGCTGCCGCCCCTTCGCGCAGGAGCGCTCGGAGGCTCAACGTAAACTGCTTGGGATCGAGCGCCTTGCCCGAGCGCGTCGCCGGACAGTGGTCGGTGCAGCGTCCGCATTCGGTGCAAGCAAGCAGATCGAGGCGATCTTTCCAGTTCAAATGCCCAAACACGCCATGACCGATCGGTGCCTGGTTGGGCTCCCCGGCGTCCATCGATTTTTCGACTAGGAGGAGGAGCGCGTCCGCTGAACCGGCTATCGGCTTGAGGCGCCCGTCTGCCCCAAGGTCGTCGAAATAGATGTTTGGTAGCGCAGCGATAACGTGAAAGTGCTTCGAGTTTGGTAGCAGGTTGAGAAACACGAGCACCAGGCTGGCGTGTAGCCAGAACCCGAGCTCGGCGAGCGTCACCAGCAGCTGAGAACTACACCCGCTGAGAGCGGCCGCGGTGAGCGTCGCCACGGGCCGAAGCTGTGCGAGCGTGCCGCCTTGAGCGGGAAACACCGGCAGAATCAGCCGCTCGGCTGCGGTGAGCCATCGGCCAGTCAGGCCGTCTGCCAGCGCCGACGCCCGCTGCGCCAGGGCAAGACTTGCTGCGTCGTAAGTGAGATCCGCCAGCATCATCGTCGCAATGAGAGCGAGGATGAACAGAGCTTCGCGACTGAAGGTCAGGCGCGCCGGTCGCAGCCATGCGCGCTGATAGGCAAATATCCCCACGCCGACCAGCACGAGCAGGGTCACGCCCTCGCGAACAACCTCATAGCCCGCGACCAGTGACCACCCGGTGACCGCATCGAGAGCACCTAGGCCGCCCTGAAATCCTGGAGCAAACCCGCGCCCCCAGAGCATGACCGTTCGCCAAAGTAGAACGACGAAGCCCGCAAAAATTAGCTGGTGAGCGAACCCTGCCAGACGATAACGACCCAGTCGCTCCTGGAGAAGTCCGCGCCGCAACAACAGCACGAGCCGCGAGAGAAACGCTGAACCCAAGCGAGGACCGGGAACCGTCCCACCCAATAGCGCGCGCAGTTTTCGCTGCGCCTGAACGGTGAAGTATCCGAAACCTGCGGACAGCAGGAGCAGCATCAGCAACGGGGACATGCGAGGTTCCGCTTGGACCGAACGGCGGTCGCAGCCAATCTGGCCCGAGGCACTGTCAGCGTCAACGACGCGAGTGCCAAAAGCCCATTAGCCGCGAATTCGCGCAAAATTTAGGCAAAAGAAAGCTGAGTCCTTGGCACGGCAGGGACACCAACTCCGCGTTGTCTAGAACAACCAGAGGCCAATCCCGACCGCCAGCGCCAGCATCACCAACCCAGCGGTCGTCAGGAGCCAGGTCGAACGGTCACCCTCTCGGCTCGGGGAGGACGCAATCTGATCGGGCAGCGAGGTCTCGGTCCCCCCACTGGCGGAATCCCGATGAGGGGAGGACGGCCTGCGGCCACTCTCCGGAACAGCCGTCGGCTCCGAGCTGACTCTCGCAGTGAGATAGGCCGCTGAGTCCGACAAGGCAGCCTGCTCGGTTTCGAGCAGGGGAAGCACCACGCTCGAGTCCGCCGAGCCCGCGAGACGTACGGCGGTGTCGGCTCGCTCACTTCCCGTCACGGTCAGGAGCAGTAGGCCGCGCACCTCTTCGCCCGCGGCGGCGTTCGGAAGTCCACCACGATCCGGAATGCGCAAGGTCACCGACTGGCTCGCGGCATGGATGGCGTTCGGGGCGCCCTGTGCGGGCAGCGCAACGCGTACGAGCTCCGGGGGCTCGTGCCTCTCGCGCAGAGAGATGGCCCCGGAGTTCCCACAGACACTGCAGCCGCCTCCCGAACAACGCGCGCAGGCTAGGTTGCGTGGCAGCTCAATCTCAATCGTTCGACCAGCCAGTAGCCAGCGTCGCTCCACCTGCAACCGCAGCAACACATCAACGCCCCGCGGTCGCTCGCGGTTGCCAGTTACCTTACCGAGGATGTTCGACACCAACTTACAGCATAGCTTGACTGCTGCAATTCGCGAGATTTTCTCAAGGTCTCCACAGACAAGGCCTGATACCGCTGAGCCCGCGCGCGACTTCCCAGCTTTTTTGGATGTTTTTTGGGGCGGCGCGGAACCAAAGCTCTCGACTAAACCTACCCCGCCGCACAGCTAGCTACTAGTCGTTGAGAACGTCAGACTGACGGTCGACGCTCGAAAAAACTGCACGCGACGCGAATAGCGTCGACTCCCCAGTCGGAGTTCCAGCCGCACCGCGGGAGGGCCTTCGACGAGGGCTCCAGCAAAGCGAACGACGAGCGTGTAGGTGCCAGGCACGAGCTCCTCACGACGATACGAGATCGCACGCGCCCCCACGGGGTCAACCGCGCGAGCTGTACCCGTCGGCTCCACCTGCGGCGAGAGCAGCACTCCGTCGGGACAGCTGAGGCGTAGCTCTAGACCCGAGACGGGAAACTCGCTCGCCACCCAGAGAGACACTGGAGCCTCCGCCGAACCGCAACCTTCATCGACGAGACCGTTGCAGTTGTCGTCGCGAGCGTTGTCACAAGTTTCAAGGCCAATGCCGGCGCAGGCCTGCTCGGCAACAGGCTCGGTCACGACGAAATCGGGTTCCTGAGCAGCGACTGCCGCCCTCGATTGGATCGGCACCGCGGGGGAAACAGGCGCAGAACTCGAGGCGCGACAGCCCGTCAAATGAGGAAACGCCGCGACGAAAGCCATCGTCGCGGCGCCCCAGCTGCGGACTACCCGCAGACTCACGTCATCACTCCTTCGGAGCCGCCTTGGCCTTGTCGTCGTCGATGGCTTTGACGCCCTCGAGCACCTTCGGATTCATCAGGCGATGATAGGCCTCACGCCCGAGCTTGCCGACGACGCCTTCCTCATCACGCAAGGCCAAGAGGATGCCCTGCTCCTTCATGAACTCCAGTGTTCGAATGGCTGCCTCGCGCTTGGCATCGTCCGACTTAGCCATTTGCCAGAGGCGGAAGCGCAGCACCACGCGCGTAAAGGAGTGCGGACCATTGTCGAAGTCCAGATTGTCGAATTGCTTCATCATCTGGCTGGTTGCCCACTCTTGCGGCGTCTGATTGATCTCGACGTGAGCAATCGCCTGCGCGTTCTCGACCCACTTGAAGATACGGCCCTTCTCGAGGTCCTCAGTTGACCAGTAGCCGAACGTGCGGTACCAGAGCTCTTGGAGCTCCTCGAGCGGCGCCTTAGCCTTGTCGCCAAACAGCTGGGCATACATAGCCACCGCGCGAGCAGCGACCTCAGGTGACCCTCCTAGGATTAGAGCCAAGGCGGCGTCATTGACCAGCACCTCTTCGCGCATCAGCTCAAAGAGCTTGGCCGTCACGTCGTCCGAGAGTCCGCTCTTGCCGATGGCGCGCGCTACCTGGTGACGCGTCTCCATCGCGGAGTCTTTGCTCAGCAAACCAAGCAGCGCGGGAGCGGTGCCGGGGACGGGGCGGTTGACGAGAGTCTCAAGCAGACAGGCTCGGCGGAACTGATCGGACTTTTGCAGTCCGCTATACTCCTGGATCTTCTTGGCCACCGTAATCATGTCGGCGTCCTGAGCGACCCAGCCGAGCGCGGCACAGGATTCCATGCGGCTCTGCTCGTTGTTCTTGGGATCCTCGATGTACTCGAGCAGCGGCTTGAAGGCCTTCGGATCGCCCCACTCGCTGAGACCCTGAGCGGTGCCGACGCCAACGGCGCGTAGCGTCATGCCAAGGATGGCAAGACCGCCTTGCATCAAGCTCTCCATCGTCGAGTCGATGTCGCGCGGGCGTCGCTTGAGCATCTTCTCGAACACCTCCCAGGATTCCGGATCCTTGAGCCAGCCCACGTAGCGCAGGGCGCTCTGTGAGATGATCCACTCGTCGGGCATCGGAGGCTGCTGCCCTTCCTTGGGCAGTGGCACACTGGGATTGGACCACTTGCGGAAGGCATCGATGTCCTTGGTCGACCCCATGGCAGCCAGAGCGCGCATGCCATTGGCATGGGGCGCCGGCATTTCATGGATCCAGAACATCACGGCGTCTTCCGACTGTTGCCGCATTTCGTCGCGCTTTTCAGGATGGATCTGAGCCAGATCCGCAATCATGCGGGTCGCGATCACGCGCTCCTGATCGTCACGCTTGATCTCCATCTCCCAGTCGTGCTGGTCGGAGTAGATCTTGAGCGGATCCATGCGAAGGCGCTTGGCAAGGGTCGGTACGCCGCGGGGATCTCCCACGCGGGCCATGGCCGTTGCTGCGCGCGTCTGCCAGTGAATGTGAGGCTTGGTCTCGATGTAAGGAGCGAGCCACTCACCGACCCGGGGATCGTTGAGTTGATCGAGCAGCTCGAAGATTTGACGCGTCTGGTACCAGTTGGACTTCTCGTCCTCCTTGTTGACGCTGTCGAGTGCGAGCACCAGGCCCTGGGCACCGATGCCATCACGCAGGGCTTCGAGGAACTTGGTACGGCTCTCCTTGTCGGCCTTACGCATGGCCTCGATCAGCGGCGTCCGTGAGCGCTCGTCACCAATCTTGCCAAGACCTGGAGCCGCCTGACGCGCGATGTCTTGATCGGCGTCGCCCAGCAACTTGATCAGGACCTCGGTGTACTTCGGGCTGGCGAGACGTGACAGCACGGTCGCAACCAGCTGTCGAACGGCGGGACTCTCGTCACCGGCAAAAGTTGCTAGCTTGTCGGTTGGGACCAGCGCCGCGATCTTCTCGGGATTGAAGGCAATACCGCCCCCGAGACGTTGCACCCCACTGAGGTGGCCGAGGCGGTAGAGCTTGAGGACATCCTCAAAAGCGTTCTGTTCCCCGAGTTCGACCAGCGACCAAGCGATCTGGGGCTTTGCGCCTGGACCGGCGGTCTTGAGGGCCGCAAGCAGAGGTCCGCGAGCTTTGTCCGCCAGCGGGGTGCCGTAGTAGGACAGCGCGGTAGCCGCGTCGGCCTGAACGCCCTCATTGGGATCCTTGAGCGCAGCAATCGCGAGATCGATGCCCTCGGGCTCCTTGGCCCACGCCAGCTGTTTGAGCGACTCCCGCTTCAGCTCGGCGCTGGTCTCAGTCGTGGCTGCCCACTTCTTCCACTCCGGCAGCTGCTCCTTTTTCGGCTTGACGAAGATTTCCTTCATCAGTTTCATCGCCGTCGGCACAGGCACGCGCTCAGCGTCCTTCTGCATCCCAAAGACCAACGCGCCCGCGAGGCCAGCGGCAGCGAGCAGGCCGATCACGATCATGAGCGGACCGGTGCGACCCTTCTTGAAGTTGCCGTCACCAGGATCGAATCCACCGCCACCACTACCTGAGGGCATTCCCCCACCAGCGGGCGGTACGGCGGGGCCATCGTCATCCGGAGGCCACTTGGCAGAATTGACGAGGCCGGGCGCGGGAGAGGAATGGGGCGCGGGATTCTGATTCAGCTCAAGCATGAGTCCTCCGACGGGTGCTCCCGCGGGCAATGCGGGGGCGGAGCGGATCGGGACGTTATCCCAAAGCGCCGCCTCCGGGCGAATCGATCACGGCTAAAAATCGCGACTTGCGCCAGACTCCGGTTGACTGGCCCGATGACCACAGCCAAGACGCAAAACTGCAGCTTGGACAGAACTCCGCGAGGCCACCCGCTGCCCGGCCACAACTCGGTGGGGCAGCTTGGGTTTCGCGCTGGACTCGCGCTAGGGCATATTGCCGTCGTCACCCAGAGAACCGGGGGTCCCTTCAACGCTAATGACCGCTTCTGCCGCCATCCCCCTCCGTTGGGCCGTCCTCACCACGCTGAGCGCAGCCGTACTGTCCTACACGCTCCCCGACAGTATCGCAGCCACCGGGGTTGGCCTCGCGTTCCTCGGGGCCACCTACCTCGCCGCGCTGCAGGGAGGAGACAGCGAGCAGACGGCGCATTTTGGACTTTCGCTCGGGGGACTACTGGAACCGGTCCCCTTGTCCGTGCCCCGAATGCTCCGTGACTCCGCTCAAGCCCTGCTCTGGGCGGGTGGCCTGGCACTCGCGATCTTTCCGGTTTTTTCCCTGGGTTTTTCGGCGTGGTGGCATCCCACGCGCCCCTTCGTTTGGCACTGGCCTCGCGGCTTGGCCGAGGAGGCTCTCGGTCAAATTGTCGGAGTGGCACTCCCCGAGGAAGCTTTCTTTCGGGGCTACCTTCAAACGGCGCTCGACGATGCCTGGCCCGCTCGGCTGCACGTCCTTGGGGCAAAGCTCGGCCCGAGCTTGCTCGTGACGAGTGCTCTCTTCGCAGTTGGTCACTACCTCACCAATCCGCATCCGAGTCGACTCGCGGTGTTTTTCCCGTCACTGCTGTTCGGTTGGCTCCGAACCCGAACGCGCGGCATTGGAGCAAGCCTGGCGTTTCACGCGGCGTGTAACCTCTTTGCTTCGTTCCTGGGGCAGAGCTACGGTCTCTGGTGATGACGCTCATCCCTGCACTGGTCGATGAAACGATTCGCCGCGCCCTCGAAGAAGACCTGGCGGGCGGTGATCTCACCACTGAAGCCACCGTGCCGGCGGACACTCGCGCTGTCGCGCGGGCCATCGCCAAGAGCCCGCTCGTCGCCTGTGGGTCGCTGGTGTTTGCGCGCGTGTTTTATAGCGTTGACCCGGGGCTGCGGATCGTCGAGTTGGTGGCAGACGGCAGCCTGGTGGAGCCCAAAACAGTGCTCTGGACCGTGGAAGGCTCGGCTCGCAGCATCCTTTTGGCTGAACGCACCGCGCTCAATTTCGTGCAGCGCATGAGTGGAGTGGCCACCCTGTCACGACGCTACGTGGAGGCGCTGGCGCCCGGCAGCAAGACTCGAATCGTCGACACCCGCAAAACCACCCCTGGGCTGCGCCGCCTTGAGCGCTACTCGGTCCGCGTGGGCGGGGCTCACAACCATCGTGACATGCTCGGCTCGGCGGTGCTGATCAAGGACAATCACATCGAGGCCGCCGGTGGCGTCCGCGTTGCCATCGAGCGGGCGAAGCAATTTGCCCCGCACACCTGCAAGGTCGAGATCGAGGTCGAATCCCTGGCCGATCTCGCGATCGCGCTGGAGGCGGGGGCCGACATCGTCATGCTCGATAACTTCGCGCCGACTGAACTAGCGCAGGCGATCGCACTTTCGCGCGGCCGCGCCCTGGTTGAGGTCTCTGGAGGAGTCACGCTGACTCGCATCGCAGAGCTCTCGGCGCTCGGCGTGGATCTGATCAGTTCGGGAGCCCTCACACACTCCGCGCCCTCCGCGGACATCGCGCTCGATATCGAGCGCATCGGTGTCTGACAGCGTGGCATCCACTCTGACCTCGACTAGGCCCATGCCCCAGCTCGCCCCGCCATTCGACCCCATTCGCTTCGAACAGCTCCGTGCAGCGTCGGCGCTCACGCTCGGTCACTCTCTGACCTACTTTGAATCGACGGGTTCCACTAACGACGAGCTGATGCGCGCAGCCCGCGCAGAGGCCCCCGCGGGAACCGTCTTTCTGGCGGACTATCAGAGCCACGGTCGCGGACGTCACGGCAATCATTGGTCGTCGCCAGTCGCCGCCGAAAACCTGCTCTTTTCGCTGCTGCTGCGTCCCGGCTGGACTCCCGAGCAAGCCAATGGATTTACCTTGGTGGTTGGGTTGGCTGTGCGCGACGCGGTGCAGCCGCTGCTGCGGTCACCCGTGAAGGTCAAGTGGACCAACGACGTCTACGTCGAACGCCGCAAGCTCGCGGGCATTCTGGTCGAGAGTCAATGCGCCAGCGGCCGGCTCTCGGCGATCGTGGTTGGGATCGGTTTGAACGTGCTGATGCAGACGCTGCCGCCCGAGCTCGCACAGCTGGCGACTTCGCTGAGTCTACTCGGTGCCAGCTCGCTCGACCGAGAAGCGCTCCTGGTGGCCGTGCTCGAGCAGCTCGAGCGTCGCACGCGCGAGTTCGACCGGGTGGGTCTGGCCGGCATGTTGGAGGAGCTCCGTAGCCATGACGCGATCTGCGGCGAGCGGGTGCGCGTGCTAGGTCGCGAAGGCATTGCCCGTGGGATCTCCGACGACGGGGCCCTGCTGCTGGAGGAGCGTCCAGGGGAACCGCCCGAGGCGCTTGTTAACGGGCTGGTGGAGCTGTTGGGGCCGTCGCACTAAGCCGGTCGCGAATGCCACTCTCACGCCGCGCGCGCACAAGGCTGACCAAGGTTGGCGTCCTGCACGGCGGCCGCGATGCGCTGACGCCCGCGCGACAGACGACTCATCACGGTGCCAACGGGCACGTCGAGACTCGCAGCAGCTTCGCGATAGGAATGCTCCTCAAGATCGACCAGCCGCACGACGGCGGAAATGCGCGCGGGGAGGTTGCCGAGCGCCTCGCGCAGCCGCGGCGAGAGCGACTGCGTTTCGGGTGCGGGCACCAAGCGCTCGCACTGCGTCTCATCGGAACCAAAGCGACCAAGCGCCACGCGCTCACGCTTGCCACGCCGATGGCGCGTCGCGAATTGAGAAAACAGAATTTGCATGGCCCAGGCCGACAGGTGCGTGCCCGGCGTGTACGAACTGCGATACTCGAGCGCGCGCAGCACTGCGTCCTGCACAAGATCATCCGCGTCTGAGCGATTGCCACAGAGCGAACCTGCACGGCGACGCAGGGCGGGCATAGCGGAGAGAAGCTCAGAAACGAATGGGTCGGGACTGGCCTGAGACATGTTGGACCTCGTGGGGGAGGACCAAAGCAAGGCTCATGCCAGCGCGAAGTCGGGCATTAGCAGGTGTTTTTGCGCGTCGAGCCGAGGTTCGCGCTGTCAATCTGTCACGGACGCCTAGCGCGCTGACAGCTCGGCAATTGCCGAGGGCAGCGCGTCTGCAAGCTCACTGGCGAGCATCCCGCGGTCCGCGCCCCCATGGGCAGCCTGCCAGAGTTGGGCTCCGCGGACGTGAACACTCGCGCCAGCAACGGCTGCTTGTTGCGCAGGCAAGTCGACGAGCAGAGCACCGAGCAATCCGGCCAGCACGTCCCCGCTTCCGCCCGTCGCGAGCACGGGACAGGGCTCTCCGGCGATCGTGGGCGGGCAGCCCGACCGCCCGACGAAGGTGTACGGCCCCTTAAGCAGGACCGTCGCACCAGTGACGTCGCAGAGGCGCTGGAGCGCACCGGACCAGTCGAGAAAGCAGTCGTCAACGCTGTTGCCGAGCAGACGAGCCAGCTCGCCCGCATGTGGCGTGAGTAGTAGCGGAGCTTGAACGCCGCTGAGCAGACTGGGCTCACGCGCCAGCCAAGTCAGCGCGTCAGCATCGAGCACGAGCGGGGAACTGACGGCCTCAAGCACCTGCTTGCACAGCAGGCGAGAGTCGTCTGTGAGACCTAGCCCTGGCCCCATCACTACCGCGTCCATGCCGGACAGCTGCTGACGCAGGGCGTCGCCAGAAAGATTGGCGGGCAGCGTGAAGGTCATCGCCTCGCGAGCCTCGGCCTCTAACGCCCGAATCGTCTCGGCGCGTCCGACGTGCGTCACGAGCCCCGCGCCGCCGCGAAGTGCTCCGCGCGCGGCCAGGTGCGCGGCCCCGTAGGCGCCGACGCTCCCTGCCACGACGGCGACGCGGCCCGCCCTGCCCTTGTGCATCGCGGGAAGACGCCGAGCCAGCAAGGCACCGCCCTGCGCGAGCGAGAAGCGCTGGCTGATCCCGAGCGTGGGGTCGGCCACAGGCGCGGGGGCACCCAGGTCAGCCACGTGGACACGACCCACCTGTTCGACCGCCAACGGGGTAAAGCAGCCCAACTTGACTGCGCCAAAGGCGACGGTCTCAGTGGCGCGCACCACCACGCTGTGAATCGCGCCGCGATCGGCATCCAGACCACTCGGGAGATCCAACGCCAAGATCGGGCGAGCCGACTCGTTCATCGCAAGCACCACCGACGCCAACCACCCTTCGAGCGGTCGAGTCAGGCCGGTGCCGAAGTAGGCATCCACGATCAGCGTGGCGTGGTTCAGGGCTTGCCAGAAGGGCTCCAGCCTGGCCGGGCCATCGAGCACCTCAAAGGTTCCCCCGGTGCCGCGCCAGGCCGCGAGCATCACTTGCAGCTCACGAGAGGCCGCTTCGGCGCTGCCGACGAGCCAGACCTGGGTCGGGTGACCCTGGCGCGCGAGATGGCGGGCCAGTGCGCAACCGTCCCCGCCGTTGTTGCCCGTGCCGGCAACCACGAGGACCTCACCGCGCGACTCCCCGAGCATGCGCCGCGCCCGCTCAGCCGCCACGCGCCCGGCGTTTTCCATCAAGACGAGACCGGGCAGATGTGCGGTCTCTATGAGCATCGTATCGAATGCGCGCGACTGGGCACGCGTCAGCACCGGTTCACAAGGGGTCATGCAGTCTCCAGAATCACGACGGCCACCGCGACGCCAGCATCATGCGAGATCGAGAGATGCTGACGGACAGCACCTCGCGCCGCGGCATGCTCGGCGGCGCGTCCGTGGAACTCCAACCGTGGAGCGCCGTTGTTCTCGCGCAGCACCCGCAGGTCATGCCAGCCGATGTCTCGCGGGGCGCCAAGCGCTTTAACGGCGGCCTCCTTGGCGGCGAAGCGCCCCGCCAGCGCCGTCATCTTGTCCGCGCTGCGGGCCTCTAGAAACTCGCGCTCGGGAGCGCTCAAGAGGCGCTCGATCACGCGTTGCCCATAGCGCTCGTACATCGTGGCGATGCGCGTCACAGACGCCACGTCGATTCCGACTCCAACGATCATCGGCTGTCAGCTGTTCCTAGTTACGACGAGATTTGCCGAGCTCAATCGCTCGAAGAAAGCCGCGCACTGCCTCCGTGATGCCGACCACCAGGGCATCGGCGATCACGGCGTGACCGACGTTCAGCTCGGACACCTGAGGGATCGCAACGACGTCGGGGAGGTTGCCCTGGGTGAGCCCGTGACCCGCCGCGACCTCGAGCCCGAGCGCGGCTGCGCGACGCGCCGCCACGGCTAAGCGACTGAGCTCATGGCGCCGCTCCTCCCCGGTCAGGTGGCAGTATTCACCGGTGTGGAGCTCAATCTGTTCGGCTCCGAAGGCCCGTGAAGCCTCCACCTGTTCGAGTTCGGGAGCGATGAATAGGCTGAGCTTGATGCCCGTGCGCTTGCAGAGCTCGGCTGCGGCTTCGATGCTAGCGCGCGCGGCCAGAACGTCCAATCCGCCTTCGGTCGTTCGCTCCTCACGACGCTCGGGCACCAGCGTGATGACATTCGGACGGATCCGCTCGGCAATCGCCAGCATCTCAGGCGTGGCCGCCATCTCGAGGTTGAGCGCGGTGGTCACTGCGGCCCGGAGACGTACGATGTCCTCGTCGTGGATGTGACGTCGATCCTCACGCAGGTGGGCAGTGATGCCATGCGCGCCGGCTTGCTCGCAGGCCAGGGCCAACGCGATCGGATCGGGATAGTCCGTGCCGCGCGCATTGCGCACGGTAGCAACGTGGTCGATGTTGACGTGAAAACGCATAACCTACTCCAACCGGTCGGCAGCCTCAGTCCGCTCCGTCGAATTCCCAGCCCTCACCGAATAGCTCATTTTTCGGCGTCGGCAGCGGCGTTCCGCCCGGACCATCGCGACGAATGACGACCGTTGAACGAGTGACTGTGTCCTCGTTTTCGCGGGCTACCACGGTGATGATGTTCACCCCGGGGGTGAGCGGTGCGTTGAGCTCGAACTCCATCTTCTTTGGATCCGCGGCCTTCGAGTTGGCAGCATAAAAGACCTTACGGTTGCCCACAAAGACGAACACGTCCAGCAAGCGATCGCCGTCGGTAGCAACGCCACTCAGCTTGATCCGCTCTTCAGTGGTCGATAGGGCCGTCGGCTTGAGCTCCAAGATGGGAGGCGAACGCCGCAGTGACGTCTCAAAACTGGCGGTGACCGGTCGCGCGCCTGCATCGCTGGCGCCCGCCGTCGGGATCCACCCGAAACGCTCGCCCAGCACTCGGACCTTGGTGAACTCACCGAAGGTCCCGAGGCGATCAACGACTGCTCCCTTGACGAGATCGCCCACGGGCGTGGCGGTGACGAACGGCTGCGGAAGCACACGCGCTCCACCCGGCACCCACACCCGACCGCTGGCAGGTTTCATGGCAAGCCCGCCACGAATCACGGGAATCACAAGCTTCTCGCTGGACACGACTCGCAACTCGCGGTCAACGACGCTCAGCTCTACCTTGGCGGTGTCATCCTTGACCGTATCGAGCACGTCGAAGGTGAAGGCCACCTGACGTTCCTCGCCGGGCTCCAACTTGCCGAGCTCGAAACGACCTGCGTGTAGCAGCAGACCGTCCCCGGCCAAGTTGCGCAAACTGGCCTGGGTATCCGGAGCCGGACCTCGACCCGCATTCTTGACGGTCATAAATACCGTCGCGCCCTCGCCGCGCTCGAGCTGACCATCTCCGTTGCCGGGTCGGTTGTCGACGATCTGATAGCTGTACGCAAACACAGGCCGCGGCTGACTCTGAACCGTGGGACGCAGCTCGCCATCGACAGGAGCTTCCCCGCCTTCTGCTGAGAAGCGCACCTTGACGATGTCCTGACGCGTCGCGGCTTCCGCCGGGATGCGACAGATCCGTTTGGCGTTGTCCGGTAGTGGGGCGGTCGTCGCGATCTTGCGACCCTCGAACTGACACCAACCGAGTGGGGCTGTGGCGGTCCGCTTCTTGCCTGGATCGATGCGACCAAAGACAAGCTCTTTTTCGTCGAGAAAGAGGTTATCGCTCTTGGTCGTCGCGCGCAGCTGGTAGATGGGCACCTTGCTCTTGTTCTCGACGGAGACCTCGAGCGTGGCGGTCTCGCCGGCGGTCAGACTGTCGCCCTTGCGATTGGTCCGAACCTCGACCACGTAGTCCCCAGCTTTCGGACCCGCCTTGGCGTCTGCCGGTGGTGCGGCCCAATCGATACCCAGTGCCTTGAGGTCGGAACTGATGGCCTCCAACTGACTGCTCTGTGCGCGCGCTACTAGGGCTTTGGCCGCGGCCACCTGGTCGCTGCGCTTGGCACCGGAGGACTCCGCAGCGAGCGATTTGGCGAACTGGATCGGGTAGTCCAGAGTGAAATCATCGTCCACTTCCCCACCGAGCTCAAGCAGCGCGCGACGCTGCGCCTCGGACAGGGCGTAGCGAAGCGTGTACGCGGAACGATCGGAGCTCTTACGTACGCTGCTGGCAAGGCTCTTGGTCAGATCGCGTTCACGCAGCTGATTGTCCGTACGGAATAGATCCATCTCCTGCAGAGCCGCCGTCATGGGGTCAAGCTCGAAATCCGGGGTCACACCGACGCCCTGAATCGAGACACTGCCAGGAGTCAGGTAGCGTGAGATGGTCAGCTTGACTGCGGCGTTATCCGGCTTGAGCGGGGTCACTACCTGAACGCTGCCCTTGCCGAAGGTGGTTTGCCCAACGATGATGGCGCGGTCGAGATTCTTGAGCGCACCGGCTACAATCTCGCTGGCACTCGCCGAGCTACCGTTGACGAGGGCAACGATGGGATAGGCGGGCTCACTCCCGTCACGGGCCGCCTTGCGATCCTCGCGCGGTTCATGGCCGCCGACCGTCGACACGATCGTGCCTTCCTCGATGAAGGCATCGACGACGCGAGCGGCTTGTTCAAGCAGCCCTCCCGGATTGCCACGCAGATCGAGCACCAGACCGCGCAGCTTGGCGGGACGTCCGAGAGCGACCAGCGCCTCTTGGAGTTCCTCAGCAGTGGTGGACTGGAACTGCTTGATCCGAACGTAGCCGATGCCATCGCCGAGCTGTCGCGAATCCACTGAGCGGATCCGGATCTCCTCGCGTAGGAGCTCAAATGGACGAACCCCAGCCCAACCCTCGCTGCCGTCACGGTGCACCCAGACGGTCACCCGCGAGCCGGGCTTGCCACGCAGACGCGTGACGGCGTCGTCGATCGGCATGTTAAGCGTCGACTCGTTATTGATCTTGGCGATGCGGTCAAAGCGCTTCAGTCCCGCCCGACCTGCCGGTGTCTCGGGCATCGGGCGCATCACCGTCAGCTGCTGATCTCGAATTGAAATCACGATGCCGAGTCCGCCAAAGTGCCCGGAAGTCGAGGTGTTCATGTCCTTGAACGCCTCCGGGCTCAGAAACACGCTGTGCGGGTCGAGCGTTCGCAGCATGCCGTTGCACGCGGCGTACTCAACCTCGCGGAGATCAAGGTCAGGATCCTTTGCCAGACGTTCCTGAAGGAACGCAAAGACCTCGCGCAGTCGCGCTGCCACATCCCAAGGGCCTTGGACGTTGTCGACGCGGAACTCACGCGACTCGTTCTCGACCTTGACCTTGACGGTCGGCGACTTTTCATCGTGCAGCACGATGACGCGAGCAACTTCCTTCTGGACCTCGTCAAGCGCAGACAGGAACATTTGGCGCGGGCGCACCCGACCGGGATCCACATACTTCTTGATCACGAGATCGAGGGTGGCGTTGACGGCCCCAAGCTGCGTCAGGTCGTAAGGGGGAATCGCTCGCCCTGGCGACGTCACGGCATGGGCAATCTCAAGTCCGCGCCAGAGTCCTCCTGGACCATGTCGAACGGCAAAGAAGGAAGCCAAGGCGAAGAAGCCGAGCACGCCGGTGGTTCGCAGGACCCTAGACTGAGCACTCATTCGGCCCGGAGTATAGGCAGGGGCGGGCCGCAGCGCGAGGGGCGCGCTCGTCGGGAGTTCGATCACGTCCCGGCCGACCGGCGTTGCCACGCGAGAGCAAGCGCTCCGCGGCTCATTTTATCGGAAAAAGCCGCTGCCACCCCACCGCCAGGCGAGCGCGGCTTGCCGCAGAACAGTGCGCACGCCAACACCCCCGAGAACCTAAGCCTGTCTGGTACGCGGTTCCAACGCCTCGAGGCAGAGGGGGCGTTTAGGGCTTTGAAGCCGCGGAAGCGGCGGGAGCCGGATCACGCACCTCGACGCTGCGCTTGGGCTCTTGCTGTTGGATCGAGTAGCGCACCAGAGCGCGCAGGCCGCGATTGCGCTCCACGTTGCCAAGCACCACCTTGAGATCCTCGTAGACGGACGGATCGGCCAGTAGCGCCCCCACCGTGCCCTTGCCCGCGCGCACATCGGCGACGATGGCGCTCAGATCGCGAAGCAGGGCTTCCATCCGTCCCGAGAGCTGTTGGGAGCTGTCGTCCCCGAACAAAGCGGCCTTGGCAAGACCATTGCCCGTTCTGATCCCGGCGAGGGTCAGCGCTAGTTCGTCGGCGGCATGCCCCATCTGGGCCACGGTCTGAGCGGAGGACTCACCATAGAGCAGCTCATGGGCGAGACCCGGCCCCTTTTCGACCCGCTCGGCAACGTTAGCCACAACGCTGAGCGTACGCTCGAGCTGCGCGCTGGTGCGCTCCAGACTGGCCAGGGTGTGCGACAAGCGTGCGGCCTCGTTGCGATCATTGAGGAGGCGTGCGACGTAGCCGTCGCCGTGCGCGGCTGCCCCAAGGACATCGCTCAACGAATCTGCGCTCGACTTCAAGTTTGCGTGCAGATCCTTGTCAGCAAACTGGCCCGTCGTCGTCTCGAGGTTCGTGACGACCTGTTCGACTTTGGTAGCAATCGAGCCCACTTTTGACAAGGCGGATTGCAGGTCCTTGCCACCTTTGTCGGTCGGAATGGTACCGCCAACGGGGATCGGCGGCTGCTCCGAGCTGCCGACGCTAATGGTGATCATCTTGTCGCCGAGCAGACCCTTGGCGTCGATGCGAATGCGACTGTCCTGTCGTATGCGTCGCGCCTCTAGAGCCACGATACTCAACTTGACAAGCAGTCGCGCATCCTTGGGATCTTCGCCGTAGCTGACGTCCTCGACCGTTCCAACGTCCATGCCACCCATGCGCACGGGAGAGCCGCGCTTGAGCCCCTCGACATCCTCGAACACCGCGCGATAGGCGGTCTTCTGAGCGAAGAGTTGGCGCTCGTCTCCAATTAGGAAAACGACCAGCCCAATTAGGGCCATCGAGACGAGCACGAAGGCTCCCACCTTGACTTCACGCGGAGTGGTCATCGATACGGGACCAGAGCATTGCGCAACCCGGTGCGCTCGTCACCTCGGCCATTTGGCCGCACCGCACTAGCCGCGCAGCAACGTCTCCACGTCTTCCTTCTCGGGGGCCCGCCCTGCAATGAAGTCAGCTACCCGCGGATCGGAAGAATTGCGCAACTCGTCAACCTTCCCCGCTGCGATGATCGTGCCGCCATGCACCATGGCGATGCGGTCACTTAGCGCGAAGGCTGCCCTCATGTCGTGGGTGACCACGATCGACGTGATATTCATGCGCTGCTTCAGGCCCGAGATCAGGTGCGAGACACGCGCGGTGTTGATGGGATCGAGCCCCGTGGTGGGCTCGTCGTAGAGAACCACCTCGGGTCGCAAGGCAATCGCGCGTGCGAGTCCGACGCGTTTGCGCATGCCGCCGGACAGATCTGAGGGCCGCATCCCCTCGATGCCCGGCAGATCGACGGCCGCGAGCGCCCAGGCCACCCGTTCGTCAATCTCCTGGCGAGTCATGCGCGCATAGAAGTGCTCGTTGAGCGCGTAGGCCACGTTCTGCCCGACGTTGAGCGAGTCAAATAGCGCACCACTCTGGAACAGCATCGCGACACGCTGGCGTACGTGAGCCAGCTCCCGCTCGTTCATGGTGGTGATCTCGGCCCCCTCAAGGGTGATGCTGCCCGCATCGGCGCGCAGCAGCCCGATCAGCATCTTGAGCATCACGCTCTTGCCGACCCCGGACCCGCCAACGATAGTGAGCGCCTCGCCGGGGTACACATCGAGGCACAGTCCGTCGTAGATGACCTTCGGTCCGAAGGATTTCTTGACGTTGGTGAAACGAATCAGTGGCTCGGTCATGCGGGCTCCGAGGGACGTGAAGGGCTGTCGACAGGCAGCATGTACGCGCCGGACAACCGAAGTTCAACGTGGGGCTGTCCCCCAAAATTGGACCAACCAAGCCGCCCAAGCAAAAGCGCCGGTCCCGGCAGTAGCTCGGTGGCAAGAGCTCCCATGGCCGGCCCAAAGGCGCCGAGCCGCTCGCCCGCGGCAGTCTGGACATCCACACGCAGGTGTCCACCACGCAGCTCGCGAGCGCGCAGGACCTGAACCTCGAGCGCCAAACAGGGCGACGGATTGGCCGCGCCACAGGGCTCAAACGAGAGCAGTTCGGTAGCCACCTTTTCAAGGGCGTCACCTTTCTGCAGCCACACGGCGCCATCAACGACGGCGTCCGCCTTGGACTCGGCGCGATATTGTGAGCAAGCTGCGGAAAACCGCGTACGGAACTCGGTGAGTCGCTCTGCAGACAGTTCCAGTCCGGCGGCCGCCTGGTGCCCGCCGAAGCGCAGCAGGCAATCGGCGAGTGAGTTGAGAATCGTGAATGCAGGATAGCCTGCTGGCGCGCGAACAGAACCCCGTCCCACCGCACCGTCGAGGGCGACCACCACGACGGGCCTCGCGAATCGATCCGCGAGACGCCCCGCAACGATCCCGATGATCCCCGGATTCCAGCCCTCGCCTGCCACCACCAAGCCCGCCGCCAACTGCTGCTCAGGCTCCGACAGCTGTCGATCGGCAGCCGCCGACATCTCATCCTGCAAGGCGCGTCGACGTAGCTGGAGTTCCTCGACCTGCTGACCCAAGACCCGCAAGCGCTCCGGTTCGGTCTCGAGCAATAGCTCGAGCGCGAGTTCAGGTCCTTGCAGTCGTCCGGGTGCGTTAAGTCGTGGAGCCAGTCGGAAAGCGACGTCCTCAGCAACCAGGGTGTTTGTCAGGTCGACCTGGGCGAGCTCACAGAGCTTTGCCAGTCCCGGACGCCGCTGTTCAGAAATGCGCGCCAGACCCGCGCGCACCAGCGCGCGATTGTCTCCATCGAGCGGAGCCACATCGGCGATCGTCCCGATCGCCACGAGATCGAGCCAACGTCGGAGATCGAGTGGAACGTCCAGCAGACTGCGCACCCCGCCGACGACCGACAGCGCCAGGCCACAGGAAGCGAGTCCCTTGTACGGGTAGCCACATTCCGGGCGGTGCGGGTTGAGAAACGCCACGGCCGGCAGAGGACGGTCTGGAACCTGGTGATGATCAATCACCACGGTTTCAATGCCGTGGTCGAGCAACGCCTGCAGGCTGTCATGGTCCGAACTGCCGCAGTCGCAGGTGATGAGGAGTCCAGGAGACAGGGCTTTGACTCGTTCAACGCCTGCTGCTGACAGGCCATAGCCCCCCTCAAATCGGCTCGCCAGGAGCGGAAACACCTCGAGCCCGAGCTCACGCAGGGCCTCGCACAGGATCGCCGTTGACGTAATGCCGTCGCAGTCGTAGTCGCCGAACACGCAAACGCGCTGACGTTGCATCACGGCGTCCGCAATGCGGGCGGCGGCGCTGTCACGATCGTGCATGCCAGACGGATCGCAGAGATCCGCAAGGCGAGGATTCAGAAAGCGACTGGCCGCCTCTGGGGTCTCGTAACCGCGCCGGATCAACAATTCGGCGGTGGTATTCGCTACTCCAAGCGCTGTCGTGAGTTCTCGCAGCGCCCCAGCGCTCGGGGCGGCAGCCATGCGCTCAATGGGAAATCGAGGAAGTGGACTCACGTACCTCGAACACCACGCTCCCCCCTCCCTGTCAACCCGCCCCCGCGCACGGGCCTCTGCTTATTAAGGAGTTGTAGATCTAAATCACCATTATAACCCGTGCACGGGCCTGTGCTAGCTTTCTCCTTAGCTATGGGCTGGCCAATCTGCCTTGGTCGACGGCCGAGCCCAATGAGGAGTTCCCCAATGCCTTTCGAGCGCAGCATTCCCGGCTATTCGGTCGGTCAAACTAGTCCCGTGGAGCGGCGCGCCCGCTTTATCGCGCGAACGTACAACCATCTCTTCGGCGCCATCGCGGCGTTTGCCTTGATCGAGATCGGACTGTTTGCCACAGGCCTGGCGGTGCCGATCGCGCGGGCGATGCTGAGCGCTGGGCCACTGGTCCTGGTCGGCGGCTTCGTGCTTGCCGGCTGGCTCGCGAGTCGCGCCGCGGCGACGTCCGAAAAGCTCTCAAGCCAGTACCTAGCGCTCACGGGCTACGTGCTGGCTGAAGCCTTGGTCTTCATCCCGATCCTTGTGATCGCAGAGCGCTACGCGCCCGGAGCAATCCAGAGCGCCGCGCTGGCAACCTTTCTCGGATTCGGCGCGTTGACGGCGATCGCCTTCGTCAGTCGCAAGGACTTTTCCTTCTTGGGCGCGCTCGTCAAGTGGGGCTTTGCGGTCGCGCTCGTGGCGGTCGTGGCCGGCGCGATTTTCGGCTTCCAGCTGGGCATGTTCTTTAGCGTCGCCATGATCGGGCTCTCGGGAGCCGCCATTCTCTACGACACTTCGGCTGTCCTTCGGGATTTTCCTGAGGACCGCTACGTCGCGGCCTCACTCCACCTCTTTGCGTCCGTTGCGACGATGTTCTTTTACGTGCTCCGACTCCTCATGTCGCTCAATCGCCGCTAACCAGCGACGGGGGGGGGCGTGCCTGTTTGAAAGCGACGGGCGCGCCCCGGCTGTGAGCCTGCTGACTCGTTCAGCTGATGTCGTCGCGTTGGGCTTATTGGCGCGTCAACGCGCTGACGCGACGGGCGATCACCAGGTGAATGAGTCGACTTGTCATCGCTGCTGACAGGAACGACGCCTTGGTCGTAGTATCTGCCGACCATGCGCTCGGAGCCGCTCCCCGCCCAACGTTGGGCACCTGCCAGCCGTCCTCCGGGAGCCCGGAGCGAGCTCCGGCGTTGTGGGCGCAGCCGTCCGTGTCCTCCCGAACTGCTGAGCGCGTTCAGCGTGAGCTCAGCGTGAGACCGCTGTCCCTCCCCTCCCGAACGGGCATCGCTGCGAGCGTCCTGCTTTTGGCGGCGGCATTGTTACTCGTCCAGGCCACTCGCCGGAACTACGAGGACAACGTGCGCGCGGTGGCCGCGCAGTCCCTGCGGCGAGCCAGCAGCGGGTTCAACCAACTCTCGCTCGCGGAAGTTCTCAAGATGCGCGCGGTGCTCGAGACCTTCGTGGCCTCGAACCCAACCGTGTTGGCAGAAATGGCGGAGGGCAATCGCCAGGGGGTCTGGGCTGCCACCGAGCCGCTCTTTTCTCGTCTGTCGTCGAGCTACGGCATTACCAATTTCAACTTCATCGACCCTGAAGAAAAGCGCTTCGTCATCATGTCCGATCCGAGCGATCCCAAGCTCGTCGGGACGCGGGCCATGAGGTTCGACATCCAGGAGGCGGCGCGCACGAAGACCTGGGCCAGTGGTCTCGCGCTTGGGTTTCACGGATTTGCGCTGCGTGTCGCGCACCCGGTCTACGAAGACGGCCTGACTCAGCGCGGACGCCTGCTCGGCTACATCGAGCTTGGCGCGGAGATCAGTTCATTTCTCGCAACCCTGCAGCGACAGACGGGTGACGAGTTTGGCCTGTTGATCGAGAAGCGTTATCTGAAGGCAGACAAGTGGGCTGACAGCCGAAAACGACTCCAGCTGCGCGATAACTGGCGGGACCAACCCAACTACGTTCTGGCCGGAAACACGAGCAAGTCAGAGGACGCCTTCACCTTCTCCCAAGACGCATCGAAGGTCCCCGCGCAGGGTCAGCTACTGGGCGTCGTGACCGATAGCACCGGGACCTGGGCCCGCAGCGCATTTCCGGTCCGAGATGCCGCTGGGGAACGAGTGGGCGTCGTGTTCGTGCTGGCGGATATCAGCCGAATTCACGCGGATCTCGCCCGCACGCGCCGACAGCTATTGACCCTCTGCCTCGGACTGGCCGGACTGGTGACCTTGCTTGGGTTCGTATTGGTCCATCAAGTCCGCATCAGGGAACTCATGGCGCGCAGACCGCCCTCCTGAGGGGTCTGCGGGGCGCGGGGTTTACCCCGCACCAAACACGCGCGCGCCCTGCGGTGAGTCCGCAGAGCGCGCAGGAGGAGCGAGCGACGGTCGCGAGCTAGACGGTCGCGACGACCTTCTTCTTGACGGTGCCCTTGCGCACGACCGCGCCGTGACTGCCAAAGTAGCGTCGATCAAGCCACTCGGTCAGCGGCAGCGCGACGTAGATCGACGAGTAGGTACCCATGATCACGCCAAGGACCAGCGTGAGCGCAAAGTCCTTCAGGGCGCCGGTTCCGAACACGAAGAAGGCCAGCAAGCTGAACACCGTCGTACCGGACGAGAGAATCGTTCGGCCCAGCATTTCGGAAATGCTCACGTTCACGAGCCCAATAAAACTGGCGCCTCGCAGGCGGCCGAGGTTCTCGCGAACTCGGTCGTAGACGATCACGGTGTCGTTCACCGAATAACCGACGATTGTGAGGATGGCCGCGACGGTCGTGAGGTTGATCTCGCGACCCATGATGATGAGCAGCCCGAGTGAGGAAACCGCGTCATGGACCATGGCGACGATGGCGCCTGGCGCAAAGCGGATGTCGAAGCGGAACGCGATGTAGCTCATCACGAACAGAATCGAGATCGCGATCGCCTTCAACGCCGAGTCGCGCAGCTGAGCCCCCGCCTTGGGACCGATCCACTCCACGCGCAGCAGACTCTGGGCATCGAGTGAGCCGGCGGTAAGATTCTGGTGGAGAGCGTCCATCAGCTGGTCGCCCTTGCTCTTGAGCTGAATCTCAACCTTGTGGTCACGCGAGCTTTGCACGAAGGGGTTATTTGCCCCCGCGCGCAGAGCGATGCCGGTGATGCCGTCGAGACGCTGTCGAATCCAGCCAAGCTCGGGCGCATCGTGGAAGCGGACCGAGATCTTGTCGCCACCCGGACTGAACTTGATCTCGCTGGCCTGATGACCTGCGGATGCACAGTCCCCCACGACGTTCGCCACGCACAAGCGCTGCTCAATCTGAGAGCGCTCGGTCGCGGTGATGGTGGAGACCTCCTCGACGCGAATCAGAAAGCGCGAGGTGAGCTTGGGATCAGTCACCTTGACGACGTCTGGCTGGGAGAAGCCAGCCTTCTTGATGGCGGCCCGGATCTCCTGTGGCGAAACGGGCTTGCTGAAGGCGACCTCGATCTCAGTTCCGCCCTTGAAATCCGTGCCAAGACGCGGCCCTGGATACACGAGAAGAACCAATGAAGCCACGGTCATGACCAAGCTGACCGTGATGAACCAGCGCCGCTGGCCCATGAAATCGTAGATCCTGCCAATCGGGAAGAACTGCATGGCTTAACCGAGGTCCAGCTTGGCGTCGCGGCGCATCCAGCCACGAGTCCAAAGATCGAAGAAAACGCGCGAAACGACGACACCAGTGAAGATGCTCGCGACCACGCCGACGAGGAGAGTGACGGCGAAGCCCTTGATAGGACCGCTGCCGTATTGGGCCAGCACCACGCCCGAGATGAAGGTGGTGACGTGACCGTCGATGATGGCAGTCAGGGCGCGTCCGTAGCCGATTTCAACCGCTACCCGCGCACCTTTGCCCTCTCGCAATTCATCCCGGATGCGTTCGTTGATTAGGACGTTGGCGTCGACGCTCATACCAATCGTGAGCGCCAGACCGGCGATGCCCGGAAGCGTCATCGACGCGCCGAGTGAGGCCAGAATCGCCAGCTGTAAGAACAGGTTCAGCAGCACCGCGGCATCGGCTATGAAGCCCGCGCGCTTGTAGTACACCAGCATGAAGAGCAGCACGATGCCGCTGCCGATCATGGCGCCGTTCAGGCCAAGCTTGATGGCGTCGGCGCCCAAGGTGGCCCCGATGCGCTGCTCGTTGGAGGGAGTGATGGGCGCCGGAAGTGCTCCGGAGCGCAGCACCATCTCCAGCTTGCGCGAGTCGCGGAGCTGAACCTCGGCATCGCCCGAACCCATCGTGATCTGGGCATGACCGCCGGCGATTTGGGCCTGGATGACCGGAGCGCTCTCCGCGATGCCATCAAGGATGATGGCGAAGCGTCGCTTGATATTGGCGCCGGTGATGCGCTCAAACACCCGACCACCCTGGTCGGTGAAGGTCAGGGCCACATGCCAGCCGCCAAGTCCTCCCTGGGACTGCTCGGGCTGGGCGACCGCGTCGCGAATCATGTCACCAGTGATGTCAGCGCGAGACTTGAGGAGGAACGTACGCCAGCCAACCTCCGCCTCCTTGAGCGTCGCCTCGTCGGTTTCCCGCATCAGCTGGTAACCGATCTCACGATCCGCGGGCACCGTCAGCGTGGAAGACCACTCCCTGAGGCGCCGCAGAGCTTCGCGAATCGGCTCGCCCGGCTTGCGATGGATGTAGAGGAAAGTGTGGCTCTTGAGCTTCTGGTCGCCGCTAGCGTCCAGACCGATCGGCGCGTTTTCGACGCGGAACTCGAGACCTTCCGGTAGCGTCTCGGGCCGCGCGGAGCGCGCCAGGGGTGCCAAGAAGTCGTCCTCGTCATCGAGCACCTTGAACTCGAGACGGGCTGTCTGGCTGATAAGCTCGCGGATAGTGTCGAAATCGGCCTGACGGTTACCGGGAACTTCGACGATGATGTCTTCGTCGCGGGTGCTGACGGAGGCCTCGCGAACACCGAGTTCGTCGACGCGCCGCAGGATGATTTCGCGAGCCTGACCAACCGCCGTGTCGCGGATCGCCGATTCAGTGCGACCCTTGATCGTGAAGGTGATGTCGCGCTGATCGGAGCTGCGGGTGTAGCCAAACTCCGAGGCAAACAGCGCCAAGAATCGCGCGTCGACCTTACCCGGATCGGCTCCGGGCTTGACCAAGAGCTTGATGGTGTTGGCAGGCCGGCGTGGTGCGGTCAGCTCAACCTTCTCGCGCAGTTTGGTGTAGACTTCCTCACTTGGGCGCTCGCGACCCTGATGCAACCCGAAGGCGCGAGCGAGCTCCGCACGCATGTCCTCGTGGAAGCGATCACGCTTGTCCTTGATGGCCTCGTCCACATCAACGCTGTAGACGAGCCGCAGACCACCGCTCAAGTCGAGCCCCTTGGTCAGACGGAACTTGACTCGCTCCTCGATCCACCTCGGACAGGGAATGACCCCGTCGCTCATCACGTCGAGTGACGGCCAGAGGATCATGAGAGCCGACAGTGCCACGACGAGGGTGAGCCCAAATCGCGCCGTCCAGCTGGTGTCGATGTAGCCCGTGGCCACGACGACACACCAAAGCCCGCCAAGCCCTAGCAAGGTCATGGGCCAGAAAGCATCGTAGTTCGACGCAGCGGCCCCTCCCGCGAGCAGAACGGCTGCGCACCAAAGCGAAGCGCGGCTGGTGCGCTTGAAAACACCGAGAAGGGCCAGCAGTGCAGCCAGCCCAGCAAACGAATACATCAGCAGGTTGTTGACCACGGTCTACCGCCTCACTTCTTGCCGCTGGCGATGGTCCCGTCGCCGCCGTCCTTACCGATGATCGAGGACTTCTGGAACTCGACCTTCACTCCCGACGCGATCTCGACCTTGATGGTCCGCTCGCCAGTCTCCGCGAGTCGCCCGATCAGCCCACCCTGGAGAACGATTCTGTCCCCCTTCTGAAGCCCAGTCAGCATGGCTGCCTGCGCCTTTTTCTGCGAGCGACTGCTCCACCAAGTCACGAGCGCGAAGGGCACCACCATCCCTAGGATGAGCAGCATGTTGCCACCACCGAAGGCCCCGGTGGGCGCATCATGGTGAACTTCCTTCGCGGACGGCTGCACCGTGTGTGCCACGGGTTGAGAAGCAACCGCTGGACGTCCAGGGGCAGTCGGCGGAGTTGTGTTCGAGACTTCCGTGGGCACGTTATTTGGTGTTTCGCGAGGGCTCCAAGGAGACGCTGACTTGGTCTGCCAGAGAGCCCGTGGAATCGGTTTACGGGGAGAGACGACGCGCGCAGGTTGCCCAGAAATACTTGGGTCAAACGCGGTACGCCCGCAGCATTGCGGAACGGGAGGGCCGGCCTATACCGGCTTTATTCCGCACGTGCAAGGCCTCCTCCATATCGCACAGCGAGCGCTGCGACGCCCAGGGCTGCGCACGTCCGGGGCGCTCAGTAGCTGTCGCTTCGGCCGGATTTTGAGCGAGCATCGTCTGCTCGCCCGGTCGGACCTCGCTTAGTCGACGGCAAACGGTCAAGGAGCACAAGGCCCGCTGGCGGATGACACTGGACGTCGGCCCAATCGACCATAAATCTGGAGCAGCCGCCTTGACCGAGACCCTGAGTGGATGTATTCCAGGGCTCCCCTGCGTTCCGAAAAGCGAATTCCAGCGGCCTTCGAGGGCCGCCATGCACCACAGGCGCGTAGCTCAGTGGTAGAGCACTACCTTGACACGGTAGGGGTCGTTGGTTCAATCCCAATCGCGCCTACAATGCTTTGCTCGGATGCGCAGGGGGAAACTCCACGCTGCAGCGTTATGAGTCCCTCGTGAGGACGCTGACGGTGTGGCGTGTCCGCGTTGGCGGTGCGGCGTTTTCGCGTTGCCTCAGTCAGAGTCGTCGGGGCCTGCGTGGCGCCGATCGACACGCGGGTTCGAGTCTGTCGGTGTGCCTGATCGAGGGCGCCCCGTGCGGACTGGGTCTGTCGCGACCCGTGGTAGCTCCGAGGGGTGATGATTTAGCAAGCCGGGCCCGCTGCGGTCGGCACTAGGGAAGAGAGTTCGTCGTTTATGGCTATGGGGCGTCGTTTTAGTCGTGAGCCGCGCGGACCTCAGATCCGCATCAATCACCGCATTCGTGTGCCTGAGGTTCGGGTCGTCGGTCCCGACGGACAGAATCTCGGCGTCCTCGCAACGGACGAAGCACTGCGCCGCGCTCAGGCAGCAGGCTTTGATCTCGTCGAGGTCAACCCGAAGGCGGTTCCGCCGGTCTGTAAGATCCTCGATTTCGGCAAGTACAAGTACGAGGAAAAGAAGAAGCAGCGCGAGGCGAAGAAGAAGCAGGCCGTCGTCGAGGTCAAGGAGATCAAGCTCCGGCCCAAGACGGATGACCACGATCTCAACGTCAAGATCCGCGCTGCGCGACGTTTTCTCGAAGCGGGGAACAAGGTCAAGATTACCTGCCGCTTCCGTGGACGTGAGATCACTCACCCCGAGGTCGCGCTCCAGCAGTTCAATCTGATGTTCTCGCACCTTGAGGACGTGGCGAATCTTGAGCAGCGTCCGTCGATGGAGGGCCGCGCTATGGCCGCCTTCATCTCGCCCAAGCCCCAGGTGCTGCAGCGCCTAGCCAAGGATCGCGCGGCACGTGAACGTGCTGCGGCCCTTGACGGAACAAAGCCCGGCATCAACGGAACGTCGCCGAATCTCGAGGTCGACGAGAACTTTGACGACGAGCTCCACGAGCCCGACGACGACGATGAGGACGACGAGGACGACGAGGACGAGGAAGGCGAAGCTGGAGCCGAGGGCGAAGCTGGAGCCGAGGGCGAAGCTGGAGTCGAAGTCCCCAAGGAAACCAAGTAACTTGCCTGTCGCAGCGCACGTCGCTGCGTGAGTGGAACTCACCCTAGGTTCCACCGATGAAGCGGCCCCAGCGATGCCCAATGGTATCCCTGGGGCTTGCTTCATTTTGGGAGCTGACTCCCGCCCGGAGTTCAACCTGGCAGTGCGCCAGTAGGCTACCGAGGGGGTTTGGCGCGGCGTGGAACCACGCGGCTGCGGCCGCCGGCGAGGTCGAGTGGGAATCGACCGCTTAGCTACGGCGGGCGCGCAGAATCGCCCAGGGCGTCGGTGTCACGCGCCACTCCCACAAGGACAGGAGTCGATCCAAGTGTCCGAGCCCCAAGCGATCAAACAGATCAGGCAACTCGACCGTTTGCTGCTGGTGACTCACCCGGGTTATCTCGTGACTATCGGCAAATCGCGCCAGCACCTCCTCAGGGAGTGACGCGCTGCGGTGGGGATGCAGCTCCACCACTAGATCGAGCTGCTTGAGGCTGGGCTCTGCGACGGGGTCGAGGAGCTCGAGCTCGGCCCCCTCGATGTCGCACAGGACCAGGGTGTCACCGGGTGGGTAGTCGCGAAAATCCTTGAGCCTGAACTCAGCGCCCACCGACACCCGCTCTCCAACGCCGTTCTGGTCGGCCAAGCTGCGACAGGTCTGCTGCCCGCGCGGATCAATGTCGAAGGCATGCACCCGCGCGAGCGGGAGTCGATGCGCCAGGCCAACAGCGTAGTAGCCCTCGGCGCAGCCAACGTTCACCACATGGCCGTAACCACGCCGGATCAAACTCTCCCAATGCTCATGCAGTTCGGCTTCGTAACAGCCGAGGAGTTTGGGCACGTAGCAGCCCTCGGTCACCTCAGAGACGAACTGCATTCCACGAAACGGTCCAGCGTAAACCGTCGGTCCGAGTTCTTTGAGAATCGTGTTTTGAAGCAAATGCGCGCGGTGCTTGGCAACCAATCGAAGCACATCGTTGAGCACGCGAATGTCCTCCGCGGCAACACTGTGCTGAACGGTCGACAGCGCAGCGACGCGGTCGAGCATGTTACGGTGTAGGGAAGGCATTCGCAGACACAACGACCGAAACCACATTCCCTGAAGCGCCCAAGACGCGGGGACCCAGCGGGCCGTCGCCATTGCAGGCGTCAGCCGGACCGGGCTTGGGACCGCGGTGCCCGAACGAGGCTAGCCGAACGTCCTAGGCAGAGCCGACCGGCCCGCGCGACGCGAGCAGTCCGCGACCGGCCAGGACGGCGGCTAGGGGGGCCGAGCCGCTTCGCAGCCAGCGCTCATAGAGGCTTAATAAGGCCTCATTGGAGCGAGCCGAGGCCGCACCGAGGGAGTCTGCCACCGCGCGGACCAGCTGCACGAACACCCTGAACCCCTCGGCCAGCTCGTGAAAGAGCCCTGTCCCCGGGGAGGCCGACGGGACCGCGAGCATGCGCTCTGCCCGAGCGTAAGCGTCGGAGCCAAGTTGCTCGGCATAGCTGCGACTGAGGCCACGACGCTCCAGATGCTCCGAGAAATACCCGCAGGCATAGAGGAGCTCGTCCCCCAACTGCCGCAGTCGCTCGAACGCCTCGCGCGGGGGAAGGCTACTGATCGTGGCGACTCGGATGCTGAGTGGCTCGCTGCCCCCGGTCGCGTCGGGGACTCGCACGGCCGACGTCGTCAGGATGCCAGCGACGTAGCGGGTCGCGCCGACAGAGACGGAACACCCGAGCTGCTCTTTGGCACGAACCACGGCTTCAACGAAGAAGCTCTCTAGATCCGTGGTGAGATCGATCGTCCCGAGAACCAAGCCTGATTCGCTCATGTCCGACTCCGAAGCTGTCACTGCAGAGTACGGCAGATTGTCGCAAAAGACCTTCGTCGCCGGGACGAATTTTCGCCACCAAGAGCGGCGACTGCCAATCGGTCTGGACGGGGCTTGATCCGCTTGCGAAGCACCCAACTTCCGCTCAAAATGTCAGTCTATCAACCGCGACGCGGCAGTTGCATTTCGCTGAACCGTTCCGCCGAGTTCCTAGCGCAACAGTGACAGGAGGCGCGCGGCGCCCACCGCCACGCCGATGGTGGCTCCAATATTGGACGCCATGAGAATCAGGAACACGCGCAGCGCCCGGTTGCGATAGAAACCGCCGAGGCTCTGGACGGCCTGCGGAATGTCTTCACAGTCCGCGACGGTCGGTCGCCGCAACCAGGCTTCGGCCAGGGACGTCAGCATCCCAGCAGCGATCGCCGGGTGCAGCGTCGTCACGGGCGCCACCAGCGCCCCCAGCAGCACGACCAGTGGATGCGCACCTGCCAGTGCAGTCCCAATGCCGCAGCCGATGCTGGTCGGAAGCGCCCAAGCGAGCAGCAGCTGAGACCAGCTGTGGTGCTCGGGGCGACTCCAACCAAAACACAGAGCGACCACGATCACGAGAGGGAGCAGCCAGGCCAGTAGCTTGGTCGTCAGTTTCTTTTGCGGAATTAGCGCGAGACTGGCACGGTCTACCGGCTCATTGAGTCCGCGTACCATGCCTGGTACATGTCCAGCGCCAACGATCGCAACGATGCGCTTGCCGGGCGCTTCGCGAACAGACGAGATCAGCCAGCTATCTCGTTCCGTGATCAAGGGCTCACGGATGCCCGGCATGACCCGCGCGAGCTCATCAAGCATCTCGGAGAACGTATCGCGCTCCTTGAGCGCCTCGAGTTGCTCCTCGGTGATCTCCTCGTTAGCAAACGGAGCAGCGAGCAAGATTGCGATCAGCTTAGCGCGATCAAGAAAGCGAACATTGGACCAGGCGCGCTTGAGCGTGGCCTGAATGTCCCGGTCCGCCAAGACCAACTCGGCTCCGATCGCCTCAGCCGCTTCCACTGCCGCCAGCAGCTCCGCGCCCGGACGCACTCCAAGTTTGTCCCCAATTCGTCGTTGGTGCGCCGAAAGCGCCAGATTGGCGAGCAGGTAGAGCACCTTTCCCTCGCGAATGATCTGAGAGACATTCAGCTTCCTCCACCGCGACTGGTCACGAAGCGACTCGTAGCGCAGGGCATCGAGCTCCACACAGACCGCGTCGGGTCGGAGTTCGGCGATCACCTCGCGCACCTCGTCCACACTTTTTCGCGAGACATGGGCCGTCCCAACCAAGAAGAGCTCGCGCCCATCGTACTCGAGGCGGGTGACGTTACCGGGCGATTGCATCGGACGCGGAAGTTAGATCCAATCGCAGGATCGCGCAGCAAAAACGGCAATTCACGCAAAAAACGGGGAGACGAGCCCCAGCATGGGGTGCCAAGTGGGTTGACCTGCCCTTGCAGAGCCGAGCCGACTGGCGAAAGCTTCGGTGCGTGTTCTCGAGCCGTACCAACCTCAGCACCGAACCAAACGAGTTCAGTAGACGCCTGAACGCGATTCGTGCCTCGGGTCGAGAATTGCTCGACCTCACGTGTAGCAATCCCACTCGTGTCGGCCTGCCCGAGGACCCCCAGTTGCTGGCGGAGCTGTCCAGCCCGTCCGCGCTGCGATACGACCCCTGTGCACTCGGTCTGCTCGATGCCCGGCGGGCCGTGGCAGCCGAGTTTGCCCGGACTGGGACAAGCCTGGCTCCCGACTCTATTCTTCTCACCGCCAGCACGAGCGAAGCCTACGCCTTTCTCTTCAAGCTCCTCACTGAACCCGGGGACGAGATACTGGTGCCGCGCCCGAGCTATCCGCTGTTCGAGCATCTGACTCAACTGGAGAGCCTCGTATCGGTACCCTACGAGCTTCGCTACGACGGTTCTTGGTACCTCGATCTGGACTCCATCCAGCGCGCCATCACGGCGCGAACCAAGGCGATCGTCGTGGTGAGTCCGAATAACCCCACGGGCTCCTGCCTGCGGCGGAAAGAGCTCACACGATTGGCCAGTCTCGGGCTGCCGCTCATATCGGATGAGGTCTTTGCCGACTACCGATTTGACGATTCAAGCGCGCTGATGCGGACAGCTCTGGAGCAGTCGGAGACGTTGACCTTCGCCCTCGGTGGACTGTCCAAGTCGTTGGCCTTGCCCCAACTCAAGCTCGCGTGGATTGGCGTCGGCGGTCCTGAGACCCTGCGCCGAGCGGCCCTCGAACGACTGGATCTGATCGCCGATACGTACCTCTCGGTGTCCACCCCGATCCAGCTGGCACTCGCTGGCCTACTCCGCCGCGGCACCGCTCGGCGGCAGGCCGTCCAGGTGCGCCTCGCGTACAATCTGGCGCAGGCCAAAGAGGTTACTCGGGACACCGCCGTCACCCCACTCCAGGTTGACGGCGGCTGGACCCTGCCGCTGAGGCTCCCGAGGACGCGCAGCGAGGAGAGCTGGGTCTATCTCCTTCTCGAGCAGGCGGGCGTCCTGGTGCAGCCGGGTTGGTTCTTTGACTTTCGAGAGGAGGCCTTCGCCATCGTCAGCCTCCTCTCGGAGCCCAGCCAATTTCGCCGGGGTCTCGAACGTCTTATTGAGCGCGTCGACGACTGAAGCGACGTCCAGCCACCAGCGCAAGGCCCGCGAGTAACAACATCGCGCCGTCTACCCGATTGGAGTCGGCTCCCAGTCGGCACCCACATCCGCCCGGCTTCTGCTTGATCTCGGCGGGGTTGCCTGGCTCGGCAGCCTCAGTCGCCTTCGTCTCCTCGGGTGGCACCTCGTTGGAGGGAGCGGGCTTGGCGGCAGCTGTGCCTGGCGCACCCGCAGCACCCTCAACGGCCTTTGATTCCACCTTCTTCTTCTTCTCGCCCGTGAACACGATGGCTCGGCGATCGATGACTTCGTTCTCACCGCCGAGGATCAGGGTGGTCGGCGTGCCAATCGTTTGGTCGCTACGCGCGTCGCGGACAACCACTTTGTATTCGCCACAGTCAAAGCCGTGATCGCGATGGATTTTGAAGGTGTAGCGAGTGCGATTCTCGATCTTCCCGCTTCCGGGATCGAGGAACCCAACGTCGACGCCTTCGACGATCGGCTGCTTGCCCGTGATGGGAACGTCGCGCTTGATGGGGCCGTCCTTGCCATCGACCAGCGCGCGCTCGTAGTACACCTTCTGCTCGAAGATGAACTTCATCGGGAGACTGGCAACATCGGGTGGCTTGGGCAGGAAAATCTTGATCTCGATGTTCCAGGAGTTCCCGTCACTCCTGGGTTTGATCGTCTTACTGCCCCACTCGATGCGGCCCGCCGCCGAGGCGAGCGTGGACAACAAGAGCAGTAGGGTGAGTGTCGTCAGACCAAGCAACCTGCGGTGCCAATAGCTTCCAGCGTTCCTGAACATCGCAACCTCCAGCCCAAGGGGCAGAACCACGGCTATTTACCGCGGCCGTACAGGACCCGGGCTCCCGGTCTGTCGGCAGCCGAAGGCTAGACGATTCCGTGAGCGCGACGGAAGCATTTCCGCCCAAATCCGCGAGGACGGAGAACAGTCCCGCTGTTCATTTTCCGGAAGGACCGAATCTGGCCGCTGCTAGTGGCCAGGCTCAAAATCCTCGGGTGCCGGCGGCGGGGCGGGGATCGTATCGCTGCGCGCACCTTCGCCTGATTCACCGACGTCCCGCGGACACCCCAATCCCCCCCCCGCCTTGAATTCCCCGGACTCGGCAAGCGCGGCTGCTCCCGGACTACTCGGAAACTCATGACGGAAGAGCTCGGCAAGCTCGCCGAAGAGAGCGGGCTTAGGCGGAGACAGAACCGGATCGATTCGTGAGAACGAGGAACCGAGTTCATCAGCGGAAGGCCAGGCGCTGAGCGGACGAATCGGCTCGGGGTTCGCCATCGGATCGGTGCGCTCGGCGTCGACAAAACCAGAATGCGCCGGCGACTCCGCAACGCTGCGCGCGACGGGTACCGTTCCCGAGGTCTTGATGCCGTCTGGACTGCTTGAGTCCGCTGGACCAGCTAGCGGTTTTCGCGTGACGTTGCCCATAGACCCCCGAAGTGTGAGCTTCCCCGAAGCGGGCGATCGCGGTGTCACGGAAATCTTACACGCCTTCGAGGCGCGATCAATGGTCACCTGCGCAGTGTTTCGAACGCGGCCCGCGGCATGAGGGCTACGAACACCAACCCGTGGGTTGCTTCCGCTGCTGGTGGCTCGACCGCGCTCAGGGGTCCTGAGCGCGGACCAGACCCAGCCCAAGAGCTATCGCGCCGGCAAATAACGACTGATGCTCGGAGGCAGAACCCCAGCAAAATGCGCGGCAACCACGCCGCCCAATAGCAGACCCACAATCAGCAGGCTCCAAACCCCAGCTCGACGCCGACCACCTGAGGAAGACGTTGACGATGGCGCGGATGAGTCGAACGCTGGAATGGGCGTTGCTCGCGAATGCCGCGCACCTGCGGAAGGCTCGTCCTCCAGCGCCGCCAAGTTGCCGATCTCAATCGAGCTCCCGTCGTTACCGGTGCCCACCTCAAGCCCGAGATCGCCAACGTCACTCGCCCAGTCTTGGACCTTCTCAAACGCGCTGAGCTGTAGCGGGCCCTGTTGTCCTGCGTTGCTCGCAGCCCCAGAGCCGGCGGTCTCGATCGAGGTGAACTCGAACAGGGCTTCCTCGATCAGCGAACCAATGATAGCGCCGCGATCGCGGTGTTTCGAGGATCGCTCTAGATCGCGAGCGGCGCAAACGGGCCCAAGCAGGGCCGCTAGTTCGAACGAGGAAACCGCCCGACCAAGATGGAACATGACCGCGTTAAGCTCACGTCCGAGCTCGCGAGCGGTCGAGTGACGGTCATTGGGATCGCGGGCCAGGGAGCGATTGATAATTTGCTCAAGCTCGGGGCTCACCGCGGGGTTGTACTGACGAATCGACGGAATTCGTGCCGCTTGCACCTGGCGAACGGTTTCGAGATCCGTCTCACCCAGGAACAAGCGACGCCCCGCCAGCATCTCCCAAAGAATGATGCCGACGGCAAACACGTCCGTTCGCAAGTCCACATCGTGTCCGAGGGCTGCCTCGGGCGATAGATAGCCAAACTTGCCCTTGATGATGCCGGGCTCGCTGTGTTCGAGTTGGCTGTTGGCCTTCGCGAGACCAAAGTCCACGATCTTGACCTCACCGCAGCGCGTGATGAGCACGTTTGGCGGAGACATGTCGCGGTGGACGATGTGCAGCTCTTTGCCGTGAGAATCCCGCGCCTCGTGGGCATAGGCGAGACCTTCACAGATTCGCACACAGGTAAGGCAGGCCTCCTCAATCGGAAATGGCTGGTTCCGTTTGCGGTAGTGCTCGATCAGACTCTTGAGGTCAGCTCCATCCACGTACTCCATCACGATGAAGTGCGTGTTGTCGCCCACACCAACGTCGAAGACTTGAACGCAGTTCGAGTGCGAGAGATGGGCGCTTAGGCGCGCCTCATCCAGGAACATTCCAATGAACTGCTTTTTTCCGGACAGGTGCGGAAGCACGCGCTTGATGGCAACGATCTTCTTGAATCCTTCAAGCCCGGCGCTCTCGGCCCGATAGACCTCCGCCATGCCGCCCGAAGCGATTTTCTCAAGTACCCGGTAGCGCTGTTGATTCTGAGCCATCCTGGAGTTCCGTCTGCGACGCGCCGCGGGGCGGCCTAAGCCTGGGTCGTCGCAGACTAGGCCCCGCCTGGTGATAGGGTCAAGCGACTGACCTGTGACCCCTTGACGGAACAGGGCAGTCAAGCCTATCGCCACTGCATGGCATCCGACGTCCATAGTCCCACCCCGCCGTCCAGCCCGGACCCCGCCTCCCCCGCCTGGCTTCCACTGGTCGGTCTCGCCCTCTTCGCGATCCTCGGCACTTTCGCGCTGCTGCGCTGTTCGTCGACCGACCCCCAACCTTCCGTTTCCCCTGACGGCAGCGCTGCCCCGACTCCGTCGGCCGTTCAACCCGAACCGTAGCGGGTAGCATCCGCGCCGTGCTGACGCGGGCTTTTGCCCGGTTCAGCCGAGTGGCGCGCTTACCGTTAGTGGCGGGCCTCGGGGCTGGACGCAACGAAGCCGGCCCGGCTTGCGCACCAAGACCGACCGACCGGTGTGGTTCCACGCCGACACCATCAAACTAGGGGTGCATAGCCCCCGAGAAAAGCGTCTTGGCCAGGACGAATTTCCTCGCCAAGAGGCTGATGTCGGCTATCTTCCCGCACCCGTTTGGGGCCGTAGCTCAGCTGGGAGAGCGCCGCACTGGCAGTGCGGAGGTCAGGGGTTCGATCCCCCTCGGCTCCACTCTCGAAACGCCGAACCCGTCGTCAGTTGAACTGACGACGTGCTCGTTAGGTGCTTCGATTTGTCTTCAGGTTGCCGACAGGTAATCCACAGGTCGGGCTGAGACTGCTGGTTCTTCCGTGGAAAATCGTCGTGAAGTCGCCGCTGTAGGCAGACGTTCCAGGCTGTGCTCTGCGCGCCTGTTCAGCCCGGTTCCAGCCAGGTTGCGCTGCACCTGACCCTCGTATTCTGCCAGCACGACTGCCAAAGATGAGCTACCCTTCCAGTTCACTGACTTGTTTCAGTCAGGCGGCGACCATCCCATCGGTGTCACATCGGACCTTTCCGATGCCAAGGGAGAATCGGCGCCTTCTAGAGTACGTCTAACTTTCCACCAGCGTGGCGCCCCCATGTTGGACTTGTCTGGGCCACACCAGACTCCGCTAACGCAAACTTGAGACCTTCCCATTGAAGTGTTACTCGTCGACCGGCCTTTTGGTCGCGAGCACCGCTACTGATCGAGGATGAGCAATGATCAACTTAAGAGTGGTTAACGGGAACGCCCAGCCCGCAGTCGATCCCGTTGAGTCCGTGTTGAGCGCCGCTCGCGACTCGTTTAGCAATCAGGCGGAGGCCATTGCTGAGTTGGCCTCCCGAGTTGACGAGGATTTCCTCCGAGCGCTGAACCTGCTGCTGGGCTGCACGGGTCGCGTCATCGTTTCGGGCATTGGAAAGTCAGGCCTAATTGGTCGAAAGATCGCGGCCACCCTGGCTTGTTCAGGTACGCCGGCGTTCTTTGTGCATCCAGCAGAGGCGGCTCACGGCGACCTCGGGATGATCACCCGCCGCGACGTGCTGATCCTGATCTCAAACAGTGGCGAGACTGCGGAGATTGTTCGCCTCCTGCCCTTCTTTCAGGAACTCAGTGTTCCGATGATCGCGCTGGTCGGCCGCGCTGAGTCGACACTTGGGCGCGCCGCAGACGCAGTGCTCGACATCTCGGTGGATTCCGAGGCCTGTCCGCATAATCTCGTCCCGACCACCTCCGCCATGACCACGATGGCCATGGGTGACGCGCTGGCCATGGCAGCCATGCGCATGCGGGATTTTTCCGCTGATGACTTCGGTCGTTTTCATCCGGGTGGCACGCTCGGTCGTCGACTCAATGGTCGCGTCCGGGATGTCATGCAGAACAACCCGCTGCCCGTCGTTTCGCCGCAGACTCCTGTCTCCGAAATGCTGATGAAGATGACGACCGGTCGATGCGGTCTTGTCATCGTAACCAATGAGGCCGGCGCACCGATCGGGATCGTGACCGACGGTGACTTGCGACGCGCCCTCCAACGTCATTCTGATCTACTCGATCGGCAGGTGTACGACGTCATGAGCCCGCGGCCGGTGACCATCCATGACTCGGCTCTCGTTCGCGAAGCTGAAGAGCGGATGAGGCGACTGCGACTCAAGGCGCTGGTCGTAGTCGACAGTGCTAGCCGTGCCGTTGGGGTCATCGAGATCTTTAACGCCGGTTGAGCAAGGGCCATTCCGTTATTCGTGCTGCCGGCCAGCGGCTTGAACCGGGTCGGTGAGTAGCGGAGCATATTTCTCCTTGCTAGTCGGTCGACGCAGCCCTGGGCTCCCCTGACCTCGCGTGGGGCCAGATCAGTGCTAGTAGGCAGCCAATGCTTCGCAGCCTGCTACTGGAGTACCAGGTGCTGCACGCGCTGTTGTTGCGTGAGTTGCAGACTCGCTTTGGTTCTCACCGACTAGGTTATCTCTGGGCACTGATCGAACCGATCATCATGATCGGTACGTTCGCGGCGGTCTGGAGTGCATTTGGACGAGGCGGCCAGCTCAAGCACGATGTACTTTCGTTCTTGGCCACGGGCTTCATCCCGTTCATCCTGTTTCGAGAGACCACCAATCGCTCGCTTTACGCCATCGACGGTAACAAGGGCCTGCTGTTTTACACGCTGGTGCGCCCGCTCGATCTGGTCGTCGCGAGAATCCTGCTGGAGCTAGCGACCCAGGTCGTGGTGTTCATCGTCATGATCGCGGGCATCGCAATGTATCGCGGTGGGCTTGAGTTCCACGACCTGCTCACCACAATGGTCGGACTCCTGCTTGCCTCCGCCCTTGGCGGCAGCCTCGGACTGACGCTTTGCGGCCTCACGGCGTTCAGCCCATCCGTGGAACGCATTCAGGGCCCCCTGCTGCGCCCACTGTTCTGGGTTTCGGGACTATTTTATCCGGCAACGGCGCTTCCGCTCAACCTAAAGCACCTCAGCGGATACAACCCCGTCCTACACGTCGTCGAGATGGTCCGGGAGGGCTGGTTACCCGGCTACGCCGCCTATCAAACCAGTGTCAGCTACGTGCTTGCCTGGATCCTCACCCTCACCTTCGTTGGCCTCGCCCTTGAGCGCGTCGCCCGACGCCGACTCCAGCTGTCATGATCACCCTGGAAGGCGTCACCAAAGCGTATCGCACCCGCACGGGGCACAACGTCGTGCTCAATGCGCTCAACTTTGAGTTCCCAGCTCGCTCCAATACCGGGATTCTGGGTCGCAATGGGGCCGGAAAATCCACGCTCTTACGCATTCTGTCGGGCGCCGAGCAACCCGATGCCGGGCGCGTGCGCCGTGAGGGTCGGATCTCTTGGCCGATCGGATTCTCGGGCGGATTTAGCTTAGCGCTCACCGGGCGCGAGAACTCACGCTTTGTGGCAAGGCTCTACGGTGCTGACGTCAACACGGTGTCCCGCTTCGCCCAAGAGTTCTCGGATCTCGGCGAGTACTTTGAGATGCCCGTGCGCACCTACTCATCCGGAATGCGAGCTCGACTTGCCTTCGCCCTAAGTATGGCGATCGACTTTGACGTCTATCTCGTCGATGAAGTCACGGCGGTGGGCGACAGCCGCTTCCAGAAACGCTGCCGCGAGGCCTTTCTGGCACGCAGCGAGCGCTCGTCCGTCATCATCGTGTCGCACGACTTAAGAACCATCAGAAGCTACTGCAGCTCCTGTGCCGTCCTACACCAGGGCCAGCTCCTTGGGTTTGATTCTATCGATGCGGCCGCCGCCGTATATGAGGCGTGATCCGATATGACTGATCCCGTAGCGAAAGCCCCGGCGAGCCCGGCCACCGAAACCAGCGTCACTGCCCCCGGTGACGGACTGCAGCCGGTGACGGCAGATGTCATTCAGAGCCTGCGAGCAGCGCGCGCCAAGCGAATCGGGCTGCGGATCCTACTGTTGGTCGTGCTGCCGACGGTCCTGGCCACGCTCTACTATGGATTTGTGGCGAGCCCTCAGTTCGAGAGCCACGCGAGGTTCGTAGTGCACGCCAGTCATGGGCGCGTGCGCAATGAGCTGACGAGCATTGCTCCCGTCGGAACGAGCGCGGCTGCCGCGAAGAAGAATAAGTCCCCCGCCAACAAGGAGCCGGGGCAGAGTCTCGGCCAGGTCGACATCCTCGCGGCCACCGCATCCCGGGACTACCTGGCATCGGTGGACTTACTGAAGGCTCTCGACAAAGAGCTGAAGATTCTGGGGCACTATCGCTCGAAGAAGGTCGACTACTTTTCACGCCTCGGGCGTTACACGAGCCTGGAAGCCTCACGGGAGTATCTAGACGACAAGCTCACCGTCGACCTCGATCAAACTACCGGGCTGCTCGAGGTCCGCGCTCGAGCCTTCACTCGAGACCTCCCAGCGCGCCTACTGCGCGAGGCCCTCTCCCAAACCGAAAAGCAGCTCAACCGGGCCGTTCAGCGTGAGCTCAAGAGTCGCGTCTCTGTTGCCGAGAAGGCAGTGGTTCGGTCTCGCGAGACGCTGACTCAGCTCGCTGGAGCGCCGGCCCCCGCCGATACTGACTATGTCCGCCAGATCGACCTAGCGGAGGCCGAAGACAGCTATCGTTCGGCGCTGGCGAACGTTGAGCTCGAGCGCGAGGAGTTGGAGCGTCAACAGCGCTTCGTGGTTCAGTTGGTGCCTCCGAGCAGTCCCGACGCCGCGGTGTACCCGAAGCGACTGCGCTCGATCGGAACCGTCTTCGTGCTGACACTCTTGTTGATGGGGATCGGCACCCTCCTCGTGTCCGCGGTGCGCGAGCACACCCAAACCTGAGTCGAGCAGGCAGGCTCGTGGACCTCCGCAGTCCCGAACTAGTGAAGTCGGCCGAATACCCGATTCCTAGGAACTCCGCTAATTGACTTGAATGATGGGCACTCGCGCGCAACCGCTGGCCTAACGGATCCCCCTGGGGTAGGCCTTCGGACCCGAGACCGCAACAGCCGCGGAATCTTCCCGGCTCTCGTCATTCGGAACAACAGCCATGGATCTGAAGGGACACCGAATTGGCAACGACCGCCCACTGTTCTTGGTGGCGGGACCCTGCGTGGTTGAGCCGGGCTCGATCACGTTCGAGATTGCCGCCAAACTCAAGGAAGTCTGCGATTCTCTTGGTGTCTTTCTCGTTTTCAAGGCGAGCTTTGACAAGGCCAACCGCAGCTCGACCTCATCCTACCGAGGTCCTGGCTTGGAGCGCGGACTGGCCGTGCTCGAAGAGGTAAGGACGCGCCTGGGGCTGCCCGTCTTGACCGACGTGCACGAGAGCACGCCGCTCGGAGAAGTCGCCAGCGTGGTCGACGTTCTGCAGACACCGGCGTTTCTTGCCCGTCAGACCGACTTCATCCAGAACGCGGCTCGCACAGGTAAGCCCATCAACGTCAAGAAGGGTCAGTTCATGGCCCCCTGGGACATGGTGAACGTCGTCGCCAAGTGTCGTGAAGTCGGTAACGAGCAGGTGATGCTCTGCGAACGTGGCACCAGCTTTGGCTACAACACCCTGATCTCGGATTTTCGTGGTCTCGCGGTGATGCGACGCACGGGCTGTCCCGTCGTGTTCGACGCCACCCACTCTGTCCAGCAGCCTGGAGGCCTCGGGAGCCGTTCAGGCGGCCAACGCGAGATGGTACCGCTGCTTGCCCGGGCCGCCGTGGCGACCGGCATTGCAGGCCTGTTCATCGAGACCCACCCGGACCCGGACAACGCCCTGAGTGATGGCCCCAACATGTGGCCACTTCACCTGGTCTCGTCGCTGCTGTCCGGGCTTGTCCAGCTCGACCGCGTGGTCAAGAGTCAGTTCCCCTGGCCTGAAGACACCCTCGAGGTGCCAGCGCATGCTTGAGCATTCGCTGCCGGGCGAGCTGCTAGCGACCGCTCGTGAGGTTCGGTGCCTTGTGCTCGACGTCGACGGCGTCCTCAGTCCAAGCACCCTGACCTACGGTGCCGACGGTGAGGTGCTCAAGGATTTCGACGTCCGAGACGGCCTCGGCATCCGCATGCTGATCGAGTCGGGACGCGAGGTGGCAATCATCACGGCACGCGCTTCCAAGCCGCTCGCTCGACGCATGCGCGACCTGGGGATCGAGCACTACTATCCCGATAGCCGCAACAAGCTCCAAGTCCTCAGCGAGCTTGCCGACAAGCTCGGCCTTGCGCTGTCGCAATTCGCCTACTTGGGCGACGATCTGCTCGACGCCCCCTGCCTCGAACGAGTCGGACTCCCGCTGTGCGTCGGCGACGCGCATCCGGTTGCGCGTCGGCTTGCTGCATTCGCTACGCGCGCCGCGGGTGGCGCGGGAGCTGTGCGCGAAGTCACCGATTGGTTACTCGATGCGCAGTTTGGTTTGGACGTCGTGCATCAGCAGCAGCTCGAACGGGAGAGACAACGAGCAGCCAGCAAGGCCAAGGTCGGCTTTGGCATCGTGATCCCCGCCCGCCACGCGTCCACGCGATTGCCGGGAAAGCCGCTGCTTCTGCTGGCGGGCAAGCCCATGGTCGCTCACGTGCTCGACAATGCGCGTCGCACGAGTGCCGATTTCGTGATCGTCGCAACTGACGATGAGCGGATCGCCCAAGTCGTGCGCGAGCATGGTGGCGACGTCGTGCTCACCTCGCCCGAGCATCCCACGGGAACTGATCGCCTCGCGGAGGTCATCCAGCGAAGAGAGCTGCCGGAGTCTACGATCATCGTCAATGTGCAGGGGGATGAGCCCCTGCTGCCGTCAGCCGAGATCGAGCGAGTCGCGAGAGCCCTAATCGACAACCCCGCAGCGGGCATGGCAACCTTGGCCACACCGATCCGGGAGCCGAGTGAGCTCGTGAACCCAAACGTCGTCAAGGTCGTGCGCCGTCGCGACGGGACAGCTTTGTACTTTAGTCGAGCGGCAGTGCCCTGGCAACGGGGAGAGTATCAAGCGCTGCAAACGCCCAGCGCTGTCCCAAGCTCGCCCGCCGCGCTGCGTCACATCGGGCTCTACGCCTACCGAGCAGACACGGTGACTCGGCTCGCCGCATCCGAGCCCGCTCCAGCCGAGCTAGCGGAGTCCTTGGAACAACTGCGGGCCCTCGATCTGGGCATTTCTATCGTGGTCGAGGTGGTCGACGCGCCACCCGGACATGGAGTGGATACTCAAGAAGACTTGGAGAAGGTCGAGGCTGAGTTACTCGCCCGCGCTTCAGCTGGGATGGCCGAATGAGCGGCGCTCCCGGGACGTCGCAAGCCCAGACTCGAGCAGAGCTCGGGCTCGGACCGCTGTTGGGAGCCCGGCGCTGCTCTGACCGCCGCCACTTGTCGAGGCCACGCGCCGTCGGTCGGCGGCTCCTTTCGGGCTTGCCCGCGAGTGAACGCGCCGAGCTGGTGTCACAAGGAGCTCGCCTGCGAGAGCAACTGACCTCGGGCAGGGTTCTGGATTTCTCGGACCGGATTGAGACGCCCCCTGATGCGGCACTGGCGCACCCGGTCATCCTGGTGCTCGACGAGCCTGCGGCGCCGAACCAGCATCGCGACGCCACCCTGGGGCAGCTCCGCTCTGAGCTGGAGCAACTCCGCGCGGCCCACCCAACAGCAAAGATCTGGGTGTATTGCCCGGCGGGCGAGGGTCGTTGGACTGCTCGTGACCTCCCGGACGGCACGGCTTGGTTGCCGACCAGTGTTGATCTGACGCTGCTGTTCGCGCGCACGGTCGCGCTGTTCTGTGGCTCGTCCGCCCTCGGTCTGTTTGCGCTGCTGCATGGAGTCCCGGTCGTCACCTGGGATGCGCCCAGCTACGGGAACTATGGTTGCACTCGTCAGCTTGGCCAGAAGCCACCACCCGCTGAGCACCACGGACTGAGTCTTGACGAGCTGGTGGCCCAGGTTTTCCTACTCGACACGGAGTACGAGCACCCTCTCCTCCAAACGCCCAGCTCGGCCGAGTGCGTCGTCGAGCACCTAGCGCTCCATCGTCACTATTTCGCCCAAAACAAGGGAAAAATCCTATGTTTTGGCTTCACGCTCTGGAAGGTTCCGTTCGTCCGTCGCTTCCTGGAGTCGCCTGGCAATTCGATCCATTTCGTTCGTTCGCTGCGCGGACTCAAGCGCCACCAGCTGGGACCAAGCGACCGCGTCCTGCTGTGGAGCAGTCGCCCCGCCGAAGAGATTGTCGCGTACGCCAGAGAGCAAGGCGCCACTATCCTACGCATGGAAGATGGCTTTCTGCGCTCGGTCGGGCTCGGGTCCGAACGCACCGCGCCAGGCTCGCTGGTCGTTGACGACAGTGGCATCTATTACGATCCCACCACGCCAAGCGCCCTTGAGCGGATCTTGGCGTCGACGGTGTTCACCCCTGAAGAGCTGACGCGCGCGCGTGAACTCAGGCACACCATCGTCGAAGCCCGGTTGAGCAAATACAATCCGGTGGCGGATAAACCCTACCGCCCCGGCGCGCGCGCTGGCCAGACAGTGGTGCTCGTTCCGGGACAGGTTGCTGACGACGCCTCGGTGCGTCTTGGTAGCCGCCAAACGCCGAGTAATGAGGCCCTGTTGCTGAGTGCACGTCGAGCGAGACCTGACGCCTGGCTGGTCTACAAACCACACCCCGACGTTCTCAGTGGCAACCGCAAAGGTCGCATCGAGCCGGGACCCGATCAGCCGTTCGATGAGCTCGTCACGGATGTCCCACTCCCGCGCTGTGTCGAGATCGCAGACGAAATCCACACGATGTCCTCGCTGGTGGGGTTCGAGGCCTTGCTGCGCGAAAAGCGCGTCGTCGTCTATGGCCAACCGTTTTACTCGGGCTGGGGGCTCACCGAGGACCAGTTTCCACTGGAACGACGGACCCGTAAGCTAAGCCTGGACGAGCTGGTCGCTGGTACCTTGCTTCGGTATCCGCGCTACTACAGCTGGAACGCGAACTCCTTTTGCACCGCGGAGCAGCTCGTGGCGGAGCTCAAGCGCAACGCAGGCGCAGCCAATCTTGACTACAAGACTCCGCGCGTGCTTCGGCGGCTCAAGGGACTCGTTCGACTTGCGCGGGAGATTCTCAGTGTTCGCTGACGCCCAAGGCCGAAACTTCCTGCTGCTGCAGGGCCCGATGGGGCCCTTCTTTCGGCGCGTCGCCGATAAATTACTGGCGCGCGGCGCCAATGTCACCAAGGTCAACTTCAACCTTGGCGACGACACCTACTATCGCGGGGGAGACATTGTTCGGTTCCGCGGTTCTCTGGACGAGTGGAAGCCGTATCTGCTCTCGCTGCTGCAGCAGCGCAAAATCGATCGGATTGTACTGTTCGGAGACTGCCGCCCGCTGCATAAGGTGGCGCGTGCGGTGGCCGCGGAGCAGAAGGTCGAGCTGTGGGTGTTCGAGGAGGGCTACCTTCGACCGGACTACGTCACGCTTGAACGCGACGGGGTCAACGGACACTCAAAGCTCCCCAAGGACCCAGCCTATTACGGCGCCATCACGCCCGAGCCTTTGCCGCCGGTGCATCCAGTCGGAAAGACCTTTGGTCTCTCGGCGTTCTACGCCATCTCGTACGCGTTTCTCAAGACCCTCGGGACGCCGCTCTACCCGCACTATCGCCACCACCGCAACGTGAACTTCATCGTTCAAGGCTGGCTGTGGACCGTTGCTGGGGCACGTAGGCTGCTGAATCGCGAGCGCGATGGTCTGGTTCAGGAGCAGCTCGAGCGGCGCAGCATGCCACCCTTTTTCTTGGTCGCGCTGCAGGTGCACCTTGATTCTCAGATGGAGCATTGCGGCTTTGCTGACATTCGCGACTTCATCGAGCAGGTCGTTACCTCGTTCGCTCAATTTGCGCCTCCAGACGTTACGTTGCTCGTCAAGCACCATCCCGCCGACCTCCCGTACCGTGACTACACGGCTCAACTCGACGGCCTACGCGAGCACCTTGAACTCGGACACCGACTGGTCTACGTCGACGCCGTGGACATCCGCCTGGCCGTCCGCGCCGCCCGCGGTTGCGTCGTCATCAACAGCACCGTTGGACTGTCCGCCATTCATCACGGAACCCCGACGATCTGCCTCGGTACTTCCATCTACGACCTAGCGGGGCTGACCCATCAGGGCAGTTTGGAAGAGTTCTGGACGAAGCCGGCTCCAGTAGATTCCTCGCTTTATCAGCGGTTCCGCTATTGGCTGCGGCGAGAAACCCAGCTGAACGGGAACGTGTGGAAAGACGTCTACCTGCCTCCCTCTGAGTAGGCCCTTGGCTGAGTCCGATTGGCTGATTCCTTGACCAATGCCACAACGCTAGACACAGACTATCTGCCGAGCGATGTCACGCTCGTCGTCTCGCTGCGTTGCCACGCGGAAAACCCCTGGGTCCTCGAGCGGCTAGCGCCGCTTCTAACGCACTACGAAGAAGAAGCGGCGAGGCTGGTCGTCGATTTCGGGTCTCGGGAACCGTACCGTTCGCAGGTCGCAGCGCTCTGCTCACAGCTCGGGGTCGACTGCCTCTATGCAGACGACAGCGAGAACTACTGCGCCGCACGTGCGAAAAATCTCGCGGCGGTTGCCGTCAAGACTCCGTTGATCTTTTTCACGGACGTCGACTGCCTCGGTGAATCCTCGCTGCTGACGCGTCTCGTTCAACACGCCAACGCGCAGGAACTCGGCCGGTATTTTGACCAACTGCTATCCCTGCCGGTTTACCACTTCGGACTCGAGCGAACTGAGCGCGTGTCGGCAGCGGGCAGCGCCCGAGAGCGAGACCGAGAGCTGGCACGCGGCTTAGCCAGTTCGGTCACGTCGGCCTACGACACCGACAGCGAGTATTGCGCGCCGTACTCCAACGTCTTTCTCTGTCGCACGGACTTCTATCTACTAACGGGTGGGCAGCACGAGGCGTTTCGGGGTCACGGCTGGGAAGACTTTGAGTTTGCGATACGCGCCCTGTGCCACGCCGGCACGGTCCCACTTCCACGAAAACCGCTTGAAAACTGCCTGGCTCCGGCGAGCGAAGAGTTTTACGGTCCCAAGGGCTACGTTGGCTTCCGACGAATGCTGGAGTTGGCCAGCTTGCCCTGTGAGCTGGCTGGCCTCCGAGTGGCTCACCTAGCTCATCCGCGACCACGCACTGGCGCGCACTGGTATGCGTCGCATCACAGCCGGCGCCAGCTGTTCTCACAGGTGCTGGAGTCCTACCTGCAGACGCCCGATGCCCTCGTCCAAATTGACGACCTGCCGCATCAGCGACAAGACTGGATCCTCTCGGATCCCTCGAGCCTCGCCGCGGCGTTACTGCCCCTGCGGACAGCGGGAGTGCAGCTATGGGCACCGCCCGTCACACAGGAGGATTTGCATGCGCAGGCGCTCGCGCGACTCGCGCAGAGCACCGTCGGACGAGTATTTGTGTCCGCCGCCGTTGAGCGACAGCCACTCGTCGCTCAGCTGCTGAAGCTCGCTCTAGCGGCTGGCGTCACAGTGCTCCGCGCCTCTCCTACCAGTCCGACTCGATATGGCCTAACCGCCGTCACACTGGGTGGCTCGGCAGCTCTCTCCGTCGCCGAAGGGCAATGCGTGGACGAATGCCCGTCCGAAGCCGAGGTTGGATTCGTCGAACTGCTGCTTGCACGCAATGCGACTGACCTCAACCGAACAACACGACTCAATTGCCCAGGTTTCACCTTTGAAGCCGAGCGGGCGTGCCTGCGGTACTCAGTCGCAGCGACGTCCTTCGCCGCAGCGCGCTTGGGCATTGGTCCTGAGCTCGCTCACTCGCGGCAGGTTTTCTTGCGACCGTCTGCCAGTCGCTTGGCAGAAATCGCTGAGAGGGAGCGGTTTGATACCGTTCGACGAAGTTTGTATCGTTTCTGGAAGCGCCCATTGCGAAGTCTCGCTCACTCAAGAGCACGCTCGCTGAGAATACTGGCCTGGCTGCTCGGCGTCTCGCGCGACGTGCTTGAGCAACGCGATGACCATCGCCCGCGCTCTCGGTGATGTGATGAGTGCCCCGCCGGAGATTTCTATCATCGTTCCGTTCAGGAACTCACGCCAGTATCTGCGAACCAGTCTGCGTGCGGTCCAGAGTCAGTCGGAGCCAAGCTGGGAGGCGTTCTTCATCGACGACGGCTCCACAGATGAAGGCGTCGAGCTGCTCGAATCGCTGGCTGCGACCGACTCTCGGATCCTGGTCCTGCGACAGCCCCCCAAGGGCGTTGCGGCCGCGAGAAACCTGGGACTTTCCCGCGCGCGCGGGCGATTTGTGGCGTTTCTGGACGCAGATGACGACCTCCCCGTGGATGCCTACCGTAACCTACTGACGGTGGCAGTCGAACAGAACTGCCCGATCGTGGCGGGCCTTGCCGAGTCAAGAAGGGGAGGCCGCCGTTGGTTGAACCCACAATTCCAAGAGCTCCGGAACAACGCCTGCTTCGGGACGACGCTCCTGGCATCCCCCGCGCTCGCACGGGATGCCTCAGCCTGCAACAAGCTGTTTGAACGTGCTTTGCTCGAGTCTCACGGGTTGCGGTTCCCCGAAGGGCGACAGCTGCGAGAAGAGCTGCACTTTGTCCTGCGCGCCTATGCCACTGGCTGCAGGGTTTCGATCGTGCCCAAGGTCACCTACCACTACCAGCTGCGCAGCGCGGCCGCGACGGCGTCCCTGACGCAATCGAGCAGCCCCAAGGCGCTGCTCGATTTGCTGTGGGTTCGCAATGACCTGACGCAGCGGCTCGAAACACTGGCGTCCAGCGATGGTCTCACTCTGCTCGACGAGGGGATCATCACAACGCTCCTGTATCGCCTGCCTAGCCTCGACTCCGACTTGCCCTTGGAAGCGAGCTCGCTGCACAGTGACCTCGCTGCTTTTGCGGCGTCGCTTGCGCCTGCCCTGGTTGACGGTTTGACGAACCCTGCGCATCGCCTGGCGCTGGGCGCCCTGGCCCAGCAGGATATCTCGGCAGCTCGCTGCTGGCTTCTGCCTGAGTCACGCGAGCGCGCCCTCGCGCAGGTTGAAGCCGAGCTCGGCCACCGCCCAATCGCGGGCACAGGGCCAGGCGTCTCATCGAGTGAGACCCAGCGGCGACCCTCGACCAACGGTGGTCGTCGACGCAAGTGGCTACTTGCGCGGGCGAGCAAGCTACGCGGTCAGACGCGCTCACTGTCGCTGGCGTGTCATCGGCTCTTGCTAAGCGCCCCCTCAACGCGGCGGCTCTGGCTGCTCGGGGAGCGCCGCGGGCAATTCTCCGGGGATAACGGCTGGGAGCTCTTCCAGTACCTGCAGGCGCAGCGACCCGATATTGAGGCGTACTACGTCACCGAGCATCCGGAACTACTCTGCCCGCAGCCGTCGCAGCGAATCCTGAGACGTGGCAGCCTCAACGCGCTCGACAAGCTCTCACGCGCAGAGGTCCTGGCCTTCACGGACGCGGGCCAGGATCTTGACCCAGACTGGACTGAGCTGGCAGACCGACTGAGCGCTCAGGCCGTCCTGTGCTTTCTCCAACACGGCGTGTTCGCGATTCACGGTGGCAGCGCGTTTTATCATCGTGAGCGCATGCAGCAGCGCCACGAGAGAGTCGAGCTGTTTTTCGCGAGTTCTCCACGTGAGCGAGAGCTGCTCGTACAACGCCTTGGGCACCGCCCTGAGACCGTCGTTGCCACGGGGCTGGCGCGCTTTGACGCATTGCTCGCCTGTCCACAAGCCCCACAGAAGACGCTGCTAGTCATTCCTACCTGGCGCCCCTGGCTAGCCAAGCTCTCTCCTCGAGAGTTTGCAGTGACCAACTATTTTCAGCGCTACTCGAGACTACTCGAGAACGCGGAGCTCGCCCAACTGGCAGGCAATGCGGGGCTGGAGCTGGTTTTTTGTGCACACTTTAACGCCGCTGCCGCCTTTCGAGCGCGACTCGCGTCAACCAGCGCGGTTCGGGTGGTCGACGCTCGCAGCGAGTCGGTTCTGGAGTTACTGCGAGCGACCGCGCTGGCGGTCTCCGACTATTCCAGTGTGATCCTGGATCTGGCGCTGCGGGGTGCGCCGAGCGTGCGCTACACGTTTGACGCCGCCCAACTCAAGGCGTTTCAGGGCACCTTTGGCATCGACTGGGCTTGGCCTGTCTGCAAGAGGACGAGGTGCTCACTGAAATTGCAAGACTCCTGAGTCGGCAGGACGCGGCATCGCTCTCGACCGCTCCGAGCGTGAGTCAATTCATTGAGTTCGCTGATCGGAACAACTGCCAGCGAATGACTGCAGCGATCGAGCGAAAGCGCGAACAGAAACGGGCGACCCCGGCCGTCGGGCGCTAGAGCGCGTCAGGTCGGTCAGCGCCACAGTGGGCTCGTTCCCCTGCGTAGGACGAGCGGGCCGCTCGTCTCAACGAGCGGCTCGCCACCCACGCGATTAGGCTGCTGGCGACTCTTGTTCGACTGGATGCGGGAACTCAAGTTCGACCGTGAACCATTGCTCGGCGACAAAAACGCGCTGCTTGGCGACATAGGGCGGACCGTCGCGCATCGCTGACTGGAACTGCGCCTGGTTGCCCAGGTATCCCACGAGCGCCAGCGTGATCGCCTCAAGTAGCGAGAGCTCCTGCGCGTCGGGTGAACGTGGCACCTGATCGTCACCGATCACGAGCGGCCAGGGAAACGCCATCGGGCCTGCCAGAGCCCAAGCGCCTGCCTGCGCGAGGGCCTTGAGCTCCGGTTCAATGTCCGCTAAGCGCTCAAAGTTGAGCGCCATCATGCCCACGAGTGGCTCTGGCGGCGCGTCAGGTGTCGCGCGCTCAGCCATGTCGAGGTAGTCCTCGTAGACGTCGTAATTCGGGAAGACGAGGAAGCCGTAGGCCTGACGATTTTGCCCGATGATTGAGACCACCAGCTCTTCGTTATCAAGCTCTGGGAGGCGCACCTCAATCACGTCGGCGTCACTCGGAACGATGCCCCAGGGCTGTCGCCGGTAGAGTTCGGCTGCAGCAGTGAAGAACGAGCCCATTCTGGCAGATTCAACACCGGTGCCCAGGATCGAGACCCCGCCCGCTGCAGCGCGTTCTGCGAGAAACCCTGCGAATTCACGCCCGATCACGTCGAGCATCGGGACAGGACCCACCACGATGCTGACCCGGTCGCCGCAAGCCACCTGAAGCATCTCAGCAAGCTCGGGTTGTCCAACCAGCAGCCGCTTGGGCCAGCCTGGGCGACCGTTCATCGGCTCCTCGATCGCCTCGCTGAATGCGGCCTCCACCGACTCGACGTCCACCTCGGGCAAGACCTGAGCCGACAGCACCTGCCCGCTAGCACGAGCCCAGATCAGCGCCTTAGCCGGCTGAAGATTGCCGTCGGCATCGCGAACGGGCGGAACGTCGACCAGCCCGCAGAGCCAGTCCCCGCCGCCCACTTCGCGAAACCGTCCACGAGGCGTCTTGCTGCGGGTCTGGACGGGTCCGCGAGGACTGCGCTTTGGTCCGATTGGCTTTTTCAAGGTCAGCTCCGTTCCGCGCGAGGATGCCCGCTGCTAACCCGAGGCGCACGGAAATTCCGCACGAGCAACCTCGTACCGGACAAGGTCCGCACTGCAAATTGCCGTCGACGACGAGCGCAACGACCCCGCAACCGAGGCGGTTGTCAGGGTCTTGCGCGACAGGCGACCGTAAAATCCCCTAAGACTGGTCGTCCGGCGGCTTCTGCTGCGACATGAGTCGCTCCATGTCATCTAGGACCCCGACGAACACCGCCCGGAACTGCTCAAAGAGTGCTTCAAACTGACCAATCTCGTCATCCGAGGACACCTGGAGGGGCGTCTTGAAATCCCCACCCACGACGTTGGTCGCAAGCTCGGTGATTCGCGCTAGGCGCTTAAAGACCAGTTGATTGAGCAGGAGCACCAGACTGAGCGTCAGAAACACCATCAGTCCGCCGGTCGCCAAGAGGATCTTCTGCTGGATGGCCTTGGCCTGCTCGTACTGCGGGGTGACGTCCACCAACACGAACATCGCGCCGATCTTGGCGCTCGACACGTCTCGAATCGGGAAGACACTGCGAGCGAAATGCTTAGCGCGTTGATCGAGCACTCCGAGAGCGAGCCCGTCATCGGGGAGCGCCTCGATGTCGCCGGAGTAGCGCAGGATCTCCTTGTTGCTGCTGGTGTTGCCGGCCAGTACCGTGTTCGGATCATCGGCCCAGTTATTCGGCAGCTTGAGCGCTGCGCGCTGGGCCGCCCAGTCCTCAGCCTTGAGGTGCTTCTTGAGCGCGAGCAGCCCGTAGTCATTGTGGCTCTGCTGCTTGATGGTGTCGAGCAGCCCACCGATCTCAGAGCCAAGCTCGAGATATCCGAGTAGCTGGTCTCCCTTGAGCGTTCCACTGGTCCACAGCGGATGAGTCGCGCGCAGCGCGAGTCCGAGACGCCCGAGCGCAATGCCGTTGGACCAGGTCTTGGTCTTGACGCTGTCCTGGACGTTGAAGCGCACGGCCTTCTTACCAAACAGCTTCGGATCCCGGGGATCCGTCATGTTGACGTAGCGCTTCTCGTCCGGATCGATGTAGTTGAGGATCGTGACGCCGTACTGCTTCTTTAGCCGGTCATAGAGGGGCTGCGTAGCGGTGATCAGCTTTTCCCGATCGCGCGCCGCGTAGGCATCCCGCAGCTCCTTGTTCGCCATCAGGAGTTCAGTCGACGAGGCAAGTTGGCGCTCCTGAGCCTTGGACAAGGTGGAAAAAGAGATGCGAGCGGTGCGCAGGGAGTTCTGAGCGATCTCGGCGACCGTGGCCTGGTGGGACACGTGGACGATTCTCGTGAGCCCGCCGCCGCCAATTGCTAGCGCGCCGACGATCACGGCGATGACCTTGAATTTGATTGAGAGCGTCGTCATTGCGAATCACCTGAAGCTGAAAAATCTGATCTCTGAGTCCGGACGAAGTCGACTGCGCGCAGCTGCAAACAACAGCCGCGCAGCTAGAGACTGACCCCGAGCACCTCTTTGACGGCCGCTCGAAGTCTCTCGATTTTGGTTGCGTCATCCGGAGTCGAGGCGTTGACGAGATTGAGCAGGACGCCGGTCTTGAGCCCAATCGAGCCCTTGACCTTCACTGCGTCCAGCCCCTGAGACGCGATCGTGGATTCGATTTTCTGTCGTAGGTCGAAGAGCTGTCCCATGGTCACTTTCCTGCCGAGGGGCCTCACCGGGTCCCTGCGACGGAGCGGCCTCTGGGGCCGATTGAATAAGGGCCCTCGGCTGCACAAAAATCGTGACGCGCTGATTTTGCGTGTTCGAGGCAGTTTGCCCCGCTGAAGTCAGCTTAAATCGGGGTTCGCACGCAATTTATGCGCAATGCTCCAAGCCAGACAGCTCCTCTAATTGCTTCGGCTTCGGATTGGTTCGGCGTGGAACCGCGGCTGGCGAGTCGCGCAAAGCCAGCACGGGTGCTGGCGGGAGAGCCCCGGGAACGCTGCGCGGCGTTTGCACGCCGCGCCAACCCCTCTAAAACCCGGAGGTAGGTCTCGGGCCCCCAACTCAACCCCCGAGCGCAGCGTCGAGGTACGACCATGGCAATCAGTTACAAGCAGCTCGGTCTCGTCAACACCAAGGCACTGTTCCAGTCGGCGGTTGCGGGTGGCTACGCCATCCCCGCCTACAACTTCAATAACATGGAGCAGCTCCAGGCCATCGTTCAGGCCTGCGTCGAGACCAAGTCTCCCGTGATCCTCCAGGTCTCGTCGGGCGCACGCAAGTACGCCAACCAGACCATGCTCCGCTTCATGGCGCAGGGCGCCGTTGAGTACGCTAAGGAACTTAACAAGGGCGCGGGCCTCCCGATCGCACTGCACCTCGACCACGGCGACACCTTCGAGCTTTGCAAGGACTGCATCGACACGGGCTTTTCGTCCGTAATGATCGACGGCTCGCACCACTCCTACGAGGAGAACATCGCGCTCACCCGCAAGGTCGTCGAGTACGCGCACGCCCATGACGTGACGGTCGAGGGTGAACTCGGCGTGCTTGCTGGCATCGAGGACGACGTCGTTGCCGAGCACAGCACCTACACCAAGCCGGAAGAGGTCGTGGACTTCGTCAAGCGCACGGGCGTTGACAGTCTCGCCATCTCGATCGGCACCTCGCACGGCGCCAACAAGTTTACCCCCGCGCAGTGCACCCGCAATGCCGACGGAGTGCTCGTGCCCCCGCCCCTGCGCTTCGACATCCTCGAGGAAATTGAGAAGCTGCTGCCCGGCTTCCCGATCGTGTTGCACGGCGCCTCCTCGGTTCCGATGGACAAGGTCAAGGAGATCAACAGCTTTGGCGGCGCACTCAAAGACGCCGTTGGCATCCCCGAGGACCAGCTCCGTCGCGCCGCCAAGAGCGCGGTCTGCAAGATCAACATCGACTCCGATGGTCGTCTCGCAATGACGGCAGCCGTCCGGAACGTCTTCTCGAGCAAGCCCGGCGAGTTCGACCCCCGCAAGTACCTCGGCCCGGCGCGCGACGCGCTCAAGGACCTGTACAAGCACAAGAACACCGCGGTGCTCGGCTCGGCTGGCCAGGCCTGATCCCGCTGGTCGCCCTGCGGTGACCTTGTAGCGGCAAGCGGCTGCGGACTCGAACCCGCAGCCGTTTTTCTATTTGAACCGCAAGTGAGCGCCCGCTTGCGCCAAATCCGGGCATTTCCGGGGCGAGCTTGCTCGCTCGCCGGTCGGGTGTCATCGGTTGAGCCGTGAGCGACCCCGCGATTGACCGTGCCGTTGAGCTGCTTTGTTCGGGGCAGCTCGTGGGGATGCCCACCGAGACCGTCTATGGCCTCGCCGGCAACGCGCTTGACCCCTTGGCGGTAGCGCGCATCTTCGAGCTCAAGGCGCGTCCCCATTTCGACCCGTTGATCGTTCATGCGGGCGAAGCTGAGCAGGCCCTGTCCTATGCCTCGCAAGTGCCGCCGGAAGCACGGCTGCTGGCTGAACGCTTCTGGCCCGGTCCGCTCACCCTCATCTTGCAGAAGCGACCCTGCATACCGGATCTGGTGAGTTCCGGCATGCCGACGGTGGCGCTGCGAGTGCCCGCTCACCCAACAGCGCTCGCACTGCTACGCGCGTTCGGCGGTCCCCTTGCCGCACCCAGTGCGAATCGATTCGGTCGCATTAGCCCGACGCGCGCCGAGCATGTTCGCGCCGAGTTCGGGGAAGCGCTGTCCTGCGTGCTCGACGGCGGCCCTTGTCAGCTGGGAGTTGAATCGACGATAGTCTCGCTGTGCGGTGAGCGGCCCTGTCTGCTGCGCCCGGGTGCGCTCGCACTCGAGGAGCTCGAGGCTCTGGTCGGACCGCTGCTCGTCCCCTCGGCGGATCCGAAGCACCCCTTGGCTCCGGGTCAACTGCCGTCGCACTACGCACCGCGCACGCCGATGCGGCTCGCTGAGCTGGCAAGCGCTTCCTTCGCTCCTGGTCAACGGGTGGGTGCCCTCAGCGTAGGCCCCATGAAGCCTGCCCAGGGCTACGCGCGAGTCGAGGTCCTAAGCGAGCCTCTCGATTTGCGCCGAGCCGCCGCCGAGCTGTTCGCTGCCATGCATCGCCTCGATGACGCCGGTCTGGATCTCATCTTGGCTGAGCTCACACTCGACGAAGGTCTCGGACGAGCGATCAACGACCGACTGATCCGCGCGAGCCAACGAACCTAGGCTGGGGCGGGTGACGTTCGGCGAAGAACGCTGTGAGCTCTTGTTGCTCGGACAAAGAGAGTCCGTACCAATCGCCGACCGCCTGATCGAGCTCGCTGCGCAGGTCAGGTGCATCGGGCTGTTCGATCAAGCCGCGCACCAGCTGGGTGACGCGCGCTGCCGCCACCGGATCCCACGCCGGCGCGGGCAAGGCGCGCAAATGGGCGATCTTGACCTGAGGAAAAGCGAGCTGCCGGGCGTCGCGTCGAGCTGCCATGTGGAGCGAGCGGAGCAGCGTCGAGTTCAGCAGCCCCACCAGCAGCTCCCCCGTGAACGGGGGCTGCGCGAGCGCGGCCAACAGAGAATTGCGAAACGCATGCCCCGAGTGAAGCGTCGCGATCGGAAAGCGCGCCGTCTGGCGAACGATCACGTCGATCGTTGAGTAGTCGACCGCAGAACGCAGCCGACAACCCGCTCGCTTGAGCTCGTCGGGACTGGAGTTGAGAAATAGCTTTGGCGAACGGCAGGCAAACTCAGAGATGTCTCGCCCTTGGAGCAACGGCAAGACGAAAGGCGGCGCGGGCTGCTCGGCGCGAAGCAGTAGCTCGCGAGTCGCAATCGCCGAAGTCTGAAACCCGAGCTCGCGAAAGGTGCCAACCGGAAAGCGTGCAGCGACGTCGAACCGTACAAACCAGCTGGGCGCCGAGAGCGCGCTCGCGTCCCCGCTGAGGCTCGCGCGTTCCATCAGACTAAAGGGCAGCTCGCTTGGATGAGCGTTTGGACTGGCGTCAGCAATCAGCCCAAAACAAGGCTGAACGACCCCTTCGAACGCGTCCTGGCCAAACTCGAGCAAGCCGTCCTGCACGCAGTGCGTCTCGGTCAAGGCGTGGCGCACCGCGCGATAGCCATCGAGATCCGCAATCGGACTGGGGAGCAGCAGAGCCACGCGCCCGTGAGGAGCGAGCTTGGCTGCGCGCTCAACAAAGCAGCCGTGCAGCGTTGGGTAACCGCGAAAGGCGACGAAACGCTGAGCGAGGTCCCTGCGACGCGCCGGCTCAAGGGGCTGCGCGGCGCGCCCCGCATAGGCCACCCAGGGAGGATTGCCAATCACGAGCTCGAATTCACCCGACAGGCCAGCCTCGAGCGCGTCACCCAGCAGCAGCGTTTTGCGAAAGTGCAGGGGTTCAAAGGCGGGCTCGTCGAGCCACAGCCAGAGCACCGCTTCGGTGATCGCGACCGCCAGTGGCTCGACGTCCCAGCCCCCGAGCGACGCAACAATCCGGCGCCGCTGCTCAGTTGCGCTGGCCGCGTTAGTGGCCGGGGGCATCGCTCGCAGCTGAGCCTCGGCAAGCTCAAGGAGAAACGCTCCGGCCCCAAACGCTGGATCGCAGACCCTCAATGACTGCTCGGACGACAGCCGCTGAAGGGCGCGCGAAACGAGCGTGCGAACAACGCCCTCGGGCGTGTAAAACGCGCCGCTGCGCTTGCGTTCAAGATTTGTTGTGACGGTGAGCTTACCGTGGGCCGCTGGTTGGTGCTCGAGCGCAAGCAAACCTTCGAGCAGGTTCCCCAACTCCACGAGACGCGCGCCGGGGACCGTGAGCTGCGTGCCCGTGGAACCGAGCCGCTGGCGCGCGACCTCGAGCACGCGTTCGTCGTCGACGCAGCAACCACCTAGCCACTCGGTGTCAAACAGCCGCAGTCGTCCGAGCGGAGCATGGGCAGCGGGGCGCGACAGGCCGCGCACAGCGGCGCGCAGCACGAAGCGCGTGACCGCTGCGGCGAGCTTTGGAAAATTGGGGGAGTCTGCGGGCAGTCCTGCCAGGAGCTCCGCCTCGAGCCTGCGCCCAGCAGCTAGCAGCGCACAGTCCGCACTCGGTTTTTTGGCCATCGCGAACTCAGCGCTTTCCGAGTCGTTGAGCCAGCTCAACCGCGCTCATCAGTCCATCGGGTTTTGCGAGACCCTTCCAAGCGATGTCGTAGCCGGTGCCATGATCGACGCTCGTTCGCACGATCGAGAGTCCCCAGGTCACGTTCACCGCGCTGCCAAACGCGACGAGCTTGGTCGGGATCGTAGCCTGGTCGTGATACATCGCGACCACGCCGGCGTATTGCCCCGCCTGCGCCTTGCGGAAGGCTGTTTCCGCACCGATCGGCCCTTCGATTCGCACGCGGCGTCCGAGCCGGGCTGCGGCCGCTTCGATCGCAGGTGCGATCGCGCTCGCCTCTTCGGCGCCGAGCAGCGAGCTCTCCCCCGCATGGGGATTGAGCGAGCAAACCGCGATGCGAGGTTGTTTCTGACCGAGTCTGAGCAGTAGCGCGGCCAGCGCGTCGATCGCTGCCTCGATGCGAGCGGGTGTGAGCGCGCGTGACACCTTGGCGAGAGGCAAGTGCGTGGTCACGAGACTCGTCGCAAAACGCGGAGTGGTGAAACACATCACCGAGCTGGGAGCTCCGTCGAGCGCCTCAAGCCATTCGGTGTGACCCCGAAAGCCGGCGGCACGACGCAGTCCGCAAGCAGCGATCACGGATTTGCTCACTGGAGCGGTGACGAGCTGAGCTCCGCTGGTGCGGCGGACCAGCGCATAGGCGGCTTCGATGAAGGCTAGTTGAGCCTGACCCGCGACCGCCGTTGGTCGGCGCGGATTGCAGTCCGCACGGGTGAGAGACGGTCCAACTTCGAGCACCGAGATCGCCCCGCGTGCTGGTCGCGACGCACCAACCAACTGCAGCCGGTCCGGCTCGACGCCGACCAATTCCGCGGCGCGCCGCAGGACTGTCAGGTTGCCGACGAGGACGTGCGGCCGACGCAATTTGGCCGCTACCGCTACGGAAATCTCGGGACCAACACCGGCTGGACAGCCAGTTGAGATAACTATCATTCCTCGTCGGGCTCCGTGCGGCCGGAATCTCTCTCAGATTCCGGTCCACGGAGCTTGTAGCCCGACCCGCGCAGCGTTTCCAGTGGCAAGGCGGTGCCCAGCTTGGCGCGCAGGCGACGAACGTGGATGTCCACCGTTCGCGGGCCGCCCTCGTAGCGATTGCCCCAAACTCGCGCGAGCAAATGCTCACGCGACAGCACCTTGCCGCGGCGCTCGCAGAAGTACGCCAACAGGGCGAACTCCTTGGCCGTCAGCTGCACGGGTCGCCCGTCGACGACCACCTCGTGGCCCGTCTTGTCGACGAGGATCCCTCCCACCTTGTGACGTTCCTCGGTCGCGAACTCGCTGCGGCGCCACTCGAGCGCACGGATGCGAGTGTAGAGCTCTTCAGGAACGTAGGGAAAGAGGCAGAAGTCGTCAAACCCGCTGGAGGGCTCGATGCGGGCCACCTGACCCACCGTGACGGAGATCAAGGCTCCGACGTTGTCGAAATAGGATTCGCGACGCACAACGCGCAGCGCCGCCACCGCGAGATCCGGTCGATCGAGGGCCTCAAAGATCAACGCCCGAGGTCGAACGACGAGTTCGTCGTCGTCATCCTCGATCAGGTTGACCGGATCATCCCATAGATCAAGCGTGCGAACCGTCGCGCCGAGAGATCGCAGCGTCGCTGCAGCCCCCTCTTCGCGTTCGAGATGCTGGACGTGACCCAGCACACCAACGAAGGTTCGCGGCCTCTTACGCCCTGAGTCAATCGATACGCGTTCCACCGACTGTAATCCGTGAGAGCTTGACAGTTGGGCAGCCGACCCCGACAGGAACGCTTTGACCGGCTTTACCGCAGGTCCAGATCCCGTCCGAGACAGCTACATCATTACCCAGCATGGATACCCCGCTAAGTGTTTCCGGACCGTTGCCAATTAGATTCACACCCTTCAAGGGTGTCGTGATTTTTCCGTCCTCAATCAGGTAGCTCTCAGTCAGGTTGAATACGAAATCCCCGTTGGCAATGTCAACCTGGCCGCCGCCGAAAGAGCTCGCGTAGATTCCGCGCGAAACAGAACGGACAATCTCCTCCGGATCATGAGGGCCGGCCAGAAGAATTGTGTTGGTCATTCGTGGCAACGGCATCTGGCTGAAACTCTCGCGACGGCCATGCCCCGACCGGGGCACCCCGAAGTGCTGCGACGAGAGCCGGTCGTGGAGGTAGCCACAGAGCTGGCCGTTCTCGATCAGGACCGTCTTTTCAGGGACCTGCCCCTCATCGTCGACATTGATCGAGCCCCGGCCTTGCGCCAGGCTCGGGTCGTCCACCACGGTGCAAAGCGGACTGGCCACCGTCTGCCCGACGCGCCCGGTGTAGTTGCTGGTGCCGCGCCGGTTGAAATCGGCCTCGAGACCGTGACCCACGGCTTCGTGCAGCAGGATGCCGCTGTCGCCGGGGGCCAGCACTACTTCCATCTGCCCAGCGGGGGCCGCCTGGGCCTCGAGCTGAACGAGCGCTTGGCGGACGGCCTCGGCACCCTGCTTTTCAGGCGAATTTTGCTCAAAATAGCCCAGTGTGACCCGTCCGCCGCCGCCGCTTCGGCCCGACTCGCGACGACCTGCCGACTCCACCACTGCCCTCACCCCGAACCGCAGCAGTGGCTGCTGGTCGTAGATCCAGTGGCCGTCGCTCGTGGCGATCAGGAGCTCACGGAGTTCTTCCGCGAAACTGGCCTCGCAGCGCACGACCCGCGGATCAGCCGCCATCGCCGCCCGGCTCGCGCGCTCGACGAGCGACCGCTTAGCGACGCCCTCAAGATTGATGGAATACTCGGGCAGATCGTAGCGACAAGGCAGCTCGCGCGGTTCAAGGCAGAGGGGAGCAATCCCGCCGCCCGCGTGGGCGATCCGAGCCGCCGTCCGCGCGGCTCGAGCCATGGCCTCCCAGGTGAGATCCTCAGTGTGAGCCATGCCGGTGGCATCGCCGATACAAACCCGCACCCCGAGCCCGAGCGAGACGCCCTTGGACGCGCTCCGAACGATGCCCTGCTCATAAAGAATCGAGCCGGAATCGCGATACTCGAAGAACAGATCAGCGTAGTCACCCCCTGAGCCCAAGGCGACCGCGAGTAGCCGCTGACACAGGTCAGGATCCATGGCCTGAACGCCACCTGGGGCGAAGGGAGCGCGGGGGCTCGGTGCGAGGGTCACCGGGAGACCATGGGCTGGTCGCAACCGGGCCGCAAGAGGCTTCCGTCTCAGGTTGGCGGATCCCCGCTCCTTGCGGGAGAGGGACCACAGCCCCAGACATGATGGCAATGGACCTCCGCCTAGCGCTGACTGCCGCCCACGTGATCGGAAACCTCGTGTGGACGGGTGCCCTCTTGGGCGCCTGGCAGGTGGCGAGTTCACGCGAGCTCCCGAGCAAATCGGCGGGTCTGCTGGCGCGAAGGCTCCACAAAAAGCTCACGATTCCCGCATTTTTCCTGGTGCTGGCGGCCGGAATCGCTCGCCTGACGCTCGACCCAGACTTGTACTTTCACGCCACCCACTTCATGCACGTCAAGCTGACCTTGGCCTTGGTCTTGATCGGCCTGCACCACGTCGCTGGCGCTCGTTACCGGCGCCAAGCGGAGGGAACCTCAGAAACGGGGGCGCTTGGGCCCTGGTTTCCCTACCTGGTGCTGGGGATCGCAGCGAGCTCGGCCTACCTCGCTGTCGTCAAGCCCTTCTGAGAGCGTCGGCACGCGGCATCCTGCCCGTATTTGCCGAAACATCGGCAGCTTTGCCGCGCCGCCGGCGCCTCTCCGGCCACGACGTAGTCGGCACTTGTGCTGTCAATCCGCGCAGGAACGGCAGGCTTCGAACGACAGTGCGTGAAGTCCACGACTGGTCGCGAGTCCGGATCAGCAAAAACCCGGAGCAATCTGGCGGTGTGGGGGCAGCAAGTGAGGAACACCTGCAATGACGTGCCGCGAACTCTGCCAGTCGGGAGCGGGGGGTGTATGCTTGAGCAGCGCCGGCAGTCCCGCGACGTTCCCCCGCGGCGGTTTGGCGCGCACCAGGTATCGTGGCGATCGATCGCGAAAAAGTCATCCAGTCCGCACAGAAGTACATCGACAAGCGGAAGTACGACCGTGCGCTTGAGGAGTACCAACGTATCGTTCGGGAGGAACCGAATGATACGCGTACTCTGCTAAAGATCGGTGATCTGCAGACTAAGCTGCAGGTGTTCGCCGACGCGATGACGACCTACGATCGCGTGGCGCAGCTGTACGAAGCGCAGGGCTTCGCCGTCAAAGCGGTCGCGATTTACAAACAAATCCGCGACCACATCCAGAAGCGCGCACCTGAACTGGCGGATCGTTTCAGCCACGTCACGCCGCGTCTGGCAAAGATTTACGCGCAGCTGCAGCTCACGAGTGACGCCATCCTCGCCTACGATGAGGTCGCCACCCGTTTGCTCAAGCAGGGCAAGCGCGTCGAAGCGATCGATACCTTCCGCGAGATGGTGCGGCTCGACACGCTCAATCCGCTCACTCACGTGCGCCTGGCCGAAGCGCTCTGCTCGACCGAGGATGTGGAGGGAGGACTGGATTCCTTCGTCCATGCGATTGAGCTGCTCCAGAAGCTCGGCCGCAAGGAAGACGCCCTGCGCGTTGTCGATCGCGCCTATCACCTCAAGCCTGACGCGCGCGTCGCTCGGCTGGCAGCTGAGGTTTACCTGCAGCGCGGAGAGCGCTCAGATCTCATGCAGGCGCTCAGTCGCCTGCACTACTGCTTTGAGGCAGATCCGAAGGATCTTGGCATCCTCGGGATGCTTGCCCAGACCTTCACCCTGCTTGGACAGCCCGAAAAGTCGATCGAGGTCTACAAGCAGATGGCGATGCTGGCCCGAGAAAAGGGCGAACAGCAGACCTTCGTGCAGCTGGTCGAGCACCTGGTGCAGGTCGCTCCCGACGATGACCAGGTCAAAGCATTTCGGATTGTGGCGCAACAGCCAGCAGCCGCGCCGTCGCGCGCGCCCGACCCGATGCCGGAACCCCCGGCACCAGAGCCCGAAGAGGAATTTGTCGATCTCGATGACGAGGTCGAGTTCTTCGACGATGCCGCGCCTGCCTCGGCGGCGGCCAAGGCTCCGGCAGAATTTGATGCCACTGCCCACGCGCGCAAGGCCACGATCGACGCCGATTCGTTCCGTCGACTGCGCCTGTTCGACAAGGCCGCCGAGACCTTGCGGCTAGCCCTCGAGCTCGATCCGCGTAACCTCGACATCCGGTTCAAGCTGCGTGAGGTGCTCTACGAGGCGAGCGATGTCGACGGCATGCTCGGAGAATCCCTAGCCGTCGCGATCATCTTGCACGAGCAGGGCTATGCCCACGAGGCCGCCCCGTTCGTCGAGGAAGTCCTGGCCTCGGACCCAGAGAATCCCGACGCAATCCAGCTCTACACGGTGATCTTCGGTCAGGCGCCGACCTTTGCGCCCGAAGAGCCCTCATCGCACGCGGCCGCGCCCGCCAAGGCCGGTGAGCCCCTGCCTTCCTACGATCTCGAGGATCCACGCTCGGCTCTCAACGCCGTCGACGATCCGTTCGGCGAGGTCAGCGACTCGGTCGCGCCAAACGCGCTGCCCAGCTTCTCCCTGGACGAACCCGACGCGTTTGCGAGCGAGGCTCCCACACACGCGGCCCAGCAGGAACCCACCGCCGGCCTTGAGGAGATCCTCGACGAGGCAGAGTTCTTCGCCGCGCGCGGTCTGTTCGAGGATGCCCGCGCCATCCTCGAGGAACAGCTCACTCGCACCCCCAATCATCCTCTGGTGCTTGAGAAGCTGCGCGATCTGGCCGAGTCCGCACTCGGCACGGGACACCATGGGCAGTCTGGGGACCGCTCGCACGTTGGGCCGTCGCAACAGCCCGACGACGAGGACGCTGACGAATTCGAAGCGTCACTGCGCGCCCTCGACTCGCTCGAGATGACCGGACAGCGCGAGGAAGAGGTCGTCGACATCGACAAGGTGTTTGCGACGTTCAAGGCGAGCTCGGCCACGCAGGTCGACGCGAGCGACAGCACGACACATTACGATCTCGGCGTCGCGTACAAAGAGATGGGACTGGTTGCCGACGCACTCAAGGAGTTCGAGCTCGCTGCCGCCGATCCGCAGCGCGAGTGCATGTGCTACGCGATGATCGGGCTGATTCAGCTCGAACAGAACCACCTCGACGAGGCCATCCGCTCGTATCGACGCGGTCTGGAGTGCCCGCAGCGCACGCACGAGCAGGAGCTCAGTCTGCACTACGATCTCGGTGTCAGCTTTGAGCTGAAGAACCAACCAGCCGAGGCCGTCCACTACTTTCGCAAGATCGCGCGCAAGGATCCCAACTATCGCGATGTGACGGATCGCATCGCGGCGCTCGAGCATTCAGGAACGAACGTCGCACCTCCCGCTCACGTCCCAACGGCGCGCGCTGTTAACGGCGAGGACGACTTCGATCAGGCCTTCGACGATATGTTTCGAGACGGCTGACGGCGGCCTCGCCAGCTAGCCGCCCGCTCGCTCTGCGAGCGGCCTCGGCCAACAGAGCTAGTTGGCGCGGTCAGTCACCGACGCGATCAACTCCGCCTGGGCGCAGAGCGTGCCTTCAACAGTGGCCTCACCTCGCAGCTTCCAGGTGTTGCTCCCGTGCTGAACCACCTCGATCAGCAGATCGAGACGATCCCCTGGCACCACCGTGTGGCGAAACTTGGCGCGTTCGATGCCCAAAAAGTACAGCAGCGACCGCCCGGGATCGAAGGGCTCTGAGACGTACGCCAGAATCGCGCCGAGCTGACTAAGCGCCTCGAGGATCAGCACGCCCGGCAGGATTGGCCGTCCGGGAAAGTGCCCGCTTGCCCAAGGTTCATTGAACGACACCATCTTTAGCCCGCGAGCGGACTCGAACGGCACCACGTCCGTCACCCGATCGACCAGTACGAACGGGTAGCGATGGGGAAGAATCTCTAAAATTCGAGGAATGTCGAGAGTGACTGTTGGACGCGACATTGCCTTCCCCCCGGCAGAGAGAAACCTCAGTGCTTGGGAGCGGCGGGAGCAGCGGGAGCGGCGGGAGCGGCGGGAGCCTTCGGAGCATCCTTGCCCTTCTTAGCCTCGTCGGAGCCACCACCACCGTTGACGAGCTGGATCACCTTGTCCGTGAGCTCGAGATCACCGCGGACATAAGGCACCGCCTGCTTGTCCACCACGATGTCGTAACCCTCAGTGGTCGCCACGCGACGGATGACGGCCAGCGTGCGCTGAAAGACCGGCTGGGTCAGCTCACCCTGACGCTTCTGGATCTCCTTGTTGTAGTCGAGGAAGATCGACTGGAGAGCTGCCATCTCGCGCTGCCAACCATCGACGCGCTTCTGCAGCGCTTCAGCAGACAGCACCGTGCGCTGCTTTTCGATGTTCTCGCGCTCCTTCTGGAGATCCTCCTGCTTTTTGTCGAGCTCGCGCTGCTTGTTGTCAAACATGCGCTTGAGGGTCGCCTGCGCTCGCATGCCTTCTTCCGTCTCCATGATCGCGCGCTGTGTATCAACAACGGCAATCTTGGTGTCCGCTTCGGCGACAGCTGCCAGGGACAGGCCAAGCGAGCTGGCAACCAGAAGGGTGCGGGTCAAATTGGAGCGGAACGAAATCATGGCTAGACGGGGATTAGCAGCGAGGGCGGGTCTGATGCAACTGGTCAGCTAATGGCCAACGGGCCGACAGCCAGCGTCCGTTGGCTCGGGCCGGTCAATCAACGCCAAGCCCGCCCCGTCAGAACTGCGATCCCGCTCACTTCCGACGTCAAATGAGCTCCGCTGCCTTGGGCCTGCCCGGCGTGGCGATCGCGTGAGCCGGACCCGTGCAGCCAGGGGTGGAGCCAAGTCCACCCCCATGAGGCGAGGCGCAGTTAGACCAATACTTGATCGTCGACCTCGAAGGCCTCGACTGCCACGACGTTTGACGTCTCCTGATCGCGCTCGACCGCGAGCGTAAACAGCTCGGACAGCAGTTCCGGAAAGGCCTTCATCACGTCGAGAAAAACCTGACTCGGAAGATGCAAAGTCACCGTCGGCACGAGCGCCACGACGTCGGCGCTAGCGGGACGACGCAGCACGAGCGCCATCTCACCGAACACCTCACCGACGCCTAACTTGGCGAGCACGGTGGATTCCCCATCTTGGTGAACGACCACGCTCACTTCACCCGACGCGATCAAGTGAAGACCTTCGGGCGGATCCCCCTGACACACGACGCGCGCGCCTTCTTCCCAGCTGCGCGTGACGAAGTGCTGCACCAGGCGCCGCCGTTCGGTCGCATCGAGGCGCGCCAGCACGCGACTGGTGCGCAGCAGATTGTCGATCATGCGACGACGACAGAAATCGGCAATCGAGCGACCAAGCTCGGGATGCTCGGTCACCAAATCATCGAGCAAGTCCGCCCGCACCACCAGCACGAGACTCGGACGCACCGCCACCACACTTGCGGCACGGGGGGTTCGCGACAGCAGCGCCATCTCTCCGAACATCGTCCCCACGCCGAGTCGCGCAAGTCGCTGCACCTCGCCACCGCCCGAGCGGCGAAGCACCTCGAGTTCACCGCGAGCTAGAACGAAGGCCTCGGCGCCCGTGCTGCCCTGCTCAATGACCTGACTGCCCGCGTCGACCCAGACGCCTTCGAAGAGTCGACTGAGCTCCGCCAGCCCGGTGGCGTCGAGCGACGAAAACAGCGGGAGTCGGGGGACGCTCGGAGCGGCGGCCCCCTCGGTGGTACTCGTCAATTCCGCGGCTTCACGAGCCAATCCGAGGGCATGCGCCAGGAGCCCATCGCCGCTGAGCGGCTCGGACGGCGGCAGCTGACTGAGCCGTGCCGCGGTCATCGCGGGGGGCAGCGCGCCAGCGCCAAGCAAGGCGGCCGAGTCGCGACAGAACAGCAAAGCGAGCGCCTGCCTCGGGGTCTCGACCTCGACACCCAGCTGGACCAGACGCTGCAGGGCGGCGATCGCGAGCGGCAGTGAGCCCGACTGAGTCGCGAGATCGAGCCCAGCGGTGAAGGCAAAGCCTGCGCCTTCTGCCTCTCCATAGCCCTCGAGCAGCTCGCCGAGATAGAGCAAGGGTGCGGCGCGCAACGGATCCTTCTCGAGCAGGCCACAGAGGAGCTGCAGCGACTGCTCGCGCTGCCCGGCGAGCCCGAGGGAGACGGCGCGGTCAAAGCTCGTCGGTTGTGGCAGAGAGGCCCCCATGTCGGTCGTCATTGGGGACGAGATTACCACGAGCAAGTTGCGGAGTGGTACCTTGGTGGGATGAGTCCAATCCTCCGCCTCAGTCCTTGGCTACTGATCGGGAGTGGCTGCCTCCTGGTCGGGTGTGGCAACGACGCAACGACGAGTCCGGACCCCGTACCGCCCGCCAAGGGCGGCACCGTCCCTCGTCCCGTGGCCCCGAGCTGCAAGGCCCAAGGGGGAACGGCCGAAGTGGCTCTGCCCAAGGTGCTTTACGCTTTGGAGGGGGATACGGGTGACGGCTGGCTCGGCTCTCCCGCGATCGTCGATCTCGACGGTGACGGAAAGAACGAAATCGTGGCGCAGCACTCGGGGCTCGCTGTCTGGGATCACTCGGGGAAACTGCGCTTTCGCGTCGATTCTCCCGCACCTGACGGTCGACAATGGGCGGGCGCGCTGGTGGCCGATTTCGTGGGAGACTCTAAGCTCGAGGTGGTGGTTGCTGCACGTGAACAGCTGACCATGCTCGACGCGCAAGGCAAGACCTTGCCGGGATGGCCGGTTCAAGTGCGAGACGAGATCCGCAGCCTGGCGGGGGGGGATCTCGATGGCGACGGGCAGCTCGATATCGCGGTTGCCACAACCGAGCACAGCGTGGACATTCTCGGGGCCTACCACGCCAACGGCAGCTCGTTTCCCGGTTTCCCGCCGGTGCAGCGCAATACCATTGGCTGCCTCGCCGGCGAGAACTGTTGGATGGCTGGCGCTTACGACCAGAACCTCGCCGTCGGGGATCTCGACGCCGATGGCCACGCCGATCTGGTCGCGCCGATGGACAATGCCTACGCCGGTTTTTATCGTGGCACGGGTGAAGCCTTCGATGCCAATCCCGCGTTCACCAAGCGTCCGAAGACCCCTGGCGTCCGCTATTTGCACGAGCTCAAGCTCGCCGAGCAGGGTTGGGCCGACGACGAGGACACGGCGCTGCAGGCCCATTTCACCAATACCGCCCCAGCGATCGCCGACGTCGACGGCGACGGCAAGTACGACGTCGTCATGCTGGGCAGTGTCCAGAACGCCGCGCAGACCAAGCGCCAGCTCGGCGTCGGGCTTTGGGTGCTTCATCCCGACGCCAGTCGTGTCCGCGGCTGGGAGTCGCCTTTTCACGCGCCGACCTACCTTGCCGGATTGGAAGACCTCGAGGACAACGCGGTCGGCGCCACCAATCAGGTCAGCGTCGTGGAGCTCGACGCCAGTCGCCCGGGACTCGAGCTAATTTTCGCGGGTTTTGACGGAAAGATCCACGCGGTCGGAGCGGACCGGCAGGAGCTTTGGGCGACTCCGTACACCACTGAGGCGGACGTGCTCACGGCTGGCGTGGCGCTGGGCGATCTCTCTGCAGACGGACGCGTGGAGCTGGTGTTTGCAACCTACTCCACCCGCGACGACGCTTCTCATCTGTTCGTACTGGACGCTCAAGGCACCGAGCTGCACCGCATCGCCTTGCCGGGACGAGGAGCGATGTCGGTGCCGACGCTCGGGGATCTCGACGGCAACGGCGAGCTCGAAATCGCCGTTTCGCTGCGCAAAGTCGGCTGGGACAATGCGACGCCGACCGTGCTCGTCTACAAGGTTGCTGGCGCAAAAATTGGCTGCGTCCCCTGGCCGACAGGTCGCGCCAACTATCTCCGAAACGGTTGGGTTCCCAAAGCCAAGCCGTGATGTTTCCTGACCATCGCCCGGGCGGTCTGGCGCGCTCAGCCTGCTTGTTGGCGGCGGGCGGGGCGCGTTATTCGTCGTGGCGCGTCGAGCTCGCGCGCCCCGGACCTGACACCGAGCCGGGTCGCGTCAGCACTGCGCCCACGGCTTCAGCGGTGGCGCTCACGAGTGGCACGACCAACGGGTAGTCCATGCGCGTCGGACCGAGCACGCCCACCGCGCCCGAGGCTTCTCCGTCCTTGCCGTGATAGGACGCCACGACGAGCCCCATCGAGGTGCCGTCGCCAGCCCCGAGCTCGTCTCCGAGAAACACACGCACGTCCTTCGAAGCCAAGGTGCGATCGAGCAGAGCCACCAGCAGTTTCCGATCGTCCAGGGTTCGAAGCAGATCCTTCATGGCGGCGCTCGACCCCGCCGGGAACTGGTCAAAGAGCCGCGATTGGCCCTCGACTACGAGTTCCATCTCGGCGGGAGCACGCTCGACGGTCGCCGCAAACAGCGACAACCCGAGCTGCTCAAGACGACTGAGCTCACCGTGACACTGCTCGAGACTGGAGCGAAACATCTCATGGACGTCCGCCAGGCCTCGTCCGGCCACGACCTCTTCAAGCAAGGCGTGAAGCCGCTCGAGCTCGCGCTCGGGGATCTCACTGCCGACCTCGATGAATCGATTCTCTACGGTGCCATCAGCAAAGACGAGCACCCCGAGCAGCTGGCCTGGACGCGTCGGAATGAAGCGCACGCGGCGCAGCGGCTGCGTCAACGGACGGCGACGAGCAACGAGTGCGGGAGCGCCCGCCAGCTCGGAGAGCAACCTCCCCGTGGAGCGCAGCAGCTCGGTCCCTGGAGTGAGCCCTTCAAGCCAGGACTCGATGCGAGCGGCGGTGTCTTCGGCGAGCCGTTGCGACTTACTGAGGCCACTAATGTAGAGGCGAAAGGCCTGCTCGGTCGGGATGCGACCAGCGGAGGTGTGCGGTTGGCGCAGGTACCCAAGCTCCTCGAGCTCAGCCAGCACATTGCGAATGGTGGCCGGTGAGAGCTCAAAGTGATGCTTTTTGACGAGGGTGCGACTGCCGACGGGCTCACCGGTCTCAATGAACTCGGTGACCACCGCAAACAGCACGTTTTTATGTCGACGCGAGAGCACGGCCTACTCGCATGGTGACATCGAGTGTTCAGCCCTGCGGAAATATTCGACGAATGACGCAAGTCGCATGGGTTGCCAGCCCTCGACGCCGTCGGCGGCCCCGTGAGACCCGAGGTTTCAGGCTATGCTGCTCCCATGTTGCCCGGCCACCGACTGCTTTGGCCCATCCTCGTTCTGCTGCTGAGCTCGCTGGCCTTGGCGGCTCCGCCACGCAAACACGCGCCCGTCGCGCGACGTTCGCACGCCGCCCAACACCCCCAACAGAATCACGCTCAATTTCCCACGGATCTCGCTTCTGCGCGCGCCTTTCGCATCGCGCAGCTCGACGGCGCCAGCTGCCTGCGTGACCTCACGAGGCGCGGGATCGCCTATCAGCGCCTCGGTCCGCACAGGGGGGTCACGACGCCCGTGCGACTGCGTGGAACGCTCGGCGCCGTGCGTTTCACGACCGGCGCCCCACCAGCCAAGGCCGCGGAGCTGCCGTGGGAAGTGTTCGACTGCCGGCTGGTGGTCGCGCTCGACGATTTCTCGCGGGTGCTGGCGGCCCACGGAGTCACGACCGTTATCTTCTCCTCCGCCTGGCGTCCTCCGCCCAAAGGTTGGCCCGTGGGCAAGCCTGGTCAGCGCCACGGCGCGGCCCTCGCGATCGACGTGCACCAGTTGCGGCTGGTCGATGGGCGCACACTCGACGTCGAGCGCGACTTTCACGGGCGGCTCGGCGCGCCGCTCTGCGGGCCCCAGGCCCTCGGTCCAGAGCCCTCCACCCCCGAGGCGCGACTCCTGCGCAGCCTGGTCTGTATCGCGGTTGAGGAGCGCTACTTCCAGAGCGTGCTGACCCCCAACTACGACCCCCCACATCGCAATCACTTCCACTTGGAGGTGACTCCGGCGGTCCGTTGGTTCATTGCGGCGTGATAGTAGCCAATTGCCGAACAACGGGCCAGTCGCATTCCACCGCAACTTGTCCTTAGCGGCCCACCGGTCGCGGAGGATTCTCTGCGAAATCCTTGACTCTTTTCACTGGGTGGTCGGATGATTCGGTTCGAGTTATCCCCTCGTTCACCGGAGGATTCGTGACGCTGACCCTGCTGGCCGTCGACGACAGCAAGACTATGAGGAAGGTGCTTGAAATCACCTTCGCGGGCGAAGATGTGCGCACGCTGCTTGCGCCAAGCCCGAATGCCGCGCTCGCTTTGCTGCGCTCCGACAAGCCCACCGTGGCGCTGGTCGATGCGCTGCTCGGTGAAGCGAATGGCTATGACCTCGCCCAACGTATCAAGGCTGAATCGCCTGGTACGGGCGTGATCATCCTGAGTAGCAAACAGCACCCGTACGACCGCGTCCGCGGTCAGGCGGCGGGCGCCGACGATTTCGTCGACAAGCCGTTTGATACCCAGGTCATGATCGACAAGGTCAACGCGGTCGCCCAGAAGATGGCGGCGGCTCCCGTGCGCGCTCCTGCGGCCGCGGTTCCCGTGCGCGCTCCTGCGGCCGCGGCTCCCGCTCCTGTGGCGCAGCCGGCACCCGTGGCGCGTCCATCAGCTCCGATGGCACCCGTGGCTCATCCCCCCGTGGCACGTCCCGCGGCTCCGGTAGCCCAGCCTGTGGCAGCGGCCGCAGCGCCGGCGCCAACCGCGGGGATCAAACAGAGCACGCTTTCCTTTGGCTCACCCATTCCGCCCTCGGTTGCTCCGAAGCCGGCGGTCGCCCCAAGCACCCACCAGCCCGCCGAGCCCGTCGTCGCGTTGACGACGCCCAAGGCTGCCCCAGCTGGGGTGGTGGCTGCGGCACTCGCCGATCCCTCGCTCGAGGGTAAGCTTGCCGCGTTGGGTCTGACCCGTGACCAAATGGCCGGCGTTCTCGCGCTTTCGCGTGAAGTCGTCGAGCAGGTGGTCTGGGAGGTCGTACCCGTCCTGGCCGAAACGATGATTCGCGAAGAGATCCAGCGCCTGACCGCCCAGTGACCTGGTAGGCCGGACAAGACCTGAATCACGGGGCCATTCAGCCATCCCAGGCTGGAGGCCCCGTTCGCGTTTCTCGGTGCTAGGGTCCGGCCGCCATGCAGGAGCTCCCGAAGGGCTACGAACCCGCCGATGTCGAACCCCGTTGGTACCAGTTCTGGCTAGACCAGGGCGTGTTCCGCGCCAGCGTCGCCCCCGACGATCAACGCGAAACCTACGTGATCCCCATGCCGCCCCCCAACGTGACGGGGTCGCTGCACATGGGCCATGCCCTGATGGGCGCCATCGAGGATGTGCTCGTGCGCCGTGCCCGCATGCAGGGCAAAAACACGCTCTGGCAGCCAGGCATCGATCACGCCGGCATCGCCACGCAGACCGTGGTCGAGCGCCAGCTCAAACGTGAGGGCCTGTCACGTCACGATCTCGGACGCGAAGCGTTTCTCGCCCGCGTCTGGCAGTGGAAAGAGCAGAGCGGCGGACGGATCGGCGAACAGATGCGCGTACTTGGCTGCTCAGCAGACTGGGAGCGCACGAAGTTCACGATGGATCCGGACCTGTGCGTCTCGGTGCGCGAGGCCTTCGTCCGCCTCTACGAAGAGGGCCTGGTGTATCGCGCGACGCGCCTCGTCAACTGGGACGTGGACGCCCAGACGGTGCTGAGCGATCTCGAGGTCGAGAGTGAAGAAGGCGTGCAGGGTGAGCTCTACGAGTTCGCCTATCAGGTGCTCGACGCCGACAATGCCGTCGGGCTCAGCGAGCTCGTGGTGGCCACAACGCGTCCCGAAACCATGCTCGGCGACACCGCGGTCGCAGTGCACCCGGACGACCCACGTTACACGCACTTGCACGGAAAAAAACTGCGTCACCCGTTCCTAGCGCGCGAGATCCCGATCATCACCGATCCGATCCTCGTGGACATGAGCTTTGGAACAGGCGCGGTCAAGGTGACGCCCGCCCACGATTTCAACGACTTTGCGACCGGCAAGCGTCACGGACTCGAGGAGCTCAACATCCTCACGCTCGACGGCAAGATGAACGAGCTCACGGGCGAGTTCGCCGGGCTCGACCGCTTCGTCGCGCGCAAGGCCGTCAAAGCGCGCCTGGCCGAGCTCGGTTTCGAGCGCGGCAGCAAGCCGCACATGATGACGCTCCCGCGCTCGCAGCGCTCGGGCACCATCGTCGAGCCGATGATCTCGACCCAGTGGTTCGTCAAGACGCAGCCCCTCGCAGAGCCGGCTCTCGAGGCCGTGCGCAGCGGCAAGACCCAGATCCTGCCCGAGGAATGGGTCAAGACCTACGAGCACTGGCTGACCAACATCCAGGACTGGTGCATCTCGCGCCAGCTCTGGTGGGGACATCGCGTCCCGGCCTTTTATTGCGACAAGTGTGGGCATGTCCTGGTCACGCGCGACGAGCACCCGACGAACTGCCCCGCCTGCGCAAATGGCGAGCTCAGGCAAGATGAGGACGTCCTCGATACCTGGTTCTCGAGCGGGCTCTGGCCCTTCTCGACGCTCGGGTGGCCGAAGGACAACGTGGCACTTGAGCGCTTCTATCCCGCGAGCGACATGGAGACAGGCTACGACATCCTGTTTTTCTGGGTCGCGCGCATGATGATGATGGGCATCCATTTCATGGGAGAGCCCCCGTTCAAGCGCATCCTCTTGCACGGCATGGTCGTCGACGAGACCGGCGACAAGATGAGCAAGGTCAAGGGCAACACGATCGATCCGCTCGATCTCGTGTACGGCGCGAATTTCGAGCAGGTGGTGAGCAAAGCACTGCCGGGCGCTTCCGCTGGTGAGGCGCTGAACAAGTTCCGCAAGGCTTACCCATCGACAGCGCAAATGGGTGCCGGGTTTCCCGCTTATGGCGCCGACGCCATCCGCATGGGCCTGTGCAGCTACTCGCCTCAGGCCAAGCGAATCGCGCTGAGCCCCAAGCGCATCGAGGGCTACCGCAACTTCTGCAACAAGATCTACAACGCGGTGCGCTTCGCGCTAGGCCATGTTGGGGACGTCGAACTCTCGGGACAGCCGACTGCGGCGCCGCGCTTGCTCGTCAATCGCTGGATTCTCTCCAGGCTGGCCAAAGCCATCGAGGGCTGCAACCGCGGCGTCGACGAGTTCCGCCTCGATGACGCCTCTGGCGCGCTCTATCACTTCTTCTGGGACGAGCTGTGCGACTGGTACCTCGAGGCAACCAAGCCAGTGTTCATCTCGGGCAGCCCAGCCGATCAGAGCGAGACGAGGGAAGCCCTAGCGCATGTGATCGAGACCGCGCTGCGCGCTCTGCATCCCTTCATGCCCTTCGTGACCGAGGAGCTCTGGCAGCGCGTCCCGAAGCCCGCCGGTCGCCCCGTGACCATCGCACTGGCCCCCTTCCCGACCGTCGCTGATGGTCGCCTGGATGCCGAAGCCGAAGCCTGTTTTGGCACGCTGACCCGCGCGATCGGTGCGGCACGCAGCGTCCGCAATGAGCACGACGTGCACCCGGGTTCGCAGGTGCCAGTCGTGCTGCGAGTCCGGGACAACGCCGAGCTCGATCGCCTCCGCTCGGAGCTCGGTCTCGTGCAGTTCCTCGTCAAGACCGAGGGCGAGCCCACGCTCGAGTTGACCGGTGGCCCAAGGCCGCCAGGATTTGTTGTGTCCGTCGCGGGTGACGTGGAGGTCCTGGTCGGGCTCCGTGGTCACGTCGATCCCAGCAAAGAGACCGAACGCATCGAACGCGGCATCAAGAAGCTGGAAAAGGACGCGGTCGGGCTGGCCAAGCGACTTCAGACCCCGAGCTTCATCGCCAAGGCCCCACCCGAAGTCGTGGCCGAGGCACAGGCCACCCTCGACAGCCTTCAGCGACAGATTGCGCAGCTGATCGAAGCCCGCGGCTTGATCGAGGAGCTCAAGTGAACATGGCGGGCGCCCCAGGGTCGCCCGTCGGTTTGACTCGCCTGATCGTCCGTCTGCCAAGCGCGGTCGCCGAGCCCTTCGGCGCCGCTTGGGTCGAGCTCGGCGCGGGCGCCGTCGAACGCGTCGATGGCTTCGACGATGGTCTTAGCGAGCTCGTCGTCACGCTTGAGGACGCCGAGACCCTCGCAGACTGGCAGCGCGTCACGGGACAGCTTGCGGCGGTCTTCTGTGAGGAGCTCGGGATCGAGCCGCCCTGGTCGGTGAAAACGGACTTGGGCGGTGACGCGCATTGGCAGACCCGCTTCATCGAGTACTTGCAGGCAGAGCAAGTCAGCGAGCGGTGGCTGCTCTGCCCGGTCGAGCAGGCCGAGGGGCGAGGCCAGGCCGAGGGAGTCCTGCTGTTTGAGCCGAGTTTCTCGTTCGGTGTCGGAAGCCACGCGACCACTCGCCTGGCGTCACGCGCAGTTGAACGACTCTGCTTGGCTGATCCCGGTCTGCGCTGGCTCGATGTCGGGACGGGCAATGGAGTGCTCGCGTTGGTGGCTTTGGCCAATGGCGCAAGCTCGGTGTTTGGCGTCGACATCAGCGAGCTCGCCGTCAGTTCGGCGCGGCACAATGCCACGCTCAATGGCTTTGATGACCGCTTCGAGGCCAGCTTGGTTCCACTCGCCGAGCTGACGGAAGCGTTCGAGGCGCTCGTCGCGAACGTCGAACTCCCAACGCAGCTGGCGCTCGCCGCAGAGCTTGCCCGGCTGCTAGCCCCTGGAGGCCAGCTGCTGCTCACGGGATACCTCGAGAGCGCAGCGAGCGAGCTGGAGCAACTCTGGCTCACACAGGGCTTGACGCTGCGCTACCGCGACAGTGAGCAAAGCTACGCGCTGTCTTGCTGGTTCCGGGTTCCAGCGGGGAGCGACCCCAAGTGAGCGACAGGTCGACGGAGCCGTGCGAGCCGGAGCTGCTTGCTCCCGCACCCGCGCTGCGGCTCAAAACGGGGCTTCCGCTCACGCTTGGCGGACTCGGTGTGGCGTTTTTGCTGCTGACGCTGGAGCGTCGACTTCCATTCGCTCTCCCGCTTCAGCTCGCGAGTTTTGCGGTCGGGTTCGTCGGTATCCTCGAGCTGCTCGGCGGCTTTGAGCGCGCCGACGCGGGAGAGCTCGTGGTGGCGCGTCCGACCCTGTCACGTCACGTGGTGGAGTTCGCTGTCAGTCTGGCCACGCTCGTCACCGTCGTGCGCTGGCTGGTGGCGGGCGCCCTGCCTGGGCCAGACTGGCTAGGCGGAGGACTGGTGACCGCGCTCGCCGTGACGAGTCTCGTCACGAGTTATCGCGTCGCCGAGAGCGTCGGTGCGTTGCGACGCGAGCCGGGAAAAAGCCTGCTTTCGCACGGTTCGCTGCTCGTGCTTGGAGCCACGCTGCTGGCGTACCTGCCCATGCTCGGGAGCTACTCGCTGATCGATCCCTGGGAGACGCACTACGGCGAAGTGGCTCGCGAGATCCTCGCTCGCGATGATTGGTTCTCCCTGTGGTGGGCGCAGGACGGCTGGTTCTGGTCCAAGCCCATCTTTGGCTTCTGGTTGCAAGCGCTGGGCTTTCTGCTGTTTGGTGTTCGTTTCGGCGCGGGCGAGATGCTGCTCGGCACGGCGGGGCACCTGCCGCACCCCGAATGGGCGGCGCGCCTACCGATCGTCTTCTGCTCGCTGCTCGGTCAGGCCCTGCTCTACGCCGGGCTTCGTCGGAGCTGGGGTCAGCGCGCGGCTATCTACGGTGGCCTGATCTGGTTGGCGGTTCCCTACTGGGCACTCATCAGCCACCAGACCATGACGGATCTTCCCTACGCGGCGCTGCTGGCCGCGGCCTTCGGCTTGTTCCTGTTGGGCTTTGCCACCCCCGCGGAGCAGCCTCTGGTCCAGTACGAACTCCAGCTCGGCAGGCGTACGCTCTACCTCACGGGCAGACTGCTGACCTGGCTGGCTCTGCTGTGCGCGGCCGTTCCTCAGAGCCTCTACTTGGCGAGTCGCAATCTCACCTGGGTCATCAGGCGGGGGCATTTCGGATTCGTCGCGCACGCGGATCGCTTCCTATCGGGTTCGCCTGGCAACTGCAGGCTCCCTGGCAATGAGCCCTGTTTCACAGCTCACCCGGTCCACTCGCAGCCGCAGCCCTGGCTGATGGCCCTATGCTGGGGACTCGCGTTGGCTATCCTGCTGCACCTGCAGCGCGGCGAGCGACGACTGCAGCGGAGTCTGTACCTCGGGGCTTGGATCTGTCTTTGTTACAGCGCGCTCGCCAAGGGGATCCCCGGACTCGTGATCGGACTCGGAACCCTGGGCGCATGGGTGTTTGTCACTCGGCGCTTCCGCGAGCTTGAGCGCCTCGAGTTGCTCTCTGCCCTACTCGCCTTCGCGGCCTTGGTTCTGCCCTGGTTCGTTCAGCTCACCTTGCGTCACGGACCAGGGTTTCTAGAGCGACTGCTGATCCACGACATGTACAAGCGGGCCTTCGTCCATGTGCATGACACCAATGCCGGCGACGACACGAGCAGCCTGTACTACGTCTGGCAGCTCGGCTATGGGCTATTTCCCGCAAGTGGGCTGGCGCTTGCGGGCTGGCTCACCACAAGCGGCGGGCCCCCCGAGAGCCGTGCCCAGAGTCAATCGGCGCGCATTTTACTCGCCAGTTGGATCCTACTCGGCTTCGGCATGTTCACGCTGACGCTGACAAAATTCCACCACTATGCGATGCCAATCGCGGCGCCGCTCGCGCTGCTGGCCGGTCCTTTCCTGGCCGAGGCGCGTGGCAATCCGCAGGTGTCCCCAAAGCGTCGACTGCTCGAGTTGCTCGGTTGGTTGGCGGTGACGCTGGGCCTCGTCCAGGCCGGCGCGATGTTGGTCTGGCGCAGTCGACTGGGGCCGAGGCTCTGGCTCGGTCAGGTTCCTGCCTGGGGCAATGACGGCTTCTGGCCAGGACTCCTGTTGCTTGGCCTCGCGCTGAGCTTGGCATTGCTGCTGATCAGAACGGCTCCCTCGCCAGGGCGTCCTCAGAGTCGCCGGAAAACGACCGTGATGACCGTACTCGCGCTGGTCACGGCTGTGGGAACGCTGCTGATCGGTCGCGATCTCACCGTCAGTCGGCCGTCAGACATCGCCGGTCCGGCGCGGCTCTTTCATCTCGTTTGTTACAACTACGCGCGCAGCTGGCCCAGTCAATTGGAGTTTGGCCCCTTGCTCGGGGGATTTGCACTCGCCGCAGGACTCCTGCTGCTCCTGCTCGCCTTCGGCGCGCGCGCGCGGTCCCAGGCGGCCTTCGGTTTTGCGCTGCTGTGCTGGATGTTTGCGTTCTTTCAGTGCAATCTGTACCTCCCGCAGCTGGCGCCCCACTACGGTCAGCAGAACACCATGCGGCGCTACTACGCGCTGCGCCGTAGCAAGGACGAGCCGCTGGTGGCCTATCAGCTCAACTGGAAGGGAGAGAACTTTTACAGCGGCAATCACGTCGCGGTCTTTCAGTCGACTGGCGAACCCTTCCGAAAGTACGTCGACGATCTGCGCACCGCGGGACGCCGCACCGTCTACTTTACGACCGAGCACGGACGTCTCAGCAGCCTGCGCAGTGAGATCGGCATGTTTCAGAGCTTTGCGGCTCAGACCAGTCGCCGGGAGAACGACAAATTCGTACTGGTTCGCGTCGAGCTATGAGTCCAGACCTGGCGACCTTTGCAACCGCGCCCTCGCTCGTCACGGTCCTACTCCCCGTGCGAAACGCGGCTCGCACCTTAGGGCTCGCGCTGCGCTCGCTCGAACGCCAGTGGATGCCACGCTGGGAGTGCCTGGTGCTCGACGATGGCTCGACCGACGATAGCCTGGCCATTGCACAATCCCGGTCGCGAGCGGACCCGCGGATCCGCTCGGTCGCGCTGCCCGCACGCGGACTCGTACCGACGCTCAATACCGGACTCGAGCTTTGCCAGAGCCCGTTTGTCGCCCGCCTCGATGCCGATGACGTCTGCCACGCCGAGCGATTCGCCTGTCAACTCGCGGCGCTCGAGGCGCAACCAGCACTCGCGGGCCTGGGCTGCCACGTGCGGCTCTTTCCGCGCAGCATCCTGAGCGACGGCCTGCGCAAGTACGAGCAATGGCTCAACGCGGTGAGCTGCGCGCGCGACGTCGCCATCGAGCGCTTCATTGAGAGTCCGCTGGCACATCCGACCTTCTTTTTTCGCAGCTCGGCGCTGCGCACGCTCGGGTATCGCGACATGGGCTGGCCTGAGGACTGGGATTGTCTGCTGCGTGCGCATGAACTTGGGATGCGGCTTGGCACCGTGCCGCGCCGCCTGGTGGGGTGGCGCGATGGCCCAACACGCCTGTCGCGAGTGGGCGCGCATTGTCAGCCGGCGCAGCTGCTCAAGTGTCGTGCGCAGTTTCTTGTCAGCGGCTTTCTGCGTAGCAGCGAGCGGTTCGCGCTGTGGGGTTACGGCGACACCGGTCGTCTACTGATGCGCGAGCTCGCTCAGCTCGGAAGGCGCCCGAGCTACATCGTGGAGCGACATCCGCGTCGGATCGGACAGCGGATCCTCGGGGTGCCCGTGGTCGCTCCAGACACACTCGCGTCGATCGAGCGACTCAAGGTGATCGCCTCGGTTGCCGGCAGCTCGCAACGCAGCCTGGTGCGCGCAAGCCTGGTCGCCCTCGGCTACGCCGAAGGCACCGACTACATCTGTGCCGCCTGAGTCCGGTCGTGAGCGGGGCCTTCCGAGAGCCACCTGTGACGGCAGGCTGCACCCCTCAACGCCGCCGGAGGGGTCGGTTTGGGACCGCCTTGAGGGCGTCAGGAGCGGTTCCACGCCTGGAAAATTCAATATAAAAACGTTTCCAGCTGGCATTTCATACCTGGAAGCAACAACCGGCTGCGGGGGACGGGCACCCGGCGGAGAAGGCTGCTAGGAATGCCCACCTCGCCCGAGGCATCCGCCTGAGCGGACCCATAGAAGTGAGCCTCGTACGGGCCGTGGAGGAATCGATCATGAAGTCTTTGAACACGTTGCGCTGGCTGGGCATGGTCGCGCTCATCGGGTTCGCCGGTGCAGCCCTTTCGACCGCGTGCAAGCCAAAGGATACGAAGGATGCCGCTCCCGCGGCTTCGGCCTCTGGCGCCGCCAGCGTCAATCCGGTGATGACCGGTCCCTGCGCGCCCTTCCTCAAGGCTGTTTGCGACACGTCGGGGGAGCACTCGCAGAGCTGCACGTCCTCGATCGCTGTGGCTGAGCTTCTGTCGAAGGCGGGTTGCGAGGCGCTTGCTCACGAGGCCAGTGGCGTCAAGGCCAAGCTTGCTGAGAAGCGCAAGGCCTGCGACAAGCTCGTCAAGGATCTCTGCGCCGGCGTCGGCAACGAGACCGAGACCTGCGCCATGGTCAAGACCCAGACCAAGAACTTCCCGCCTGAGCGCTGCACGCAGATGCTCGAGCATTTCCCCGAGGTGATGGACAGCCTGAAGAAGATGGAAGACGCCAAAAAGCCTCTTTCACCTGAGAAGCAGGCTGCAATGGCCGGCAAGGACGCCCCGTCCTACGGTCCCGCCGACGCCAAGGTCACCGTGGTGGAGTTTTCGGACTTCCAGTGTCCCTACTGCTCACGCGCAGCTGACACGCTCACCAAGCTGAAGACCAAGTACGGCACGAAGGTCCGCTTCGTGTTCCGCCAGTTCCCGCTCAGCTTCCACCAGAACGCCAACCTCGCGGCGCAGGCCTCTCTCGCGGCCAACGCGCAGGGTAAGTTCTGGGCGATGCACGACGTGATGTTCAAGAACCAGAAAGCGCTCGAAGCTGACAAGCTCGCCGAGTACGCCAAGGAAGCTGGTCTCGACGTCGCCAAGTTCAAGAAGGCGCTCGACGACAAGACCTTCGCGGCTCCCGTCGAAGCCGACACCAAGCTCGGTAGCGAGGTTGGCGTCAGTGGAACTCCGTCGCTGTTCCTGAACGGCAAGAAGATCGAGAACGCCATCGACGTCGACGCGGTCTCCGCTCTGATCGACAAGGCGCTCGCGAACTAACGCTAAGTCCTTGGATTGCCCACGGGTCGCAGACCGGTGGGCAATTAGCGAAAGAGCCTGGCGCCTTAGGGCACCAGGCTCTTTTCGTTGTAGGTGACTGCGCGGGCCGCGCGACTGCGCGTCCTACGACAGTCTCACGCCTTCGGTCGGCAGTAGCGCCGCGCTAGGTCCTCACCCAGCTCTATGAGCATGGCTTGTTCCCCGGAGGCCACGCGGCGCGCGTCAAAGCGTGCCATCGAGAGCTCGAGGCCAGCGCGGACCGAGTCCGATAGCTGGGTACGGGTTGCGGTCAGCAGACTGTCGTCTTCCATCGCGATGTGACGACGCATGAAGCTGACGAAGGTGCGCGCCACCTCGATGATGTGTGCGCGCTCATCGGCGGTCCAACTGGCATGTTGCAGAGCAGCGTGACGCAGTGTCTGCAGTAGGTAGCGCTCGCGCTCGTGGTCACTCGTGACTCCGTGAAGTAGCCCTTCCTCCCAACGGAGTCCCGAGGCGACCAATGCCGGAATGAGGAGCGTCTCCTCCTTTTCGTGATGCCCAAGGTCGGCATACTCACGAAAGAACGTCACGATGCGGACCAGCTCGCAGCGCTGCTCCTCACCGACCGATTCGATACTCTCAATGAAGAGCTCAAGGGCATCCACGACACGTTCGATCAGTCGATGCTCAGCGAAAAGTTGTTCTACTGCGCTCACGGGCTCCTCCACCTTCATCCGGGGGCACAAGGCTTGGAGCGCGACGCTCCCGGCCGTTCACTCTAACTCTCTTTTCGGCGGCAGCGATAGTGCAAGCTCCCGCTGAATGGTCCGCGCTCCGCCGCCCCCCGGTCAGCTTGGTCCGGGTAGAGCCGCCTCGAGTGCGTCCAGCAGCCCGGCGATGGTGTAGACCTCGGCGGTGACGGCGATGGGAAGCCCGTGAGCCTCGGCCGAGCGCGTCGTCACCGGCCCGATGCTGGCGAGTGTCAACTGAGGCAGCAGAGCTGCGCGCTGCTCGCCGAGCGCGTCAGAGAAGGCCCGCGCCATCGAGGCCGAGGTGAGCAGCACGAGGTGCGGGCGGTTGCCGAGCGCCAGCAGGCTTTCCCGCGCCGCATCAGCCAAAGAACGCGTCTGATAGGCGGCGACGACGTCCACCTCGTAGCCGGCAGCGCGGAGCTGCTCTGGCAATACGGAGCGAGCCTCGAGCGCCCGCAAGAGCAGCACCTTGCGCCCACCACCCAGCGCAATCAGCTCCTCAGCGAGCAGCTCCGCGATGTACTCGCTCGCGATCAAATCGGGCTTGAGCCCCCAGCTTTCCAGCGGGAGAGCCGTCTTCGGACCGATCACTCCGATACGCGCTGCGGCGAAGGCGCGGGCGTCTTTGCCCTGGCGCTCGAGCTCACGACGCGTTCGCTCAGCACCGTTAGCGCTGGTAAAGAGCACCCAGTCGTAGTCAGCGAGGCGAGCGACGGCCGCCCAGAAAGCCGCCGGCTCCGGCGGTTCCTCGATTGCGATCAGCGGCAGGAGAATGGGCTCTGCCCCCCGTTCGCGCACCAGGCGCGCCGTCTCCAGGGCCTGCCGCGGCGGTCGAGGAATGAGCACACGACGTCCGAACAAGGGCTGCTTGTCATACCAGCGCAGCTGCTCACGCAACGTCACAACGTCACCAACGACGATCATGCCTGGGTTGGACAGACCCTCCGCTCGCACGCGCGCGGCGAGCGTGCCGAGCTCTGCGACGAGCACGCGCTGCTCGGGACGAGCACCCCACTCGACAACTGCAGCGGGCTGGTTCGCAGGACGACCGCCAGCTACGAGCGCGGCCGTGATCGCTTCGATTCGCCGCATCCCCATCAAGATGCACAGGGTGTCGCTGACCTGAGCCAGCTTGTGCCAATCGGCGGGCGAGCGAGGCTGCCCATGCTTGTCGGTGCCGGTGGCGAAGGTGACGCTCGACGACAAATCGCGATGCGTCAGTGAAAACCCGGCGTAGGTGGAAGTCCCGACGGGCGAGCTAATTCCGGGCACGACGCCGAACTCGATCCCGCCAGCCACGAGTGCCTCGGCTTCCTCAGTGCCGCGCGCAAAGAGGTACGGATCGCCACCCTTGAGACGGACGATCTGTTTGCCCTGGCGCGCATGCTCGATCAGCAGCTGCGAGATCTCGGTCTGCGGCAAGGCATGGAGTCCGGCGCGTTTGCCAACATCGATCAGCAGCGCATCGGGTCGACACTCATCGAGCAAAGCGCGGTGTGCCAGCGCATCGTGCAGCACGACATCAGCGCGCTTCAATAACTCAAGTCCACGCACTGTGATGAGTGTTGGATCCCCGGGGCCTGCTCCGACGAGCCACACCTTGCCGTTCGACATGCACCAGCACCCTAAATCACGCTTCGCCTCGGGGCGACCCGGCGCGTAAAATGCTGAGAGCGGTGCCGGCGGCCTTCCTGCTGCTGAGGCGCACTGTGTCGCGCAGAGTTCGAGGCTGGGGCCCGGAGTTGCCGCAGGGCTCCCTGTACCTGAAGAATCGACCCGCCGGACGGTGGCTGGATTTGGCCGTATTTCCGGCCAATTGTATTGCTCGCCGTGGAATCGAAGCGTCAGCCTGGCCAGCGGATTGACACTTGTGCGGCCTTTGGGCCACATTAGCTATCAATGTAGTTTCTGGGTGTCACCGGAACGACATTGTTACCAGGAGGCCTACGTGCTGCCCCGCCTGAAGCCACGCGATTGTTCCCAACGTGATGAGTGGTTCGTTACCAACGGTGTCGTCGCCGAGGGGCCAGTACCCTTCGACGCTGTGCTGCGAGGCATGGCGGGGAATCGAATCTCACGGGCGTCACTGCTGCGTCACGTGACCTGGAGTGTGTGGCGAAGAATTGACGAGCTGGAAACATTGACCCTGGCCGAGCGCGCCGCGCTGATCGTCGAACTAGCGAGCTGGTCGGCGGGGATCGCGCAACGTGCGTGCGCACGCCTCAGTGAACCGCCGCCACCTGCGAGCGCCCCCCAGCAATGCGCCTCCTCAACCTCTGCGGAGATCACGCGACGTTCCTCGGTCCGCCCGGCCGCAGTGAACCCTGTCGGGGTGATGTCACAAAGCCGCTCTCTGGATGAAGCGCTCCTGCTCACGCTGTCGACGAGCATCATGGCGGCCTCCGCGCACCTCGGACTCGTCTGCCGCGTCACCGGCGACGGCCAGGGCGCCATCACCGTTGCGGCCCAGGGACAGAGTATGGAGGCCTGGCTCGGCTGCTACATCGGCAGCGACGACCCAACGCTGGAGGCCGCACGTCGGGGTCGCACCATCCTGGGAGAAAACCCCGGTGGCCCGGTCACGCAGCGCCTCATGCTGCGGCTCGGTCACAACAACATGGAACCGCTCGGGGTGGCGATGGTCCCGGTGCGGCGCGGCGAGACCCTGCTCGCCTGGATTGAGCTCGCCCAACTCTGGCGACCGTTTTCCGCCCGCGAGCTCGGACGAGTCGAGGACGTGGCCGACGCGCTCGTCGAGCGGGTGGTGGTGCAGGGCTGGCTCGACCAGCGAGAGACCAGTCCGGAACTGGCCTAGGTTCGCTCAAAGCGTCGCGGCTTGCCCGGGACGCTTCAGCTAGACTGCCCTCGGCGAAGGGTCATGCTAGGGTCGGCCGGCATGCGTCGTTGTCTTCTGAGCTGCCTTGCGAGCATGGTGCTGACCTGTAACCTCACGGGCTGTCAGACCAGCTGTGGCCCGTCAGACCAAGCGAGTGTTCGTTGGACGGAGGGCAAAGTCGTGACTCGCGGAGCGGAGCGCCTCTACCGGTCAACCCCGCTCGACGGAACCTGGCTGCATTTTCCCTCGCACCGCAGCTTTCGGCTGGAGCATGGGCTCAGGACGAAAGATATCGTGATTCAGAGCTACCTCTCCTACTCGTCTAATCCCGTGCCCAAGGGCTCCGTCAGCCCCGCCGGCTTTGCCCAAGCGGGTGGTGAGGTCGTCGTGATCTCAGAAGTGACTGCGGACGCTGTCGTGCTCGAGAACGACACCTGCGAGAACGATTTTTACCTGTTTGTCAACATCAGCGCGCCCGCAGCCAACCTCGGCGCGGGCGGCGCGTCGGGACGCTAGGTCGCGCTGGCGGACTCGTTGGCCGACAACGCCACTAGCCGGGCGTATAACCCCGGGTGCGCCATCAGGTCGCGGTGCGTTCCCTCTTCGACGATACGGCCTCGTTGTAGCACGCAGATGCGATCCGCACGCCGGATCGTGCCGAGCCGATGGGCGATCACGAGCGCAGAGCGCTCCTCAAGCGCCACATCGAGAGCATGCTCAAGCCGCGCTTCCGTATCACTATCGATGCTGGCCGTCGCTTCATCGAGCACCAGCAGCGACGCATCACGATACAGCGCCCGAGCCAGCGCGATGAGCTGACGCTCACCAACGGACAGCTCAGCACCGGCTGCGGCAAGGGGTGCGGTGAGCCCCCCGGACCTGCGCTCAAGCAGGTCGCGGACACCGATACGGTCGAGGATCGCTTGGACTCGCTCAAGCTCGAAATGCGGACTCGAGGCCACGTTCTCGGCAATTGAGCCAGGAAACAGCACGGGATCCTGAGGCACGTAGGCCACTTGTTGGCGGTGCAGCGCGACGGGACCGCTGGTGAGCGGACGACCGCAGAGCGTGATGCTGCCCGAGTCAACTTCGTAGAGTCGCAGAAGTAGAGCCGCTATCGTCGACTTGCCCGAGCCGGTGGGACCCACCAGGGCGATGCGCTCACGCTGCCGCACTTCGAGGCTGACATCGCGCAGCACGGGACGCCCGGGCTCGTAAGAGAAGGACACATGCTTGAAGGACACGATTGCGGCACTGGGCTCGGTGTCCGACCGCAAGGCGACGGGAGTTTCGTGCTGGCCGAGCGGGGGAGCATCGCGCTCGCTGCGGTCCAGCAGCCCAAACACGCGCTCTGCGCCAGACATCGCGCTCTGCAGCAGGGTGTAGCGCTGGACGATGGTCCCGAGCGGTTCAAAGAACTGCGCCAAGAACGCACTGAACGCCACGAGCGTGCCAAAACCCACTGGGCTGTGCGAAAAATAGACGATCATCGATGCCAGGCTGAGACTCGCAATGGTCTCTAGCGCAGCGTCCTGGATCGCTTCGTAGCGAATCGCCCGCACGTTGGCGTCGTAAAAGGAGCGATTGATCTGGTCAAACTCCTGTTCGCAGCGAGCCGCGCGATCGAAGGCCAGTACGACCGCCAAGCCATTGAGTTGTTCACTGAGAAGTGAGTTGAGCCGTGCGGTTTTCTCTCGCACCGAGCGAAATGCGTCCCTCATCCTGGGGCGCATGCTCCACACCAGCGCTCCGGCGATCGGGGTCGCTGCAAAAGCCACCAGGCTGAGGCGAGCATCGAGAGCGAGCATCAGACCGACGATGCCGACGATCCGGACGAGATCCCCCATCGCCGCGAGCACCCCCGAGCCGAACAATTCTCCGAGCGCGTCGACGTCATTGGTGATGCGAGTGACGAGTCGACCGACGGGTTGATGGTCATAAAAGCGCATTGGCAGCTGCAACAGGCGCCCCAGGATCTGGGTCCGCAGGCGCGCCATCGCACGACTACCAGCCAACTGAGTGGCATAGCTTTGGGCAAAGCTGAGCCCCTGCTCGATCAGAAACAGACCGGCCACGATCAGTCCGCCGACTAGCAGTCCAGCGCTCGAAGTGAAGATCCCATCGAGGGTGTGCTTCATGACCAACGGGCGTAGCCCGGACAGCAGCGCGGCCACAAGCACGGCACCGAGTGCGGCCAGGACCCAGGCACGTTCGGCGGCCAGGAGCGGCAGCAGTCGCCGGAGCATTCGCAGGTCAACGGCGCGTCCAAGGCGCGACTCCTCGTGGAACGCCGCCATGGCGCGGCGTGCTCGTTCACCGTCGAGCAGTCCCATCGGCTGCACCACAGGCACGACGCCAGGAGCGGAGTTGAACTCCGGCTCGGGCCCAGCTAGCTCGGTCAGTTCATGAGCCACTCGCTGTTCATTGGCGAACGTTGCGTAAAGCCCACCCTGGGCGAGCAGCTCAGCCGGCGACCCCTGCTCGCTGATTTTTCCATGCTCGAGCACCAGCACCCGAGAACAGCGGGATGCCAGCGAGATTCGATGGGTCACGATCAGCAGTGAGCGAGGCTCGTCGCCTTGCGTCAGCACCTCCACCAGGGAACGCTCGGTCTCAGCATCCACCGCGCTGGTCGGGTCATCGAGAATCACGACGCTGCCACCCGCCAACAGGGCACGACCGAGAGCCACCCGTTGTCGCTGCCCGCCTGAGAGCTGTACCCCACGCTCGCCGACCACCGTGTGAAATGCGTCGGGCAGGCGAGAAATCTCCTGACCAAGCCGCACCCGCTCCGCCATCGCGTGGATGCGTTCGGAGGCATCGGCCTGATTCGGGTCATCGAGACCGAACGCGAAGTTCTGAGCGATCGTGTGGGAGAAGAGAAACGGTACCTGCTGGGAATAGCGCAGAGCTGAGCGTAGCGATGAGAGCGACCATTCGGTGATGTCGTGCCCGTCGAGATAGACGCTGCCAGCCGGGGTTGGCAGCTGGCGTGCCAGCAGCCGAGCCAGCGTGGACTTTCCGCTAGCGGTACGACCGACGATCGCGACGGTTTCGCCAGGGGCAATGCTGAAGGACACCCCATCGAGCACGGCATCCTGCCCGAAGGACCAGCTCAGCTCGCGCACCTCGAGCGCGCCCTGTGCGGGAACCGTCGGTTGGTAGGTTCCATCTTGAATCGGCGCAACGGCCTCGAAGACCTCCTGCACGCGAGCGTAGGACGCGCGCCCGCGTTGCAGGATCCCGACCACGAATCCGAGGGCCGCCAGAGGCCAAACCAGGCGCATTACGGCCCGGAAGAACACCAACAACGCGCCCTCGCTGAGCGCCCCGGTCTTGAGCAGGTAACCGCCGTACCAGAAGACCACCACCACCCCGACGCCGCTGACGGCTTGCATCAACGGGCCCCAAGCGCCACGCAGGCGGGCCAGCGCCAGGTTCTTATCGAGTAGCTTTTCGTTGACCTGCTCGAAGCGGGCAGCGACGTCCGATTCCAGTCCGAATACGCGCAGCACACGAAGCCCAGTGATGGTCGTCTGAACCGACTGACTGAGCGCGCCCAGTGCGTCCTGCGCTTCGCGGGTCCGCGCGAACATGCGGCGGGCAAAGCCTCGAGTCACGAGGAGCAGGATCGGAAGCGTCGCGAGTGATGCCAGCGTCAAGCGAGGTGACAGGGTCAAGGTCACCGCCAGGGCACTCACCAGCGCAAACGCCGTATTGACGATGTTTAGCACACCAAACCCGAGCAGCAGCCGAACCTGCGTCAGGTCGTTGGTGGCGCGGCTGAGGAGTTCCCCCGTCCCCAGGCGTTGAGCGAAGGCCGTGCCCAAATGATTTAGCTTGGCCAGGAGCGCGCCTCGCAACTCGTACTCGGCGGCGCGCCCTGCATCAAAGACCGCGGCGCGCGACCAGACGCGAACCCCGAAGGCGCCGAGCGCCACCAGCGCCAGGGTGATCCCCAGGTGGAACGCGAGGTCGGCCTTGCCTCCGGCGGCCGCATCGATCGCGACCACGACGCGCGTGTCGAACCAGTACTGCGCCGCCTGATAGACCGCCAGCAGGCCGCCTCCAAGCAGGTAGCGCGGCAGTCGTCGCTTGAACTGCCCGCTGAGGGTGGTCGGAATGGTTGACGCGGTTGGGGCAGTCGAGGACATCGAATTTTAGCAACGCCGAAAGCGTCGCGCGCATGCATTGTGCGGTCGCGCGAGGATTTGCAGTGTCTGGCACTGCGGAAACTACCCTATAGTGCCGTCTGGTTGTCGATGTCGCGTTGTCTTGCCCTGGCCTACGACTGGCTTGTCGCTCCCGCAGAATTTCTGTCGATTCAGCGCTGGCGCGCCGAGTTATTGTCCCCACTGCGGGGTCGCGTCCTGGAGTTGGGGGCGGGAACCGGACAGAATCTGGATCACTACTCGACTCCCGCGCAGCTGACGCTCAGCGAGCCGGATCCACACCTCGGCGCAAGACTCCGACGCAAGCTCACAGCGACCGGGCGTTCGGACACACTGATTCCTGCCTCCGGAGAATCGCTGCCCTTCGCCGCCGGCTCGTTCGACGCCATCGTGGCCACCCTCGTCCTCTGCTCGGTTGCCGACGTGGACGCCGTCCTGGGTGAGGCAGCGCGGTGCCTGGTCCCGGGCGGAAAACTGGTGTTGATCGATCACGTCGCTGCTCCCGAGGGCTCCAGCCGTCGCCGCTGGCAAGAGCGACTCGACCCCACCTGGCAGCGACTCGCGGGCGGCTGTCATCTCTTGCGCGATCCTCGGCAGCAGCTCGCCAACCACGGCTTTGCTCCAGAGCGGGTCGAGACGGACGAGATGCGTGGCGCGCCAGCCTTCCTACGCAGCGTGATCCGGGGAACCTGGCTTAAGTCGGACTAGCTGACGCGGCTAAAAGAGCCCGACGCTGAAGTGAAAGGCCCCGAGATCTTCCCAATAGCGCTGTGAGGCTTTCGGCTTTCCAAGCCCCGCGCGCTCGAGCAGCCGCTCGATGTTAAAGCCATAGTCAAATACCAGCGGCCCGACCGGAGTCGCAAACCGGATCCCAGTGCCGGTCGCCCATCGCCAGCGGAGGTAGCGAGCAATATCGGTCGACGACAGGGACGCGGGCGGTGCGGACCAGAGGTTGCCGGAGTCGAGAAACAACACGGTTTGGACGGAAGACGTGAGGGGCAGCCGGACTTCAGCCCTTGGGTTGACGAAGAAATTGCCTCCGCGAATCACGACCTGGCTCACGTCAAAGTTGGCGCGGTCATTGACGAGGCGCGTCGCAATGTCCTCGGGGATCAGTGAGTCCTGAAGGAACCCGCGGATCGAGTCCATTCCGCCCATGAAAAAGAGTCGGTCCGGATAGGTGCGCGAACCAGCCACGAGCTGTTGATTGGTGCCCCAACGGAAGCTGAGCGCGAGCGAGGGACCCGTCCGGGCCAGAGGAACATAGACGGCCCCACGACTCGTCCAACGGAGAAACTCGCTGTCGGATGCTGAGAAGGGATCGGTCGGATCGTTAGCACTCGACGCCGAGCCGCCGATCGGGCGAGCGGTGACATGCTCGACGCTAGCGGTCAGGTACACTCCACGACGCGCGGCCATCGGCACGTCACGCCGATCCCAGCTGACCGAGAAGCGCTCGGCAACCGCAACAGAGGTCCCTTCCGGCACGCGAAACACGTTGGATCGCTGCGGGTTGGCCTGAATATAGTCGCGCAGCCGTCCCTTTTCCTGCTGCCCGAAGATGTAGACGTCGTTGCGCTCAAGCGAGCCCCCGAGCTGGATCGAGAGTCGACGGGTCGGCAGGTACGCCAGCGTGACCACGCCGGCATCGCGCGTGAGCGCAAAATCGCGCGCATTGTCGTGGACATCAAAGCCCTCGACGGCGAGGCGAAACAGCGGACCGAGACCGATCTCCGGAAAGGAAACGGATGCCGAGAGACGTCGCTCCAGTCGCGAAGCCACGGTATCTAGCTCGGCTTCGTACTTGGCGCGCACGTCCTTTTCCAGGATCAGCTCATTTGGCAGATAACCGAGCTGGGCGCGAAACGCGAACTGAATGGCCTTGCCACCGAGATTGAGGTGACCGTACTCGATTCCGAGTCGCAAGCCTTCACCCGTGCTGAAACCAGGCCGCCCTTCGAAATACTGCGGCTCGCGTTCCACGAGTTCGATCACCACATTCTTTGAGCGAGACGGCACGTAGGGTTCGTCGAGCGCGACGCGCACGCTTTGAAAGACGCCCAGCGTCGCGAGACGCTCCTCGGTGTCGCGCACCCAACCGCTGCGGTAGGGCTCCCCCACCTTCAGCGCGATGCGTGAGCGAATCAAGGACTCGCTGGTCGCGACCGCTCCACGGATGATGATGCCGGCGACGCGAACCTGCTCCCCTTCCCGCACGGAGAATCGCACGCGAGCGCGCGTGCGATCTGGCGATGCTTCGAGCGAACTTGCCACCTCGGCGTAGGCGAAACCGTTGGCGGCATAGGCGTCTTGAACTCGGCGACGTGCCTGTTCCACCTCAGCCATGGAAACGGGTTCCCCAAGCGCCAGCGCGGCTGACTTCGCAAGCTCAGCCTCCGTGCGGCGTCCGTTGCCGTCGAAGGCGAGGTCCCACACCCACGCCCTTGGGCCAAGCTTGATCGGGACGTGAAGCACGGCCTCAGGCCCACAGCTCAGCCCTCGCTTCGGATCGGGCGTGCAGCCAAATACTGCATCCGGCGGCGGCTCATCTAGCGGAAGGCCGACGTCATCGTAGACGCACGCGGTGGGCGGGCGCCTCAGGGGACCTACGGGCACACACTCGCCCGCGGGCGAGCGCAGATCACAGCGACGTCGCAGCAGCTGTGCTGGCCCAACCGTCGCCGACAGATAGCCTTCGGAGCGATACAGATCCTGGAGATGCTTGATGGCCTTGTCATAGACCGCGGGGGAGTAGGTTGCCCAAGGACTCTGCTCGACGACCTGAGGCCGGCCGCCGCGTGTCGTGTCTGATAATATCGCGCGGTCGACACGCGCCGAATCCACGGGACCAAGCAGCTCGCCGCCTGGGAGTGACTCAGACAGAAAACTGTCCACTTCCGCTCCGACCTGGGCAGCCGAGCGATCCCCCGAGAGACAGGGGTACTCGCGACCGACCACGTGCACCCGCGCACCCTCGCGAATGACGAAGCGAATGCGCTCATTGGCCGTCCCTGCGCCATCGAGGACCGGCTCGACTTGGGCATCCAGAAAGCCGTAGCTCACGTAGTGGCTGCGCAGTTTCTCAGCAAGGTTGCGCGGACTGCGGTCATCGGTTTGTTCGAGCGCTAACAGCGCCTCGAGCTGATCGACGTCAAAGCTCACCTGCCCTTCGAAGGTGAGAAGGACGCGTGGTCCGGCATGCACGTCCACGTCGAGCTGAGCGCCCTTGGGAACCCGAGTGAAACGGTGAGATACACTGGCCCGGTACCAGCCGCGCTTCTGGAGCTCGAGTGTCAGAGCCCGATCTGCGTCCGTGAGCGCGTCTTGATCGAGACGTTGACCCGGCTCGACGCGATAGTCGCGTAACAGCTCGCGCAGCTGGTCGGACGCGGCGGCGGGTGAAACACCGAAGCGACGCTGGTAGACTCGCAGCGGCTCCCCGGGCCTGACCCGGATCGCGAGGAGCACCCCGAGCGGATCGTCGGTCTCGACGGGTTCAAGAACAACCTTTGCGTCGGCGTAACCCCGAGCGCGCAGGAGTCTCTCGAAGCGTTCCCCGAGCGCTCGCACCTCGGAGTCTCCGAGCTCAGCTCCAGCGTGGGCTCCGGCCGCTTCCGCGAGTTCATTGCCGTCAAACGGTGATCCTTCGACCGCGACCCGTGAGATGACCCGCCGCCCCTCAACGCGAAAGCGCAGCCGAACCCCGGACCCCTCAAGCAGAACCTCGGACTCAGCTCGGGCAAAGCGCCCCGAATCGAGCAACTCAGCGAGACCCCGTCGCAACACCTGGGGAGTCAGCTCCTCGCCAACGCGGACCAATCGTAGACTGTGGCTCTCGCGAAACAGCCTTCCACTCGCAAGCACCTCGATCGCCACGATAGGCTTGCTCCAAGCGCCGGCGAGTTCAGGCGACTCCGGCTGCAATGCGGGCACTGGGGTGCCGGCTCCCCCGACCTCCGCCAGGCCCGTGGCGGTCACCGTCAGGGACGCCAAAACATAGGCGACTCTGCGAGTCCAGGCAGGCGGGGTCAGCCGATTCACCAGGGCTTTCTTACACCAGTCGGTCCCCTGAGCGAGCGGGTCATTTCGCCAGATCCGTGCCAAAGGACTAACCTTCGCCCCGTGTCCCGCTCCACACCCCCTCCCCGCAAGCGTCGCCGCCTTCTGCCCTGGTTGGGCGGAGGTGTCGCGGCCTTGGCCCTCGGCTGGGTCATCGTCCATCACACGAGCTGGGGAGGACCCCTGGTGGCCAACGGCCTTCGGGCCGTGATTGGCGTGCAAGCGGTGGCCCGCCTCGAGGACTTCGCCTATGGTCTCGAGGATCGCGTCAATCGGTTCCGTCATCACGGCGAGCGACCGCAGGCGCGCTGGGCCGTTCCCACGACGGGCCAACACCCGATTGCAACGACGACGCCTGCGAGCAACGGAGTGTCCCCATTCGTCCTGAACAATCTCGGTCCCGTGCGTGCGAGTTGGTCGGCTCCGGGTGATGGGGCCTGGCTTGAGTTGGAGGACCCGCTGCATGCCGACAGTCCGGTGGCTTTGCGCAAGACGCTGCTGCATCCAGACGCGAATCGCTCTTGGGCAGAGTTATTCGTCGTCGCGATCGACCTCCGGCAGGTCGCGCTGCACGCGGTGGCGGGAACGCGGGAACCGAAAGCCGAAGGGCTGAAGGAACCGTTGCCCGAACGCCCGGGAACCATCCCTGCCGAAGCCCAGGCGCAGCTCGTTGCCGCCTTCAATGGCGGCTTTATGGCGGAGCACGGTCACTACGGCATGCGGGTCGCTGGACTGACCCTGCTTGCGCCGCGAGACACCTCGTGTACCGTGATCGGCTACGGCGACGGTTCGCTGGAAATCTCAACCTGGAAGAAGGCGGCCCATGCCCTCGACCGCATGACGTTTTTCCGTCAAACGCCGGCCTGTATGTATGAAGACGGCGTGATGCACGTCGGGTTGCGCCACCCAGAGACACGCGCTTGGGGAGCCACACTCGACGGCGACACGGTGATTCGCCGGTCCGGAATTGGTCTCGATGAGTCGCGTCAAATCCTGTTCGTTGGGATCGGTAATCACCTGACGGCGCTGGCGCTAGCCGAAGGCTTGCATCATGCGGGCGCCACCGACGTCGCTCAATTAGACGTCAACTGGTCCTATCCAAAATTTATCACCTACGAGCGCAACCTGGACGGCTCACTCAAGGCCAAAGCCCTGGCGGACGGGTTTGAGTTTTCACCCGACGAGTACGTTAGAAAGCGTGCTTATCGCGACTTTTTCTACCTGGCGCGCAGGCCCCAGAGCTTGCCCGGCCGCGCTCAGAAAGACTGATGCCTGAGCTTCCGGAAGTCGAAGTCCTGCGCCAAAGGCTGAAAACCAGTCTGATTGGGCGACGCATCACGGCGCTCAGTACGACCGGCAAGAGCTACCTGTTTCTCACTTCTCCGCGTGAGCTCGAACGACGGCTGGTCGGGCGCACCGCACTGGCGCTCGAACGTCACGGGAAATACCTGCTGCTCGAACTCGACGACGGCTCACGCCTGCTCATCCACTTGGGAATGACGGGTCAGTTGTTTGCCGCCGGCGCGACAAGTCCACGTCTGCTGTCGGCCAAGCACCATTTGACGCTCGACAAGGCGCGGCAAGCTCAGTTTGAACCCGATGGGCACACTCACCTGCGGGTGTCGTTTTCAGATGGGGGTCCCCAGCTGTTTTTCCGGGACGTGCGCAAATTCGGCAAGCTGCTGTGGTTGGCCCAGGGTCGCAGTGACAGCCGGCTGGACAAACTCGGACCCGACGCACTCACAGCTGACTTTGCGAGCTGGGCGAGTGCGGCTGCCCGACGTCGCGGCTCCATCAAAGCGTTCCTCCTCGATCAATCCGTGGTGGCCGGGATCGGGAACATCTACGCCGACGAGAGCCTATTTTCCGCGCGCCTTTTGCCCACCCGTAAGGTCGAGCAACTCTCGCGCGCAGAGCTCCACCGCCTCCACCGCGCTGTCGCCGAGATCCTCGCCGCCGCTATCGTGGCCGGAGGCTCTAGCATCGACGACTACATCCACCCGGACGGCTCGGACGGAGACTATCAACTCCGCCTGTCGGTCTATGGGCGTACCGGACAGCCCTGCAGGCGCTGCAAGGGCGCCATCGAGCGCTCCCTGGTGGCGCAGCGTGGGACGCACTTTTGCGCCAGTTGTCAGCGCTAATTGGGCCCCGCCGCCCCCCTGCCGCGCGGACCTCGCTGACGCTGGCCCGATGGCCCGGCCCCGGCCGCCCGACGTTCCCCACGGACGCGCGCTTTGTCGGTAGGATGGGCCCGTTACCACTGGCCCCGCCGCGCATGCCCCGATGACCGAGGAATCCAGCCCCGTACCCAGCCGACTCGCAGACTTCGAAGTCATCCGTCGCCTTGGCGTTGGCGGCATGGCAGAGGTGTTCCTTGCGAAAAAGCGCGGAGCCGAGGGCACCTATAAACTGCTGGTCGTAAAACGGATCTTGCCGCAGTTCGGCTCGTCGCGCCGCTTTCGCACCATGTTCGCCGAAGAGGCGATGCTAGCAACGCGCCTCAATCATCCCAACATCGTTCAAGTCTACGAGTTTCAAGACTATGGCGACGACGGACAGCTCCTGAGCATGGAGTATGTCGAGGGGCCCGACCTTCGCAAGGTGATGCGGGGAGCCAAGAGCAAGCGAACCCGCATCCCGCCCTGGGTGTCGGCCTACATCATCAGCGAAGTCGCCAAGGGCCTACACTACGCCCATGATCGCAAGGATGAACGCGGCAATCCGATGGCCATCGTTCACCGCGATGTCTCACCGCAAAACATCCTGCTGAGCCTCGAAGGTGCCGTCAAGGTCGCCGACTTCGGCATCGCATCGGCCAACCTGTTCCGCGAAGAGCCGGGCGTGCTCAAGGGCAAAACGGCCTACATGTCCCCCGAGCAGGCGCGCGCGGAGAAGGTGGATCGACGCACCGACATCTATTCTTTGGGCGTCGTATTCCACGAGCTGCTGACGGGCCGCCCGCTGCACGGCGCGATCGAGGGCAATGAATTACTGGAGGCGGTGCGCGCGGGACAGGTGGAGCCCCCGAGCATGTTCGCCCGTGAGGTGCCCGCCGAGATCGAGGCGATCATCATGAAGGCGCTGGCTCGCTCGCCCGATGAGAGGTACCTGACAGCGCGCGATTTTGCGGCTGCCATCACCAGGGCCCTGTTTCAGGCGCAGCAGCCAATCGATTCACACGTGCTCGAGAGCGTGCTCGAGCATGTGGTGGGGCGCGAGCACACCTCGCCTGGCATCGCGTCGCCCCCCGACGTGCTGCCCGCCGAAGACGGACCGGGCGGCGCAGCCGGCGCACAGGAGGGTCGCGAGAAAAACGCCAATGCCTTACCGGCTCCCGGTGAGGTGCCCGCCGAGCCCGTTGCTCCGGGGCAGCGTCGGTCGCGTCATGGGGTCGAAGTTCGCCACGTCGCTGTGCTCAGCATGCAGCTTCACGGCGTCGAGCAGCTCGCTGAAGCTGCAGGCTCAGCCGACGCGGGTCGCTTCATTGAGCAGCTCCGCGCCACACTCGGAGAGATCGCCTTCAAACGCGGAGCGCGCTTGACTTGGCATCGCAACCGCGTGCTGGCCGGTGAGCATCTCGTGCCCTCGGGTGGGGCGACCGCCATCGTCGGTCTGCTCGCTAATCCTGCGCGCGCCGCCTCGGACGCGGCTTGGCTCGCGATCGACATTCACGAGGCGATCGCCGGTACTTGCGACGATATGCCAGTCGAGCTGCAGGCCAGTATCGGCATCGTGCGCGGCATCGCGACGGGTCAACGCGACCGCGCCGGTCACCTCGTCAGTCACTCCCTGCAAGAACCCGCCCTCGAGCTCGCTCGCATGCTGTCACAACAGGCCCCCGCCGGCGACACGTGGGTCGCGGGAGGCACCTACCGCTTGGTTCGGCGTGACTTTGTCTGGACGGATGCGCCCACGCTTGAGCTCGATCGCTCGCTTGGGGAAAGCCTTCCGAACAACATGCGCATCTACTCCTTGGTGCGCCCCCTCACCCGCACCGAAAAGGCCCAAGAGCAGGAGCGCGGTTCCGGAGATCTGATCGGTCGCGACGTCGAGCTCGCCGAACTCCAAGGCGCCTTCCATCAGGCGATCAACCGAGGTTCGGGCGACCAGGGCCACATGATCGCGCGCGTCGTCACGGGCGAAATGGGGATCGGTAAGAGCGCCCTGGTGTCGGCCTTCGTCGGCGAACTGCCAGAAGGCACCCTGGTCGTTCGAGCCGAGTCCACTCCCTCACGCATCGAGGTTCCCTTCACCCTGCTGGCAGACTGGATTCGCGGTCTTACCGGGCTTTCGGCAGATCAGTCCCCGGACAGCGTCCAGCGCCACCTCGAGCGATTGATGGGCGGTTTCTCGATCGGGGATGATCGCGACCCGATTCTGAGCCGCCTCGCCGCGCTCGTCACGGGCCAACTCGCGCAGGCGGTCGATGAGGGCGACGCCGCTCAGAACCGGCGGTTTCTCACGGCTGGGTTGCGCGCGTTCATCGCGCGGCAAGCCCTGGAATGCCCCGTCGTGTTGATCGGGGAAAACCTGCAGTGGGCGGACCGTGCCAGCGTCGAATGCATCCAGGAGCTCCTGCGCTGGAATGAAACCTGGCCGGTACTCGCGGTGTTCGTCCTACGGTCGGGCGATCGCATGGCGTCCGTCGCGGAAAACGCGGTTCGTATTGATCTGCGCGAGCTGAGCCGCGAACACCAGGTGAGACTACTGGCAACGCGGCTCGGAGCTGATCTCGGCGTCGAACAGATTTGCGACGACTTGGCACCTCGCATCGGAGGCAACCCATTTTTCCTGCTTGAAATGGTGGATGCCCTACTCGAACGCGGCACCCTTGAGCTGCGAGAGACGTCCGACCATCGCATTGAGCTAATCCGGGTAGACGGTAAGGACGCCACCGGGCGCGCCCTGCCACAAACCCTCGAACAGCTGATCGCGGATCGTCTCGACGAACTGCCCACAGAGGAACAGGCCGTTGTCGATTGGCTAGCCATCTCGGGTGGACCGCTGCCGTTCGAAGAGCTTAAGGCGCTGCTCGGACCCCAGGCAGAGGACGGAGTCTCTCGCCTCTGCGCGCGCGGCCTGTGCGATCTGCGTGCTGAGGAGATCGATGTCCGCCATCCCGTGACGCGCGACGTCGCGTATTCCTCATTGGATCCGAAGACGCGCGTGTCGATGCACCGTAAGCTTGGCGAACAGCTGCTCGGTACCGCGCTCGCCCGCGGGCTCACAGCGGCCATTGTCGCGCAGCACCTGGAAGCCGGCGGCGCACAGCAGCGCGCCGCGGATCTCTACCTGGAGGCCGCGCGAACCGCCCATTCAAGTTACCAGCTGCGCCTGGCCAAGCGCTATTTCAAGCGAGTGGTGAGGATTCTTCCGAGCGAGGATGCTCGGCTATTTGAAGCGCATGAGTCCCTGGAAGGGCTCTGCCGTGTGCAGGGACAATGGCAGGAGCGTCGCGTTCACCTGGGCGTGATGCGACGACTGGCGCGCAATGCCAGCCGCCCACGCTGGGCGGCCGTCGCCCTCATGCGTACGGCGCGCTTTGACGTAGATTCCGGACGGCTCGCCCGCGGCCTCACCTCCGCCCAACGCGCGGAAACGATTGCGCGTGCAGCAGCACTTTGCATTGATGAAGTGTCCGCCCAGGCGCTAATCGGTGAAATCCTGCGCGACCTTGGGGATATGCAGGGCGCCCTGGCTGCCGTGGATCGAGCGCTGGAGACGGCCGGACTAAAGACGGTCCCGCCTCGCCAGCGCGCCGAGGTGCTCCGCGCCAAGGGGACCTTGCTGCGCCGTGTGGGTCGGGTCCACGAGGCCGTGGCGGTACATGCCGAAGCCATCGCAATCTTTCGACGCGCAGGTGCCAAACGCATGGAGGCGCAGGCAAAGAACTCGCTCGCCTTCACGCTATACGTCCTCGGTCGGTTCGAGGACTCGGTGGCACTCGGACTCGAGGCTATTCGACTTGATTTGGCGATCGGGGGCCGGCTCCAGATCGCCAAGACGTTGGCGAACGTGGGATTGGCTTACTGCGCCATGGGTGATCTCGAGCGAGGACTGGCCTACCAGCGCCGCGCGCGCCGCGCGCATGTCGGCTACGGCGATCAGGAATCCAAGGCGGACACACTGCTTGGACTCGCTGAGAGTCTGCTGGAATGCGGCGAATTAGTGGAGGCAGAGTCGATCGTCGCCGAAGCAAGCACTATCAACAACGTCACGGGTAGCGCCTACGACACGGCGCACGAAAAGATATTACGCGCGCTGATCGCTCGTGAAATGGGAGACCCGGCGACCAGCGTGATGTACGCCTTTGACGCGCGACAGGTCGCCGAAGCCCAGGCGTACGTTGCCTTTCATTTCTATGCCATGGCTATCGAGGCCTCTTCCCGCGTTGAGATCGGGGAACAACACACCGGTATCCTGCTAGCCACCACGGCACTCGGCGCGATGGAAACGATTCAGGGTTCCGAATATGGTTTGGCGACTCGCGTGCTGTGCTGCGAGGCCATGCAGAAGGCTGGCTCGCCGCAAACCGACGAGATGGTGCGACGCGCAGCACTATGGCTCAAGGGGCTGGGGGAATCGATTCACTCCGACCAGCTGCGCGCGCAGTTCCTGGCGCGTGTCCCCGCTCACCGGCTCATCCACTGGCACGACGCTATCCAGTCTTCCGAGACGCCTGCTGCGAAACCGTTGTTGCGACCACTCGAAGCGACCATAGCCCGACTGCGCGAGCTGCCAGGCTCAGCACCGACCCTCGAACTGCTTGGAGGCGAGGAAACCAGCGACGAATTCAGTCAATTTGGGCTGACCCAACCCGGCTTCGATGAGTCCGAATTGAGCAGCCAACCGTCGATTTCCCTCGAAGGCCTCGACGAGCCGCCGCCTTCGAGACAGTAGTCGTCGCGAGGCTGGGTTTAGGCGACCCGAATGCCACGCCTCAGACTGTTCCCAGAAGACTCGATAGCTCGGAGTGTGCCTTGCCGTCGCCAGCTACAAGCGCAGCGGCCTGACCGGCGGTCGCCCATTCGCGCGCTCCCTCGTTTCGCCCGAGCTCAGCCAGAATCTGAGCAGCCATGAGATAGGACGGCACGTAGCTCCCGTCGCACTCACGGAGCCCATCAAATACGGCAAGCGCGTCCTCTAAGCGGGACTCGCGTCGATACTCGAGGGCCAAGGCGTACCTGGCAAAACTGTCCGCCTTGCCCTGGGCCAAGAGATTCTCCAGAAAGGCGAGACGCGTGTTGTTGCTCACGGGTGATCTGTAGTGGTGGTGAGGAAGCGTGCCAAGATCTTACGCGGACCAAAGCCTTGAAAAAACGCCACCACCGTGGGGCCGTCGGACCCGGGCTCGACGCGTTCCACCTTGCCCCGACCAAAGCGGGCGTGAAAAACGAGCTGACCAGGTCGGATCGTCGAGGAGACCTCGTCGGCGGGCAGATCGTCAAAAGCGCTTCGGTCGACGATCCGCTCCCCTGGACGAAGGACCGTCCCCGCGCCCGAACTGCTCGCACTGCGGCTGCCCGTCATTCCGAGGCTCGGCGTGGGCCCGCCCCCACTCGACTTCCAGCGCTCAACCACATGCTCGGACCAGGCGCGTTCGCGACGCGCCAAACGCACGTCACTCTCCTCGCGCTTGCAGCAATCGCGTGGAAGATCCTCGAGAAAGGAGCTCTGCGCTAGGTAGCGCGTTTGCCCAAACAGGGTTCGCTGCGAGGCGTGGGATACCAGGAGCAGCTCGCGCGCACGTGTGATGGCCACGTACGCCAGACGACGTTCTTCGTCGAGTTCCTCAGGCCCGGTGGCATCGATGCGACGGTAGGGAAAGACGTCCTCCTCCATACCCGTTAGAAACACCGTGTTGAACTCGAGACCCTTGGCAGCATGGACGGTCATGAGCGACACCTTAGGAACGTCCTTGAGCGAATCGGTCGATGCCACCAGCGACACCCGCTCAAGGTAGCCGGTGAGCGACCCCTCCTCACCGGCGGCCGCTGCGTCATCCTCGTACTCCGCGATAGCTCCGAGTAGCTCCTGAACGTTGCCGAGACGCGCGTCGGCCTCGGCGCTGTCCTCTGCCTCGAGCAGGGCGCGATAGCCTGACTCGGAAAACACGCGGGTGGCCAAGGCATGCGGTGAGAGTTGCCGCGCGTTGTTTCGCCACTCTTCGACCAGCTCAACGAACTGCTTGAGCTTGCTGCGTGCGGCTGACCCAAGGCCCGCGTCCCGCACGGCCGCCGGCAGGGCTTCGTAGAGACTGGTGCTGTGCTCAGAAGCCAGGGCGTGCAGAACCTCCAGCGTCTTTTTGCCTATGCCGCGGGCAGGAACGTTGATGACGCGCATCAAATCGGCCTCGCTGCGAGGATTGTCGATCAACCTCAGGTAGCCGAGCAGATCCTTAACCTCGGCCCGATCAAAGAAGCGCATCCCTCCGATAATCTGGTACGCGATCGACTCGGCACGGAATGCCTCTTCGAGTACGCGCGACTGCGCGTGGGTTCGATAAAACACCGCTAGCTGTCGAGCATCGATCCCGGCGCGCATGCGCGACCGAACCCCGCGCACGACCCAGGCCGCTTCGTCACGTTCGTCAGCAGCAGCGCGGATCAGGATCGGCTGCCCCATCTCCGCGGCCGTCCAAAGCTCCTTCGGCTCACGATGACGGGCTGGTTCGATCACCGCGAGTGCCGCCTTGACGATGTGGCCACTCGAGCGATAGTTCTGCTCGAGCTTGACGACCAGCGCGTCGGGGAAATCCTTACGAAATCCGCGAATGATCTGTACATCGGCGCCGCGCCAGCGATAGATCGACTGATCGTCGTCTCCGACCACGCACAGATTTCGCGTCCCGGCACTAAACGCCCGCACCAAGCGATACTGCACGAGATTGGTGTCCTGAAACTCGTCCACCAAGACATGGTCAAAACGCGAGCGCAGCTCGGCGCCGGCGGCGTTGCTGGTGGACTCGGCCAGCTTCATGACCAGCGTGAGCAAGTCCTCAAAATCGACGGCGTTCGAAGCCTTGAGTGCCTGCTCGTATTTCCCAAACACCGTCGCAAGCTCCTGCTCGCCACGGCGCTGGTCGGCCAGGTCTTGGGGACCGAGTCCCTCCTGCTTCTTGGAGAGAATCCGCGAGAGCATCTGCTTGGGCGTCGTCTCGCGGTCCGAAGAGCCGCTCTCCTTGAGGATCCGCGCCACGATCGCCTTCTGATCGGACTCGTCATAGATCACGAAGTTCCGCTCCAGCCCCACTTCGGCGTGATACCGCCGCAAGAGCCTGGCGCAGACCGAGTGGAACGTGCCCACCCACAGATCCCGCACCAGCTCGGCGCCAGCTAGCTGCTCGAGACGCGCCTTCATCTCCCCCGCAGCTTTGTTCGTAAATGTGACGGACAGAATCCGATAGGGCGGGACACCCTGGCCAAGCAGGTTAGCGATGCGATAGGTGATCGTGCGGGTCTTACCGCTGCCCGCGCCGGCAAAAACCAGCAAAGGACCAGTGAGGTGCGAAACTGCCTGGGATTGGGGCTCGTTGAGCTCGGGCATAGGGGCTCGTGACTACGGTGCCCGCCGATCTAGCGCTCGCCGACGGCCGCGTCGAGGCTGCCCAGTGCTAGCGCGTGCGTACGACCAGCACGAGACGCGGGGAAAACGAGGTCTCCCCGCGCGCCAGCTCGCATTCGGCGGAATGGATGGCCAGCACGGCGCGCTCCACAACACCGTGTATCCACGAGCGAAGGCCGGCTGAGGCCGGCTCAAACTCCGACACCGTTAGCTGGGCTGCCTTCGGCCCGAGTGACTCGACCTGCCAGCGACCAAAATCGAACAAGTGCGACAGGACGCCGGCAATGTGCTTCATCACGACGGTTGGATGAGTCGGCGCCGGAAGCCCGCGTAGCAGCGCGGTCGATAGACAGCCCTCAACGGCGTCTCGCCCGGCCGGGTGACACCAGCTCGAACGTCCGTCGAACAGCTCGTCAGAGACCAGTTCGACGTAGCGAGTTAGCGGCTCAAGATCGTAGTAGATGATGCCCTGGATTGTCCCGTTGAGGACGTCTCGCGCCTGCTCGCTGCCAACGCTCGCGAGAATGCGCTCTCGCGTTGGCAGCGGTCGACGTGCTCGCACAAATTCGTCGAGCCCCTGCCAAACGATGCCTCGAACGTGATGACGACCGCGAAACCGCACGGGCAAGACCGATGACAGTCTGTCTGGCGTACCCACGAAGTCAGGCTGCCCAATAGTGAGAGGCGTCGAGCGTTGCTGAGACACCTGAACGCCGCTCGACACCCCCGGGCGCGGTGGTGGAATCGAGGTCGCGCGTTCGGCACGCGAGGTCGCAGGGTTTTCCAGCAGCAATTCGTCCCGCGCCAGGCCACCCGCAACGTCTCGGGGCCGCTCCAACAGCTCGGGCAGCACTGCGCGCCAGTAGGCACGCGACGAGTCCTGGGGCGGCGCGCGGCGCCTCAGTGCCTCGCGAAACTCGCGGGCGCGCTGGTAGCGCTGATGCGGCTGTTTTGCGAGCCCTTTTACCAGCGCGTCCGCCAAGCTGGCTGACGCGCCTGGCATGACTTGATCGAGACGCGCCGGCTGATGCTGAGCGATCTGATACGCTGTGGCCGCGGCGCTCGCGAGATGAAACGGATGGGTGCCCGTCAGCAGTTCGAACAAGATCACGGCACATGCATGGAGGTCAGAGCGAGAATCGGCGCGTCCTCCCGTCACCTGCTCGGGAGCAAGGTAATCTGCGATGCCGAAACCAAACACGCGCGCACCTGAGGCACGCTTGCCGAGCAGCCCAAGCACCAGACCGAACTCACTGATGCGCCAGCTCACGCGGCCGTCCTGGCGGCGAGCTAGCTCAACAAGCTCCGGCTTAAGATCACCGTGAACGAGGCCCGCTGCATGAGCGACCTCGAGTGTCTGAAGCAGTCCGTCAACGAGCGCGAGCGCTGCGCCAAGCGGCATGCGCTCACGCCCGAGCACGAGTCGGGACAGCGTCACCCCAGCGCAATACTCGGTCACCAGATAGGGACCTTGCGGCTCCCAGCCGGAGGCCAGTACCGTCGTGAGCCCTGGGTTGCGCAGCCTGCTCGCCGCCCAGGCGGGCGCGAACAGGCGCTCTGCCTGTTCCGAGTTTTCCGCAGCGCTTTGACTGAGCAGCTTGACCGTCACGCTGGCGCCCGTGGATTGGTCGACCGCGCGATAGGCTTTGGAACCGCCCCGCTCGCCCACAGGCTCGCCCAGTAGGAACCGTCCTGCCAGGACAATCCCACCGTCCGTTTGCGCTCTTGGCGGCAAGCCCATCACACTTAGTCTAGTCTCAATGCCCCCCGAGTAGTCGAGTGATCAAGCAACTTCGTCCCCAACGAATCTGGCGCCGCCTACGTCGACGAGCGGTGGCATTGGGGCGCCAGCGGTTGTCCGTGGTCACGGGCGATCAGACAGCACTTCGCTTACCGCTCTGCTGCGCGGGGTGTGGCGCCGCCGCCGGGCATTCACGGTGCGAGCGCGGTTGGCAAGCGACGGCAGGGTTGATCGTTCCCTACTGCTCGGACTGTCTACGACATGTCGCACGTCCGCGGCTGCTCGCGTTGGCGGCCACGCTCGCCTCGCTGCTGTCGGCACTTGCGGCCGCCGTGCTGCTTCCGCTGGGCGCGGGAGTCTCCGTGCTGATGTCCAGCTTGGGGGCGTTGGTCTTCGCAACGGTTCCACTGCTGCTGTGCTGGGGCCTTGCCACCCTCGGATTTCCTGGGCAGCTCACCTGTCCGGTGTTCTTTACAAAAGACGGACTCGTTTGCGCTCGTCACGCGTACGCGCTTGAGCTCGCTCAGCTGTCGCAGTCCCGCGTGGTCCGACGTTGGTTGCGACCGCGCCTGTTCAACCGCACCGCCTGGTTTGGCCCTCTGACGGCGCTGGTGCTGACGCCCTTCGCGTTCGAGCTGACGCATCCCCCCCTGCGCGTCATCAACCTCGCCGATGAGCGAATCGTGGTGTTTGCAGACCGACTCCGACTTGGCGACGTCCTTCCGAGCAGCAGTGAGAGTCCTGCAGCGGGCCAGGAGTTTCGTGTTCCAGCGGGTCGCCACCAGCTCGTCGCCAGAACCATCCAGGGACAAACCGTTGCGAGTGTGAGCGTGCGGATCGCGGTCGGTCGCGCTCACCTATTTGCCCCTGGCGCACCTGCGGGCTGCTTTTGGTTGGAGCGGCGTGCCTACGGCAAGGAGCGCCGCGCGGAGCACGAGCGGGAACCCTTGGAGTCCGAGGAACGCTTCTGGGTCATGCCCTCAGAGGTGGACAGCTGGTTTGTGCCCTTGCCCGAAGAGGACAGCTCGCTCGTGTCGGGCGGACTGCTTACGGCGCTTCGCCAAGGGCATTGCCGCTGATCGGGCGGGCCCGTGGCTTGCGCCGGGCCAGCTGCCGAAATCAATCACGCGTCCGGCCATTGGCACTGCGTGAGGAGTGGCTATAGTGCGAGCACAGTGGCCGATCCCAACGTCGAAACCCCCAGTCAACCGGCCGATCAGGCCCGCCCCTCCGCGTCCGTGCCGCCCGCAGCTGCCCCAACCGCCCTTGCGGATGCAGCCGACGTGAGCCCGGAGGACGAGCTCCGAGCGGAGGTCGCCCGCCTGAAGGACAACCTACTTCGGACAATGGCGGACTTTGACAACTTCCGTAAGCGTTCGCGCCGCGAGCTGGCCGACGCAGAGCGAATGGCGCGCGAGGATCTGCTGCGAGAAATGCTGCCCGTGTTCGACAATCTCGATCGCGCCGGTCAGCACGCGGGCTCCGCGAAGGACATTCAGTCGATCGTCGACGGCATCCAGATGGTGATGCGCCAGTTCCTCGACACCCTCGGAAGGCTTGGCATTGAGCGAATTGAAGCGGTCGGCCAGCCTTTCGATCCGGCAGTTCACGAAGCCATCCAGCAGATGGAGACGACCGAGGTCCCAGCGGGCTGCGTCGCAGCCGAAGTCCTCACGGGTTACCGTCAAGGCGAGCGGCTTGTTCGTCCAGCGATGGTCGTGGTGGCACGCGCTCCTTCGGGTGATTGAGCTGCGTAGGCAGCTCGCGGCGGCGTGGCCGGTACCGCTCGATTTAGCAAATTCCGAGCTGCACCGAGCCAGGGCTCCGGAGTATCCTCATCCCTGAAAAATGGGGAAGATCATCGGAATCGATCTAGGCACGACGAACTCTTGCGTCGCCGTGCTCGAGGGCATCGGAGCCTCGGGACAGGCCGACGTTAAGGTCATCCCCAACTCTGAAGGAGCTCGCACGACTCCCTCGGTGGTCGCGTTCACCTCGAGCGGGGAGCGTCTGGTCGGTCAGGTCGCCAAGCGCCAAGCCACCACCAACGCGAGCCACACGATCTATGCGGCCAAGCGCCTGATGGGCGGAAAATTCTTGGATCCCGACGTCCAGCGCACCGTCGAGCTCCTGTCGTACAAAGTCGTCGAACACGACAATGGCGACGCCTGGGTCGAGGTGCGTGAGCGCACCATCTCGCCACCGGAGATCTCAAGCTACGTACTGAGCGCCCTGAAAAAGACGGCTGAGATGTTCGTTGGTGAGACCATCACCGAAGCGATCATCACCGTCCCGGCCTACTTCGATGATGCCCAACGACAGGCCACCAAAGACGCTGGGCGGATCGCCGGGCTGGATGTTAAGCGCATCCTCAACGAACCAACGGCCGCCGCCTTAGCCTACGGTCTCGACAAGACCAAGGCCGAACGCATCGCTGTGTTCGATCTTGGCGGAGGGACCTTCGATATCTCGATTCTCGAGATCAACACGGGTGTTTTTAGTGTGCGCTCCACTGGCGGCGACACCCACCTCGGCGGCGAGGACTTCGACCTGCGCATCGTGGGACTGCTGATCGAAGAATTCCAGAAGGCCAATGGCGTCGACCTACGCAGCGATCGCACCGCTCTGCAGCGCCTACGTGAGGCCGCGGAAAAGGCCAAGCATGAGCTGAGCTCCTCGCTTGAGACGGAGCTCAACATTCCGTTCATCTCGCTGGGCCCAAGCGGGCCATTGCACCTGCAGCGCGCGATGAAGCGCAGTGAGCTCGAGATCCTCACACGGGACCTAGTCGAGCGAACCATGACGGCCTGCGCGGCAGCCTTGGCTGACGCCAAGGTTGCGGCCTCGCAGATCGATCAAGTTGTGCTGGTCGGCGGCATGACTCGTATGCCCGCGGTACAGCGCGCCGTTCGCGAATTTTTTGGAAAAGAGCCCAACAAGGGTGTGAATCCCGATGAGGTAGTGGCCCTCGGGGCCGCCATCCAGGGCGCGGCGCTCAACGGTCAGATCGACGAGGTGCTCCTGCTCGATGTCACTCCGCTGTCGATCGGTGTGGAGACCGGTGGCGGCGTGTTTACGAGCCTGATCGGACGCAACACCACCATCCCGACCGAAAAGAGCGAGATCTTCACCACTAGCGTCGATCTGCAAAATTTCGTCCCGATCCACATTCTTCAAGGCGAACGTGAGATGGCCGCCGACAATCGCAGCCTGGCGCGCTTCGAACTCACGAAGATCCCGCCTGCTCCGCGAGGCGTGCCCAAGATTCAGGTGACCTTCCGAATCGATGCCAACGGCATTCTGTCGGTCGAAGCCAAGGACCTCGGAACGAACCATAGTCAATCGATCGAGATCACGCCGACCAGCGGTCTCACTCAAGCCGAAGTCGAACGCCTCGTCGGCGAAGGTGATCGCTTCAAAGCGACCGACGCGCTGCGACGTGAGCTGGCCGAGCTGCGCAATCAGTCAGAGACCCTGGCGTACACGACGGAGCAGGCGCTCGACGGCTACGGGGACCTGCTGCCCGCCGAGAAAGTGCAGACCATGCGCACCGAGCTGCAGACGCTGCGGGAACTGCTCGAGCAGAGCGCCGACATCGACTCGCTGCGCGCTTCGTACGCAGTGCTGGAACAAGCCACGTTCGAGATTGCCGAAGCTATGTACGGCGGCACGGCGAGCTAACGCTCGGGGCGTATCAGCAAGCGCGCGACGCGTGCGCCCCGGCTACGACTCGTTCGGAGGCGAGTCGGGCGGTTCCGGCTGGCGTCGATGCAGCCCGAGGTGAGAGGAGAATTCCTGCTCGACGGTCTCAAGCTCATCGCCTGCGTTGTAGCGAATAAGCGCGTGCAGATGGGACAAGCTCTCAAGCCCGATCAGCTCGACAAACGACAGCGCCAGCCCGTCCTCGGTCGAACGGGCCACCTCCGCCTGCGCCTCGATCGAAAACTCGCCGCCCGGCTCGCCGAGCCACACCGAGCAGTGAAGCCGAGTCCCCGTGGCCAATCGAACGTCAGTTGCGACGAAGCAACCCTTGACGGCGACATCCCGCGTCTCTCCGACGATGGTCTGCCCCGGCAGGCTCATGGTCACTGCCAGGTGACGCCCAATTCGGGTGAACTCGCGTTGCTCCATCAGCTACTCCAGACCGATGATGAACCTCAGTCGTTGGAGGAAGCAAGCCGCTTCTCGATTGCTTCCAGATGCGCTGCGACCTGATGGTCGCTCGACTTCAGGGCCGCCTCAACCCGCCGCACTGCACTGATGACCGTGCTGTGGTCGCGGTCGAAGGCACGACCCAACTCCGGGAAGCTGCACTTGAGTCGCTGGCGACAAAGGTACATCGCGACCTGACGGGCAAAAGCCACGCTCTTATGCCGATCCTTGCTCAGCAGATCGGTGTTCGACAGGCGAAAGTGACCACAAACCGCCTGCTGGATGTCCTCAACGCTCGTTAGTTCCGGTCGCCGACTGCCGACGACCAGGAGCTCACTCTGCGCAAACTCATCATCAATAGCCCGCCCGGTGAGGGACGACTTGGCCGCTAGACGAATCAGCGTACCTTCAAGCTCACGCACATTGCTTTGAACACATTGGGCGAGCAACACCGCAACGGAATCCGGCAGCAGGATCCCCTCGATTTCTGCCTTCTTGCGAACGATTGCAACGCGCGTCTCCAGCTGGGGCGCCTGAACATCTGCCACCAGACCCGAGGCGAAACGCGACACCAATCGCTCCGGCATCCGCTGCAGCTGATGCGGATACTTATCCGCCGTCACCACGATTTGCCGGTCAGAATCGTGCAGCACATTGAAGGTGTGGAAGAACTCTTCCTGGGTCTGCTCACGTCCAGCCAGGAACTGAATGTCATCGACCAGTAGGACGTCGCAGCCCGTTCGATAGCGATTGCGGAACTCGTCCATTGCCTTGTGCTGCAAGGCCTCGATGAAATCGATCGTGAATCGCTCGGCAGAGACGTACATCACGCGCGAATTCGGTCGCTCTTCGAGAACGCGATGGGCAATCGCGTGCATGAGATGCGTCTTACCGAGGCCCGTGCCCCCCGCAATGAAGAGCGGGTTGTACCTGGGGCCTCCGCCGCCCGCCGAGGCTCGCGCCGCGGCGTAGGCAAGCTCGTTGGAAGGGCCCATCACGAAGTTGTCAAAGGTGTACTTCGGGTTGAGCAGGGCCAGGACGGCCGGGACCCGCTCAATTCGCGGCATCACGCTGGGTCGCGAGGGCGGCGGCGGACGCACCGTTTGCCGCGCCGACGGCGGCTCGCTGTTGCGAACGCGCGACGGCTCTGGCGTTGGCTCGGCCACGGGACGCGTCAGCTCACGCGCGAGAGACCACTCCACGCGGATGCGGTCGATTCCGGTAGCGGGCTGGAGCGACTCAAGCAGGTCGGGAATGAAGTGACGCTGCACCCAGTCGCGAACGAACTCATCGCGAGCGGTCAGCGACAGGACGTCAGCCTCAAGGCTCTCGAACTGAACACCTGAGAACCACTGCTCGAACGTTGAGGGACTACGACGGCGCGTACGCGCAACCGCTTGTTCCCAAGGGGTTTGAGCGTCAACGCGACCGGGCGACACTAGCGGGAGGTGGGGTTGCTCAGACATCATTCGAGATCGGTGGTCCGCAGGTTGTCCACAGGCCTGTGGACGACGCATTACGAGCTGAGGAATTCTACTGGCTTGTGGAGACAAACCGAGACTTCCTGTCAGGGCACTGGCGATTCACGTCAACTAGAAGGGCCTGACAGCTCGGCCCGACAACTACTGAAAATCCGTACCCTACTGGATGGTTTCACACGACCAGGACTGACACCTGTGAAGGCAACCCAGTGAATAACGGGAAGCGCAGCTAGCACTCGTTCACGTGATCTTTCAACGCTTGACATGCATTTGTCTTCTACGTCGCGGAAAAGATGCTCGACCAAGTGGCCCGAAATTGCAGCGGAGCGCCTCATCTCCTTGGCGCACTCCATTGGTGGCGTATGGGTGAACTAGATGGCCTGCCGCGTTGGCCGATTCTCATGCACTGCGGAATCGCGCAGCGACGTCCGTCGTTCCTGGTGTCAAGTCACAAGCGCCCCGTCAACTGCCCGTAGATCTGCGATTGCTCCCAGATTTCTTGCCCGGCCCTCAGACCACGCGCTAAGGGCACCTCGACCGTGTTCGCATCGCACCCACTCCGTTCTCAGACGCTCCGCTCGGCTAGGCCAGTGTTGGTCGCGGCCGTCTGCGTGATCTCTTCAACTGCTTGGGGGGCGGATCCACAAGCCAAGCCCGAGATCGGTTGGGACCGCGGGCGCCTCGAGACGGGGCGCAGCGCAGCGCTGAGCGGTGCAGATTTGGCCTTCGGCAGCTCCATCAGTGCGTTGCTCTCGAACCCTGCGAACATGGCGGCCTCTCGCATCTACCACGTGGGTGCATTCGCATCGCTGTGGCCTGAAGCGGCGCGCCAGAGCTACGGTGCGGCGGTGGTCGATTCGAGCACGAGCTCAACCGGCGTCGCGGGTGGTCTTGCTGCGGCTTGGACGGTTCAGGATCCCGAGGGCATCAACCGTCGCGGCTCTGATCTGCGCCTCGGCATCGCGTTCCCCTTTTCGCGCCAATTCCGGATCGGCGCGAGCGCGCGCTACCTGTCATTCCGTCAAAACGGCACCGGACCCCTCGGAACCAGTCTCGCGTCGGGCGGCCTCGCCGGGGAGCCCATCTTGCGAGGTTTCGGAGTGGACGCGGGCGCCACACTGCAGCCGAGTCCGAGCCTCGCTCTCTCGCTCGTGGGTTTCAACCTCAACGCCCCTGGCAACAGCCTTCAACCGATGCTGGCGGGCGGTGGCGTCGGCTATGGCACGGGGGTCTTCACCCTCGAAGCCAACGCCATCGCCGACTTTTCTACCTGGGAAAAGACCAGCACGCTCGCGTCGGGCGGCGGTGAACTCCTGTTGGCAGATCGCTACCCGTTGCGCGCCGGCTATCGCTACGACACGGGGACTGAGCGACATGCGGCCAGTGTTGGCGCGGGCTACATTGACCGGTCGATGTCGCTCGAAGTCGGACTGAGGCGCACGGTTGGGCACGAGGCCTCGACCACTATCGTGTTCAGCTTCACGTACCACGTCGAGTCCGCCGGCATGGCGACAAGCTCTGGGGACATCTACTAACGTCGAGTCCGCCAGCATGGCGACAAGCTCTGGGGACATCTACTAACGTCGACTTGCGGCGGCCCGTCCAGGTTGTCTGCGAGTCGATGTTTCTGCAGAAAGGCTCTCCAGGTCAGCAAGGATTCAGTTCACGCTGGGAATTTCCGCTCTCGTTAGTCTGCTCGGCTGCGGCAGTTCCGGCCAGAACGCCGCGCCTGTTGGCAACGGCGCGCAATCGGGCAGTGGGGTCGGGGGAGGTCCAAGTTGCATGGGGAGCTCCTGCGCAGCGGGCGGAGCCGCGGCCACAGGAGGCAACAGCGGCTGCACGCCGCGCGTGGGTCAGGGGTTCAGCGCGGGTCTCACCGCCTACGCCAAGCATCCAACGGCCAGCAGCAAGTCGGTTGACGAGATCCACGCAGCAACACTCGCAGCAAGTGCAGCCCTGAGCGACGCCGACCTCGTCAAGAGCAAGCAGAGCATCGCGATGTATCGCGACTTCGGCGTCGATCTCTCCTTGCCTCAGGACGAACTGCAGAAGCGTTTGCCCAAGAACTGGTCAAAGGAGACGCCGCAGCCGCTCAGCGGAGAGTACCTGGCCCCCTACTCGGTCGATGCGGCTTTCTATCATCCGATCCCTTGCGATACCCCAAGCACACAACTGCCCAGCGGGTACTTTGACGGCGTGCAGGTAAACAGCCTGCACGGATTCGACAACCTCGGTTACGGACTCGCGATTGGCAAGAGCTCCGATCCGCTGAGCGCGTTGACGGCAGATTGCTGCGGCGACGGGATGAATCAAACGCTGCACATCCCGAGCGACGCGCTTTCGCAGCTTGGGCAGAACGGCGACTGGGCGCTGGTGGAGTCTCCGGAGTCTCGCCACTCAACGGCCTTTTGCCCTATGGCGCGGTCGTCCAGCTCGATCCCTCGGTGGATCTCAGCAAATTGGAGCTCTCGCTGCCGGCACGGCGGATCCTTGAAGCCGTACAAACCTACGGGGCGTATGTCATGAACACCACGGGACAGAGCTTCAACCTCTACACCAACGTGGACGCCACCGAGTTTGATGCCTTCGGCGGCATCTACCGCCCGCTTGACGGCAAGGGGGTCCAGGATCAGATCGGGGCCGTCTTGAAGACTCAGAAGGTCCGAGTAGTCCCACCGGTCATGAAACGCTAGGCGTGAACGAGATCGAAACAGCCGCGCTTGGTATCCAGCAGAAGGTGTGACAGTTGTCCCTCGGAACAGCTGCCACTGTTGAGATACCAGCCCGCGCTGTGCTCGACGCGACGCGCAAAATGCGTATGACCTGTCACCACGACATCGGCCTGATTCGCCAGACCAAGCTCAAGAGCGAGGCGCTGAAACAGGTCCGCTTCGGGCGACTCTTTCGGACGGCTCGCGCGAGCATCCAGCGCCGCTGCCATGCGGTAAAACGCACCTAAGCCCAGCCGTTGGAGCCAAGCCCCCAGCCAAACGCACCACTCTGACAGAGTGGAAGCATAGCGTGTCAAGCCGTCAAACTGGTGCCCGTGCGCGAACAGCAGTCTCACGCCGTCGGCATCGAGGATGAGCTGTTCAGGCGCATGCTCGAGTCGGCCCGCCACGGCATCGTGGTTGCCGTGAACGTAGCTGTATTTGGGTGACTCAAAGTGCTCGGCGATGCGAGGATGTGCCTCTCGCGCCAGGCGCAGGCCCGTCGCAGCGTCACCGGGGCGTTGCGTGGTGAGCGTCTCCCAAATGTCTCCGAGCAGAACAATGCGCTCTGCATCTTGCTCGAGCCGCGTGAGAAAACGAATGAACTCCTCGTCGCAGTGACCAAAGCTGTCGGGTGACTGCGCCGGTGCCAGGTGCAAGTCCGAAATAACGCCTATCAGCATTGCCGCCGAGTGTCCTGTCCCTCGGTGACGTGTGAGTGGCAAAAGTGCGATTAGCTTGCGGCTTCTCTGTAACGACCGACTGCCGCAACCCGCGAACGTTCTTCAGCGCTGCTCGCGAGACTTTGGACTGCTGGTGTCGCGACAACGAGCTGTCACCTGGTCGTTTCCGCGAATTCCGAGCTCCGCCATAAGCGTCCGGAACCCTAGCAACACCACCAATGCATCTCGCAAGCCAGCCAGAGTTGAAGCTGATCGATCTCTCGAAGGAGCTGCCTTTGCACCTCTCAGCTCCCATCCCTCCCTGGCTCTACCCAACGATGGAGCGCTTCCTCGGAGTCGAGGAGCTGAACCGGACCTATCGCGAGGTGACGAGCCATGCTGACGCTCAGCACAGCTTCTTTGCCACCTGTCTCCAGACGCTTCGGATCGACTGGACCGCGCCGAACGACACGTCCGCGATCCCTGAGACGGGGCCTGCGATCATCGTGGCAAACCACCCTTACGGACTGCTTGATGGCTTGATTCTGGGCGAACTGGCCACGCGCGTGCGCGGCGACGTGCGGATCTTGGCCAATCACTTGCTCGGACGCGTACCGGAGCTGAGTCCCCATTTACTGCCGGTCGACGTCCTGTTCGGCGGACTCCATCAGAACACGCTTCCACTGCGCGCGGCCCACAAACACCTGCAACAGGGCGGACTCCTGATCGTCTTTCCCGCGGGCGAGGTGGCTTCGTTTCAACCCAAGCGCGGTGATATCCTCGATCCGGAGTGGAATCCCGTCGCGGCGCGACTGGCACGCCGCACGGGCGCCAGCATCGTTCCAGCCTATTTTTCTGGGAAAAATGGGGCCACCTTCCACCTTGCGGGCATGGTGCACCCCAGCTTGCGCACCATGTTGCTACCTCGCGAGCTTCTGGCCAAACGAGGCACGAGCATTCGCGTTTCGCTTGGCACGCCGCTCAGTCCAGCTCTGGTCCGCTCGTTCACCGATGACAAGTCGCTCAACGCCTGGATGCGCCTGCGGACCTATGCCCTCCAGAAGGCGGTCGAAGCGCGTGTCAAAAAGTCCTCCTCTCCACTCACCTCAGCACAGCCGCCCGAGGCCCTTACGCGCGAGCTCGCCAGTCTACCTGACTCCACCCTGCTGCTTGAGCAGGGGCATTTCCAGCTGCGACTCTTTGAAGCTGCCGATGCCCCGCGGCTGATGGATGAAATCGCGCGTCTCCGCGAGGTCACCTTCCGCGCGGTCGGAGAAGGCACCGGTCTCAGTCGTGACCGCGATCCGTTCGACGAGTACTACGAGCATCTCCTGTTGTGGGACAATCGCGCGAGTCAGGTCGTTGGCGCCTATCGCTTGGCGCGCTGTGACCGCGTTCTTCAATCACGAGGATTGCGCGGGCTCTACACGAGTCAGCTATTTCACTATGAGGCGGCCATGGAAGACGAGCTCATGAACGCTATCGAGCTCGGTCGCTCGTTCGTGCGTGCCGAGTACCAGCGGCATGCTCTGCCACTGGCCCTGCTATGGCGGGGTATCGGGGCCACCATCCTGCGCTATAAGCACTACACGCGGCTGTGCGGTGCGGTCAGCATCAGCGACACCTACCGAGGCTCGTCACGACGACTGCTGCTAGCTAAGCTACACGAGCTGCACGGCGAGCCGACGCTCGCTCGCTGGGTTCGTTCCCGGCATCCCGTCAAGGAGCGCCTCAATCCGGAGGAACGTTTGACTTTCCAGAGCTGCCGCAACCAACCCGGACAGCTCGAACGACTCCTCAACGATCTTCATCCCGCGGGACGCGGTGTTCCGGTGCTCGTCGACCGCTACCTGGAGCTTGGAGGAAGGTTCCTGGGGCTGTCGGTGGATCCCCAGTTTGGCTCCTGCATCGACGGACTCGTGGTGGTCGAAATGGCTGACATTCCCGAGCGCATCCTACAGCGCTTCGTCGGGCGCGAGGGCGCGCTGCAGCTGCTGCGCTAATGCTGCGCTGGCTCAGCGAGCCAGCGCGGGCACGGGTCGCGCGCGAGTGATCCGTGCGAAGGTGGAGTAGCCAAACGCCACCCAGAACAGCTCTTTGGTCCGCTTGAGCAGTGATAGAGAGAGAGCAAGCTCGGCCGCGGCAGGAACTCCGTAGGCCTGTAAGACCGCGCGATACCCGAGATCCTGCAGCCCGAGCCCGGCGGGAATGACAGCCACGGCATGTCGCAAAAAGACCACCAAAGCTTCCATCAGGATCACGTTGGCGGCAGCAATCGGGGCTCCGAGCAGATGCAGGAGCAGATAGGTTTCGAGCGCCTCGCAGCACCAGGTAGCCCAGAACCCCAGCAGACTCACGCTAGAGATGCGAGAAAAATAGGCGCGCAGTCGTCGTTCGACGTCCTCAGTTGCCACACGCATGCCGGCGACGGCATTCCGGACCCTCTGCCAAGGAAGCCGCATCGCGAGTGCCACCAGCCGCGCTCCGCTTGAACTCGCGCCAACGAGGCCAAGCAGGCCGAAACCGAGTGCTGCGAGCACCAGGGTCACCACGCCGCCCAAGACCCAAAGCAGGGTAGGAACCCGCTGCTCGGACCAACAGGCACCGATGAGCAAGGCACTCGCCAGGTATAGCGCCTGGGCCAGCAACAACTCGACTTTGCGAACTGCCAACCCGCAGACCGCATCACGCGTCGACATCCCGCACTGTGATGGAAGCGCGCTCAGCTTGAAGCCCTCCGCGACCAACATGCCGCCCGGCAGACTCATGGCAATCGCCTCGCTTGCCAGGCGAACCCGCAGTAGCTCCAAGAAGCGCACGTTCACGCGCAGCCGCCTAAACACGCGCGTCCAGGTGCTCGTTTCACAGAGCTGCGCAGCGAGAAACGGCAGGGGAATCAGCAGGCAACCCAGGCCGAGTCGCCCGAGAATCCGACTGAGATGGGCCAGCTCGATCCCGCGCAGCATCACGCAGCAGGCGGCGATGGCAATGGCCCACACCCAGGCGGGGTGAATTCGTGACGTGCCGTGCATCGAAGCATTGAGGCAAGCGCGAATGACCCTCTGGTGAAGTTGGCGAGGCAAGCGCGTAGCAAAACGCCGCTCTAGGCTAGGCTAGCCTAGGCCAAGCCGAGCTCGAGTTCCGCCATGAGCCTAGCGAGGCCAGCGGCCGTCTGCTCGTCATCGATGACACAAACCTGCGGCAGCAGCAGCTGCGAGCGGAGGAACTCAACCGCACGCGGATTGCGATACCAGTCCTCGTCAAACTCTTGCACGAGCTGCAGCTCAAGACTCGCGGCGCGCAGCAGGCTGACGAAACGCTGTAGGGTGTCGCGATGCAAACGCGGCAGCACCCCGGCGATGGTTCGAGCGGGAATGAAGCCCCAGCAAGCCTCCCACCGCTCAAGACCCAGGGTTCGCAATTGCGCGGGTCCGCCAAGCGCAACGCGCCGCAGTTGAACGGAGAGCGCCGCCATGCGCAGGTGGACGAGCTGTGACTTCAGAAACATTCGCCGAACTTGCTCCGCTCGGTAGCGATCGAGCCCAAGCACGCGCGTCAACCAGGGGCCGCTAAGGGGCAGGCGCGCGAATAGCGCCCCCAACGTGCGACGCTCAAGTCCATAGGGATCATGGGTGAGCACCCAGCTACGATCACGCGCGGCGGCCGCATCCGCCCAGCGCGCCCCGAGGCGTGCCAGACCGCGCAGAAAGCTGCTCGGCGCCAGGGGCTGCGGCGAATTCCCCAAGCGAACGTCAATGCCCTCGAACCAAGCAGGTGAGCCAAGTAACTCGCCAAGACGACGCGGACTGAGCTGCGCGGGCCAGGCGGTGTGATCGTTTTCGGCCTGTGCCGCGGAGAACAAGCCTGACAGCTGACGCGGCAGCAGTGCCGACGCCAGCCCCGCGCTTTGGTCGAGCAGACGCTGCGCCCAAAGATCAGGCTCGGCAACTGGCGACTCAATTCGATCAAGCTCGCCGATCCCCGCGCGCAGGGCCAGCTCGCGACGACGCTCCCACAACAGTCCGACGGCATGCTGCGACTCCTGCAGCGTCCCGAGCCATGCGGCGGTCCAGCTCTCGCGTCGCTCCGGGTCCGCCAGCGCGCGCAGCAGAAGCTCACGCGAGGAGTATTGTGCTGGTAGCGGCGACTCCACCGCCCAAGGACGCAGCCGCCAGGCACGCACCAGGTGACTGCGGATCCCATGATTGACGCGAGCCTCTGACAGGCGATAGGCCCAGCCGAGCCAGGCCCGTTGCAGCGGCCCGTCCGGCGTCAATTCCAAGATTGAGGCGAAGCCATCACGCGTCGTGAACGCTTCGACCGGGATCATGGAATCTGTAGAAATCGAAGCATCCGTGCGCCAGGCAAGTCGCTCGCAATGCTCGGCATAGATGGCGCGGCGCAGGCGGCGCTCAAGATCGGAAGGTTCGAGATCAAAGAGAGGCATCAAGTCGGACCGATCCGCAAAATGAGGTTGAGCGAGGTGCTGAGCGTAGCATCCCAACTGGCCTCCAGGACCGATAGCGTCAAACGGGGCCCGAGTGCCCAGCGCTGCGTCAGCTCGATTTCCGCGCCAACTCCCAGCTCAAGGACGGGATGAGCCAGCGCCCCTTCACGTAGACCGAATCCGCCCACGAGCAGCGGCGAGCAGCGCTGATCGGTGCTGACGGACCAGCTGACTAGCGCCAAGGCTTCTCGCGACGTGCCACCCGCTTGCGCTTCGAGGCGAGCGCTTGCCCCGAGCGCCAGGGCCGAACTCACGCGAAGTCTTGCCTCAAGCAGGGCGAGCGCATGGCTCGACTTACCCGCCAAAAACCCTGTCCAGCCGAATGCCTCGGGCCGGTCGCGCACCGCCGCGCCCAAACTCACCGCCAGGGGCGGACGCTCAGGACTGATCGGGGGCAGCCGCGGCTCCTCTGGCTCGCCCGCGGCGCCTTCGACGGGCGGCAGCTCACCCATCCAGGGCTGGTAGGGCGCAGGGTCTTGTTTCGTCGCCCGGCTAGACCCAGCCCCCGAGTCGGAGCTTGGCGCTCTCGACGCGGAAGCGTTTTTTTCGCTGAGCAAACTCACCAGCAGCACGAGCAGCGTGCAGGGTCGAGGGCTTGTAAAACTGCCGAATAGCGCCATGTTACCCCACGTGAATCTTGGGACGAGCTGCGCCATTCGACGAACCTGCAGTGCGGTTGAGTCCGCAACCGGCGGCGCGGCAGCATGACCAGCCCCAATCGCCGTCACTTGACAGTTCTTTCGGCGGCCGAAGCCGAAGTCGAGCCCAGTCCAAGCCGCCCCGCCACTATAGCCCTCGGCCTCGTGCTCGGCCTCACACTTTGGGTTCCGCTCACCCTCGGCACGCTGTACCTCATCCAATCGGGCCAGCCATCGCGCAGCCTTGCTCTCTGGCTTTCCATCCTGTGCTGGCTTGAGTTCATGCTCTCGAGCGCGCTCGCTGGGGGAGCCGTCACCCTGCTGCAGCGTTCGCGACGCCTCGGCGACGGAATCCTCGCTGGCGGGCTGTTTGCCTTGCTCGTCGCGGGGCTGCCGTGGCTCGCAGACTCACGCTTTCGGGTCGTCTTTCTCGTACTCACGAGCGGAGTGGTCCTAAGCACCGGGACACTCGGCGCTGCGCTGGCAGCCTTGCTGGTGCGTCGCAAACTCCGCGCTCGGAGCGCGCCGCGCCCCGGCTGACCGAGCCTCGCGTTACGAGCGGGGGCCTTGGACCCAACGATTAGATGAGCAAACCAACCGAGCCTCAAGTGACGCGCTCGACCCTTTGGCTGTCGCCCCTCAGCCCGGGCGCTCGACCCCGCTTTCGCGCCTGCCTGACGCCCACTTATGCACTAGCATCGAGCGACCCATGAGCCGCCTCGACGAGGAACTCGAAGCTGTCCTTTCCGCACCGGTCCCGACCGCGGAGCGCGCTCGTCCCACGCTTGGTCACAAGCCCGGTGCGCCTGGTCGAGGACGTCGTGGATGGCTGCTGCTGCTCGGGCTGCTCGCGCTTGGCGGGTTGGTTTTGGGCGTCGCGCTCACGAGCTTTCGCGAGGCAGCCGTTTACTCGAAGCCGGTCGACGCACTGCTGACGGAGCGAGCGCGCTTCACGGGTCGCGTCGTGAAAGTGGTGGGCGCCCTCGTGCCGGGCACGCTCGTTCGCCGCGATGAACCCTGTGAGTATCGCTTTCGCCTCAAGGGCACGTCGACCGCCGCTCCGGCGCTCGACGTGCGCTTTCCTCAGTGCGTGATCCCCGACACGTTTCGAGACGTTCCCGGTGTCAACGTGGAGGTCACCGCCGAGGGCAAGCTCCTACCCGAGGGGCATTTCGTCGCACACCAGATCATGGCCAAATGCCCCTCGAAATACGAGATGCGCGATCGCTCTGGCCGCGGGGAGACCGCTCCGCACACGGCACTCGGCCCTGGCGCTGATACTGCCGAAGCGACGGCACGTAGCGCCAGCGTCGCTTCGGCAGTATCAGCCAGCTCCTCAGCGGCCCCGTCACTCGGCGCCGCTCCTCGTTCGACCAAGGACTAGACCATGTGGGACCGTTTTCTCCGAGCTTGTCGCCGTGAACCGGTCGACACCACGCCTGTCTGGTTCATGAGACAGGCTGGCCGTTACATGGCCGAGTATCGCGCGCTACGCGAGAAGCACAGCATGATGGAGCTCTGTCTGACCCCGGAGCTCGCGGTTGAGGTCACGCTGCAACCACTGCGTGCCCTGCCAGTCGACGCGGCAATCGTGTTCGCCGATCTACTCCTGCCGCTCACTCCGATGGGCGCGCCGTTCGACTTTCTCGCCGGTGAAGGGCCCGTGGTGGCCACGCCGATCCGTACCGCGGCGGACATCACTGCTCTTCGATTGATCGAGCCGCGCGAGGACCTCGCCAACGTGCTTGAGACCGTCCGGTTACTGCGACGCGAACTCGACGGCAAGACGCCGCTGATCGGCTTTGCTGGCGCACCGTTCACGCTCGCCAGCTACCTGATCGAAGGCGGCAAGAGCTCCCACTTCATCGAGACCAAGAAGATGATGTTCGGCGCGCCCGAGCAATGGCACGCCTTGGCCGGCAAGCTCGCGGAGGTCGTGTTGCGCTTCTTGCTGGCGCAGATTGAAGCGGGTGCACAGGCTGTTCAGCTGTTTGACAGCTGGATTGGTGCCATTAGCCCCGAGGACTACGCGACCTTCGTGACGCCCCACGTGTCGCATGTGCTCAACGGTCTGGCCGCAACCGGAGTTCCGGTCATTCACTTTGGCACGGGTACGGGACAGCTCCTGGAGCTTCAGCGCGACGCAGGTGGCACCGTGATCGGCGTCGACTGGCGCACCCCCCTGTCGTCCGCGATCGAGCGGCTTGGCAGCTCGGTGGCGGTGCAGGGCAACCTCGATCCGATCGCTCTATTTGCCCCCGGGCCTCAGCTGGACGCACGCGTCGAGCGCGTGGTCGCGGCTGGCAGAAAGGCGAGCGGCCACATCTTCAATCTCGGTCACGGTATCCTCCCGAAGGTCGATCCGGGCGTCGTTCGCCATGTCGCCGAGCTTGTTCACGAAGCTGGGCGGCGGACCGTGTCATGAGCTCGGCTCCCGCGGAGGTCCTGGTCGTCGGAGCAGGCATCACAGGCCTCTCCGCCTGCTACGAGCTGCGCCGGCAGCGCCCTGACCTCAGCATCACGCTAGTCGAGTCCCGGTCGCGCCTCGGTGGCAATGTCCACACCGAGCATGAGTCGGGCTTTCTGCTCGATGGCGGTCCGGACTCCTTTCTCCGCACCAAGCCCGAGACCGCTGAACTTTGTGGGGAACTCGGGTTGGGCGGCGAGCTCATCTCACCTCATCCGTCGGCGCATCGCGTGTTTGTCGCGAGTCGTGGGGAACTCGTCCCCATGCCCGCGGGCATGGCCCTCGCGGTTCCGACGCGCGTGCTGCCCCTCTTGCGGTCGCCGCTGCTGTCACCCTGGGGCAAGCTTCGTGTCCTCGGCGACTGGTGGGTGGCGCCGCGCGCAGCGGACGCTCCGGAAGAGACTGTCGCCAGTTTTCTGACGCGACACTTTGGCGAGCAAGCCACCCGGCGCCTCGCGGGACCGTTGCTCGGAGGGATCTTCGCGGGCGACATCGACGAACTCAGCATCGAGGCCACCTTCCCGCAGCTCGTTGAGCTTGAGCGCTCGGCAGGCAGTCTCGTGCGAGCATTCTTTGGAGCGGAGCGCGCGCGCGCAGCGCGTGAAGAGGGCAGGCGAGTCCCTCGACCGAGTGAACCCCTTGAGCTGGAGGAATACGGCATTCTCTGGCGCTGGCTGCGCCGCGAGGGGGCCGCGCCAGCAAGCCCCTTTCAATCGTTGCGGCGCGGGATCGGCAGCCTCGTGGATCGTCTGGTCGAGGAACTGACAACGCTTCAGATCTGGCTTGAAACCCGGCTCGTCGGGCTCCAGCAGCTGCCGAGCGGACGCTGGCTTGCGGGGTTCGACGCTGGGCGGCCGGCAGCTGAGTTTGACGCTGTATTGCTGTGCCTGCCTGCTCACGCACTGGGTCCAATCCTGAACGCAACGCCGCAGCAACGCGCCCTGGCAGAGATGCCGTATGTCTCGACGACCACCGTCTTTTTCGGCTTCCCCACCGCGAACCTTCCTCAGCCCCTGGTGGGGGCGGGCTTCATTTGTCCGCGGGATGAAGGCTCGCTGCTCGCGTCGACGTGGGTGTCTTCCAAGTGGGAGCACCGTGCGCCTGGCGACATGACTCTCGTGCGCGGATTTCTGGGCGGCGCCAGGGAACCCGACAGGGTCGCAAACTCGACTGACGAGGAGCTCACTTCGCTCGCCAGGAAAGAACTCGAGCGCTACCTCGGCCCGCTCGGTTCGGTCCACGTCACGCGCGTCTTTCGCTGGATGAAAGCCAATCCGCAGCCTGTGGTCGGTCATGGCGCGCGGGTGGCGGCAGCGCGCGCCACCCTGCCGCCAGGGTTGTGGCTCGCGGGCTCTGGTTACGAGGCCGTGGGACTCTCCGAGTGCATTCGGCAGGGACGCAGCGCCGCCAGGCAGGCAGTGATGCTCGTCGAGCAGTACCTTAGCCCCAGCTCGACGACTGGTCCCTGAACCCCAGATCGGACCACTCGGGCCCATGGAGCCTGGCGGTCGGCCACCCGAGCTGCCCGCGCAGTTCTCGTTCCCTGATCGTCACAGGAGGCATCGACCGCGGCGCTCTCTTTGCTATCCTCCGCCTCGCCTCACTCCGGCGTCGTCTAAGGGCAGGACAAGGGACTTTGAATCCCTGAATCATGGTTCGAATCCATGCGCCGGAACCTCCGATAAATTGCCCAGTCGGAGGTACCTCGCCCTCGGCACTGCCAAGGCGAGGTCTGAGCCTGACGGCCTCGCTCCCCGCGTGGACTTGCCACGAGTTCGAAGCGGCCGGCGCGCTGCGCGGACGACGTTGGCGCAACCTGCGGAACTTCTTGCTGACGCGTCTGTCGGAATAGTGCAGAAGGGAGCTTACCCAGGTCGGCTAACGACAGGTTTCGGGTTAGCCTCGACTGGGCGCAAGCATGAACGACAACGAGCGCCGATTCATCGAGCGACTGCAGCAGCGGGACGAGCGAGCTTTCAATGAGCTCGTGGAAACCTATGGTCCGCGCGTCTATCGGCTTGTCTACCGCATGCTCGGCCGACGTGAAGAAGCCGAGGACATGGCCCAAGAGGTTTTCGTTCAAGTCTTCAAGGCCATTTCCCAGTTCCGCGGAGACTCTCGACTCAGTACGTGGATCTATCGCGTCGCGGTCAACCTCTGTAAGAACCGCACCAAATACCTGGCACGTCGCCACGACGACGCGCAGGACGCGCTCGATGCCGTGGCCGAGCATGAGCCTTTGCACGAGGCCAAAGGGGTCACGAGCGCGGACGTGAGTCGCCCGGACCATTTGGTGGAAGGCATGCAGGTGGAGGCGATCGTTCGCTACTGCATCGCGTCGCTCGATCCCGACTTCCGTGAGGCGCTGGTCCTGCGTGACGTCGAGAACCTGAGCTACGACGAAATCGTTGAGATCACTGGAGTGGCCGAAGGCACGGTGAAGAGTCGTATTCACCGCGGTCGACTCGCGCTCAAACAACTCGTGGAACGCGCCCTGGGAGAGAGCATCTCATGATCGACGAGCGAGACCCTGCGGAACCAGCCCTGGATGACGCGAGTGAGGCTCGCCTGCGTAACCTGATGCAGGGAGCGTTCTCGACACCCGAGCGGGATAACTCGCCTGATGTCTTGCGCGGCGTGCAGCAGAAACTGCGCGACCGTAGCGGTGGCAAGTTCTACACGGACGGCTGGAGCACCATCCGCCACGCCCCGATTTCGACCTTCCTCGTCACCGGCCTGGCGATGCTCGTCCTCATGCTGTTCGTCGTGTTCGCCCTCGCTCCCCTGTCGGGGCGAGCGGAGCGGGTGCGTAACGAGCCGGCCCCGGTCGAGCTCGTGACCCCATCGAACTGACGGCGGGCGCCGCCTGACCACCAACCGGCCCTCAGACGGGTAGCCATTTCTCGGGCGAAGTCGTGAGATTCCTCGCGCCCGGGGAACCGAAATCCCAGGTGACACCGGTGGGCCGGCTGTTCGTCCACATTTGTCACCATTAAGGAACGTCGCGTTGGGTCGTCCTTGTTAGTCGCTTCTCTGCTCATGACTCAACCCCTCCCCCATCAGCCTCTTCTGGAGACCGATGAGCGGTGCCGCGCTCGCCTCGCACGTCAGCTCGGCATGCGCATGCTCGGCGTCAATGGCGCCCTGTGGGCGATTGCTGTCGTCGAGCTTGGAAGGCAGGCGCCGATCGCCATGGCTCTCGGCTTGGCGATCTTGGCCGCACAAGCGCTGATCTTCGTCCGCACCAAGGCGCCGCCTTCGCTGCGAGCTGCCGCAGTGCTCGTACCCCTGACGCTGAGCTTTGCGCTCGCCCTCACCGGCACGGGCGCCTCGCTCCTGACCGGCATCGTGGCAATCAGTCTGTGCCTGACTGTGCTCGTGCTCTGGGGAACGCCCGAATCCGTCGCTGTGGGGCTGCTTTGCTCCGCGGGACTCGTGCTGGACTGGCGATTCCCCTCGGAATTTCGGGGGGTCCGGCTGGTCTTCGCGGCGCTGCCGCGTGGCGAGAGTGCAGTCCTGCTTGGCGCTGCCTCGTTTGGTCACTTCCTCTTTAGCATGGCCGCGCTGCGTTCGATGTTGCTGAGTCTGCGTCGCGCCGTGGCCAGCGCCGAACAGCTGGCGCTTCGCCTGAAGGAGGAAGACGACGCTCATCGACGCGATCTCAGCGAGCTCAATGCAACGCGCGAGCGCATGACCCGCGACGAGAAACTGAATCTTGTTGGACGCGTCGTGGGCGGATTTGCCCATGATTTGAACAATCACCTGACGGTGATCCTGGCAAACGTTCAGAGTATCTCACCCGACGAGCACGTCGACGCCTCCCTGTGCGACGACGTCTGTGCGGCGACTCAGAACGCGTCGCTGCTGGTGCGGCGACTGCTCACCTTCGGACGACGAGGAGACCGGCGAGTCGAACCCCTTGAGCTAGTTGGGGCGTTGAAATCGACGGCTCGCGTGCTGCGTCGTCTGGTCGGTGCCGATATCGCGCTGGCGGTGGAGCTTCAGGTCGAGAGCGCCTGGGCCATGCTCGATCCGGCCGAGTTCGAACAGGTCGTGTTCAACCTTGTCCTGAACGCGAGGGATGCCCTTGGAGCAGGTGGTCAGATCGATGTCTCGCTCGCGGAGGCTGAAAACGGCGGTTACACGCTGGCGGTGTCGGACAACGGCTCCGGTATGGATTCAGCGACCATCTCCCGCGTGTTTGAGCCCTTCTTCTCAACTAAGGAGGCTCAGGGTGGCACTGGCTTGGGCCTGGCCAATGTTCGCGACATCGTGAACGACGCCAAGGGACACATCAAGATCGAGTCCGAACAGGGTCGAGGGTCGCGCTTCACCGTCTGGTTCCCCGCTCTTGAGGCACCGGCCACGTCGATTTCGCGCATGCGCGTCGTCGTGCGTGGTCGCGAATCGGTCTTGGTGGTTGAGGACGATCCCCAGGTCCGACAGGTCGCGGTGACGATTCTCTCGATGTCGGGCTATCAGGTGCACAGCGCGACCAGCATCGATGACGCTCTCGAGCGAATAGCGGAGAAGACCTACGATGTGGTCTTGTCCGACGTGGTGATGCCGGGGCGCCCCCTCAGCCTCCTGGTCAGCGAAATCGACCAACGGCATAGCTCGACCTGCCTGCTAGTCATGTCGGGATACTCAGCCGATCAGCGGTTTTATCGGGGCAATGGCGCAAGACCGCTCGATTTTCTCGCCAAGCCCTTCACGCGGGGCGAGCTCCTCGATGCCGTTGAAACCGTTCTGGCGACTCGCCGCCAGGCCGGAGACGTCGCGGGCGGACAGAGCGTGCGCCCGCAGCAGTAGCGCGCCACGAAACAGTGCCCGCAGACTTGCCGAGAGCGCGCAAGGCCGGCACGAGACGTGCCTGAACAAGCAAATGCGCGAACGCGCTCCAGACCTGGCAGTCCGCTATTGGATCCAGCGTGCCGCGATGCAGGTGATGTTGTCAGGCCCACCGCGCTCGTTGGCTGCGGTGATTAGCTTCTGCACGAACTGAGTGAGATCGGGGTTCGACGTGGCCAGATCCAGGATCTGGGGATCGGCGACCGGTCCGCTCAAACCGTCGCTGCAGAGCAGCAGGACGTCACCCGCGCGTGGATGCTCGAAACGAATGTCCACCTTCACGGTGTCCTTCATCCCAAGTGCCCGCACAATCACGTTCTTGTGGGGGAAGTTGGCGATCTCCTCCTCCGTCAAACGCTTCATCTTCTTGTAGTCGTTCAGCAGGGAGTGATCCTCAGTGAGCTGCTCGATCTGCCCCTCGCGAATGCGGTAGCAGCGGCTGTCGCCCACATGGGACACGTAAAAACCGTCTTCGACTGCAAACAGCGTCGCTAGGGTGGTCCCCATGCCACGCTGCTTGGAGTTGCGCTGAGCCTGCTCAAAAATCCGCAGGTTGCTCAGCTTGATCCCGGTAACGAGGCGATTTTCCTCGTAGCCTTTGGCGCGATCCATCTTGTACGGCCAAGTGCGCTCGGGATCCTCAGAAGTGGAATCGAAGAACTCATGAAGAGTGTCGATCGCCAGCTTGGAGGCAACCTCGCCGGACGCATGTCCGCCCATGCCGTCTGCCACAATGTAAAGACCATGCTCCGGAAAAATCGCGAAGCTGTCTTCGTTGTGGTTGCGCTTGCGACCAACGTCGGTCTGTCCAGCGACCTCAATGCGGAGCGGGCGTCCCACGGATTCGTCTCAAACTCTTTGAATGGCACCCTACAGTGCAGTTAGGGAGTCTCGACTCCCGAAGGGTCATTTGTCAACGATTGGAGTGGGCTCGATGCTCTTTGCGTTGGTCAGGGCCCGAGGGAACCCTACAGGCCGAATGGCCGCATTGCTCGCCCCTGGGCTCTGGCAGCGCCCCAGCGAGCTCGTCAAGGAGCTCGACTCGACCGCTGCACGAGGCGCTGGCGGAAGCTCTTGGGGCGCTAATAACCAAGATCTGCGCGACTCCCGGTACGACGAGTGAGGGGCAACTGGGGCGCAACCCCAAGCACCGCCGTGACCTCCCGCACCCGGCCCTGGCCTGAGACCAGAAGCCTGACGCGCTCGCCACCGGTCCGGCGAGACAGCAGCTCCTCGAGATGCTCGGGACGACTGACCTGGATGCCGTCAATGGCGAGCAGGACATCGGCAAGCGTCGGATCACTGCTCGACTTCAGCCCGAGCAACGCGGCTGGACTACCCGGCTGGATCGCCGAGATGCGAACGCCCGGGCCACCTGCCACCGACGCCGTTGACAAGGGCACGACCGAAAGACCCAGCCAGGGAAGCGGGCGTGGACTGTTGGTCGGTACTTCACGCAAGAAGCGCTTGAGCACGCCGGTGGGGACAGCAAAGGTCGTCACGCGGCAATCGGTCTGCGCATTGCTGGCGCAAGCAGTCGCGAAGAGTCCAACCACGTCACCGCTGCTGTCGATCACGGGCGCGCCGGTTTCGCCGATCACGCTTCCGAACGTGAACGTGGGCTCCAGGGTCACCCCATCCCCGCCCGTGAGAGTTTCGCGATGCGGAGCGGGCAGACCTTGAAGCCGCAGGGCGGTCGCTGCGCCGCGCGACGTTCGCAACGACGTAGCGTCTTCGAGACTAGACGCAGAGGCCCGAAGTCCCGTGAGGTAGCGGGTGTCTGCCGGTGAGAGCAGGACCAAATCCCAGGCGCGATCCGAATAGGAAACCTTCAGCTTTTGCACCGTGCCATCGGGATAGCGAACCGTCACACCGACACCGCGCCCAACGAGCGAGAGAGATGAGAGGATCCGCCCGTCTCCGTCCAGCACGACGCCAACACCAACTCGGCGCTTGCTAACTTCGAGTGACACCACTCCCCGTTGAAGGCGGGCGAGTATTGCGGCGGGATCAGTAGCGGAGGTCGCGACTAACGCGACGGGAGTGGCCGGCGTCACAAGGGTCGCAGGCGGCGGCGTGGGGCCCGCTGCAACACGGCGAGTGCTCGGCAAGGTCGGAGGCGGCAGCAGAGGCGCCGCGCTCGTCGCGATTGCAACGTGCGGCCCCAAGGGAACGATGGTTGGGGCACTTGAAGTCGATGCAACGGGTGGCGCGGGCGGCACCACTCGGTGAGTGACTCCGCCCGTTGGTTCCGCCGCAGCTCCCAGGGCCACAGCCAGAACGCCCAACCCAACCGTTGCTCCCCGAACGCGTGCAGTAAGGAATTGAGACACGAGGCGTAGTCTACGCTTCCTCGTGCCGACCGAAAGGGCGCATTCGGGGATGAGCAAAGGTTCAGCGGGGCGTCAGGGTCCGAACCCCGGCCGGACCCGCCACGATCACGCGCTGGGCCCGAGCGACGAACAGTCCCGTCTCGACCACACCGGGAACCCGCTGCAGGCTGCGGTCGAGTTCCACAGGAGACTCGATGGGTCCGACTCGGACGTCGTAGACGAAGTTGCCGGCGTCCGTGAGCCACGGCTTGCCATCACGCTCACGCAAGGAGACCGTCCCAAACCGCTGAAGCAGCCGAACCGTCGAACGATGCCCGAAAGGCACGACCTCGACCGGAACCGGCCAGCGCTCGCCGAGGTGGCGCGACAACTTGGATTCGTCGACCACGATCACGTTCTCGCGTGAAGAAGCGTTCACGATCTTCTCGCGCAGATGACAGGCGCCGCCGCCCTTGATGAGATCCAGCGACTCGCTGACCTCGTCCGCGCCATCGACGCAGAGATCGATCTCCCAAGGTCCTTCATCCGACAAGAGCGGGATCCCGAGGCGCAGCGCCTGCTCGCGGCTTTGCACGCTGGTGGGCACGCCCACGAGACGTTTTCCCTGACGGATGGCTTCGGCAACCCCATCAATGAAGAGAGTGGCGGTCGAACCGGTACCCAGGCCGATCACTCCGGAATCCGGCAGTAAGGCCACTGCCGCTTCAGCCGCGAGACGTTTGGCTTCGCTCGAGTCCATATCACTCTCCGATGAACGCGTTGTAGAGCGAGACCATGGCTCGCTCGAAGTCCTCGGGCACAACACCAACAATGATGTTGAGCTCGGAGGCCCCCTGATTGATGACCCGAACATTGACCTTGGCGTCGCGCAGGGCAGCAAACACCTTGGCGGCGATTCCGATCGCGTGGCTCATGCCTTCGCCGACCACAGCCAGCAAGGCGATCTCCTCCAGCGTGACGCTGTCAGGTTGAAGCACGCGCTTGATCTCGGCGACGACCGCGTCACCATGATCCCCGAGGGACTTGGCGTCCACGATCACGGCCATGCCGTCGATGCTGGAGGGACAGTGCTCGACGCTGATGCGACGCGCTTCCATGATCCCGAGGAGATGGTAGGCGAACCCGATCTCCTTGTTCATCAGGCTCTTCTCGAGCACGATCATCGAGAAGCCCTTCTTGCCAGCAATGCCTGCGATCTCGGTGGTCTTCTCGAACTGAGGACTCAGCACCGGCACGATGCGCGTTCCAGGATGAGCGGGCTCGTTGGTGTTCTTGATGCAGATCGGAATCCCGACCTCGCGCACCGGTACGATGGCCTCATCGTGAAAGACGGAGGCGCCCATGTAGCTCAGCTCGCGGATTTCGCGGTACGTCACCTCCGCCATCGGGCTCGGGTTCGAAACGATGCGGGGATCGGCCATCAATAGACCGGAAACATCCGTCCAGTTCTCGTAGAGAAACGCCTTGGCCGCGCGCGCCGCAATCGCTCCGGAGATGTCGGAGCCCCCGCGCGAAAAGGTCTTGATCTGGCCGCGCGAATCGCTGCCGTAAAACCCTGGGATCACGTAGCGCTTGGACAGATCGGCGAGCCGGGCCCCGAGGCGCTCATAGGTCTCAGGCTCCACACTGCCACTCGAGCTGATCAGAATGAAATCAGCGGGATCAACGAACTCAGCCTCAAGGTACTCAGCAAAGATCAGACCGTTGAAGTACTCCCCGCGTGAGGCCACAAAATCCCGCGTCACGCCTGCGCTCAGCTGCTGACGAAAGCGCGCAAAAGCGTCACCTAGCGAGCTGGCCAGAGCGAGCTCACGGGCGATCTCGAGGTACCGCTCCTCCATCTGCGCGAAGGGCTGCGAGAAGTCCGCGCCAACCGACGCCATGTCATGGCAGAGATAGAGCAGATCGGTGATCTTGGCTTCAGCCTTCGTTCGCTTGCCGGGGGCCGAGGGCACCACGATGGTGCGCTGGGGGTCCTGCTCGATGATGGCGCGGACTTTACGAAACTGGCTGGCGTCGGCGACGCTAGTGCCCCCGAACTTGCAGACGATGCGAGACATCTGACTCTCCTTGAGGTTCCCGGTCGAAGGGCGCGCTCACCGAACTAGGGGAGGGCGCTCTGGGCCGGCCAAATAGCACACCCGGGTGCCGGCGCGCCGTGTAGACTGACCACGCGATGCTCCGACTGTCGGTTCCTCTGGCCTTAGTCCTGGCCGCCGGTATTTCTGGCTGTGCGGGGGCTGTCCCCCGGTCTTCAAAGGCTGCGTCTGCCGCTCAGGTTGAGCTGGTGCCTACTGAGGTTTCAGCGGAACAGCTGCCCTCGGCGGTTCATGAGCTGCTTGGGGACCCACGGCCGAGCCCGAAGCGAGAAGGCCTGCTGGTCGGAGTCGTTCGGCGACAGCTAAAGACGGCCGCTCGGCTGTTTGCGGCAGGTGACCGTGACGCTGGACTGGCCGTGGTCCGAGGCGCCCTCTACCTAGTGCGTGAGGGAGAAGCACACCCCGCCATGTGGACCAACCAGGGGACCGCACTGGCCGAGGCGCTTGTCGAGGTGTCTCGCACTGGAGACGCGGGACTGGCTCGCGCGTTGATTTCGCTGATTCTTGCGGCCCCCCCGAGCCCAGCCGTTGCAGAGCAAGCCAAGCAACACCTTACGGCGATCGACGCCTTTGAAGCCCACCCGCGTGAACGCGGCCGATTGGAAACCGCGGCCGATCAACAGGTCGCGCTCGCACACCGCTCACTGTTCGAGCCCACACCAGAGACGCTCGAACGCGCTGGGCACGCCACGGTGAGCTGGATGACCAAGGCGCTCGAGACCGAACTCGGTCGCCCGAACGACGCAAATTTCGATCGCGAAGAGGCGCTGGAGGCCTACCACGCGGTGCGCGCCGGTGGGGCCAGCCTGGCGGGCCTGTACCTGCGTCACGGACTCCCGATGCGCGCGCTCGAGCAGCTTGAGAAGAACGATCTCGCGAGGATCGTGCCGGCGGCCCTGCGTGACCGACTTTTACGCAGCGGCGAGCACAGCGATCCCAAAGCTTGGCTCGATCTTTTCAGCCTCTTTCGCTCTGCTTCCGATCCAGACCAGCCAGAGTCCAGCATCGATCGCGAGGTGGCGCGCGCAGCGTCTTTCTCGATTGCGATCGAGCTCTATCGAGCAGCGCCACAGGAGGTTCCTGGCGTCGGCCCTCTGGCGATCGTCGCTCTTGAGCAGGGGCTCCCGACCTTGGTGCCGCTGCTGGTGGCACCAACCCTCAGGGACCACCCCGATCTGGAAACGCTGAACTGGGCGATGACGCTCGTGCAACGCGCCGTCATGATCGCCAACGCCACCGAAGGGGTGGACGGCGCACGCCAAGTTGTTGCGCTGTCGAAGCCAATCTTGCAACAGGCCAGTGCCCCCGCTCGACGCCTCCAGATACGGCCCAGCGCGGGGCGCATCGCGCTCGGTCTGGCCGCAGTCGAGCTGCGCGCAGGGAACCTGGCACGCGCGCAGGCGAGCTTGAAGGAATCCGTCCAACTGCAGCCGAGTGTCGACGGCTACGGCTCCCTCGCTCAAGTGGAACGCCAGCAGGGCAATCTGGACGCGTCCTTGGGCGCCCTCGCTCGCCTGCTAGAAATTGCTCGGGAATCAGGCAATGCTGGCGCAGAGGCGGAAGCCCTGGTGCAGAGCTACGAAATCGAGATCGAGCGAGGCAACGCCGCGCCGGCCAATCGCGCGCTCGAGCAGGCGCTCGAACGCGCACTCGATGCGCGCAAAAACGCGCGCAATCCCCACGAACAGAGCCAAGCCGAACGACTCCTGGCCCGTGTTCTGGAAATCTACGGCGAGACGGAGGGGGAACGGCGAGCATCGACGCGCGCGCTCGAGGCCTCCCGGGGTGATCTGCGCGAGACCACAGCCACACTGCTCGACACGGCGCGCCGAGCACTGGTGCGCCTCGACCTGAACCAGCTGAGAAAGACCGTGCAGCTCGCGATGGAAGCGGATCTGGCAGCCGATGATCGAATCTACCTCGCCGTCTGGCTGCGGCTCGCTGAGCGTAGCCTGAAGCTGCCCGGCAATGGACTCGTGGAGGACGCCCTAGAAAACACGGGCGACTCGGAGCGTTGGCCTCAACGCTTGCGCGGCTGGGCGCTCGGCACCGTGCGCGACGGCGAGCTTCAGTCGTCCGCCCGTAGCGCCCTTGAGCAAAGTGAGGCCCAACTCTACCTGGCGTTTGTCCCGTTTTTCACGGGAGACAAAGCGACCGCAGCCACGCGCCTCGAGGGCCTTCGCAAGAGTCCAGGAATTGACTTGATTGAGCTCGTGATCGCGCGCGACCTGCTTCGAAAGCAAGCAGGTCGGCGCCCGAGCGCGCTGCCAGCGCGCTTCAAATTGCCCTAGTGGGCGGCGCTAACGCTTGAGCATCCGCGAGGCGGTGTGCTCGCCAAACTCGGCCTCGAGCAAGACATGAACCGAGCGCTCCTTCTCAGCGCGCTCCGTAGCGTCTTTGTACTGAAACTCGATGCCCATCCCGGCTGGATTCGCTGGCGTGGCATCGTCCACCGAGGTGGTCCAGATCACCTTGCCCATGAGACGGAGTGGTTCCGGCATTCCCGGAACGGTGAGGGCAAACACGAACTCGGTTCCGATCGTCAGGGGTCGAGCGGTCGCGATGAACGTCCCCCCGCGCGAAATGTTGCGGGTGTAGTCGGCAAAGAACGTGTTGACGCGCTTGTACTCGACCTTTAGCTCGATCGGCGTGCGATCCCCGTAGCGACGCTCTGCGTCCTGGCTGGACATAACTACCGAGACGATAGCTTTCCTTCGCGGTCGCTGCCAAGCCCTCGCTGTTCTGACTTGGGATTCAACGGCAGGCCGAGCTTGCAAAGCACTTCGCGAAGCTCGGCCGCATCGGTGGCCCAAGGCGTCCCTGCTGCCGCCAACGGCGCCGAGGGGGAGCCGAAGCCGATCGCCTGAAGACCTGAGGCTTGAGCTCCGAGGACATCGGCCTCGACCGAATCGCCGACGTGCACGACGCCTGCCGCAGGCACCCCGAGCCGAGCACAAAGCAGCGAAAAAATGGCTGGCTCAGGCTTCTCCATGCCAAGCAGCCCTGAATCGACCACAATTGGAAAGGTGTCCGCCCAACCAAGCGCCGTCACCAGTTCCAGGGCGCGCCCCTCAGAGTTAGTCAGGATTGCTGTCCGAACGCCGCAGGCTCCGAGCTCACTCGCTAGCTCGAACATTCCGGCGATCGGTCTCCGCCAGAGGTTCTGAACTGGCTGCTGCTGCCACAGGTAGCGGACCAGCTCCCCGACCGCATCGCATGGATCCGGGCTGATATCCCCAGTCTGAGAGGGAGCGGAGCGCCGGGCGCCGGCCCCCTGCAGCAGCGTCCGCATGAACGCGCTCCAGGCCGCCTCACCCACCTGTCCCTGGCGCTTGGCCAGGGCGTAGGCCTCCCAAGCCACCTCCGAAGCCAGGTCGAGCGACTGAGGCAGAAGGCTCCAGCCCTGCTCACGACAGCGCTCGGCCAGAAAGGCCGTGTCTAGCTCGACCAACGTCTGCCCGAGATCGAAGCTGACCGCGCGCAAGCTAGAACCAACCCTTCAAGCGATCGAGAAAACCGCGCTGCTCAGGCTGCGAGCTGGCCCCAAGCTCAGCCGAGAGTTCTTCGATCAGTCCCCGAGCGCGACTGCTCAGCTGGCGCGGGATCTCGAGCTGCATTTCCACGAGTTGATCTCCCGAGCCCGAGCTCGAGAGTCGTGGGACGCCCTTGCCCCGCATGCGCAGCACGTGACCAGGCTGCGTCGCGGGGGGAATTCTCAGACGAGCACGACCATTGAGGGTAGGCACCTCAAGCTCGGTCCCGAGTGCCGCCTGTGGAAAGGTGATCGGTACCTTGCAGATCAGATCATCACCGACACGCTTGAAAAACTCATGGTCGGCGACCTCAACGGTCAGGTGCAGATCTCCTGCTGGGCGCTGAGCTTCCGGGCGGCTACCAGCAGCGCGGATGGTGCGGGTCGCCCCGGGCTCAATGCCGGCCGGAAGCTCCACCTCCTGCGTCCGACGAATGCCGATCGTGCCGTCGCCGCGGCAGGTCGTGCAGGCCCGAACAAAGCGCCGCCCAACCCCACGACAATGGCTGCAAGGCCGCTCAAAGGCCATCGCGAGCATGCCGCCAAGCGGTCGCTGCTTGCCCCGCCCCTCACAGGCGCCGCACTTCGCGGAGACCGAGCCCGGCTCGCCCCCCTGACCTGCGCAGCGCGCGCAGAGTTCTTTGGCATCAAACTGGACGGTCTTCGTGCAGCCGCGCACGGATTCCTCGAAGGTCAGCTTCACCGAGAGACGCACGTCGCCGGCGCGCTTGGGGCGAATCCCGACCGCCCCCAGCAGATCGCCGAACAGTCCGTCCATGTTGACGAACTCCGAGATGTCGATGTTGCTCGGGTCAAATCCACCCGGTCGAAACGCTGCATCGCCAAACCGATCCCAAGCCGCACGCTTCTGCGGATCGCTCAGGACTTGATAGGCTTGGTTGAGTTCCGTAAAACGCGCTTGCGCCGAAGGATCATCCAGATTTTTGTCGGGATGATGGATCGCGGCCACGCGTCGAAACGCTGCCTTCAATTCGGCATCGTCAGCATTGCGGCTCACACCGAGGAGCTCGTAGGGGTCACGCACGGGGCCTCGGTCTAGCACGCCGCCGACCGACAGGCCTCCACGCCGCGCAGGAGTTCGAAATCTTGTTCCGCTACCCCGCAATTCCCGAGCGACGCCCGCAACGAGCCGCGCAGCCCTGCTCCGAGCAGCTCTTGCGACGATGCCGGGCTTGGGGGATGGTTCGTCTCAACGGAGAGTTCATGCAACACGTCAAACTCGGCTTTCTCGGTGCTGGCAACATGGGCGGCGCAATTCTTCAAGGCGTCTTTGCCTCAGGCGGCCTGCCCCCAGCTTTGCTTCGTGCGTGCGATACCAACGCGGCGGCCCTGGAGCAGCTGCGCGACACGCTCGGCATCGAAACCACCAGCGACGCCAGCGAGCTGCTCGGCTGGGCGGACGTCGTCCTGCTGGCGCTCAAACCCCAGGTGATCCCAACCGTGTTGCCAACCCTCAAGGCCGCTTGGCGACCTGGCACGCTGGTCATCTCAGTCGCGGCAGGCCTAACAACCTCAGCCCTCCAAGCTCTCCTGCCTGATGGTTTGCGCGTCGTGCGCACGATGCCCAATACGCCGGCGCTAGTGCGCGCGGGCGTGACCGCGATCGCTCGGGGAGCGACCGCTACCAGCGACGACGTCACGCTAACGCGTGACCTCTTTGCGAGCGTCGGAACCAGCGTGATACTGGACGAAGCGCACCTCGACGCCGTCACAGGACTGAGTGGAAGCGGACCCGCCTACGTCCTACTCTTCATCGAAGCACTGGCTGACGGTGGCGTAAAAATGGGCCTTCCTCGCGCCACCGCACTCGAGCTCGCTCGTCAAACCGTGCTCGGCACGGCGCAGCTACTGTGCTCGACCGGTGAACACCCTGCCAAGCTCAAAGACGCCGTCACGAGCCCTGGCGGGACGACCATCGCTGGGCTGATGGCCCTCGAAGAAGGCGCGCTGCGCTACACGGTCATGAATGCTGTGCAGTGCGCCACGCTTCGTTCGATCGAGCTGCAGCAGCCGACCAAGAAGTAGCTCTGCATCTAAGGCTGCGGCACTACCCAGGCCGCGGCCGCTGCGCATTGGAGTGCCCGTCGGCGCCCCTCGGGATCGATGCTCTGGGCGGGAATCGCCCGAGGCTGGGGAACCGCACTCACCGTGAGGTTAAGCGGCTGATCGTCGGCGGCGTAGAGCGTGAGCCGCTCGAGGCAGCTCCCTTGAGCGCTCACGCGAATTCGCGCGAACACCCGGGCTGGCGCGGGCTCTCCCGGCTCAAGCCCGGAAGCGTCAAGCCAGCTGCTGACCGAAGTGTTGAGCAGCCAACCGTGATCGAAGGGTTCGCAGACACGCGGCGCGCCCTTCAGGTTGACCTGCAGAGGAGCCTCGAACGCGCCGGTTGCAGGCGAAAAGGGATAGAGCAACGGCTCGCTTTTGCCCGCGGTCGAACGGACGACGACAGCGAGGGCCCCTGCCCGATCGTCACGTGTCAGCTCAAGCGAGCTTGCCCGGCTCAACTGAGACGGACGCCAGAGTTCTCTGCCGCCTTGGCCATCGAGCGCATAGAGAGCATCCGAGAGCCAGTACCACCCCTGCGTCAAACGCACGGGATGGACGGGCCCTGGGCTAGTCGAGCCTTCCATGGTCAACGGCTGCAAGGCGCGGCCCGCCTCGAACAACCAGTAGTGGCGGTCGTCGTCAGGCCCGAGTCGAATCACTCCCCCAAAACCCCCCGGCTCCAACTCAAGACTCACGGGGCTCGCCAGGGTGCCGTAACGCGGATGCCCGAAGAGTCTTGCCGCGACGCCCAAGGACGCAAACGGCAGTTGCGGTGCGATCGACTCGTCAATGCCTTGCGACGACAGGTGGTCAACGAACCTGAGCCGCAGCTCACCGTGGAGTCCGGATGAGGTCTCTGCCAAGCGAGCATAGAGCCTACCGGCTCCGCGATCATTTCTGACGCCCCGATCAAACCCGAGGTAGCCCGGCCCCAGCTTGGGCGCGCGCTGTCCGTAAAATGCCCGCCACTCGAGGCTATCGAGCGGGGCATCAAGCGCGCCCGTGTCGAGCGACGTGCGCGCCGAGCTCCGATCCGCGCCCGCAGGTCCCGCCATGGGCGGACCCGCGCTCGGACCGAGCAAGCGGCAGACGAGCCGCTCACGCGGCGCCGAACCGGGCAGAGCGAGCAGTCGCTTGGGGGCCTCGACGACGGTGAATGCAACCGGGTGGGCAGCGCTGCTTTGCCAGCCCACACGGCGCCAGGCTCCCAGTCGACATCCCACCGAGCTGCAGCCAAATTGCTGCACATCTTCGCTTTTTTCCGGTTTTTTTGACAAACCGACTGGCACCTGGACGTCAGTGAACTGCGCCCCATGGTCGAGCGTTTCCAGTGCGCGATCTGAAGCGAGTAGGACCAAGGCGCGACGCTCAGCGAACAGCGCGAGCCTAACCTGGTGAAGGACCGGGCCAACGTCAAAACCTCCATCACGCTCGATGCGAATCGCTCCGAAGTCACCTTGCGTGACGCCCCAGAACTCCAACTGCTGACGGTCCCCATTCGGAACCGCCGCCAGGTTAGCAAGACCGAGAAACTCAGCGTCGGCGGCCGGCAACTCGCGCCGCGGCTTGAGCGCAAAGCGCTGTTGCTTCACGGGCAGCTCCAGCACGCCCGCGTGTTTACCCTCGGGAGGTGTGACTCCCGCGACCTCGCCGTCAGCGAACAGGGCGGGAACAGCCGTCGCGGACAACGCTACGCTCGATGGTACCGAGCCGAACGGGACGAGGCAGTAGGACCGTTGTCGAGAGTCTGGCAACGGGTGCTCGCTGCCACGACAGCTCCCTTCGAGCAGCGCCGAGGACTCGGAGCTTGCCACCAGACGACGCGGCCCGGTGAGTTGCGCAACTGGGCTATATTTCCCGGTGGACTCGAGTACGAACAGCGTCGTGGTCGCGGGCGACAGACACACAAACGCAGCACGTGAGCCGGACACGAGTCGACCCGTGCAGTCCCTTGGCCAATCGAGCGGCAGGCGCGTGCTAGACGTCACCAGCCCTGTCTCCAGCGACAGGGTCCGCAACTCAGCCCGCTCCACGTAGTAGGCAGAGCGCTCGTCGAAAGTGACTCCGCGCTCGACGGCTCGATCGAAAGCGCTGCGAAACGGCGGCTCGAGTCGTACGGCAGCTCGTCGCGGCGCTGGCTGCAATTCGCCGTCAATTCCCAGCAGCAAGTCTTCGCCGCGCGCCCTCAGAAGCAAGTGATCGCCCTGAAGCTCCAAACGCTCGACGGAACGACCGAAGGGCTGCCAGGTGCGACCGGCGTCGTGCGTCGACAGAGGGCCGCGAAACGGCTCGAGCCAGAGCGCGACGCGCTCGCTCAGCGCGGCATAGCTCTGAGCAGAAGGAGGCGGACCCGTGAGAGGCGCGAGAGTCAACTCGAGCGTATCGAGGTTCAGTACTTGTGACGCTCGGTCGTCGAGCGCCAGAAAGACTCCGGATAATCCAACCGTCAACCCCGTCACGCGCCGCGGCACGCGCCCGAGCGGATGCAACTCGGAGCTGAAGCTGGCAGCGCGAAATAGCCAGGTATCACTAGTTGAACTGACAGCAAACAGCCAGCCATGCCCTAAGCGCGCGGGGATTTCCAGAGCCTCCACCGAGCGGGCGATGGGGAACCACTGGGCAGCACTGCGGGGCACTCCCAAAGGCGACAACTCCGCGCGCACGCCCGCGTGGATCCAAACCTGGTTTTTCCCGGAATCGCGACGCGGACCGAGCTCGGCATGGCTAAGCGGAGGAAACAGTGAACCCGGCAAACTCAGTGGCTCCGCGGGCGGCAGCCTAACCAGACTGCTCGCTCCCGCTAGGCCTACCGCCGACGCAGCTCCGGGGGCTCGCGCCGAGCCGCAACTGAGTAGCCAAGCGGACAGCACCATCGCGCTCAATCCACGAAGGCTGCTCAGCCCGCCGCGACCAACGACGCGCACGCGACGCACAGCGCTAAGCCCCAACGCAGGTATTGCAGCGTCCACGCAGCTGGACCTCCGCCACTTCACGCAGCGTGGCCTCCCCCGACAGCGACACCGCACCTTCTGGCAAACAGACGATCTCTCCGCAACCAGTGCACACGAAGTGGGCGTGTTGCCCGTGAGTCGGAGCTTGACCGCGTGGCAGCTCATAACGCCAGACGCCATCGCCAAGCTGGGTCCGAACGAGCAGTCCGGCCTCGCTCAGCGTCATGAGGTTACGATAGACCGTGGCACGGTCCAGGCTCACGTTGGCAAGTTGTTCAGTGAGTTCAGGATGACTAATCGGCGAGACGGTGCGCGACAGCTCCTCCAGAAGGCTCATGCGTTGCTCGGTGACCCGTAAGCCACGCCCCGCGAGCAGCGCGCGTAGCGCGTCACGGCCGAGGGCCTGGGTCGGGCGAGTCATCTGAAGCCAGGGTTGCCCAGCCCAGTCCCGTCGGCAAGCGGGAGCCGGCCATTCATCCTGAGCAGGCCCCGAATCGCGCCCGCGCGCGCGGGGCGCCTACTCGCCGGGCCAGCAAGGCTCGAGGCCTGCTCCTGGGAAGTTCGCCTAGGGCTTACCCTTAGGGGGCCCTCGTGGCACCATCGGGACCCCATGTCGTCCCAGCGTCCGTTTTCGCCCGCCGCCGAAGAGGTACTAGGTCGCTACTTCCCCGTGCTGGATCACGGCTTTGTTGCGCTGGTCGACTACATGGGGACTGACGAGTGCATCGAGCGCTCCGCGCGGGTCAGCTACGGCTACGGTACCCGTCAGACGCAGCAGACCCGCGGACTGCTCCGCTACCTGCGCCGTCATCTGCACACCACGCCGAGCGAGATGGTGGAGCTAAAATTCCACTGTTGCATGCCGATCTTCGTTGCCCGACAGTGGATCCGGCACCGCACCGCGAACGTCAACGAGTACTCCGGACGGTACTCATTGATGCCAATGCTGTTTTACACCCCCACTGAGGAGCAGCTGCAAAAGCAAAGCTCGCGCAACAATCAGGGGCGCTCTGGGGAGCCGGTCGATCCCGCGCTCTATGCGCGCGCCAAGGAGCGCTGGGAAGAGGGTCGCGCCCAGGTTCAGTCGACCTACGAGTGGCTCACCGAGCAGGATGTGGCGCGCGAGCTGGCCCGCATCGATCTCCCACTTTCAGCCTACACTCAGTGGTACTGGAAGATTGATCTGCATAACCTGCTGCATTTTCTCAAGCTGCGCGCCGATCCCCATGCCCAGTGGGAGATTCAGGAGTTCGGTCGGGTCATGGCTGGCCTGGTGCGCCGCGTAGCACCGCTGAGCTACGAAGCCTGGATCGACTACGACGTCTGCGGGGCCAAGCTCAGTCGCATGGAGCTCGAGGCCATCCGCTCGCTGCTCACGCCAACGCAAGACGGCGGAGTGGCGGTCAAACCCGACGCCAAGTTGAGCGCAGAACAGTTGATGGGCCTCGGACTCAGTCGGCGCGAGGTTGAGGAATTCGGCGAGAAGCTCGTGCACCAGAGCACGCCCGAGTTTGAAGTCACCCCCGAGTCGGGCCTGGAGCCCGAGGTATTCGAAGCTCGCTTCAGTGAAGCAGTGCCGCGTCATCAGGCTCGCAAGCCCTAGCTATCCTTGTTGCCGAGCGCGCCACATTGCTCAAGCTTTCGGTAGAGCGTCTTGCGGTCCAGCCCCAGGGTCTGGGCCGCGAGCGTTTTGTTGCCGCCAACGGCGGCGTAGACCTGACGCACATAGCGGAGTTCGACCGTTTCGAGCGGCTCCCATTCGACCGGGGCAGCACCTTCGACGCGATTGAAATAGCCCTGAAGTCGTTCCGGCAAATCATCGATCACCAATTCGACATGGCGCGCCAATGCCACAGCTCGCTCAATGCAGTTCTCGAGTTCACGCACGTTGCCCGGCCAATGGTGCGCCATGAGGCGCTCGGCCACTGCGGGCGACAGGCTGTGCACGGTTTTGCCGAGCTGAGCTGCGTTTCGCCTCAGGAATGCCTCGGCCAACACGAGCACGTCGTTGCCGCGCTCGCGGAGCGGAGGAAGTTCAATGTGAATGACGTTGACGCGATAGAACAAGTCCTCGCGAAAACGCCGCTCCGCGACCGCGCGCTCCAAGTCCAGGTTCGTGGCACTGATGATGCGTACGTCCACCGGGATGTCGACGTTGGCACCCACCGGCCTCACCCGTCGCTCTTGAAGCACGCGCAGTAGCTTGGGCTGGATCGAGAGCGGCAGATCGCCAATCTCATCAAGGAACAACGTTCCACCGGAGGCCGCGCTAAACAGCCCCGCCCGAGCAGTGCGAGCGTCGGTGAAGGCCCCCTGAGCATGACCAAATAGCTCACTTTCCAGGAGATTTTCGGGAATCGCGCTGCAGTTGATGGCCACAAACGGTCCGCCGCGGCGCGCTCCCGTGCGATGGATGGCCTGAGCCACCACCTCCTTGCCAGTCCCGCTTTCACCCGTCAACAGCAGCGAAGCATCCACATTGGCAATGCGGTCCACCGTTTCAATAACTCGCCCGATCGCAGGACTGTTGCCGACAATCCCATGGCGTGACGTGCTGGTGCCGACGTGCGCGCGCAGCCGTTCGAGCTCGCGGTGAGCGTGACAATGCTGAATCGCGCGGTCGAGCGCCACGGTGAGCACTTCGACCTCGAGCGGCTTGGTGACAAAATCGTAGGCGCCCGAGCGAATCGCCCCCACCGCTGTTTCAAGATTCCCAAAGGCCGTCAGCAAGATGACTGGCAATCTGGGGTAACGACCGAGGATGCGAGTACACAGCTCCAGGCCGTCCATGCCCGGCATCCGCAGATCGGTCACGACGACGTCGAACTTCCCTACCTCCAGCAGTTCGAGAGCCTGCTCCGCGCTGGTCGCCGCGGTGACGTGGTAGCCACGCTTCGACAAGCGACGCTCCACCAAGCTGAGCGCCTCTGGCTCATCGTCAACGAACAGAACATCACCCTTCATGGGGCTCTCCAAACGGCAGTAGAACAGAGAAGCAGGCGCCTTTTCCAGGCTGATTATCAACCTCGATCCAACCCTGGTGTTCGCGCACGATACCCCAGGACACAGACAGCCCGAGGCCAGTCCCTTGCCCCACAGCCTTTGTCGTAAAAAACGGCTCAAATAGGTGCTTTAGAATAGCCGGATCGATGCCACGTCCATGGTCCGCCACGCGGAACGCGACGCAGGGCAACTCCCCTTGGCCGATCTCCGAGGGCACCGTCGCCAACAGCTCTTCGACCGAGATCTGTACCGCCGTGTCGGGAGGTGAAACCTGGATCGCGTTCATCACTAGGTTCGTGAGCACTTGTTCGAGCTGATGCGCATCAGCGGAGAGTTCTGCGATCGGGTTGGACGGCTCGACGATGGTTATACGGACGGACTTTTTCTCGGCGATGGGTCCGAGCAGGGACTGGCAGCGCTGAGCAAGCTCAACCGGACTGAAAAGACTCTTGCTCGGCTCGCGTTGCCGCGACAGATCGAGCAACTGACGAATGATCCCGGCCATGCGCTGACTCTGTTCGCGGATGATACGAGCACACTCGATGGTCTCGGCCGGGTCCGCCTCGCCGGTTTCGATCATACTGGCGCGACCGAGCACCACGTGGAGCGGCGTCCCAAGTTCGTGCGCGACGCCCGAGGCGAGTTTACCGACCGTCGTCAGGCGTTCCGCGCGCCGCAATTCCTCGACCGCCGCCAGTCGCGCGCGCCCCTCGAAATTGAGTCGTTCGTGCTGCTCGCGCAGCTGGTCGCACATGACGTCGACTGCCGCCGCGAGTTCACCGAGTTCGTCACGCTGCCTCAGCGCCAAAGGAGAGCCAAAATCGCCGGTTCCGACGCGTCGCGCCTTGTCGGCGATCGCCCTCATGGGGACGGCAACCAGCACGGTCCCGATCAACAGCGCCACCACCAGCCACGCCAGCGTGACCGCGACAGACTCGGCCATGGTGCGAACGACGCCCGCCCAGAGCGCGTCATGCTCCATGGTTCGATGCTCCTCTATCTCGATCGCGCCCTCTTCGCCGGCTAGAATCACCGGCACGTAGGTGTGCGCCACCGCGGGCGTCGACGGCAGTAACGTGGCACGGCCCTGAGCGAAGACCACCGCGCGTGTCGCCAACGCTTGAGCGAAGGCCGCGGGCACTCGCGCCTGATGCATCGGCTCGTGGGAATCGACCTCAACCCATCTCAGGGTGAGTTGAGGTTGAGTCTTCGGTAAGGCCGAGAGCATTTTCAAGGCAGCGGCTCGGCCCTCAGCTACCCAAATCCGTTCGAAGGCAGTCGCCACGATCCGTCCGACTCGCTCGTGATCGACCTGTCCATCCGCTTGAAAGTGATCGAAGGTGTTGCGCAGCCGAAGGAAGCCGCTCGAGCCGAGCACGAAGAGCACGACTACGGTGAGAAACAGGGTGAGCTTGAACGTCAGCCTCATGCGCTCGGCTCAGGCTAGCTCAGTCCTGTCCTGCAAGACCGCCAGCGTGCAGGCGACCGGAGCAAGCCCCTCACCAGTTCACCCAAACGTGGCGGCTACAAGGCCTGCGCACTGAGTGGCGGCCATGCCTGCACGGCGCCCCATTTTTCCCCACCGAGGCGAAACGCCACCCTGCCGCTTCCACGGATCCCCGCCAAAATGCCATCGGCGGGACTTGGTTCGGAATTTGCTTGTGGCGTCGCGGAAACCTGATGCGCGTCCCGAAATACCTCACTCTGGCGACCCTGTTGGCGGTCACCCCGCTGTTCGGTCAAATCGGCGCCGCGGCTGGGGCTGAGCCTTCCTCAATTGAGCCAGCGGCAGTCGAGCAGGCTGACGCAGAGCGCCTGCTCGCTTCGCCTTCCGAGCTCATTCGTTGGCTCGAACAACACAGCCCACGCCTCCACGAAGCCAAGCAGGCCGCCGCGGTCACGCGCTCGGAGATCGCCGTGGCGGGCATCCACCCCAATCCCGCGCTGCTGATCGGTGTGGCTTCCTACGCAATCGGTCAGACGAATCCTTCGGGCCTGTCACGCGCGCAGACGCCCAATCTGATGATTGGCTACTCGCAACCGATCCTGCTCGGAAAGCTCGGCTTGCGTCAGTCCGCCGCGCGACAACGCAGCGCCGCTGCCGACTCCGGCGTGCGGCAATCGCTGGTGGACGTCGCCGCAGCCTCCAGGGACGCCCTTGGCGTGCTCTCGGCGACGGACGCGCGCGTTGTTCTGTTGACGGAACGACTCGCTGACGCCGAGCACGTGGCGGCCCTAGGTCGACTTCGACTGGAGCGCGGTGACATCAGTGGCATCGACCAGGACCGTCTGGAGCTCGAGCGGCTCAGCGTGGCGCGTCAACTCAATGGCGCAGAGGCAGACCACGCCTCCGCGCAGGCCGAATGTGAAGCCTGGCTCGGTGCCCGCTGCAGTGCCTTGCGAGACCTGAGTGCGCTCGTCTCAGCGCCCTTGCTCGAAGGGCGCGGGCCCGCCCAGCAACAAGTCGATGCCCGCCCCGATGTTCTGGCGCTCGGACATGCCGCGCAAGCAGCCCAAACCGACGCCCAGCTGGCGCGAAGAACCAGGGTCCCCGATCCGACGGTGACGGCGATGTTCACCCGCGATTATCTCACCGTCGCGGGCAATCAACCCTACACGCTTGGTCTTGCCCTCACCATTCCACTGCCCGTCTTCGATGCTGGCAGTCGACAAGCGGCGCGCTCAGAAGCAGAACGCGCTGCCTACCAGGCCGAGGCCTCGCGCATCCGACGCGAGTCAATCGCTCGCGTGACAGGGCTCGTTCAGACCGAGCGCCAGCTCATTGTTCGCCTCAAGCAACTCGAGGAGGAGAGTCTTCCGCGCTCGAGCGCCACAGTAAAAGCTGCTGAGAGCGCGTTTCATCACGGCCAAACCGGTATGACAGAGCTCTTGATGATGCGACGCGAGCACCTCGCGATCGCGCTCGAGCTGATCGACACCAGACTCGCACTGTTTCAAAACCGAAATGCGCTTCGACACGAGCTCGCGCTCGACGCCTACGATCCTTTTACCCGGGAACGATGATGAACCACCCCTCCCTGCTGGCCCCGGTTGTGCGCGTTGAGTCCTGGTTGAGTCGAACCGGTCGCGCCGGCATCATCGCGGCTAGCGCACTCGGTGCCCTGCTGGTCTGGCTCGCCGCCACCTATGATCGCTCCGCGACCCTGGCTAAGCCGGGAACGCCGGGCATGTCGATCACGGGCGGAGCGATCGAACTGCGACCGGAGGCCCCGCAGTGGCACTCGGTCAGCATCGGGACCGTCAAGGCCTGCACGGAGCAGCTCTCGGATCCGATCCCCGCATACGTGCGCATCGACGAGACGCGCGCGGCGCGCGTTGGCGCTCCCCTGGGCGGCCGCGTGGTCTCGGTGGATGTCGAGATTGGCCAGTCCGTCGCGCACAATACGCCTCTGTTTACGGTCTCAAGTCCCGAGCTGGCGGCCCTCGGAGCTGATCGGGACCGCGCCAAGGTCGAGCTCGACACCGCTCACACCGTTTACGACCGCACCAAAGCCATGGTGCAGGTCCAGGCCGTTCCGGCCAAGGACGAGCTCACGGCACTCACTTCGCTGCGCTCGGCCGAGCTATCTCTCTCCGCAGCTCAGTCCAAGCTGAGCGCACTGCGGGTGGCTCAACGCTCGATGAACGAGTTCGTGGTGCGCGCGCCACGCGCAGGCACGATCGTCGAAAAGAACGTGCTGTCCGGACAAGAGGTGGGCGCCACCGACGCCGGCAACTTGATCACGATCGCGGATCTGTCGAGCGTCTGGGTGGTCGCAGAGATCTTTGAGACCGACGCCCAGGGCATCGTTCCCGGGGCCCGCGCTGAGGTTGTTGTCCCTTCGGCCACCGGGAGCCACTACAACGCCACCCTGGACATGGTCTCGTCGGTGGTCGATCCCGAACGTCACAGCCTTCCGATCCGGCTTCGTCTGGATAACCCCGACGGGCGACTGCGACCGAACTCCTTTGCCCAGGTGCGTATCCTTGTTCCAGCTCCGCCCGGCGCGGTCGATGTCCCCGCCACCGCGCTGGTCTCAGACGGCGAGCATCAGTCGGTTCTGGTCGAAACCAGCCCAAGGCACATCGAACGACGGCGCGTCACGGCAGGTGCCGTGCGCGGCGGCCGTGTCGTCATCACGCAGGGACTCGTCCCGGGTGACCGCGTCGTGGAACGCGGCGCGCTTTTGCTCGACAATGCGCTCAATATTTCCGGCTAGCCCTCGACGACGGAACCTGAAATCCCATGCTTGACTGGCTTCTCCGACGCTCGCTGACGACTCGAGCGGCACCGATCCTGTTTGCCGTCGTGCTGCTCGTGGCCGGCTGGTTCTCGTATCGCAGCTTGACTATCGAGGCCTTCCCGGACCCTACCGACACCCAGGTTCAGGTCATCACCTCGTTCGCCGGGCAACCTGCCGAGGAGGTGGAGCGCCGGGTCTCGATTCCACTCGAGCGCGCCCTAAACGGCACCCCGCACGTCATTCGAACGCGCAGCATTTCGCTGTTTGGACTGTCGCAGCTCACGCTGGTGTTTGACGAACAGGTGGGGGCTTCCGACGCCCGCCAACTGATCGTGGAGCGCCTCATGCAAGCGGAATTGCCGCCCAACGTCAAGGCGACCCTCGGACCGATGGCGACGCCCATTGGTGAGATCTTTCGGTATACCCTGCACGGTGGGCAGACCGATCCGATGCAGCTGCGCACCCTGCAGGACTGGGTCATTCGCCCCGCGCTGCTACGCGTGCCCGGGGTAGCGGAGGTGGTCTCGATGGGCGGCATGGTCCGCGAGATCCACGTCGAACCGAACCCAGCGCGAATGGCCGAGCTTGGGGTGACCCTCGATCAGGTCAACGAGTCCCTCGAAGGGGCCAGCGCCAACGCGGGTGGCGGCTTCGTCGAGCGCGGCGAAGAGATGTTCGTGATTCGAAGCGTCGGCGTGTTCCGCAATCAGGAGGACGTCGAACGCACGCGCGTGGCCAGTCGCCGCGGCATCCCAGTGCTCGTCAAGGACGTGGCGAGCGTCACTGAGGGCTACATGCCGCGCCAAGGCATCGTCAGCCGCGACGACGAGAGTGACGTCGTCGAGGGTACCGTGCTGATGCGAAAGGGCGAAAACCCAAGCCAGGTACTCGACGGGATCCGCAAACGCGTGAGTGAGCTCGGCCAGCGCAGCCTCCCGCGCGGCGTTGAAATTCGCCCGTTTTACGACCGCGGTGAGCTCGTCGACACCACGCTGCACACGGTGCTCCACAACTTGATGGAAGGGGCAGCGCTGGTCGTTTTCGTGCTGTTTGCCTTCACTCTATCGCTGCGCGCCTCGCTGGTCGTCGCGACCGTGATCCCACTCTCGCTGGCGGCCGCCTTCACCTACCTCGCGGCCCGCGGCATGAGCGCCAATCTGCTCAGCATGGGCGCGATCGATTTTGGCATCATCGTCGACGGCGCCGTGGTGTTGATGGAACACCTACTGCACCGCGTACCCCACCTCGATCCGCATCAGAACTTGGGAACGCGCATCCTGCGCGCCACCCGTGAGGTCGCGCGGCCCACGATGTTCGCGCTCCTCATCATCATCGCAGCGTACATCCCGATTTTCTCGCTGCAGCGCGTCGAGGGCCGTATCTTTTCGCCAATGGCGCACACCGTGGTGGCAGCCCTGCTGGGCGCCCTGCTGGTGAGCTTTACGGTCATTCCAGTGCTGGCGATTGGCGTGCTTCGACGGCCCTTGCCGAGCCGCGAGTCGCCCCTCACGACGTTCGCTCTGCGGTTTCACGGGCCGCTGCTCAAGCGAGCGCTCGCAAAACCGCTTCCCCTGCTGATTCTCTCGGTCGCAACGCTCGTGGCCTCGGTCGTGCTGCTGGGTCGACTCGGCTCGGAGTTCCTTCCCGAACTGAACGAAGGCTCGCTCTACGTCACGTTCACGCTGCCGAGTAATTCGTCCTACGCGCAAGGTCGCAGCCTGGCGCCCCGAGTCCGCGATCTGCTCCGCCGCACGCCGGAGGTCGAGTCGATCCTCACGCAGCTCGGGCGACCCGAGGACGGCACCGATCCGAAGCTTCCGAATAACCTCGAGGTCTTCGTTCGGCTCAAGCCGATGAGCACCTGGCGACCCGAAAAGCACGAGCTCAACGATATCGTGCTCGAGATGGCGCGCAATACTGCGGAAATCCCAGGAGTTGAAGTCAACTACTCCCAGCCGATTCGCGACAACGTGGCGGACAATATTGCCGGTCAGCAGGGGCAAGTCGCGCTCAAGATTTTCGGCGACGACATCGAGGTCTTGACCCACCAGGCGACCCTGGCCAAAGCGGCAGTTCAGGCCACTCGCGGTTCGGCCGACGCGGCGCTCGTGAGAGCGGGCGTGAGTCCACAGCTGCAGCTGCACGTACGTCGTGAGACGCTAGCGCGCTTTAACATGCCGCTATCCGAGGCCCAGTCTTACGTGGAAACGGCGCTGGCAGGACACACGGCAAGTGAGCTCTGGGAGGGCGAGAAGCACTTTGACGTCACCGTGCGGCTCCCGCGCTCCAGTCGTGAGAGCGCCGACTCCATCCGAGGCATCCGTATCCCGCTGCGCGACGGCAGCGTCGTACCGCTCTCCGCGGTGGCCGATGTCCAGCTCAATGTCGGGCGACTGGCGATCACCCGTGAGAACGGGCGCCGCTACATCGGTGTGCGAACCAATGTGCGAGGGCGTGACCTTGGCACCTTCGTGGCCGAGGCGCGCTCGCGCGTCAATCGAGCGATCTCCCTGCCGGAAGGCTACGAACAGTCATGGGGTGGTGAGTTCGAAAACCAAGAGCGCGCCATGAAGCGGCTCACGATCGTGGTACCAGTGGCGCTGTTGATCACCTTTGGGCTGCTTTATTCGGTGTTCGGCTCCCTGATTGATGCACTGCTCGTGATGCTGATCCTGCCGCTCGCCTTGTCGGGCGGAGTCGTCGGACTCGCCGTGGCGCACATGACCCTCAGCGTGTCGGCTGCAGTTGGCTTCATTGCCCTGCTCGGTCAGGCCGTTCTCAACGGTGTGTTGATCGTATCGGCGATTCGCGAGCGACAGGAGGAAGGCGACAACGAGCGAACCGCGGTACTGGCAGGCACGTCCGCGCGACTGCGCTCCGTGCTAATGACGGCGCTCCTAGCGGCGCTTGGCGTGCTCCCGGCCGCGCTCTCCCACGCCATTGGAAGCGAGACTCAGCGCCCGATTGCGGTCGTCGTGTTCGGCGGCACCTTGTCGGCGGCGCTCGTCACGCTGTTCCTTCTTCCGGTGGTCCTGCTACTCGCCGAGCGCCTGCCTGGACGTCGCGTGATCATCTCCCCCATGGCGACCAAGGAGACGATCTCGCCCCAGCCGGGGATATGAACGGTGCGGTGGACGCGAGTCAGATCGTCGTGAGCCAGCTGGTGATCAGGTAGTTTGCGACTAGCAGGGCGACTGCGCTCTGCACCACGGCGCGCGTGGTGGCCTGACCCACGCCCTTGGCGCCACCGGATGCATTATAGCCGTGGTAGCAGCTGATAGCCGCAATCAGAAAGCCGAAAACAGCGGCCTTGAGCTCCCCCATCATGAAATCCTGCATCGTCAACATCTTGTCGATGTTGGCGAGAAAGGTTCCGGGGTCCACGCTCAACCCTTTGACCGCGACAACCCATGCGCCCGCCATACCAACGCAGGAGTACAGGACGCAGAGCAGGGGCAGCATCGTAATACTAGCCAGCATGCGCGGAGACAGCAGGTACTGAACCGGACTCACGCCCATCGTGACCAGGGCGTCGACCTGCTCGGTCACGCGCATGTTGCCCAGCTCGGCGGCCATCGAACTACCTGCGCGAGCGGTCACCATGAGAGCAGCGAAAACAGGACTGATCTCGCGCGTCAGTGAGATCGCGACGATCGCTCCGACTATCCCCTCAGCGCTGAACTGACGCAGGCTGTGGACCGTTTGCAGGGCCAGCACCATGCCGCTAAAGATCCCGGTCAAGGAGACGATGAACACGCTCCCCACCCCCACGAAATCCATGGCCTTGAGCAGTTGGAGCGGACGATAGGGAGGCCGCACTGCCCAGGTCACGGTGCGTGTTGTGAGCAGGACCCACGAGCCAATGCCATCCAGCAAACCCAAGACGGGATCGAAGAGGCGTCCTGGAGAACGGTCGGTGCTGGGACTCTCACTCACGAGCACCTTCTACCACGCCCCTGGTCCCAGCCCTAAATCGCCGGTCGCGGCGCCGGGAAAAGCCCGCGAGAATGGCCTCAGAACGGCTGCCGGTCGCCACGAGCTGGGCGCGTCTCGGGCTGCCCGACAGGGTCAGCACGACCGCGTCCCCCCCCAGGGCATCGAGCCAGGGCTCGGCCCATTCGGCGACGATCAGCCACCCCTCATCGCGCCCCTCAAGCAGACCAAGCTCATCCACCTCGCGGCGCTGCGAGAGGCGATAGAGATCGGCGTGACGCATCGGCGGCTGGGTCGCAAGTTCGTGGACCAGGGTAAATGTTGGGCTGGTCACCCGCACCCGAGAAGGCAAGCGTAGGGCTCGCGCCAGCGCCCGCACGAAGAAGGTCTTGCCCGCACCGAGCAGGCCATTGAGGATCAGTAGATCACCTGCTTGTAGGTGCGGCGCGAGTCCGACAGCGAGCAGGCGCGTGTCACGACGCGTCGCCAGGGCGAGCTCGATGGGTGCAGCGCTCATCGTGCGGCCTTGGCCCGCTGAGGCTCGGTCACGACCGCCCAACGGCGAGAAAGAGTTCGGTCTGCAGCGAAGCCCTGCGACTCGCTGGTCCAAAGGCGCGCGCGCGCCGACTGCAGCTCAGCAGTGACGCGACGCCGTTCGGCATGTATCCGCGTCTCGTCGAGCACGAGCTCCTCGGGCAGACTTGCGAGTGCAGGAGCGGCCAGGACGGCCGCGTCGTGACCGAGCGCCTCGAACCAACTTGGTAACCGCTTGGCATGCTGCCGCCAGCTCGCCACCAGAGAGGCGTCGCGCGCTGCGGCAGGCTGCAGACAGCCCGCGAACCCGGACGGACAAGCTCCACCGAGCTCCTCGAGACCGCTTGGTCCGAGCCAAACGGCGGGCGACGGATGCTGAGTCCGCGCGGCGCTCACGACCTTGTCCAAGCAACCGCCAAGTGCGAGCCAGTTCGAGCCTGCAGCCAGCGCCATCGCGGGCTCCAGACATAAGCTGGCATCGGCGTTGACCAGCGAGGCCGCGCCGACCGTGAGGCTCATTAAATCGGCTAAATCGAAGCCAATTCCAAACAGTGGCGCGGGCACACTGCGCTGCTGCAAGGTGATGACCGCCAGTTGTTCACGCTCAGCGACGCTTGCAATAGTCGACAGCTCCAATCCCTCGAGACCGGCAATGATCACCGTCGCTCCGTCAGCCGCCAAGGCGTCAAAATCCGCGACCAGAGCCTTGCCCTCACGCGCGGAGGCCTCGCGCGTTGTGAGGCGCACCCCAGCGGTGCCAGATTCCTCCGACAGCGCGCGCATCACACCCGTGACCACGTCACTCGAGCGACGCCGTGCTACTTCACTGTTGAGCTCGACCAGGAGTCCGAGCACCCGCCCGGCGCGATGCGACACCACCTGTTGGGCGGCCACCTTACGAAGCCGCTCGGTCTCACGAAGATTCGGCAGGGTCTCACCTTCACTGTCGAGCAGACGACGCGCCAAGGCGGAATCACGTCCCTTAATGGCCTCCTGGGCGAGGCGACGCCGCACTACACCGAGCAACCAACGACGCCCGCGCTGGCGGCCGTCCTGCTGCGTCGGCAGCTCGAGTTCCTGCTCTAGCTCACGAAACGCGACCAGAAGCTCGGGCTGGGCGAGCCGCAGCGCTAGGGAAGATGCCGCCTGCTGAGCCGCTGCCTGCTGGTCCTCACTCGCCTCAAGTAACCAACGCTCGGCGGCGCGCCAAGCCTCGGCTGTCTTGCCCGTAGCCAACGCGGCCGCGATCATCTCAGCTCCCCAATAGGAGCGCTCATCTGGATCGATCAGCCGCCCCGCCAAAGGCGCGAGTAGTTTCAAGGCTTCGGCGGCCTGACCGCGTCGATTCGACAGCGCGGCACTGACCAAGGCGCAGGACTCCAACTGGGGCGAGCCGGCATCGCTAGCCGCAGCTTGGACCTGGGCCGTCGCCTCGTCGAGTGCACCGGCCAAAATCTGAAGTCGGGCCAAGTAGAGCCGCATTCTCCGGACCCGAGGATCGGTCGGATGACGCTCGATGAAGGCGCGAAGTGCGGGCAGTAGGAGGCTCCGGGATTTGTCGTCGCCCTCCCGCCAGGCTGACTCGAGACCACGCGCCTCACGCTGCGCGGCGAGTGACTGTGAGAGTTCTGTGTTGGCGGGGGAGGCATCCCCGCGGTGTCCCCCACAGCTTGCCAGCAGCGTTGCCGCTAGCAGTGCCAAGCCGCAACGAGTCGCCCTTGACGGGTCAGGCAGCTTCCCGTAGGAGGCCTGGAGATGCGCGTAAAATCGGAACCGAACCAAGGTGGGCAACCTTCCGCTGGGCGGGCCCCTGCGTCAAGCGCTCCCCGCGGACTGCGACGCGCTCTGCTGTTTTCTGCGGTCGTGGCTGCCGAACTACTGGGAATGGCCCTCGCAGCTCTGTCACCGCGGGCCTATCGCGACTACGCAATGCTCACCGATTCGCACCCCATCGGGGTCGCGCTCGAATGTGCGCTGCTAATCTGGGCCACGGTTGCGCTCCTTCCGCGCTTCTCCCCCGAGCTCTACACGACCGCTCTGAGTTCACCGCGCCTCAATCGCAGCTTGATCTGGGGGGTCGTCGTAATCGCTGCGAGCTATATCGGATTTGCTCGTCTGCCTTGGCTGCTCGCGCAGGTGGAGACCGCATCCCGAGTGACGCTGACCACGGCCCAGTTGTCAGCGATGCCGTTCGGCATGCCGCTGTTGGCGTTCTGGCTCTGCCTCAACCTGGCGTGGCTCGCCACCGCCGCCGCGGTGCTGCTACTGGCAGCGCTCGAAGGGCTTGGCGCCCTCGACAACCCGACGACGAGCCATCGCATTCGCGGGGCGCTGCTGCTCGCCACCGTCTCGCTCACGCTGCTGGCATGTGCGGGCGTGCTGGGCCTAGCCACGGGCTCAGGCGGCTGAGCAAAGGCGAGGCAGCGCGGACCTGCTCGCTCGGAGCCCGGATTTGCCGCAAATGACCCGGCCTCGGCGCGGGGCTGGCACCAATCCCGATGCTCGTGGCAGAGTGGGCCCGTGCCGCGTTGTTACCTACTGGCTGCCTGTACCGGATCGGCTCTCGATCAGCATTCGCACAACGTCACGTTGTTTAACATGGTCGAGCAGATCAATCTGCCGCCTGGTGAACCACCGCCGCCGGGAACCCTGATCCCGATCGAGATCCACGCCTACCTAGTGTTCGCTCCCTCGGAGTACGGGTTTGAACATGAAGCACGCTTCGCGCTCTGTTCGCTGGATTCAGGGTTGGAGAGCTACTCGGATCTGATGAACCATCGCTCCGCGACGCCACGCTACCGCACGCGCACGATGGGACTGCCGCTGCCGCCCGTCCCTGGCAATTATGAGCTTCGTTTGGATTGGCGCGTCGAGGGCACGTCCGCTTGGCGCCGTGAAGCCGTTTCCTGGCCACTGACGATCGAGGCGCAGCCAAGCGCGGTGCCAACCGTGACGCACTAGCCGTCACGCCACTACCGGCGAGCGGCGCCGGTCGCTCGCGTCATTGGCCGAACGTACGCGAGCTGTCTCCCGAACCAGGACGCGCCCGAATTGAGGGCAAATTGCCTAGCAGCCGCAGCTAGACACGACCGCGCACTGGCCGATTCCGACGGCGAGGCCGAGCGAACCTTGCCCGTACTGGCTGATGACTTTGCCGCAATTGCGGTTGGCGAGGCACTCGTACCCGCTGCAGCCGGTCCTCCCAATGCAATCGGTGATGAAGAGGCACCCGACGTCCGAAAAGCAAGCAATGACCTCATTCGCGCAGGTCTTGCAAAGACAACTCTGACACGCGGTCGTGCTGGACTGAACACAGGCGTCAATGATGCCGCCGCCTCCGCCCACGTAGCCCCCCGTGCCGACACTGCCGCCGGTGCTCCACGTGCCACCAGTCACCGAAATGCCACCGGTGCCCCACGCGCCACCAGTCACCAAAACGCCGCCGGTCGCAGGCCATGCCCCAGTGCCACTCGCTCCACCTGCGGGGTTCCAACCGCCCGTGGCCACGGTCGAGCCGGTTCCGTTCCATCCGCCCGTCTGCATCCCACCACCAGGCGAGATGTAGCCGCCGTCGGAGGTCCCGCCGCTGGCTACCCAGCCACCAACAGCTGCGCCGCCATCCCCCTGAAACCCGCCAGACGCCCTGGTCCCTCCAGTTGCCGCCCCTTCGTAGCCGTCTTCCAAGGAACGACCACCGCAGGCAACAACGAGCAGCCCGAGAGACAGAAGCAACGACTGACGCATGGTCCCTGATTCTAGGCCAAATGGCGCCGGCGTGCCGCTGGACTGCGCTCGTCTGCGGCAAATGGCGCTAGCTCGGGCTGCGGAGGGGGCTCGGCGACGCCGCTGCGCGGCAAACGCGTACGGGACGTCCTTTCAGTGCCGCCCGCTCCAGCACCGAGATTGGGCCGCGGCACGTCTGCCGCCAGGCCCGGACGAGTCCGAGTCGGGCGGCCCGGCGCGGGGCCACAGGCTCGCGCCGGGCGATCCGCACGATGAGCAACGTCGCAAACCATCTCCGACTTCTTATCGAAACGGAGCCATCACCTACTGGGACGCACTGCCCGCGCTCAGCCTCCTGCACTTCAATTGCGAAAACCTCGCGCCGAGCTAAGGGCACTCGCCATTGTCGCGCAGAGATTTCGCAAACAAGAATCCGTCGCCGCAGACGCGGGATCGCGATGACACAGCCGCTCGACGTGCAAAGGATTCAACGCATGCGGAACCACGAGATGCTCGTGCATGCGCGTAGTTTTCGCACTTGAGAGCGCACTGTAGTTCGCGACTACGCGGTACCCAAGTGCTATGCCTGGTTCCGCCTGCTAGCGAAGGAGCAAGTCGACGATGCCCATGGACCCGCGACTTCTTGACGAGCTCGAGAAGCGACGTACGAAGAACCACCAGACCGGCACCCCTGAGAAGGTCGCAGCGCGTCACGCCAAGGGCCAGCTTACGGCCCGCGAGCGGGTAGACAGCCTGTTCTCGACAGGTACATTCCTCGAGACCGGAGCTCATGCACAGCAGGTTGGTCACGACCTTGGCGACCCCAAGAAAGAGCACCCCTGTGACGGCGTCGTAACGGGAACAGGCCTCGTGGACGGTCGGCCTGTTGCCGCGTTCAGCCAGGATTTTCTCGTCGCTGGCGGAACTCTGGGTCGCGTTCACGCACAGAAAATCTGCGACGTCATGGACGTCGCGATGAAGAACGGCATCCCAATGGTGGGGATGAATGACTCTGGCGGAGCCCGCATTCAAGAGGGTGTCCAGGCGCTCAGCGGCTACGGCCAGGTCTTCTTCCGCAATGTCGAGCTGTCCGGCGTTGTGCCCCAGATCGCGTTGATTCTGGGCCCATGTGCCGGCGGGGCAGCCTACAGCCCAGCCCTTTGCGATTTCGTGATCATGACGCGCCGCAACGCGAGCATGTTCATCTGTGGACCCGAGGTCATCAAGGCCGTCACGGGCCAATCGGTGACCATGGACGAGATCGGCTCAGCGGAGGCACATGCCTCGGTGTCGGGCAACATCCACTTCATCGCCGAGAACGACGCCGAAGCGATCGCCATTTCCAAAAAGCTGCTGTCGTTCCTGCCGGCCAACAACCTGACGGACCCGCCCCACAACACGCAGCGCCCGGTGACAATTTCCGAGGATCCGAAGCTCCGGCAGCTGATCCCGCTGTCGGCCAAGGAGGGCTTTGACGTCCATCAGGTGATCGCCCGCCTGGTCGACAATGCCGATTTTCTCGAGTCTCAGCGAGATTTCGCGAAAAACATCGTGACCGGCTTCGCTCGCATCGACGGGATTGTGGTTGGCATCGTTGCCAATCAGCCGGCCCATATGGCTGGAGTGCTCGATATCGACGCCTCCGACAAAGCCGCGCGATTCATTCGGTTCTGCAACTGTTTCAACGTTCCACTGGTCAACCTGGTGGACGTTCCAGGCTTTATGCCAGGCGTACAGCAGGAACGCGGCGGAATCATCCGCCACGGCGCCAAGATGCTGTTTGCCTACGCGGCGGCCACGGTGCCCAAGGTCACGCTCATTATGCGCAAGGCCTACGGTGGCGCCTACCTCGCAATGTGCTCCAAGGACATGGGGGCCGACTTCGTCTGGGCCTGGCCGACCGCGGAGATCGCCGTGATGGGCGCTGAGGGTGCGGTTCGCGTGCTCTACAAGAAGGTCATCAATGAGGCTGCCAATCCGGCTGAGATGGAGCAGCTGCTGATCGACGAGTATCGCACGAAGTTTGCGTCGCCATATCACGCCGCGGGTCACTCGCTCATCACTGACGTGATTGACCCAGCCCGAACGCGCAGCACCCTGAGTCTGGCGCTCCGCACCTTGCTCGGCAAACGCGACGTCCGTCCCCCCAAGAAGCACGGGAACATCCCGCTGTGAGCCAGGGTCTACTGGGAACTCTCGGGCCGACCGTGGCACAGCTCACTCCGTCGCTGACGACTCTCGCGGAGAGTGTGTTCGAGATCCGCGGGCAGAAATTGGCCTTGATCATCGCAGGACTCTTGTTCGTCCTGTTTGTGATTCGGCGCATGACGCTCCCCGCGGAGTCGGCTCGCCCCGAGCAGCAGCGCAAGCCCGCCGCTCCTTCCGCAACTGACGGAACCTCGCCCGAGCTAATCGCTATCTTGACTGCAGCCGCGACCGTAGCCCTGGGCCGTGACGTTCGTGTTCTCGGCATCACTGAAGTGATGCTTGGTAACACCTACTCCCAACAGGCCTGGGCACGTGAGGGCCGTCGAGAAATCTACATCTCGCATCGACTGCGCTAGTCGCTAGGTAATTACCATGAAAAAGCTTCGTATTACGGTAGAAGGACGAGCCTACGACGTGCTCGTCGAGGTGCTCGAAGACGACGGACTGACGGGGGCTTCGGCTGCTCCCGTGCTGGGGGCAGCTCCCGCAGCTCCCCTCGCAGCTACAGCAATGACAGCCGCCGCCCCAGTCACGCAGCCAACGCCCGCCGCAGCTCCCGCCGCCGGCGGCGGAGCGGAAGAGGTGTGTCAGGTCTCTGGGATGGTCGTGTCGGTGGACGTGGTCGTCGGTCAACGCGTTGAGGCCGAGCAGCGCCTCATCACGATTGAAGCGATGAAGATGAACACGTACATCCATGCCACCCGCGCCGGCACGGTCACCGAGGTCGCCGTGACCAAGGGGTCCAGCGTGCTCGCCGGCACAGTGGTTGCGCGAATCAGCTGACGCCAAAAACCGCAGGTTCAACTGACCCGCAGAGAGTCCCGCAGGCGTGACCGAGAGGCACGCGCTTGCGGGACTTTTTTCGCTGGCAAGCGATGCCGGGGATTAGCGAACTCCGAGCAGCGCCAGGAGAATACCACCCGAAATGGCCGTCCCGAATACGCCGGCGAGGTTCGGACCCATGGCGTGATAGATCAGCAGGTTCTGTGGGTTCGCCTTGTAGGCCTCGATGTGGGAAACGCGGGCCGCGATCGGCACAGACGCGATCCCGGCGGAACCGAGCAGCGGGTTGATCTTGTCTTTGAGGAACAGGTTCATCACCTTGGCCGTGACGACACCGGAACCCGTCCCGAACATAAACGCGATCAGTCCAAGCCCAACGATTTCGAGACTCCGCACCGTGAGGAATGACTCAGCATTCATGGTCGAACCGATCGCCGTCGTCAGGACGAGGGTGATCACGTTCAGAAGGGGTCCTCCTGCCGTGTCCACCAGCCGGTTCACCACGAGCGTCTCACGCAGCAGATTCCCGAGCATCAGCATCGTGATGAGCGGAGCCACCGGCGGGAAGAACAGATTGACCACGACCGCGATCAGGATGGGGAAGACAATTTTTTCCAGCCGGCTCACCTGACGCAGCTGCTTCATCCCCATCTCGCGCTCCGCCTTGGTGGTCAGGAGGCGCATGATCGGAGGCTGAATCAGCGGCATCAACGCCATGTAGGAATAGGCGGCCACCGAGATCGGCGGAAGCAAGTGCGGCGCGAGTTTCATCGTGACGAAGATGGCCATCGGACCATCCGCACCGCCGATCAGCCCGATTGCTCCAGCTTCGGCGAGCGAAAAGCCAATGAGTTTGGCAAGGATCAACGCCACGAAGATGCCCAAGTGGGCGCCGGCTCCCAGCAACACGAGCTTGGGGTTGGCGATCATCGGACCAAAGTCCGTCATCGCGCCGACGCCAAGGAAGATCAGTGGGGGCACGATCAGCAATCCCACCCCGCGATAGGCGTAGTGAAAGAGGCCACCGGGCGCTGCCAAATCCGAGCCGGGCACGTTGACCACGACGCAGGCAAAGCCAATCCCGATCAGCAGGAAGGGCTCGTATTTCTTGACGACGGCCAGAAACACCATTGTCACGCCGATGGCAATCATCAGCAGGTTGCCCAACGTGAAATGACTGAGCCCCGTCTGGCTCAACAGAGCCCTACAGAGCGGCAAGATTTCGCTTAGCATGCTCCTAATCCTTTGAGTGGCCCTGCTTGAGGCTGTCTTCGTCGATCTTCCAGACACGGTTGATCAGAGGCAGGGCCCACAGAATGAGTCCGATGCCTGAGATGATGACGAAGCTCAGACCGAAATCGATGATGCTGATGGCGATGGCGCCTTGAACATTGTCAGCGATGGCGTTCATGTGGTGATCCTCCCAAGACAGGGAATCGATGCGTTGACGGAGCCAGGCGTCCGGTCAGAATTGCGAGCGGCTTGAACCTGAGCTCGCTCAGCGTTCTCGGTCGGAGGCCTTAGTCTTCGGTGGGCTCGGCCGTGGTGAAACGCAGCGCCGCGCGACGGGTCGTCGCGCTGGCCCGGACACGGCTGGCAGCGCGAACACGACGTTGGATGTAGCGTGTCCTATGCAGCGCGCCACACAATTTACGCACTTCAGTTGCTGGTATATCTGCGCTATTTCCGCGAGGTCAACTGGCCGCGATTGCACCCGAAACAGTCGTGCAAAAGTGCACGATCGCGAGCCGTGCGAACGCGCAAATTTGTAGAACGACAACGCGTTTGCGGCGCTCCGAATCGCGCGGCGTTGGAACGCAGCCGACATTACGAAGTAGTTTCGCTCGACGCGTGTGGGTTTCGCGTGTTGGCTTGCGGTGCAGCGCGTTGGACTGTTTGCACGTCATTCCCGCTGGCTCGGTCATGTTGAGCAGCAGCGCAGGTCACTCGCGTGCGCTGGCTGACGCGCGGCGAAGCTGACGTTCGCGACGCTGCGTCACCGCGCCGAACCAGCACCAAGCGGCAATCTGGTGAACGCAGATCTAGCGCGATTGCAATCATTGGACCGGCCGACCGTGGCACAACTACCGAAATCCACGCGAGTTCGCCACGGTAAGCGAGGGGGCCCCAGACGCCAGCGTAACTTTACTGCATCGGAACGGGAATTGGCCCGCAATTCTGCTAATGCCGGCGCGCGATGGCCAGTATTCAAGTCCAAGACGTTACCAAGGCCTACGGTCAAAAACGCCTCTTTCAGGAGGTGGTGGTGACCTTCAATGATGGACGCCGTTATGGCATGACGGGTCCCAACGGCTCGGGCAAGTCCACCTTCATGAAGATCATTGCGGGTGATCTGGAGCCCGACACCGGCACGGTGTCGCGACCTCCGCGAACCAGCGTGCTCAAACAGGACCAGTCCCTCTACGACAAGGAGCGAGTCGTCGACGTGGTCATGATGGGCAATGCCCGCCTATGGCAAACGATCGTGGAAAAGGACGGGCTGCTGGCGCGCGAAAGCATCAGCGACGAGGACGGAACGCGCCTCGGTGAGCTCGAGTGCGTGATTGCCGAAGAGGATGGCTACACGGCGGAATCCGACGCCGGCGAGCTCCTGAGCGGCCTCGGCATCGTGGAGTCCTTTCACGACGGCAAGATGAGCTCACTGCCTGGCGGGTTGAAACTGCGCGTGCTCTTGGCACAAGCGCTGTTCGGCAATCCCGATGCGCTCCTGCTGGACGAGCCGACCAACAATCTCGACATCGACAGCATCCGTTGGCTGGAACGCTTCCTCAAGGGTTACCGCGGAGTGCTTTTGACGATCTCCCACGATCGTCGCTTTCTCAACGAGATCTGCACCCATATCGCAGACATCGACTACAACACCATCATTCTCTATCCGGGCGGGTACGATGACATGGTGCAGGCCAAGGGCGAGGTCCGTGGTCGCGTCGAAAAAGACAATTCCGAGCGCAAGAAGAAGGTCGATCAGCTGCAGGACTTCGTCGCACGGTTCCACGCGGGAACGCGCGCCTCTCAGGTTCAGAGCCGCAAGCGACAAATCGAGCGCTTGACGTTGATGGATCTCAAGCGCTCCAACATCGAGCGCCCGTTCATTCAGTTCTTGGTCAAGAAGCCCTCCGGCAAACAGACCCTCACCCTGGAGACCGTCACTAAACGCTTTGGCGAGACGGTGATCTGCGAGAATCTGTCGACGGTCATCACCAAGGGCGACAAGGTCGCGATCATCGGCAAGAGCGGCGTCGGCAAAACCTCGCTGTGCAAGCTGCTGCTCGAAGAGCTTGCACCGGACTCTGGCAAGGTCGTCTGGGCCAACGGAGTCACGCTCGGCAACCTCGCCCAGGAACACCGCGGCAGCATTCGCAATGGCACGACCGTCACCGAGTGGCTGCACTCGTTTGACGTCAATGCCACGCTGCAAGATGTGCGCGGATTGCTCGGACGTATGCTGTTCCGCGGGGAGGAAGGCATGAAACCGACCGACGCGCTCTCCGGTGGCGAGGCCGTCCGGCTCATCTTCGCCAAGCTCATGCTGATGAAGGACAATGTCCTCGTGATGGATGAGCCGACCAATCACCTCGATCTCGAGTCGATCGTGGCGCTCGGCGACGCGCTAGCCAAATACGAGGGCACCGCCTTCGTCGTGACTCACGACCGTGATCTGGTCGCGACCTTTGCGAATCGGATCCTGGCGTTCACCGACCAGGGCCTGCTCGACTTCCGCGGAACCTACGATGATTTCGTCGAGAAGTTCAGCGAAGCTGAACCGGGTCGCAAGGGCGCGAGCCAGCGCCCGGCCTCGATGCCGCCGCTCGGCTAACCCGAACAGAGAGTGGTCGCTCGACCCTGGTAACCGGGTCGAGCGGGAGGGACTACAGGCTCACGCGGGGTTGATCTCGATCAGCCCCGCCTTGGCAAGCCAGGCCAGGGTGCGCAGGGCACGTGCGCGTCGCGGGTCCGGATAGCTGTCGACTTGCTCGGCGACTGTCCCACCCTCACGGCTCCCGATACTGGTGAGCAACCTCTCACACTCCTCGGGCTCGAGCAGGAGCTGCTGGGCGTACCCGAGCAGGCCCGAGCTGCGAGCGCTAGCGAGCGTGACTCCGTCGCGACTCTCAGCCAGCTTTAGCTGGTCGCCTCGGTCAATGGCGCGAGTTGGATAGCTTTCGAAGAGGCGATACGGATCCGCGTGCAGCGGACTGGCGGGAGCGCCCTTGGTTCGCGCCGCTCGCTCGGTTTCGGACTGTCGCCGCTTGGCCAGCTCGCCCCAGAGTTCCTGATACTGCCGAACGATGTGGGACCAGTCAAAGCGACGTTGCGCCTCAGCGCGCCCTGCGGCGCCCATCGCGCGGGCCTTGGCGGGATCGGCGGTCAGGGATTCGCAAGCAGCGATCGTCGCTCGCATGTCCACGCTGGTAGCCAGCGAGCTGTAGCCAATGTACTGGTCATAGGTGAGGTTACGCGCCTCATGTTGGGCGGCGAGTTCCTCCCCGGCGCCGGCGGGTAGACTCAGCGTCGGGATGCGAAAGCACGTCTCGTCGTTGGTCAAGGTATCGCGATAGCCGTCCCAATCGCTAGCAATCACCGGCAGTCCCGCGGCCATGGCCTCGACCGGTGTCAGGCCAAAGGTCTCCTGAATATTGTCCGACAGTGAGATGAAATAGTCCGCCGCAAACCAGAGCGTCTCGCGCATCTCGGGTTTGCGCCCGTCGAGAAAATGGTGCTGCACTGACGGGGCCAACGCGCGCGCGTTGTCGCGAAACACCTTTTCGGTCCCTTCGTTGGCGAACCAACCGGACTGAATCAGATGGAGCTTTCTGCCTGTGCGTTGAGCAGCCTGCTCGAGCGCGACGTACATCGGGAAGGGATTGGCCTTGGCGTGAAAGCTGAGGCGTCCGATGAATAGAGCCACCGTGTCCCCCGGCGGGATCCCGAGGCGCTGGCGCCAACGTTTGCGCAGCAGCGCTTCGCGCTCAGCCCCCGGAGCGAGCATCTCGGTATCAACGCCGAGAGGGATCACAGGCAGTTGCGGTCGCGAGACGCGAGTGGCTCCGAGTGCCTCGGATAGGTACTCGCTGTAGTCGTCCAGAAGTCGGTCCACCATGGCGCGAACCGCCACAGACGTGCAGATCACAGCGTCCCAGCTCTGCAGTGGCGCTACCACTAGCTCACCGAGGGCCTGCATGGCGCCACTGCTGGCAGTGGTGTGAGTCAATCCGCACAAGCTGTACCCGCGTTGGTCACCACGGCGCCGAGCCCAAGCGAAGGCTCCGATCACCGGAGTGCCCGCGTAGAGACATCCTGGGACCGACAGCCCCCGTGGGCTCTCGTTCGGGATCCAGCCGATCGGCGCGCGCGCCCCGGCAGCTCTGAGTCGCGACTCGAAGTCACTCGCCTCCGCCTTGTTGGGCGACAGACAGTAGAATTTTTCCACCTGAGCGTGGCGAGCGAAACCCCGCAGGAACGATTCACCAGCAACCTGGCGCCCCATCAGCTTGGGGCGAGAGGTATCGGCAACGTCAGAAGCATGGAGAATGGCCGCATTGCCCAGGGATTCAGGGTCGAGTGTTGATGACATGGCGAGGCTCAAGCGTCGGTAGGGACGGCCGGCGGGAGAATCCACCTAAGAGGCGCCCTCGGGATTACCCTTGAGGGGAAGGCTCCCCATTGCGGAACTGCCGAATTTCGCGCATTCTCGGCGCCGATGAAAGCGTGGCTCTCCTTCGGGACCCTATCCCTGTGCCTCTCCCTCAGTAGCTGCAAGAAGGCCCCGGCGGCTGACGAGGCAGTGCCGCCAGTGCCGTCGACTGCGACGGAATCGGCGGCTGCGGCGCCCTCAGCAGACAAACCTGCCCAGGTAGCCACGCCCGTCCCTTCGGCGGCGCCAGCCTTGCCGGCGCCGCCCGATGTGGCAGCCGCGCCCACCGACGCGAAGAAGACCGCCAGCGGTCTGGCGAGCAAGATCCTGACGCCCGGAAAGGGCAAGGAGCACCCCACGGACACCGACAGCGTGCTCGTGCACTACACCGGCTGGAAGAAAGACGGCACGATGTTCGACTCTTCCGTGGTCCGTGGAGAGCCGGCCAAATTCGGCGTCACCCAGGTGATCCCGGGCTGGACCGAGGCGCTCAAGCTCATGGTGAAGGGGGAAAAGCGGCGGATCTGGTTGCCGGCCAAGCTTGCCTACGGCGAGTCTGGGCCGCCTGGCGCACCGACGGGCGAGCTGGTTTTCGATGTCGAGTTGCTCGACATCGCCAAGCCCCCGGTGACGCCTCCCGACGTCAAGGCCGCCCCGGCCTCAGCCAAAAAGACTAGCTCCGGGCTGGCGTATCGCGTGCTCAGTAAGGGCAAGGGCAAGGACCATCCGAGTGCCACGAGTCGGGTGACGGTGCACTACTCGGGCTGGACTACCGACGGGAAGATGTTCGACTCATCCGTCGCCCGCGGGGAACCGGCTCGCTTCGGTCTCAACCAGGTCATCAAGGGTTGGACTGAAGGCGTTCAGCTAATGGTCGTAGGGGAAAAAACCCGTTTCTGGATCCCCGGCGGACTCGCCTATGGGGAGCGCCCCTCGCGACCCGGCGCTCCCTCCGGGACGTTGGTGTTCGACATTGAGCTGATCACGATCGACTGAGGTCCTATGCCCGGACACGACTTCGAATGGCCGAGTTTTATCGGAGTGCCTGAGGATGAGTCGCTCACGACGCTGACTCGTCCTCAATCGCAAGAGCTCGCCCGATGGCTGTGGTTCGACGGCGAAATGCGGGAAGCAGAGCAGACTCGCATTCACTACTACGCCAATGCGCTGCACTACGGAACGGCTGTATTCGAGGGGATTCGGTGCTACCCCACCACGCGGGGCACCTGCATTTTCCGCTTGAACGACCACGTGGAGCGGCTGGTTCATTCAGCACGGCTCTATGGCATGAAGCTGCCCTTCGACGCGGCCACCTTGAATGCTGCGGCCAAGGATCTGGTCGAGCGCAATCGGATCGGCAACGGCTACCTGCGTCCACTGGCATTCTTCGGGCGTGGCCCGATCGATCTGAAGCCTAAGCTCGAGTGTCCGGTGCACGTGCTGGTGGCCGTCCGCAACATGGGAGCGTTTCTAGGGGAGAGCGCGTTGCGCAACGGGATCCGCATGATGGTCTCAAGTTGGCGCAAGTTTCATCACAGCATGCTGCCGACGATGGCCAAGGCCAGCGGCCATTACGCCAACAGCGTCCTGGCGGCTCATGAAGCCGTCGATCATGGCTTTGACGACGCGCTCATGCTGAACGCAGACGGCACCGTCGCCAGTGCCACTGGCATGAACGTGTTTTTCGTGCGCCAAGGCCAGCTCACCACCAATGACGAACAGTCGTCGATTGTGCCTGGTATCACGCGGGACACCATCTTGACCCTGGCTCGGGACAGCGACATTCCCATCACGATTCGTCCGTTCACGCGCGAAGAGTTGCTGCGCGCAGACGAGGTATTTCTGACCGGGACCGCAGCCGAGGTCACGCCAGTGCGGGAAATCGACGGGGTCACGTTCGCCACCGGACGCGCGACAATTGGCGCTGCGATGCAGCGCGGGTACCTGCGTGCGGTCACTGGTGTCGACGAGCGCTATCGTCACTGGCTCACCGGGCTCTGAGCCCTAGCCCGACTGGTGCCGCCGGTTTGCCACCGGCGGCAGACTCGGCTGGCTGCTAGCGCCGCGTCTAACCTCGCCCTCGGCGCAACGGCTAGCGCGCTGCGGTAGCGCTGCCCGACGCGTCCACGTGACCGTAGTCGAGGATTTCGGAGCGGTAGAGCAGCTCGCCCTGGGCGCTGGTCACTTCCCCACCGAGCTCACCCCCGGGGATCAGCTCACTGCGATTGACCACAAATTTTGCAGCCTTTTCGCCCACGGTCACCGCGTAGCTCACTTTGTCACACTTGAGCAGTCGCTCGCCGACCAGACAGCTGCCCTTCTCGGTAGCTCCAGCAGCGTCATTGCTGTCCGGAATGAACAGGGTACTCGCCAACAGAGACTCATAGGCCTGCTGGGACAGCTCCTCGGGCTCACCCACGCCGAGCTTCTGCACCCGGAGCAAGGCGCCCGAGCTCGCACTGCGCTCGAGTCGCAGATGCTGCTGCTCCTCCCCCCGACTCCAGGCCAGCTCATAGCGAATCGTCTCGCCGGACCGCTCAAGCAAGGTCTCCTTGACCTCGATCGGACGCGTCGTGAAGCTGCCCGAGAACCGCGTTACAACGAAATCGCCAGGCTGCCGTAGTGGGCCGCTGAGACGGGCCGTCGGGGGTTCACTCGGCTGCTCGCTCGCGGCGGGAACCGGAGCTGCAGAAGAGGTCGGCGCGGCCAGCGCGGGCGCGCCTGCTGGCGGAGCGACCGCGGGCGATTTGGCGCAGCCAGCCATGACAAGCAGGGACCCCAGGGCGAGCGTCGAATTGCGAAGCACAGTGCATGCGATTGCCCTGACTCGTCGCGGCGGGCCAACAAATCGGACATGCGCGACCGACAGCGCTTACCCAGGCAGCAGCTCACTGAGCGCTTCCCCGGCGCTCGGGACCAGTGAGCTGCGATCCTCGGGGCCTGAGCGCGCCTGGCCCGAGGCCGAAGCGAGAGCCACCAGGCGTTGCAGCAGTCCAGCATGCTCGACAGCCAGCGACGTGAGCTGCGGAAACGCGGCCGCCACGCCCGTCGCAAAGATGCTGGAACTCATCGCGATGCCCCACCCGATCGGATCGAGCGGTCGACAACCAAAGAACTGGCTCAGGCCAGGGGTCTGAACGATCGTCGCGAGCAGCACGGTTGAACCGACGCTCGTCGAGATGACCGGACGACTGAGGCCGCCAGACAGTAGGGTTTGGCCGAGTTGCGTACCAACCAGAGCCAGCAAACCCACCGTGCGCGCGCGTTCGGCGCTTCCGGTGAAGCGGGCCGCGGTCCACGCAACGCCCGCACCGAGGGACGTCACCACCGCGCGACCAGCGATCTCACGATTGAGGGCGCGTCCGAGGGACTCTTCCGGGCCCTCATTTGCAAGCTCATCGAGGCGCCTCGGATCGGGGGCCCGCAGCGCGATCGCCATGGCTGGCGCCACGTCCGTCAGGAGATTGACGAGCAGAAGCTGTCTGGGGTTGAGCGGCGCAGAACCGTCGATCAGGCCGCCAAACAGCGTGAACCCAATCTCGCCAAGATTGCCGCCAACCAGGATCGACACGGCGTCTCGAATCGACGACCACATCGCGCGTCCCTCGACGATCGCCTCGAGCAGGGTCTCGATGCGCTCGTCGGTCAACACGACGTCAGCTGCGCTGCGAGCGGCGGACGTGCTGCGCTCGCCGACTGCAATCCCAACGTTGGCGAGGCGGATGGCGGGAGCGTCGTTGGCGCCGTCGCCCACCATGGCCACGACGCGTCCGCGACGCTGTAGCGCGCGCACGATGCGCGCCTTCTGTGATGGAGTCACGCGTGCGAACACCGAGATCGACTCAATCATCAGATCGAGTTCGTCGTCCCCAAGTGCCAGCAGCTCGGCGCCCGTCATGGTGCGATAGCCACGCAGCATGCCAAGCTCGTTGGCGATCGACTCGGCCGTCCGGGGGTGATCCCCCGTGATCATCACGGTTCGCACCCCGGCGCGTCCAATCCGCTCGAGCGCCTGCGCGGCGGTCGGTCGCACGGGATCCCGAAACGCAATGAATCCGAGCAGGGTCAGCTCGCGCGGATCCGAGAGCTCCACCCGTTCGCCGTCGGCGAGCGGACGCTCGGCCACCGCAATCACGCGCAGACCACGGCGCGCCAGACTGTCGACGAACTGGCCGAGCTCTTCGCGGCGAACGACGTCGATCGGCTCGCGACAGCCGTCGAGCCACACTGAGGAGGAGCGACCGAGAACCACCTCCGGGGCGCCCTTGAGATCGACGCGCTCGCCTGAGGGCGTGCGTCCGAGCACCACGTGAAAGCCCCGACCTGCCTCGAAAGGCAGTTCCCCGCGACGCTCCCAGCCAGCGGCGTGAGTCGAGTCAGTCACGCCGAGACGCTGCGCCAGAGAGTGGAGCGCGGCATCGGTCGGATCATCGTGCGCCATCACGTAGCGCAGGTCCGGCGCCGCGCGTACCGCACTGGAAACAACGCGCTGCTCTTCGCCACCAAGCGCGTCGCTCGCGATCAACGCGTAGCCGCGCGACACGCCGGCTAGCGCAAGTTTGCCCTCAGTGACGGTCCCTGTCTTGTCGAAACAGAGCACATCGACGCGTCCGAGCGCCTCGATGCAACGCGCATTGCGGACGAGTGCCCCACGCTTAGAAAGGCGCCGGGCCGCTGCCAACTGTGCGGCCGTCGCGAGCACCGGCAGACCCTCGGGCACCGAGGCCACCGCGAGACTGACGCCTGCCGGAATCAAATGTTCGATCCGGCGACCGCGCAGCAAACCAGCCACCACCAGGCTCACGCCGGCCCCGAGCGCAACGGGTGCCGTCAAGTCGATCAACGACCGCAGTCGCTGCTCGACGCCACTCGACTGGACGCCACGACGGGAAGCCATGCCTCCCCGTGCCACCTCGGTCTGATCGTCCACCGCGACCACGACTGCGGTCGCACGCCCCGCGGCCACGCTGGTGCCGGCGTAAAGCATCGACGCACGGTCCACGATCGACGATTCGAAGCTGGCCCCCGCCGAACGGGGTACCGGAAGCGACTCACCCGTCAAGCTCGAGGTATCCACCTCCAGCGACTCGGCGTAGAGGATACGACAATCGGCGGGAATGACCTCTCCGCTCGTCAGCACGACGATGTCGCCGGGCACAAGGTCACCCGCGTCGACCGAGCGCGTTCGTCCGTCACGGTGCACGTTCGCTTGGCGACGAGCAATCATTGACAGATCGCGAATGCGACGGTCGGTTCGGAAGCGCTGCACTCCGCCAACACAAGCATTGAGCACGACCACGCCGCCAACCATCGCGGCATCCCCCATCGAGCCTGCGACCGCGGACAGACCCGCTCCGACGGCTAGTAGCGGTGCCAGGGGATTGAAGAGTTCGTCGGTGATCGCATCAAACAGCTCACCAGTGGCGGATTTTCCGCGTATTGGGACGCGGCGACGGCGCTGAGCCTCGACCTCAGCCAGACCGAGCTCGGAGGTTCCAAGCCGACGCAGCACGCCGTGAGCGTCGAGCGCATGCCAAGGCGTGCGATCCCGCGGCGGCAACACGGGCTGGCGCGCTAGAGCGCGCGACGCGCGCACCCCGTTCATCATCGCTACGAGCGTGGCGGCGTTGACCACGCTCACAACACGTCCCGTGCTGAGTCGCACCAAACCACCCGCCGACACCAGCGCGCCCATCGTGGCGGCTGCCAGTGCGATATTCACGCTCTGCTTTGCCACCTGGCGCGCAACGACACTCGCTTCGATCAGGAAGCGAACATCAGAGAGATCGTCTTTGCAGAGAATATGCGCGCCCCACGGAACCGTAACTCCCGTGCGCACGAGGCCAATACCACAATCGGAAACGGCCAAAGCGTCGGAGGCACAGGACGCAACCGTGCAGACGACGCGACCCTCGGCCTGCAGGCGACGAATCCCAGCAACGAGCTCAGCGCCAACGCCGAGCGCGCCATCCGACTGAACCTGCGAGAGCACCGCAGGATCTCGCGACGAGACGATCACCGGCATGCCAGCCTTCTGGGCTGCCGCCACTAGTTCGTCCAGACCGGTGCGCGCGACGAGCTCGACGGCGGCGACCGCCACGCGAAGCTCACCGTCGAACAGCTGCATCACGAGTTCACCCGCCTGCAGCAGGCGCTCAGCGCTCGCCGACAGCTCATCGCTGTCGTGCGAGGCCAGCCCGAGGGGTTCAAGTCGGAAGCGCTCATCAGCGCAGGCCTCAAGCAAGCGTTCAGCATCGAGCAGACGCGTCATGCGCGCCTTCAGCTCAGACTCGTCAAGTCCCGCAAGGACAGCGCAATCGCGCACAATGCAGCGATCGCGCGGCACGACGTCGCCTGCGAGCACCAAACAATCGATCCGATCAAGGCGTCGCAGGGCCTCAGGATCGAGCACCAGGAGCTGCCGACTGGCGAGATTGCGACCAAGATCAGCGCTGAAGGCGTCGCGTCCGAGCCGCGCTGGCTTGGGGATCCCCCCGAACAGCGCAGAGGTGGCGCGATACAGACTGCGCGTCGTCAGGAGGCTAAAACCGAAGCCTGCGAGCGCCACCATCCAGGCACGATCCGCATACTCCTCGATCGGTCCACGCGGGATCCGGGTCGGGCGCTGATCGGCTGGTGCAAGCAGCCATTCTCCCATCGGCTCAGCGGTGAGCTCCTGTTGTCGCGCCACCCAGACGTCGCGACGCGAGCGAGCTTCGCGGTAGAGCATCGCCTTATGGGATACGTCGACCAGTGACACCAGCGGGCGCTGGGCAGCCGCATTGCCCGCGGCGATCAAGACACTCATCACGAGATCGCCGCGCGCGGGCCCCAGTCGCTCGTCGATCGGGCGACGCAGTCGCGAGAAACTCTTGGTCACCGTCAGGGCAGACACCAACCCACCACTGACGGTTGAGGCCGGAACCGGCGTGAGCTTGAGCGCGGCGCCGAGCAGCAGTCCGAGCGCGTCGGCACCCACTTCCAGCGCCAGAGCCAGCAGCGCGTCCTCGTCGGAAGGATGCTCGACGCGGTCCTGGCGAAAACAGGCGGCGGCGCAGCAGCCCGCATGCTCGGCGCGTTCGATGGCGCGCTCAAGCGCAGGCGCCGAGCAGGTGCCCTCGCGGAAGGCGACCACCACGCGCCGGGTGTAGGGATTGAGCTCATACCACTCGACTCCGTCAAAGGAGTCAAACTCCTGCTGGAGCGCCGCGCTGAGCGCGAGGAGCTCATCGGGCTCGAGGTGACGCAGCTCCAACTGAGCGCGAGTCGCACCAAACCAACAGCGGCGCTGACGACGTCCAAACAAGGACAGCACTTTGGAGAGCCGTACAGCGAGGGGCATCGTTGCCCCGGGTTTTGGCACAACGCCGGGCCCGTTGTAAGCAGTCACCCTCCCGGATTCCTTGTTCCAACGGATCTGGCGCAATTCCCACAACCTGGCGGGCTCATCAGGCCAATGGGCCGCCCTTAAGCAGCGGGGTCATCCCGCCGTTGACCTGTCCTGTGAAGCGCGCCTGCCTCTATGGCTTGATGACCGCCGCCCTGTTGGGGTCGGCGTGGTACCGCGCTGGACGGGCCCAAGCGAGCGTCGATATGGCCACGAACGGGGCCGCGGCGGGCGCCACTTGGACGGGGGACGAACTCACCCTGGAAGTGGATGACAGCTACCTCGCATTGCCCTCAGCAGAAGCAAGTTTGAACGCGGCCCTGGCGGCCTGGCGCGACGCCGTGCCCGAGCTGCCCATCGTGCGCGTGGTCACAAGCCAGCTCGATGCCGTCGGATACCACGCGGGCGCCGCCAACCACAACACCCTGCGCTTTGCCCCAGAGGGTGAGCCGCGCGCCAAAGGCGCCCTGGCGATCACCATGGTGTCGGCCGAAACTGACGCCGCTCACCTGGTCGACGCGGATATCGTGATCAATGGACTCCATCGGTTCGGCAATTCAGGCGAGCTCAAGGGGATCCGCGGCGCCAAGTCTTCTGCCGGCTATTACGATCTTCAAAATGTGCTCACCCACGAGCTTGGGCACTGGTTTGGACTCGACGAAGACTACGACGACGCGTCCGCGACGATGTACGCCTACGTTGATCCTGGGGAAACTACCAAGCGCGATCTCGCACCGCGAGATATTCAGAGGACCAATGAGCTCTATTCGCAGCGGGAGCCGGCAACTCAGCCAGCGCTCACCTGCTCGATGAGTCCGGCGGTCGCCCCACTCGGGCAGGCGCAAACCATCGTCTCGGTGACAGCAGCGTTGGCCCTATTCGTCATCGCGGGCGTCGTGCGACGCCGCGCACAAGTACCGATCGCAGTCGTGTCGTGCCCGAGGTATTACGGGCGGAGGTTCAGGAAATGATCCAAGCGAAGAATTCCGGGCAGGCTTCGACGTCCAGAGAGGACAGCTCGGAGGCGCAGTTCACGACGATTCAGCAATCCCCGCCTGGAACTAGCCAAGCGCCGCTCTCCCAGCGCTCCGTGCGGCGTGAGCACGCACGCTACAAAGTCGAGCTCGATGTGAGCCTCGGCAGCGAACACAATTTCTACGCAGGCTTCGTCGAGAACATGTCGGCGGGCGGCGTGTTCATCGCGACCCACATGATCAAAAAGTGTGGAGAAATCGTGGATGTTTCGATTCGCGTTCCCAACTCGGTCCACGTGGTTCGAGGCATCGGTGAGGTGCGCTGGGTCAGGGAATTCTCGGAGCGCAGCAACGTCCCGCCCGGGATCGGCATCCGCTTCATCGAGCTTGAGCCCGGCTCGCAAGAAGCGATTCAAGAATTCCTGGCCCGCCGGGAACCGATGTTCTTTGACGAGGAGTAGCCTCCGCTCTCGATGAGCAAGCGGGAGGGCGGCCGCGGTCACCCTCCCGTTGCTATTTCAGCTGGGGTCAGCGCCTTCCGTAAAGACCAGATCGAGGTATCCAGGCGGGGGAAGTTTGCCTTCCACGGCAGCAAACAGGGCCTGAGCCAGGCTGGATGGCTCAAACTCCCCTGGACCGAGCTCGACCGTCAGGGTCAGGTGCGGCTCCAGATCGCGCTCGGCGTCGAAGGTCTGAGCCAGTCGAAAGCCGCTCACGCAGGGCTCAGTCGCCAAGACCCCCTGGATGGCCGCTTGAAGCGGCTCGGACGGAGGCTCACTGAGTTCACTCGTGAGACCTTGGCTCTCGCCATCCGCCGGCAGCGCTTCAACGTACCCGACGAGCGGAATGGCGACCTCGCGGAGTAAACTCGAGAGCTCGCTTCGACTGAGCGCCAGCTCGCTCTCAGACATCACGTCGAGCACCAATTGCTGGATGCTGCGGTCGTCCATCATCTGCAATGCCAGCTTGAGCGCGGTGCGCATCGGAAAGGTGGCGAATGCCAGTGGACCATCATCGGTACACCACTGAAAATGCTCCCCCGCCGACTCCAGGACTTCGAGCTTGGAAAACAGCGGAACCACGCCCTGCCCGTCTCCGTCCGACAGGAGTTGGGGAACGAGATGAACCTCAGCGTTGGGCGTCACCTGTTGTCCCTCGGGGATCCCCTCGGGCGCCGTGAGCAGCGGAATGTAGAGCTCACTCTGATCGAGCAAGTCGATCAACGGAGCAACGTCGGAACGGAACCCACGCTGCGCGCGCTTGAGCGCAGCGGTGAGCGGAGATTCTTCGGGCGCGGGAGAGTCGGTCGGCATCGCGCCCGAGTCTAGTGCGCGAGAACCGAGTCGGCAGCGGGTGGGGCGTTTATTGACGCCGCCGAGGGCCGCCTAGAGCCAGGGATTGATTCCGGTCTCGAGACTCGGTCGCTTCATGCCCTGCGAAACGCGCCGTGCGGCGAGCAGGAGCGTGGTGACGGTCAGGGCGAGCAATACCGCCGGCACGACCGACTCAAGCCAGCCAAGCGCCCAACGACGGGCCCCGAGCGACCAGAAGGCCACCGCGACCACTCCGAGCACCCCGAGGCCGAGCCCACGACGCAAAAACCACTGGCTCGACTGGTGAAGCCCGATGCCCCCAATGGTCCAGCGCAGCAGACCGATCAGCGTGATCAACGACCATGTCTTGAGTCCGAGCACCGCGGCGCCAACCACCTGCCAGGCCAAGCTCGACGATTGGGTCGTCGGGGCCACGCCCGGAACCCACCAACCTCCGAACAGGATCAGCACGAGAAAGACTGCCTGCAGCCAGAGGTGAACGGAGCCAACGAGGAAGCCCACCGCCTCAAGCGCGGGATGGAGCTTCGGTCGAAGCAGCTCGGCCTGCATCGACTCAGCCGCAACACCGGGAGCACATGGGCCTAGCACCTGGGGCACCAGAGCAGCCACCGCCAGCAAGGTGAGCAACAACAGCGCAGGATCGTGGAACGCGAGCCATTGATGCGGCAGAGCACCCTGGGCGTGAGCAACGTCGTCAGTCCGCAGTCCGTGAACGACCGAGACAACGGCGACGAACGCCGCCAAGAGCGGCAGTTGATGCAGCAGGGCGCGCCCCGCATGCGCCAGGCCATGCAGTAGCCCGCGCCGCCCCGGCCGTACGCCAAGCAGCAGCGCACCGAGGGCCACGGCCACCGTTGTCGCGAACCACGCGAGAGGCAGATCGAGCTCGCTCGAGATGATGTTGACGCGCAGTCCGAGCATCGCAATGAGGGCGCTCAGGGCCACGAACGTCAACCAGGTCAGCAGCCGCGCGAAGGCATGCTCGGGCAAGCGATCCTCCAGCATGCCCGCACGCAGACTCTTCCATAGCTGCAGCCCCTTGCGCTCGGCGATGTGGCGCGCCGACTGTCCCTTGAGTCTGACGACCAAGGAACGCTCGAGCGCGCGCAGGGGGCCGAAAGCTCCATAGACGACGAGCAACAGACAACCCATCGCCAGCAGGGCGATCGTCACCGCAGGAGCCAATACCCCGGGAGCAACCGCGCGAAAGCCCTGAACGTCGAGCTCGCGCAGGATGGGCGTCGGCGACTCGCCGCGCCGAAATGCCAAGCGCGCCTGGGGGGAAGCTGAGCTCGGCAAGATGTCGCCCGCGGATTTGACGGTCACCCCATCGAAATCAACGATGCGATCGCCTGCGAGTAGTCCAGCCGCTGCGGCGCGCCCGCTCGCACGCGCGACGACGCAGCAATCCCCGCCGCTGCCGTCGTTCAGGCTAAGCCCCAGAAATGCCAGCGACTGACGAGCCTCCTCGTCGCGCTGTCGCTGCAGCTCGGGACTCGGCAACGCCGGTTCCACGTCGAGCACAACATCCTCAATCACTCCCGTCACCGGCGGTGCGCCTGGATTGCGAGGAGAAAAAGCGGTCATGATTTGACCGCGGAACGTGGTGTGAATGCCCCGATCTCCCTCGCCGCAGAACGCGCGCGAGAGCTCTTCGGTGACGGTCAGCGCGATCGAGCGGGCCGTGGTCGACTGGGTGCGCGCCACGATCTCGACGTCTCGTTCCGGGGCCCTGCCCGGCCGGAGCAGATCCCCGCGAAACACGATCCGAGCGGGCTTGCCCTCAGGAAAGCCCTCGCCGGCCAGCTCGAGCGGGTCGCCAGGACCAAACGCGCGCGGACTGACCCCAGAAACCCGCAAAAGGTGCTGCATCGGACGCGACGACTCACACGAGATCGCCCCGAGGGTAAGAATCATTAGCGCGAGGAAGCGCTGGCGCATGCTCCCCCATACCGCCACCCCCTCGGTTTGGGCGAGTTCTTGGCCAGGGTTACTGGGCGTAGCCCCAGGCAGCGAAGGTCGAGCGCAGCCCCGAGCCCGCCGCATAGCCACTGGCAGCGAGCGGGGGCAGGGCGAACAGGAAGGCCCCGCGGTCCCGCCGGGCGTTCACGCAGGGCGCAGCGCCGCTGTTGGGTAGGCTCGGCGTGGGCACGATCAGCTTTCCGTTCACGAGACTCACCGTCGAGCTGGGCAAGCCTTCCGTACCCAGAAAGAGTCGCTCCGCCCCCAGGGCTTGGCCGTCGCTCGTGAGCGCAAGCCTCAGCGCCCCGCGCTCGCGCCGCACCCAAGACCAGCCTCCCGGCCCAGCCCCAAGGACACAACTCACTTGAAGGGAGCCGCTCGTTAACTGCCGCGCCGCGGGCGCTCGGCAGTCGCCCCAGGGACGCCCGAGAAACAGCGGGCCGTCGGACTCCAGCTGAGCCTGAACTGCGGCTCCCGGTCTGCCCGCAAAGGCGATCACCCAGCGCGCAGGATCCCCGCGCAGCTCCGGGCGCGTTGAGACCATGACCCGCTCCATGAGCAGCGCGAGCAGTCCGTCCCGTCGCTCACGCTGCTCGGGCAGCGCCTCCAGATTCGTCAGTTCGCCCGGATCGTCGCTCAGATGATAGAGCTCGGTTTCGACCCGAGTCCGCACCCCAATTGGAACCCCTCGGCGCTGATACGCTCTGAGCTGGCGCTCGAACATGGCGCGATCCAGGTGGACACTGAGTAGTGATAGGTTGGCGCTCGGAGCGGCCCGACAGGCCAGCCCTCCACCGGCTCAAGGAACTGAGTGAGCTTGTAGCCATCCGCGACGACCCCCAGCAACCCCTGGTCTTCCTCGAGCAGAAAGTGCGGTGCCGTCGCGAGCGGGGGACCGCCGCTGAGACGTGCCGACCAGGCGCGCCCCTCAAAGCTCGGCGGCACAGGGAGCCCCACTCGTTCGAGCACGGTCGGTGCGAGATCCATCAGCCCCACGGGCTCATCGTAGCGGGCCCCTGCCGTGATCCCCGGGCCCGCAAAAACCAGGGGCACCCGCACCTGTGGCTCGTAGAGGCCGGTCGGATGAGATACGCGAATCATGCGCGGGTATTCCCACTGGAACGCTCGGTGCTCGTCGTAAAGCAAGGAGCCGTGATCCGACATCACCACCAGCAAGGTATTTTTGCGCAGTCCGCGCGCCTGCAAGTCAGCGAGTAACTTGCCGACAACCGCATCCGCTAGGTGAGCCTTGTAGAGATACCGAGCTTCCACTTGCTCGCCTCGCGTCCGCTTCATCAGCTCGCGAAACAGAGGAGTGTTCCCATCGCGCATCGCACTGCGATAGGGCTCATGCGCCCCCTGAAAATGCAGATTTAGAAAAAAGGGCTCGCGCAGCTCCGAGCGCAACCAGGGCACCACCTGGGTGCGATAGAGCTCGTCGTCGCCCCAGTCACGAGCCACCCGCAGGTCGGTCTCGATGTGCGAAAATCCGACATCCAGCTGCTTGCGCCCAAACGAGGGAATGCTGGAGACGTGATGGTTGATTCCAAGCGCTACGGCGTACCAGCCTGCGCGACTGAGCTCGCGCGGCAAGGCTGCGGAGGACTCGGCCCCGCCGACCTCAAACGCCTGGGTCACAAAACGACTCGTCAGAGTCTGAAGCGTGGAACGCTCGGTAATGTCCGAATGGCTTCGCGCCTGGGTGAACACGGCACCCTGTCGAACTAGCGCGTTGAGGTTGGGCAAGAGGTCTGCTGGAGCGCCATTAACCTCCAGTAAATCTGCGCGCAGCTTGTCGAGCCAGACCAGGGCGATGTTGGGACGCGGCTGACTCTCGGGGCGCGACGCCGTCAGCATCGGCTCAGCGACAAAGACGTGATCCCCCGCGCGCTGAAACCAGCCAGCCAGCTCGAAACGAAGCCGGACCATCTGCCCGCGAAAGGCGCGTAGCGACAAGGCATGCTGCGACCATCGCCTGATGCGCAGCGGGTCGATGCGGATCGAGGTCACCTGACTCTTCTGTGACGAACTGACGGTGACGCGCCGATCAAAACCCGGGCGCAGCGGGCTGCGCTTCACCAACTCCTCAACGCGCCCCAGACTGAACAGGAGCTGTTCGGCGTCGCCCACGGCGACTGCGGCAAGCTCCAGGGGCGCGCTACCCCGCACGAGCAAGGAGCGCCGCGCGCTCATGCGGGATTTTTCAGTCGTCGGCACGAGCGAGACGAGATAGCTCGCCGGTCGGTGCCCCGTTGAGTCGACGCCCACCTCACGCGCATTGAGTCCGTCGAGGGCGCTACGCGCGTTCGTCACCCCAGACGAACCCAGCTGCTCGAGTAGCTGCGCACGCAGGTAAGCGTGTCCGGGTGGGGTCTCTTCGGAACATCCCCGGCCCTGGAGCGCCCAGCTGCCGAGCAGCGCGATCCCGGCTAGCGAGCTAAGCGCAGCTACCCGTCGCCGCGACTTTCTGCTGCTCGCGAGGCCGTCGACCCTCATGGACGGGTTCCTGCGAGCGCCGCGCGCAAGGCTCGGATATTCTCGTCAAAAGCCTGATCCAGAGTGTTTCCGCGTGGGGTCGAGTACTCGAGCACGACATTGTCGTCCGTCGAGAGACGAGCGGGATCTCGCGTGATGGTCGACAGCACGCGATCCATCTCGGCAGCAGCAATGAGTCGGTGCGAACTCAGATCGGCCTCGCTGCGGAGATGGGCGATCTTGAGATACTTGGCAAGGTTGCCGCTGGTGTTGGGGATGTCCAGCGGACGGTAGTTGAGCGGAGTCATCGAGGCCACCAGGATCCCCTGGTGCCCGCCCATCCACAACTCAACATGGGGGAACACTCCCTTGAGTGTGTTCATGATGGTCGCTAGGTCCTCGATGGTCACATGGTGCAGCTGCATCCACTGCTGCAACACGCCGCCTTCCCGCAGGTTTTTGCGACAGAGCTCGTAAAACTCGTGACTGTAGAGGTTACCAGCGCTGGCAAACCAGATACTGGTCAGCTCGACCGAAATAACGTCGTAGTCACGACGCGCCAGCAGCAGATGGTTGCGTCCGTCGCGATAAAAGACCCGAACGTTTTCCTCGTCGAACACGTGACGATTCACGTCGTCAAAGTATTGGCGAGCCGCTCCCACGATGTTCGGAGAAATGTCGACCGCGTCGACCTCCGCATAGCCAAAGGCATGCAGCACAGCGAGGGTTTGACCCGTGCCGACGCCGATGTTGAGCGCACGCTCTCGCCCGCGAGCAAATAGGTTCGGAACCGTGGCAAACAGGATCTGATCCGGACGTTCGGGGCCGTTATTTCCCTCAAACTTTCCGTTCGTCATCAGCGTTCGAACGTCGCCGTCGTCCACCACGGTGGTCAGGCCACCATGCACGTCCTCTTTGGCATCGAGCAACTGGTGGGAGCTAACGTCAAAGCCTGGCGCAAAATAGATGTTGGACCCGGACGCCAGGCGCGCCACGTCCCACCCGTCGGCCATACCGAGCGAGCCCATCGCCCACACCGTGACGGCCGCGAACGTGATGCGCCAACGCCAGGATTGGAAGGCCACCGTGAGTCCGAGCCCCACGAACAGGGTGAGGAGTCCCAGTGCTCGCATGGTCCACTGTGACCCGAGCCACTGGATGAACACGAAGCCCGCCAGGACGCTCCCAACGATCGTGCCCGCGGTATTCAGACCGTAGGCAATGCCAACGCGCCTGCCAACGTCTTGACCCGCTGAGCGCTGCATGGCGAGAGCGGTCGGAAAGAGCATGCCCATCGCGAGGGCCGGCGCGAAGATCAACCAACAGACCACGGCCGCTCGGGTCAGCTCGCGCCCCACGAAACCGGGTTTCCAAAGGCCCACGAGCTCAAAGATGGCGCCGGTGTCATCCCAGAAACCGAGGGTGCACGCGATCCCGAGCCCGGTCGCGGTCAAGATCCAGGCGACCGCCTGCGCCACCTGACGTCGCGGGAGTCGCGCGACATAGCGCGAAACGACGCCACCTCCGACCGCCAGGGCTAGCAGGAACAGGAACAGCACCAAACCAAACGCATAGGTTGACGTCCCAACCACCACAGCCAGCAGGTGCGACCACACCACCTCAAAACAAAGTGTGAGAAAGCCACTGAAGGCTGCCAGGGCATAGATCGTTCCGCCACCAAACCAGCGGGGCCCCGGTTCCGCTTCATTGGTAGCCCGCGTACCGTCCGCGCTGGTGCCATCCGCGCTGGTGCCATCCGCGCTGCTTCCGACATCACCGGCGTCGTCTTTGGCGAGCACGCAGATCACGGCCACTGCGCCATTGACGAGAGCGACGAGCAAGAGTGTTCCGAACAGTCCAAGGGCCGCGATCAGCCAATAAGTCGCGAGCAACGTGCCCGCGGCAGCCCCGAGCGTGTTGACCGTGTAGAGCCGTCCAAGGTTTTGCCCGAGCGCAGGAAGCCGACTGAGGCGCCGCGAGAGCAGCGGAAAGCTGAGGCCCATCATCACCGTGGGCGGCAGGATCACGACCGAAGCCAAGACGAAGCGCATGATCGTGAGCTTGGCCATGCCCCCGGTACCCTCGGTTAGCGCGGGGCCAAAGCGCGACACGGCGCTCGTCAGCCAGAGAAACGCGCTGGGCGCCAGCAGCCCGTAGAGCCCCACGGCAGCCTCGAACAGTCCGTACCAGCGCACCGGATTGCGGAGTCGCTTCGAGAGCCGCCCCCCGATCAGGTTGCCGATCGCCAGGCCCCCCATGAACGCGGCCAGCACGGTGCTAACGGCGTAGGCGGTGGTACCGAAGATGTAACCGAGCTGCTTGGAAAAGACGATCTCGACACAGAGTGAGGAAAACCCCGACGCGAAAAACAGCAAATAGAGCAGAGGAAGCGTCAGTTGCATGGCACTAGTTCTCCTGTCGGTCCTGGCGAATCGGTTCCGGCGCAATCCCCCACTCGAGAAGTCCCCCCACCTCTCGCACGGGCGCCGCAGCCCGCATGGCGGCTAGCATTTGCTCGCGCAGCTCGGTCACGCGCTGCGGGCGCTGCTCGGCCAGATCCCGCTGTGAGCCGGGATCCGTTGCCAAATCGTAGAGTTGCCAGAGGGCGCCCCCACGCAGCGGTACATAGACGAGACGCTCGTCACCCACCTGCCATCCCAGGTGCTTGGCGATTGGCACGAGCCGATTCCAACTGGATCTCAGCTCGAGCTCGTCGTGATTGCTCGCATTGGGCAGCACGAGCTTCTCGATACCTGGATAAGGGATTCGCAGATCACGTGGCAGGTCGTGACTATGCTCGATGTCCGTAAACCAGATGCCCGTCTCCATCAGACAAGGCAGGGACTCACTCACTCCAGCCGCCACCGAACGCCCCCGGAAGGAGGGCTGCTGCGGCAGCCCGAGCAGCTCGAGCAGGGTTGGGGCCATGTCCAGAGTCCTCACCCGATGAACCCGATCGATCCGGCGCACAGGGCGTGGCTGAGAAAAATCGATCCAGGCCAGCGGGACCTCATGGGAGTGGATGCCAAGCAGGTGGTTTCCGTGGGCAAACCCGAGCCCGTACTCCCCAAGATTCTCTCCATGATCGGCGGTCACGAGGAGCAAGGTAGAGTCCAGTAGTCCGCGTTGCTCGAGCCCAGTCACGAGTCGCCGGAGCTGGTCGTCAATCGTCGAGAGTCCGCCATCGTAGAGGGCCCGGATCTGACCGAGCTCCTGCTCACTCGGACTGCCCGCCAGTAGGCTGGCTGGGCTGAACTGAAATCGGTTCGGCCCCGCGTACGTGGGACTCGCGAAACGGCCATAGCCCGGATACGGAGCGGCGTAGGGGAAGTGAGCGTCCGAGTAAAACAGTACCGAGAACGTATCCCTCGAGGCCTCGTGCTGGAGATCCGACAACAGTTCCGTCGTGATCAGCTGAGCGTCTGGTGCATTCGCCAGCGAGCGAAGCACCGGAAACAGCGCCTTGCCCCAAGCATTGTCGAGGTACGGCAATAACGCGATCGAGGCCTCCATCGCCTGTGACTGAATCAGTGTCACGGCAGAGAGCATTGGGGCGCGCACTCGCTGAAACCCGAAGGCGTAGCGGGGAAAGATGTCCCCCGCGAAGTCCGAGTAGACTGACGTGGAGAAACCCCGCTCCGCCAGGATTGTTGCGAGCATTGGCGGGGTTTTCCGACGCTCCTCGGCGGTCGGAAACATCGTGCGCACGCCGTGCTCAACAGGAAGCTGCGAGGACAGCAGGGTGATCCACGACGGAAAGGTCCGCGCGAGTGGGACCATCGTGCGCGAGTACCCTGTGGCTCGCTCTGCCAAGAGCCCCGACAAGAACGGCATGGGACTGCGACTCCCCGCCTCTGGGAACAATCGATCGCTGCGCAGCGAATCGGCAGCCACCACGATGATGTGCCTCGGACGCTTGGCCCCAGGTAAAAAACGCGCCGGAGTCCGCAGGCTCACGCCGACGAGGCCGAGCAATACGACCGTGCCGCTCGCCATTGCCAGCAGCATTGCTCGCGAGGACGCGCGCGCCGGCCTTGCCCTCCACAGTCGCCAGACCAGCCGTGAAACCAACGCGAGCCCAAGGCTGCCGACGACCAGCCACCAAATGGCGAGACTCGCCCCCGTTGCCAGCCATCGCAACGTCCAGCCGAGGTGACTTCGCCAAGCCGCCGCCTCGAACAGCTGCGGTCGCTGAATGATGGCGTGCCACAACGCCAACAGGTGACACCCCAGGGCGATCAGCGCCGTCTCATAGAGGCACCTGAGCGTCGACGAACGCTCGCGCAGCACGAAGAGAATGCCTCGGGCAAAAACCCCCAAGCCCATGAACACGCTGAGAAACACCAGCACGAGCGTGGCCAGTAGCTCGAAAACCTGGCGTTGATACTGTTGCCGAACCAGGGTCATGGCCTCAGAGGCATCGACCCCCATCACGGCAAAGCCGCCGTAGACCGCCGCATCAAGCAGCAGGGCCGAGACGCCTAGCCCCAGACCGCTTGCAAGGCCGGAGCGGAGCCACCATCGGTAGAGGGAAACCAGGCGCATGGCAGAGGGCGAGCGCTATACCCGTGACCCGCTAGGCAAGCAACGCGTGGTGACCGCGGGGGGGCCCCAATCCGCCATGGGTTGCGAGGTGGATGGGGGTTGGCAAGCGACCATCAGTTCAAGCCCCTGCGTGCGAGGGTCTGGCGCGTTCCGGGGAGCTGGGGCAGGATGGACGGGTCCCATGGTCCCTCTGGATGACGACCCTGTCGGCGCGCGGCGGCTCATCAAGCGCTATTCGAATCGGAAACTCTACGATTCACGCGAGAGCCGCTACGTCACCCTGCTGGAAATCGCCGAGTTTATCCGCTCGGGCGAGGACGTTCAGGTCATTGATAACGCGACCAAGGAGGACAAGACCGATGTCACCCTGGCGCTCATCATTTCGGAGGAGCTCCGCGCTCGCCCAAAGGGGATCCCCCTCTCAGCGCTGAAAGACGTCATCCGAGAGCAGGGGGCGCGGCTCCTGAATCAGCTGCGAGATGGCCCCATCGGTAAACTGATGCCGCGCGACGACCTCGAGGAGGGGGCTGTCGCGGGCGATGCGACGGAGGCGGTCGCGCGAGGCCTTTGGGCTACCCTTGAGCAGTGGCAGCAGGCCGTCGACGAGCGAATTCGGACTCTGGCGCCGAGCAGCAGCAGTCTTGGTCGGGTCGAACAACAGCTGAGCGCGGTCATGATTCGGCTCGAAAGCCTGGAAGAGCGATTGCGTCGCCTGGAGCCTCGCGTCCCCGTCGGTCGTCCGATTGACGCCTCCAGGGAATAGTCGTTCCCCGAACCCCGTTGACCCGGGCGAGAACGAACCCAAGTTCGTCTGCAGGAACCCCAAAGTGGACACCGTAGCCAACTTCGAACAGCAAGCACTCAGCCAGCTCCCGAGCCTGCTAAGTGTGGCGTCTCGACTAACTCGCAATCCTTCGGAGAGCGAGGACCTCGTTCAAGACACGTACGTCAAGGCGCTCCGGGCCAAGGACCAGTTCCAAGCGGACACCAACATGCGTGCTTGGCTGCTCCGCATCCTCACCAACACCTTCATTAACCGCTACCGAAGAGGCACGCTTGAGCGCTCGGTCGCCGACCGTGGCGGCTCTGAGCCCCTGCTCGACGGCTGGATGGGAGCCTCCTCGCTGGAGTCGACCCGCGACCCGGAAGCCACGTCCCTTCGGCCGATACTTGAGGCGGAGATTCAGGCGGCTCTCGCCTCGCTGCCAGAGGATTTTCGGCTCGCCGTGGTCCTTGCGGACGTCGAGGAGCTCTCGTACAAGGAGATTGCTGACGTCATGGGGTGCCCCGTTGGTACCGTGATGTCACGCCTCTTTCGCGGACGTAAAATGCTGAAAGCCTTGCTGGTCGAGCATGCACGAGATCTTGGGATCATCCCAGGACACACCGACGTGACTGACGCAGCGCCGATTGCGCTCGATGAGTATCGAGCGCGGAGGGCACGCGCGGTATGAGCGACTGTCCAAAATTCGCCCCATGGCTTGAGCCCTACGCTGACAGTGAACTCGGCGCAGAACACTTGGCAGAGATGGAAGTCCATCTCGACCGTTGCACCGATTGCCAAGCTCGTCTCAATTTCCACACCGCCGTCTGCGTCAGCATGAGACGCGTCGTACGCGAGTCGGCTGTTCCCTCAACGGACTTGCAAGCCCGGATTTCAGCGCTGGTCGCCGCTTCGTGCGAGCCCGTTGTACCGGCGCCCATCAGTAGTACCAAAGCGCGTTCGCTACGCGACGCAAAAGCAGTCGCCAAGCGCACGGGGCTGCCCGTAGGCTCGCTCACCTGGCGCGCGATTGCTCCTATCTCGGCAGCTGCGGCAGCAGCGCTCATTCTTGGTGCGCTGCGTGAAGCCGACGCTCCCCAGCGTTTCCCGTCGACGGGCTCCGCTCGCGCCTCGGTGGTCGGCGGTTCCGACGTGATGATCTCGGGAACCGCGGGCGTCAACGCCCTGCTCGACGAGTTCACGCGTTTCCACAGTCACCCCGATCAGCCAACCTTCGTGGAGCCCTCACAGGCCATCCATCTTGGCAATGAGGTCGGCATTCCCGTCTCGGTGCCCGAGCTCAGTCCAGTCGGTGCTCGCTGGCTCGGCGGCGGTCCAGTCAATTTGCACCACAGCAATTTGCGTGCTGCCACGCTTCAGTACACGGCCGGGTCCCATCGCATCACGGTCTTCGTCTACGACTCACACCGAGTCCCGCTGCGGATACTGCTCGAGCCCAGAGTTGCTCGCAATCGCCCGGTGTTCGTCGGCTCCCATCGCGGCTACTCGGTGGCGGCTCTTGAAAACAATGGCCGCGGTTACGCTGTGACCACCGATCTGAGTGCAACCGAAAGTGCCGAGCTCGTCGCGTCACTCGACCACTGAGCAGGCGCCTGTTTTTCCCGTCGTGGTCACAGCCTATGGTCGCTCCAGATCCGTCTTCTCCTACTTCCAGCTCGGGAGGCGCGGAGGAGATTCGCTCGCTGCTCGCCAGCACGCGAACCACTTCACGACGGCGTCGCTGGCTCTGGCTCGCACTTGCAGCGGCGCTTGCGCTGGCAGCCGCGGGCGCAGTCATCCGTCGTCAGCTCAAGGCCCCTCCTCCCAAGTTTGAGACGATTGCGCTCAAGCGTGGTGCGCTCGAGCTCTCTGTCACTGCGACTGGTCGCCTCGACGCGATGAAGACCGTCGATATCGGCGCCGAAGTGACGGGCCGGGTCACTCAAGTCTTCGTCGACTACAACGATCCCGTGACCAAAGGCCAGGTGCTGGCGATCATCGATCCTGAGCAGCTGCGCGCTTCCACCGAGCAGTCGCGCGCCGACGTCGCAGCCACGAGCGCGTCGGTCGACGAAGCCAAGGCCACGCTCGACGAAGCGAAGCAAACCAGGGCACGCGTCGAGGAACAGGCGGCACGTGGACTCGTGGCGACCTCGCAGCTAGTCACCGCCAGAGCCACCGAAGCCAAGGCGCTCGCTGGCCTGGCCAACACCAGAGCGCGCGTCCGCCTCTCATCGGCCTCGCTCGAGCTGGCGGCCTCGCGTCTTGGCAAGACTCGCATCATGTCGCCGATCGACGGCGTGGTGCTGTCGCGGGCGGTCGAACCGGGACAGACGGTGACCTCGGGCTTCCAAACGCCAATTCTCTTTCGCCTCGCCGAAGACTTGTCCCAAATGCGGCTCGTGGTCGACATCGACGAAGCGGACATCGGTCGGATCCATGACAACCAGCGCGCTCGCTTCTCGGTGGACGCCTATCCGGAACGGAGTTTCGACTCGCGCGTCACATCGGTGCGCTACCAGGCCAAGATCTCCCAGAACGTCGTTACTTACGAGGCCGTGCTGTCCGTCGAAAACAGGGAACACCTGCTTCGACCGGGCATGACCGCGACCGCTGTCATCACCGCCGAGACGCTGGCGAACGTGCTGCTCTGTCCCGCCGAGGCCCTGCGGTTCACTCCGCTCGACAAGGCGGGCAAGCCGCTGCCAGCTAAGCCGCTCAAGGCCAAGGAACGACGGATCTGGGCGCTGCGAGCAGGTACGCCACAGCCAATCACGGTCGCCGCGGGCGCCAGCGATGGTGACTGGGTCGTGCTGCGCGATAGCGCGCTCGCACCCGGGCTTGCCGTAATCGTCGATAACCAAGATACCAACTAGGCCGATGCGATGAGCACTGCGCCTTTGATCGAGCTCAGGAGCATCGAGCGAACCTATGGCGGTGGGGAATCCCTCGTTCGCGCACTCGATCAGGTTGATCTTACGATTTCACAGGGTGAATTTGTGGCTGTGATGGGCGCGAGTGGTTCGGGCAAGTCCACGTGCATGAATGTGCTCGGCTTGCTCGACCGCCCAACCGCAGGCCAGTACCTGTTTCGCGGAGTCGATGTGGGCCCGCTCTCGCTCGACGAGCTCGCGCTGCTCAGGCAGCGCTACCTCGGCTTCATTTTTCAGGGCTTCAACCTGTTGGCTCGCACGACCGCCCTCGAGAACGTCGAGCTACCCCTGGTGTACCGCGGAACCCCACGTAAGGAGCGATTGGAGCGAGCCAGACACGCCCTGGGCCGGGTCGGCCTCCATGGACGCGAGCACCACACCCCCGCCGAGCTTTCCGGGGGGCAGCAACAGCGCGTGGCGATCGCCAGGGCCATCGTCAGCGAACCGTCCGTGGTACTCGCCGACGAACCGACGGGCAACCTCGACTCGGCGACCAAGCTCGAGATCATTGAGCTACTGAGAGAACTCAATCACGAGCGGTCCATCACCGTCATCATGGTAACGCACGAACCCGACATGGCGGAATATGCCAGTCGCTTGGTGCTATTTCGCGATGGCAAAGTCGTGCACGATGGCGCTCACAAGGAGGGCCCCTGATGCTCTGGCGCAGTGTGCGCATGGCTCTGCGCGAGGTTCGCCGCAACGCGACTCGAAGTCTGCTTACCATGCTCGGCATCGTGATCGGAGTGGCTGCCGTGATCGCCATGGTCACGCTCGGCCAGGGAGCGACCGATAGCGTTACCGCCAGCGTCGCAGGGCTCGGACAGAACCTGCTGATCATCTTGCCAGGCAACGAACGACGCGGACCGATCGCCTCCACTTCGACCCCGTTCACGCTGGATGATGTGGCTGCAATCGAGCGACTTCCGTCACTGTCCGCCGTCGCACCCTCGAACAGCAAGGGAGTTCTGACGGTCAACGGCAACGTCAACTACGGGACGATCGCCAACGGCTCGACCAATGCGTTCTTCACCGTTCGCGGATTCGACGTCGACCTGGGCCGGCTGTTCTCCGACGCCGAGGTACTGGGTGGACTGCCCGCCTGCGTGCTTGGAGCCACGGTCAGAAAAGAACTGTTTGGGACGACCAACCCCCTGGGAACCACCATTCGGGTCCAGAGCATCCCGTGCAAAGTGGTCGGTGTCCTGGCCCCCAAGGGTCAATCCACCTTCGGACAGGATCAGGATGATTTCCTGGTCATGCCGCTGCGAACCTTCTCGCGCAGGCTCCTCGGCAACACGGACATCGGAACGATTTTCATTGGGGTTGGCCGGCCCGAAGACATCAACAAATCCCGACGGCGCATCGAGTCCATCCTGCGTGAAAGACGCCACATTCTTCCGGGTCAGCGCGACGACTTTGCCGTCCGTGACATGAAGGAAATCCTCAAAACTATTGGCGCAATCGCGTCGGTCCTGACCGCGCTGCTCGGTTCGATCGCGGCCGTCAGCCTGCTGGTTGGCGGCATCGGAATCATGAACATCATGCTCGTCAGCGTGACGGAGCGTACCCGCGAGATCGGGATTCGAATGGCGATCGGCGCGCGAAGCAGCGACGTCCTCACGCAATTTCTCGTCGAGGCAGTCGTACTTTGCGCTCTCGGCGGCGTGGTCGGTGCCGCACTCGGACTCGCCGGCTCGTTTACGGCGGCCTCGGCACTCGGACTACCGTTTCGCGTCCTGCCTGGTATCGTGTTTCTGTCGTTCGCTTTTTCCGCAATCGTCGGCGTAGTTTTCGGGTTTCTTCCGGCTCGCAAGGCTGCAAGACTCAATCCCATCGATGCTCTCCGCCATGAATAACCCTCGACGCGTTCGTCCCGCCATCGGGCTACTGGTCGTCGTCTTTGGCGCGGGAGTCGCCAGCGCCCAAGCACCAACGCCGGCACGCTCGCCTCAGCCGAGTCCTGCTGCGACCTCGACTGCGGTCGAGAATCCCCTGCAACCCGACGCTGGCGCGCCGCGCCCCGCCGTAGCGTCGAGCCCTGGCTCGCCGGACGCGTTTGGACCGCTCGACGCCATCGGGGGGGCGATCAAACAAGATCCAAATCTCGCCGCCGCGCTGACGGATCTGCGCGGTGCCCGCGCCACAGTCACGGGCGAAGAGCACCGCTATGGCGTCGTGTGGGGAGCGGACCTCGGCTACACCAAAACGCAGAATCCCAACCTTGGTTTGAACGGCGTGATGGTCCCGGTGACGGACCAGGCCGATATTTCTACCGATCTACGTCGACAGTTCGCTTCCGGAACGAACGTTGCCCTCACGGTTGCGGCGCGTCGCTTCACCGCGCGCAGCTATCTGGGGTTTCCGCCTCAAGCGTTCGAACTCGGGCCGGGCTACGGCGCCAGTGCCAAGCTTGAAGTGACCCAGCCGCTGCTGCGCGGAGCTGGCACGGACATCGGACTCGCGCTGCTCCACCAAGCCGAAGCGCAGCTTGGTCAGACGCGCGCCGCGGCCCACCAAACGACCTGTAACAATCTCTCGGCTGTCCTCAATGCCTACTGGGATCTGGTGTACGCGCGCGAATCGCTGCAGATCCAGCGGGATTCGTTGGCTCTGGCAGAGCGCCAGCGCGCCGACGCCCAGGCCAGAGTCGACACGGGAACCCTGAGCCCAGCCGAGCTCACCAGTTTCGAGACGCGCATTGCGCAGCTTTCGGCCGACCTTGCCTCGGCCGAGGTTGACGTCGAAGCACGCTCCTTGGAGGTGCAGCGCCTCTCGGGGGTGGACCCAACCACACGCCGTCTCGAGCAACCAGGTGCGATGACCGGAGAAGAGGTTCCGGTATTGACGGAGTTTCTTAGGAGCGCCAAGTCGCGCTCGTACGATTTGGAGCAGGCCCAGGCGAACCTGACGTTCGCGCGGGTACAAGCCAAATCAGTCGGCGACAGCCTGCGCCCGCGGCTTGACGTCAATGCATGGCTGCAGGTTCAGGGCCTTGGGAACCGCGAGATTCCCCCTGCACTGACCCAGATGCGGGAGTTTGACGCGGTCAGTGCCCATGTCGGGGTTCGCTACGAGTCCCCGATCGACTCGACGCAGCGAAGAATGCAATTGGAGACCGCTCGCCTCGCAGTGGTCGCCGCTGAACAGCGATTGTCGGGAGTTGAGCGCAAGGTCATCTCCACGGTGACGGCAGCTCACGCGCGCTCTCGCACAGCGGCGCGCCGCATCGAACTCGCGAGCCACACGGTGGCCCTGGCAGAAAAGCAGCTGGAGGCGCGACGAGCCCTGTTCCAGACGGGCAGCTCGACAGCCCTAGAGGTCCGCGAAGCCGAGGAGTCGGTACGAGCCAGTCGCTTGAGCGAGCTCCGCGCTCGAATCGACGCGCTCGAGGGTCTGGCCGAACTCGACCGTGTGAGCGGGCGCCTCGGCGAAGCCTTCATCGACGCCCAGCGCTAGCCTCCCGGTTTGTCCCAGGCGGCAACGCCGAGTGTCCCCGGGGTTGGGGGAGCTCTTGGCGCATCCCAGGCGGCTCAGCAGGGGTTCCCCGGGCTGCAGACTATTCGAGGGAGGTGTGGACTATTCAGCAGCCGGGTTCAGTGCGGCCGGCACTTGGCAAGACCCCCGCTGGTAAAGACTGCGAGAACAGCGCGATTCACGCTCATTGACTAGCGACATCGCCCTGCGCCTGGCCGCCAAGACCTGGCACGCGAGCTGCAGAAAGGCAACCTATGCTCCGACGCATCCTCATCACCGTCACCTGTCTGGCCTCCCTCAACGCTTGCTCGAAGTCGAGTGCCGCGACCACACCTCCGGCAAGCGCCGCGCTCGAGGTCGTTGCCGACGAGCACGGCTTTACCCCCAGTCAGGTGACTCTGCCGGTTGGCTCTCCTGGGAAAATCCGCTTCACCCGCAAGTCGGATAAGACCTGCGCTACCGAGGTCGTCTTCCCCGAACTCGGCCTCCGCAAGGTGCTCCCGCTTGACCAAGCGGTGGAGATCGAGATCCCAACCTCCGCAGCCCGCACGCTCTCGTTTACCTGCGGTATGGGGATGTACAAGAGTCAGATTGTGGTTCGCTAACGCTCGGCGTCGTCACGGTCGAACTAACTGAGGCGCGCGGGTGGAGCCCGACCAGGTTCGGTCGGGCTCCACCGATTTATCGAGGACGCTTCTTGCTGTTCTCAGCGCGAGCGGTGATTGCCCGCTTTAGCATCCCGCCGTAGGCACGTGTGGATAGGGCTTCGTGCCCCTTGACCCACTCGCGCATTGCTGGCGCAAGTTCCTCAGCCCAAAGCGGCGAGAGGCGCAGCAGCAGGTACTCGTCGTACAGAGCGCCGATCACGTTGTCCAGCAGCTCGAGTAGGCGCATCCGCTCGTGAAATCGCTCCTCAGAGTCCTCGGGTAGCACCTGAGGCAGTTTCACCCCGGACATCGAGAACTTGGGACCGTTGAACGCGAGCACGAACTCCTCGGAGTTCAAGGTCAATCGCAAGGCCACGCGTTGCGGCACCTTGGCGTTGCGAAGCGCCTCACTCGCCTCAGGCGACGTGCTCGGCGTGGCGCCACGCAGCGCAACCTTCTCCTTCTCGTCGACCCAGGAGGCCAGATTCACCTGATTGTCGATGATGAGCTCTGCCACCCCTTGCTCTCCAAGGTCGAGCGCGCCACCGAACAGCTCAATTTTGTACCAGAGCCAGGTCAGGAACTCGCTGCCAAGAAAGCGGGTCGTTTCGATGCGATCAACGAGGTCCATTGTCCTGCCTCCGGGCGCGACCGCCCTCAAGCGTCTTGGCGTGGAAGGGTGTCGGCTCGAGAATTCCAAGTCGTTCCACGTCCACCTCTGACAGTCCGCGCTCCACCGCAGCGAGATACGGGCTATCGAGCGCCAATTCGAGACCGAAGGTCTGCTCGAACAGGGCACAAAGCTGTTCAAGAGTCTTGGTGGATTGACACCAGAACCAGGCCTGCCCCCGGTCGAGATTCCAAACGAAATCGAACGATCGCAGGGTCGGGATCAGTTTCTTCTTGAGCCGCCCAAGGACGCGTGTGCGTACGTCATCCTTCTCCACCTTTGAGAGGCGCTCTCGCCCGTGCTTCTCGAGAAGCTCACGCTGCGCGTCTTCGAGCTGAGACTTGAGCAGCGTCGTCGGAAACCGCCAACGGTCGACGCGCAGCCCCAGAGCCACGTACGAGCCCAAGAAGACGTTGTCGTGCTCCAGCTCTAGGTCCAGCGGACTGCCACAGACCGTCCAGCCCATGTGTTCCTCGTCGTCGTCATCCGACGTGAGCGGCTGAAAGGCTCTCAGCTTCAACTGACGCATGAACTTCTCGGTGTGGCTCTCGGGGAGTTCGCCATGCACCCAGAACTTACTTACCGTGATCGATCCGCCGAATGCGCCCAAGGTGTGTGCCTCCAGAAGGAGAAAGGGCGGTCAACTTGAACGGTCGGGCGCCACGGGTCAAGCGCAAGCCCAGAGGCCGGACATCGAGCCACTGAATCGACGTGACGCCTCCGGCCAGACAGGCGCCCGCGCGCTCGTAAATCGGCCAAAAGCCTGACAACCGGAGCACGAACGCGGGGCCGACGGGGACAGGGGACTCGACAATTAGGCACCGGGACTTGAGGTATGCTCGGCGAGCCGCAAGCGGCACCTCGATTTGTTGGAGCACGAGCATGCAGTTTCTCTTCGTGATGGATCCCGCCGAAACGATGCTGTGGGACAAAGACACAAGCTTTGCCTTCATGCGCGGCGCCAGGGCGCTGGGACATCGCTGCCTGCACTGCCTCCCGGCAGCTCTGTCGTCACGCGGTACCGAACTCGCGGCGCGAGCCCGGTCGATCGAGGTGCAAGACGTCGAGCCACACGTGCTGCTGGGAAAGGGCGCCTCTTACGACGTGGCAAGCCTTGACGCGGTCTTCATCCGCAAGGATCCGCCCTTTGACTCTGCGTATGCGTACATGACGCAACAGCTGGATCTCGTGGCTGACCGCACCTTCGTCTTTAATTCCCCACGCGGCCTGCGCGATGCCAACGAGAAGCTGTTCGCACTGAATTTCAGCCAGCACACGCCAAGGACCTTGGTCTCCTCGAGTCCGGGTGAACTGCTGGGATTCCTCGAGGAAATCGGCGGGTCCGGCGTTCTCAAGCCACTCGACGGCGCCGGAGGCCTTGGTGTCGTCTCGCTGACGCGCGGTGACCGCAACACCCGTGCACTCGTGGATCTGCTCACCCTTGAAGGCAAACGCCTCGCGCTGCTTCAGGAGTTCATCCCCGAGGTCACCCAAGGGGACAAGCGCGTACTGCTCCTGGACGGACATCCTCTTGGTGCGATTCGTCGCGTCCCACGCAGCGACGACATTCGCGCCAACATCCATGTCGGCGGCCGTGTCGAAGCGACCGAGCTCACCGCCGGCGAACAGGCCGTCATCGCGAATGTCGCGCCCAAACTGCGAGAGCACGGTCTCTGGTTTGTCGGTCTCGATCTGATCGGGGAACGGATCATCGAGGTCAACGTCACGAGCCCAACCGGGGTGCAACAGCTGGCGCTTCACCTCGGACGGCCCGTCGAGCAGGACGTGATTCGGTGGGTGGAGCAGCGTTCGCTCGAGCTCCGAAGGACTAAGTAACTCGGTCCGTCTCTCGTCGACCGTCGCCGAGTCTCCGCCCCTCGGGGCGCGGAGGAAACGCCCGACGATTGAAAAACGCCCGGCGCGTCAGCAGAGAACGCTTTCCGGAACTCTCGACGAACAGTCTGCGAAGTTCTTCCAACGAGGACACGCCAGCCGTCAGCACCAGAGCGGCATGACTCTCGCAGAGGGAGAGAAGTCGCGTCCCGACCAGCACTCGCCGCAGGCGGCATTGGCGAGCCTTGGATGAGCTCCCTGGAACGACCGTATTGCGGCAAATCTCGCAAGCAGCTGCCATAGCCGCCCCACCCTGAAGCGAGGGGGCCTGCTGGGGCAAGTTTCTGGAGGTCTTTCCGGACGTAGACCCGTCAAGTTGTTCGCTGACAGAGGCTCGCCCCGAGTCAGTGCCGCTCGCCCGCTCGCCGCACCAGCCGCTGGAGAGACTTCAGGTTGAACGGCTTCTCGAGCCTCGGATTCTGAACCTGGGCCAGGAATCGCCGCGCTGCTGCCGTAAAGACCCCTCCCGTCATGAAGACGAGTCGGTTTTCGTAACCCGGACGGTTGAACCGCAACACCTGGAAAATATCCATTCCGGTGAGCTCGGGCATCACGACGTCGCAAAAAATGATGTCAAATCCCGAGTCGGTCATCAGCGCCCGGAGCGCATCGCGGGGATTGGTGTAACAGGTCACCTCATGCTCATCCTCGAGCATGAGTCGGAGCGCACGCCCAACCCCCAATTCATCGTCAATCACCAGAACCCGCGCCCGACGACCATTGGCCGGCGGCGGTTCACTCGAATGACGATCCGGAGCCTCCAGCACCTCCAAGGTCGTCAACACCAGGCAGGGCAAGGCCACGCGAAGCACGACCCCTGTACCCGGCAGACGCTCCGCCTCGATTCGCCCCCCCATCTGGGTAACGAGTCCCGCGCAGACACTTAGCCCGAAGCCCGCAATACGAGCCTGGTCGTTCGGAGCGAACGGATCAAAGAGCTGCTCCACCTCGACTGCATCGAGTTGAGCGCCCTCGCAGGTCACCTCGACGATCGCAAATCGATGCTCGTCAACTGACAGATCAACCCGGACTTCACGCGGGCGAGCGCCTCCTTCCGGCAGGATCCGAGCCGCAAACAGCAGCAGGGCCATGCAGATCTGTTCCACTCTCGACTCATTGGCCGATACGGGCGGAACCTGCTCTAGTCGCATGATGAGTCGACCGCGGTGGCTCACTTCATTGCCCACCAGTTCGCTTACGGTCTCAAGCACCGCGCGCAGATCGACTGAGCGTTGTTCGCTCTCATCGGTGCGCGAGAAGGCGCGCATGCGCTTGACGACAGCCGCCATTCGCTCGGCACCCTCACGTGCCTGAGACAACCTAGCCGCCAACTCGCTGAACGAACTGGCGTGAGCCGCCGCCGTCGGCAACGAACGCCCAACATGATCCAGATTGAGCAGGACGTAAGTTAGGGGATTGTTGAGCGCGTGGGCCATGCCTCCCGCCAGCAATCCAAGCGCCGCCAAGCGATCGGCCTGAAGCAGATTGAGCTCGGCGCACTTTCGTTCAGTGACATCACGCCCAAAACTGAGCACGGCGGCATCGCCCTCAAACTCCACCGCCACCGAAGACAGCTCGAATACGACTGTGCGACCATCTCCGGCGCGCAGCCGAAGCTCGAGAGCCGACATCCGATCATCGCCGGAAATTCGGCGAAATCGGGCGATCATCGCGGGAGCATCATCCGGATGACAAAAGTCGCTAAAGCGCCTTTCAACCAGTTGTTCGCGAGGTAGCCCGAGCAGCGTCATCGCCGCGCGATTGGCGTACACGATGTAGTCGCTGCGCACGATCCACACGCACTCGGCGACCGAATCAACCAGATGGGCGAAACGACGCTCGGCGCGCAGGAGCGCATCCTCGGCAGCTTGCCGCGGTCTGAGATCCTCCAGCAGGACAACTCCTCCCGGTTCACCCGTCGCGAGAGGACAGCAGACCAGACCGACGGGAACCTCGACCCCGGAAGCCGTAGTCAGGCGTCGTTCGGAGAATCCTCGACTCTCGATGCGTCCGAGGTCCGTCGCACAGTTTGAGCTCCGCTCCTGCTCGCCGAGACAGGACCCAAGTGACTGAGTCACCTCAGCGCAGGACCCGAGCGTGGGCACGCCCACCAGCCGTGCTAGCGAGGAGCTCGCCCAGCCCACCTCGAGTGAGGGGGTGAGAGCGGACACCCAGGCTACGGGAAGCCCAAGGGACTCAAGCGCTCCGACGATGGCCTGTTCAACCTCGGGGCTAAGCGTTGGGGAAAGGGGAGGAAGACTCACTGGCGGCCCCAGTCTACCGTGAAAGCTCGCCGGAGTCCGCCGCTCCCGCCTACTGCGGGCAACGACAGCCCCGACCCGAAGGCTGGGACCCAATTCGGGCCATCCAAGCGACTCCGCTCCGAATCACCCCTGCCACCGTATCGCCCAGAACCCAGCAGCGCCGGTGGCCCCCGGGGCGCTCCCGGGGCGCTCCCGACGCCGCCAAATTCCAGGGCTCGACGTTACTTGAAGTCGAGCACCTTCACGTCCGTGCCCAATTGGGCGAGGTTCTGGATCCGAACGCGCTTATCCGACACGGCGTAGAAGAAGTCATCCAGCACGACGGTTCGCTGAACGACGCTGTTGGAGTCCGCTAACCAGTCGCTACAGGCCCCACCGTATTGGAACTGCGTGTAGTCCAAAGGATAGGGCTCTTCGAGCTGACCAAGTTCCGTAAAGCCCTTGCTCAAGCTGACGCTGAGCGCGGCCACTCCGCTAAACGAGAGCGTCCCGTATCGACCGTTGCCTCCTCCGCCACAGATCGACATCGGCAGAGTCAATAGCCCGGTGTCCGCAAGGTACGTGAACCCGAGATGGTCGGTGAGCGCTGAGGAACTCGAGCCCCGTGTGCCGTAGACCTTCTTGTAGAGGAGTTTTGGTTGAGTCGGATTTTCGACGTCAAACAGTTGGAGCTGAATGCCGTTGAAATAGGCAAACGAGCCTTGATCATCCGCTTCATAGCCGAGCGCCAGAAGATGCTTGGCGTCGAGGGGATGCATATAGGTTGAAAATCCGGGGATCTTCAGCTGCCCAAGGACGCGTGGCGTGGCTGGTTTGGAGAACTCGAGAACGAACAGCGGATCCGTCTTCTTGAACGTCACGAGGTAGCCCCGTTCGCCTTAAAACCGGACGCTCCGGATATCCTCATTCGGAGCGATCCCCGCGAGCTGGCCCACCAATTCAAGGTCGCTTCCCTTCTCGCGCAGTACGCTGACCACACTGATGACGTCGGGCTCAGGCACGCTGCCGACGCTGGTCGCGACTCGCAGATCACCCTGGTACTCATCCATCCCAAACTGATTGAGCACATGCCCCGGAATCCTGCCGCTCGAGTGATAGCCAGTGGCACCGATATCCGCTCCAACGCGGAAGCGATGAACGTTGGTGACCTCAGCCCCGAGTCCTGCGGCATGCCAGGAGCTCTGCTCGCTCGAATCGTGGCGCGCCGCCACATACAGTGATTGGTCGGACACGTAGACCGCCCCCGGCGGCGACACGACGTTGGCCAGCACCGGCGGCGTCGCCTTATTCATGTCAAACGAAATCACGGTTGTGGTCGCGAGTCCGTCGGTAGCGTCTTCGACGAAGTAGTCCGAACAATTGGGAGCCCCAACCAGGGCGCCATTGTCGCGAACAAGACCCACCGGCTCAAGGTCAGCCTCGGCAAGATTCTCGAGATTGGCTCGGTGTGCCTTCTCGAGACGCGCCAGCTCGGTTTGTACGCCGAGCAGCGTCATGCGATGGAGGTGAGGGAAGTCCGGCGAACACCGTGTTGGATCGGAATACATGTCGTAGTCCACCGTGACGTACTCCCGAGCTGGCGGCAGAAACGGATAGCTGACGACCACGGTGTGGATCGCCGTACCAATCCGGCGCGCCGCAATCAGGGAACCGGGATGCTCAAGCTTTCGCAGCCGTAGCCGTAGGTGCAATCCGTCGCATTGGAAGTGCCCTTGGCCACGTAGACGACCAACCGGTCCTTCTCTACAAAGAGTTTCTTGGCGCTCCCGCCGAGGTCCACTCGGGATGCGATCTCAGCTTGTGCGGCAGGCCAAGCCTTCACGATGCGCAGCTCGCTTCCTTGTGCGAGGTAGATGAAGCTACCGTCGGTCTTGACGAGATCCGCCTCATCCACACCGACGACTTGATTATTTGTCGCCGAAACCGGGCTCGGACTGTTGCCAGTCGGGCTTTGCGCGCCGGCGCCGGTGGTTGCGCCCGTGGACATCCAGAGCGGTAGCTTTGGACAGGTCGGCGTTCCACCGGTCGCAAACTGAGACTTATCCCGTTCGTAATCCGCCTCGATTTCCTGCCGGTACTTGGTGCGGACGCGCGTAGCGACATCAGGACAACTGGACGCGCGCGTCAGCTTGGCCGTCAGCGGCGCCGTGGTCTCCGCCACCTGTTCGCCTTCTGGTCGAGCGCCATCGCTCACCTTGCCGTCAGCGCCAATCGTCACTTCATTGTCCGCCGCGCAACCGGGAATAAGCCCCGCCAGCAGCAACCATTGGCCCCATCCCGCTCTCTTGCTCTGTGCCATGTCCTGTAATTTGCGCCAGGCGTGCCATCGAAGAACCCGAATTTTCCTAGGAATTGGTCGCCTCCAACGTGCCAGATGCCCGACCGCTTGGCACATCTGGCACAGGCGACTAACATGGGGTCTCCTTGCACCCCGGCTTCGCGCGCGGCCTTCGAGCGGCCTCCCCAAACCCGCCGAGCCTCACGCTCCGCAGGTGGCTTTTCGCGGCGTGTTCACAGCCCTTGCCGCTCGCGAGGCACGGCAAGAGTTCGCTCATCCCAGCTCGTCGTGGCGGCGGAGGCATTGGGACAGCTCCGAAACTCACGCCCCCCACGGTCCGAACCTAGCCCCCCGCCCGCACCCGGGCAGAGCTGGAGGACCCGTGATCGAGAACATCAACGCCAATCACCAAACGATTTCGAGCGAAGAGCTGATGGCCTGGCTCGCCGAAAAATCCGACCGACTTCAGGGCGACATGCGCGACGCCATGGACTTGACCGACTCGCGTGGAAAAGCGGCAGAAGAGCTTGGACTGATCAAGTCGAGCCTCAAAAATGCCAAGGAGGACAAGGATTGGAACGAGGTCAAGTTGCACCTCGATAAGTTCATCGGAGCGCATGGCTCCGACCCTTGTTTCAAGGAGCTCATCCCGGAGCTCACCACCCTGCGCGCCGCGCTGGAACCACAAGCCCAGAAACCCATTTCCATTCCCTTCACAAATCGGACGACTCCCCAGCCACCCAAGTTTGTGGCACCTGACACCGTCAACATCGAGGTCTGGCAGGACAAACTCCAGGGCGGGATTGATCGAGTCAACAAGAGCGATCAGCTCCAATTGATTCATATCCAGGACCTCAACTCGCGCGTCGCGCAGGCCACCCAGCTCGCGTCGAACCTCATGTCGTCCCAGCAACAGGCCATGTCGGCAGTCATTCACAACCTCAAGGCCTAACCAGGGAGCTCACCATGACGATCTCAGCCACATCAGCCACATCAGCCACCCGTGATACCCGCGACATGACCGCATTTTCCGAGTGCGGCGTCAGCTCCGAAGGGACAGAATCGAACGGCGAGGAGGCGAGCTCCGCCGCAGCGAACCCAGCAGGGGCGTCAGGAGCACTCGAGCTGCGCATGGCATCGCTCGAGCTGCTCTCGCTCGGTCGCCAACGCACCCACGCCAACCATGAAATCCACGCCGCTAGCAACAAGCTCGAGCAGCTTCGAACAGAACTCAAAGCCGCACGTGAGGAGGCCAAGGAAGCGGCTCGCAGTGGTGGATTTTTCAAACAGCTGAGCGGTGTTTTCGGGGGCGACATCGCAACCGCCGCAGCCGCCATTGGAGCAGCGGCCGCCGTCGTCGCCTCGGGAGGCTCCGCTGCACCAGTCGCTCTGCTGCTCGCTTCAGCGGCGCTCAAAGGCGGCGCCGAAGTCGGCAAAGCTGCGGGCCTTGATCCAAAACTCTGCGCGGCACTCTCGGTTGCCGCTGGTGCCGCGGCCCTAGCCTGTGGAAACGCTGGAGCCGCGGCGGGACTCGCAAGCCAGGTGCAGGGCGTGGCCACCTGCGTGCAGGGCGGCGCGGAGGTGATCGGCGCCGCGTCGAGCGGAGTGGCCGGTAGCTATGCTGCGGAGGCTCAGCGCGCTGGGGCTCAACAGGTGCGGCTCGAATCCTCCAGCGATGAGGCGCGTGCCGACGAGCTTCGCGCGGGCGCAAGACTGGCCCAGCTCTCGTCGCTCGAGGCGCAGAGCGTCAGTCAAGCTGGCCGCGCGAGTGCGCAGCATTCCGCCCTGTCCACGGCGATGCTCAACAACTCGGGGGTCGCATGATTGACTCACTTGGCGCCGGCCAGGCGTGCCGCTTGGCTCCCTCCGATTGCGGCGAGCCGGACGACCCGCGTAAGGAACTCAGTGGCTCCTCCGAAGACTCGAGCCTCAGCCCCGAGGGTCGCTTGCTGTGCCAGCTCGTCGAGCGCAGTGACCGGGAGGAGCGCAACTTCAACTGCGAGCGGATGGACGCCCGGCTCGCCAGGCGTGAGGCGCTCGCCCAGCAGGTCGAGTCCATGGAGCGGGCCGCTGACGCGGTGGAGACCGGCGCCTGGGTCGGAGCAGGCATCAGCGCCGTCGGGGGAGCTGCCACCCTCGGCGGTGGCGCCATGAAGCTCGACTCAGTCAGCGCCGGAACCTCGCAGTCGGAGGCCCCTCGCCTCGCCGCCAAGGCAAGCATCTGGTCCGAGGGGGGAACGGCACTTGGTCGACTGGCCCAACCCGCTAGTCAATTGACCGGTGAGGCACCCCGGTTACGGGCTGATGCAGCCGCCGCGCGAGCGCAGGCGAGGGCCACGGACGAGCGCGACGTAGAAGAATCTCGACAACGTGACGCCGACGCGTTGAGTCAGCATCAGGCGCGGCTCATCGACCTATTTGACAGAATCCAGGCTAGTCAGGCTGAAATATCAAATGCGGCCATCAGGCCGCGGTAGTCAGAGGACCAAGAAAATCACCTGAACAAGCCTTCAGCCGAACGGACGGACCTTGCGCACTCTCCGTCCTGAGCTAGCTTCCGCCGCCCCTTCCCATGGCAACTGCAGTAATACGTACCGGTGCGAAGCAATACCGGGTCACGGCCGGCGACGTAATCCAGGTGGAGAAGCTCGCTGGCGAGGCCGGTTCCGAGGTTGTTTTCAGCGAGGTTCTCGCTGTTGGCGACGATTCCCTGAAGTTCGGAGAGCCGCTCATCGCGGGCGCCTCCGTCAAGGGCAAGATCGTGTCGCAGGACCTCGGTGAGAAGCTGATCGTCTTCAAGTTCAAGCGACGTAAGCAATACCGTCGCAAGAACGGACATCGGCAAAAGTACACCTCCGTCCAGATCATCAGCATCGAGGGCTAACAGAGAATGGCGCACAAAAAGGGTGGCGGTTCTACGCGCAATGGGCGCGGTTCGAACGCCCAGTACCGAGGCATCAAGGTGTACGGCGGACAGTACGTCTCAGCCGGTAGCATCATCGTTCGTCAGGTTGGCGAGACCATCTCCGCGGGTCGCGGCGTTGGTCGAGCCAAGGACTTCTCACTGTTCGCGCTGGTCGACGGTTACGTGACCTACGGTTACGCGAATCGCTCGAAGAAGAAGGTTTCCGTTTTCGCGGAAAACCCCCAAGCCAACTGACTCGCGCCTTGCTGGTAACCGACCTCGACGGCACCCTGCTCGATCCAAGTGGCAGGGTGCACGCGAGTGACCGCGTCGCAATCGCCGCGCTTCACAAGCGCGGTATCCCAGTCAGTATCTGCACTGGGCGGATGTATTCCGGCACACGCGAGATCGCGCTTGAGATCGGTGTCACAGGGCCAGTTGCCTGTGTGGATGGCGGACACCTCGTTGAGGTAAGGTCCAACGAAACCCTGGCAATGTTCGCACTCGGAGCAGCTCTCTCGGAGCTGCTCCGAACGCTTTTGTGCGCCACCACGCTGCCCTGCTTCGCGTTTTCGAACGACCAGGTCGTGCACGATGACCGCGGACTACCGCACGTGCGCTTCATCAGGACCTGGTCACCGCATACCCGCTTTGAGCGGCGCATGCTGGAGCCCGAGGTGTGGGGAAGCCTACGCAATCTCGTGAGCATCGTGATGGTGGGTTCGCGGATGGAACTTGAGGGCCTGCTGACGTCGGCGGCTCTCGTCGCTGCGGGCGAGCTCCAGTCTGCCCTCTTTCCGCTACGCGAGACCGAGCGCGCGGGAAACTGGGCGCTCATTCTGCGACGCGCACGCATCGACAAAGGGACGGCGGTGACGTGGCTGGCCGAGCGCCACGGCGTTCGGCTCAGTGACGTCGTCGTCGTGGGCGACTGGGTCAATGACCTCCCGATGTTCGCCGTTGCAGGCCAGAGCTTCGCGATGGCGCAAGCGCCCTCCCAAGTGGCCGAAGCGGCAACCTCTCGACTCCGTGCAAACGTGCATCTTGGTGGTGGCATCGCGGAAGCGGCCGAACGAGCTGGCCTGCTGTAGGCGCGCGATCCCGCAGGAACCGCACAACGTGCCTTGCACTCTGGCAGCGAGTGGGGTGAGCTTGCCGCGTGGGTCAGATTCACGTCCTCCCTTCAGCTCTTGCTAGCCAGATCGCCGCTGGCGAGGTGGTCGATCGCCCTGCGAGTGCTGCCAAGGAGCTTGTCGAGAACGCCCTGGACGCAGGCGCGACCCGCTGCGACGTCGCCTGTGAGGGCGGCGGAGTGGTCTTGCTCTCGGTAACCGACGACGGAGTCGGAATGACCGAACCCGATGCCCGACTGGCGCTTGAGCGCCACGCGACCAGCAAGCTGAGCTCGCTCGCGGATCTTGAGCAGATGCGCACCTACGGCTTTCGTGGCGAGGCCTTGCCAAGCATCGCATCCGTGAGTCGACTTCGACTGAGTACCCGTGAACGCGGCAGTGAGTTCGGAGTCACGCTCGAGGTCGTTGGTGGCGGACTCGTCGAGGCACGCACAGCGGGTCTTGCGACGGGAACCAAGATTGAAGTTCGCGATCTGTTCTTCAATGTGCCTGCTCGAAGAAAATTTCTTCGATCGACTGGCACCGAATCAGCGCATATCACGAGTGTCGTCGAGAGCGCCGCGCTGTGTCGCCCGGACGTCACGTTCACCCTCACGCGTGAGGGTCGGCTAAATCGCGAGCTCTTGCGCGTGAGCTCACGACGCGAGCGACTCTTGCAGCTCCTCCCAGATGAAAAGCTCAGCGAGATTCGCGGCGAGCGGGGACCGTTGGTCGTTGAGGCGCACCTGGCTGCACCAAATCGGGCCCGCCCCGGCACGCTGGGTCTCTGGCTGGTCGTCAACGGGCGAATCGTGCGGGATCGGATGCTAGCGGCGACCGTCGCCCAGGCCTACGCGGGCTCGCTAGCGTCCGGACAATACCCGCGCGGAGCCGTATTCGTTGAACTCCCGCTTGAGCATGTGGATGTCAACGTGCACCCACAGAAGACTGAAGTGCGGTTCGTTGAACCACGTGCCGTGTCGGATGCGGTGTACCAAATCGTGAGCGACGGTCTGGCGCGGGCATTTGGTCTCACTCCCAGCGCGCGAAGCAATCGCGACGCGACCTCGCCGCCGTACCGCCCGTTTGCTCGTCCCCCCGAGAGCCTGCCGGCGCCCGTCGCCGAGCGCCATCCCGCACGGCTAACTGAGCCAGGTGACCCCTGGGGCTTCGCTCAGGGAACGCCAGTTCTGCGAGAGTTTGGACCGGTCACCGATGCCCCACCGGCGATTCCAGGGGCGTCGATGCTCGCGCGTCCGACCCTGGCCTCCGCGGAGACCGCCAAGGGAGCCGGGGCCACCCTGTCCCAAGAACTCGGATCGCTGCCAAGCCCAAAGGACAGCGCCGATCACCCGCAGGTGCGTCCATTGGACGGCGATGGTTTGCCTCAGGGACCCGTCACAGGGCTGAGATTTCTCGCTCAGCTTCGCCGCGCTTACTTGCTGTGCGAAGGCGACGAAGGCCTCACCGTCGTCGATCAGCGCGCGGCCTCGCTCCTGGTGCATCGAGCTAAACTCGTTCGGGAGCTCCTGGTCGGTGCCCTGGAAAGTCAAGCCCTGCTCTTTCCTGCCATGCTCTCGATTTCCCTGCCGGAAAGCCAATGGCTGGAGCAGGACAGCGAGCTCCTTCATCAGCTTGGATTCGACCTGCGCATGCGCGCTCGGGACCGCGCAAGTGTTCACGCCATTCCGAAGCTACTAGCCGGGGTCGACGTGCCCAAGGCGATGCACGGAGTTCTTACCGAGCTTGCCCCCCGAGCCAAGGACACGCCAGAGGAGAAAACTGAGCGACTGGTCACCTTGATCGCTGGCCACGCCGCGCTCAGGCACGGAGACCTCGTGGAGGCCGGCAGCGCCTCAGCGCTGCTCTCAGAGCTCGAGGGCCTGTCGGATTTGAAAGTGGCTACCCAAGACCGCGCCGTCATTGCCACGTTGACGTATCGCGAACTTGAGACCAAGGGGGGCAGACGGTGACCCCACCCCTCCTCGTCGTCGTTGGACCGACTGCCTCCGGCAAAACCCGCCTCGCTGTCGAGCTCTGCGAGCTCCTGCACGGTGAGGTACTCAGTGCCGATAGCATTCAGGTCTACCGGCATTTCAACGCGGGCTCGGGCAAGCCGAGCCAAGAGGAACTCAGTCGAGCGCGACACCACTGGATCGACGTCCTGGAGCCGCAGGAGCCACTCGATGCCGCCGGTTGGGCCGTGGACGCCAATGCGACGCTCGCCGAGATTCGCGCGCGCGGCAAGACGCCGATCGTCTGCGGTGGCTCGTATCTCTGGGTCAAGGCCCTGCTATTTGGACTCGTCCCGGCGCCGCCCGCGAATCCTGAGCTGCGCCAAGAGCACCGAGCCTTGGTCGAGCAGCAGGGCCGAGCGGCCTTGCATGCAGAGCTCGCTCGGCGGGATCCGATCACCGCCGCCCGACTGGCACCGAACGATTTCGTGAGGGTCAGTCGAGCCTTGGAGGTCCAGACGCTGACCGGTGTCGCAATGAGCCAGTGGCAAGCGCAGCATGGCTTTCGCGATGTGCTCCACCCCCACCGGCTGCTCGGAGTCGCTCGGACCAAGCCCGAGCTCGACGCTCGGATCGCGATCCGCGTCGGTGAGATGCTGGCCTCGGGATGGCTGGAGGAGGTCCGTCAGCTCTGCGACGCGGGCTACGGTGAGGCCAGAGCGATGAGTTCGGTCGGCTATCGTCAGGTACGCGCCGCGGCGGTGCAATCCGAGCCGATCGATTTTGCTGAGCTACACGCGAGCGTCGTCAGGACGACGCGCATCTTTGCGCGACGCCAACGCACCTGGCTCAGAGACGCCAACGTCACTTGGGTGAATCCCGAGTTACCGGTGGCGTCTCTCTTGTCAGATGGCTCGCTTGGGGACTACTGACGAAGCGAGAGTGACGCGTCGAGCAGCTCGAGGAACGTACTCGGTCGGAACACTCGCAGCGCTGGTAGCACCTGCACGACGGGGACGCCGATCGCCACTACCGGCGCGTGCACCAGCTGCGGCGAAAGGTCGAACCCTGGCGGAGCCAGCGGCGCGACTGATTGAGCCGCCGCTTCGTCAGCGGCGACCACCGCATCGGCGCCCACCTCGAAATCCTGAACCTCAACCGTGGCGACCCTAAAGTCCGCGACTATGGTGGCGGCGACGTCTGCAGCAAACGGGGCTTCGGGCACTCCAGCGGCCGTTTCGGCGGTTGCCAGCTCCTCAGCGGTTAGAGTGGGCACTCGCAGCTCAACGCGCGAGACCTCTTTTTCCGGTTCCGTCAGCCCGGTCTGAGGCGAATGGACCAGGGTAGGCGCGTGCGGAGGCTCAGACGGCGGCGGCTGAATGGAGGTGCCAACCGCGTCACGCTTCGGCGGGACAAACTCCAGCTGATCGGGAGCCACTTCGGCGATCGCGACCGGAACGTCGTCGAGCTCAAGCGAGACCGGAGCCCCTTCATCGAGCTCGAGGGTGTCACCCAGCTGCTCTGCCGTTGGACCGTGCGAGACGTACACTGGCGCGGACGGCTGCTGTCCTGACTCGGGCGGAGGAGTCTTGAGAGGAACCTCACGCGAGTATTCGGCATCCGAGATCGGCGCGGGCGTGAGCGAGAACTCGAGTGGCCGGGACCGATGCGAGGACTGGGGAGGTTCCTTGATGGGCTCGGCGTCAACAACGAGCTCCTCTGCCGCAGGCGCCGCGGAGAGCGCTGCGCTTGCAAGCTCGCTGGCTGCCGCCGCGACTTGCGCGGGAGGGACACTGAGGGAAACCTCAACGTCTTCGCTCTCGAAGACCTCGCCTGCGTCGACGGCATCAACAGACACCACCTCGTCGTCCGCCGACAGCTCGACGATTTCGGAATCATCGAGATCGAGCTCCTCGATCGTTTCGCCGAAGTCTTCGGTATCGAACTCAACCTCGCCCTCGACGAGCGAGACGGGAGGTGCCTCAGGACTGACATCAACTGCGATGTCAGCAATTGGGCTGTACTCCACTTCGACTGCGGCCACTGCGGCCACTGCGGCGATGGGAGCCGCGACAACGGGAGCCGCCGACGGCTGAGGCACTGACCTCGCCGCCACCTGGGGCGCCCGAGCTGACTCGTCGCTGGGACTCGCGGGAGTCATGGGGCCAGCAAGCACATCCGTTTGCACGCCGCCCCTACCCAAAGCAATTCGGGGCTTTTTGGCGTTCGTCTGAATGCGCGCCATCAGCCCTTCGAGGCGGGCGATCTGTTCTGTCGAGCTCACGATGCTTGCTCCTTCGTGCGGGGCTCATGCAGCCGAGCAACGATCTCGGAGAATGCAACTCCAAGCGTCAGCCAGGCGCGGACCTCCTGCGCGGTCGTGCGCGACAGGACGAGTAGGCGAATTTTCTCCGAATCGGATTCCGCGAGCACGACCGCCGCGTCGCGCGAGAGGCCCCGCTGTAAGCAGGCCTCAAACACGGCGGCGATCACGACTGGCGGAAGCCCCGGATTGCCGAGTAACGTGCAGACGAGTGCCTGCCCCCAACGTTCAAGTCCAACCTCCCCGAGTCCGACCAGCGCAAACTCGCCGGCGAGGTGCGCAAGGAACGACTCCAGGCCCAGCTGGTCGAGCGCGCCATCGAGGCGCTCAGCCAGCCGACGCCCGATCTCGGTGCCCATCGCAACGCCGAACTCGCGCGCCGCTGGCTCACCCGCCGAAGCGAGCAACGCGGCCAGGGCAGGCACAGGAACGAGCAGCCGTGGACCGGCCCCCGTCAGGGTTAATTTTCCCCGTTCAAGGTCGAATCGGAGGGCACCAGTGGGATCGAATTGGGGCTCAGACATGATTCCTCGGACGAGCGGAGACGCCGCGAAGCTGTGCCAGTATACGGGCGCCGTGACCTGGACTGTCAATTCTGCGTCGAGAGCGCGTCGACTAATCCGAGTCCGGCGCGTCATGGCGCTTGGGCTCGGAGCCCTGGTGCTCGCCTGGCCCAACGCCAGCGCCAGCGCTCAAAACCTCTTTCTAGGCCCGGTGGCCCGGCACAAAAAGCCGAAGATTGTGCTCGATCCGCGTCTACCGACGGGGCCGTCCCGGCTTGAGCTACGCGAGCTTTCGCCGCTCGGACGGCGCCTCTGCAGCGCCAGGCGCCCGGTCTGTGTCGAGGCCATCCCGACCCTTGAGTCGGAAGCTCCGAGAGCTCTACTGGCACTCGAAACCGCCTGGACGAGGCTGGTTCTGGCTGCGGGCCTCCCGGCACCACTCCGTGGCGATCAGGGCCAACCACTGGTGCTGTCGCTCGACTCCCCAACCCTTGAGCCCCTGACGGTCACTGAGCGCCTGCGCCTGGGGCCCGGGATCGACCGCGCCGCCGTCGTTTGCCATGCGGGAAGCACGCTCGGCACCCCGTCGCGACGCGGCGCGCGGACAAGCCTGCCAGGGGGGTCTACCGAGCGGCTCGGGCGCAACAGCTTGGCCGTGACCGGTCCCGCTGTCCTCGACCGCCTCGCGTCCCTCTGCGTTGCCGAAGGGATCGCGGCCCGGCTCGACCCCGCCGAGACTCCGTCCACTCGCCGCGGCTACGCCTTGAGCCTCTGGTGGGCCATGGGCGAGCCCGGTGGTGACGACCTCGCGCTGATGGCCCGCAGCGCCGACTACTCGGAACAAGCGGGCGAAGGGCGTTCGACCGAAGCCGCTCGCTGGGCCCTCTGGGTCGAGCACTTCGACCGCAGTCGCGGCGCAGGCGAGCTCGGCTCGCTTCCCACCGCCTTACTCGCGCTGTCGGGTCAACGCAGCCCCGCTGGCGTCACGACTTTTCAGAACGAGCCTGACAGCCTGGACATCCTGCGCGAGACGCTTGAGGACAGCCGTGCCGAGTTCGCCGCCTTCGCGCTTGAGCATGCGGTCGCGCGAGCCCAACTGGGCAAGGAGGCGGGTCCGCTCGGCCGTGTCGCTTGGGGAAAGTGGGGCGCGCTGCCGCGGCGCTGGACGCTCCCGCTCAGTTCGCTTCCACGACGCGTCGCCATCCCTCAGCCCCTCGATCCACTCGGCGCTACGGCGGTGGCCGTCAGCATCGGCGTTCCTCCACCACAACTCGAGCTTGCGGTGCAGATCGCCTGGGAATCCCCCGCACGCTTCACCTGGACGATCCTCAAGCTCGACGCTCAGCAGCAAGAGCTCGGGCGACTCGACATCGCCTACGAGGACCGGCAAACCCAGGTGGAGCGCCGCGTCGTGGTCACTTCGGAGGTGCGCGAGCTGCTGATCGTAGGTACCCACCTCGGTGGTGTCGATCTCTCCCATCCGCTCGACCCGGACCACGCGCCCTTTGAGCCTCATGGGGCTACGGTCTACGTTGCCAAGCTGCACGAGTAGCTGCCGCAAGGGCGGCGCCACGCGGTGACTCGTGCCTCAAGGAGCTCGCTCAACTTGTGATTCCCGTACCAGTGCAACCACGCCAAATGCGGGAACTCGAGACCCCAGTGACTACTTTCAGTCGCTGAACAAACGCTCCGGAACAAAAACACTCGCCAGTTCGACATTCTAGCTCGATGCGGGTTCGCACCGCGTGATAACTTTCCAGGTCATGTCGCGCTTCAGGGGAGCCTATCTCGTTGGGTCACTTTCTTTGTGGTTGGTATTGCTCGGCGTGGAACCACTCCACGCGCAGAGCGATACCGAGCGAGCGGGAGCGAGGGCTGCGGCCGGCTCGGGTCTTGAGGCGTACAACGCCGGGCGATTCGCCGAGTCGATCGATCTGTTCAAACGAGCAGAATCACTGGTCCACGCGCCAACGCACCTGCTCTACATCGCGCGCGGGCATGAAAAACTCGGACACCTGGTGGAGGCTCGCGAGCTCTACGTCAAACTCACGCGAGAGCAGCTGATCGCCGGGGCACCGCGTGCGTTTCTTGACGCGCAGGAGACAGCTCAAACTGAACTCCAGGCGATCGAGGCGCGGTTGCCCTATCTGACGGTCACCCTGGAGGGCAGCACGACTGACGGCGTGCGCGTCTCGCTGGACGACCGCGAGATCCCGTCCGTGCTCTTGGGGGTTCCGTTTCCCGCCAACCCGGGAGAACACCAGCTGGTCGCTCGCGGCAATGGGATGGGCTGCGATCCGGTCAAGGTCACGCTGGCGGAGGGCAAGCGCGAACGCACGACGCTCACGCTGACCCCACGCGCAGATGCGCTGACGCCGGCTCCTGGAGCAACCCTGGGCCCGGTGGCGCCCAAGGTCGCGACCACGCCGAGCGAGCCAAAGGACAGCTCACCCTCGGCCACGGCAAGTCCTCTGCCTGCCTATGCTGCGCTCGGCGTTGGCGCGGTCGGGCTCGGCGTCGGCACGGTCTTTCTGCTGCAACGTGGGTCGAAGCAGAAAGACGCTGATCAGCTGTTCGCGGACTGCAAGACGCGCGTCTGTTCGAGCCAAGACACCGACCAGATCTCCTCGCTCGACAAGTCGGCGTCCAGCGCCGGAACGCTCTCGCTCGTGGGCTACGGGGTCGGAGCCGCCGGCCTCGCCACGGGCCTGTACCTGCTGCTCGGTACGAGCCCCACGCCACCGAGCAAGAGTGCCTACGTTCGCCCCATTTTTGGCCTCGGCCAGGTCGGTGCTGAGGGTCGCTTCTGATGCCAACCAGGAAAACCGCCATGACGATGCTCTCCCATCGATTGCTGCTCACCTCCTCGCTGCTTGGCCTCGCCTGGACCACGGCTTGCTCGACGCCAACGCGCAACTTTGACGAATTGCTGAAGGGCAGCGCTGGAGCCGGGGGCGTCGTCACCGGTCACAGTGGTGGACAGCACAGTGGTGGCTCCGCTGCCGGTGGCACGCCGCAGGGAGGTCAGAACACCGGCGGCGGGTTGACTGGCGGAACGGCAGGAGCCGGAGGCCTCGGGGGCGCTACTGGAGGCACGGGTACCGGAGCCACGGGCACCGGAGCCACGGGCACCGGAGGCGCAATCGTGCTCTGTGAGCCCAGTGAGACCGTCGCGCTCTGTCAAAACGGCAAGGACGATGACTGCGACAAAAAGACGGACTGCGCTGATTCGGACTGCGTCGACGTCCCCGAGTGCGTCCCGAAGACCGAGACGGGCAAGTGCAGCGACTGGGCGGACAACGACCGCGACGGCAAGACCGACTGCAATGACTCGGACTGCGTTGACGATCCCAAATGTGCCCCGGCGTCCGAGGCAGGTCTGTGCAGCGACGGCAAAGACAACGACCTCGACAAGGCCGTCGATTGCGCCGATACCGACTGCGCCGTCGATCGCTTGTGCATGCCGAAGACCGAGATCAACTGCATCGACACCATTGACAATGATGGCGACACCAAGACCGACTGCAATGATCAGGACTGCGCCGCTGCAGCCAATTGCCCGGTCAATCGCGAGACCATCTGCAACGACAATAAGGATAACGACGTCGACACCAAGATCGATTGCCAGGACTCCGACTGCGTGGACGCTGCGAACTGCATCCCGACCAGTGAGACCGCCTGCGCCGACGGCCTCGACAACGACCGGGATACGTTCGTCGATTGCAAGGACCCCGACTGCGCTGGACTTCAACTCTGCGCGCCTGCCAGGGAGACAGGGCTTTGCGGCAACCTAAAGGACGACGACTTCGACAACAAGATCGATTGCCTCGACAGTGACTGCGTCGACGACCCGGTTTGCATTCCCAAGACCGAAATCGACTGTGGCGACGGGATCGACAATGACCGCGACGGGGACACGGACTGCAAGGACGCGGACTGCGCGGCCGTCCAATCCTGCATTCCGAAGACCGAAATCGACTGCGGTAACAAGATCGATGAAGACAAGGACGGCTACATCGACTGCAACGACATTGACTGCCGCGCCTCGGCCAAGTGTTGTACGGCCACGGTTGAGTCTGCGGCTCAGGGCAACCTGAACGACGGCCTCGACAATGACTGTAATGGTGTCGTCGACCAACCGAACGTGTTCTCACGCTTCCCCGAGTTTGGTCGTGCCTCCTCGGGTGACGACGCCACGGTCACGCTGACTGCGCCCAAGTTCTGGGACACCAGCTACTTCACGGAGTGCCGCTGGGGCGACCCCGACGAGGTGGGAGTCAAGCCCTGGGGGAACTGCGACACCGCCGCCCCCAAGACCCTGACCCCGCACGCGATGCCCACGGCCGCGGCCGCGCTGGCCACGAACAATGGCCTGATCGAGTTCCAGTTCCGTCACCGCTACGTCAGCGGCTGGGTCAGCGACTACAACTCAATCGTCTTTTACGCCCACAACAGCCTGTGGGATGCCGATCCCCTCAAGTCGACCCTGCTCTGCGCACCACCTGGTGGCAAAAAGGACGCAGATTGGCTCAAGTTTGCCTCGGGTTATCTGGTCGACGACAACGACAACGATCCGGCCACTCCGGCCCCGGCCACTCCGCCCCCTGAGTTCGGCATCAACGACGTACGAACCTTCAATCCGTTCATTCGGATCCGCTTCGAACCAACCAATAGCTACACCTTTAGTCGCGCCAATTGGTCCTGGGATTTGAAGACCAAGGGCGCAGAGATGTTGTCGCTGCGGCATCGGTTCATCGTAGATCCCAGCAATCGCAAGCTCTTGCTAATCACGCGGTACTATCGCTCGAAGCGTAGTCAAGGTAGCTGTGATGTGGGCACCGTCCAAACCGGCACCGCCGGCACCACGATGTCCAAAAAAGCCCTGAGAAGTACGTATCGCGCCCACTGCCAGGTGATCGTGCTCAATCGCCATGGGGCGGGGCTGTGCCTCGGTCTGGATGCCAAGGGCAATGTCATCAATCTCGAGAGCACCGTGAAGCCGAACAGCGTGCTCAATCAGAAGGCGATAGTTAAGTTCATGAAGATGGACTGGACCTTGGCGGATCCGTTCCTTGCCCAGAAGCTCCTGACACGCCAGTCGCCGAGCTGGGCCCCTCCCCCTCAAGCGACCGATTTCTTCTCGCGCAAGTGCTACGTGGGCGGACCAACCTGCGTGAAAAACAAGTTCGACCTCTACCTGCCCGACTCGGACAAAAAGCTGTTCGCGCCTTGAGCCGCTGACAGGCGCGCAAGCCACCAAAGCCCGCCGACCGCAAGGACGGCGGGCTTTGTCACGAACGCTGGACGGGCCAGCGCGAATCGGGTACCAGTCGAGGGGCTCGGACAGAAGGCTGGCTCGTGCCCCTTCCTCCCGGAAAGGCACTCTGCTCGGGCGAGGCTAGGGGCTGCGGCTCTTGCTCGCTCACGAGGCACCGTACAGATGGCGGGCGACAACTCTCCGCCTTCTGCTCCGAGCAATTACGCCGAGTCCCCCGTGAATTCTGTCCCCTTTGACGCCGCAAGCGAGCTCGCGACAGCGCTACATCAGCTGTCCGAGCGGGCGCGGCAGCGCGAGCAGCTCGATCGGCTCGACGCCACGGGTCTGACGTTCGGCGAGCTGGGCTCAGAGCTGGAGCGCCTGGCGGAGGTGCTCTCAAAATCACTGCGAGGCGGGGGCTACCAGCTCGGAATACTCGAAGAGCGCCGCGTTCAGCTCGGGGAAAAGACGCGGCTCTTGCAGATCCCCTCGCTACTCGACGGGGCCGTGCTGCGCGTGCTCGGTGCTCGACTGACGGCGCTCGCAGAACCTGGGCTACCCGCGACTCTGCATTCCTACCGTCGCGGGCATTCCCCCTGGGCCGTGCTGCGCGCGCTCGGGGACTTCGTGCGCGCACACCGCAGCTCGCGCCCAACACTCCAGCGTGGTCTGTTCGTACTGCAGCGTGATGTCGCGAGCTACGGGGAATCCCTGCAAACAGGCCCAGATTCTCCCCTGTTTCGTGAGCTTCCGGCCGTCCTGGCCCGCGCCGCAAGCCGGGACGAAGCCGCCAGACTCCGTAGCCTTTTCGAGGCGTCACTGCGGCAACCGGTGCGCTTTCTGGATGGGAGCATTGGCCCCCTCAAAACTGGAGTCGCCACTGGCTCCCCCGTTCAGCCCTTCTGCGCCAATCTGTACCTGCTGGACCTTGACCGTGAGCTGTCGCAGCTCGGAGGCTTTTACTCACGCTTCGGGGATGACATGCTGTTTTGCCACGAAGATAGCGCCGTCGTCAGCCATGCGGGCGAGCGCATCGCTTCGCTCGTGGCTGCTCGCGGCCTCAAGCTCAATCCAGCCAAGACCCGCGATTGGTACTTCAACGGAGCAGCGCGCCCCCATGCGGCGCACCCCGAACGGCGCGCCACATCGACAATCGAATACCTGGGCGCTCGCCTCGATTTTCAGGGCTGCCTCGGACTCAAGCAGCGCCGGCTCAGCGAGCTCGAGCGAGCGTTGCGGCAGCGCCTCTCGCGCACCGCGGCGCTGCTGGGCCCAGCAACTCGGGACGAGCGCCTGGCGCTGCTACTGGCGGTGACTCGCCAAGCCCTCACGCCTCATGGAGCCCTGGCCCTACGAGGAGCGCAACAGCTTGGGCACATCGTCAATGACCACAACCAACTCAAGGATCTCGACTACCGCGTGGCGCGCATGATCGCAGAGCTCGTGACCGGCGTCCTGGGCCCACGCGCTTTTCGGACCCTGCCGTACCGCGAGCTGCGCCGACTAGGCCTGCCCTCGCTGGTGCAGGAACGTTGTCGCATTGCTCCACTCCTCGCGGCAAAGGCCGGCATTGCTCCCGACAGCCCTTAAGCGTGAGCTCCAGCGCAGGGCCTACCTGCCTCGACTCGGGGCGGCGCTGCTTGGCGTGCGGCCGCTGGCGTACGTAAGCTACCGCCTGCGCCTCGTGGCGCTGCGCGTGCTGCTGCGCACCGCGCTCCATCTGCTCGAAATCGAGATCCTCTCGTACGTCTTTCCCGCCTCGGGGATGGCTCCGATCCTGATGCTGCGCGCTGCAGCGGGACTGACTTCGACAATCTGGTGGGGTGCCCTTGAGGCCCAGCGCGAGGAGTTGCGCGAGCCCGCAGCTCGCCGCGATGCGACCAGGCGAACGGCAATTCTCGTCCGGTACGCCCAGCTCGCTCGACTGCTGATGCTAGGACAACTGACGTTAGTCGCCGTCTGGTTGATGCGCCGCGGCTCGCACTGGAGCAGCTTTGACATTTTTGACGCCTATGCGGTGGCGATCGCCCTGCGCATGTTGCTCGACACCTGGGTGCGGCTCCGCCAGTCGAGCGTATTTGCGCTGACCCGGATCTATCGCGCGAGTTCCAATCTGCTCGTCGTCGATCTGTGGGAGGTGCTGTCGCTATTTGTCCTGTGGCACTGGGTCGGGCCGCTTGCTTTCTCTTTGGCGCTGGGTTCGTCAGCGCTGATCCGGTCCGTATTCACGCTCCACTACGTCCGCCGCACGGAGCGTCGTCTGCGGCTCGCGCGACCATCGCTCTCGAGTTGGTTTTTGCTTCCGCCCAAACGCGTCTGGAATCAACTCCGCAGCCTGCCGTGGAAACGACTGCTCGTGCATGGGCTGGCGAACCTCGCGTTGCAGGTCGATTCGCTGCTGGTGATTTCCCTTGGTTCCGGTCTTGGAGGCGAGGAGGGGTACGCGCTCGCGCTGCTGTTTCACGCGTTCAGTCCCTATTTCGGGGCGGGTTTTGGCTGGTCCAGAGTCTTCTATTTCGACTGGAAGCAGCTCGAGCGTTTTGGCTCCGAGCTACTGGTGCGAAGGCTGTCGCGCCTGCTGGACTGGGTTGCGGTGCTATTTCCGTTGCTGCTGGGGCTACTCGTCGTGCCGATCGCACAGCTACTCATCCCCGAGCTACTCGACCTATCCCTGCTGGTCCTGCTGCCGTTCGTCGTCGCGCGCTCAATCCTGGCGCTCAGTCAAATGAAGCACCTCGGACTCGGACGTTATCGCCCCCTGCTGTGGCAAACCTTGCTCCTGGTCCCTGGCCTGGCGCTGTTGACATTCACCTCCGCTGAGCCTCTGTGGGGTCTGCTCGTGGTCAGCGCGCTATGTCTGCTGGCCGCCTGGGCGATCCGTTCCTCTGGGCAGCAAGCTGCGCCCACTACAGTCATCCTGCCGCTTGAGAGCTGGTTTGCGTCACTGGCGCGCAGCCCAATGGCAGTCGAGCTGGCCTGGCTGCAAACGAGCTCTTCGGTGCGCCGTAATGCTGTGCTCGGTGCGCTGGCTCAAGCAGGGTTCGGTCCTCTGCATGCATCGGGCAAGCGTGGAATCGCGCTAGTCGCCTCGAGCGACGGCTCGTCCGAAAAACTGGGGCCAACACGCCGTCAAATCCTACATGCCTGCGGCGGAACGCTCACGACGCTGGACGTGATGCCAATCTCGGCTCCGGCGGGCAGCCTCCTCTGCACGCCCGCTGCGCTACCGCTATGGAATCAACTCGGCGTGGCGCCGTTGCTGGCGCGCTGGCGCGCTGGTGCGACGCCCGCGTCCTTTCTCAGCGAACTGCGGGAGCGCTTCCCCGACAGCCTTTGGGTCACCGAAACAACGTCAACCCTCGGTGCCCTCAGTCCGAGCGAGCGCTCGGAGCTCGCCCGCGCGCTGCGCTGGCTGCGTCCACATCGGCTGTCGCCACCCTGGCAGGGTCGGGAATTCGAGCTCGCGGTGTACCGTCCGTCGGGGCTCCCGCAGGCGCTTTGTCTGATCCGGCGTGCGGGACGCAGCCCCGCCGAACTGCGGGATTGGCGGGATTTTGTCGCGGATCGCAGCCTTCTCGACACGCTGCTCGGTTCGTACGCGCGGCCAGCACGGGACGCGGGTTGTGTTTGAGACCGCGCCGCGTTAGACCGCAGCATCGTGGATCTAAGGAACCGAACGACACTGGTTACTGGGGCATCGGCCGGTCTCGGCCGAGAAATCGCGCGTCGTATTGCTAACGAGCACGGGGGCAACCTCGTTCTCGTCGCGCGGCGCAAGGAGCGACTCGAGGAGCTCGCAGCTGAGCTGCGCGAGTCAGCGAAGGTCGAGGTCACCGTCCTCGCCGCGGATCTTACGGTCACCGAACAAGTCGAAGCCTGCTTCGACGAGGCCACGCGCGGTCGAACGATCCACGCCGTGGTGCTCAACGCTGGCGTGACGTATTTCGGTCCTGCCGCAGAGCAGCCGCGCGAATCGATTGAAGCGATCATCACCACCAACGCGATCAGCCTGGCTCGCCTGGCAACCCGCTTCGGTCAGTACTTCATCGAGAACAAGCTCCCCGGCGGCCTGCTGCTGGTGTCGAGCATGACAAGCTTCTCGCCTTGGCCCTACCAGGCCGTGTACGGCGGCACGAAGGCGTTCGTTACGAGCTTTGGCCTGGCTCTGCGTGAAGAGCTGGCACCCGCCGGCGTCGTGGTTAACGTCTTCTGTCCCGCTGGTATCGCGACGGAAATGCTGGATTTGTCGGGACTTTCCCGCCAGTTTTCGCCCACCGACATCGGGATCATGGACGCACCGAGCTGTGCCCGTTACGCGGTGGACGGCTTCATTGCCGAGCAAAGCGTGACTGTCCCTGGCCCGAGTAACTGGCTCGCCTCGCTCGCCATGCGCGCACTGCCGCGGGCGCTGGTCGTGCCGTTGGTCGAACGCGCCTACCGGGCAGGCGTGAAAAAGTAGGCGTTCACTTCGCTGGGCGGCGCACGTCGGGTGGGCCGCCCACGCCCGGGTAGGCCACGCATGCCCAGCGCGTGGTCGCACCGTCACCAGGCTCGTCGTCGTCGCACCGTCATGCGGCTCGTCGTCGTCGCCGAACCACCGGCAGGAGCACTACTGCCAGGAGCCCGAGCAACGAGCGCGAGCGCGGCGCTCGCGTGAGCGGCGAGCGCGCGAGCGAACAGCCCTCTCCCGCGATCGGTTGACCGCGCGCCACGCCGGGATCAACCCCGATGGCGAGCTGCTGCGATGTGAGCGGGCGCCCGTTGACGCGAGCCTCGATGGTGAGCTGACCGCCCCCCGTGGCCTCGCCCGCGGTGACGGCAAAACTCCACAAGCCTGGGGCTTCACGCTTCGGGCTCTCCACGATTCGCCCCGGTTCCACGGAGAAACTGAGCGTTTGAGCGGGCACGTCGATCACGCGTCCCTGGGCATCCCTCAGGTGAAGCAGTCCGCGCACAAGCCACGCCGGATCCGGATGAGCCAAGCCGCTTGAGAGGGACATCCAGCTCTGCGCCGAGCTGGCGGCGCCTTGCGCGACCTCACGCCCCTCGAGGATGCTGAGGGCGGCTTGAGCGTCGAGTTGACCAGCGCCCTCTTGGGCAATGGAGGGGCCGTGTGGCGAGACGCGGGAAGCGCCAGCGCGCAGGGCGAGTCGAAGCTGGTCCTGATTAGCCCGTGGAACCCGCTCAAGCAGCAGCGCGATCACGCCAGCCGCGAGCGGTGACGCCATACTCGTTCCCGTACTGACAGCATGGGTGTCGTCGACGATCAGGCACGATTTTTCGGCGCTCTTGCACTCGCTCGTCGTGTCGAACATGCCACCCTCACCGACGAGACGTCGGGGATCGACCAGATGTGACATGGCTCCAATCACAAAGCCCCCTGGCGCGAGAATATCGGGCTTGAGTTGCTCGAGCGCGGTCGGACCAGCGCCGCTAAAGCTCGCGACTTGCCCCGCGCGCACCTGATCGGCGCCACCCAGCGTGGCCAGCTGAGAGCGCCCGCGATAGTCGGTCCACGCGCTGCGATTCATGCTCGCTCCGACCGAGATCAAGCCCGTGCCACTGGCAGGGATCCCAAGGGTCCCCTCACGCGTCGCTGCAGGCAGAAGGACCCCCAGCGAGCCGCTGGAAGGGTCAATGCCCCCGGAAGGCTGCACCCAAATGGAGGCCGTCCCAGCGCCTTCGAGCGTCAACGCCAGCACCGTCGATTGCTCAAACAATCCCTTGAGCAGAAGCGCAGCGTCCCCATGGTTCACGGTCTCCGGCTTGTCACTCTCGGTGACGCCGTTCGACAGTGTGGCGAGGATGCCGTTCACCTCGTCGCTGGCGTCCTCACCAGGGGCGGCCGGCGAGAGCAGCGAACCGCCGTCCGCGAACTCGACTCCAATCGAGAGGTAGTCGCCGGGTCGTGTGCCGATCCAGGTGTATATCTTGCTCGGATCCGACGGCAGCGAGCTACCTCCGATGATCAGCGGAACACGCACCTTGGTGTCGGGAGGTACTTGGACGACGCTGTGGATCCCAAGCGGTGTGGGATAGGGCAAGCCCCCATAAAGCTCGCCACTGTTGCCCGCCGCGACCACGATCGCTCGCCCGGGATGCGTAGGACCCACGAGCTCGGCCAGGCCGCGCTCAAGCTCGGAGGTCCCATCATGCGCACCGAAATCCCCGCCGAGACTGAGATTCACCACAGCGGGCATGCCGAGCTCATCTGCGCGTTCAAAGACGAAGCGCGTCGCCAGGAGGATGTCAGGATCGCTGGTGCCGCCACTGGCACCTCGCATCGCCCGAACCACGACCAAGGTTGCTTCGGGCGCCACGCCAACATATCGAGCAGGTGTCGAGGCAAGACCATTGCCTGCCGCGAGCGAAGCCACGTGGGTGCCGTGCCCAAAGGTGTCCCGAGGCTCATCGCCAGGGGTACTGTTGCCAATCAGGTCATCAAGGTCCGCGCCAGAATAGACCGCGCACTGGGCGTCTTGCTTGCCGCAGCCATAGTCGTTTTCGATCGCTTTGTGGCGCCCCAGGGGCGGCCGGGAGAGGTCAAGCAGCCAGGCGATTCGCGACTTTCCGTCGCTGGCACGCAGATCGCCGTGCGCGACGTCCACTCCGGTGTCCACGATCCCGACCACCACTCCCTTACCAGTCAACGCAAGCGCCGTTCTCAGCCCATCAACGCGCAGGTGGCCGAGCGCTTGCTCGAGTAGGGGTCGCCGCGGCGCTGACCAGAGCAGCCGCAGTCGCGGATCTGCGGCCGCTAGCTCTGCCGCTCGCTCGGGATTGACGGTCACGGCATAGCGATCACCCCCGAGAAAGACGGCTTCAGCTGGGGCTTGGCGGGCGTCAGCAGCATGCACGAGCAGACGCAACAGTCCGGGGCGCTCGTCGTCAAATCCATCCAGCAGGGCGTGAGGTGCGACCGCGCGTCCGGCGTGCCCGCGCCCGCGCTCGAGGAGACGCGCCAGATCCACGTCTGCGCTCGCCAGCGCAGGCAAGAACAGCAACGCGAGCAACCAGCTGACAACTGAGCGATTTCGCACGGGAACTCACACTGGAAGGACGGGGTGTTTGCGGCGAGGGCGCGCGCGCTCGCGAGTAGCCACAAGCTCAAACCGTTGCAGCAGCTGGGACCGCAGCTCGTCAAATCCAACGAGCGCGTCCACCACCAGCTCACTGGCGAGCTTGGTCAAGTCAACGTCCGCGCGGTACTCGTCTCGGAGCTGCGTCACCAAGGCGTCGCGCTCGGCTCCCTCGGGAACCGCTTGTAGCTTGTTGTAGTAAACGGCGTTCACGGCCGCCTGGGGTCCCATCACAGCGATACTGGCGGTCGGAAGGGCCAGGGTCGCGTCGGGATCGAACGCGGGTCCGCACATCGCATAGAGGCCTGCGCCGTAGGCTTTGCGCACGATCACACTGATCTTTGGCACGGTAGCCATGCTGACGGCGGAGATCATCTTGGCCCCCGCCCGGATGATGCCTTGGCGTTCCACCTTGGAGCCGATCATGAAGCCGGGAACGTCCGCTAGAAACAGCAGAGGGATCTCGAACGCATCACACAGCCAAATGAAGCGAGCGGCTTTGTTCGCGCTGTCGACAAATAGGACCCCTCCGAGGTGTTTGGGCTGATTGGCGACGATGCCCACGGCCTTGCCGCCGAGGCGAGCAAAACCGGTCAGCAGCTCCTTGGCAAAGCGCGCCTTGACCTCAAGAAAGGAATGCTCGTCCACCAGGGCCTCGACCACCTGACGCATGTCGAACGGCTTGTTCTCATCAGGGACGATCACGTCCTCGAGTCGCTTGGCCGTCGCGCTCGGCGCGCGCGAATCGACCGCCGGCGGCTGCTCCCCTTGTCGTTGGGGCATGAAACTGAGGTAACGCTTGGCCCATTGCAGAGCCTCGAGCTCAGTCCTGACGAGCACGTCCGCGCAACCCGAGACCGCGGTGTGCATCTTGGCGCCGCCCATTTCCTCGAGCGTTACCTTCTCGCCGATCACCATCTCGGCCATGCGAGGCGAGCCGAGGTACATGCTCGCATTGCCATCGACCATCACGACGACGTCGCAGAACGCTGGGATGTAAGCGCCGCCTGCCGCTGAGGGCCCAAACAGCAGGCAGAGCTGGGGCACACAACCACTGAGAGCCACCTGGTTTTTGAAAATGCGACCAGCCCCGCGACGTCCGGGAAACATCTCGATCTGATCGGTGATCCGCGCTCCCGCGGAGTCGACCAAGTAGACGAGCGGGATCCGCAGCAACTCAGCGGTCTCCTGCACGCGCAGGATTTTCTCCACGGTGCGCCGACCCCACGAGCCCGCCTTCACCGTGGAGTCATTGGCCATCACGGCGACGGGACGCCCAGCGATTCGACCAACCCCGGTGACGACACCGTCAGCGGGAAGCTCCTCGGTCGCGCGACAATTGGCGAGTAGGGCGTCCTCGACGAACGAGCCCTCGTCCAGCAACAACGCCAGCCGCTCTCGGGCAAAGAGCTTGCCCTGCGTTGCGTTCTTCTCGTGGTATTTGTGCGAGCCACCCTCAAGGGTGCGCGCCTGGAGCTGCTTCAGATCCTCAGCGTTCATGCCGTGTTCCCAGGGGGACCCAGCCGAAACACGGCTCTCGGCCGTCCAACGCGGGGGTCCGCAGGGACCAATGGTAGCCCAGCCGGCGGCGACCCGGGGCAACCCTGCTCAGTCAACGGGATCCCCCAAATGCCAAACGACCCGTGGGCAGCAGCCGACGGGTCGTTCAAGAAGACGGAGCGGAGTCGAGCAAGCAATCCAAAGCAGCCAAAGAGAAGTCGAGCAAAGGAAGCAGAAGAGCTGAGGCGGGAGCAAGAAGTAAGGGGAAGGAAGCCGCGCCTCAGAAAGAGTCTAAGTGACTATGCCAATACATAAGCGAACGGCGTGCCATCTGGCCTCGGCGCGGCTCCCACGCCGCCCCGCTGGTTCGTAACTAGCTGTAACTACGACGCAAAAAACAAACTGAGGATAAGCCTCCTGGGGGCTCGCCAAAAAATCTCTCAGCGGATCCGGGGCGTTGCTGTCGCGGGTGGCACGTGGGTCCGCAAAGAATTCATAGGGGGTAGCTCCTATGTAGGCTGCGAGTGCATGGCCCTCAGACGACTTCGGCCAGTCGCCCTTCGCGTCGAAGGGTCAACTGGCCGGAAGCGAACTCCGCATCCTCTAGGGCTGAATCGCCAGCAACCCGACTCGGTGGCTGTCCCTCGACAACCGTACTTCACGGGCCTTGCCCCCGTTGGTCTCGATGGCCTGGAGGCCACGGGCATGCCCGCCGCCCCAGTCGTACTCAAAATAGGTCGCGGTCAGCCAGGAGTCCTCGGTCGTGAAATACGGAACCGCGTCTCCGTCGAGCACCTCATGGTCGCGAAAGAATCCGCCCAGCAGCTCAGTCTTGCCGCCCGCGGACGTCGCTACGTGCAGCGCGATCGCCTCGGTCTTCATGCCCAGACAGACGAAGCTCCCGCCGGCATTGCGGACGTAGGTCCGCCCCACCTTCCAGGCGTTGTTCTCGGGGTTGTAGTGCACAGCACGCACCTGCTGAGTCCCCTGGATTCGAATGTCGACGTGGGTGTCCTCAAGCCACACTTTGCCGTGATACCCCGCTGGCAAGCTGAGGTAACCGCCACCGCAGCTCTTGAGGTACACGGGGCGATTGCTGGCGATCTCGATCCCAGGTCGCTCGACCTCGTAGGGCCACCGACCCGCGAAAAACGATTCAATGACGAGCGGCTCGTCGGTATCGCCCTCGATGCGAAGAACCGGCGTCTCGGGAGCGATGTGATCCTCGTAGTTGCCAAACCGGGAGGACGGGCCACTGTGCAACCCGACGATCCGCTTAACGGTGGCAGGAACGCGCACGGTGCGGCGAACGCTGTAGTCCTGATCGGCATAAAACTGGAAAAACACGGTCGCGCCGCCGCTGTCGAAAGCCGCCTGGATCGCGTCGGTCGCGTCGTCGCCCGTGACCTTGGGCTGCACCCATTTCGACACGGGTTCCACCAGCGCTTGAGGCGGCGCTTCGAGCGAGAGCCGGAGCGGCTTCTGGGTTGAGGTGTCCGTCGTCGCCAGACGCTCATCGGTGATGTATTCGTCGATCGTCGCGCCCGGCTGATCGGCGCCGTGGTCGCGCAAAGCCCGCGCGTAGCCGAGCGTTTCGATGTTCCTCAAGTGGAGACCGCCCGCGTTATCGATGGCGGACTGGTCGGGGCTCCCACCCTCAAGTTTTGCGTTGACGATCATGGCGTGCGCCAGGATGAAGTCATTGTTCTTGAGAACCGGAACGGAGTTGTTGCTGTAGAGCCCTAGAATCGAGATGGGCAGGGAATTTTCGAAGCCGACAACGTGTTGATGCAGGAGCGAAATGTTTTCGAACGTGGCGTGGGAGACGCTCCCGACGGTAACCACGCCCTTGTCAAATCCCTCGATCGAGACGTCCTTGACCAGTCCAGGGCCGAACTCGGTCTCCGTCATGTCGAGACCGATCTCGCCGTTGCCATCGCCGGCCCGAATCATCAGGTTGCGCAACGCGCCTTCATTGTGGTTGTTCCACCGCAGGCCGATTGCGCCAGGGTTCCCCTTGCCCGTGTCAATCGTCAGGTCCTCGATATAGTTCCCGAAGGATTCGTTGTTCGAGTAGTAGGTGCGGAGCACGGGCTTGTGCGCTCCTGCGCCGTAGCCGGCAGCATTGTCGACGAGCTTGATAGTCGTTCGGGTTCGTCCCGAACCGCGCAGCGTGACCCAGCGCTTCCAGTAGAGGGTGTCTGAGATCAGGCAGGTGCCTGCTGGCACAAACAACGTGCGAAAGTTGTTAGAATTACCACCTTCAAACGTGTACGTCGCAAGGGCTCGTCGAAAGGCTTCAGTATCATCGCTGACACCATCGCATTTGGCGCCTGAATCGACGACCCGTAGCAACCCGGCGCCAGCAGGAAACTCAACCACTGGATCGAACTCGGGCGCACCTGGTGGTTGAACGGTGCCTGCGCCCGCATTGCCTCCTGAACCGCCCGCGCCGGGTTTGCTGCCAGACCCAGCGCCCGCGCCCCCTCCCCCAGGATTGCCACCACCTGCGCCGCCGGTAGAAACCCCCGTGCAACCATCGGTGATGCAGCCGTCCTTGGCGACACAGTTGGCACCGCAGCGATTGCAGTCCACAGCGCGGCCCTGAGCATCGACGCAGGCTGAGCAGGTTCCCTGCGTTGGATCACAGCCGCCGTCGTCGGCCTGTTTCTCGGAGCAGGCACAAAGGCTGACCAATAAGCCGCAGAGCCACCAGCGCGATACCGTTGGGAGGAGCATGGAGGCCGCATGCTGCACGGACTGTGCCCTTGGTCTGGTTGCGGTCTCTTAACGAACGTGGCCCTGCTGTCGCGCCAAAAAGCAGGGAGTTTCAGACTGTACTCAGGTCTCTGCGGACCATGCGGACGCTCGCTCCCGCGGCCGTGGCCGCGATCACCTGATCCAAGTGATCATGATCGGATCGATCACCCCCAACTCTCGTTCGACTCCGGTTTCGACAACATGGCGGAAAAATGGCCTAGGCGACAGCGACTGTGGGCCGGCACACCGATTGCAGCCCTCGCTTCACTCCCTGTCCCCTATCCCCTGACTCGCCGCCGACCGCGAATAGCTCGCCCCTCTGCGCGCAAGGCGACTCCGCACCTGCGCTTTTCCACCTTCCAAGGATGACTTCGATGCATTCAAAGCTGGTCGTGCTGATTGGTTTGCTCGGCGTGACCACGGCTTGCGAAAGTGACGTTGGCTCAGGCGCCAACACTACGGCGAGCGGCGGTGAAAGCGCCGCAGGTGCCCGCGCCGGCGCTGGTACCGGCGCGGTGACTGGCGGCTCAGCTAACAGCGGCGGCACCGCGACTGGCGGCTCAAGCAGCGGCTCAACGACCGCCGGGGGCGGCGGCAGCGCGACGAGCGGCGGCGCAGCGACCACTGGAGGCGGCGGCTCAACGGGCGGAGCGGTCGGCACGACCGACAGCGTCGTCTTTCTGGACACGCCTGAGGTGACGCATGACCGAGACTACTTCGCCTTCCAGAACCACTCGCCCTCGTTTGTTCCCGCCGGTTTGTCCACGAATTGGCTGACGCCGGTAGACTACACGCAGTGGAAGATGAAGATGACGCTCGACGTTCTCTCGGTCCCTGAGGGAGCGGACGCTAATTTCTACTACACCGTCACCTTCACGCAGACCAATGCTGACTCCAACAAGGGCTGGCTGCGCCCAGCGCTCCACGTCGTCCCGGGAAAGACGCACTTCGAGCACAGCTGGCCCGTGCTCGATACCCAGTACGTCTGGAATGACGGGACAGAACACACCGGCAGCGCCAAGGATGACTGGGATTTTAGCCAGGCCTACGCCAGTGTGGCCGGTGATCTCGTGGCATGGCCCCACGCATCTTACCCGGTTCGCGTCAAAGTCCGCATCGAGCTGGTGAAGAACTAGCCGCATGGGCCGTTTGCATTTCTGACAACTCGACGACCTCGAACTCGTCGCCACAGACGCGATCCTATCCGGTCAACCACTCAAGCGGCAGTCGCCGCAAATCTCCTTGAACCTGCAGGCCCCAAGATGCTGTTACCCCTCCGATACGGCGCTGGCGTTCTTCCACTTCTGATCGCGTTGACCTCCATTGGCTGCTCCAGTGATACCGGCTCTGCGAGCGGTGCTCAGGGTACCGCTGCCTCCAACTCCACGGGAGGAGGCGATGGCACTGGTCCGGGCGGAGGCGGGTCCGTTGGAACGGCGGGCAAGGACGGTTGGGGAACCTCAACGACGACAACCTATCCGACGACCAAACCGGCACCGAGCAATTGCGTCGAGTTGCCGGCGGAGCCGGTCGGACCTTCAGCCTGTGAGTGGGATTGTTCCCACGGGTTTCGCTGGGGAATGAGCGGCTATTGGACGGGTGAAGGGCTCTACCAATGGCTCGACAAGTCCTACTTCCCCAAGCACGAGCAGCCGAGCTTCCTGATGCTCAAGTTCCTCTCAGGGGATCGCAACTGGGGGTCCGGTCCGCAAGAGGTCAAGGCGGGAACAACCATCACCTACGGACCTGACGCGGGCGTGGAATCCCGTATCGAGACCTGCACCCTTTGTCCGATTCTGCACGCCAACGTGTGGGGAGACAATCCGAGCGCCGTCTACTACCCCGTGTCCGGCTCACTCGTGATCGAGACTGCCAACGCTGCGACACGCGAGTACTCCGGACATTTCGAGAACGTCGTCTTCAAGCGGGTGGGCATCTTCGGAATGAAGTATTACCGGGACTGGGTCGCCAGCGACGATTGTGCCCACCTCGCCCGGACAGACTTTGACACCCGCAAGAGCACAACCAAGGCCTGCGGTGGGGAGAGTGACTGTCCGAACGAGAACCTCCACGTCTGCGACACAGACCAGGGAAAATGCGCGGAGCCCCAGTGTGACTCCGGGAAAAACTGGGACGGAGCGACGGGGACTTGGCTCGATTCGAGTCGACATTGCCCGAGCGACAAGCTCTGTGAGCTCGTGCTTGACCGCGACGACTGGTACTACGGCGCCCATGTCGAACATGCCCACTCGACGGGTCGCTGTGTCCGTGCGTGCAAGGCTGACGCCGATTGCGGCGCTGGCTTTCTCTGCGAGGACACCAGCAAGGTACTCAATCAAGCCAGCACCAAGGTTTGCCACCGCGCGGGGCACCCGTAGGCCGCGCAACTGCAGACAGGGAACGCAGACTGGTCTCTTTTCGGCTAAACGTCGGCCTGCTTGAGTCGAGCTCGGATCAGCTGAAAATAACGACGCGCAATGCCGGAAGCGTCTGCCGCCTTGGCAACGTTTCCGCCGTGCGCGGCCAGAACGCGTTCGACGTAGCGACGTTCAAAGCTCTCGACGACGCGTTGTTTCGCAGCCGGAAACGGCAGGTCTAGGGAAAGCACCGCTTCGAGTTGATCGATGTCGCGCTCGGGCCCCTCGACCACGGGCTCCCTTGTGAAACGTTGAGCTGTCGCGTCGATCTCGAGATCACCGAACATGACCTGGCGAGCGATTTCATTGTGGAGTTCGCGCACATTTCCCGGCCAATCCTTACTGAGAAGTGTCGCTCGAATAGCGCTGGGGAGTTCCCCCGTGCCCCCGAGGGCGTGCCAGAAGCGATTGGCCAACAGCTCCACGTCACCCTGACGCTCCCGCAACGCAGGCAGGTGGATGCGCGCCACGCTGAGCCGGAACAGGAGATCATCCCGAAAACGCCCCAGCTGAGCGTAGTGGTCAAGGTTGCGACGTGTGGCGGCGATCACCCGCACATCGACCAGGATCAGTCCCTGACCCCCGACGCGCTGGATCTCCTTGCGCTCGATGGCGCGCAGCAGCTTCGGCTGCAGCTCGGGAGCAAGGTCCCCGATTTCATCGATGAATAGGGTGCCGCCGTGTGCCTGCTCGAAGACGCCGCGGCGCAGGGCCGTCGCGCCGGTGAACGCCCCCCGCTCATGTCCGAACAGCGCGGAATCAATCAGGGTGGGCGCCACGGTCGTGCAGTCGAAGACCACGAAAGGACCGTTCGCGCGAGGGCCCTCTTCATGGAGGGCCTCGGCAACCAGTTCCTTTCCGGTGCCGGTCTCGCCCTCGATCACCGCTGGGGCATCACTCGCGGCAATGCGCTGCAGTAGTGGGTAAAGTCGCCGCATCCGAGGACTGGACCCAACGACACGCCCGAAGTGAGTGAGGGGCTGCAACGTCTCGCGACCGGAAGCCCCGACCTCGCTGAGTTGGAGGCGGGTCGAGCCAATCTGCAAGGTTTCCCCTCCGTTCAGAAAGACGTCACCTATTCGGTGCTCGGCCAGCCAGGTACCATTGGTCGACGCCAGATCGACCAAGCGCAGTCCTTGAGCGGTGACCTCCAAAGAAAAATGCCGGCGCGACACCTGCGGATCACTCACCACCAAGTCGCAGAGCGGACTCGTACCGACCGTGGCTGGCTCGAGGCGATTGGGCTCAACCAGCAATCGCCTTGGGGTGCCAATTCCTTCGACGACATCGACCCCGTAGACACGCCGCTCGAGCCGCACCACGCCGCGTCGAAGCACTGTCTCGCCCGAGGCACCTGAGTCAGGCAGCGGGTCTCTGTTGCTCACCCACGCAAGATAGCTCAGAAACCGTCCGAGGTGAGATCCTCGGCGCGAAGCCTTCGAGCCGGTGTCGCCGAAGCCGCGGGCGCGGCGCTGCCTGAAACACCTCGACCCACAGTTGCCTGACGAGCATGAACCCGAGCCCGCGCTTCGCTCTGCTGAGTTGCAAACGGGCGCGGCGCCGCGCTGGTCGCCGCAACCACCGAGGGAGCCGCCCCTCCGGCTGGCACGGTGTCACGCAAGCGCGGGGCGGCTGACGAAGCGGCGCCAGGGGCTGTCTCTCGAACGCGTTCAACCGCCCAAGTCCTGCCCCAAAGACCGACCGCAATCACGATCGTAACGCCGACGGCGAGCACGAGCCAGCCCCGGAGTGCGCGCTGCGGGCGCGCCGAGGGTGTGCTCCGAATATGCAAGCGCGTTGGACGACTGCTGTCGTTGTGCGCCAGGGTCTGCCCCTGAGCAACGGCGCGCTGCTCCAGTGCCTCGATGGCGGCACATCGCTCGGCAGCACGCCGCGCGAAACCGTCAGTAAGCCTGTCGCTGAGCGCGCAGGCCACCAGCTCACGTGACCAGTCGAGCTGCAGCTCGAGCGCTGCCTGTTCCACGGCTTGGGCGACCTCTTTCGCTGTCGGGTAGCGCAGGCTCGGCTCCCATTGCATGCACTTTGCCACGATAGCTCGCAGACAAGTCGGAACCGTAGGCGGCAACGAAGCAAGCGGCTGACGGTTGAGCAACCGTCTCATCGCGGCTAAATCACCTCCGTCATTCGGCGGACCGCCGCTAAACAGGTGGTACAAGACTGCCCCGATCGCCCAAATGTCAGCGCGTCGATCGACAGGCGCGCCAGCGGCCTGTTCGGGAGATAGGTAGTCGATCCGTCCCTTGACGACACCCGTCGTGGTCTCGCGAGTCAGACGTGTGCGCGCCGTGGCAATACCAAAATCGATGACCTTGGCGATGCCATCGGAACCGATCAGGACGTTATGCGGACTGACATCGCGATGTACTACATCAAGCAGCTGTCCGTCCAATGACGTCAGTTCGTGAACCGCATGAAGACCGAGGCAGACATCACAGATGACTCGCAGCGCAATTCCCAGCGGAAACGACTCGTCCCGGTCCACGTAGCTGCGCAGAAGCGCGCGCAGGCTATCGCCGTCGACCCACTCCATCACCGAGTAGAGCTGCCCAGCCTCCTCCCCAGCATCGATGACAGCAACGACGTTCGGATGGTTGAGATTGTCGGCGACTCGGACCTCGTCGAGAAACATCATGCGAAAGCGCTCGTCGGCCGCGTGCTGCGGCAAGATGAACTTGATCGCGACGAGTCGTGTCGGCCCGTCGAGCGCTCTGGCTAACCAGACGGAACCCATCCCGCCTTGTGCCAACGGGCACAGCAGCTCGCGCCCTGCGAGCTTGGTTCCAGGCGTGAGCACAGTGATCGACATTGACGAGGAAAGCATCCGGACAAGGCGCAGCTGTCAAGCGCGTGGCAAGCTCGATTGTCGCCTGTTTGGACTCACCAGTCGAGTCCGGCCCTTGCCCCGGAGACCAATGCAGTGTTAGAGAAAGGATCGTGCTTCGTCCCTCCCGCATCGTCGCAACGCTGCTCGGCGCGCTGCTCGTTTCGACCCTAGCGTCGGCGGAGCCGAATGCGGTCGAAAAGGAGACAGCTCGACAGCTCATGTTGGACGGTCGCAGGCTACGCGAAGCTGGCCAACTTGAAGCCGCTAGCGCGGCGTTTGCTCGGGCCCACGCCATCATGGGTCTTCCGACCACGGGTCTCCAGCTGGCGTCCGTGCTTGAGCGACTTGGAAAACTCGTGGAGGCCCGCGCCGTGACTCGCGAGCTCCTCTCTCAACCTGCGAGTCCGACTGAATCTGCAGCATTTCGCGAGTCGCGCGAGGTGGCCCAAGCGCTCGATCAGGAGCTCGCACGTCGCATCCCCTCGTTGACCCTAGAACTAGAAGGCGTGGAGGGCGATCGCCCCCTCGAGGTCGCGCTCGACGGTCAGCCACTGTCGCCGGCGATGCAAGGCGCGCCGCTGAGGCTCAATCCAGGTCCGCATCACCTCGAAGTGTCGGAATCCGGTCGCTCTCTGGTGTCCGTCGACCCGTCGCTAGCCGAGACGGAAAACCGAGTTCTGAGACTGCACCTCCCCGCATCGACGAACCCAGCAGCCAGCGCCGAGTCTGCTCGCGATGCCAGCAGTTCGACCTCGCCGAATTGGCTGACCCTCACCGGACTCGGCGTAGCCGGGACGGGACTCCTGGTGGGAACAGTGACCGGAACCTGGGCACTGCTTGAGGGGCGAGCGCTAACCCAGCGCTGTCCGAATTCGTCCTGTCCAACAGGTCAATACGATCATCTCGATGGCGCCCGTCAGCACGCCGTGATCGCGAACGTGAGCTTCGTCGTCGCGGGCGCTGGTCTGCTGCTCGCCGGCATTGGGCACTGGGCGCTCGCGCCGGCATTGAAGGAGCACCCGTGAGGCCGAGGCTTGCGTTGCTACTCGGTTGGATGACTTGCGGATGTCAGTCACTCGCAGGGCTCGATGACTTCCATAAGGACAACACCCTTGCTGCCGGAGGGGCCGCGTCTGCTCCCCCGAGTGCTCAGCGCTGCAAAGCGGCAGCCCTGACCGCCTGGAGCAAGCCTGAGCCCCTCGGAGTGAAACGCACCGACGGGTCGACGGCTCTCGAAGGTCCGGCGATCAGTCCCGACGGACTGACGCTGTTCGCGCACGGCCTCGTCAATGGTCGCTGGCAGATGTTCCGAGGCGAGCGAAGCGACGTTGGTCAGTCCTTCGCTTCTTTGGCTCCGCTAAAAGGTCTCGCGTTTCAATGGGCTCATCCCTTTGCTTTCGCGCTGAGTGGCGAACAGCTCTATTTGACCACCGACCAAGGCAACGGGGATCTGTTTGAGGCCAAGGGGACCGGGACCAACTTCGTCCTACTGCCGCTATCCGGACTGGAGAATCTCTCCTACGCTGCCGACGGTTATGCCTCGCTAACCGCCGATCTCCTGCGAATCATCTGGGTGCACGGACCGGCCAATGCGCTGCCAGCGTTGCGCTGGGCGCAGCGGGGCTCCCAAGCGGAGTCTTGGGTCGCTACTGTGCCCCTCTGGGAAAACCTGAGTTTCTCGATCGGCTGCCTAACGCTGAGTCCGGACGGATTGGCCCTGCTCTACGCAACGAACCACGACTCCGCGATTCGCGTGATCGAGCGCCCGAACCGGGACACTCCGTTCTTCCAGGCGGGAGTTGCGCGCGAGATTCCGGCACTCGGCACGCTCGACGCCATCACCTGTCCGCGCGCCATCACTCCCGACGGCTGTGAGCTCTACCTGTCGAGCAATCGGGCTGGAGAGCAGTCACTGTGGCGCTCGCGACGCGTCGTCGATTAGGCGCGACGGGTCCGCCCGAGAGCGATAGCGGACCAAGGTTGCAACCCCGCCGTCCGTTGCGCGCCGCGTCGAGGCTCACCCCGGCGCTCCGACGCGCGGACAAGTGAGGTACCCGCGAGAGTCGCCAGAGCTCGAGCCCGCCGCGCGTTTCGCCGGAGAGCTTGCTCGCCGTCCGGTAGGGCCGCTGGTACGGCAAGAATCGCTTCGGCCGGCCTTTTCGCCAAATCGGCTCGACCACAATGCCGCGCTACCCGTCGGCCAAATGCGCAATCAGGGAGTCGATTTCCAGATTGCCCCTTGGCAACCGGGGCCTCCGTGCTACCCATTGACCCCTCCACGCGCTCGTAGCTCAGTTGGATAGAGCGTCGGTCTACGGAACCGAAAGTCGCAGGTTCGAATCCTGCCGAGCGCGCAAAAAGCCTCGATGCCCTGCATCGGGGCTTTCTCGCATTTACGGGGCGACGGAGGCTGACCCACTGGGCCTCGCGAATCCAGACGGAGCTGCGCTGCTCGCGGGCCCGGCAGAGCCGACGGGCGCGACGTCGACGGGCGGCACCAGAGCGAGCTTCTGCTCCTCCTTGCCATCAAAGAAGGTGCCCCGACAATCGATAGCCCCTTGGCTGTCCGCACAGCGAGCACGCGCCATGCGAAGGCATAGCTCGTGATCAGGGTAGTGCGCCGAATAGTCTCGACGAGTGCCATCCCTGAGATACGCGTGAATTCGGCAGTTATCGGGCGCTTCCACCTTCAAGGGAGTCAACTCTTGCTCGGGCCCAACACGGCTGCAGAGCGTCTCGAGGGGAGCCATGCCAAATCCAAAAAAGGAACGCTCGAACTGCAGCTCGTTGACGACAAGAAAACTGGCACCTCCGCGCGCCTTGAGCAGCTGACCCGCGCTGGCAGACGCGCCCACCTCGAGTCGTCGCAGGAGCTTGACGGAACCACTGCCAAACATCACCCGGTTGACGTACCAATCGCCGCAACTCTGAGCAGGAACCCCTGCCTGGCAGCAGTTTGAAGTCGACTCATAGGTCATCGATTCTTCGACGAGATCGAGATAGCCAAGGATCTTGAGATCCCAGGCGAAATGGGTCACCTGCGAGAGTTTCCCACCCACGCTCAATACGGAAGCTCCTCCCTCGAGCTCAGCCTCACTGCCACGTGCCGTAACGAGCGTCAGATGCTGGTCAGCATCGGACCATCTCGCCTGGGGTGTCACCACGCGCACGGCTCCGTTGATGCTCGAGGTTCCCGGCGACAACACATGTCCGAGTAGCCCGTCGGGATTGCGACGAGTCCAAGGCATCATCGCGAAATCGCCGAGCCCCGGATCCGTGTCGGGGTCGGGCAACGTTGGGCTGGTCGGCACTACGGTCGCGCAGCTGCCGACGCCAACCACCAGCATTAGGAACCAGAGTCGACGCATTGGGTCGAGCCTACCGAGCCGGGCTGCGGCGCACAAGACACGTCGCGCCCAAAGACTCCCATTGTTGACCTGAAAAAGGCGAGGGTCACGCGACCTTGCAGCCGCGTGACCCTTGACTCCAGCGCGGCGACTAGCGCGCGCCGTCCGTTCTCTCAGCAGAGCCTCAGTCGCAGCTCCCGCCGAACGCCTTCATCCCCTGCGCGTAGGATGACAAGGTCTGCGCGCACACGCTCGGGTTGCCCTGCTTCTCCAAGATCTCACAGGCGGCAAGTGCGTTCCCACCCGAGCCGGCTCGCTTGATGAACGCGCGACAACAGCGGGCGGCCTTAGCGCAGTCCCCCGCAGCACCCGCGCCACCCGCAGCCGTTGGATCCACGGCAAGAGGGCCACCGGGAACACCACCGGGCATACCCGCACCGGCCATGCCCATCAGGGCCCCGAGCCCCGCGCCCGATTTCTCGGCAATCGCCACACCGAGCGCAGCTGAAGCGAGAAAGAACTCCACGGAGTTGGAGGAGTCGTTTTGAACGCGAAACCCGGTGTCCACCTTGTTGCCGATGCCGACAACCGCCGAGGTTACGCGATCTGGCCCTGACAGCACGTAGTCTTCAATTGCGAAGCCCCCTTCCTTGGCCTTCGTCGAGAGCATCGGACTGCTCGCGAAAGCCACCTCTGCGAGGCGCCCGGTGTCCGCCCAGCCCAGACTCGTCATCTTGCTGGGGAGGTTTCGGAAGGCGTTCTTGAAGGAGGCATCCTGAGCGACGAAAGGTCCACTGCCCGCCAGTGAGGCAAATACGCGCTCAACGGAGGGCGCTCCGCCGGCCGCAAAGACCAGCTCGTTGTTGACGATGCGCAGCTCGACCAGGGTGTTTGGACCAAAGGGCGCTGCCATACGAAACCCTGCCCCATTGGCGGTCATGCCCGGACCAAGCTGTTTCGCCAGAACCTTGTCACGGAGTTGTGTGGTGGCCCGCGAGACGAGCGCCGCGTCACGCAGCTTGACGCTGACGAACGCAGCCCCCTCACTCATCAACTGCTGTGGAGCTCCAATCACCTTGACCGAAGGAGCGAGAGTCACGCCCAAGGCCAGCTCATCGCCAATCGCACCGAGCAGTTCAATCGGGGTCACACCCGCCATCGCCTTCATCTCAGTGGCGAAGGCTTGGTACTGTCGCTCGACCTCAGGACCGTTCTGACGAAGACCATCAACGACTGACTTCTCACGTTCCGCACCTGACAGTTTCCCGTACCCAGCTGAGAGGAACATGAGCGTCTCCCCAGGCAGACGCTCTGCATAGGTCAGCGCCTGCGGTTCAATGTTCGGCATACCGGTGAAGCTGCTGCCGGTCATCGTAAAGACCAAACGCATCACGCTACCGAGCTCATCGGCGCTCGCGCTCCAGGCGATGCCGCCGTCGCCCAGCGAAATGCCCTTGACCTCGGATTTGGCAATCGCGTCCTGAAGCACCTTGCCGTCGACCCATGCCAGAGCGATCGCGCTGGAGAGCTTGTCCTTCACGGCATCGTTGAAGCGCGGAAGGGCCGCCAGTGCAGCTCGTCCGCCGTCAACCACCTTCGAGGTCTCCTCGAGCAGCGCCAAGCTACCAAGTCCCATCAATTTCTTGCCGGGCCACCAGACGAGCGCCATGTCGTCAAGCGTCTCAATTGAGTCGAGTCCGCGTCGGATCCCTGACGCGCGGTCCGTGCCCGCGGGGGCAGGTGAGGCTGCCGGCGTGAGTCGATAGCGCTTGCCGCTGCTGCCTACGGTGCCGTTTGCCACGAAGCGACGCGAGCCGAGTAGGGTCTCGACGGGACCGCTTGCATCCACCGTCAAGTAGACGGCTGCCTGGGGTTTTAGCGGAAATCCGCGAGCGCCCACGGCCATCGAGTGTTGCGCCATTACGAGCGCAAGCGCATCGCCCTCAGTGATTCCGAACGAGTCAGCGAACGCCTTGGCCTGGTCTTTCAGCAACCCTTCATCGACGCGACTCTTGCCGGTGAGGTGTTTGGCCTTGGTCGCCGCAATGGCCGCTGCGCGGACGTTGGGTACTTCCAAGTAGGCCTGCACGTCGTCCGAAACCATCGCGGCGATCTTTGGCCCCGAAGTCCCGGTCAGATTGTCCCACAGCGCCCATCCGCCGAGCGCCACGAGCAGCACCGTCACCACGGCGAGCAAACCAAAGATCAGCGGCCCTTTCGACTTCTTTGGTGCGTTGTTGGTTGATGCCGGCGTGGTACCGCCTACGTAGGCTGACGGAGCCGCACCATACGCAGCGGGCCCAGCGTTATAGGGTGCGGCGGCGGCAGGACCCGCACCGTAGGTAGAGGGCGCTACACCGTAAGCAGGTGCTGCACCAGGACCCGCACCATAGGTAGCGGGCGCTGCACCATACGCTGCAGGTGCTGCACCAGGACCCGCACCATACGGCGCAGCGCCCGGGTTTGCGGCGAGACCACCGACGGCCCCAGTCATCGGCTGCGCACCTGCTCCACGCGCTGCCAAAGCAGCTGCGAGTGACGGCACTGTGTTGAGTGGTGCCCACTGGTTTTGACCCTGCGCAGCCAGCCACCCTTCGGTGAGCTGACCCGATTGAATCATTTCCAGCAGCTGCTGCTCGGAGAACGGACCCTCGGGCGAACCGTTACGATTGAGATAGAACATGACGTACTCCTCGCGAAGTCGATACCGCCAGTTGCTCTGGCGACCCCTACAAACTCGGCACAGTATCGCTATTTGGGTCGGCAGTGGACAGCGCTTCGAGCCACCTGGTGCAGATCACGCCGCATCACTGAACAAACGCCTGGGCCGGCCCGTCGCTACAGCCCACGCGATTGGGACCGTCCGCGAGGCGCAGCTCGAGCGCAGTCGACGCTGGTCCGTCGGAGTTCACGCGCCAAATCTCCCTACTTTGCCAGGCCCTGCGCGCGGCGTGCTTTCCACCGTCAGCGAGTCGCGAACAGGAACCTAGTTCATCACGTGCAGAGCCTTGAGCACGGCAACCAGCACGCCCACGATCGACTCGCCTGCAATGATGCCCGAGCTCACTGGAATGACCCACCGCTCAGCTGCCGAGCTTGAGTGCTTTCGGAGTCCGAGCGCCACCAGGGCCCCAACGAACATCGAGAGCGAGTTGTAGAACGGAATCACCATCGCAAGTCCGAGGCCCGTCGCCGAAGGGATGAAGCGCGCCGCTCGCGGAAACAAGTACTCAGCGAGCGGGAGAACTAGACCCACCACCAGTCCGAGCAGCAGCCCGAGTCGAGCAACTGGCGGCAAGGCCGCAAATCCGTTGGCCATGAGCCGGGCAACAGCGGCCCAGACCTGCGCGGCAGGCGCAGGCCACTGCGCGGTCCCGAGCGAGCGCGCATCGGGCACCAGGAGATAGAAGGCCGGGACCACCACGATCACTCCAGCGACAATGCCAAGTAGTTGAGCGATGAACTGGCGCCGTGGATTAGCGCCGAGCAAATAGCCACATTTCAGATCGCTCAGCAGATCCGCCGAGGCTCCAGCAGCACCCGCGGTAACGCTCGCGGTCATGAGATTTGTCACCATATTGGTCGGAGCGATCGCACCAAACGTGAGCTGCGTGATCTTACCCATCGGTCCGATTGGAGTTGTGTCAGTCTCGCCCGTCGCTCGGCAAGCCACCACTGAGAGCACGAAGCTCAGAGCGACGGCCAGCAGCCCCATCCACCAGCTCGTTTGAAAGCGAAAGTGCAGGAGCAAAATGCACCCGAGTCCGCTCAATCCCGTTCCCCATACGAACCAAGACGTTGGCACCTCAATCGCCAGGTGAGGTTCAATTGCACCATCAGTCGGACCAAAAATACCGCGAATGCCCCGTTGCGCCGAAGCGAGCAGTACCCGCCCCTGTAGCGCGAGCGAGCAGAGCGCGGAGGCCACCATGATGGATGAGCCAAACCAGGTGCTCAGAGAGACAATGCTGCGATAGCCGAGCTGAGGCGAACTGAGGATTCCCCGCATCAGACAGAGTGGAGCCAACACCGCGTAGTTGATGGTCGCGCCGAGCAGCATCGACCAGGCCACCTTCCACCCCATCAGCGCGCCACCAGCCAACATGATCGCGCTCATTTCCCAGCTGATCGTGAACCTTGCGAGCGGCAAGCCCTTGAGCAGCCCTGGAAACTCGAGCATCCCGGGAATAGCAAAGGGACGGCCCGCATCCCGCAACCAGGCAATCATCGCTCCAACCACCCCGGACCAAGCCAGCGCGCGCGCCTTGCCCGCCGAAGCAGGGTCATCGCTGTGCAGACTGCGGAGTGTCTCCGCGGTCGCGATTCCGCTCGGGAACGGGAGCTGTTCCCGATTGATCATCTGACGCTTCATCGGGATGGCAATGAACACGCCGAGCGATGCAAGAAAGATCGTCCAGAGGGTGAGGGACCAATAATCGATGTGCCTCCCTGTGATGAGGAGGTGAGCCGCGATCGCTGAGATCATGGTACCGCCGGTCGATACGCCCGCGCAGGTGGCGGTCGACTGCATGCAGTTATTCTCGAGCAGAGACATCTGCGAGCGGAACAGTCGAGGCAGTAGCGACGTCAACGCCCGATTGATCGAAAAACTGAGCACACATGCTGTGATCGCGACCCCTAGCCCCCACCCTGTCTTCAGCCCGACGTAGAGGTTTGACAGGGACATCACGCCACCCAGCAGGGACCCCATCAGGACCGCTCGCAGCGTCAACTGCGGCATGCGATCGCCCTGGTAGATTTCCCGAAACCAATGCTTTTCGGCAGCCTCGAAGTCCGACATCGCAGCGAACGTAACCCCGAATGGCGAAAGTGCACCATTCAAGAGGTCACGTCCGGCCGCAAGCAACCCTGATGGCCAGCGGCCCCGCGACAAACTAGTCGCCGCGGCGCCTCGTCATGCTGCGGTCGCCTGCCAGCTGAGCATCCAATAGATCCCGAGCACAACCGCAGCCACGCCGGCCAGCGTCATGACGCGGCGGAGCGTTCCCGGTTCGAGGCGATGCCCGACACTCCCCATCGCCCACCCAAACCCGGACATCGCAGACACCGCCGCAACTCCATAGGCGGCAAGGTACGCGGCACTTTGCGCCGGAGGCAGTGCCAGAGAAGGAATCACCGCCAAGAGATGACCGGTACCTGCCGCCCCGTGCAGCAGGCCCACGCTGAAGGAGCCTCCCGAGTGATGATGGTGACTCGCACTCGTGTGTGGAGCCCCCGCCGCGTGGACGTGCAGGTGCTCATGCGGCAGCGGCGCAGGCTGGCTGTCTGAAGCCGGCGATTTCTCCAGGCTCTCCACGTTCGGAAACGTCCAGTTGACCTTGGCCATGTGCGCCGGACGTCGAACGTACACCAGCGCGCCCGCGTGGGTGTGGAGGTGCTTGTGCCGATGGAGCACAAGCCGTTTCGCTTTCCACAACGACCAGAGCCCAATGCCCACCAACATGAGTCCGACCACAAACTCGGCGTGAGCGCTGAGGCGACTCACGTCGAGCCAACGCCTCGCAACCCAGCCCAGCGCCCCGACGGCAAGCGCCCCCGTGGCATGCCCGAGGCCCCAGAAGAACCCAACGCGCAAGCCCAGTCGCGGGTTTTCGACTGCGATCGGAGCGACCGCAATCAAGTGGTCGGGACCCGAGACGACGTGCAGTAGGCCGGCAAGAGCGCCGCTCAGTAGGGCAAACAGGGGCAGACCTCCGTCGACATCTGCTGACGTTCTACCCGAGTGGCGTCGAGCCGCAAGGGCCACGGGATAGTCGGCGAAAAGCGCCGGGAGACAGACCTCCGCGGCGCGCTTCAGCTCGGGACGTCAAAACGCTACTTGCAAAGGCCCTTGGACGTGTACGGAATCATGGCAAATCCGCACGCCATGTCACTGAGAGCACCAGCTGCGAGGGAGCTGGTGTAGTTGGTGTCGCATGCAGTCTTGTCCGCACCGGCGGCCATCGAGTCGCAACAGGTCTTGAGCGTGGCGCAGCCCGCCACCGCTGCTCCTCCAGTTCCGCTGGCGCCTCCGGTGCTCCCGGTTCCGCCAGTGCCACTGCCACTGCAGGACATGGTTTCCGTCATGCAACTAGCCAGGACGCACATCGCAACGTCATTCATCATGCAAGTGTTGCAGTCAGCAGAGGCGACGCACTTGCTCTGACAGGTCTTGTCACAGGCACATTTGCTGGAGCACGTGAGGTAGTCCGCGCAAACCGAGCCACCGAAATCACCCTGGGCATAGTTTGCTCCAAAGCACTTGTTCATCGCGCTACCGCACTTATTCGAAATGCAGGCAGTTGCAGCAGGACAGGTATCGCCTCCGCTGGTTGGCGGCTGATTGGGATCACAGGTGCCTGAGCCACCGGTCCCGCTTCCGGCCCCGCCAGAACCATTTCCACCCGCACCCGTCCCACCGCTGCCGCCTCCTGTGTCCGAGTCGTCACTGCCGCAGCCGCTGAGCGCGACAACACAACCTAAGATGGCGAACGTTCCCAACATGATACGCGTGTTCATTGAAAGCTCCTCTGTTCAGGACGTAAACGCGGGTAGAATCCTCGATGAAGGTGCGTCTCGTCAAGGCGCGGAGCGCCCCACGAAGCACGCTCTCCGTCGGGCCTTGTCTCACCGTCGATGGAATCCAAGTAACCTGCCGTTATTGCGCCATATCCCGATTTCCGAGATTGCGTCGCAGGCGTCCGCTACTCGTCCGGTCCTGAGCGCATTCCGTCGTGGGTGGACTGAACCTTCGACACAGGCAGCTCACTCAAGAGTCTAGCCCTCTTGCGACCCCGCACTCCCATGCCAAGCTGGCGTCGCTCGTTGGCCGCCCATCACAATCACCGGCCGCAGAGGCCCCTCGAATGATGTCCGTACTCCCTCCTGGTCACGCAGACGACGCTCCCGCGCCAGAGGACGCTGATCGTCGATGGATGGAGCTCGCGCTGGTGCAAGCCGACCTCGCCGCGGAGGCGGGAGACGTTCCCGTTGGCTGTGTTCTGGTCGGTGGTGATGGCCTGCTTGTCGCAACGGGTCGAAACCTCCGCGAGGTCTTGCAGGATCCGACCGCCCACGCTGAGATAGTGGCGCTTCGGGCCGCAGCAGTTCAACGAGGTCATTGGCGACTTGACGGGGTCACCCTCTACGTAACCCTTGAGCCCTGTCCCATGTGCGCCGGGGCCCTCGTCAACGCTCGGGTGTCGAGGCTCGTGTATGGCGCGTCAGATCACAAGGCTGGCGCGGTTGATACTCATTTTGGCATCGGGCGAACAGCCCAGCTCAATCACCGCTTTGAGGTCAGCTCTGGGATCCTGAAGGAGGACTGTGTCGCTCGTCTCCGGAGCTTTTTCGGCAACCTGCGCGCAGAAGGTCAGAAGTAGGCGATCGCCTGGACCCGACGCACGCCGTGAGCGGAGCGGGACGCACGCCGTGCGCGGAGCCGGACGCACGCCGTGCGCGGAGCCGGATGCACGCCGTGCGCGCAGTGCACCGAACTACTCGGATCCGCTCTGCCGGATGCCCGCTCCCAGTTCTTCGCCCGTCGCTCCATTTGGCGACGAAGCTGCGCTGCGCGTCGGACGAGACTCAGCCTCGCGGCTAGGCGGAGAGCCACCGAAGCGCACCTCTTCATTGAGGCCGCGCTCAAGCTCCTCGTCCGTCAAACGATGCCGCTGGTGCGCGATCGTCATTAGCCTCTTGAGCGAGCTGCTCCAATACGGACTCAGGTGGCCCTGTTTGTCGAAGTGGCTGGCCTTCGGGTTCGGAAGTATCGACACGAGGAAGAAGGCTTCTCCCACGCTGAGGTCTTCCGGAGTCGTATTGAAGTAGAACTTTGCGGCAGGTCCGATGCCGTAGAGGCCCGGACCGTATTCAATCACGTTGAAGTACAGCGCCAGGATGTCCGGCTTTCTCAGCTGTTGCTCGAGCAGCATGGTCAGCACGGCCTCCTGCGCCTTGCGCGCAAGCGTCTTTTCGCGGCGCAAGTAGAGGTTTTTTGCGAGCTGCATGGTCACCGTGCTCGCCCCACGTTGAAACCTACCCGCCTTCAGGTTCGCGATGATTGAGGAGCGGATCGCTGCCTGATCGATCCCGTCGTGCGACAGAAAGCGACCGTCTTCACAGACCAGAACGGCGCTCTCTAGAAACGGCGAAAGCTCTGTTTCGGGGGTCCAGGCAGAGGTTCCGGGTCCGAAAGCCATGGTCGTCGGGCGGCGGTTGGCATCCTCGACCTCGAGCGTGAAGGCCTCGCGGAATCTCGCGGTCGAAATGCGCTCAGGGATGTCGCGCGCACGACAGCCGTTGGCGAGCTTCCAGTCGACCGTCGTTGACGCCGGTCGCTCGGGGTCGAAACTAGCGCGACCTTTGAGCGCGAAGTACCCCTCAAAACGCATCCCTTGAAGTAGGGGAGCTAGACCTGATGGCAGCGAGCTGGCAAGAGCGTCGCAGGCAGCCAGAGGCACTTCAAACTGGGATTCGAAGGCCAATCGTTGTCCTCGCGGCTCGGCTTTTCCGGCGAAGAGGAGGCGTGCGGCGCCGACGTGAACTTCGCTCGCGTCAATCGTTGTTTTCCCGCTGGCCGCCTCGAGGTTCCCGCTTGTCCGCCAGTCGAACTCGATGCCCTGAACCGTCGCCGACGCGAGCCAAGGCGCCTTGAGCGCAATGCCAGCTGCCGAACCGTCAGTCGACCAGACGATCCGATCGCGCGTGACGCTGATATCGAGATGGGATTTGAGGCGCGCCCCGGTTACCCCCTGAAGACCTAGATCGCCTTCAGCTACTCCAAGTTCTGCGGGCGATACACCGTCCACCGTCACTCTCGCAGTAACCGGAAGACCGTCACCGATCGGGACCCTTCCGTTCAGCTCGAAGCGCGAAGCTTCACGCGGAGCGCGGTCCGTTGCTCCACTCGCACTTGAAGCAGCTGCGGGACGCACGCAGAGGGTGAGCTCGCTCCTCGACAACCCGACCGTTACAGTCCAAGGCCCAAGTCTTAGCCGCTCCGAACCGAGCCGCAGATCGAAGCCAAGCTGCCCAACTGAAACCTTGGTTGGGTCAACACTCAGGCTCGACGCGTGTTCCTGGACCTCGCTGCGGACGCGCCGAACTAGCTCAAAGAGCTCGCCTGACATCCTCTTCGGATCCAAGCGGTCGAGCAACGAATTGCTCGGAGTTCCCGGCTCGATGCCGCGCGTGGGTCTCAAACTGGCCGAGCCAGCTGGGGCAGGTGTCCGCCGAGCCTCTTGGGACGCCGGAGCCGGAGCAACCCCTGTACGGTTCGCGCCGCTCGGAGCCGCGGCTCGTACAGGCAGCTTTGACTCCGTAGCAGCGGCTCCAGCGTTCGTCACCATGACGCTGTCCGAACTGAGTCTACGAAGCAGGAGCTGCGCGCCCTCGCCCCGACCCACCTCCAGCTCGCCGTGACCCGACTCGAAGTGAAGTCCGCCACGCTCCCAGTTGCCTGAATCCCAGGTAACAGCCACGCCCGTCGGAGTCTCAACTCCCGCCAGCCCCGTGAGGCTCAGCTTGTCTGTTACGCTTGAGGCCGAAAACTCGGTCCACTCGCTGCTCACGCCGGTGCACCGAGCAAGTCTTCGCGTGCGAGCCTCTTTGGTCTTGGGCGGCGTGGTAACAGCCTGGAGTTCAGCGCGAAGCTCGTCGATGGTGCCTCGGAGTCGGACCAGACCACCCACGATTGAGAGTTCACTCTCAGCGCCGAACACGAATGTCCAGGGAGCATCAATTTGGCCAAATTCGGCCTCGATACGTCCCGAGCGAGTCGAGTGCGCGTGAACCCCGCGCAGCGAGAGCCCATTGAGCCCGAGGTGTACGGACTCAGCCTGAACAAGCATCCCCCTGGCCCGGGCACGCTTTGCAACTTCACTCCGCACCGCCCAGGGAGCTACAGCAACTGCGCCCGCTACCGTGATGAGGCCTATGGACGCTATCAAAAGGCCGGTGCGACGAGAGATCACGTTCTGACGAGCCTACTCCGTTGGCCGGAACTGGGCCAACGCCGCGCCAGCGGGGCTTCCCCAAAGCGCTCAGAGGCATGGGCGCACGACGCAGTGCTCAGGCCGTGCTGACTGCGAAGGCTGCGTGGCGTTCCGGCTGACTGCGCAGGTCGCCAGCGCGGCCGGGACAGCGCAGGGCGGTCGGGCCG
>JBBRAB010000002.1:0-294206 GCA_038207155.1 Polyangiales bacterium
GCCACCGAAAACCGGCGCCGACGCGCCTTCGCCGACACTTCCGTCGTCTTTGCCATCACGTTCATCATCACGGATTCCTCGACCGCCCTCGACATTGATCTTTCGGGTGGCCGGTGTCTCAGTCACGTTGGCACAGAGGGAAGATGACCGTGACTGAGTTTCGTCGTGAGCAGCAACGCATTGACGACACCTTCTCGGTACTCGCGAGCATCTCCGAGCGTCTCCCGAACATGAGCGCGGAAGAGACCCACGCAGTGCTCTCCAGGATCCATGGGTTTCGGCATGAAGCAGGCGCTGACGTGCCCGCAGCCGCTCAAGCCACCGCCACCCCGGTTCAGGCGGTTAGCCCCGCCCCGCGCCCGACGCCCACTCCCTCCGGGGATGCGAGTCTTGACTCCTGGCGCCCCGGAAAGTTCATGTTCCAGGCCATCAATCGCGTCGCCACCGCTGCGCGCGAGATTGAGCAGAAGACCAACTTCGGTTTTGATAAGAGTCACGCCTGTCTGCTGGGCGCCTTCGTCACCAAGGGCAAGCACGAGACCATGACGCAGACGTTCACGGGCGGTAAGACCTACGTGCTCGTGGGCGGAGGCGAGGACAACGCGACGGACGTGGACATCGCCATTCTCGATAGCAGTGGAAAGGTTCTCGCGAGCGACACCCAAGACGGCGCCATGCCGCTCGTCAAGTTCGTGCCGCCGTCTGACGCAAGCTATGAGATCCGGCTCGGTCTCGCCAAGTCGACGGCCAACGGCAGCTTCATCGCCATGGCTGTGATGCACGAGGGTGGTTATGCGATCCCGTCGGCTCGCCTCACCGATGCCTTTCAGAAGGTCACGGCCTATGGTGCCCGCGCATCACAGAAACTATCGCCAGGGCTGGTCTTTCATCAGCAGGGCAATTGGTCCTTTTTTGGAACCGTGCTTGAGCAGGGCCAGCAGAGCTCATTCCAAGGTATCGACGTTGCCGGAAAGCCATCGATCGTGCTCGCCGCCGGCGACAGCGCGGCAAGCAATCTCGATCTTGTCGCACTGAACCCGAAGGGAGAGACGGTCACCTCGGACACCGATGCCGACTCCAATCCGGTCATCCAGCTCTCGCCCCACAGCGGCTACACGGTCGCTGTCCAGAACAAATCCAGCAGCGGGGCAAGCTTTGCAGCTCTGATGCTGCTCGATCGACAGGACTGAGTCCCGACGAGTCGCGGCCTGTGAGGCTGCGGCCGAGTCGCGCGGCGTTGCGAGGCCACAAAACGGGAAGGACCCCTGTCGAGGTCCTTCCGTTCACTTGGGCTGAGCCTGCGGGACTCAGTACTCGAACTTGCCGGTAGCTCCGAGGTCGGAGAAGGCCTGTACGAGGCGGGCCGTCATGCCCTTCTCGCCATTGTGCAGCCAGCTACGCGGATCGATCTGCTTCTTGTTGGGCTTGTCCGCGCCCTCGGGATTACCAAGCTGCCCCTGGAGATAGGCACTCTTGTCGTCCATGTACTTCTTGATTGGGTGCGTGAACGCCCACTGCGTGTCGGTGTCGATGTTCATCTTCACCACGCCGTAAGAGACCGCTTCCTTGATCTCCTCGGGGCTGGAACCGCTGCCGCCGTGGAACACGAAATCCACGGGCTGCGCGCCGGTGCTGCGCTGGTTCTGAATCTCGAGCTGGCTGTTGTTCAGAATGGTCGGCGTCAGCTTGACGTTGCCGGGCTTGTACACGCCGTGCGTATTGCCAAACGAGGCCGCACAGGTGAAATGCCCAATCGAATTGAGCGCGTCGTAGGAGGCGAGCACGTCGGCGGGCTGGGTGTAGAGCTTGGAGTTGTCGACGTGACTGTTGTCGACGCCGTCTTCCTCGCCACCGGTGACTCCGAGTTCGATCTCGAGAGTCATGTTGATCTTGCTCATGCGCGTCAGGTACTTGGCGCAAATTTCAAGATTCTCCTGGAGAGGCTCCTCGGAGAGGTCGAGCATGTGCGAGCTGAATAGCGGCTCGCCGTGCTTGGCGAAATAGGCCTCACCCGCGTCGAGCAAGCCGTCAATCCAGGGCAGCAGCTTCTTGGCTGCGTGGTCCGTGTGGAGAATCACGGCAACGCCATAGGTCTCGGCGAGCACGCGAACGTGATGGGCCGCAGCAACGGCGCCGGCGATGGCAGCCTTCTCGCCAGCATTCGACAGGGCCTTGCCAGCGTAGAAATGCGCGCCGCCATTGGACAGCTGAATGATGATGGGGGCCTGCGCCTCTTTGGCCGCCTGGAGTGCGGCGTTGAGAGTGTGCGAGCCAATCACGTTGACCGCGGGTAGCGCTGCCTGCACGCTCTTGAGCTGCTGACAGAGTTCCTTGAACGCGGTTCCGGTGATGACGCCAGGCTTGAGTTTGATCTTCGACATTTGAGTTTCTCGCTTAGATACGGTCGGACGAGGTCTACCAGAAACTCCTAGCGGCTTCGAGCTGAAGCGGAAGTGCACTGGCCTCGAGGCCAGCATCTATGCACGAATCCACTGCGTCGGAGGGAACAGACTCGGGGGCGAGTCCCCCAAGGCTGGCTAGTCAGTCGCGTGGCTCAGCCGTGACCTGACGTCTCGCCGGGCTGCCCGTGACCACGCCGAGCTAGACAAATTCACACTCGGCCCAAGGACCTTGCAGCAGCACAGCGAAACGAAACAGGGCCGATCTGGGGCAATACTGCCCATGCTTAGCTCGCCAGGCGCGACAATTTCATTCCGCCAGCTGGCTTGTCGTGCAGTTCGAGCAGGGCACGGCTAGGCTGAGGCGTCGTAACACTCGCTCCAGCTAAGGGATCGGCGTGTTTCGGCAATCTCGTCACGCGCACCAGATACTCGTCTCGAACCGCACGCTTGCTCCCGAAGGGTTGCTGATTCGTGCGCTATTTGTTGCGCCAATGACGTCGAATCGAAGGACAGCTTGAACCATGGATGAGTACAGCGACCCGACGCCCATCGCAACTCCGGCTGAGTTTGCCGCAGCTCTGAAGAAAGTGCGTGATCGGTTCAAAAAGGACAAGCCGTTCAGCGTGTCACCAGAACGCGAGCTGCTGCGAGCCCACTACCAAGCCGAGGGGCACACCATCACCACGATGGGGCTAGCGATTGCCGTTGACTTGGCTTCGCCGGGGGCAGCAAACCTGAAGTATGGCAAATTTGCGCACCTCATCGCGGACGCGCTGGGCTACAAGCCGGGCCCCTTCCCGGGTAGCTCGAACGCCCACTGGTGGAGGACACTCGCCAACGGACAAGCCGAGATCCCGATGACGGAAGACGGCAAGTATCCTTGGGTCTTGCGTCCTGAGCTGTGTGAAGCCCTGGTGAGTCTCGGCTGGTTTCAGACGCAGCCACGAGCCTAAACACCAGCGCGGTTAGATGCGGAACACAAGCCCTGTCGCGTTGCGAGCAGGGCTTGTTTCGTTAATCGGCACAGTAGAGCGCTTTCCCTGGCGCCGCCCAGCGCCACGCTGCCTCGGACGACTGGATTTTGGCAGGGTGTCAAACCTCTGACGCTGGTAACAAGTCAGAAGCGCAGAGAAACTTGGTGGATCCTTCTGAAACCAAGGTTGGCCCGGCCCTTGCTCCTCACGCGGCATGAAATCCGCCCTCGTCGGCCCTGGGACTAAGAAGCAGCCTCGTCGCGGTCTTGATGTCACGCCCATCCACCGGGTCGATGAAGCGGCGCAGCTTGGTCAATACATCCCGCTGCACTACCACGGACAGATGCTTGGCAACGAGCAACGCATGTCCCCGTTTCATGAATCGATCGACAAGCGGGTCCCGGTGGGCTCCCACGTTGTCGAGCTTGGCGGCGGCACGGGAGTGATGAGCTTTTTCGCGGCCAAGCGGGCGCGCCGCGTCACGCTCGTCGAACGACTACCGCATGTGGCAGCCGCCGCGCGTCGACTGCTCGCTGCCAATGGAGTCTCCGACAGGGTGCAAGTCGTGGAGGCGGATGCCCGCGACTTTGTACCGGATGAACCAGCCGACGTTGTGATTTGCGAGATGCTTCACGCCGCACTGGTTCGTGAACAGCAGATTGAGGTATTGCAGCGATTTAAGGCAGCTCACGAAGCTCGATTCGGCCATGCGGTGCCGATCATTCTGCCCGAGGCGACGATCCTTGGGGTTCAGCCGATCTTTCAGCCCTACAACTTCCACGGCTATTACGCCCCAGTTCCGTTCTTTTTCGAAGCAGGCGCCCAAGGCACTGGGACAGTAGAAATGGGTCAGCCGCTGATCTATTCAATGATCGAGTACGTACGGGATCTCCCGGAATCTTTCGCCGTCGATACTCATTTGATCGCAGAGCGCAACGGCACCATCAACGCGCTCCGCTTCATCACCAAGGTACCGGTCGGGATCTTCGCCGAGGAGCGTCGCTCCGCCGACTGGCACATGCCCTACATGTCTCTCGCGCTGCCCCACCCTCTTCAGGTGACCATCGGCGACATGTTGCGCGTCCAGTTCCAATACGACGCCGGTGCCAGCATCGAGTCCCTTCAGGGGACGCTGCGCGCGGCGCTCCTCTAGACTTGCGCCTCTTCCGGAGAATTTGTGGGACAGCGAGGTCGGTTCCCTCGCGCCATGGCGCGTCGCCGCATGACGCCGCTCGTCCCACAGCCTTGCCCATTTGCAGGCTAGACCGCTAGCCAGTTGACCTTTTTCGCAGGGCCGGCGACTGTAGCTCTCATGGCCCATTCACATCAGCTGCTGGTCGTCGGACTTGTTGCATTCCTCCACGGTTGCTCTGGAAGCAGTAGTGGTAACGACGAGCGCCCGCTGGCCGCCCCGAGCCCACCCGTCGTCGCCGCCAAGGCCGGAAGTCAATTCTATGTCGATGGCCTGGGTCCGAAAGATTTCGTGCTCGTGGCGACCGATCAGATCACGCACATGGCCGACCAGAATGGCTACTTTGACGTGACTCGCGAAGGCTTCGTCAACCACGACGCACCAACCAATTGGCAAAGCCCCGTCGCCTACGCGGACGGCGAATTTGAGCTGCGCGTCGAGGTTCTAGAGCTGCCGAAAAAGGACGCGGAACTCTATTACACGCTCACATTCACGCAGGGTGCGGATCCGGAGAACAATGGTTTTCTGCGCCCCGCGGTGCACGTCGATCATGGGGTCGGCAGCTATCAAGACCGCTGGCCCATCAAGGACACTGAGCATTCACTGGACGGAAGCTATGGCTCGGCCGTGGGCAGCAACTGGACTTGGGACAACGCCTTTCACCAGATCGGCTGTGACCTCGTCTGTACTCCGTCGACCACGGAGCAGTGTTTTCCCGGGAAATTCCGCGTGACCTTGATCGTTCGGGCGCCGAAAAACTGAGCTCGTCGCCTCGCCGCCCGCGAGAGCGAGCTGTGAGCTACTCAAAGCCGCGCTCGGCCGAACCGAAGGTCTTGTGCTGGGTTCAAGCGTTCACCGACTGCGCACGGCAGCGACACCGCGACGTCACGGTCAGCTGCTGACATACCGCTGTGCTTACCCCCCAGCCTCCGCACGCAGACCTCTCACTTCCAGATCTCTTGCAGCTCTCGGCGATGAGCCGCCGTTCCTGTGTGGTGGAGCTCTTCGGCACTCAGGCCGAGGGTGAGGTCCACCTCGTCGACGGCAACATCGTGCATGCCGTCTTCGGCGAAATGCTCGGAGAAGAGGCGGTATTTGCCGCTCTCTCCGATCCCGAGGTTCGCAGCGGGATCCGTCCGGCAGCCCTACCAACGGAGCAACGCTCGGTGTTTGCTTCCGCCCACCATTTGCTCTTGGAAGGGGCACGGCGCAGCGACGAGGGCTCGGTGCGCCAACCAATGCGGCGGTCACAAAACGCCACCTCGATGCTGCCGCCTCCGACCAAGCCGAAGGCCGCAGGACGCTTGCCGGCGATGCTTATCGGGGCAGCCGCCCTGCTCGCGGTCGGCGGGCTGGCGTTCGTTGCCACCAACAATAGTCCCTGGCGCTCACTGTCGCCGTTCAAGACGCTGGCTGCCCCATCACCGAGCCAAAGCGGGCAGGTTGCCGCGCCCGTCGATGCCAACTCACTTCAAGCCGGCGATACCAAACCGGTCTTGATCGACGCCGTACCACCCAAGCGTCCGAACAACAGCGTCGCAGTCACTCCGACCATCATCGTTCGCGTACTGGTCGGCACGACGGGCACCGTCGAGCAGGCTCAGATCTACCGCTCACGGCTGGATCTCAGTGACTTTGAGGAAGCCGCGCTCGACGCAGTGCGCCACTACCGATTCCAAGCGGCCAACCATGGCGGCAAACTCATCCCGGTCTGGGTCAATCTCCCGGTCTCGTTCGCCAATGCCTCGACCGCGCAGAAATCGCTGCGAATCAAGGGGTCCGACACGATCGGCGCCAAGCTTGGCCCGGCGCTCGCTCGCGCCTTCAAGGAATTGAACGGCGCCGAGGTCAATGTTGAAGGACTCGGGTCGGCCACGGCCTTCGGCGGTCTCTTTGACGGCAGCGCGGACATTGGCGCCTCATCTCGCCCGGTCAATCCGGAGGAGCTCCGCACCGCCAAATCCCTCGGCATTGAGCTCCAGGAATTCGTCCTGGGATTTGACGGCATCGCGGTGATCGTTCACCCGAGCAATCCGCTCAAGCAAGCCACCGTCGCCGAGCTCGCGCCGCTGTTTACCGGAGAGACACCGACCTGGGCCGGCCGGGTTCCAGGGTTTTCCGATCCGGTGCATGTCGTCACCCGCCCCACTTACTCAGGGACCCACTCCTTCTTCAAGGAGCGCGTGCTGCGCCTCGGTGACCGCAACAGCAAGGCCGAGTTCGCCGCGAGTGCCAGCGTGCTCGAGCACGCCGGAGAGTGCGTCAAGAAGGTCGCCAGCGATCCGATGGCGCTCGGCTATGCCGGGCTTGGTAACCTGACCTCGGCGGTGAAGGTTCTGCCGCTCCAGCCCGCACCAGGCAAAGAGGCGGTGCTCCCATCGCCCACGACGATTCGCGAGGGTCGCTACCCGGTGTACCGTCCGCTGCTCCTCTACACGCGCGGTCGTCCCACAGGCGTCGCCGCTCGCTTCATCGCGTTTGCGCTCTCTGACGCCGGCCGCGCCTTGGTCACCAAAGACGGCTTCATCGCCAACGACGCAGCCACCTTCATTGCGCTGGACGACGCAGGGGAACAGGGAGGAGGCCACCAACCGCAGCTGCACCGCATCGAGTTTCCGGTGGCCAGTACCCAGATTGACCACAAGTCTCGAGAGGTCCTGCAGCAGGTCGTTCTCGCACTGCAAAACAAGTCTCTCCGCGCCATCGTGGTGGGCCACGCTGACTCCGAGGGAAGCGAACCGAGTCGGCTGCGCATCGCGAGTCTTCGTGGCGAGATCGTGGCCAACTCGCTGCGCCTTGCCGGCATCGAGCCCGCGCGCGTGACCCTGCAGGCCGAAGGCGATTCACTGCCTGTCGCGACCAACGAGACGGCGGTCGGGCGTACGCAGAATCGCCGGGTCGACATCTACGTGGTCGAACGGCGCTAACGCAGTGGGACGACACGAACCCATCCGACCATCCTTTACCGCACGCGGACGGCCGTCCGGCGACCGGGAACTCCCGATCGCCGGATGTCGATTCAGCCTACTGCGTCAGCGTCAAGAACCAGGGCTCCGTGGCGACTGCCGCCAAGTCCGCGTCCTTGGCTGCACGCTTCTTGACGGCGTCCCCGCCGACCTCGATCGCCGTCTTTAGTGCGGCTTCCGTGCCGGCATGCTTGAGGCGCCCGAGCGCGCAAGCATAGTTGTACGTCGCCAGCTTGCTCTGGGGCTCCACTGCCGCCGCCTTGTGAAAGAGCGCTGCCGACTCGCTGTATTCGCCCTTTTTGTGATGAGCAAAGCCGGCATCGTTGAAGGTCTGTGCAACGACGCTGGTGACCGCCAATGCGCGAAGCTCGAACTTGTCCGTGCCCTCACCCGAGGAGCTGTGCGTGACAAGTCCGATCCATTTCCCATTGGGGGAGATGCTGAGAGATTCGGCGTGCATGCCTAACGCCCCCTTGGTCTCAACATAGGCCGGATAGCTCGCTGAGGCCGCGCCATTGACCTTCGCTCCGCTGCGCAATCGGCAGGTGCCGTTCGCCTCTTCACGCGTGCTCACCCAGGTCAGCACCATCTCACTCGCATAAGGCCATTCTTTCTCGGCCGCGCCGTAGCCCTTGGAGGCCAAGCGCGCCTTGAGCTTGGCGGTCTTGTCCGCATCCACCCCGTTGGCAGGATCGAAGCCCGAAACCTTCTCGACCTTGCCGCCCGGCTTGAGAAACTGACACTCGAGAGCTCCCATGCCCGCACCCTCCGAGCACACCGCAAGCTCAGTCGAGTCCTTGGACCAGCCCACGGTCTTGGCGTGGTCCCCCCCTTCACTCTGCTTTAGCTTAATGGGCGGCTCGACTACGACGGCCGCTGGCGCGCCGAAGCTCACGGGCGCCGTTAGCGCATCCCCACCAGCCGCAGCGGCCGCGTTGGCACCTGATGCCGCAGCGGCAGCGACGGCTGCGGCCTGAGCCGCCGCGAGCTGAGCCGAGGCGATCTGTGCTGCAACAGCCTGAATCGCAGCGCTCGTCACGGCAGCCGGGTCCTCCTTCTTGCTTGAACAAGCCAGGGCGTTCAGGGCAACCAGGCCGACGATTAGACCAGCAGACGTTCTTCGCATAGGCGGGTCCTTTGTAGGGGTTGAGCAACCACGCAGGGTACCCGCCCGTGGCGAGCGACCGCTAGCAAAATTGCTTCCAGCCGAATATGACTTTCAAGTGCCAGCGCAATTTCCCTGGAGGCGCAACCGGTTGATTCAATGGCCTCAATAGCGCTCCCCGTGACCTTGGCGAAGCGCAACAGAAACGCGACCCCAGGCAAGCTGCAGCCACGATCCCCAAAGGAGCAGTGTCGCCATGACGCAGCAATGCATCAACGTCGCCCCTCACCTCACTGTCAATTTTGACTCTGAGATCCTCGCCACCACCGACTATTCCCCATGCGGTCCCGGCTGCGGCTCTTGTGAGAGCGACTGTGACGATGGCACCAGCACGGACCAGCACTGTGTCACTCTGCATCGCATCCAGAACGGCGTGATCGAGTGCCAGTCCAAGAGCGGCTGCCGAAAACTACCGGCCCGTTTCGTCATCACTGACGGTGTGGAGAACAGTGCCTCCACTGAGCTGCGCGCATTTCGTGACGAAGAAGAGCTGCGTGATTGGGTCAACTTGATCGGCGAAGAGCAGCCGGCTCTTGGAGCCACGCTACAGCGCCAACTGATCGACCTCATGTAGCCGCGGTCATCACGCGAGAGCGTGACTTAGTCCGACGATCGGAGAAGCGTCTTGTCCCTTGCCACAGCGTCGCTATTTCTCAAAAAACTCCATAAAGAGGCCACATTCCGGCAGCTCATCAGCGACGCGCCGGGCCTCCCTGAGTTAGAGCAGCTGGTCCGGACTCATTGCGGTCTCTTTTCCCAAGAAGAGTTTGACGACGCCTTCAGACACGCCTTGCTCGAATGCCAAGAGGAGCAGGACGCCTATCAGCTGCAGTCACTGCGCCTCTGGTGGGAGCTCCTGCTTAGAGTTTGCTCCACCGCGCCCACAGCACCACCTCAGTAAGCGGTTCGCTCAGCGACTCAACCTGGCAGCAACGTCGCGGGCGCTCTAACGCAGTGGGTTGGTCCGGCGTGGTCACGCTGCTCCGCGACCGTGACCTCATCCACTAGAACAGCACTTCCTCCACCAGGTACTCACCCCCAAGGGCAATCACCTCCCCCTCTCCTCGCACGACGCTGGCGCGACAGAGTGACTCAAAATAGACGGTCTTTGCGACAGGCACTCGAACCTTCCACACGGTTGAGCCAAACTCCCAAGCCCGTTCAACGTCCCGGGCGAAGGACCCAATGCTGTTGAGTCGAACTAGGCGGCGCCTGCGGTCAAAAACCTGCCCCAGGTGATACTGCTCCGGGTCGTTAGTCCCACGAAATAGCTGCAACCATTGCTGCTCAGGCTGCCTGACACGGAGCTCGTACTGACAGTACTCGAACAGCAGATCGAGCTGCGAATAGATGGCGTTCGTCCGTGCGCTGCCTCGCATCCGGTCTTCGGCGTAACGAAGCCACGCCGTCTCGTCCCCTTCGAGTAAACACCCCCGATGGTAGTCGGGAGCGAGGCCAAAGCGACTCTCCACCCAGGCCTTAAGCACCGCGCCTTCGCAGGAATTTGAGTCGACACCCCAACCGCGCAGAAAGCGCAGATAGTCGTTGTTCAAGCTACAGCGCGCCCTGTCGGTGTGAGGGCTCGGCTCGCTAGCGTCAAACTTGACCGCCATGAACTCCTCGAACACCTTCGCGCGCTGGACCGACTCATCGAGCTGGTCCAGTTGCCGAAATAACCAACGACTACTCGAGAGCACGCCTTGCAATTCAAGGCGCTCGGGGATCTCGTTGAACTCCCGAGATCCAAGCAACCAAGGAGGGACGTTGCAGAGCGACAACGAAGCTGCCACAACCCAATAGCTACATGGACACGGCCGCGATGCAAGGCCTGTAGTACCCGGTTTACAACCGACCAGTCCCGACAGCTGGCAGTATCCTGCGTCGTCGCATCTGGCCGAAACAAACCAGACACCTTCAGGTTGCCAAGTCGCACGTCCAATCGCTGAGACCAGGAGATGCCCCCCTCGTATCCGCCACCCCCCAGCGACGAGCTTCGCCACAAGCGCATCCTTGATGCCCTCGCAGAAGTGGCGCAGCTGCTGGCGGGCCCTAAATCCGGAACGGATGCCCTGAGCGCGCTGGTCGCCACGCTCGAACGCGTCACTGGTGCTCGTATCCGGCTCGTGCTCCACGAAGGAGCGGGGCTCGTGCTCGACGCTCACGGCTCGCACCGTGAGACCTGCGTTGACGACGGAGCCTGCGAGGGCGCACTCGGCGGAAAGTGCCCGGTCGTGCACCTGCGAGCCCCAAGTATCCAAGACGCCCGTCCCCCGGACGCCGTCGGATGCCGACGCCGCTTGCCAACTCCTGCGCCCGGCTCACTCACCGGAGGCCGGGTCTGCGTGCCTCTCGTGGCCACAGGCGAGGTGATCGGCTCGCTCACCGCCGAAACGTTGCGCGCATCGGCCGAGCTGCTTCGGGATCTCGAGCGTTTCCTGTCCATCGTCGCCCCGATGGTCGCGACCGAGGCCAGTCACCGCGCGGCACTTGAACGGGAGCGTTCACGCCTCTCCGAGGAGAACCTTCGGCTACGCGACGCGCTCGGCGAGCGCCTTGGCCCCGAAAACATCATCGGGCAGAGCCGCCCGATGCGCGATCTCTACGCGCGACTCGCTCAAGTCGCCAATAGCGACACCACCGTGCTCGTTCGAGGGGAGTCGGGCACGGGTAAGGAGCTCGTCGCCTCGGCACTTCACTATGCCAGTGCCCGCGCCAAACGTCCGTTCGTTCGGGTGAACGTGGCCGCCCTTGGGGAGTCACTCCTTGAAAGCGAGCTGTTCGGCCATGAAAAGGGCGCCTTCACTGGCGCGCTCAAGGCAAGGATCGGCCGACTCGAAGAAGCCCAAGGCGGAACGCTATTTCTGGACGAAATTGGGGACTTTTCGCCCGTCGCACAGGTCAAATTGTTGCGCGTGCTGCAAGAACGTCAGTTCGAGCGCGTCGGCAGTAATCGAACAGTGCAAGCAGACGTCCGCATCATTGCAGCGACCAACCGCAATCTGGAGGAGGCGGTTGCCGACGGCAGCTTTCGTCACGACCTCTACTACCGGATCAACGTTTTTCCCGTGCAGATCCCGGCCTTGCGAGCCCGCAGCAGTGACATTTTGCTACTTGCGGACCATTTCGCCGTAAAATTCGCCGCCAAAATGGGCAAGTCGATCGATCGCATCAGCTCGCCGGCCATCGATGCGCTGATGGCATACCACTGGCCGGGCAACGTCCGAGAGCTTGAGAACGCTATTGAGCATGCGGTACTGCTCGCGACCGATGACGTGATTTTCGAGCATAATCTCCCTGCAACTCTCCAGTTACCCCGAGCGACCAACCTCCCGCAGGCGACGCTCGCGCAGCGCGTCTCTGCGCTCGAGCGCGATCTGATTCAGGACGCGCTCAAACGGACTGGTGGCAACGTCGCCGCTGCCGCACGCGAGTTGGGGCTAACCGCGCGGGTGACACGCTACAAAATCCAGAGCCTCGAGCTGCACCTTCCGCCTTCGGAAGACAGCTGACACCGAGCTGCTCTCGGCGCACGCGCGCGCGGCCGCGTTCGTGCCTGTTTCGCGTCGGCGTGCACTCGACGGCGCGCCAGCAATGGACGTTTTTGTTCCAGCACGCCTCGCCGATGACACTTTCGTCGCAACTCCACGGGGCTCGCAGATCACCCAGATCCAGGGACATTTCAGCTATTTTATCGGACATTCTTGGCGTGCACTCAGCACAGTAACAATCCAGACATCTCCGAGCTGACAATTTCGTCACTTCTTGGCTCCGTCGCACCGAGCCTCGCTCGACTCAACCCCTCGACGCGAGCGTGGACGCCTGATTTGCTGCGGCAATAGCTCCCTAGGGGATTCGTGTTGTCGCCTCGTTCAGGATTGGCACGGCCCTCGCAAAGAGTCCTATTCGATGGCTGGGTCCCTCGCCCAGCATCCCCTCCAACCATCGCAACAGGACAGGATTGAACATGCGCAAGGTCGCTATCTACGGCAAAGGCGGAATCGGAAAGTCCACCACCACTCAGAACACCGTCGCCGCACTCGCGGAGATGGGTAAGAAGGTCATGGTTGTTGGCTGCGATCCGAAGGCAGACTCCACTCGTCTGCTGCTCGGTGGTCTCGCCCAGAAGACCGTGCTCGACACCCTGCGTTCGGAGGGTGAAGACGTCGAACTCGACGACATCCTCCGACCTGGCTACGGCAAGACGCTGTGCACCGAGTCCGGTGGTCCCGAGCCGGGCGTCGGATGCGCCGGCCGCGGCATCATCACCAGCATCAACCTGCTTGAGCAGCTCGGTGCCTACGATGCGGATCAGAACCTCGACTACGTCTTTTACGACGTGCTCGGAGACGTGGTTTGTGGCGGATTTGCCATGCCGATCCGCGAGGGCAAGGCCCAGGAGATCTACATCGTCTGCTCCGGCGAGATGATGGCCATGTACGCCGCGAACAACATCTGCAAAGGCATCGTGAAGTTCGCAGAAGCTGGCGGAGTGCGCCTCGGCGGCCTGATCTGCAACAGTCGTAACACCGACAACGAGCAGCAATTAATCGAGGAGCTTGCCAAGCTGCTCGGCACCCAGATGATTCACTTCGTGCCCCGCCACAACGACGTCCAGCGCGCCGAGATCAACAAAAAGACGGTCATTGAATGGAACCCGGAGTGCACGCAGGCCGACGAGTATCGCGCCCTGGCTCGCGCGATTGATCAGAACAAGTTGTTCGTCATTCCGACGCCGCTCGCGATCGAGCAGCTCGAGTCCCTACTCATCGCCTACGGCTTGGCAGCGTAAAGGAGACCGACATGACCTCTCCCGACGACCTCCCCGATATCGACGAAGCCCGCACAGACATCCTCGCGGGGTACCCGCCAAAGATCGCCAAAAAGCGAGGAAAGCAGCTGCTCGTCAACACCCCCGGAGCCGAAGGAGGCGCCCGGGAGATCCTCGCCAACGTCCGCACGAGCCCGGGCATCATCACCCAACGCGGCTGCAGTTACGCCGGCTGCAAGGGCGTGGTGCTCGGCCCGACCCGCGACATCGTTAACATCACGCACGGGCCGATCGGCTGCGGGTTCTACTCCTGGATGACCCGCCGCAATCAGACCGAGCCCGAGACGGAGTCCGACGCCAACTTCATTCCGTACTGCTTTAGCACCGATCTGACCAACGACGAAATCGTCTTTGGTGGTGAGAAGAAGCTGCGCGCCGCGATCAAGGAGGCCTATGACCTCTTTAAGCCCAAGAGCATCGCCATCTTCTCGACCTGCCCAGTGGGTCTGATCGGTGATGATGTCCATGCCGTCGCTCGCGACATGAAGCAACAGCTCGGCATCAACGTCTTCGGCTTTTCGTGTGAGGGCTACCGCGGCGTGTCGCAATCCGCCGGTCACCACATCGCAAATAACGGCCTGTTTAAGCACATCGTCGGTCGCGATGACACCAAGGCAGAAGGAGAATTCCAGATCAACCTGCTTGGCGAGTACAATATCGGCGGCGACGCCTTTGAACTCGAAGAGATCTTCGCGGAGTGCGGCATTACGCTGGTGGCCACTTTTAGCGGCAACTCGACGATCGAGCAGTTCGAACGCTCGCACACCGCAGATCTGAACCTGGTGATGTGCCACCGGTCCATCAACTACGTCGCTGAGATGATGGAGAAGCGCTTCGGCATCCCCTGGATCAAGGTCAACTTCGTCGGCGCCGAATCCACAGCCAAGTCACTGCGAAAGGTCGCTCAGTACTTCGACAATGAGGCACTCACGGCCCGCGTGGAGGAAGTGATTGTACGCCGCATGGCAGAGGTAGCCGCAGCACGCGCGGAGATCACGCCCCGTACCCAGGGCAAGCTGGCCATGCTATTTGTGGGAGGAAGTCGCGCTCACCACTACCAGGATTTGTTCTCCGAGCTTGGCATGCGCACGGTAGCGGCAGGCTACGAGTTTGCTCATCGCGACGACTACGAAGGCCGCAAGGTCCTGCCCGACATCAAGATCGACGCGGATAGCCGCAGCATCGAAGAGCTCAAGGTCGAACCGGATCCGGAACGTTACCGCGAGCGTCGCACCCCCGAGCAGCTCAAGGCCCTGGCGGCAGCGGATCTTCCCATCTCCGCCTACGAAGGCATGATGCCGCAAATGGAGCGCGAGTCCCTGGTGATCGACGACGTCAATCACTACGAAACGGAAAAGCTGATCGAACGCTTCCACCCTGACGTGTTCTGTGCCGGCATCAAGGAGAAGTACGTGGTGGAAAAGACGGGCACGCCCTGCCTCCAGCTGCACTCCTATGACTACGGCGGCCCGTTTGCCGGATTTGGTGGCGCGGTCGAGTTCTATCGCACCATCGATCGCATGGTAAATTCGCCGATTCGGTCACTTGTCACTCCTCCCTGGCTCGGAGCCAGTCCTACCCCCGGCGCCGCCGAATAGCCTCAACCGGAGACCGACCATGCTACTACGCCACACCACGCCTGAGGTCGCGGAACGCTCCGCGCTTACCGTCAACCCCGCCAAGACTTGTCAACCGATCGGCGCGATGTATGCCGCGCTCGGGATCCACGGCTGCCTCCCGCACAGCCACGGTTCACAGGGCTGTTGCTCCTACCATCGCAGCACGCTGACACGTCACTACAAAGAGCCGATCATGTCGGCCACCAGCTCGTTCACCGAGGGCTCGTCAGTGTTCGGCGGTCAGGCCAATTTGCTCGAAGCCGTCAGCACCATCTTCCACGTCTATGACCCCGAGGTCATTGCCGTGCACACCACCTGCCTCTCTGAGACGATCGGGGATGACATCCCGCAGATCATTCAGAAGGCCAAGGAGGATGGAAAGATCCCCGAAGGCAAGTTCGTCATCCACGCCAACACGCCCAGCTACGAGGGCTCGCATGTAACCGGTTTTGCCGTCATGACCCGCGCCATGGTCCGGTATTTCGCGGTAAAGCGCGAGCTCGGAGCCGACGAGGGCTGGAAGGCAGAGCGAGTCAACATCGTCCCGGGCTGGGTCGAGCCAGCGGACTACCGTGAGGTCAAGCGCATCGTCGCCGCGATGGGGCTAAAATCGGTGGTCTTCCCGGACACCTCGGACGTCGTCGATGCGCCGAAAACGGGAAGCTATCAGATGTATCCCAAGGGTGGCACCACCATCGCGGACCTACGTGATACTGGAGTCTCCAAGGCCACGATCGCGCTCGGCCCCACCGCCTCCGCCCTGGCAGCGACGGAGCTCGAGACCCAGTGCAAGGTACCCGCGAAGATCCTTGAACTCCCGATCGGCATTCGCGCCACCGACGCCTTCGTAGCGGCGCTAATCGCTCAGGGCGGAGTGGTTCCGGAGAGTCTGGTGGAAGAGCGCGGTCGCGCGGTCGACTTGATCAGTGACGTGCAACAGTACTTCTACGGTAAGCGAGTCGCACTCTGGGGCGACCCCGATCAGCTCGTTTCCCTGTCAGAGTTTCTGATCGATCTCGGGATGCGCCCGGTCTACGTCATCACCGGAACCCCCGGCAAGCAGTTCGATCGGCGCATGGCGACCATCATGGCTGACCGCGTTCCAGCAGCCGTTGTTCGTCAGGGCCAGACGGCGGACATGTTCTACATGCATCAGCTCATCAAGCGGGAGACAGTGGATCTGCTGATCGGCAATACCTACGGCAAATACATCGCCCGCGACGAGGACATCCCGCTGCTTCGCCATGGCTTCCCGATCCTGGATCGCCAGGGGCATGCCCACTTCCCCACGCTCGGTTACGCGGGCACGATACGGCTCGTCGAGAAGATTCTCTCGCTGTTTCTCGACCGAAAGGACCGCGATTCCCCGGAACGTTCGTTCGAACTGACGCTCTGACCCGGAAGGTCGGGTTCGCCCGGCAACGCTCTCAAACTGGTTCGTGGTGCGCTCTATCGGCTCTCAGGGCGCACCCCTTATAACGGAGGCATCGGCGATGGTCGAGTTACTGGACAAGCGGCGCCTACACGTTCACCAAAAAGGCACTGGCGCGTTTGAGCTCGCTTGTGATCAGCCAAGTTTGGCTGGCGCGGTGAGCCAAAGAGCTTGCACTTTCTGCGGTTCACGCGTCGTCCTGTACCCCATCGCCGATGCCATCCACCTTGTCCACGGCCCCGTTGGCTGCGCAGCCTACACCTGGGACATCCGGGGGTCACTCTCCTCGGGACCGGAGCTCCATCGCCTGAGTTTCACCACCGATCTACGCGAGCAAGACGTCATTCGGGGTGGGGCGATCAAGCTCGAAAAGGCGCTGCGTGAGCTGATCGAGCGCTACCAACCCGCGGCGGCCTTCGTGTATTCTACCTGCATCGTCGGACTGATTGGCGATGACGTCGCCGCGGTCTGCAAACGGGTGACGCGAGACACAGGAACTACTGTCGTCAACGTCGACTCCGAGGGCTTTCGCGGCACCAAAAAGGACGGCTATCTTGCAGCCTGTGACGCCCTGGACAGCTTGATCGGTACCGCCGCGCCGGCGGACGCCGGGCCCCATAGCATCAACATCCTTGGGGAGTTCAACATCGCGGGGGAGGCCTGGATCATCCGTGACTACTACAAGCGCATGGGCGTCAGGGTCGTCGCAACACTGACGGGTGACGGACGGATCGAGGACGTTCGGCGTGCCCATGGGGCCAAGCTCAACGTCGTCCAATGCTCTGGCTCGATGATGCCGCTGGCGCGCAAGATGCAAGAACGCTTTGGCATCCCCTTTGTCAAGGTCAGCTACTTTGGGATCGAGGATGTCGCCAGGGCGCTGTACGACGTGGCAGACCACTTTGCCTCGCCGGACTTGACGTGCGCCGCTCAAGAGCTGGTTTCTCAAGAGACCGGGACGATCCTGCCCCGCGTGCGCGAGATCCGCAAGCAACTCACCGGAGCGCGCGCCGCCATCTACACCGGAGGAGCGTTCAAGGCCTTCTCGCTGGTGCGCGCCCTGCGAACGCTTGGCGTCAGTACGGTGCTCGCAGGTTCACAAACGGGCAGTCCAGACGACTACAAGGCACTGTCCGAGCTCTGCGATCCCGGCGCTGTACTGGTGGATGACACCAACCCGCTTGAGCTCGCTCAGTTCCTGGAGGAACTCAACGTTGATCTCCTGATCGGTGGCGTGAAAGAGCGACCCATTGCTCACAAACTCGGGGTCGCCTTCTGCGATCACAACCACGAGCGCAAGCGCCCACTGGCTGGCTTTGTCGGCATGCTCGAATTTGCCGAGGAGGTCCGCAGTAGCCTATTGTCCCCTGTTTGGCGTCACTTGAGCGCCAATCCGCGCAGTCCGCTCCCGCGCATCCCGGAGGCACCGTGAACCTGCCGACGCTCAACGAGTCCTTTGAAGTCGCCACCACGACCAATCCCTGTCGCCTCTGTGCTCCGCTGGGTGCAGCCTTGGCGATCCGCGGAATTGAAAACGCTATGCCGGTGCTGCACGGCTCTCAAGGCTGCGCGACCTACATGCGACGCTACTTGGTGAGCCACTTCCGGGAGCCGATGGATATCGCCTCGTCCAGCTTTGGCGAACAGGCTGCGGTGTTTGGCGGTGCCGCGAACCTCGAGCAAGCCCTCGACAACGTGACCGCTCGCTATCAACCCAGTCTACTCGGCGTGGCCACCACCTGCCTGGCGGAGACGATCGGGGACGACGTTCGCGGGATCATTCGCCAATGGGAAAAGACTCGCGGCAGCGCGGCACCTCGGATATTTCACGTCTGCACGCCGGCCTATTCCGCCGGCCATAGCGAGGGTTACGCGGCGACTGTGCTCGCACTTATTGACCAGCTCGCCGAGGGCGGCGAGCGCCTCGGGCACGTCAACCTGTTTACCCCGATGTTTGCGTCTCCGGCAGACATTCGCGCGCTTCGCGGCATCATCACGAGCTTCGCCCTCCGGTCTGTGGTGATTCCGGATTTCTCCGAGACGCTGGATGGCGGCAACTGGCAAACGTACCAAAGCATCCCGGAGGGGGGGACTCCGGTCGCTGACATCGTGGCAGCCGGTCGCGCACGTGCCTCGCTATCGTTCGTCAGTTCCGAGGTACAAGCTCCAGTCGCCGCCCGCTTGGTCACGCCGGGCCGCCTGCTGTCGGAGCGCTTCTCGGTCAACGACGTGACGATGCCAGCGCCCGTCGGTCTGCAGGGCACCGATCGTCTGATGAGCGAATTGTCGGAGCTGTCTGGGCTACCGATCCCCGCCTCCGAAAAGGCGGAGCGCGGTCGACTCTTGGATGCCATGGTCGATGCGCACAAGCTGATGTTCGAGCGGCGGGTGGCCTTGGTCGGCGATTCCGACCTCGTCATCAGTCTCGCCGCGTTTTGCGGGGAACTCGGGCTATCTCCGGTGCTCTGCGCGTCCGGTTCGAGCGGCAAACAGCTTTCCCTTCAACTCGAAGCGCGCGGAATCACCGGCTGCACTGTGCTTGAGGACACCGACCACCGCCGGGTTGAGCTGGCCGCACAAGACCTCAAGCTCGATCTCGTGATTGGACCGAGCAAGGTGCGACCTTGGGCGCGCCGGCTCGGAATCCCGGTTCTGAACCTCGGCTTTCCGATCCACGATCGCTTCGGAGCCGCTCGTCTGCGCACCGTTGGTTACGACGGTGCCCTACACATTCTCGATCGCGTCGCCAACGCCTTGCTCGAGCATCGTCAAGAGCAAGCGGGTCGTGACTGGTCATATCTCTGAATACCAGTGAAGGAGCCGACATGAACTCGACTCTCCATCGTCATCCCTGTTTCGATGCCTCAGCGCGACACGAGCATGCACGTGTCCACCTACCCGTCGCCGCCGGCTGCAACGTCCAGTGCAACTTCTGCGATCGAAGCGGAGACTGCATCAACGAGAGCCGCCCTGGTATCAGCACCGCTCTTCTGAATCCAGAGCAGTCCGTCGAGTACCTCGACAAGGTGCGTGAGCTCGAGCCAAGGCTCAGCGTGGTGGGCATCGCCGGCCCTGGTGATCCCTTTGCGGCAGGAGAAAACACCGTCCGGACGCTGGAGCTCGTGCACGCCAAGCATCCCGATCTGCTGCTCTGTGTCGCGACCAACGGGCTTGGGCTGGCTCCGTTCGTTGACGATCTGGCGCGTCTGAAGGTGAGTCATGTCACCATCACTATCAACGGCACGGTTCCCCAGGTGGTTGAGAAAGTCTATGCCTGGATCCGCGACGGCAAGCGCATGCTGCGTGGCCGGGAAGCGGCAGAGACGCTGATCGCTCGCCAGGCTGAATCCCTCAGGCTGTTGGTCGCCGCCGGCATCATGGTAAAGATCAACACCATCGTCATTCCGGGTGTCAATGACCACCATGTCGTCGACGTCGCCCGCATCGCCTCGGAAGCGGGCGCATCGGTCCTAAATCTGATGCCAATCTATCCGGTTGCCACCACTCCGTTCGGCACCATCGCGACGCCCAAAAAGGCGCTAATGGACTCGGTTCGAGCCGAGGCAGGCCTCTACTTGCCACAGATGCGTCACTGCACGCGTTGTCGCGCGGACGCCGTGGGGCTGATCGGCGACGCAATGACCAAGGAAAAGCTGCAACTTCTGCAAGCGTCCGGCCGTCCTGGTCAAGCCAATCGTCCCTACGTGGCGATCGCGTCACGCGAGGGCGTGATGGTCAACCAGCACCTGGGTGACGCGGATGAGCTGTGGATTTTTGGGCTAAAAGACTCAGAGCCTACGCTTATCGAACGCCGCGCCGCACCTCCCGGCGGCGGCGGAAACGAGCGTTGGGAAGCGCTCGCAGATCTTCTGGTTGATTGCCGCGGCGTGGTGACGAGCGGGGCGGGCAACGCTCCGACCACGGTCCTACTGGGTCGAGGCATTACCGTCACCCTTGCGGACTGCCTGGTCGACGAGGCAGTCACCGGGATCCTCACCGGCGGCGCCCTGCGCGCCCCGCCGCGCGCGTTCAAGTGCGGGGACGACTGCAGCGGCAAGGCCACTGGCTGCGGCTGAAGCAACGCGAACTGAATTCTTTACTACCACACACGACCGATGTCCGTGTGAAACCAAACCCGAAGCATCTTTACGTGCGTACTACCCGATTGTTTCCGAGGTTGTCATGGAAAAGCCAGATCATCACATTCTCGTTTGCAGCAGCTTTCGACAGAACGGTGAGGCCAAGGGCGTCTGCCACAAAAAGGGTGCTCGCGATCTTCTCCAGTACCTTCAGCAGGAGGTCACCGACCGCGGACTGACGATCGCGATCTCGTGCACTGGATGCTTTTCGATTTGCGAAAAGGGCCCCGCGATGGTCGTTTACCCCGAGGGCTACTGGTACGGTGAGATGACTGAAGAACGTATCGACAGCGTGCTTGATGCCCTGGAAGAGGGCAAAGCCGTCGAGGAACTGCTGCTCACCTAGGTAAGCTAAAAAGTGATGGAGGTCCCCATGTCAGTCGACGTGAGTGGTTGCAATTCACCCTGGTTTGTTGACACTACGCTGCGCGACGGCGCGCAGATGCCGGGCGTTGTATTTCAGCCAAGCCAGCGCATCGAACTCGCGTTGGCGCTCGATGCGCTGGGGATACATGAGCTTGAGCTCGCCGTCGCGGCCCGTGAGGGCCAAGACTGGAGTGAGCCGCAACGACTGCTGGATGCTGGGGTGGATGCGCGCCTCACCAGTTGGTGCCGCCTCAGCGAAGAGGACGTCAAGCTCGCCCTTTCGACCGCGGTCGACTGTGTCCACGTGGGGATTCCCTGCTCCCAGCTGCAGCTGAGCAATGTGGGACTCTCGAAATCTCAGGTCCTGCAGCGCCTTGAGCGCTGCCTGACGCTTGTCCGCGCTGCCGGACGCTATGCATCGGTTGGCGCCGTTGACGCTTCGCGCTCTAGTGCTGCATGGCTGACTGAGCTCGCCCAACGCTGCTCTGAGCTGGGCGCGCAGCGTTTTCGGCTGGCAGACACGGTTGGCTGCTGGAGTCCGCTCGCGGTCGGGAGTCTGTTCACCTCTCTGCGCTGCGCTGTCCCATCGCTCGTGCTCGGGATCCACGCCCACAACGACCTTGGGCTGGCTACGGCCAATACTCTTGCGGCGCTCGACGGAGGCGCGGAGAGCCTTGACGTGACCGTGCTGGGAATCGGCGAGCGGGCGGGCAACGCCGCACTGGAACAGGTCGCGATGGCCCTAAAAATGACGAGCCACCGCACGCCGCAACTCCAGCTTGCTCAGCTGGCACCTATTTGCCAGAGGGTCGCCGAGATGATCGGGCTCCCGATCCCCTTTGGTGCTCCGGTGGTCGGCGCAAACGCCTTCCGGCACAGCTCCGGGATTCACGTGGACGGTATGCTCAAGAATTCTGCCAGTTTTGAGGCATTTTCCCCAGAGCTGTGCGGCGGGCGGCGTGAGCTGTGTCTGGGCGAGCAATCGGGCCGCGCTGCGGAGCGAGCCAAGCTCGCGAGGTTCTCCCTGCGGCCAGTACCGGTCGCGGATCAGCTGCAGCATCCGTCGCGCAGGGCGGGCTGACGCGCGTTGGACGAGCCCCAGTCACACGCGATACGTGCTGCCGTCCACCCACTGATGGTCTTTTTGATGGTGACTGACCAGCAGTGATGGTGTGGCAGTCTCCCGAATCCAGGTAGAGACAACGGCCCCCGCCTCGGCATGGGCCGCCTCGTCCAGCGAGGAGAAGGGCTCGTCGAGCAGGAGGATCTGAGGCTCTTGCGCCAGCGCGCGCGCGATCGCCACGCGCTGTTGCTCGCCCCCTGAGAGCTGCGCAGGTCGTCGTGACTCGCACCCGTGTAGACCGAGGCGCCCGAGCCAGTCTCGAGCCATGTTGACGCGGACAAGCTTTGGATGAGCGCGCGAGACGGCGTACTCCACGTTTTGCAGGGCGCTCAGATGCGGAAACAAGGCAAAGCGCTGATGAACCAAGCCAATTCTCCGCCGCTGCGGCGACACGAACTGGCGCTTGCCGTCTTGCCAGCAGGCCTCGCCGTATCGGACGGTGCCATGGACGGGTGTTACGAGTCCTGCGATCAATCGCAGGATGCTGCTCTTGCCACACCCGGAGGGGCCCACGAGCACCTGAAGCCCGGAGACCAGCTCAAGCTCGACGGTGAGCGTCCTACCCGTGGCACCAAGCGTCAGGTTCGCGTGAACCGAGAGTGTCGCGGCGCGCCTGACGTTAGACATAGCGACGTTGCTCCCACCGCGCCACCAACCCCAGCACCGCAAGGGCCAGCAACGTCAAGCTCGCGGACAGCACTAACGCGTCGTTATCGCGTCCCGCTTGAATCGCGTCATACACCCCAAGCGCAGCGGTACGCGTCTCGCCGGGAATGTTACCGCCCAGCATCAGCGTTAGCCCAAAATCCCCAAGAGAACGGGCAAAGGCCAGCGAGATCCCGGCTAGGATCCCACGCCGCGCTAGAGGCAGTTCGATCGTGAAGAGCGTGCGCCAGCGCGAGGCGCCGGCGAGCTGGGCAGCAGCCACGAGTTCTGGATCGATGCCCGCGACGCTGGCCTGAGCGGCGCGCGCGATCATAGGCAGCCCTGCAACGCAGGAGGCTAGGATCGCGCCAGTACGCGAAAACGTGAGATGGCAGCCCGTGAGGGCGTGAAATGCCAGCCCAATCGAGCTCTGGCGACCAAGCACCACCAGCAGGTAGTACCCCAGCACGGTCGGTGGAAGCACGAGCGGGATTGCCACGGCTGCAGTGACCCACTCTCGCCCTCGAAACCTACCAATCGCCAGGCCGCTCCCCAGAGCTGTACCCAGTACGCTCGCTATCACGGTCGCCGTGAGCGCCACCTCAAGGGAGGTGGCAAGCAGCTCGCTGGCGGCTGAGAATTGGGTCACTTCGCCGCTCTCAGCCCCCGTTCGATTGGAGGCAGGTAGCCGTGCCGGTAGAGCACAGAGAGCACGCTTTCGTCCCACAGGGAGTCGGCAACCCGGTCAGCCACCACGGCGCGCTGTGGATGGGCGCAGTTGAGCACGTGGGCCTCGAGCGGATCGAACAGAGAGCTCGGGACCTCAAACAACACGCGCTCGTTGGCGGTCACCAGCGCGGATGCGATCAGTGCCCCATCGGCCTGACCGGTTCGCACCAAACGCGCGGCGTCACGGATGTCACTGGCGTAGACCAAGTGAGACTCGAATGCCGTCGCCGTGCCAGAGTGCTCAAGGGCTTGGCGCGCGGCGCGACCGTACGGGGCGTGCTCCGGGTTGGCGATCGCGAGCTTGCCCACCAGAACCTTCGCCAGGCCAGAAAGGTCCTTGGCATCCGTGACAAGTCCCGGACGCGTGATGGCGACCAGCCCGCCTCGCACGAGCGCAGTCTTTCGAACAGCACGGCAGCGACCGGTCGCAACGGCGGCGTCGCGTGCCGTTTCATCAGCGGTCAGCAGTAAGTCGAACGGAGCGCCGCGCTGGATCTGCTGCACCAGGGTCCCCGATGCCCCAATGATCCAGGCTCTCGGTCCCGGGCCTCGAATTCGATCGGATTGCTCCGCATCCTCGAGCGCAGGCGCTAGACTCGAGGCGGCGGCGATGCGAATCGTGGTCTCGTCCGGATTCAGGAGGCGTCCGCCCAGCGCCGCAACGCTCAGCATCGCAGCAGTCACAAAAGCCATGGTTCCCACCAGATACCGGCGCTCATTGTTCATGTTCAGCACTCCTCACCAGTTTTGTGCGCTACACAATCCCTTGCTTCAAGGCCCAATGCGCCGCGCCCCCGAATGAGTTGCGCTTGAAACCTGATCATTATTTGTTGGAAACCATGGCGGACACAATCGTGACATCTAAGGTCGATTTGGCCGCAATGGCGACCGAAGGGCTCGACACGCTGCGCGCGCGTGCGCGTGGAGCGTTCCTCGGATTGGCGGTTGGCGACGCGCTCGGTGCGACCGTCGAGTTCATGACCGCTCGCGAGATCCAGGTGACCTACGGCACTCATCGCGAGCTCATTGGTGGCGGCTGGTTGAATCTTTCCCCGGGAGAGGTCACCGACGACACCGAGATGTCGCTATTTCTGGCTCGAAGCATCGTGGAACAGGGACATTGGTCGCTTACCTGCGCCGCAAAGCATCTCGCGTTGTGGCTCAAGAGTCGTCCCAAAGACATTGGCAACACGGTGCTGCGCGGGCTCCGAGCCTACGTCACTCACGGACGTCTTGAGGTTCCGCCTGGACCAGGTGATGCCGGAAATGGCGCAGCGATGCGCCTGCTGCCGGTCGCGCTCTGCACGCTGGGCGACCCGGAGCTCTCTGAGCGCTGCATGCTTGAGCAGGCGCATCTAACGCACAACCACGCCCTATCGGACGCCGCCTGCCTCAGTGTCACGCGGCTCGTCCAAGCTGCCGTCTGCGGACGCTCGCTGAGCCACCTGCGACGAGAAGCGAGTGAATTGGTAGCCAGCATTCCCGTGTTCACGTACTCGCCCTACCCCGGCCAGGCCTCAGGCTACATCGTGGACACCATGCAGACCGTGCTCTACTGCTTTTTCCGTAGTCGACGCTTCGAGGACTGCCTTGTGGATACCGTCAACCGCGGCGGTGACGCCGACACCACGGGCGCGATCGTTGGCATGGTTGCAGGGGCCTACTATGGCCAAGAGGCAATTCCGGAGCGCTGGCTCGAGCGCTTGTCACCGAAGCTCGCGAGTGAGCTGGTGAGCCATGCCGATTGGCTCGTGGAGCATTCGCCGCTTGGGCGCGAGCTCGGTGCGCTCACGGGGTCAAGCGTGCGGTAGCGCTGCGCGGACCTCGCGCGGGCGCGCGCGCCCGACTGCGCGCTCACGCGCTGTGCACGGCTATTTCCCACCGAAAGGCAACGTCTCGCGAACGTCACTGGCCGAACATTGCGCCGGTCGTCGCAAGGGCCCATGGTCTTCGTCTTCCCGGAGCTGTTCCCCGCAACCGCGCGCGCGAGCTTCTCCGCTAACAACGACGCGGCGCGTCCCCTGGACGAGCCGACTTTTCCCTGGTCGACACTCAGTTCGCGCCCAGTCCGGGCGGTGCGCTGGGCGTTTTCGCCAAGGGCTCGACTCGGGTCGCAGCCCTTGGTTCACGCACCCCTGCCCGCATGGGCGAAGCGAGACAGCATGCAGTACACCAAGAAGCGCAACCTCATTGCCGCGGTCGGCACCGAAATCAAAAAGCTCAGCGAGGCTCAGCCAACGCTGGACGTTTCAGCGGCAATGGCTGCCCTGGCAGAGCTGGAGTCGGATCTTGGCTACGGTCCCGAGCCCGAGACCCGCGCCTGCCCGAAGTGCCACCGCCTCGGCATCAAGCAGGCGACCGTCTGTGGCTTCTGCTGGACCAAGACGCCCGTTCACACGGCAGCTCCCAGCGCCACGGTCTAGGTGCAGCCCGCGGGCTCCAGCGAACGCCGGAGCCCGCTGCGCACGTCACTTGGCGAAGGCGGCTAGCAGGCGAAGGTACTGCAGCTGATAGCCGTTGCTGTTCTCGGTGACGGCCCAGGAGTTGCCGGGCCAGCCCACGTTGAACTCCAGGTAGGACTTGGCCGGCGGCTGTCCAAGGGGCGGAGTGACGTTCATGCTGCAGAGCGCAGCGTCGCTCGAGCCGTAGCAGAGGGGAGCTTGAGCGCTCGTGCAGCAGCCATCGAGCGCGAAACTGGAATTCGGGCCCCCGACGAGGAACCCCGGTGCCGGACCAGGAGTGGTGTCCCCGACGACACTCCAGCGCGCCGAGCCGTGTCCGAACCAGGTGTGATAAAACGTGCTCACCGAGTGCTCAGCACCCGCACGTTTCATGTTGCTGAGGTAGACGAGTCCGAGCGGGTTGACGCCGTGCACGTAGTGGACGTAGCCCTCTGCTGCCGCGCGACCCACAACCGCTTGAGCGGCGTCCACGCCGTAGGCCTCCGCTAACATGAAGAAGCGCCCCAAAGCGGCCTTCGACTGGTTACTCCCCCAGGTATAGTCCTTCATCGGCGCGCGGTACGGATCGGTCTGACTCGCGATCGCCGCCCGAAAATTCCCGTTCTTTGCTAGCGCGTCCAGGAACTTGGTCTTGATGCCCGTTTGAATCGCTGGGGTCACCCCGCTGAGCGAGGCAAACTGAAGCAGGGTTTCCTGCTCGGCCACTTGCCACTGAGTCGGGCCCCAGGAGGGCATATAGGTGCCGTAGTTGGCCTCCGCGTAGGTCTTGTACGCGGCGCCCTGGGTCAGCCCATAGAGATACACCGCTGCCTCGAACTTGGCAGCGGTTCTACCGGCGTCATCCACCTCCTGCTGCCCAGCTGCGAGACCTTCGGTTCCGGCAGCTTTGTCGTTGTTCTTGAAAGCAACCGCGGGATGGGCCAGAGCCCAGGCCCAAGCCGATTCCGCGCGCTTGGTGAGATCGGGCGCCATCGCGGCAAGTGCCGGCACCCCGCTCTGACCGAACACCGTCGCCGCGTACGCAAACGCGGCGGCCGCCTTGAGACTCGCGTGAGTCGTGGCAGGCCCGTAGAAGCTGGGCTTGGTTGCCGTCGAGGGCGGACTGGCTCCGTCGAGTCCGAGCACACAGAGCACGCCGCCGTCGGCATTCTGCATGCGCACCAGCCAATCCACGCCCCAACGGGTTTCGTCGAGCAGATCGGAGACGCCATTACCGGACTCCGGGATGCCGTAGTCGTCACCGAACGCGCTCGGGTAGTCGTGGTGGGTGCGCAGGAGAGAAATTAAGTAGTTTGCATGCCAGGCCGTGTACTTGTTGAAGTCACCCGCGTCATACCAGCCACCGCGCAAATCACGCTCCGAGCCGGCATCACCCTTGGCGGTCCATGAACGAGCCTGACCGTCCTGACGGGCACCGAGATGGCTCGCGGTGTCAGCCCAGTCAGCGCCCGCTGTGGCGGCCTTCTTTTCCTGACCGGCGCGCTGATAAAAGAGCGTGCGCGTCGCGTGTTTGAGCACCGTGCGGTAGACGCCATCGTCGATCCGAAACTCGGGGGAACGCTGTCCACCACCGGCATCCGCAATGTAGTAGGTGCCGGGTTGAGTCACGCTCGAGAAATCAAACCACCAGGCCTTGTCGCCCGACGCGGTGTCCGTGGCGCCTGCGGCCCAAGGAACGGCGACACCGCTGAACACCTCAAGGCCGGTAGCCTTGTCGATGACGGCGATCTTGGCTCCCGGCGTGTAGGTCACGGCAGCGTCGTAGCCAGTGACCGGATCCCGCAAGACGGCGACCTTTTCAGCCTTCGTGCGATAACCGAATTGGTCGACTACAATGACCGGGATCGGTCCGTTAGCGGCCACTGTGAGGCCCTTGCTCCACTCGGTGTCTGTGCTTGGGACATCGGCGCCGGTCGGACCGGGCGTGCCGCCCGTGGCAGTCGCTCCGGTCCCGTTGGCGGCTCCGGTCCCGTTGGCGGCTCCGGTTGCGGCGGCGCCGCCGGGGCTTCCTGCTCCGTTGTCTGAGCTGCTCGAGGAACAGGCGACGACTAACGGAACTGCAAGCAACAGACTGACCAGCGATATTGAATTCATGCGCATCAGGGGCTCTCCTAATGGTCGCATTGTGACCGAAAACGGTCACCGTTGACGCTCACAAAGCTCAGATCCGTGCCGCAGGCGTGCGACTCGCGGGAACGGGTCGCACGCAACTCGGGGCCGGCGAGGATTTATCTAGCCGCACGCCAATAACCTGACACGCGCCAGCACAAACACCTACAGACGAAGCCTGGCACCTACTCGCACTCTAGCGAATGCGACGCGCTTCGAGATAAAAGCGCTTCTCTTCGGCATGGCCCATCGAGAAGCTCTTGCGCGGCAGCGGGCCATTTTCCTGAACCCAACCAAACAGCCGTTCACGCGCGATCACCGGCGTGAAGAAACACCCCGCGCCCTCAGCGCTCAGCCGGCTGGTGTCTTGCCAACCGTGGATGAAGTCGATGCGCGCCCCCGGCTCTGCGGACTTGAAACGACTGTGCAGTGCGTCGACGAGCGCCGTCGGCAGCTCACGCAAATCTGCGCGGTAGTGCACGGCATAGAATTCACTGCCGTCGTAGTAGCCCGCCTTGGTCTGACCTTCGGGTGACACGAGCAACGCCTGCAGCGCGCTCTCGGTCATGGCTTCAAGCGAGGCCACGTCGGGATCAGCACGCATGGCCGCGGTCAACGCCGCGCGGTCGCTCGTGAAGATCACCCGGTGAATCGGCTCAAAGAGCAGCCCTGGCGAATGAATATTGACAAGCTCGGCCAGAGCCCAGCGCGCCGGATCTTGCATCAACTCGTCACTCTTCACGCCCGCGCTGATGAGCTCCGCCTTGCGCTCTTGCCAACGCGCCTTGGCGGTTGCAAGCGAGTGATTGCCATCGCCCATGGCCCAGAGCAGCGGCGACTCGGTGCCTTGCGTCGCCTTGGTGCGCGCCATCAGGGCTTCGAGCTGTCCGACGAGCGTTGCAAGCTCCGCTCCCTCACGCAGCAGCCAGCCTTGAAGCTGCCCTCCCTCCTCCATCAGCTCGACATTGTAGGCCGGCGCTTGCGTCGCCAAACGCTCACCGAGCGCCTCGAGGATATCGCGCTCGGGATTGTCGAGCAGGATCATGATGTGCGGCAGCTCAAGCGGCGCCGCGCTGCGCACCGCAAGTCGCGGCGGGATGCGGTCGACGATCGTGCCCTCGGTGGCACGGTACAAACTCTGGGAATCGCGCGCGTAACTGTATTGCTCGAGATCGACTGCAACCACCAGGCCTTGGCGCGTCCCAGAATGCGCGGTCGTGCGCTTGACGAAGACAAATCCGAGACCCGCTGAACTGAGCACGCCTTGCTCGAGGTAGCTGGCCATGTTGGCGTGAATCGCGGAAATGCGCGCGACCACGTCGGGACTCTCGAGGTAGACCTCCGGGAGGATCAAACGGAGAGTCGAGGGCGCATCGCCAACGCGCTCGGCGACGCGATTCCAGTAGGCGTGGTCGGAGGTGTATTGATCGCAAGCGACCACGGACCAACGCGACAAATCGACACCCTCGCGCGGCAGCAAGAGCTCCGGGAGGGCGAGACCAAGACCGGCGAGACGCGACTGGAGGCTGCTTTCAGGGGCCATTTGGGGCGCGACCTACCACATTTGGCCTGCCTGCGCCCAGGCGGGCCAGAGCCGGGCAGGCTTCGGCAGAAATCGGGCTCGAAGGTGGCTAGTGACTGAGCCGCGAGCGCGAGACCGCAACACTGCCGGGCAACTCGGGGTCGTCGCGACCGCCGACGTTGGGAGGACTACGCATATGACGCTTCGAATCAAGACCTGGGGCCTACTCACGGTGGGAGCACTGCTGATGGTGCCCGCCGCATTCATCGCTTGTGGCGGTGACAGCTCAAGCACGGGCGATGGCCCGAGCAGTGCTGGCTCAACGAGCACCGGCGGCAGCAGCAGCGGCGGAGCCGCTACGGGCGGCGCTGCAACTGGCGGCGCTGCAACTGGCGGCGCCCCCGCCGCGATCTGCGAGCAGAATGCAGCCTGTTCGGTTGGATGTCAGACCGCCTGCGCGTTTCCCGCGTCCGGCACGATGACCTGCACCTGCGGCGCCAGCAAGACGCTAATATGCGACGCCGCAACCACGTGCACCACGACCTGCCTACCTGGCGACGAGTGCACCAAGGGTTGCAGCTCGACCTGTCCAGGCGACGCCACCAAGGACTACGCCTGTACCTGTGGTGCAAACGGAGAGCTGTCCTGCGACATCGCTGGCAGCTGCAACGCGCTGCCCGCACAATGCGTGAGCGGCGTCACCAACGGAGGAACCTGCACGCAGGGTGTCGACCAGACCTGCTCGAGCACTGACGGAGTACAGTGCGTCTGCTGGCCGCACCGCGGAAGTGCCGGAGCCAGCTGGCGATGCTTCTGATTTCGGGCCTTTGTTAGGGGCGGCGTGATAGCCGCCAGAAACGGCCGCAGTCTCCTAGCCTAGAGAGGTTCGGAGACTGCGCGTTTTGTGGCTCGCGGCGAGTCGCGTCAGCGCGGTCACTCGAGCTCCCAGGCCTCCAGCGCGCTGCGCAGTCGGTCGTAGGTGTCGCGCAGCAGCGCGGTGCTCGCCTGCTGGTAGCGCGGGATGTCGCGACGGCTGACGGGTTGGGGTCGACTGAGCGCCTCGGCGTCAAACCGACCGCGCTCGTCATCCAGGATCACGAGCGCGTTTTCGAGCATGAAGCGCAGCTCTCCGATCACCTCACGTCGCTCCGACGGAGCCAGCCACCCGAGCAAATGGATCCGGAGGTACCAATCGGCCAAGCGCGCCTCCTCGGCGGGGTTGCGCATCAGTTCCACGAACTCACGGCGACCGGGCGTGGTCAGGGTGTAGACCCGTCGCGCCCGCAGGCCGTCAAAGCTCGCCTCCGAACGCACGAGCGAGCGCGCTTCGAGCGATTCAAGCGCACTTGCGACCGCGCCCACGCCGATTTCAAATCCCAGCTGCTTTAGCGCTGCGCAATCCTCAGCCACGCCCGAAGTGTCGCGGTCTCTCGCGTGCAGAAGCGCCAGCAGTACTAGTTCATTCATCCAGGATCTCTCGCCAGCCTCTGAGCCGCCAATCGGAAGAGCTCAATCCGTCACCATGCACGACCCCGCGCACCTTGGCAACTCGGCCGCCAAGACGCGGGACCTGCGCGCCCCAATCATCCCGCGCTGCAGAGTTCCTCGACCGCGCGCGCCGCCTGCTCGAGCGCCACATCCAGGTAGGCGCGCGCTCCGGCGTCTGAGTTGGCGATCGCGATGTTCCCGTGCCGCTGGCGCCCGACAATCCATGGCTTTTTCTGCTCGACCCACTCGGGATCAAACAGGCGATTGGGGCTAAAGGAGTAACCGTGCGCCCAGCGGTTGACGGTGATGGCCTTGATGTCGCGCGCGGCGTCAAAGCCTCCAGCCCCCAACATCGACTGAAGCTGCTGACGGATCCGGCGCTCCATCACCTCAAACGGGGTGCCCAGCATTTCCCAGCGCCCCACGCGATTCTGTTCCCGGCGCGTCAATCCCACCTTACAGGGCGTGCGCAACATGAAGAGCACTGCCGGATCCTCGGGACGACTCGGAAAGTGATAGTCCCCGAGTGAGACAGGGAAATCGAGCGAGGTATAGCTGTGATAGCTGCCCGGGCTCACGATGTGCCGGATCCCGAGGTGCGCGAAGGACTCGCCGGTGCGAAGCGCCACATGCGTGTAGATTAGCGGCATCTTCACGAGCGTGGCTTGAGCCTGTTTCTGAGGCTCCGGCAGCTCGGGACACAGGTAGGGGATCATCGAATTGTAACAGGCCAGGATGCACTTTTTGCCCGTCACACGCCGGACTTGCCCCGCCGCTTCGTAGGCCACGTCGACGAGCCCGGAGTTATCCGTCCGATGCTGCACCCGCGTGACGGTACTCTTTAGACGCAGTCGCACGGGCGAGTCTTCGCGGTCGAGTCCGGCGTAGTCCACCTCGGCCGTAACGATGTCTTCCATGTCGTGGCCGGTAACGCGACCCGGCAGCAGACTGCGCACAAACAGCCGCGCCACCGACGCGCCGCCATCCGGAAAATGGTGAATGTAGGGGCCGTTTTCCTCGGGGGGCGGAAACCCAAGCCCAGAAAAACCTGGATAGACAAGCGCTTCGTAATCGTCACTGGCGTGCAGACAGGACCAAGCAGACACCGCGTCGATCCCAACGCAGAACAGATCGTGCGTGAACGTCTGAAAAAACGCGAGTCCCTTGGGAGCGAGCTTGCAATAGCGGGTGAGGTAGTCCGCGTAGCTCGTGCGCTTGAGCAGTCGCTCCTTTTCCAGAAGCGACCGCCCCGCCAGGTAGTCGCGCTTGTCCGTGTAGAGGCGCACGATGTCGCGGCGCACCTGGTCGCTCAGCGGCGTGTTCGCAAGAAATTCCGCCCAGGGTCGCTCGTTCATCCCGGTGCGTAGGCACGGCTCGCCAAACGTCTCGCGATCGAAGTAAAACGCCGTACTGCGCTCGGCGTGTAGCCGCTGATCGAAGGCGGTCTCGAAGCGTTCAAAGCGGATCCCAAGCTCTGCCAGCAGCTGCTTGACTTCCGGCGAATAGCTGTGCGGGTTCGAGAAGGACTGAGTGCCGCCGTTCGTGATGAGGAGCCGCTCGTCGACGCGAAATTCATTGCGTCGTGCGTGCCCCCCGAAATCATCATGGTTGTCGAGCAGCAGGATTTTCGACTGCGGCCCCAGCTTGCGACGGTAGAGGTAGGCTGCCGCAAGCCCGCTCAGACCGGCGCCAACGATCACCAGATCGTAGCGTTCACCCGTGTCTTGAACTGGCTTTCCGCCGTCCCAGGCTGCCCCGTCGCGCAGCCGGTGCGCCGCCTCAAAGGCGCCCTCATGGCTCCCGCGAACTCCGACTAGAGCCGGTGGCCCCGGCGGCAACGGCGCGCGCGCTCCAGCGCCCGCCGTCGCGCTCACCTGTGCAGAGCCAACCTGCGCCGAACCAGCCTTACCGCGACCCTGACAGCCGAGCAGCTCGGCGCCGAGCGTGAGGGCCAGGCCATTGAGCCAGTCGCGCCGCGTGATGCCAACGTGCATCCCGAGCTGGCGGTCGCGCTTGGCGTCGTTCATCCCGCCTCAAATGAAGGCAATCCCGGGCAGAATCAAGCGACGCCCCGAGCAAGCGCACCTCGGAGAGCTCGCCCCGGCGATTTTGTCGAAAATCTGGGCTTGTGCGGCGTGGAACCAAAATCGACGGTCGCCCTGGACATTCGCGGATGATGCGGCCGCTCAGCCTGGGCACTGCCGGACCCGCTGGAGCGGCACTACGTTCAGTAGTGCAATTTTCCAGCGGCGTGAAATCTTGTCCGGTGGCTTCGTTTTTGTAAGCTGTTTTTAGCCGTCCTCCCACTACCTTTACATGAGCAAGTCGCATCCCTCCCAGCCGCAGCAGGTGCCTTCGGGTCACCTGTCTTCGCTTCGGGGAGACGTGGAGCTTGCGGCGAGCACCGCCCGCTTGAGTTCGCCGCCGCGCACTGAGGTGCGCCTGCGTTCGTCGTTGGGGCACGCGGAAAACGGCACCACGCCGTCGACGGCGCCGTCCACCTGGCCCGTCACCGCAGGTGGCGAAACCTCCGCGGGCACCGCACCAGGGACCCCCCCAGGACCGGACGCCCTTGCGCAGCCGGCTCGGAGCACGACGGGAGCTACGCCCGCAAACGGCGGCGCTAGCGCGCTCGTGAAGCTCCTTCGCTGGGCGGAAGCTGAAATGGCGTCCCCGAGCAAGCCGCTGAACAAGCGCCTGCTTGCGGCGGCGCTAGCGCGCCGCGACGTCTCCCTGCTGACCGCTCTTTACCGACATCGCGGCTGACACGGGCTCGGCAGGGTCTGAGGTCCCGAGCGACCTTGAGGCCGCGCCCTCCGCTTCCGCGCCGTACCAACATGACCGGCCGTAAGGCCACGGAGAACTCGAGTCGGCCGGCCCAAGGGCTCCGCTTTCTCGCTCCTGGCGCCTCATTCGGGGGTAGAGCCCGCTCGTCACGACGGCGGAGACCACCTTTCACCCCCTCATCACGCTGCCAGCTCTGGACCTTTGGCGGGATGATGGTAAACGCGGCTCCGACAAACGCCCTGGCGGCCCTCTAAACGGAAAACGGCAACGGCATGACGGACCTCTCCAAGTACCGCAATATCGGGATTTTTGCCCACGTGGATGCGGGCAAGACGACCACGACGGAACGCATCCTCAAGCTGACGGGCAAGATCCACAAGATCGGCGAGGTGCACGATGGTGCCGCCACGACCGACTTCATGGAGCAGGAGCAGGAGCGCGGCATCACGATCCAGTCCGCCGCCACGACCTGTTACTGGAGGGGCTACCGCTTCAACATCATCGACACGCCCGGACACGTGGACTTCACGATCGAAGTGTACCGTTCATTGAAGGTGCTTGATGGCGGCGTCGGCGTGTTCTGCGGCTCTGGCGGCGTTGAGCCCCAGTCGGAGACCAACTGGCGCTACGCGAACGACAGCAAGGTCGCCCGCGTGATCTACGTCAACAAGCTCGACCGTATCGGCGCGGACTTCTACCGCGTCGTTGGCCAGGTGAAGTCGATCTTGAACGCCAAGGCCCTCGTGATGACTCTGCCGATTGGCATCGAGTCCAACTTCAAGGGCGTGGTTGATCTGCTCACCCGGAAGGCCCACATCTGGGACGAGACGGGTCTGCCCGAGAACTTCGCGGTAACTGATGTTCCCGAGGACATGAAGGAACTCACCGAGACCTGGCGCGCGAAGATGGTCGAAATGGCCGTCGAGCACGACGACGCGGTGATGGAGAAGTACCTGAACGGCGAAGAGCCGGACATGGAAAGCCTCAAGCACTGCATCCGCAAGGGCACTATCGCGCTGGCGCACTTTCCGACCTACTGCGGCTCGTCCTTCAAGAACAAGGGCGTGCAGCTCGTCCTAGACGCTGTGATTGACTACCTCCCCGATCCGACGGAGGTCGAGCCCCAACCGGAGGTCGATCTCGACGGCAAGGAGACTGGCAAGTTCGCGATCGTCGACGCCGACGGTCCTGTACGCGCCCTGGCGTTCAAGATCATGGACGACCGTCACGGCAGCCTCACGTTCACCCGAATCTACTCGGGGACGATCAACAAGGGCGACACCCTCGTCAACACAGCAACTGGCAAGACCGAGCGCATCGGCCGCATGGTGCAGATGCACGCCAACGACCGCACGATGATCGACAGCTGCCAAGCTGGTGACATCGTCGCGATGGTGGGTCTCAAAAATGTCCGCACGGGTCACACCCTGGCTGACGTCAAGAACCCCGCGACCCTCGAGCCGATGGTCTTCCCGTCGCCGGTTATCTCGGTTGCCGTGGCCGCCAAGGACAAGGCCAACAGCGAGAAGATGAGCACGGCCCTCGGCAAGATGGTGGCCGAAGACCCGTCGTTCTGCGTCGAGGTCGATCAAGAGTCCGGCGAGACCATTCTCAAGGGAATGGGCGAGCTGCATCTCGACATCAAGGTCGACATTCTCAAGCGCACCCACGGCGTCGAGGTGAGGGTCGGCGAGCCTCAGGTGGCTTACCGCGAGACCATCACCAAGGCCGTCTCTGACAGCTACACCCACAAGAAGCAGACGGGTGGCTCGGGTCAGTACGCCAAGATCGACTACACCATCGAGCCCATCGAGGGTTCGGACGAGTTCGTGTTCGAGACGGACATCGTCGGTGGGTCGATCCCGAAGGAGTTCATCCCGGCAGTCGAGAAGGGCTTCAAGTCGATGAAGGACACCGGTCCGCTCGTTGGCTTCCCCGCCCTCGGCTTCAAGGTAACGCTGACGGATGGTAACTTCCACCCGGTCGACTCCTCGCAGATCGCCTTCGAAATTGCCGCCAAGGCCGCCTACCGTCAGTCGATGCCCAAGGCCGGCCCCGAGCTGCTCGAGCCGATCATGAAGGTGGACGTGTTCGTTCCCGACGACAACGTCGGCGACGTGATCGGCGATCTGATTCGTCGACGCGGCATGATCAAGAGCCAGGAGAAGAACCCCACGAACGTGCGCATCAAGGCGGACTGCCCGCTGAGCGAGATGTTCGGCTACATCGGTGATCTCCGCTCCGCGACGGCGGGTCGTGGTCAGTTCACCATGGAGTTTAGCCACTACTCGCCCTGCCCGCGCAGCATCCTTGAGAAGGTCAAGGAAGAGGTCCGGCTGCGCGCGGAAGCCAAGAAGTAAGCGTTCGCAAGACCGCCTGCTCCCGACGCCCAATAGCTTACGGGGATCGCGCGATGCGCGATCCCCGTTTCCTTTTCCGCCCATCGCGCGGGCGGCTGCATCACGAAAGGTCTGCCTACTTCAGCAATACAGGGCGCGAGGTAAAGCAGGAGATATTGGTCTCGACGTGAAAATTCGAGCCGTCGGTGTGACGCTCCGCGTGGAAGATGTCCATCGTGTAGGTCTTGCCCGGGCTGATCCCGAGCGCCTTGGCCTGGACGTCAAAATCGATCTTGGCTGCGGTTGCACCGTGCATGCTGCCGAGATCGAGCGCAAGGCGCCCATTGACGAAGATCCAAAGGTCGTCATCCCCACTGAACGAGAATACCTGCCGTGGCACGTAGCCGAATTTCAGGTGAATCTCGGTGGTGAAATGGAAATTTTGATTTTTTTCGCAGCCCGGCGTGATCCCGAAGCCCTCAGTCGGCAGTAGCGGGAAAAAGTCCGTGCTGTCGTAGGCATATAGTCCAGACCCCGGCTTCGTTTCGGTAAGCACCAAGGTCTTTTCGAACGCAAGATTCACGCCCTCGGTGTTGTGATACCAGGTGTCGAACGTGGCCTTGCTGGTGATCACGGGGCTCGAGACCGTCCAGTTCGAACAAGCTGTCGGCGACGCCTCGTCCCATGGGCATCCCACACTGTCCTTGAACACTGGCTTTTGGTCGCTACCAAGCAGGGGCTCGATCAGACCGCGCCGCGGTACGTCTCCCTTGAAGCCCATCTCAAAATCTGGGGATGAGGCCTGCTGCTTGAAATCGCGATAGAGCACCTTCAGCGTGCCGTTACAGTCTTCACCTCCGTCAACACCAGCATCCTTGCTGCCGTTCGCGCCGCTGCTGAGGTGGAGCCCGCCACCCGTGTTGCTCGAGGTCGAGCCAGTGGAGCTACCTCCACCCGCGGGCGACCCGGTACCACCCAGGTCGGCTCCGGAATCCGAAGCGGAACAGCCTGCCACCACGCCGACGCTGATTAGGACAAGAGAGAATCGAAGGAACATCAGGAAACCTCGCTAGCGCTCACCGTAGCAAGTACCGCAGCGCAAAGCAGCCCCGCGTCGCGTCGTGAGTGACGCAGCAGCGCTCGGGCCTGCGCCGCCGAGAGCCATCCCGCTCGTTCTGGGCACGCAGGCTGGAATGTTCCAGCTCTCTGGTTTTTTGCGGCGTGGTGACGAGCCTCGGAGCGACGGGACCACGCGGCGACGATTCTATTTTCTCTGGGGCGCCTTGTCCGCAAGCGCGCGCTTGACCGCGCGACGAAAGTTCACGAGCGGTTGAGCGCCACCGACGAAGTATCCATTGATGACCGCCGCTGGCGTCCCGCGGATCCCGGCTTTTTCGGCGAGCGCGAGATCAGCGTCAATGGCCGGGCGATGGCGATGCTCCTCGAGCGCCGTGCGAAAACGCGGGAGGTCAACGCCGAGACGGGCCGCCATTGACTCAAGCTCGCTGGCCACGAGCCCATCGGTGCGCCCCTGGGCCGCAAATAGCAGGTCGTGATACTTCCAGAACACGACGGGCCCCTTCTGCGCGAGCACTTCCTCCGCAGCCTCTGCCGCGAGCAGCGCATGCTGGTGAAAATTGAGCGGCAGATGACGCCAAACGACCCGCAGCTCACGGGGGAATTCGGCCTGGAGCTCCGTGATGGTCGGCTCCACACGGGCACAGAACGGACATTGGAAGTCCGACCAGAGCTGCAGCACAACCGGCGCCGCAGCAGGCCCCTTGCTCGGACGGGACGCTGCAGGCGTCGGAACGTCCTTCTTTTCCGGCTCGTTTGCGGTGGCGGTCGCTGCCTTCATCAACTCCGCATAGATCTGCGCGCGCGGCACCCCGCGGTCGGTGAGTTCCTTGGCGCGACGCAGCTCCGCGTCGATTCTGCGACGAAACGCCTCGATTGGCTGCGCCCCGGTCAATCGCACGCCGTTGATGAAAAAGTGCGGAGTGCCATTGGCGTTCAAATCGGCGGCCTGCTCCATGCTGGCCTCGATTCGAGTGAGCGCCTTGCTCTTTCTGACTGCCGGGCTGAGCTCAGCCGCATGAATCCCTGCCTTTTCACCGAGCGACTGGACCGCCGCCTCGGTGAGCTGCGCTTCGGTACCAAACAGGCTGTCGTGAAGCTTCCAGAACGCGGCATTGCCCTGCCGCTCGTAAACGAGACGTCCGAGCACCGCAGCCGGTTTGGCTGCGGGGTGGAACGGCAGCGGATTGTCCTTCCACACGATCCGGACGTCCTTTGGATAGTTCTGACGGAGCTGAGTCAGGGTGCCTTCCACGCGACGGCAGAACGGACATTGATAGTCCGACCACTGCACGATGGTCACGAGCGCGTCGCTCGGACCTTGGCTCGGATCGTCTTTCTCGACAGCGACTCGCCAAACCGTCAGGTCGTCCTCATTGGCCGCCTTCTTCTCTGGGGGCGCAGGCACGGCCTTGGAGTTCTTATCCGTCAACGCGACGTAGAGCTGCGCTGACGGTGTACCCGCCGCGCGGAGCGCCTCGGCCTCCCGAAGCTGCGCATCGATGACGGCCTGGAACGCCTCCAGCGGTTGGGCGCCCGAGATTTCAATGCCATTGACGCGAAAGTTCGGTGTTCCCTGGACGCCGAGTTGCTGCGCGACATCGATGTCGGCGTCCACCATGGGCTCGAAACGCTTAGAGACGTACGCCTCCCGAAACGCCTGAGCGGTGAGCCCAACTTCGACCGCCCAGCCTTCGTAGGCCTCAAGACTGAGCTCGCGCTGATGGCCGAAGGCTCGCCGCACAAAACCAAAGAACGCCTCATTGCCGGCCAAGCCATGCACAGTGGCGGCCGCGATGGCGGCAGGCCGCGCGTTGTCATGAAATGGCAGTGGGGCGTGGCGAAACACGACGCGCAACTTGTCGGGCCCATAGAGGCGCTGAAGCTCCTCCACCGTGAGCTCACCGCGCGAGCAAAAGGGACACTGCAGATCACTGAACTCGACCAGGGTCACAGGCGCATCCGGGCGGCCCCAGCTCGGCTGAGCTGCGGTCACGGGGACTTTGGCCTTGGAGTGATCCCAAGCAACCTGGACCGCTCCCGAACCGGAACCAACAGCCCCGGAGGGCTGCGAATTGGCCGCGCTCGGCGGCGCGGCGCTCTTGTGCCCGCCCGAACAGGCGACGAGCATGACGAGCAGCCAAACCAAGCTCGCGATGCCTAAGAACGGAGGGCGTCTGAGGGTGACAGCAGTGGTCATTGCGGCCGGAAGATAGCATGACCGGCATGACCGGCGCGTTTTCTGCGACCCATGGTGGGGGAGCCCACGGGTCCTAATGCGGCCGGTCTTTTCCGCCGTATGGGTGAGGTTACCGGCAGAAACCGGGGAGTTCTTGCAGATGAAAGACCAGCACAACCCTCGACCCACGGGCGAACGGGCTGAACGCTCTCACTTGGCCATGAGCGCGCTTCAGCGCTGCCTGCTTGGGCTCGGGCTCGTTTTGTTGACGGTTTCCAGCCCCGCGCAGGCGGCCAAAAATGTGCTGCTGCTCAACTCCTATCACCCCACGTATACCTGGACCGCGAGTCTGGTCGAAGGCGTCCGGGACGGCTTCGCGAAACGCGACGACATCGAGCTCCAGATCGATTTTCTCGACACCAAAAAGTCCTTCACCCCCGAGTATCAGGAAAAGCTCCGCGAGCTGCTCGCCGAACGTTACGCCAAACTCAAGATCGACCTGCTCATTTCGTCTGACGACGACGCGCTCGATTTTCTGTTGAAGTACCGGGGTGAACTCTTCCCGGGCGTCCCGATCGTGTTTTGCGGAGTCAACAATTTCAAAGACTCCCGCCTGGCGGGTCAACGGGGCTTTACCGGCGTCAACGAAGCCAACGACATGAACAAGGGCGTCGGCTGGATCCTGCAGCAGCGACCGCTCACCAAGCGCATCGTCGTCGTTCACGACCAGAGCGCCACCGGGCTCTCGGTCGCCAAGCAGCTCGCCGGCATCGAGACGAATTTCGCAGGCAAGCTGAGGTTTGAGTACGTCACCGGAGTGACCAAGCAGGAGCTCAGCGACCGCCTCCGCAAGATCCCGGGCGACGCGAGCGTGATCTGGGGCGTATTTTTGCGCGACAAGGCGGGAGTGCCCCTCTCACCCCGGGAGTCGATGCGGCTGGTGACTGCTGCGGCCCCGGTCCCCGTCTACACCTTCTGGGACTTCGCCGTGATCGAAGGCGCCGTGGGTGGCTACGTCGTGAGCTCTTACGAACAGGGAATGTCCGCGACGCGCCTGGCGGATCAGGTATTCAGTGGGACCCCAATCGACCAGGTTCCGATCATTCGACAGAGCCCGAACGTTTACATGTTCGACTATCGCGCCCTTGCGCGTTGGCAGCTCGATCCCGCTAAGCTGCCTGCCGGTGCTGTGGTGCGCCATCGCCCCTTCTCGTTCTATGAGACGTACAAACAGTACGTGTGGGCCGCTCTCGGTGGCATGGGCGTCGAGAGCCTGGCTATCATTGCGCTAGCGCTGGCGATCCGCGGCATTACCCGCAAAAGCCGAGCAAAACTGCGCGCCAGTGAGGAGCGGTACCGCTCAATCGTCGAGGACGGAACCGAGTTCATCGGCCGCCTGGACACCTCGGACCGCTGGCTCTTCGTCAATGGGGCACTGGCGCGACTCGTCGACGAAGACCAAGACGCCATGCTCGGGCAGTCCCTGTACGACCTTATTCCGGTCTCGGCTCGCGATGAGATCCGAGCATCCCTGGCGCATCTCGGCGTAAACCTGCCGACCACCAGTATCGAACACCGACTCGAGACCGCTGACAAAACTCTATCGGTGCTTTGGACCTGTCGAGCGTTGCTCGCCGCCGACGGTCGCCGTCGGGAGGTTCAGCTGGTGGGTTCTGACGTCACTGCGCGTCGCCGTGCAGAGGACGCGCTGCGCACGGCCCTTGAGAAGGTCGAGCTCGGTAACGCCCAGCTATCTCGGGTCAACACCGAGCTGCAGGGGGTGCTCGATAACATGCGCGAGGCGCTATTTGTGATCGAACTCGACGGTCGCATCACCCCGACCTGCTCGAAGCTCAGCCACGATTGGTTTGGCAAACCCGGCGAAAACGTGCGGGTTTGGGACTACCTAATCCCCACCGAGTGCGTCGCGCAGGCGCAGCTGCAGATCGGAATCGAGCAGATTGCTGAGGACTTTCTGCCCCTGGAGGTGAGCCTGGCGCAGCTCCCAACACGATTTATTCGTGATGGCGCTACCTTCGAGCTCGAGTGCCAGCCGGTGTTCCGTGACGGACGCCTCGCAGAGCTGATTATGATCGTCGCAGACATCACCGAGCGCTGCGAGCGCGAGCGGGCCGATGCCCTGACGCGCGAGCTCCCGGGCATCGTCGGGAATCTGCTGCGCGACCGTGCCGGATTTCAGTCCTTCGTGGCTGACACTGAGGAGCTCTTTGCTCGCCTCGGGAATTCTGAGGATCCGGTGGAGCAACGCCGAACCCTCCATACACTCAAGGGCAACTCGGCGATCTACGGATTTCTGCGACTCTCTCAGCTCTGCCACGGGCTCGAGGATGCCATGCAGCGCGATAGCGAGGAACCACTCCCCGAGAGCCTTGAGGCACTCGTGAGCGCTTGGCGTGAGTCGCTTGAAACGGTCGGAGTATTTCTCACTGATGAGGGCGACGATACGATCCGCGTTGCGCGTCGCGAATACGAGGAGCTGATCACGCGCCTGGCCGGTCGGGATGACTATTCGGCGCTCGTGCAGATCGCCAAGACCTGGGTCTACCCGCCATTTTCCCAGGCGTTGTCTCTCTATCCGGCGCAGGCCGAGCGCCTCGCACACCGCCTGTCCAAGCAGGTGCACGTGACAATAGAGGACCGCGCCCTGCGCCTCCCGAGCTCCACGATGCGCGGCTTTCTGGGAAGCCTCGTGCATGTCGTTCGCAATGCGATCGATCATGGTCTTGAGCGACCGGACGAACGCGTGGCCCGCGGCAAGTCGAGCGAAGGCCAGCTGACGATCGGCTGCACGCTCGAAGGTCGCACGCTCACTGTCTACGTCGCCGACGACGGCAATGGCATCGACTGGGAAGCCATTCGACGCAAGGCCAAGAGTCTAGGCCTCCCGGCAACAACCTCAGCCGAGCTGGTGGCCGCACTCCTGTCCGATGGCGTGACCACCAAGTCGGAGGTCAGTGAGCTCTCTGGGCGCGGAGTTGGTCTGGCGGCCACTTCGGCAGCCTGCCGCGCCATCGGCGGAACGACGCACGTCGAGTCCGAGCCTCAGAAAGGCACGCGATTTGAGTTCGTGTTTTCGCTCGAGCGAATGGCGATGACGGTTCGGCCGCCAGCGGTGGACGCCACGAGTGGCGTCGTACGTCGAAGCCTGTCCCCGAAAACCGCCGTTCGCGCTCGCTAGTCACCGGCCTAATCGCCCTGGTATTTGGGCCAATTTTGACGACAAGTCCCAAGCAGTGGCACTCTAGCTCGGGACATGTCCGTCTCCATCCGTCGCTCCCGTCTCTGCCTCGCAGCGTCGCTGCTCGCACTTGGCGCCTGCCGCTCGACGCCCTCGCAACCGGCGGGCCCTTCGGCTTCTGCCTCCGCAAAGGCGAGCTCCTCAGCTGCAGCGGCCTCCAGCGCGCGACCCAACGTATCCCAGGACATGGAGGGCTGGGTTGAGCTTTCGGCGGGGCTTGCCACGCGCCTCACGCTGCGTCCCGACGGTAAGGGACATCGCTTTGTCTGGAGGGTCTTGCGCGTCGCGCTGGACAAGGTGGCCGTACAAGCCGCTGCGTCTCCTGAGGGCCAAATGATGGCGTTCAACCTGCAGCGACAATGGCTGTTCGCCGTCAACGGAGGCTACTTCGAAACCGATCGCAAGCCTTCGGGGCTGCTGCAGTTCGGTAAGACCAAGCTCGGAAGCTATCGCAAAGGTGGCGGCACGGGACTGCTCGTGATTGACGGGGGCCGGGCTCGGCTGCTTGACGCCAGTCGCGGAGCGACACTCGGCGGCGAACCCGAGCTCGCGTTGCAGAGCGGCCCGCGGCTCGTCGAAACGGACGGCAAGCTAGGCATCACGAGTGATCCGAAGCCGCCGGCAGCTCGCAGCGCCGTGTGTTTGCGCCAGGGCGGGCATCGCCTGGATTTCGTGATTACCTGGGATCCGCGCAACCCCGCCGAGGGCCCTAGCCTGCTGCAATTGGCAGAGTGGTTATCGAAACCCGACGAGGACAATCCTACGGGCTGTGAGGGCGCGCTCAACCTCGACGGCGGACCCTCCGCTGCGCTGGTCGTTCCTGGACGGCCCGAGCTCGCGCACTCAGCGCGGGCTCCCGTCCCCTTCGCGCTCGTCGGTCGCAGCCGCTAACCTCACGCTCGAGCTCCGCCGGTTCGCGCACCGAAGGCGCGCGAACCATGCGAGGCTCAGTCTAGCGAACGAAGGCCTTGGCGGCCACCGTCACTGAGTGCAGCAGCGGCGCGGGCCAGGCGCCGTAACCCACGACGCCCGCGGCACAGAGGGCGATAGCAAGCCACTGCGTCGGCTTGACCACCGGACGCTCCGCGCCCTCCTTCGGCGGCACCATGTACATGATGCGCGCGATCTGCAGGTAGTAGTAGAGCCCGACCACCGCAACGAGAGCACCGAGCACCACCAGTAGCTGGTGTCCGGAGCGCCACGCCTCGATGAAGACGTAGAATTTGGCCCAGAAACCGAGCGCAAACGGAATGCCGGCCAACGACAGCAGGAACACCAGCATCGCGAGCGCGAGCGCGGGCGAACGACGCGCGAGCCCCGCAAACTGGTCGATCTGATCGTCCTCGCAGTGACCGATCGCCACCTCGACGGCGATGAACGCTCCGATGTTCGTGAGCAGGTAGGCGACGCCGTAAAACAGCAGCGCCTGCTGTCCAAGCGCCCCGCCGATGATCAGCGCCATCAGGAAGTAACCGATATGACCAACGCCTGAAAAAGCGAGCATGCGGTGAGTGCTGCGCTGTCCGAGCGCCGACACGTTGCCGACGAGCAGAGTGCCACCCGCGCCAACAGCCAGCACCGGAACCCAGAGGCTGGCCTGCCCCGCCAGGCCGGAGCCTAGCAGGCGTGACAGCATCACGAGGGCAGCGAGCTTAGGCGCTGTCGAAAGAAACGCGGCAAAGGAGGCCGGCGTTGATTGGTAGGTATCGGGGACCCACATGTGAAATGGCGCCATGCCGAGCTTGAACCCGATGCCGGCAATGATCAGCAAGACCCCGGTCTGAACGAGCGGACTTGGGGCCAGGTGGGAAAGCACGGCAAGATCGGAGCTGCCCGCCATCCCGAGAATCATGGCAAGACCCAGCAGCGCGATCGGCGTGCTCACCACCCCAACGATGAAGAACTTGATGGCGCCTTCAGCCGTGCGAGCCAGGCGCGCTTCGTTGTTCTTACCGTTCTCGATGGCCGCTAGAACGAACAGCGGAATACTGGCGAGCTCAAAGCAGAGCAGCAGTAGGATTAAATCGCGCGCGCCCGTGAGCAGCACAGCCCCCAGCAGACTGAACAGCAGGAGCAGGTAGTATTCACCCTGACGTCGTTCAGCGGTGCGCCGCACCCGGACCTGACTCCCCAGGGTGACGAGCACCCCGGCCACCAGGAACCACTGGTTGAGAAAGTGGGACCAGGCATCCGTGCGATAGCGCCCGCCACCCAGCTCACCCATCGGGGCATCCCAAAAGGACACCAGCAGGATCGCTGTCAGCCCGAGCGCCGTCACCCAACCCGTGAGGGCCTTGTAACGAAGCGAGCTCGAGGCCATGTCGACGAAAAGCAGCACAAGGCCGAGCAGCGCCACTTCGAGTGGCAAACTGAGCGGTCGAAGGTTGAGGAGTGCGGTCATACTCACTTCTCTCCCTGGGCAGCGAGGCTGCGCGGCAGGTAGTCAACCGTGGCCCGGTCGACATAGTCGAGCACGAGTCGCGGCCAGCATCCAAACAGGATAATTGCGGCACTAAGCAACATGATGGCGCCGAGCTCGATGCCATGGGCGTCACGCAGATCGTGGAACTCTTCACTCGGACCCGGGCCCCAGAAGATCCTCCGAACCGCGCGCAGGACGTATACCGCCGTCACAAAGGCTCCGAGGATGGCCGGGATCGCCCACCACAGGTGATGACTCTGGAACGTCGCCACGAACACCAGGAACTCAGAGACGAAGCCTGCCGTCCCCGGCAATCCAAGGCTCGAGAGCCCCGCCAAGGTGAACGCCGTGGCTACGATTGGCATCTTGCTGGCAAAGCCGCCCATCGCAAGCACGTTGCGGGTGTGCGCTCGCTCGTAGACCAAGCCGACGAGTGAGAAGAACAGCCCGGTCATGATGCCGTGAGCGAACATCTGGTAGATCGCGCCGTTCCAACCAGACACGGTCAGAGTGGCGGCCCCGAGCATGATGACGCCCATGTGACTCACTGAAGAGTAGGCGATGATGTACTTGAGGTCGGTCTGCCGCAGCGCGCAGAACGCACCGTAGAGCACGTTGAGCACCGCGATCCCGCCAACCAGCGGCATCCAAACCGCCGCCCCTTCGGGCAGCATCATGAAGCCCACGCGGATCACGCCAAAGGCACCCAGCTTCATCAGCACGCCGGCATGCAGCATTGACACGGCCGTCGGCGCCGAAGCGTGTCCGTCAGGTGACCAAGTGTGGAAGGGAAACACGCCGCCAAGCGAGCCAAATCCCCACCACAACAGCGGAAAGCCGATCAGCTGCAGGTTATGCGAGTAGTGGGCCTTGCCGAGGACTTCCATGTCGAAGGTCCCCTGGCCCGCCTGCAGGTACATCGCGATCATGACCGCCAGGATCAAGGCCGAGCCGACCAGTAGCATCAGCGTCAGCTTCATCGCTGAGTACTCGCGACCGCCAACGTCCAGGATGCTCCAGGCCTTCTTGAAGGGCCCAGCGCCGGGCACCTTGTTGCTGCTGCCCCAGATCCCGATCAGGAGATACATTGGGAGCACTGCCACTTCGTAGAACAGGAAGAACAGGAACAGGTCCTGCACGACGAAGACGCCGAACACGCCGGCGACCAGGATGAGCAGCATCACATAAAATTCACGCTCCCGATTGCGGAGCGTGAACGTGGCCAGCACACCGGCCACGATGATGAGACCCGTGAGTAGCAGCAGGGAGACGCCCCAACCGTCCACCGCGAGGTGCAGCCTGATCCCCAGTTGCGGAACTACCGGGTAGTCCTCGACCAGCTGCAGCCCGCCGCGGGCGATGTCGTAGGAGCGCGCGACGAGCACGCTTGTCACGAGGCTGGTCATGGCGCCCGCCAGGGACACCAACCGCACCCAAAGCCCCGTGCGAGCCGGTACGATCATCAGTACCAGGGCCGTCAGGAGGGGAGCAAAGACCGTAATGCCGAGTAGCGGCCAGTTCATTGGAAAAGTCCCCAGGTGAGCAGCATCAGGGTGCCAACGACGACCGCTGCGACGTAGTCGATGACGTTCCCCGTCTGGAAGCGTTGCAAACGACGACCCGCAAGCAGGCTGACGTATCCCGTGTAGTTCATGGCACCGTCGATGATGTAGCGGTCAAACCAGGCGCAGCTGCGAGCAATGCCAAGCGCGACCACGGAGAACGTCCAGGCGTAGGCTCGATCAACCAGCGCCCTGTTGACGAACGTCGCGAGGCTGCGCAGCACCACTCGCTCATCCCCTGCTAGACCAGCCTTGCCGTAGAACAGCAGTCCGAGACCAAGCCCCGCAAAGGACACGAGCGTCGCTGCCCCACCCACTACCGAAAAGTGGAAGTGATAGTGGTGCCCGGTCGCCGCAGCCAAACTGCTGCCGAACCAGCCCGTCGCTAGGGCTCCGCCCATCAACAACACGAGTGGCGCGAGCATGCTGGTGGGACTCTCGTGGGGGTGAGCGTGCGCTCCGCACCGCTGCGCGCCAAAGAATGTCAGCAGGAACGCTCGCGTCATGTAGAGCGAAGTGAGGCCAACGCCGACCAGCAAAAGCCCGGCGGGTGCCCAGCCCGCATGCTCAAGGATCACCTCGAGCACCTGGTCTTTGCTGAAAAAGCCTGCCGTTCCAGGAAAGCCCATCAGCGCCAGGGTCCCGACACCAAAAGCAGCAGTGGTCAGCGGCATCACCCGCACCAGACCGCCCATTTTGCGCATGTCATTGCTGTGCACGGCGTGGATGACGCTGCCCGCGGCCAAGAATAAGAGCGCCTTGAAGAAGGCGTGCGTGACGAGGTGAAAGTAGGCGGCAGAACTCGCGCCAGCGCCCGCGGCCGCCACCATGTAGCCAAGCTGCGCGCAGGTGGAGTACGCCAGAACCCGCTTCAGATCGGTCTGAACTAGGGCGACGAACGAGGCAAACAGCGCGGTCACGACACCGACCCACAGCATGATGTGGAGGGTGGTCGGCGCGTTGACAAATAGCGGCGCGGCACGAACCAAGAGGTAGACGCCCGCGGCCACCATGGTGGCTGCGTGCAGCAGCGCTGAGACCGGCGTTGGGCCCTCCATCGCGTTCGGCAGCCAGACGTGCAGCGGGAACTGCGCGCTCTTGCCCATCACAGCCACGAACAAAGCCAACGTCGTGGCTGTGGCCACGAGCCCAGTCTGTTGCGCGTTGAAGGCGAAACTGCCGGTCGACAGATAGAGGCCAAGCAAACCGACGAGAAAGCCCATGTCGGCGAGCTTGGTCATCCAGAAGGCTTTAACCGCAGCGTAGGCGGCGCTCGGCTTCTGGTAGTAAAAGCCGATCAGCAGATAGCTCGTTAGGCCGACCAGCTCCCAACCCATGAAGAACTGGAGCAGGTTGGGCGCCACCACCAGCAGGTTCATGCTGAAGACGAACAGCGAGTGGTAGGTGAAATACCGCCCGAGCGCGGGGCGCGGCTCGCCTGACATGTAGCCCAGGGAGAAGACCTGAACGCAAGTCGCGACGAGCCCCACGACGCCCAGCATCGTGAGCGCCAGACCGTCGACACGCAGACCGAGGCTCGCCACGGGGACGCCGCTGAGCTTGAGCCAGGTGACCCCGAATTCGACCGGGGGAGCGCCCCAACCCTGGATCAGGGCTGTGACCGATGCGGCGAGAACGACCAGGACCGACGCCACGCTGACATAGGCCGCCGCCCAACCGTGACGCCGGAGCGGCACAGCGAGCGCGAGAAACAGGGCCGTTGCCAGAGGGGCAAACACGGCCACACCAACCAGGTGCTGAATAGCTAAGTTGTGCATGGCGAGCCTACGACCGAAGGTGATTGGCCTCGTCCACGTCGGTATGACGCAGCGTGCGATAAAGGAGGATCACCAAAGCGAGTCCCACCACGACCTCAGCAACAGTGAGCGCCATGACGAACACTGCGAAGGCTTGGGCAGCCACTTGACCGGTGAAGCGCGAAAACCCGAGAAGCAGAACGTTCACAGCGTTGGACATGATCTCGACTCCAAGCAGGAGTCCGATCACGTTGCGACGCGTCAGCGCGCCGTACAGACCAATGCAGAACAGTCCGCAAGCAAGGTAGAGTATTTGCGGCAGATTCATGACTTGCCCTCGCGAGGGAGAGTAGTCCGACCGTAACGGCGCTGCGCCTCTGGTTCCCCGTGGTCGCGCTTGCGAGCCACCACGATGGCGCCAATGGTGGCCGCCAGAAGCAGAATACCGAGCACCTCAAAGGCCAGAGCGTGGTCGATGAACAGGGAGAGACCAAGGTCGCGCGTGGTCGGGAGCGGACCGGAACGCATCGCCGGCCAGTTGCTCGTCTGGTGAATCGCGCGGGCTAGCAGCCCGAACAACCCAACGCACATCAGGGCCGCCGGCAGACGACGCCCGGGAATATGCTGGTTGACGATCTCCACCCCGGCGCCGCGACGCGTGAGCATGATGGCAAACAGCATCAGCGTGACGACGCCCCCGGCGTACAGCATCACCTGAATGCCCGCCAGAAACGGGGCCCGCAGCACCACGAACAGGATGGCGGTCGCACACAGCAGCAGTGCCAGACCAAGCACCGAGTGCACCAGGTTCTTGCCGAGCGTGACGAACAGCGCGAGCATCACCATGGTCGCGAGCAGCAGCGCGTAACCAACGAGGAGAGCGCTCATGACTCACCCTCCGGCTTGGCCGCCACCGCAGGCGCCTGCATCGCCGCCAGCTTAGTAGCGTTGGCGTAGGACAGTGGGCGCAGTTTTTCGTTGGCGTACAGGCGTTCCATGGTCAGTACCAATGCGCGACGGGAGAACTCAGGTTCCTCGGCGACCTTGACCATCACGATGGCGTCAGTCGGGCAGACCTGGACACAGAGCTCGCAGTAGATACAGGCATTGGCATCCAGCACGAAATCCGACGCATAAGAGCGCTTTTTCCCTGTGACGGGGGATTCCCGCTTGATGAGGTCGACAGTGATGATGTTGGAGGGACAGATGCGCTCGCAGGCCTTGCAGCCCACACAAGCCTCGTCCCCAGTCTCGTCGTGAAGCAGCGCGAAACTGGCACGAAACCGCTCAGGTCGCGGCCGGCGCACGGTCGGAAAATCGATCGTGGTGGGTTTGCGAAAGAGGTTTCGAAAACTGACACCCATCGAGCGCAGCGAGTCGCGTAGGTAGAGATTCACGGTTGACCTCCCCGAAAGAACACCCAAAGCCCGGCGCTCATCACCAAAACGAGACCCGCCGGCACCATGTAGCGCCAGCACAGCTTCATGAGTTGGTCGGAACGAAAGCGCACCAGACTCCAACGAACCCAAAAAATACCGGCAAAGAGCAGCAGGGTCTTGAGTACCATCCAGTGCAATCCGGGACGGAACGGGCCGTCCCAACCGCCAAAGAACAGCGCTGAGGCCACCGCCGACACGATCAGCGTGTGGAGGTATTCAGCCAGGTACAGAAACCCGAAGCCCATGCCCGTGTACTCCGTGGTGACGCCTGCGATCAGCTCGCTCTCGGCCTCCGGAATATCGAACGGGATACGATTGGCCTCTGCCAGCGAGGCGGGCAGGAAGAAGAGAAAGGCGATTAATCCCGGTCCCGGAGGCCAAGCCACGAACCAGCCATGCTCCATCTGGTACCGTACGATGTCCGACAGGCTCATCGAGCCGGCGAGAATCACGGGCACGAGCGAGGCGAGCACCAGCGGGATCTCATAGGAGACTCCCTGAGCCACCGCGCGCATGGCGCCCAGCATCGCGTACTTGTTGTTACTCGACCAGCCGGCAACCCACACGGGGATCACCATCAAACTGCCGAGCGCCAAGAGGTACAAGACGCCGATGTCCAGATCGGCAGCCACCACGGTCGCGCTGAACGGGATCACGGCAGCCGAGCCGAGCGCCAGGATCACCGTGAGAGGCGGCGCGAGGATAAACAGCCAACGATCGGCCGTCTCCGGGATCAGCCATTCTTTCTGCAGCAGCTTGAGCGCGTCCATGATGGGCTGCGCAAGGCCCGCGGGCCCATAGAAGGTCGGGCCCAAACGGCTCTGCATCCGCCCGGCGAACTTGCGTTCAAACCAGATCGACCAAGCAGTTAGCGTCAAGATAACGGTACAAATCAAGAGCGCGTAGACCAGCGCTCGCAGCCAGGGATTCATCATCGGTCCACCTCCCCCATGATGGGATCGAGGCTGCCCAGCACCGCCACCGCGTCGCTCACCGATTGTCCCGGCAGGACGTAGGGCAGGCAGGACAATACGTGGAGACTGGGCGAGCGAATTTTGAGGCGATAGGGCGACGCGCCTTTGTTGTCTCCCCCGCCGATCGTGTAGACCCCCAGCTCACCGCGGGGCGACTCCACGCAGGCGTAGGCATGGCCTTTGCTGGCCTTCTCTGCAAGCGGCGTCTTGATCGGCTTGCGGGCACCGAGCGGTCCCGTCGGGAGTCCGGGTAGCAGCTCGCGCACGAGCCGAATACTCTCGCGCATCTCGCCGAGGCGGACCGTTCCCCGTGCTTCACAATCGCCGGCGGTCGCGGTCACCACGCGAACGTCGATTTCGTCGTAGCAGTGGTACGGCGCATCACGGCGAAGATCGTGATCGACCCCGGCGGCACGTAGCACGGGACCGGTGATTCCGAGGTTCATCGCGAGCTCGGCGTCAACCACGCCGACGCCGCGCGTGCGGTCGATGTAGATCTGGTTGCGCGTGAGGAAGTCCTCGTACTCGACGAGGCGCGCTTCGATCACGTCCAGAGCCGCATAGACCTTCGGATCCCAGCCAACCGGGACATCGTGCCGATTGCCACCGATCAGATGGGTGTTGTAGTGAAAGCGTCCGCCGGTGAGCTCTTCGAACAGGTCGAGGATCAGCTCACGCTCGCGAAAGCAGTAGAGAAAGAGGGTCGACCCACCGCCAAGCGCCCCGCCGAGATCCATCGCGAAGGCACCGAGCCACAACAGATGGGAGGCGATGCGCTGAAGCTCTGCCAGGATCGTTCGGAGGTAGCGAGCACGCCGCGGTACCTCAATGCCCAACAAGGCCTCAAACGACATGACGAGCGATTGCTCGTTCATCATCGGAGAGACGTAGTCATTTTTGTCGAAGATCGGGGGAAGCTGCACCATCGTCAGCTTCTCACAGAGCTTTTCGACGCCGCGATGGAGGTAGCCCGCAAAGGGCACCACCTTCACGATGATCTCACCGTCGAGGTAGAGCTTGAGCCGGAACACGCCGTGCGTCGACGGATGCTGCGGCCCGAGGTTGAGCACCATCAGATCCGCTTCGGGATCGTAGGCCTCGATATCGAGGTACGGATCGGCCCAGCCGGCCGTCACCGGGGACGTTTGCGTCATCGCCATGGGTGCACCCGAGTGTCGATCGCGTAGTCTTTCCGTAGAGGATGGCCTTCCCAGTCCTCAGCGAGCATCAAGCGACGCAGATCGGGATGGCCGTCAAAGCGCACCCCGAGAAGATCGTACTGCTCGCGCTCCTGCCAGTCGGCACCGGCGAACAGCGGGACCAGCGTTGGCACCGCACCCCCGGTCGGGACGTTCACCTGCCAGGTGACGAGCTGGGTCCCCTTGCCGCGGGTGCGTAGCCCGTAGATGACCCGCAGAAGCTCTTCGCTACCGGCGGCGTTTTCAGCCTGGCCGGCAGGGAAATGGACGGCCACCACGAAGCCGAAAATGAGAAAGCCGTGGTCGTCGCGCAGGGTCTTGGCGAGCTCAAAGTGACGAGGGGCGGGCACGAGGGGCGGACCGCCGACTTCCAGCAGCTCGGCCTCGAAGCTAGCGGTCAGGAGCTGGTCGAGCTCCGGACTATTCGGTGAACCAAGTACGGTCACGGTGTGCTCCTCCAGCAATTACCCATCAGGTCAATCCTCGGAGGGTTCATCGTCGTGACTTCCTTCGAGTACTGATTTCAGATTCAATTCGTCCCACCAACCAAGCGCGGCAGCCGAGGCCACCTGCAACTCATCGAGCGAGCTCGGACGCGCGGGATCCCCCACCAGCGGGAGGTGCGGTAGGCGCTGCTGTCGGATCGGCTCCGGACGGGGCTCGGGATCCCGCGGTTTGCCTTGGCCCGACGCGCGGATTTTTTCCTGGAGCCGGATCAAGCCGTGCATCATGGCCTCCGGATTGGGCGGGCACCCCGGCACGTAGACATCCACTGGAATGAAGGTGTCGATGCCGGGCACAACTGAGTAGATATCCCGGTAAAAATCCCCGGAAATTGCGCAGGATCCCACCGCGATCGCCCATTTCGGCTCGGGCATTTGATCCCAGAGCTTCTTGACGCGTGGGGCCATCTTCACGGTGATGGTGCCGGCCACGATCATCACGTCTGAGTGGCGCGGACTGCCGCGAACGATCGCGCCCATGCGGTCGGAGTCGACGCGACTGGCTGCCAGGGCCATGAACTCGATACCGCAGCAGCTCGTGGCCACGGGAAAAATCCACAAAGAGGCCTCGCTGCCCATACTGAGCACGCGGTCGACGCTCGTAGTGAGGACATCCAGCCCCGGCACCTTCAACATGAAGTCGTAGACCGGGTGATGAAATGTGCGATCCGACTCGTCTATTGCCACTGGAGAGCTCCCTTCCTCAGCGCGAACAACCAACCGAGCAACAGCACGCCGATGAACACGAACATCGCGACGATGCCGCGCAACCCGAGTTCACGCAGCACCACAGCCCAGCTGAACAAGAACACGGCCTCGACGTCGAACAGCACGAAAACCAGGGCTACCACGTAGTAACGCGGGTGGAACTTGAGCCACGCTGGCCCTTCCGGTTCCTCGCCACATTCGTAAGTGGTGGTCGTGAGTCGCGTACGTCGGCGCGAGCGGACGCCCAAAATCGCGGCGGCAGCGAGCACGGCGGCCGTCATCAATACGCAGACCGCTAGGAATACGACGGTGGATATCCAGGCTTGGTTCAAGAGCTACCTCGCGTCGGGGCGCAGAGACTAGTGCAACTGTCAGGGTGCGCACGCCCCAAATTCGGGTGACCTGACAGGAGTCGGTCTCACCTCAGTGGGCCTGGCGCGGCAATCCCAAGCATGGAACGGCCAACAGGTCCATCCAAATGGACGGCGAGTCTGTGTAAGGGATTTCGCGGAGCGCCCAGCCGCGGCCCAGATTCTGCCATGTCTCGGTCTAAATTCCTGAAATTGCTTGAGCTCACTCCCGCGAAGGGAAGGCCGCAGTCCAGGGCGAGCCGCGGTGCGGGCTGCGCGCATACCTTGGCATTCTTTGTCCCCCGCAGCGCTGCGCTCAACTCTGCGGTAGGAATGCAGGGTGGATTCAGCGACAGCTTGGTTCGTCTACGTCCTGCATTGTGGCGATGGCACCTTATACACCGGCGTCGCGCGCGACGTCGCCAAGCGCCTCGAAGCTCATCGCGCTGGCCGCGGTGCAAAATATACGCGGGGGCGCGGCCCCCTGAGCCTGCTCGGCTCCTGCCAATGCTCCTGCCACAGCCACGCGCTGCGCCTCGAACGGGCCATCAAGGCCCTACCGCGGGCGCACAAAGCCAGCCTGCAGCATCCCGACGCCCTCGCCGCATTCGTGGCTCGACTGGCGCCGCAGGCTGAGTCCTGACGTCTCGTTAGCTGATGCGCGAAAGCCCCCAACTCGCGACGCGAGCGGGAGCTTTCGGTCGATGTCGCCGTGGCGAGTCTCACTTGGCTTCGAGCAGCTCAACCTCGAACACCAGCGTGGCGTTCGGCGGGATCACGCCACCTGCGCCTCGCGCTCCGTAGCCGAGGGCAGCGGGGATGAGCAGCGTGCGACGGCCGCCGATCTGCATCGTGGCCACGCCTTCATCCCAGCCCTTGATGACCTGGCCCACTCCGAGCTGAAACGAAAAGGGGCGACCGCGATCGACGGAGCTGTCGAACTTGTTTCCCTTGGCGCTATTCTCCCAGAGCCAACCGGTGTAGTGCATCACGCAAGTCTGCCCGCTCTTCGGAGAAGCTCCGGTGCCGACCTGCGTATCCTCGTAGCTGAGTCCACTTGATGTCTCGACGAATGCCATAGGTGCGCAATCTCGCACAGGCTTGTCGACTCGTCACGTCTGGCGTGATTTGTCCCGAAAACCGCGACTTATCCGCGCAACCCCGGGGCCTCGTGACCGCTCTGGGCGACGTACTCTTCGTAACCGCCACCGTAGAGGGTCACCCCCTCGCCGTTGAGCTCCAGCACCCGATTACTCAGTGCGCTAAGGAACTTTCGATCGTGGGACACAAACAGGAGAGTGCCCTCAAAATCGCTCAGCACGCGCACAAGCATCTCCTTGGTATCGATATCGAGATGGTTGGTTGGCTCGTCGAGCACCAGAAAGTTTGGCGGATCAAACAGCATGATGGCCAGCACGACGCGCGCCTTCTCGCCTCCGGACAGGATCGAGCAGGGCTTCTCGACGTCGTCACCTGAGAACCCGAAGGCACCGAGCAGCGTCCTTACCACGCCAAGCCCTGCCAAGGGAAATTGGCTCTGGAGCATCTCAAGCACCGTCTTGTCGGCCTCAAGGATCTCCATGGCATGCTGCGCGAAATACCCAAGCTTGACGCTGGCACCGAGTCGCACCGAGCCAACGTCGGGGTCGCTCGTCCCCGCGACCAGCTTGAGCAGCGTGCTCTTGCCGGCGCCGTTGACGCCCATCACGCACCAGCGCTCCCGCCGCCGAATCAGCAGGTCGAAATTGTCGTAAATGACGCGCTCGCCGTAGCGTTTGCCCACGCCCTCGAGCAACGCGACGTCGTCGCCAGAGCGCGGAGGCGCCCGGAAATCGAACTCGACTACCTTGCGCTGACGCGGAGGCTCCACCTTCTCGATTTTGTCGAGCTTCTTGACGCGCGATTGAACCTGAGCGGCGTGACTCGCGCGCGCCTTGAAGCGGTCGATGAAGGCCTGCTCCTTGGCGAGCATGGCCTGCTGGCGCGCGTACTGGGCCTGCTGTTGCTGCTGCCGTTGGAGGTACTGCTCCTGATAAAAGTCGTAGTTGCCGGAGTAGCTAATCAGCTCACCCGCGTCGATATCTACGATGCGAGTGGCCACTCGATTGAGAAACGCGCGATCATGCGAGGTCAGGATGAGGGCGCCGCTGAAATTCTTGAGAAAGCCCTCGAGCCAGATAATGGATTCGATGTCCAAATGGTTGGTGGGTTCGTCGAGCAGCAACGCATCGGGCTGCATCAGCAGCACGCGCGCCAGGGCCACTCGCATCTTCCAACCGCCAGACAGCTTGCCGACGTCATCGGCGACCACCTCCGGGCGAAATCCGAGGCCAGCCAGAACCTCTTCGGCGCGTGCCTCAAGGGCGTAGCCCCCCAGCTCGTCGAATCGAGCCTGCACGATCCCGAAGCGCTCAATCAGCTGCTCGAGTTCATCCATACGCGTGGGATCCGCCATCGCGTGGGTCAGCTCATGCAGCTCTACGGATACCGACGCGATCTCGCCGGCACCCGCAACGGTCTCCTCCAACACCGTCCTGCCGCTCATTTCGCCGACGTTCTGGTCAAAATACCCGATTGCGGCATTTTTCTCGATCGCCAACTGCCCGCCGTCGGTCGTCTCGCTACCCACGATCATGCGGAAAATCGTCGATTTCCCGGCACCATTCGGCCCCACGAGCCCCACGCGCTCTCCCCGAAACGCCGACATGCTCGCGTCGATGAACAGGATTTGGCTGCCGTGGCCCTTGGTGATGTGGTCGAGCTGGATCACGGCGCGCAAGGTGACAGCTATTCGCCGGCCGGCAACGCCTCCCGCCCCGCTTTGCACGAGATCGCGGGGCGGCGCCCCGTTGCGGTTCGCGGGATTTGGCCTGAGATTGAAGCCGCTTGGCCCACCGCCCCATCTCTGCGCTGAACTATCGACGAGCGTTCCTCGACTCGCTGCCGGTCGATCCTGAGACAACTCGACGCGCGCGAGCCGTGCTGGGCGCAGCCTGTTCGCGGGTTGAGCCGACGCCCGTCCCAGCACCTGAACTGCTGGCGGTGGTTCCAGAGGTCGCGGCTTTGCTTGGACTAGACCCAGCGCCGACGCCCGAGCTCACCGCGGTGCTCGCGGGCAATCAACTTGTCGCAGGCATGGCACCGTACGCGGCCTGTTACGGCGGTCATCAATTCGGCACTTGGGCGGGGCAGCTCGGTGACGGCCGCGCGATTACGCTTGGCGAGATTGAAAACGAGACCGGGGACTGTTGGGAACTGCAGCTGAAAGGAGCGGGCCCCACCCCGTATTCCCGCCACGCCGATGGGCGCGCTGTGCTTCGCAGCTCGCTGCGAGAATTCGTTGCGAGCGAAGCGATGTTTCACCTCGGGGTGCCCACCACACGCGCGCTGTCGCTTGTGAGCACGGGTGATGCGGTCGTGCGCGATCTCTTCTACGACGGACATCCTCGCCCGGAACCCGGAGCGATCGTGGCTCGCGTGGCTCCAACGTTTCTTCGTTTTGGTAGTTACGAATTGGCTACAGCGCGTCGCGATCCCGAGCTTCTACGGCGCTTGCTAACGCACACGTTCGCTCAGCACTTTCCCGGCTATCGCGTAGAGCCGAGCTCGCTCGTGGCCTGGTTTTCAGAGGTCGCACGCAGAACCGCCAAGCTCTTGGTTCACTGGTTGCGGGTTGGCTTCGTCCACGGAGTCCTCAATACGGACAACATGTCCATCCTGGGCCTCACGATCGATTACGGTCCCTATGGCTGGCTCGACCCCTATGAGCCGAGCTTTACGCCAAACACGACGGATCTGCCCGGACGACGCTACAGCTATGAGCACCAACGCGCGGCGGTGACGTTCAATCTGTCACGCCTGGCAACAGCCCTACTTCCACTGGTCGGAGGAGTGGATGAGCTGACCGCGGCCCTCGAAGATTTTCAACGCGAGGTCGCTGCACTGGAGCTTGAGATGCGCGGCGGTAAGCTTGGATTTCTGCCGGAGCAGGCCCGTGAGGTCGCGCCGTTGACCCAGTCCCTTGAGCGGCTGCTCACTTGCCAGGAAACCGACTACACGTTGATATTCCGGCAGCTTTCGGGGCTGACACTCAGCGACGCCACCCTCGCACCGAGCGCGATCGTCGAGGCGCTCTCGGTGGCCTCTTACGCGGACGCGCCACAAACGCAAGAAAGCCATGCCCGGCGCTGGCTCGATTGGGTGGCGCAGTATCAACGTGACTGCCAACGACTGGGACTGAGCGAAGCGGCACGACAGGAGCGCATGAATGGCGCCAACCCGCTCTACGTACCGCGCAATTACCTGCTCGTTGAAGCGATCGACGCGCTCGAACAGGGCGACCGCGCACCTCTCCAGCAACTGATGAGCGTCCTTCAAACGCCCTACGCGCCGCAGCCGGCCGCGGCGCACTATGCTGCTAAGCGCCCCGAGTGGGCCCGCCACCGTCCGGGTTGTTCGCTGCTTTCCTGCAGCTCGTAGCGCGGCCCCCCCTCCCGACGGGCGCAGCTCGCCCTTCCACGCCGCTCAAAACAGCATGGAAGCGCCAACTGACAAGTAGGGGAAGCCCGCGCGAACCGTTATCCCGAAATCGGGACTCAGCATGAACTTGGCGCCCCCTTGCAAGATGAGCATCGCCTTGTTGTTCGTGGTGTCACCCACCCGCAGGTGCCGTAGAGCGACACCTGGTTCACCGAACACGGTGATGACGCGAGAAAAATGGAAATTCCACTGCAGCACGGCCGGTATTAGGAAGGAATCACTTAGCGAATAGTGAATCCAGTCGAGGCCGGTCCCAATCGCGATGCTGTTGTTGAGCGAAGGAATGAAGCCGTTGTGAACGATCGGAAATGACAGACGAACGCCGGGGCCCCAACCGTTGAGCTTGCCGGTCTCGGTTGGAATAGCACCCTTGTCATTGAGCTTTGACCAACCGAACACGAGATGCGGCTCGACCTCGACGCCATAGTCCGGATGCAGCCCGGGTTGCTTGATGATCGATTCAGCTTGGGCGCTGGAAACCCAGGCCGTGGCCGACAGCGCAAGGACACCGACCCCAGCGAGCAACCGCCAGAAGGTTTTGAGTTCCGGGCGACGGGAACGGATGGTTGTCATTGGAACTTCGATGGATACCAAGGATTGATGAGGATGTCGCTAGCCTCGGCAGCAAGCGCGGCCCAAAAGCCGGAAACGGCCCTGCGGAATTACACAGGAGCCGCCGAGCTGGCTGAACAGGAAGAAATCTGTTCCCCACTTGACGGCTTAGAGCAGTACTTTAGGTTCGTAGGTAAGAATCATTCCGGTTCACAAATGTCCGCTCCAATCCACTCCCCAGCCCTCGCAGAACGCCTTGAGCAGTTCCAACAGGCTTGTCGTCAAGGCGGGGTCAAGGTCACCCCGCAGCGGCTGGAGATTTTCCGGGAGATTGCCGCGAGCCTCGACCACCCTGACGCCGAGCGCGTGTTTCGTGGCGTCAAGGCCCGCATGCCCACGGTGGCACTCGACACGGTCTACCGGACCCTCTGGATGCTGGCTGACATGGGCTTTATCACGACGCTCGGTACCCGCTATGAGTCGGTGCGCTTCGACGCCAACCTGCGCCCGCATCACCACTTCCTGTGCGTCGAGTGCGGACGGGCCGTGGATCTTGAGACCCCACTGGTCGACCCCACCCAGCTCGCCGAGGCCACGCGCGGGCTGGGAGTGGTGCACAGCACGCAGGTTGAGCTCAAGGGCCGCTGTAATCGCTGCCTGATGACCGCCCAAGCCCCCACTCCTTCCTAGGGAACTCCCTACCAACCAAACCACCAATGCCCCGGTCAACCGGGGCGACGCTACCAAACTAGGAGACTGCAAAGACCATGACGCTCATCAATTCCACCCTTCCCGAGTTCAAAGTTCAAGCCTATCAGAACGAGAAGTTCATCGAAGTCTCGAGCAGCGACCTCAAGGGCAAGTGGGCCATCCTGTTCTTCTATCCCGCGGACTTCACCTTCGTCTGTCCGACGGAGCTCGGCGACATGGCTGACAAGTACGCACAGTTCAAGGAAATCGGGGTCGAGGTATACTCGGTCAGTACCGACACGCACTTTGTGCACAAGGCGTGGCACGACGCGTCGGACACGATCAAGAAGATCACCTTCCCGATGCTTGCAGATCCGACCGGCAAGCTTAGCCGCGCATTCGACATCTACATCGAGGAAGCTGGCCTCGCTTACCGCGGGACGTTCCTGATCGATCCCGAAGGCAAGATCAAGCTCGCCGAGGTCAACGACAACAGCATCGGTCGCAATGTCGACGAGCTGTTCCGCAAGGTTCAGGCGGCCCAGTTCGTCGCCAGCCACAACGGCGAGGTTTGCCCCGCCAAGTGGACCCCGGGTGCGGCCACGCTCAAGCCCGGCCTCGATCTCGTCGGCAAGATCTGAGTCACCAGCTGCGGTGATGCAGCGTGCCAAGACGGCGCTGCGCCGCACCAGCAGTACTAGTCGCTGAAACGAGTCTGACGTCACGCTGAGGGTCCACAGGACCGTGGCGTGGCGTCAGACCGAGCGCTCAAGCTTTCACACGCTCGCAGTAAGCGCCTTGGCACGCGCGCTGACGCGGTATAGGCTGCTGGCCCCAGTCTCGTTTCGATCCCAGTGTTTCTAACGGATACCGGGGAAAATCCGGAAAGCAAGGCAAGGCCATGTTGGACGAAAGCATCATTGAACAGCTACGCGGGCATTTTTCCAGCCTCGCCTCGGACTACGTTTTTTCCCTGAGTCCGAGTCAGCACGCTAGCCAAACGGAGCTCAAGGAACTGCTTGAGTCTCTGGTCACCGCCAGCTCAAAACTCAGCATTGTCGAGCAGGGCCCAGAGGTCGCGACGGTTCAGTTCGAATTGCTCAAGGACGGCGTGCGCACCGGCGTGACCTTCCGCGGCGTTCCGGGCGGTCATGAGTTCACCTCGCTCGTGCTTGCCCTCCTCAATGCCGACAAAAAAGGGCGACTGCCCGACGAGGGCATCCTGCGTCGCGTGCGCGCGCTGCGCGGACCCATTGAGCTGCGAACCTACATTTCGCTGTCCTGCACGAACTGTCCAGACGTCGTGCAAGCGCTCAACTTGATGGCGCTGCAGCATCCTGAGTTTTCTCACACCATGGTCGATGGCGGACTCGTGCCGGAGGAGATCTCGCGCCTCGGGATCCAGGCGGTTCCCACGGTGTTTGCGGGGGATGCCCTGCTGCACGTCGGCAAGGGTTCCTTCTCCGAGTTGCTTGAACGACTTGAAGAGCAGTACGGCATCAGCGCCGACGCCACGCAAGCCGAGCCGATCCGGCGGGAGTTTGACGTGGTGGTGGTCGGAGGTGGCCCCGCTGGTGCCGCTGCAGCCATCTACAGTGCGCGCAAGGGACTCAAGACGGCGCTCGTAGCTCAGAAGCTTGGCGGCCAGGTTCAGGAGACCATGGGGATCGAAAACCTGATCTCGGTCCCGCACACCGACGGTCCACGGCTCGCAGCGGATCTGCATCGTCACATCAAGGCCTATGAGATCGAGGTACTCGAGCACCGCAAGGCCGAGCGCCTTCAGATCGGCGTCAAAAAGGAGCTGTTTCTCCAGGGTGGGGAGCTCCTCTCCGCGGACGCCATCATCCTGGCTACGGGTGCCCGTTGGCGTGAGCTCGGGATCCCCGGGGAAAAGGAGTACCTCGGCAAAGGGGTCGCCTTCTGTCCCCACTGCGATGGACCATTTTACAAGGGCAAGCGCATTGCCGTAGTCGGCGGCGGCAACTCGGGAGTGGAAGCCGCCATCGATCTTGCCGGCATCTGCGCCAAGGTCACCCTCGTCGAGTACCTCGACGAGCTCAAGGCCGATGCGGTCCTCGTCAAGAATCTGCGCGCGCTGCCCAATGTGGAAGTTATCACCGGGGCCCGTACGACCGAGGTCATTGGCAACGGCCAGGCCGTCACCGCACTGAACTATCAAGACCGCGCATCAGGCTCGCTTCGTTCACTTGAGCTCGATGGAGTATTTGTGCAAATTGGACTCGTTCCAAACAGCGCGATTGCCAAGGATGTTGTCGAGCTCAGTAGGTTTGGGGAAATCGTGGTCGACGCCAAGTGTCGAACCAACGTACCAGGCATCTATGCCGCGGGCGACGTCACCACGGTGCCCTACAAGCAGATCGTGATCGCCATGGGCGAAGGCGCCAAGGCGGCCCTGGCGGCCTACGAAGACCGTATCCACGCCGGATAGGGCATCGGCCATGCGCCTCACGCGGGCTACATACCCGCGTGAGCGAGCCGGAGCACGGGTTTGCCCTGCTCGCGACAAGCCGCCAGGTCAATCGAGAAGCGCAGAAACCAATCACTGCCGTTGACCTCGTCGGTCTCCTCGTCAAAGCCATCGCCCTCGGGAGCCAACAGGACCTGTTCGATCACCCAGCCTGACGGATCCTGCGAGACGGTGCGAAACCACTTGGGACCGCGCGCCGCGGCATCCGAGCGCACCCCCTGGAATTCAGCAAAATACGGTCGCAGGGCTAGCTCAAGGTCATTGGCGGAGCCATCCGCCAGACAGCCCGCCGCCGCGACGAAATCTCTCCGCGCGAGGGCACGCACCACCATGAACGCGGCGCTCCGAACCAGCACCAGAAAGCCCCGCTGATCAGCGGTGACATCAAGCCGATCGGCGGGAGTCGCGACACTAGGCTCTTCTTCCAGCGCCACGGACGGGCGCTGCTGCAGGGACTCCCACTCATCAAGCAAGCTCGAGTCGGTCGCGCGGAGCATGGCGCGCAGATAGACTTCAACGTCCTCGACCTCCGGCGTTTTTGCAAGGGCCGGAACCGAGCGCACCAGTACCTTGTAGACGTCCGACAGGTACCGGAGCAGCAGACCTTCGGCGCGCTCAAGGCCGTATTCCTTGATGTACTCGGTGAACGAGAGAAACTGCTCGATCATGTCGCGAGCCACAGACTTCGGGCGCACGTTCTCGCCGCTCAGCCAGGGATGATGCGTCACGAACATGTCAAACGTGCCGTACAGCAGCTCGGCGCAGGGCTTGGGCAGCTGAACTTTGTCCAGCTCCGCGATGCGCTCCTCGTACTCCACGCCCGCCATCTTGAGCTCGGCCATGCGCCGGGTCTTGAGCTGATCGAGCTGACGCATCAGTACAAGCGACGGATCCTCCACGATCGACTCCACGAGACTCAGCAGATCGAGCGCGTAGGTCGGGCTCTCCCGATCAAGGACCGATACCACCTCCACCAGAAACAGTGACAGCGCACGATTAAGGGAAAAGTCTTCCTGCAGATCGGCGTGCACGTCAAAACCGCCCGTATCGTTGGGCTCAAGGATCTGGGCTTTCACGAGCGACTGAAACATAGCCAGGCCCGTGGCGCGGAGCTTTTTCTTGTTCCGCGCTGGTTCGTGACTGTCCCGCAGCAGGTGCAAGGCCGCGCGACAGCCGTGCTGGTGTCGACTGAGCAGCGACATCAGCATGCCGTGAGTCACTGAAAAGCGCGACACCAGAGGCTCGGGCTGGGAGGACAAAAGCTTCTCGAACGCAGCTCTGTCCCAAGCCACGTAGCCACGCTCGGGCGGCTTTCGACGCACCATTTTGCGCAGTTTTTTGGGATCACCGCCGGCCTTGTTCTCAAGGCGTTGATTCTCGATCACATGCTCGGGGGCCTGAACCAACACGCTGCCCTGCGTGTCAAATCCGCGTCTCCCCGCGCGCCCGGCAATCTGATGAAAATCACGTACGCGCAGCAGGGCTGATTTTTCCCCGTCGTACTTGCACAGCTGAGTAAACAGCACCGTTCGAATCGGAATGTTGACGCCGACGCCGAGCGTGTCGGTCCCAACGATTACCTTGAGCAGCCCGCGCTGGGCGAGTTTTTCAACCAGCAGCCGATATTTGGGCAGAAGTCCGGCGTGATGAAGACCGATCCCGTGGCGAAGTAGTCTCACGCACTCCTTGCCGTACGGAGTATCGAAGCGAACCCCGCGCAGGGCTTCCCCGATTGCCTTCTTCTCGTCTTTGGAACACACCTCGATACTCGTCAGGTTCTGGGCCTCCTCCGCACAGGCTCGCTGCGTAAAATGAACGAGGTAGACCGGGGTCTTGCGCGACTCGAGCAGCTCGCGAAGGGTGTCGTTGAGCGGACTCTCGCGATACTCGAAATCGAGCGGAACGGGACGCTCGGTTGAGCTGACGACCGCGGTCTCCGACCCGTTGAGTCGGGTGAGCTCACGCGCAAAAAAGGTCGGATCGCCAAAGGTGGCTGACATCAGCACAAACCGGGCCTGAGGCAACGTGAGCAGCGGGATCTGCCAGGCAGCGCCGCGCTCGCGCTCTGAGTAGTAATGGAACTCGTCCATCACCACCAGGGCCACGTCGAGAGCCTCACCGCGACTCAAGGCGAAGTTAGCCAGAATCTCAGCGGTGCAACAGACGATCGGGGCATCGGGATTCACCGAAGCGTCCCCGGTGATCATCCCGACGTTGTCTGCGCCAAACTCGCGACAAAGGGCGAAGAATTTTTCGTTGACCAGCGCCTTGATGGGCGCGGTGTAAAACGAGCGCGTCTGGCGAGCGAGCGCCAAGAAGTGCGCCGCGGTGGCAACCAGAGATTTTCCTGAACCCGTCGGCGTCGTCAAGATGACGTTCTTGTCGGCGCACAGCTCTAGGATGGCCTCCTCCTGCGCGGCGTAGGGGGTCAGCCCAAGATGCCGGACGTACTCGAGGAAGCGATCGAGCACTTCATCTCCCGTAACGTCCTCCGGTCGCGGAGGCAGCGTGTACGCTAAGTAGGAGAGCGGTGCCTGGTCGGCAGGGACGTCCATGGGCCCCCAGTGTGGCGCGCGCCCTGCTCCCGGGTCAAATCGAGCCAAGCGTCAGCTTGACCGGCCGCGCCTAACGCCGCCCGCGCCTGCTAGAAACCGAGGATCCCGGGCAGCTCATGCTCGACCGGCGTCAGATTCTTTTCCGCAAGCCAGGCTGGGTTAAAGAGCCGACTCTGATAGCGCTGACCGCTGTCGCAAACGAACGTCACAACGCGCGCCGCTTGAGGCAAGGTAGCGGCCACCTGCGCCGCCGCCCAGACGTTCAAGGCAGCCGAGGAACCCACGTGGAGGCCCTCGTACTGCAGCAGCCACTCGGCCATTTCCACCGCCTTGGCGTCGGGAACGAATAGCGCGTCGTCGATCTGAGCCTGGCCAAAGTTGGCCGTGATCCTCATGATGCCGATGCCCTCGGTGATCGAACTGCCTTGCGACTTGAGCTCACCGTGTTTGACGTAGGCAAACAAGCCGGAACCGCCCGGATCCGCCAGCACGACCCGCACCTGCGCATCCTTTTCCTTCAGGAAGCGCGAGGTTCCACCAATCGTCCCGCCCGTTCCGCTCGAAGCCACCAGCGCGTCGATGCGACCGCCTAGCTGAGTCCAAATCTCGGGTCCCGTCGCCGCGTAGTGGGCTTGAGAATTAGCAGGATTTTCGAACTGATCCATCCAGCAAGCCCCCGAGCGCTCCGCGGCGAGGCGCTTGGCCGTGTGATAAAAATGTGCCGGATCGGAGAATTTGGTCGGCTTGACCAGGTGCAGCTCTGCTCGCAGCGCGCGCAGCGTGTCGTACTTCTCGGGCGCTTGATTGTCGGGCATGACGATCAGGCACCGATAACCGCGCGCGAGAGCGAGCAGCGCGAGGCCAATCCCCGTATTGCCCGCGGTGCCTTCAACGATGGTTCCGCCAGCAGCTAGGCGACCGTCGCGCTCAGCCGCTTCAATCATCCAGCGCGCCGCTCGATCCTTGATGCTGCCGCCCGGATTGAGCTGCTCGGCCTTCACGAATAGATCACGACCGACATAGCGCGACAACCGCTCCAGGCGAATGAGGGGGGTGTTGCCTACGGCACCAAACACACCAGCACTGGGGGCGGTCGAGAGAGAGAGCATGGTCCCCATATCGGGCTCTGGCCCCCGGGGCGCAAGCGCTCAAGACGAGATTCGGAAACAAATCCATAATGAAACGAGGTCAGACCCCCCAGAGGAAGCCTGACCTCGGCTTTGTCGTGAAAATGGCTCAGGCGACGAGGATCTTGCGAACGCGAATGACCTTGTCGAGCTGCTTGAGCTGAGCCACGAGCGAATCGGGAACCTCAACGTCCAGATCGATCAGGTTGTACCCAATCTTGCCATTGGACTCGTTCTTGAACGAGGTGATGTTAAGGCCCGCATTGCCGATCACGCGCGATACCTCGGCGATCATGTTTGGCACGTCCTGGTTGATGACCACCAAGCGCACCTTGGTGTTGGGCGCAGGCTGACCATCAACGGCCGGGAAGTTGACCGAATTGCGTACGATGCCGTGCTCGAGGTAGTCCCGGAGCTGATCGACGGCCATCGTCGCGCAGTTCTCCTCGGCCTCCTCGGTGCTGGCGCCGAGATGCGGGAGGCTGATGACGCCCGGGAGCTTGGCCGTGGCCGGGTTCGGAAAATCCGTCACGTACGCCTTGAGCTTGCCCGTCGAAAGACGCTCAGCCACCGCGGCGTTGTCCACGATCGCACCGCGCGAGAAGTTCAGGATCACGGAGCCCTCGAAAGACTCGAGCGAGCTCGCGTTGAGCAGACCGCGCGTCTTGTCGGTGAGTGGCACGTGCACGGTGAGGAAGTCCGAGAGCCGAATGACCTCGTCGAGGCTCTTGGTCACGCGCGCCTTGTTGTCGAGGCGGTGCATGTTGAGGGCGCTCGGGAAGGGTTCGTAGGCGACCACCTTCATTCCGAGCCCGATCGCGGCATTGGCCGTGAGCACGCCGATCTTACCAAGGCCGATCACGCCGAGGGTCTTGCCAGCCATCTCGGTGCCGGCAAACTGGGATTTACCCTTCTCGACCTTGTCGTCCATTTCCTTGGCGTCGGTGATGTCGCGGATGGTGTCCATCCACGACAGCGCGCGGGCAACGTGGCGAAGGGCCAGCCCAAGACCGATGAACACGAGCTCGGCAACGGCGTTGGCGTTGGCGCCGGGGGTGTTGAAGACGCACACGCCCTTGGCGCTGGCCTTGTCGATGGTGATGTTGTTCACGCCGGCGCCGGCGCGAGCAACCGCGAGCAGGCTGTCGAACTGATCGGTGTCGACTTGCGCCGACCGCACCAGGATCGCTGCAGGCGCCGCCTCGGCGTCACTGATGGCGTAGTCGCTCCCGAACAGGGCCAGGCCCTTCGGGGAGATCTTGTTCATCGTCTTGATCGTGTGCGTCATGGGGCGCTTCCTAGTCAGTTTCGGGATGGTGTCGAGGGAGCAAAGCTGCGAGGACCGCTGGGGACCTGAGGCTCGCCCCCGAGAAGCGGGCAGGTCGGAATTGCGTCGCCAAGCGGGCCGCTTGTCAACCGCGAGCCGCAGCCGGCGAAAAGCTTGCGCGATTTAGCCCACCGACCCGTCGGCCGCAGAGTAAATTCGCGCGGTTGTGTCGCAGATCCGGCCAGCCCTCGGCCCGCTCGCTCGTCGGGTCCCGACGCCCTGCCTGGCTCAGAGCTCGAGCAATGCGTCAAACGCCGCCTTCGGCCGGTGCGAGCGATCGAACAAGAGCGGGTAGTTGGGACGAGAGACGGGAAACCCATTCAGCCAGGTGTGGTCATCCGAGAGACCCCAGAACGTCACGCTCGAGAGCTGCGCGTGATGCGCCAAAAAAACCTGAAAGAGCTCGCTGTAGCGCTCGGCAATTTGCCTATCGAGTGCGGGTGAAAACGGCACGGCCGCTTGCCAAGTTTTGCTGCCCCAGTCGTCCCGCGAGTAGACGCTCACGTCGAGCTCACTGATCTTCACGAGGAATCCCTGGGCACCAAAGAGCTCGATGGTCTCGGCGAGCTCTTTGGGTGTTGGTGACGTCAGTGAGAAATGCGCCTGAGTGCCGACACCATCGACCCTCAGCCCCTGCTTTCGCAGATCCTGAAGCAGGCCCAGAATCTTAACGCGCTTCTCGGGCTGCTCGACGTTGTAATCGTTGTAGTAAAGCTTGGTGGTCGGAGCGAACTTTGCGGTTGCCTCGGCGGCAAAGCGAAACGCCTGCGCAATGTAGTCAGGGCCGCCGAAAGCCTTCATCCAGAGGGATTTTTCGGCCTCATCGCGATAGATCTGGCCCTGCAGATCCGAGATGGCCTCGTTGACGACATCCCAGTTGTCGACGACATCCGCGTAGCGCTCGACGACCGCGAATATGTGGCTACGCAGCCGTTCGCTCATCTGCTCTTTGGTGGCCGGCTGTTTGCCATCCTTAAACCACCAACCGGGTTGCATTTGGTGCCAGACCAGCGCGTGCCCGGTCATCTTGAAATGGTGCTCGCGGGCAAAGGCAGCCAAGCGATCTGCCTGCTCGTAATTGGTGACCCCTGCACGCGGCTGGAGCGACCCAAGCTTCATGGCGTTCTCAGCTGTCATGCGTCGAAAGTGATGGGCAATGACGGCGCCCTGCTGCTTGAGCGCGTAGGGTTCCAGTGCCAAGCCGAGCTCAAGACGCCCCTGGAAGTGCTCAGCCAGCGAGGGCCTTGCCAAGGCTTCCGTCTCGTCGAGAACCACCGCCGGCGCTACCACCGGAGGTCGGGGCGCCGAGGGCGCGGAAGGCCGAACACTCGACTGCGTCGACCGCGCCGCACAAGCCAACAACAAGCCGGCAATAGCGGATGACAGCACAATGGGGCCAAGGGACCGTTGGACGCGACGAGCGGACACGCCCGGAGCGTTTCCCAACCCGTCGAGGCTGTCAACCCCAGCCCAACCAGACCCGACACGAGATATCTTGCTGGACGCGGGCGGGGATTCGCGTGTAATTCGGTGCCCCGAATGCGGCTATCGCCTCGCTCAGCCCGTCTCAGCTCAGCTGTCATCCTGTCCTTACTTGGAACCGGCGGCTGCGGTGTTTCAATCGGTCCGCGCGGGGCACTCCAGGACGGAGTGTATAGCTCTGGGGCAGCCCTCGGCTCGCGCGTTCACGCTGTTTCGAGTCAGGGACCCATCGCGGGCGCGTCGGTGACCTGGTTGCGCGAACAAGTACGCTGCTGCGACAGCCTGCGACTGCGCGGCGACCTCGGCTACGGCACGCTGCCGCTACCGCATGAAGCGCGCCTCGGAGTCGAGACCTTCGTGGGGCCCGTGGTGGTCTGGAATCGCGATCCGCAGCGGGCCGCCCTGGTGATCGGAGGTAGCTTCGGGCTCGCGCTGCCCTATCGACTCTCGCAAAATCGCCCACTTTATCTGCAGAATCCCCTGTCAGAATCCCTGGGACACCTGGTACCGCGACTTGACATCGAAGCGCTTCCTGCCGCGCCGGGCAGCTCGCGCGCAGCTGATTTTGCAGTGCTATTCGGACTCGACTTTCGCTACACCGAATGGGCGACTGCCTTGCCGTGATTCGGCCTTCTGGGGCTGGCACCCAGAGCGCTGATGGCATGCCGGTGGGCTCCAACTGCTCGTTCGCCGACTGCCGCTAGGACCTCAGATGACCGCCAACCATTCTCGATACCTCTCTCCCCTGCTCCTGCTTGGCTGTCAGGCAGCTCAGCTCATGCCGGCAGCCGCGCCCGCCCCAGCGCGACTGCCAAGCGCGCAAAGTACCCGGTTTTACGTCGGAGCAGCTCAGGTGGACATCACCTTGCCACCGGGGGTCGCCACCTTCGGGCACGGTCCTGACGCCCGCGTCGCGGCCGGGTACTGGACCAGGCTCGCGTGTCGTCCGGTGGTGTTCGTGCTGGAGGACGCAAACGAGACTTACGACCTGGCGCTGGTGCCCTGTGATCTGGCGGCGGTCTCGACCTTGCTGCAGCGTGAAGTCTCCTTGCGGCTGCGCGCCCAGGGGCGGAGTTTTCCGCCGCAGCGCCTGATGCTGTCGGCCACGCACACTCATGCGGGCCCGGCGCATTACTTCAATGGCAGCGTGTACGGTGACTACGCCAGCAGCGTGACTCCCGGATTCGATCCCCAGGTGCTGTCCAGCCTCGCAGACTCGATCAGCGAGGGCATCGCCAGCGCCCATGACCAAGCCCTGCAACGTCAGAAGTCCAAGCGGCCGTCGCGACTGCGCTGGCAGCACGGTGCCGCCTGGGGCCTCACGCGCAACCGCAGTCTCGCGGCTTATCTGCTCGATCAGCCGCGGTTCGTGGCGGACGTCAGCACGCCGCCCCCAGCCGAGCTCAGCGAGGCCGAGCGCGCCGTCGATCCGGCTCTCGATCTGCTGGAGATCGTCGATCCGGTCGGCGAGCGTCAGGTGCCCATCGCCTGGCTCACTTGGTTCGGCATTCACCCGACCGTGCTGCCCAACACCAACCGCTTGCTCGGCGCCGATCTGTTTGGTGTCGCATCCCGCCTGCTCGAACAGGAACTGCGTCGCGCAGCGGTGGACCAAGGCGCTCCAAGCGCGCGACCCGTGGCGGCCTTTTTCAACACCAATGAGGGAGATATCGCCCCGATTTGGAGCACTGGCTCGTTCGACGAGTCCGTTCAGGTGGGTCGCAAGCTCGCCCAGAGCGTGCTCGAGGTCCACGCCAAGACCGCGACCCCCTGGCGCGACGCCGCAGGCTTTGCGCTCGCCTATGCCGAACCCGTACTTGCGGGCAACCGGTTCGGGCTTGAGGGCACTCGTCGGCTCTGCGACAAGGCGGAGCTTGGGATCGCATCGTTCTGGGGCGCTTCCGACCATCCGACACGGCTTAACGCTCTCGCGGACATGATCACCAGTCCGATCGACGCGCAGCGCGATGACTGCCAAGCCCCGAAGGCTGCCGCGTTCGGGCAATTCCAGACGCTGCTGGCCACCAACGACACCTTCCCGAGTCAGGTCCCTCTCGCCGTCGTGCGGCTCGACGACACCTGGCTGTCATTCGTGCCAGCCGAGGTGACGATCACGACCGGGCAACGCATCAACGCTGCAGTCGCCGCCGTCGCGGCGCGTACCGAAGATGGTCGCCGCACGTTTTCGCGGGTTACGGGCCTCAGCAATGGCTACATCGAGTACGTCGCAACGGCGGAGGAGTACGATCTTCAGCGCTACGAAGGCGCATCAACGCTCTACGGGCGCGACACCGCTAGGTTCCTGAGCGCCAGCTTTGCCGCGCTTGCGCGCCATGCCCAGTCGCTTGCGGCAGCCAACCCGGCGCAGCAGCCGTGGGACGTCGCCACGGCCTACGAGTACGCGACTGGCCCGCTCCGAAGTCGCCTCGCCCCCAACGACACCGCGTCACCTGCGCCGGCGTTCGAGCAGCTCTGTCGAGTTCCGAGCAGCAATCCCGAGCGGCCGGCGTTCTGCATGTTCTGGTACGACGCCCCCCCGAGTCGACGCAACTCCCCGCCCGCACGCCACCTGTCCCTGGTCAGCACAGATCCGAAGGCCTGCGGCCTGCCGCTGATCGAGCAGATCGGTCCCGCGCTCGCCCCCCTAACGGTCGCCGATCCCCGGCTGGGCTGTACCGGCGTGTTACTCGACGACGACGGCTATGATTTTCGGACTCAGGTCCATGAGTCCGTGGGCCCCTATTCACGCTGGACGACGGTCTTTTCACCGACCGAGCTCGAGTGGCGAAAGCTCAGTGAAACCCCGACCGCAGGGCTGCGACTTCGAGTGCAGGGGGCTCGGGGCCTAGCCGCGCTCGAGTCCCCGGCGTTTATTGCCTGCAACGGAGCCGGGCAGCTGCGTGAGTGCTCAGCTCAGGAGATCCGGTACTGCGGTCTGGACGAGTAGCCAAGAGTCACCTTGCATTCACCAGGCGGCGATGGGAAATTCCGGCCCCATGCTGGATCCCAAAGGTACCAAGCTCTCGACGCGACTCGTCCACGCCGGGGAGCGCGCACCTGCCCCGAAGGGTCGCCCGACGGCAACGCCGATCTACACGACCTCCTCGTACGTGTATGACAGCATCTTCGAGCTCGAAGAGGCGTTCGCTTCCGGACAGGGGTTCACCTACCAGCGCAGCGCTGGCAACCCGAGTCACACCCAGGTCGAACGCGCCCTGATGGTTGCCGAGAACGCAGCCGGCGCGATGCTGTTCTCGTCGGGTATGGCGGCGCTCTACGCCGCGCTGCAAGTCGCGGGAACTCCCAAGGGAACGCTGGTGCCCAAGCACCGCGGCATCGTGGCAGCCGAGGACCTCTACGGCGCCACCCTGGTCCAGCTTAACGACTACTTTGACGCGCAGGGCGTGCCCGTACACCGCGTGGACGCTTGCGATCTAGCTGCTGTCGAACGCGCGCTGAGCCAGTACCGACCAACGGCGCTGCTGGTCGAGCAGATCTCCAATCCGCTGCTACGGGTCGTTGACGTAGCCACGCTTGCCGAGCTTGCCCATCGCTACGACGCCCAGTTGATCGTGGACAACACCATCGCCACGCCCATCCTGCAGCAGCCGCTCACGGAGGGCGCCGATCTGGTCGTCCACAGCATGACCAAGTACCTCGGCGGCCATGCGGACGTGGTCGGTGGTGCGATCGCCGTCCGCGACCCGGAGCGCGTCCCGCTTCTCAGGCGCATCGCCAAGACGCTCGGCTCGGTGCTCGGCCCGTTCGAGGCCAACCTGATCGGCCGCGGCATCAAGACCCTCAACCTCCGGGTGCGCGCCCAGTGCGACAGCGCCCTCGCGGTGGCCCGATTCCTCGAGAATCATCCCCGCATTGCCAAGGTCCATTATCCGGGCCTCCCGTCCCATCCTCAGCACGAGCTGGCGAGTCGCTGCTTTGGTGGGCGCTACGGCGGGCTCGTGTCGGCGGTGCTGGCCGATGCCGATCGCGACACCACTTGGCGCTTCGTCGATCGCTTCAAGCTGATTCTTCCCGCCGTCAGCCTGGGGGACGTCTACTCGCTGGTCACGAGTCCGCGCATCTCGTCGCATCGCGACATGAGCCCCGAGGCGCGCGAGGCGCGCGGCATCCCGGACTCGCTGCTTCGGTTCTCGGTTGGAATCGAGGACGCGGATGACATCATCGCCGATCTGGCACAAGCCTTGGACGCCAACTAAGGAGCCTGGCCATGAGCGGATGGACTGACGAGCTCGCGCTTGCCGATTGGATTCGATGCCTGCTCGATAGCTATGAGCATTGGCTCGGTCGCTCGCTGGCCACGCGACGCACGACGCCGCTCGACGAGCTGCGTGAGGTCGAGCAGCTCAGCGCCGTCGTACTGTCCCACGCGGGCGGCGCCGATCCGGTCTTTAATTACGGTAATCACGCGGCGCTCGCGCAGTTTGAGCTCCGTTTCGAGGAGCTCTGTCAGTTGCCGTCCCGCTACTCGGCGCAGCCCGACGCGCGTGAGCGGCGCGCTCAGCTGCTCGAGCGCGTGACACGTCAGGGCTATATCGACGATTACACGGGCATCCGGATTTCCGCCAAGGGGCGCCTCTTTCGCATTCACCAGGCCGTCGTTTGGAATGTGCTGCGGGGCGGCAATGTGGTCGGTCAAGCTGCGACCTTTTCGGAGATTACGCCGCTCTAACGGCCGCGTGAACGGTCCTCCGGCGGCCTACATCCTCCCGAGGTGAGCCATGGAGCCCCCGGCTGGGCCGCGACGGTTGCCAAGAGCCCGGGATGCCGTGGTACTTTGCTGCGCATGGCACGTCCCAACCTCTCTCGTGCGCTCCTTGCGTTGGCAACCCCCGCCCTGCTGGGGCTCACTGCTGCGGTGATGCTCACGCCAAGTCAAGCCTTCGCTCAAGTGGGCCCGGTCTTTGGTGCGCCCGGCAGCTGGGCGATCACCGCGGAGAATCTGACGGGTTATGAGACCCAGTCGATTCACCGTCACCAGAGAGATGGCCGAACGTTTGAAGGAACGCGCTCGCGTCTGTCGCTGCTGTGGTCAGGCGGCGGCGTCGGCGTCGGCGTTCACTACTTCATTGCTCCGTCGCTGTCGCTTGGCGGCGTGCTCGGCTTCGATCAGTCCACTGGCACCAATACCTATCAAGACAATCCGGGCACCTGGAACTCCCCTTTGCCCAGTGAGTCGCGACTCAGGCTCCAGCCCCGCGTCGGCTATGCCTTGATGTTCACTCCTTCGGTCGGTTTGTGGTTTCGTGGCGGCGTGGGCTACGAACGCACGAGTCGCCGCGCCAACGAACAGGCTCGCGATGCCACGAGTCGCGACTCCTTCGGGCTCTTGTCAGCGGACGTCTTCTTCGTCTGGACGCCTGTGCCCCACGTCGGCCTGTTCGTGGGCCCCCACGGGGACCTGAGCTTTGCCGGCAGCTACGCCGAGCACAACGTCGACAACAACAACCGCGCCGATGACTGGTCATCGAATGCCAGCCTGCAGCGGCTCGCATTGACCTCGGGACTGATCGCCTTCTTCTGAGGCAGAACGCCAGAAGCCGCCAAAGGGCGACTCCTGGCCAACTCTGGCAGCCTGCGCTCAGCGCAGGCTGCAGGCATTTTGGGACCGCGCGACGCGCGCCCTGGGCTAGCGCTTGGCGGGCAGCAAGCCCTCGGGCAGCGAGTTGCCAGTGCCGCTCGTGAGACGCGCCACCTTGTCGAGATAGTGCACGAGGAAGTCCCGGTTATCGGTGACGTTAAGCGTCTGCATCTCAAGCGCGCCAATGCGGTCTTCGGGGGTGAACGAGGGGTCCTCGACGCGCTCCATGCTGAGCTTCTCCGGACCGTAGGACATGTACTCGGCCTGGGTGTCGACGATCGTGTAATCGTCGCCACGACGCAGCTCGAGGGTAACCTTGCCGGTCACGACGGGCGCGACCCAGCGCGTCAACGCGTCCTTGAGCATCAGAGCCTCTGGATCGAACCACTTGCCCTCGTAGAGCAGTCTGCCGAGACGGCGACCGAGCGTCGCGTACAGATCCAGGGTCGACTCGTTGTGGATGGCCGAGAGCAAGCGCTCGTAGGCAATGTGCAGCAGCGCCATGCCGGGCGCCTCGTAGATGCCGCGGCTCTTGGCATCGATCACGCGATTCTCAATCTGATCGCTCATGCCGAGCCCATGACGTCCGCCGATGCGGTTGGCCTCGAGCACGAGCTCCATCGGACTCGTGAACTGCTTGCCATTGAGCGACGTAGGCTGACCCCCGATGAACTCCACCGTGACCTCTTCGGTCGCGATGTTCACCTCGGGGCGCCAGAACGCCACGCCCATGATCGGTTCCACGATGCGAATCCCAGCATTCAGGAACTCGAGATCCTTGGCTTCATGGGTGGCGCCAAGCGCATTGGAGTCGGTGCTGTAGGCCTTTTCCACGCTGGAGGTGTAGGGGATGCCCACCGAGGTGAGGTACTCGGTCATCTCCTTGCGGCCACCGAAGGCATCGACGAAGGCGCGATCGAGCCAGGGCTTGTAGATCTTAAGCGCTGGATTGGTGAGGATCCCGTAGCGATAGAAGCGCTGGATGTCGTTGCCCTTGTAGGTGCTGCCGTCACCGAACACGTGCACGTCGTCCTCGCGCATCGCGCGAATGATCGCCGTCGTGGTCACCGCGCGACCGAGCGGAGTCGTGTTGTAATATTTTCGCCCAGCGGTTGCGAGATGGAAGGCGCCGCACTGGAGCGCGATGATGCCCTCCTTGGCTAGGGCTTCGCGCGTATCGACCAGGCGCGCCACGGTGGCACCGTGAGCGGTCGCAACCGGCAAGATCTCTGCCGGATCGCGCTCATCGGGCTGAGCCAGATCCGCGGTGTAACAGTAGATATCGATGCCCTGCCGGGTGAGCCAGGCAACCGCGCAGCGAGTGTCCAGCCCTCCGGAGAATGCGATTCCGACACGAGTCCCCTTGGGAGGAAGCGAGCGATAGATTCGACTCATAGCGGGGCGCCCGTAGCACCGATCCGTGCACTTTGGCAGGGTCACTGGCCGTAAATACTGATTATCACTGCCATAATTACCCAAACCCCAGCGACACTCCGGACCTTTGGCGCGCCAGTAGCTCGCACCCCTCCCGAGGGACTGCTCGAGCAACCGCGCCGGGCACCCCGCGCCCGACCGCTAAGCTCGCACTCGAACAAGTCCCCGCGCCCAGAGTCCAAGTGGCGGTCCATGTGGATTGTTACGGCGTGGCTACATCGCGGGAGCGGACCTGCTGCGCGATTCAACTCGGCACTGTGACGGTACAATTCCTACCACAGAGAACGCCGCGAGGTGAGTCACGCCGCACCAACAACAATAGTCAAAGATCGGCAAGAAAAGCACGGAGCAGTTTCCTCTCACGCACATAAATGCGGCGTCACTGTCCCGACTAGTTCCGCTGCGATTCGCCTCTGAACGGCAGAGTGTCGCAAGGCTTGAATTCACTTGAATGTAGGCAGCTGATCGCGCGACAGCGGCACAATCAAGCCACATTCGAAGAACACTCGCGAGCTCGATTGAAATTGCGGCGGGGAGTCAATAGGCGGACAGTAACTCACTGAGGAGCCCCCCATGCGACGACATGTTCTCATCACAGCGTTCTCCCTACTCCCGCTACTGAGCCTCGCGTGCAGCCAACTCGGCAACCGCGATGAATCAGAAGCAGCTTCGTCAACCGCAGGCATTTCGCTGGCGCCCAATGCGGCTACCGGCGAGAGCGTTGTGAGCGCAGCCTACAGCGACTGGAAGACTCGCTATCTCACGAGCAACGGCGCGGGCGGCGCGCTGCGCGTCCAACGCACGGAAAACTCGAATGACACAGTTTCCGAGGGCATCGGTTACGGCATGTTGCTGGCCGCCTATCGCGGCGATCGCACCACGCTCGATGGTCTCTGGTCCTATGCCAAGGCTCATTTCGATCCACGCGGGCTGATGCACTGGCAGGTCAATTCCGGTGGCTCGGTGATCGCTCAGAACGCAGCCACGGACGCCGACGAAGACATGGCAATCGCGCTGATTGTTGCCGATAAAAAGTGGGGCGGCAGCTATGGCAGCGAAGCCAAGACCCTGATTTCGAATATCCTGACCTACGAGGTTGAGGCGGGCACAAACGTAATCAAGCCCGGGGACGTCTGGGGCGGCTCGAGCTCCACCAATCCGAGCTACTTGGCCCCGGCCTATTACAAGGTCTTTGCGACCTACACCAGTAACAGTCGCTGGAATCAAGTGGCTGACGCAAGCTACGCCATCCTCGCCAACATTCGCGCGGCGAGCTCAGGCGCTAACTCCACGGGGCTCATGCCCGACTGGAGTCAGTCCAATGGACAGCCCGCTAGCGGCCAGGGTTACGACTACAAGTACGACGCCTGTCGCGTGCCGTGGCGCATCGGCACGGACTACCAGTGGACCCAGGATAGCCGCGCCAAGACCGAGCTCGACAAGCTGAATGCGTTCTTCCAGCAGCAAGGCCCGGCGAACATCAAGGACAGTTACACCCTGTCCGGTGCTGTCCTCAGCGGCTGGCACACGGCCGCCTTCGTTGCGACCGCCGGAGTGGGGGCCCTGGCCTCTTCCGACGCAGGCTTCAAAAGCAGCATGTGGACCGAGTCGGTCAACACCAAGAACAACAACTATTACAACGACTCGCTGCGCGCCGTCGCCCTGCTCGTGCAGGCCGATCTGATGCCCAATCCGCTCACGATCGGCGGAGGCTCCGGTACCGGCGGTAGCAGTTCCACGGGCGGCAGCAGCTCCACCGGTGGCACCACGGCCACGGGCGGCAGCAGCAGCACCGGTGGAGCCAGTGGTCAGTGCACGACCACGACCTACGAGGCTGAAAACATGACCAGCACCACGGGCGGCAGCGCTCCGGGAGGTTGGAACCTGTGGTCGAACGGGTCGGTTTCGACCAACCACAGCTTTACAGCAGGAGCCACCACGCTGGTCGTGACGGCGCGCGGAGACAACGGCGCGGGCTGGCCTCGCATGCTCGTCAGCGTGGGCGGCGCTAACGTCGGCACCGTCTTCGTCGAGAGCACTTCGTACACGACCTACTCGTTTGCGCTCAACGCGAGCGCAGGCAGCAAGGCCATCACCATTGCGTTCGACAACGACTACAACGGAGGCGCTGGTGCTGACCGCAACCTGATCGTCGACAAGGTCGAGGTACGCGCGAACTGCGGCTCGTCCGGCACCGGTGGCAGCACCTCGACGGGCGGCACTGTCTCGACGGGCGGCACTGTCTCGACGGGCGGCACCTCATCGGGTACCGGACCCTGCGCCACGCTGTGCGCCAGTCCGGTCAAGTTCGCGGGTCCGAACTTCCAGTCGGGTAACCTCGGCTCCAACGCAGCCTGCTACGAGACAACGAGTAACCTCAACGGTGGCAACTGCGGGAACTTCGCGACGGGTCGTACCCTCAAGATCAACGGCACGACGGTGGCTTGCGCAGGCAGCAGCTTCACACTGCCAGCCAAGCGCAACGGCGGCTACTGCGTGCAGGCCTCCGCTGGCGGCTACGATTGGGCCTACGTTTCGACCTGGTGAGGTAAAATCGGGTCAATACTGAATTGACCCAAACTTGCTCTCCGACCCGAACCCCGCGCGCACCTGTCGCCGCGGGGTTCGGCTTTTTGTGAGTCCCCGCGAGCACCCCGCTCGACCAGCGTTTACTCCGCGCGGGAACCATGCAAACTACTGCCTTGATGCCCTCGCCACGATTCGCGTCTGCCGCATGCCTCGCGCTCTCGCTCTGCCCTGCTGCGTGCAGTTCATCGTTTCCCGCTCCCCCACCCCCCGTGGCTCCTTGCTCGGACGGACCCTGTCTGAAGCCAAGCCATGTTCCCTTGGTGGACTCGCTGCTCGCGCAGCTGACACTCGAGGAGAAACTACTGCTGGTCGCCGGCACCGGGTTTGATACCCGCGGCGTTGAACGGCTTGGGATCCCCAAGCTCAGCATGACTGACGGTCCTGTCGGAGTGCGAAATGGAGCGGCCACCGCCTTTCCAGCGCCGGTCGCACTGGCGGCCAGCTTCGATCCAGAGCTGGTTCAGCGCGTTGGCGCCGCACTCGGACGCGAGACGCGAGCCAAAGGCAAAAGCGTTCTTTTGGCACCCTGCGTCAACCTGCAGCGCACCCCGCAAGGTGGGCGCAACTTCGAGAGTTTCGGCGAGGACCCCTGGCTCGCTTCGCGCATCGCCACTTCCTACATTCGCGGCGTACAGAGCGAAGGTGTGGCCGCCACGGTCAAGCATTTCGCCATCAACAATCAGGAAACCGAGCGCATGACCGTCAGCGTGGAGGTGTCCGAGCGGGCGCTCCACGAGCTCTACTTTCCGGCGTTCAAGGCCGCAGTTCAAGAGGCTGGCGTGCTAGCCGTGATGTGCTCGTACAACCGCATCGGCGGCACCTACGCCTGCGAGCACCCAGGACTACTTGGCGACACCCTCAAGCAGCGCTGGGGCTTTGAGGGACTCGTCATGAGCGACTGGGGCGCTACCCACTCCACCGCTGCGGCTGCCAGCGCGGGACTCGATCTCGAAATGCCGACGGGGGAGTATTTCAGCGTCGAAAAACTGCACTCCGCCCTGGACGATCACAGCCTCAACCTTCAGCGCCTCGACGACATGGTGCGGCGCCAACTGCGCGTACTGCACGGACTTCACTTGCTCCCGGGACAGACGCCATCGCGGCTCAGTCCGGCGCAGGTCGACCCACCTGAGCACCGGGCAATCAATCGCCAGGCCTCGCGCGAGGGTCTCGTGCTACTCAAGAACACGGGCTCGCTCCTCCCACTCGAGGCAAAGCAGCTCAAACGCGTCGCGGTGATTGGACCGAGGGCAGCCTATGTTGAGGGCGGCGGCGGAAGTGCCCTCGTTAAACCCACCTACCGCGTGTCCCCGCTCGACGGACTGCGCGAGGCGCTCGGAAGCTCGGTCGTGGTGGACTACGCGCCTGGTGAATTCTCTGCGGAACACCTGGATCTGGTGCCGGCAACCGCCCTCGCGCCGCCAGGTAAACCGACCGAGCAGGGGCTGCTCGCTCAGTACTACACAGGCATTGATTTCTCGGGCACCTCGGTCAAGAGCGAGCTCGTTAGCTCCCTCGATTGGCGCTGGGACCTCGGCAGCCCGGACGGCTTGCCCGCCGATCAATGGTCGATTCGTTTCACTGGCACCCTGACCGCGCCAACCACCGGTCGCTACATTTTGGGGCTGAACTCGGACGATGGCAGCCGACTCTGGCTCGACGGCAAGCTGCTCGTCGATAACTGGGGTGGACACCCGATGACGCTCAAGACTGCGGAGGTTGAGCTCAAGGCGGGAGTTCCCCATGAGCTACGCATCGACTACTACGAGACCATCCTCGGTGCGGGGCTCAGCTTTGGTTGGCAGCGCATCGACAACAATTTGCTCGACCAAGCTCGCAAGGCGGCTCGCAGCGCCGACGCGTCGATCATCGTCGTGGGTGACACCGAGCGCGAGGAAAGCGAGGGAATCGATCGCAGTAGTCTGCTGCTACCGGGCAACCAGGAAGCACTCCTGCAGGCGGTCCTCGCTGAAAACCCGCGAACGATCGTGGTGGTGGCAACGGGCGCGCCGGTCCTGATGGGAGCCTGGCTTCCGAAAGCGCCAGCGGTCATTCAGAGCTGGTTTGGTGGTCAGGAGTTCGGACATGCGCTCGCAGACGTCCTGCTCGGGACAGTCAGCCCTTCGGGCAAACTGCCCGTGACGCTGCCCAAACGCTGGGAAGACTGCCCGGCCTTCGACAACTTCCCAGGGAGCGGAGGCAGCGTGCGCTACGACGAAGAGCTGCTGATGGGCTACCGCTTCTTCGACACCCGCAAGGTGGAGCCGGAGTATCCCTTTGGCTTCGGTCTCACTTACTCCCGCTTCGAGATTAGCGATTTCTCGGTGCTCCCGTCGGACACCGAGGGCAACGTCAGCGTCAGCTGCAGTCTTCGCAATGCAGGCTCAAAGCGCGCCGCCGAGGTTCTGCAGGTCTACGTGCACGACGCCCAGAGCGACCGACATCGACCCGAGCAAGAGCTCAAAGCCTTCGCTCGTCAGGAACTCGAAGCGGGGGAGAGCAAGCGCGTGACCCTGCGTCTCGCGCCCAGCGCCTTTGCCCGTTACGACCTCGCCTCGCACGATTTTGTGCGCGGGGCCGGAGCCTACGAAGTGCGCCTGGGTACCTCCTCGCGCGAGCTGCCCCACCGCTCGACCCTGCGATTCCCCTAACATCGGGCATAAAAACGGGAGCGCTCTTGTGCGCTCCCGTCATGCGGCGCGGGCTCGTCAGCCTCAGCGAATGAGCGCGGTGCCCTCGGCGACACCGAGCATGAGGTTGAGGTTCTGAACGGCGGCGCCCGAAGCGCCCTTCCCAAGGTTGTCGAAGCGAGCAAAACACACCAGCTGCTCACTGTTGCCGAACACCAGGAGCTCAACCCGATTGGTACCATTGCAGGCGGTTGGCGAGAGAAACCCTGCCTCGAGTGCAGCCTGCGGCTGGTCCCACACCGAAACAAAGGCTTCACCGGCATAGTGCTCAGAGTAAAGCGCCAAGAGCTCCTGCTGGCTGACAGCGCGTGTCAGGGCCTCGCGCGGCAGAGGCACCGAGACGAGCATGCCCTGGTAGAATGGCCCAACCACAGGCACAAACAGCGGAGCGACGGACAAGCCTGAGGCTGCCTGCATCTCCGGCAAATGCTTGTGCTCGAGCCCGAGCGCGTAGGGCCGCGGTCCCTGCAGCTCGTCACCCGTAGCGTCGCGATAGGCAGCGATCAGCTTTTTGCCACCCCCGCTGTAGCCCGTGAGCGAGTGCGCAATCAACGTGCGATCCCTCGGGACGAGCCCCGCGGCCACCAGCGGCGCCACGAGCAGAACGAATCCAGTCGCGTGACAACCGGGATTGGAGACCAGTTTGGCCGTGCGCACTCGGTCGCGCTGTGCGGCGCCGAGCTCGGGCAAGCCGTACACCCAGTCCGGATCGGTGCGGTGGGCCGTGCTGGCGTCGATGAAGCGCGTGTTTGGGCCAGTCAAGGTAACCGCTTCGCGAGAGGCGTCATCCGGCAGACAGAGAATGACCACCTCCGCCTGCTCGATGCACTGACGCCGAGCGCCCAGCTCCTTGCGTTGCTCGGGAGCGATCTCAATCAGTTCGAGATCTGAGCGACCCGCAAGCCGCTCGCGGATCTGGAGACCTGTTGTGCCTTCTTGACCGTCGATGAATACGCGCGCCATGGGAGGAGCCAAGCATAGCTGCGCGGGCCCCCCGCGCTACCCGTGAACGATCGAGCCAAATTCCCGCATCCAGTGAGACTCCTCGGCGCTGAGCGGTCCCCGCTCAAGCCCGTCGAGGTTCTCCTCGAGCTCGCGACGATTCTTCGGTCCCGTCAGGGTGACGTCCACCAGGGGATTCGAGAGGCAGAAGCGATAGCAATCAGCGGCCGTGAGCAGCGGTCCCTGCCAACCTTTTGGACGCCGCAGAAGCTTGCCCCAGGACGTGGCCGTGTAGGCGACCACCATCGGATTGCGGACGGCGAGCTTTGGAAAGATGTCTCGCTCGGCGCCGGGATGCGCGAGATTGTAGCGAATCATCAGGAGATCGAGCGGAGAATCCTCCGCCAGCCTTCCGGCGCGAACCCGGTCGTGGATACTCACGCCAAGAGCGCGCACCTTGCCCTCCTCGCGAAGCTTGAGTAGCTCATCGCGCACGGCGTCGGTCCACGCGCTGCTCACGCCGAGCCAGTACAACTGAAAGACGTCGATGTAGTCCGTGCCGAGTCGCCGCAAGAGCGACTCACAACCTCGCCGCACATTGCCGCCAAACCACGCAACCGTTGGACCACAGGCCAGCACGTAGCGCTCACGGTCACGTGCGATGGCTCGTTTGAGCGCCGGCGTCACCGCACTCGTGCGAAACGGGGACCAGAACAGGTAGTTCATTCCCCGCTCGATGCCGACCTCAAAGGCCGCCTCGTCGATGCCGTAGTTGCAAGCCAATCCCAAGCGGAACACTGGTTTGCCGAGCCGCTCGACGGGCTTGTTCAGGAAATCGGTGGCCATGGCCAGGAGCGTTGTCCCGGAGCCAGGCTCCGGCAAGCAGCCCGCTGGGAGTGCCCTGGAACCCCCGAGGGCTTGACAGGAGCCGAAGCGTGGCCAAGTTGTGGCCCATCGTCGGCCCTAGAGCCGTCCAACCGGGCCCCAACCTGAACCTGACATGACTGCACAGACACACAGCTTCCAGGCCGAAGTGGCCGAGGTCCTAGCCCTCGTCGTCAACTCGCTCTACAGCCACAAGGACGTTTTTCTCCGAGAGCTCATCTCGAATGCGTCCGACGCACTCGACAAGCTCCGCTTTGAGGCGCTTGAGCGACCGGAATTGCTGCCCGAGGGCTATCAGCCGCGCATCCGCCTCGAACCAGTGAGCGCGGAGCGGCAACTCGTCATCAGCGACAACGGCATTGGGATGACCGAGGCCGAACTGATCGAGCACTTAGGCACCATCGCCAAGAGCGGCACGCGCGACTTTGCCAAGCGCCTGGCGGAGGCGCAGCAGGCCAAGGAGCAGGCGCCCCATCTGATCGGGCAGTTCGGGGTTGGTTTTTACAGCGCGTTTCTCGTCGCGGACCGCGTCGAAGTGGTCAGCCGCGCCGCGGGAGAAATCCAGGCTTATCGCTGGACCTCCACGGGCAAGGACACCTTCGATCTCGAACCCGCGGAGCGCAGCGAAGCCGGCACCACGATTATCCTGCACCTGTCGGAGTCCTCAAGTGAGTTCGCCGAGGGTTACCGGTTAAAACAGTTGGTCGAGAAGTACTCCGACTACGTCGCCTTCCCCATTGAGCTCGCTGAAGCCCCGGCAACCGAGGGCGGCGCGACGGAGTATCGTTCGATCAATCGCGCCACCGCGCTCTGGCAGCGCTCGCCCAAGGAAGTGACTAGCGAGCAGTACGACGAGTTTTACAAGCACATGAGCCATGACTGGGAGCCGTCACTCGCTCGACGTCACTTCCGCGTCGAGGGGACTCAGGAGTTCGTGGGGCTGCTGTTTCTGCCTTCGCAGCCGCCATTCGACCTTTTTGACCCGAGCTCGAAGCATGGGGTCCGGTTGCACGTTCGACGCGTGCTCGTGATGGAAGCCTGCGAAGAGTTGCTCCCGAAGTGGCTGCGCTTCGTGCGCGGCGTCGTGGACTCCGAGGACCTGCCGCTGAACGTCTCTCGCGAGACGCTGCAGGACAGTCGCCTCGTGAGGATCATCCGCAAGCAGGTGGTCCAACACGCGCTCAGTATGTTGGACGAGCTGGCCGAGACCAGGGCCGAGGACTACCAGAAGTTCTGGAACCACTTCGGCGCCGTACTCAAGGAAGGCCTGCACTTCGAACCTGAAGAACGCGAGCGCCTCGCCAAGCTGCTTCGGTTTGCCAGCTCACACGGTGAACAGCTCACGTCCTTGCATGAGTACGTCTCCCGCATGCCGGAGAGCCAGACGGAGATCTACTATGCAGTGGGACCGACCACCGCCGTGCTCCAAGGCAGCCCGCAGCTCGAATCCCTGCGTCAAGCCAAGACCGAGATCCTCTATCTGACCGATCCGGTCGATCCGTTTGCGATCTCAAATCTTAGCGAATTTGAGGGCAAAAAACTGATCGACGCCATGTCGTCGGGCGCAACGCTCCCCGGCGACAGCGACGCGAAGGAGACCGTCAGCGCCGACGAACCCCTCTACGCTCGTGTTGCCAGTATCCTGGGCGAGCGCGCAGCCAAGGTGCGGGCCTCGACCCGCCTGGCGGAGTCCCCGGCGTGCTTGGTCAATGAGCAAGGCGGGCTGCCACCACACCTCGAGCGACTCTTGCGCGCGCGTCAGATGGAAGTTCCCGAGCAAAAGCGCGTGTTTGAGCTGAATCGTGAGCACCCCACCATCCAGGCGATGTTTCGTCTGCATGCCGTGGCTCCCGAGTCGCCGAAGCTCTCGACCTACGTCGAGCTGCTCTACGACCAGGCCTTGATCGCTGAGGGCAGCCCTGTGACCGACGCGGCGGCGTTCTCCCGACGATTGACGGAGCTGCTAACCGAGTCCACCGAGCACCAGCTCAGTCGCGCTTAGGCCGGTCAAGCACGGCGCGCGACGCGCTGTCGCTCGTCGTGACCACGCCGCGCGACGCGCTGTCGCTCGTCGTGACCACGCCGCGAAAAACCCCTGGATCGGAGCTATTTCCGGGCTTGGGGTTTGTTCTTACAGGCTATGGGGATGCAAGCTGATGCTGCGTCGCCACTTGGGCAAATCGAGCATCGACCCGAACCTCTCAAGGCAGGCTGGATCGGGCTGGGCCCCGTCCATCAAGCGGTCTGCGACGTGTAACGCCACAGCAACCCCAAAATCGACGCCTGGAATGAGTCCGGGTGAGTGATGAGCTGCGACCGCTTCGACCACCGCGAACGGCAAACCCCAGCAGGTGAGCAGGTACGCGCCAATCTCGGCGTGGGTCACGCCCAGCGTCTCGAATTCGAGCTGCAACTGCTGACTGGCGCTCACTTGACGCGTGCCACGGATCCCTGCCCAGACCCCGGGTAAGGCCACAGCCAAAACAAGCTGGCCCATGTCTGCCAGAAGCCCGGCGGTGAAGGCGAGCGGGCGCAGGTTTGGCTCGGCGATGAAAGAAGAAGCCAGCTCGCCAAGCCGAAAGGAGCGCCGAGCGATCGCCTCGATGTCTCGGCGCACGCGCGCGTTGAGATTGCTCGCGAGCTGCAGCAACTCGGTGTGCAGCACAATGGCGCGAACGCTCTCAAGCCCAAGCTGAACCGTCGCTTGGCGCAGGTCGGAGACCTTCTCGCGACGGGCAAAATAGCCTGAATTTGCGACCCGCAGGATGGCGGCAGCAACCACCGGATCCTGCTCGATCAAGCGCTGAACCTGCGCGATCGGCACTTCCACCTCATCGAGCATCGCGGCGAGGCGATGGTGGATCTGTGGCGCGGGCGGCAGGCGTTCCACGCTGCCAAGAGCACGACGAATGCTGGCCTCCGAGATGAGACTTCTCATACGAAACGCGCGCGCCAGTACGCCAAGAAACTCCTCGGGCGGCAGTTGCCCCACGACGACGAGATGGGCGAGTCGCAGCAACTCTACGCGTCGTTTCTCTGCCTGCCCGGGCAGCACGACCACACGCAGCGTGGCTGGAGCCGCCTCCCGCACCACGGTCAGCAGGGAGGCTCCACTGCTCGTTCGGACGTCGGCGGCGAGCACGACCGCGCCGACATCGGGCCCGAGACGCGCCATGGCGCTGTCAGCGGACTGGACACGCTCAAGACACAATCCGCCCTCGAGAGCGATATCGAGTGGGGGGACGAGTTGGCACGGCTCGTCGACGATCAAGACACGAAAAGGTGAAGAAGGCGTGAACATGTTGCACCACCGGGTGCGCGGGTGGCCGCCACACGAGTGCAATCTTGAACGGTATTTTTGCCCGGGACTACAGACCCAGGGCTAACCCCAGTGTCTCATCACGGGTTTTTTGCCAATTACTCGGACAATTGCTGCCTGCTGCCCCCGCAAAGGCTAGACATTTCTGGGGGGAGAGCTGAGCCTGCGCCCGGCCCGTGAGAATCGGCCCCCGGGTCCTCGGCTTGAGTCCGCTGGGGCAGGACGTCGGAAATGGCGCTAGGGTCGCCGCGTGCTGCGTCCCGCCCCCCTCTGGCTCAGCTTGCTCGCTGCCCTCGCTTGCACGGCCAAACCCAAGCATGACCGTCCGACGAGTCATGCGCGCCAGCCGGTGTCGAGCGCGCACAGTCCTGCGCTCAGCACCGCCACGGCGGACTCCTCACTCGCCAGCTCGGCGGACTCCTCACTCGCCAGCTCGGCGGACTCTGCCCGCCCGACGCCTCCGACGCCAAGCGCGGCGCCCACACCCCCGCTCTGGACCGACGAGGCGAGCGCCCTGCGTCGATTGCCAACGGACGGACCGCGCGTCTACGCCAAGACGCGGCACATCTGGATCTATCCGGAGCCGGACCTCGGGCGCCAATGGATCGGGTTTCTCTGGACCGGCGGAAGCGCGCGACTCAAGACCGGTCGCGAGGTAATCGGACGAGGCTGCCCGCGGATGGTGGAACTCGAGCCCCGCGGCTGGGTGTGCGTCGACGACAAACGCGCAACCCTGAATCCGGACGATCCACTGCTCAAGGCGCTCTATCCCTACTCACCGCGCCTCGACTCGCCCTGGCCCCATCGTTACGGCGAATCGCGAGGCATGCCGCGCTACCTCACGCTGCCTTCGAGCGAGGAACAGCGAGCTCGTGAGCCTGGCCTCCGAGACCAACTCGAGCGGCTGCGCAAGGCCCGCGCAGGCGAAGGGCTGTCGGCATTTTTGAAGGACGTCGACCTTGCGCCAGCGCCCGAGCGCGCGCTCGCTTTTCCGGCGCATCTGCCGAGTGTGCATGAAGCCCATGGGCGACTCACGGAGCGCTCCACCGTGGCCTACTCGGCAGAGGCCCGTCGCGACGGTCGGGACTTCCTGTTGACCTCAGATTACGAGTGGGTCCCCAAGGATCGCGTAGCTGTGTATCCTGCGATCAGCTTTCAGGGAGTTCACTTCGACGCTGCCATCAAGCCACCACTGGCGTTCTTTCGAACCAAAGCACGCCCGTCGTACCTGCCCAGTCCCCAGGGTGCGATGCAACCGACGGGGCGCGAGTACGCTCGCCTGAGCTACGTCCTCTTGAGCGGCAAGCAGCGCAGCGAGCAGGGGCACCGTTACCTGGAAACCAGTCAGGGCGACTACGTGGACTCGCTTGACGCGGTGCTGCCGGAGCTGGCCAAGACAACTCCTTGGGGCTCCCCACTCAATTCGGACCCTACAGCGAGCGACCCGCAGCAGCCCGCGGGACGAGCAACGTGGATCTCGGTCAGCATCGACGGCGGCTGGCTGCTGGCCTACGAGGGTCATCGACCGGTGTTCGCTACCCTGATCTCTCCGGGACGCGGAGGCCCCGCGCAGCGCGGACGCGATCCGCTTGAGACGGCCGCGACGCCCACCGGTCGCTTCAAAATAACTGGGAAATTTGCCTCTTCTACCATGATCGCGCCGGGGGAGTTGATCCACTCCGAGGTTCCCTACCCACAAAACTTCACGGGGCCCTACGCCATTCACACCGCCTACTGGCACGACAACTGGGGCAATCGCATGAGCGGTGGCTGTATCAACGTCTCACCGCTCGATGGCTATTTCTTGTTTCACTTCACCGAACCGGTCATCCCGGAGGGCTGGTACGGTAGGCGGTGGTTGCCCCATCTTGAACCCGCCACCACCCTACTCGTGAATCCCTGAGACTCGCCATGCCGCTCACCTACAGCCCCACAGTCGCTCGTCGCTGGCTCCTGGCCTGGCTGGCGCTGTTGGGACTGTCGTGCGCATCCACCGAAGGCGCCGTGCCGCCGCTCGGGCGCGGCCCAAAGTCGCTTGCAGAGGCCCACCGCACGGCAGCAATCGCCAAGAAAGCCGATGACCTACCGGCGGAACCCGCGCGAGGTCCGTCGCCCCGAATGCTCGCAACCGCGCCATCGGTGGCCTCGCCAACGCTCGTCGCTTGCGCGGCGCCATCGGCAGCTGCCATCCCCAGCGCCAGCTCGACCGCGTCAAAGCCTGGCCCTGCAGTTGCAGAACAGCGCCCCAGCGACTGGCTGGGTGATTATCGCGGCGTGGACACGACGAAAATCCAAATCACGGGTGCTCCTACCCGTGACGAACGAGATCCCGCGGCCCGGCTCCGCGTGGAGCTCGTCAAGAGTCCGGGCACGACAGCCCAGCTCGACTTCATCATCGTCGACAGCTCCAACGGACGCGACCTCTGTCATTTGAAAGGTGCCCTCACAGGCGCCAAAGCGGACTTGCTCGCCGCGCAGGCCTGCTTCGGGGAGGAAGACCAGCCCACCGATGCCCCAAAGCTCATCACGGGCCAGGTCGAGCTCACGCGACGCAAGCTGGTTTTGACCGCAAAATTTCGGATTCCTAGTCCCCCGGGGCTCCCAGGACCCGGCTCGCTCGAGTACGAATTTCAGGGCGAGCGCTAGCCGAGGGACGCGCTGACCTGAGCGCGAAGCTCAGCGAGCTCTCGTTCGTAGCCACCCGACAGGATCGGAAACCGACACCAAGTCTTCGGATCGAGGTTCGCATCGTCTACGTGAAAGGACGGTGCGTAGCGCTCGCGTTTCCACTGGTTGCGAGACCAGAGTCGAAAGAATCGTTCGACCCAGATCAGCAGCTGGTTGGGCTCGATGCTGGGAAAGCGCACGCGCATCCAGGCGTAGATGTCGCAAGGCGAACGCTTGTCCCGAATCGCGGCCCGCTCGATGGCGTCGAGCAACTCGTACGGCATCAACTCGGCCTCGTCGGTCTGACCTGCCCCCGGCGGTCGCAGCTCGGCAGTCGGGACTTGAGCGTTGATGCACTCAAGCGCGGCAATTGGGCCAAAACCAGCTGGACCCGAGCTCTCGAGCCAACGCAACCAGCGACGGATGAACGCTTTGTCGATCCCGGCGATTGGGCTCAGGCCGCCCGCCGTGTCGCCGTCCATCGTGGCGTAACCAACCGCCGCCTCGCTGCGATTACTCGTGGCCAGCAGCAAGGCCCCCTTGAGGTTCGCCAGTAGCCACACCCCCGGCGCCCTCACGCGCGCCTGAATGTTCTGTCGTGACAGGTCGTCGGTGCTCCAGTCGAGCGGTCGCCCGAGCGCCTCGCTCGCGAGACTCTCATAGGCTAGCACCAGTGCGTCCACGTCGAGTTCAAGGTGCTGCGTCCCGAGTCCCGCAGCGATTGTACGGGCCGCACTGCGCGTCAGCTCTGAACTATTGCGCGTCGCTTGATAGGCCGTCGTGAGCAGCTGACGCACCCAAGCTCGCCCGTCCTGAGCGACTGAGTCTTGAGCGCACACACCGAGTTGTCGGGAAAACGCCTCAGCTCCGAGCTCACGCAACCCGAACTCAACCATCAACGCCACAAGACAACTGACCGCGGCAGAATCTGCCCCACCGCTCAGCGAAACCACGAAGCCCTTCGAGCGCGATTTTCTGAGGTAATCAAAGAGCCCGAGCGCAATGGCGCGCGCAAACTCCTCGAAGCTCACGTGCTCGGAGTCTTCCCAGGACGCGACCTGCAGCTCGCTTAGCTCGGGCGGCGTTGCCGGCCAGTGATGGTCCCGACTAACGCGGGCACCCGGCGCGCTCTGCACATGAGGCAGATAGCTGGAAGACCAACCATGGCGCGTTCGGGTCGTCTCGATATCGATGACCGCGCTCGTCAGCGTCCACTCCTGAAATGAAAAGCGCGGCGCACTGGCGAGCAGATCCCCACCCGAAGCGATCAACGCATCACCGTCGTAGATCACCCGCCCTGCCTCGTTGCCGAGCAAGTTCGCGTAGATGTAACTCACGCCAAACGCGCGCGCCCCCTCGAGCACGAGACGACGACGAGCCGCGTGCTTGCCAAAGGCAAAATGGCTCGCGCTCGGGTTCAAGATGACGTCGACCGCCTCAAGTGCCAATTGGGCTCCTGGACGCTCCGTCGTCCAGGCATCCTCACAAATCTCAAAGCCGATGCGCACCCCGTCAAGCTCGAAATGGAGATCTCCCAGCGGCAGCTCGCGCCCAAGAAGGCGCACGGTGGTGCGTTCCCCACGAGGCCAAGCCTTGAACCAGCGAGGCTCGTAGTGAATGCCATCCCCGGCCAGAGCCTGCTTGGCAACGAAGCCAAGCGGTTCCCCGTCAGCCACCAAACAACAGACGTTGTAGGTGGCCTTGTTCAGATTCAGAGGCAGCCCAAAACAGACCACCAAGCCCTTGGTTTCGGGCAGGAGCGCTTCGAGCGCCTGCAGCGCCCGCCGTGGCACATCGGGCGCCAGAAACGCATCCTCACAGCCATAGCCAGTGATGCAGAGCTCAGGCAGACAGAGCAGGCCGATCTGCTCTGCCCTCGCGCGTCGCAGGACCTCAGTGATCCGTCTCAAGTTGCCATCCCAGTCGAGAGGCGTCTGATTGAGCGTGGCCGCTGCGACGCGAAGTAGTTTCATGGCTTGGGCGACTCCGGTTCATAGCCAAGATTTGGAGAAAGCCATCGCTCGGTCTCTTGCAGGCTGCTACCCGAGCGAGCCGCATATTCCTGCGCTTGGTCGCGAGCCAGCTTGCCGACGCCGAAGTAGCTGGCATCCGGATGGGCCAGGTAGAGCCCACTGACGCTAGCCGCCGGAGTCATCGCGAGGGACTCGGTCAGGTCCATGCCAATCCCCTGTGCCTCGAGCAACCGGAAGAGCTCCAGTTTGCCGCGGTGATCGGGACAGGCGGGGTAACCGAAGGCCGGGCGAATCCCGCGATATTGCTCAGCGATCAACTGATCATTGCTAAGCGGTCGCCCGCTCTCGTAGCCCCACTCCTCGCGAACGCGCTGGTGCAGCCACTCGGCGCTGGCCTCCGCCAGGCGATCGGTGATGGCCTTGACGAGAATGGCGGAATAGTCGTCACGCGCCGCTTCAAATTCGGCCACCACCGACTCCGCACCGAGGCCAGCGGTAACGGCAAATGCCCCGACGTAGTCGGCGACGCCACTGGACTCGGGCGCCACGTAGTCCGCCAGGCAGCGGCACACCGCCTCGCCCGCCCGCAACTGCTGCTGTCGCAGCATCGGAAAGCTGGCAAGCTGCTGTGAGCGGGTCGCATCCGCGAACAGTACGATGTCATCCCCGCGCGAAACCGCAGGCCAGAAGCCGTACGCCACGTTCGCCGTCACACGACCTTCGGCAATGAGCTGCGCCAGGATTCGTTGACCCGCCTCAAACACGTCGCGAGCCGCCGCTCCGCGTTCAGGATGGGACAAGACCTCGGGATAGCGTCCCTTGATTTCCCACGCCGTAAAGAAAAAGGTCCAGTCGATGTAACGGGAAATCTCGGCCAGATCGCAGTTCTTCAGCTGTCGAAGCCCGAGAAAGCTCGGCCGCGGACTGGTGTCCGCCGTAAATGACAGTTTCGGCGAGCGCGAGCGGGCGTCGGCCAGGCTAAGGAGCTTGCGATCCTCAGTAGCGCGACTCTGCCGAACTCGCAACTGCTCCTGCTCGAGCCGATTGTCCTTATCGAGTTGGCAACGTTTGTCCTTGTCAAGCAGGGCAGCCACGACACCGACAGCTCTGGAGGCGTCAAGAACGTGCACGACTTCGGCGTTGTACTCCGGAGCGATCTTGATGGCGGTGTGCAGACGACTCGTCGTCGCGCCGCCGATCAGCAGCGGCAGGGCCAATCCCTTTCGCTTGAGCGCGCGCGCCACGCCCGCCATCTCATCGAGCGAAGGCGTGATCAAACCCGACAGGCCGATGATATCGACGCCCTGGGCTTCGGCCTCAGCCACGATGCGCTCCGTTGGAACCATCACCCCAAGGTCGATCACGTCGTAGTTGTTGCAGCCGAGCACGACGCCCACGATATTCTTGCCAATATCGTGGACATCGCCCTTGACCGTGGCCAGAAGGACCCGACCGTTGCTTGAGCGCTCGCCGCTCTTACGCCCCGCCAGTATGTAGGGCTCCAGGGTCGCTACTCCGCGCTTCATGACCCGCGCGCTCTTGACGACCTGCGGCAGGAACATCTTTCCTACGCTAAATAGATCCCCGACGACCTTCATGCCGTCCATCATGGGGCCTTCGATCACCGCGAGCGGCCCGCCCAGTTCAACGCGCGCAGCTTCGGCGTCCTCCGCGATGTAGTCCACGATACCGGCGACCAGTGCGTGGCGAATTCGCTCCGCCACGGGTCGCTCGCGCCAGGACAAATCCAAGACCTTGGACTGCACGCCACCCTTGACCGACTGGGCGAACTCAATCATCCGCTCAGTCGCGTCGGGACGTCGATCGAACAGGACGTCCTCGACACGTTCGAGCAGGTCCTTCGGCAGCTCCTCATAGACGCCGAGTTGGCCTGCGTTGACGATACCCATGTCGAGACCCGCTTGGATCGCATGGTAGAGAAACGCCGTGTGGAAGGCTTCGCGCACCCGATCATTGCCGCGGAAGCTGAAGCTCAGATTGCTGATCCCGCCGCTGACGCGAGCCCCTGGCAGATGCTGCTTGACGAGGCGCAGCGCCTCGATGAACTCCATGCCGAAGCGGTTGTGTCCCTCAATGCCCGTTGCCACAGCAAAGACATTCAGATCAAAGATGATGTCCTCGGGTGGGAATCCGACTTGATTGACTAGCAAATCGTAGGCGCGCTGACAGATCGAGAACTTGCGCGCGGCAGTCTCCGCTTGGCCCTGTTCGTCAAATGCCATCACCACGACGGCAGCCCCATACTCGCGAACGCGACGAGCGCGCTCAAGGAATTCGCTCTCGCCCTCCTTCATGCTGATGGAGTTGACGATCGCTTTGCCCTGAACGTTCTTCAGGCCGGCTTCAATGACGGACCACTTGGAGCTGTCCACCATCAGCGGGACCTTGGCGATATCCGGTTCCGTCGCGATCAAGCGCGTGAACCGGGTCATCTCAGCCTCGGAATCGAGCATCGCCTCGTCGAGGTTGAGATCCACCACGTTGGCGCCGTTTTGGACCTGTTCGGAAGCTACCTGGAGAGCCGTCGAGTAGTCCCCGCTCGCGATCAGTCGCGCGAACTTCTTGCTACCCGTGACGTTGGCGCGCTCGCCAATCATGGTAAAGTTCGAGTCACTGCGCAGCGTGAGCGCCTCTAGGCCCGAGTAGCGGGTGAGCCCGTCGGACACCGCCGGAACCCGCGGCGCAATGTGTTCAACAGCCTTGGCGATGGCACGAATGTGTTGGTCCGTCGTACCGCAGCAGCCGCCCAGAATGTTACAGAGTCCCTCGCGCGCGTAGTCCCCGAGCACGAGCGCCAGGTCTTCGGGGGCCTCGTCAAAGCCCCCAAACGCATTCGGGAGCCCGGCGTTCGGATAGCAAGAGACCAGCGCGGGAGCCAGGCGCGACAGCACCTCGACATGGGGACGCATCTCGGCGGCACCGAGCGCGCAGTTCAGGCCGACCGACAGGGGACGACAATGCGCGATACTCGTCCAGAATGCCTCAATCGTCTGACCCGACAGCGTTCGACCACTCTTGTCGACGATCGTGACGCTCAGCATGAGCGGGATCTCTCGACCTCTTTCCTGCATCAGGCGACGCGCCGCCTGAATGGCGGCCTTGGCGTTCAAGGTATCAAAAATCGTCTCGATCAGCAGCAGATCCGAGCCGCCATCGAGCAACCCTTTCATCTGCTCGAGATAGGCCGACAGCACCTGATCGAAATCCACCTCGCGATGGGCAGGATCGTCGACCTTCACCGACATGCTGAGCGCCTTGCTCATTGGACCAACCGCGCCAGCCACGAAGCGGCGCTTGTCCGGGGTTCGATCGCTGAACTCATCAGCCACCGAACGTGCGATGCGAGCTGCCTCAACGTTGAGCTCGTAGGTGAGGTCGCTCAGTGCATAGTCGGACTGCGAGATGGCTTGGGCATTGAACGTATTGGTCTCGATGATATCGCTACCCGCGTCGAGGTAGGCCGCGTGAATCGCACGCACCACGTCGGGCCGCGTCAGACACAATAGGTCGTTATTGCCTTTGAGAGGCTGGGCATGCCGAGCGAGCCGAGTTCCGCGATAGTCGTCCTCTCCGAGTCCGTACCGTTGGATCATCGTTCCCATTCCTCCGTCGAGGAGCAGGATTCGTTCGCTGGCAAGCTTGCGTAGCAGTCGAGAGGTATCGTCGGTCATGGTCCAGGGCTCCACGCCAGAACGCGGCGGGGTCGGAGTCTAGCGTCCTCGGGCGGGGATGGTCCCGCCCAGGCGCAAAAATCAGCCTCACGCCCGACCAGGGTTGTGGGACCCCGCCCGTCAGCCCCGGGCGTGCTAGAGGTTCGCGGTGACTTTTCCCCAGGAAAGCCGAATGTTTCGGGTTGGCGCTAGCGACGAGGTTGCGGTGTTCGGCTTGGGTCGGGATGCTCGGCTCGAGGAGCTGATCGGGCTGCTGACGCGCCACGACGCACAGCCGACCATCATCGACGCTCGCGAGTATCCGGAACTCTCGCCCCTGCTAGCGGAGCCCGAATCTCATCGTCACTTTCCGTTGCTTTGCCTGCGCGGAGCGATCGTCGGTGGTCTGGAGGCGGTCCGCGCACTCGAGGGTCGCGGTGAGCTGAGTCAGCTTCTGCGGGTTCAGCCACCTGCGAAACCGCCGCAACTTGCCATCAGTCGAACGGCGATGGAGCAGCTGCGGTCGGCACTCGTGCAAGCGTCTCAGGCGATTCGGCTCACCATCTCAGCGGAGCTTCATCATGAGCTGGGTGTCGACGAATTCCGCCCGGGAGACATCGAGCTGCGCGTGGGTGAGCTCTCGATCGTGCTGGACGGCCCAAGCGCTGGACGCGCTGAGGGAGTGGCCATCGACTGGGTCGAGAGTCCCGAAGGCGGAGGATTTCGGGTCGACAATCCGAACGAGCCCCATGGTCTGCGGGCAGTCACGCCACAGTGGCTCGTGCAGTCCCTCGAGGCGGAAATGGGGCTGTACATCATCGACGCTAGAACGGAGGAGGAGTTTGAAGCGGGCCACCTCGCTTCGGCTCACCCGCTCGATACGGCGACGCTCGACGCGATTGCGGCCTTGCCAAGAGTCACGCCACTCTTGTTCTACTGTCGCTCCGGCACCCGCAGTCGCCGCGCCGCCGAGCGCCATCGCGAGCTGGGATTTGAGCGCGTCTACTGGCTGGAAGGTGGCCTAGAGCAATGGCATCGCTTCGTCGAGAGCCTCAAGACCGAGCAGTGTACTGAGGCCTGAGAGCGGGGCGCCGCTCTGCCGCGCTAGCCCAGCAGAGCGCGCAGCGTTCGCGACAGCACTTCGAGCGTCACCGGCTTTCGCAGAAACGCGGTGCGACCCCGGCCAAGGGCGGACCGTACCGCGTCGGTCTCTAGCCCTCCCGAAATCAACAGCGCGGGCATCGACGGATGGAGTTTCCTGAGTTCCGTCAGCGTGGTTGGACCGTCCATGCCGTCGCGGGTAGCCACCTCGAGCACCGCGAGGTCGGGTACGATCACGCGCTCTGCCAGGAGACGGGCCTGTTCGCCGCTGAGTGCGAGCGTGACGCGAAAGCCAAGGCGCTCGAGCAGGCCCTTGGTGACCTGGCGGCCCACCCCGTCTTCGGCGACGATCAGGGCCTGCCCCCCCCCAATGCTGGGAAGGAGCTGGTCCGGCGCGGTCACTGGACTCGGTTGCGTTGGCGGAAGGTACACATGGAACGTCGAGCCCTGACCGAGCTCCGAGCTGACCACAAGGTGGCCCTGATGGTCCTGGACCACGGCGGCAACGGTGCAGAGCCCGAGCCCAGAACCTCGCCGACGGTCAGCTCGCTTAGTGGTGTAAAAAGGCTCAAATATGCGCTCCAAGAGCGCAGCGGAGATCCCGCTGCCGGTATCTGAAACGGTGAGATGGGCGTAGCGCCCCGTCGGGATCCGACCCATCAGTCCGTTCTGTTCCGGCAAGTCTACCAGACCCGTGCTCAGCGTCACCACACCGCCCTCCGGCATCGCGTCTCGGGCGTTCTGAACCAAGTTATTGAGCACGCGAACGAGCTGAGCCTCCCCACCCAGAACCCAGCCCGCGTCGGCCCCCAGCTCAACCGCCAAGCGAATCTCCGGCGGCAGACTGAAACCACCGACGCAGGCACCCACCAATGCCGATAGTTCGACCGGAGTCAGCTCGCAATGGCCACGTCGCCCGAGTGTCAGTAGCTGTTGGTTGATCTCCCGGATCTGCTGCGCCGCAAATTCCATGTCGCGCAGGAGCGCATGGGCGCGGGAGTGTTGCGGAAGGTGCTCGCGCACCAGCTGTGGATAGGCGAGCAGCGGTCCGAGTAGATTATTGAAATCATGGGCCACCTGCCCAGCGACTCGACCCGCTGCTTCGAGCCGCTCGGCCCGTGCGTGACGCTCCTCGAGTCGCTTCTGTTCGCTCAGGTCAATCGCCACCCCGATTAGGCCCACGATGCGTCCATCAGCGACCAAGGCCCGACTGCGAATCGTCACACTCCGAGTCGAACCGTCCTTGCAGAGCAGGGTGTACTGGTCCTCGGAATCGGCTCCACCCGTAAGCTTCATGGCCAGATTCGAGGCCACCGAGACCCCATCGGCCGAGCGAATCACCGACAGCACCGCGATGCCGCGCTCGAGGTCCTGCTCGCTGTATCCCGACAGCTTTCGCCCGTGGGAGTTCACCCAGACAAACTGTCCGGTCATGTTGACTTCAAACACCGTCAGGGGCAGGAGCTCGGACAGCTCACGAAACTCCCTGCGCGATGATGAGGCCAGGTCCGTGGCAGACCCCACCGTCTGGGAAGCGCTCGGCACTGGGCTATCGGACTTGGACTCACTCATGGCGGCTCGACTCCACCCTCCTCGCAGTCGCAGCGCGGTAGGAGAAAGGACTATCGTCGAGCGTAACACAGCCCCCCCGGGCCAAGTCAGCCCCCAACCCACTCGCCAGTGCCAGCCAGCGCGCCTTAGACGCCCGCGTTGCGAGCGGTCCAGGCCGGCCTGCGTCCCACGGCATGTGGAACACCTCGCAATACCCTCAGGGAAGCAGTAGCTGCTCGGGCGAGGTCAACAGCTCCGTCAGGGTTCGACAGAGACGCCCGGCCTGATAGCCGTCAACCACACGATGATCGAGCGTGGCCGACAGCGGCAAAATGGGGCGCACCACGATCTGACCGTCTACGACCACCGCGCGATCCTCGATCAGGCCAATCGCGAGCATGGCTGAAAAGCGCATGCAGGGCACGAGCGGGGCAAACCCGTTACGGATCCCAAACATCCCCATGCTCGAAACGAACGCTCCACCAAAGGAGTCCCGAGGCACGCCGAGACGAGACAGATTGAGGTTGAGCTCGTACTGAAGGAACGTCACCAGCCTGAGCCCAAAACGCGAAATCCAAGGTGGAAGTGCCGCCAGCCAGCGCTTGAGTCCGCCAAGCTCGCGGTCCGTTCTCTCGCGCAATTTGCTGGCGCTGCTGGCGATGAGCTCAGCGAGTTCGCCAATGCTCTTCTGATCCGCCTGACCGATCCGCGTGCCGCTCAAGTCCGCTCGCTGATCGTCTGCCCGCTGGTTCTCGTCGGGAGGTTGGGCCACCGCGACGAATAGGTCAACGTCGCGACGCTGATAGACGCGCCCCAGTCGAACGTAGGAGTTGCACGCTGCGTGCGTCCGCAGGGTGCGTGCCAAGGCAGCCACGACGAGGTGCGTGACGGTCACTTTTCGCCCGAGTTCCCGTTCCATGCGCTGCACAAAGCGGAGCAACTGAGTGGCGTCAACGTCGATCGAGCCGTAAATTGCGGGACTCCCCGGGGGACCCCAGACGATCGGTGCCGCCCGACGCCAGCTACTGGCGCTGGTGATGAAGTGTCCGGGAACGTTCGGTGACATGCGGTTTGGGCATCGCATCAACGGCCTCGCGGGTCAAACCCGCTTTGCAGGCGCTGGTCAACTCCGTTAGCGGATTGCGGTGGGCGATTCTGTCATCTTGAGCTGCGCGGCCGCTACCGGATGGCGAGCCCACCAGTCCCGCAACAGGGGCAGCAGAGTCCGCCCGAGCGCTCGCTGTTGCAGGGCGTGAGCATGCTTGTCGACGCCGGAATACCCCCACAAATGCAGGTCCCCCTGGTCGATGCGGCGCACCTGGTGAGGCTCCTCGGCGCCGCCTGCGTCGACGGGACCCCAAGGCAGCCCAAGCCGCTCGGCGAGCGCGTTGGCGGTCTCGGTCGTGCTGGCGTAGTTCGGTGTCCCAACCTCACTGTGCGTCAACGCGAACAACCGCGTACCACCCCTGGCTTGTTCGGCAAACTGAGCGAACGGCGCGAGCTGTTCGGGACTCGGTCGCCGCCGGGCGGGCTCGATGAACGCGGCGTGCAGCGCGTCGGCGAGTAGCAACCCGTCAACGCGTTGTCGTTCCGCTGGGTGACGGAGCACCTGAGCGACCGCTGCAAAGCCCGCGCTCCAGGCGCTCAGCGCTAGCCGCCGCTCCACACACGGTCGCCCCAGACGCTCGGAGAGTTGACGACGCAGGCCTGCGAGCAGCAGCTCCAAACTCCCGGGAAACTCCATGCGAGCGCTGTAGTCACTCGTCTGGAGGCCCGCGTCGATCACGAGCACAACCGCATTGAGCCGCGCTTGCTCCAGGGCAGGCTTGAGCGCCGTGTGCACACCGTGAAAATGGACCAGCAGATCAAACCGACCTCGCTCGTCGACGGCCTGATCGTTCAGGATGACCACCGCTCCACTGCGCGTCACGAAGTGGCGTAGTCCCCGCAGAGCCGGGACGTCCGCAGGACTGGAGCTTGCGGGCGCGGCGCGGGCCACCGAGGAGGGGACGCCTGGTGGGGGCTGGCCAGCGCGCGGAGCCGCCTTGCAGCCCTGGAGGGCGGCGAGCAGGACAAGGACTTGCCAAGCGCACGCGTGACGAGCGCAACGACTCCGAGGCGACCGCTCAATCGACCGAGTCCGCGACGCTGCAGGGTGAGCTGGCTCAACGCCAAAGCACATCGTTTCTCCAGCCTAGCTCAGTTCGGTCGGCGGCAACGTCGCTTGCAACCGCCGATGCCGCCTTTTCACTCGAACTCGGGCCCGGAGTCGGGTAAGCCAGTTGTCTCGCCCATTTGGGCGCTATTTCTGACCGGAGTCGCCATGAGCCCGCATCCCCTCGCCGGACGCACCCCACCCCAGTCCCTGCTCATCAACGTGCCGCGCCTCGTGGCTGCCTACTACTCGTCCGTGCCAGATCCGCAGATCCCAAGCCAACGGGTGTCCTTTGGCACCTCGGGTCACCGGGGTAGCGCGCTCGACTGCGCCTTCAATGAGCGTCACATCCTGGCGACCGCGCAGGCCATCTGTACCGTGCGCGGCGAAGACGGCATCACGGGGCCGGTGTTCGTCGGGATCGATACGCACGCACTGAGCGAACCCGCGCTCATCACGACCCTCGAGGTCCTGGCTGCTAACGGAGTCACCGTCTGCATCGACGCCGACTCGGGCTACACGCCCACGCCGGTCATTTCGCACGCCATCCTGCGCCACAATCTTGGCCGCGCGTCGGGTCTCGCCGACGGGATCGTGATCACCCCGTCGCACAATCCCCCGCGCGACGGCGGCTACAAGTACAATCCACCGAGCGGAGGTCCCGCCGATACCGAGCTCACCGCCAGGATCGAGCTCCTCGCCAACCAGCACCTCGCAGACAACTGCGTCAATGTGAAGCGCTGGACCTACGCGCGCGCTCTGGCCGCCTCGACCACCCTCCGACATGACTATGTGACGCCGTACGTCGAAGATCTTGGCCAAGTGCTGGATCTTGACGCAGTCAAGTCCGCCGGCGTGCGCATCGGTGCCGATCCGATGGGCGGAGCGGCAGTGGGCTACTATGGCCCGATCGCTGAGCGCTATGGACTCAAGCTCGAGCTCGTCAATCCCGCGGTGGATCCTACATTCCGGTTTATGACCGTCGACCACGACGGAAAAATCAGAATGGACTGCTCATCACCAAGCGCCATGGCGAGCCTGATCGGACTCAAGGCTCGCTATGACGTGGCCTTCGGCAATGATGCCGACGCCGACCGCCATGGGATCGTCACGCCGAGTGTCGGGCTGATGAATCCGAATCACTATTTGGCAGTGGCGATCGACTACCTCTTCGGCAGCCGCGACGGCTGGCGGAAGGACGCAGCCGTTGGCAAGACACTCGTGTCGAGCAGCCTGATTGACCGCGTGGCAGCCAGCCTAGGCAGGCGCCTCGCCGAGGTTCCGGTCGGCTTCAAGTGGTTCGTCCCTGGCCTCCTTGACGGAAGCTTTGGCTTTGGCGGTGAGGAGAGCGCGGGCGCCTCGTTTTTGCGGCGCGACGGCAGCACCTGGACCACGGACAAAGACGGCCTGCTGCTCTGCCTGCTCGCGGCGGAAATCACCGCCAAGACCGGAAAGGACCCCGGCGAGCATTACCGGGCATTGGTGGCGCGACATGGCGAGCCCGTCTACGCGCGCATCGATGCCCCCGCGTCGCGCGAGCAGAAGGCGGTGCTGCAGCGGCTTTCTCCCGAGGACATCAAAGCCAGCCAACTTGCCGGGGATCCCATCACGGCCGTGCTCACCCGCGCGCCGGGCAACGACGCCCCCATCGGAGGCCTCAAGGTCACTACCGCTGAAGGCTGGTTTGCGGCCAGGCCGTCTGGCACAGAAGACGTTTACAAGATCTACGCCGAGAGCTTCCGCGGTGCAGAGCATCTCGCTCGGCTCCAAGATGAAGCCAAAGCAATCGTCAGCGCCGCACTCAAGCAAGCTGGCGTATGATGCCCCCCAGGCTCCCCTCCCTACTCCCGGGGGAGCCCTTCGGAGGACACCATGAGGTCTTGTCAGAGCTTGATTCGGATCGTAGTACCCGCGCTGCTGGCGTTTGGGGTTTTGAGCGGCGTGCGGAACGCCGCGGCGGCGGACGACGAGTCCGCAAGCTCTGAACCCTCGGACAAACCCAGCGACGATGGCAAGGGCGACTCCTCGGGAGAGGGCGCCGTCAAGAAGAGCACTGACGCCAAGGCCGCCGTCGAGACTCCCAAGGAGCTCTCAGGCCATCGCGGAGGCCGCCTGGCCCTGGCGCTCCACGGCGGCTACGGCACCGGCGCGGCCCAGCACCTTGGCGTCGGGGGGCGTGCGGGTTGGCACCTCGGAGACCTCTTTTACGCGGGGGCAACAGGCACCTATTTCTTCGGCTCTCAGGAGAGCGCCAGCGCGTTCGGCGAAACGACCACCTACGCGCGCCGCTCGATCGCCTTCGGCGGAGAGATCGGCATCGAGGTCAATGCCACGCCCGAGCTCTTCCTTCGCCCCGTCGTCGGACTCGGGATGGCGCTCGCGCGACTCGAGCTCTGCACCGCCAATTGCGACTCCACCACCAACGTCAGGGCCCTGATGAGTCCCGGCATTCTCGGCGGATATCGGCTGGGCGCGGCCTATGTTGGAGCGGACGTCCATTACGTTGTGGTGTTCGCGGAACCCAACTCGAGCGGCGCGGTGGTGACTGCGGTGCTCGGCCTCGATCTGGGTGTCTAGAAACGTTTCCGGCTCATGTCAGGTACGACACCACCTGACATGACTTACACCGGTGGCCCAATTATCCGCAGGTAGTCGCCGAACGGTACATCTCCCACCTAATTTTTCGCCAGGGCTTCAGAACGAATACGGCGATGGTACCGTTCTGTTTCAGAGATCTTTACCTGGGAGGGTCTCATGTGGAAACTCGGACGGAAATCATTTCTTCATATCTCGGCAGTCGCTGGGGTGTCTTTGTGGGTTTGGGCATGCTCGGGAGGCGGGGGATCGGATCTCCCACCCGGCGGAGGAAGCGCGGGTGACAACTCCGGAACTGGCGCCAAGCCAGGCGGAACTGGTGGTGTTCACTTCAGGTTCGACGCGGGCACTGGCTCGACGGGTGCCGGTGGTGGCGGAACCGTAGTTCCCTGTGAGTCCGACCCAACGAAGAACTGCATCTACGTGGTGCCCGACGCGGGCCCGTACTGCGGCGACGGCAAGGTAGACACCTCCCTCGGTGAAGTCTGCGACGACGGCAACCTGATGCCAGGTGATGGCTGTTCTGGTGTGTGCGCCGTGGAACCAAACTGGGATTGTCCGCCAACGGGCGGCGCCTGCACGTCGAACATCAAGTGCGGCGATGGAGTTCGCTCGCCGGGTGAAGCCTGCGACGACGGCAACACGAAAGCCGGTGATGGCTGCGCCGCCAACTGCCTAACGACCGAGTCTGGCTTTTACTGCCCAACCCCGGGCGAGGCTTGTAAAAAGCTCAGTGACTGCGGCGATGGCCGCATGACGACCGGGGAGAACTGCGACGACGGCAACAAGGCTAGCGGAGACGGCTGCGACAGCGGTTGTCGCGTCGAGACGGGTTACCGCTGCTTGGTCCCGAAGGCCGCCTGCACCAAGATCCCCGTCTGCGGGGATTTGATCATCACCCCGTCTGCGGGTGAGAACTGCGAAGACGGCAACACCGTGTCTGGCGACGGCTGCAACGCCTTCTGTCGCAAGGAGGCCGACTACTACACCTGCGCCACGGTCGGCCAGCTCTGCACGAGCAACATCGTCTGTGGCGACGGCAAGGTTCAAGGCACCGAGCGCTGCGACGACGGGAACAAGACGAGCGGCGACGGATGCTCCAACGTTTGCGGACCTGAGAGCGGCTGGCTCTGTCGTCAGGCGGGCAAGCCCTGCATTCCGAACTGCGGCGATGGCAGGGTGCTCGGATTTGAGACCTGCGACACCATTCCCAACGGAGCCAATGACGGTTGCTCGTCAACCTGCCAGGTCGAGCCGGGGTACACCTGCACCAAGCCAGCTTCGGGCGGCTCGGCCTGCACCAGCTCCACCTGCGGCAACGGGGTCAAGGAGGGTGTTGAGCAATGCGACCTCGGCAGCTCGAACGGCCTGTACCTGGGCGACGGCAAGGGATGCTCGCTGACCTGCACCAACGAGCCGCTCTGTCGCGTGGCCGAGGCGGATGCCAACGGGAACTACAACCGCGCGTGTACCGTGATCTGCGGTGACGGTGTCAAGACGGGCACCGAAGACTGCGACGACGGCAATGCCCGGAGCGGCGACGGCTGCTCGGCGAGCTGTAAGACGGAAGGCGGGTTCACCTGCAACGACACCACGATTAGTCCGACCAAGCCCTGCCCCAGCGGCAGCGGCAGCGGCAGTTGCCTGATCCTCCCCGCCATTTACCGGGACTTTACCGCGACGCAATACTGCTCGCACTCGCCCGAGGGCGTCGTGGAGCAACCCACACCCTGCGCGACCCAATTTACCAATCCTCATCCCGACTTCTTCTACTGGACGAACGGCATCAACACAGGTTGGGGGCAAGGCAAGACCATGCTCTCCCAAGGGCTCGTTCAGAACTACCTCAACTCGAGCGGCAAGCCCGCCTTCCTCTCCGGCGTCGACAAGATGTTTCTCGCGCGTGGTGGCAACAATTGGCACATCACCAAGGACGCTGCCTCCTTTGCTCAGTGGTACACGGACACGTCCCGTCAGACCATCTCGAGCCTGGCGTTCGCGGTAGCCGGAAACACCGCCACGTTCTCGTCAGACGACCCGGCTACCCCAATGAAAGGCGACTGGGGCGATGGGATGGAGGGTCACTTCCCGCTTGATGTGACGCCGGTCACCGAACCGCGCATCTGCCAGCTCTGGGACGATGGCTGGGGCTACGCGGGCAAGCTCACTACCCTCGGCTATAACTGCAACGGCAAGGGCCCCCACGACTACAACTTCACGAGCGAGGTGCGCTACGTCTTCCAGTTCAAGGGCGGCGAGCTCCTGAGCTTCTCCGGTGACGACGACGTCTGGGTCTTCATCAACGGTCGCTTGGCCATCGATCTTGGCGGCATGCACCAACCGCGCACGGGTAGCGTGACCCTCGCGGCTGGCAACGCCCCAAGCGCGGTTCAGACACAGATGGGTGCCGATGACAAGACAGTCTACTTCGTCACAGCTCCTTACACCCCGAGCAGTGTCACGCTCGGACTCACCGTCGGCCAGAGCTACGAGATCGTCGTTTACCACGCCGATCGTCACCCGATCGACTCGAACTACATGTTGACGCTCACGGGCTTCAACGTGACGCGTAGCCAATGCTCCCCAACCTGTGGGGATGGCGTCAAGACCTACAATGAGCAATGTGACGACGGCGTCAATAACGGCGCCTACGGCACCTGCTCGCCGGGCTGCGTGCTTGCTCCCTTCTGTGGTGACGGCGTCAAGAATGGCCCCGAAGAATGCGATGACGGCAAGAACCAGGACATTGCCTACGGCAGTGCGCGTTGCGCGCCTGGTTGCAAGCTTCCGCCCGGTTGCGGTGACGGTCACCTCGACCCGACCGAGGAGTGCGATCTCGGAAAGGCCGGCAACACCGGTGCCTACGGAGGCTGCGCCGCCAACTGCAGCATTGGTCCCCGCTGTGGCGACGCGATCACCAATGGCACAGAACAATGCGACGACGGCGTCAACATGGGTGGTTACGGCGTCTGTGACGCGGGCTGCAAGAATGGTCCACGCTGCGGCGACACCCTCGTACAGAGCGCCTACGGGGAGCAGTGTGACGATGGCAACACCGTCGACAATGACGCCTGCTCGAACACCTGCGGTGTCAGGGGACGCTGCGGCGACGGCATTGTTCAATCGCCCGTGGAGACCTGCGACGACGGTACCAATGACGGCAGCTACGGCCGCTGTGCCACCGACTGCACCGTTGGTCCCCGCTGTGGTGACGGCGTCGTGCAGAAGAACAAGGGCGAAGTCTGCGACTCTGGTGCGCAGAACAGTGACTCGATCAACAACTACGGCGGTTGTACGACTCGCTGCAAGCTCGGACCTCACTGTGGAGACGGCGTGATTTCCGGAAAAGAGCAGTGCGACGACGGTAACACCGTGTCCGGTGATCGCTGCAGCTCCACGTGCATGAAGGAGATCAGCATCCCGCTCTGATGCTCGCTTGCGACCACTCCCCACGGGGCTCGGCATTCACCAATGCCGGGCCCCGTGGCTATTTCTGGACTTGCTGGTGTCACCAAAGCCGGGCTCGCGCGGTGTTGCCGGACTTGGCTCGTTCGCCGGCCTACATCACGGTGCACCTGCCACCTACGCGCAGCTGCCCCCAGTAAACTGCAGCAAGCCATTGAATTCGTACCGCTAGAGGTGCATATTTACACGTTCGACTTTGCTCCTTTTTTGCCGTCTCTGTGGAGGTCTCGATGTTGGTCCGAAATGGTTGTTGGGGACTGCTGCTCGCTTCAACACTCGCGCTCTCGTGTGGTGGCAATCCTCAGGTCGAGCCGGGGCCAGCCGCGACCTCCACCGCCCCGAGCAGCTCGTCAGGCGGGTCGGGTCACGGCCCCATCCTCCACACCAGTGGTGGCAAGCAGACCTGCCAGGGAGCCTGCGGCGGACAGGGCGGGGACCCAGGCATCGCGGTGGTCTGTGGGGACTCAAAGCTCGGCGAGGGAGAGACCTGTGACGACGGCAACGCCACGCCTGGCGACGGCTGTTCGGGCCTTTGTCGAACCGAGGGAGGCTATGAGTGCCTCACCCCAGGAAAACCATGCAAGCCGACTTTGTTCTGCGGTGATAAAAAGCCCGGTCCGAACGAGGTCTGCGACGACGGCAACGCCGCCACCAGTGACGGCTGCACGCCGGACTGCCAGTTAGAGCCGGGCTTCACCTGCACGGCTGCGGGCGTCTGCACGCGCCAAGTCACCGCATCGGTCTGCGGTAACGCCAAGGTCGAGTCCGGCGAGCAATGCGATGACGGAGGAGTCGTTCCGGGTGACGGTTGCTCGGCTAGCTGTCAGCAGGAGGATCCGGCCCACTACGTCTGTCCGCCAGGTGCGCCCTGCGTGCCACTGGAGTTCTGTGGCGATGGCCTCCTCAACGGCACCGAGAGCTGCGACGACGGCAACCTCGAGAACTTTGACTGCTGCTCAACGGCCTGTCGCGTTGAGCCCAACTGCGCTTGCACCCCGCCTGATCCCCAGTTGGTCCCGCAGCAAACCTGCGCGACCACCATCGTGTGTGGCGACGGCAAGGTGGTGGGCTTTGAGGCCTGTGATGACGCCAACACGACTGGCGCGGACGGCTGCAGCGCGGACTGTCGCACGGTCGAACCGGGCTTCACCTGCCCCACCCCCGGACAGAAATGTGTCGCGGCCGTGGCCCCCTGCGGCAACGGAGCCTTTGACACGAACGAGACCTGCGACGACGGCAATGCCATCGCCGGGGACGGCTGCAGCGGCAACTGTAAGGTTGAGCCAGGCTATGTCTGCCCGACCCTCGGACAGAAGTGCCAGCCTAAGGAGAGCTGCGGCGACGGACTGACCAGCCCGGCCAATGTCGAGGGCTGTGATGACGGCAATGCCACCGCCAACGATGGCTGCTCGGCGAGCTGCCAGGTCGAGGCGGGTTGGGACTGCGACAATAAGGGTGGGCTTGCCGCCTCAGTCTGCGTCTTCACCGTCAAGTGCGGAGACAAGAAGATCGGCGTCGGGGAGATCTGCGACGACGGTAATCAGATCAGCGGAGACGGCTGCTCGAGCAATTGCAAGAACGTCGAGCCCGGATTTGCCTGTCCCAAGGCGGGCAGCGTCTGCCTCGCGGTCTGTGGTGACGACGTCCTCAAGGGCCGCGAAACCTGCGACGACGGCAACACCACCAACGGAGACGGCTGCTCGGGTGCTTGCCACACCGAGCCAACTTACACCTGTCCCCCCAGCATCCTGCGACCGAACCCAACCCCGCTCAACCAATGCATCAAGACCGTCTGCGGGGACGGCTATCGCGAAGGCGATGAGCCCTGCGACGACGCCGACAAGAACAAGAACACCGGGGACGGCTGCACTCCCCTGTGTGAGATCGAACCCACCTGCACCGCGGGCGCTTGTCAGTCCCGCTGTGGAGACGGGATGATCCTGGCGGGCGACGTCGAGGAGTGCGACGACGGCAACACGCAAAACGGGGACGGCTGCTCTGCGACTTGCACGAAAGAGGCGGGCTTTACCTGCACGATCGTCGCCAAGACTCCGCCGGCCACCCTGCAGCTCCCGGTCCTCTACCGGGATTTCAATCGCGCGCCAAAAGCGGGATTCACCAAGCACCCCGACTTTGAGACGTACAGTGGTGACGCTCAGACCCCTGGTCTGATCAACTCCAACCTACCCGCGGACCGCCGCCCTGTTGCGACCGGCAACTGCATGGTGGCCTGCGGCGGTGGCGGTGGTCAGCCTGCCTGCGGGGCAGCCTGCCCTTATAAGCGACAGCTCACCAGCCTCGCCGATTTTGCTCAATGGTACACAGACACGCCCGCCTCCAAGCGCATTGATTCCGTGCTGTCCATTCCACGCCAACCGGACGGTTCGTACGTCTTTGACACCGGCGTAGTAGGGTTTTACCCGATCGACGGGCAGGGCTGGGTCGCCAGCGGCGCGGAACAGGCCTCCGGCGGACACAATTTCGGCTTCACCACCTCGCTGCTGTACTGGTTCGAGCTCAAGGGCGGCGAGCAGCTCGCCTTCTCCGGCGACGACGACGTCTGGATCTTCATCAACGGAAAACTGATGGTGGATCTTGGCGGACTGCACCCGCCCACCTCCGGAAGCATCACGCTGACCGACGCCAAGATTGCGACCCTCGGCATGACCAAGGGCCGTCTCTACGAAATCGTGTTGCTGCACGCCGAACGCCACACTGATGGCTCGAATTTCAAGCTCACGCTCAACGGCTTCAACGTCCGCAACAGCGTCTGCGCCCCGGTTTGCGGGGACGGTCAGCTCGTCGGTGACGAGGCCTGCGACCTCGGCGTGGCCAACGGCGCCTCGGGTGGCTACGGTGGGTGCACCGCCAGCTGCGAACTTGAGCCCTTCTGCGGCGATGGTTTCAAGAATGGTCCCGAGTATTGTGATGACGGCGTGAACACGACCGCCTACGGAACCCAGGCAAGTGGCTGCGCGCCAGGGTGCGTCCAAGCCCACCGCTGCGGCGACGGGCTCCTCGATGCCACCTACGGTGAGGTTTGCGACTTGGGTGCCGGCAACTCGCCGGCCGCCTACGGGACCGGAGCCTGCAACGATCGCTGCCAGCCGGGCCATTACTGCGGCGACGGACTGCTCGATGGAGCCGAGTCCTGCGACGACGGTCAAGCGAACGGAACCCTCAGCTCACCCTGCGACACGGGCTGCCGCGTCAAGTGCGGCAACGGTACCGTTGAGCTCGGGGAGGAGTGTGACCTCGGAACCGCTCTCAACGTGGGCGGCTACAATGGCTGCTCGGCTACGTGCGTGCGTGGTTCCTACTGCGGGGACGGCATCAAAGATGCCGGCGAGCAGTGCGATGACGGCAAGAACGACGGAACGTACGACACCTGCGCCCCGGGTTGTCTGAAGGCTCCCTTCTGCGGGGACGGCGTCACTCAGCTCAGCGCAGGCGAGCTCTGCGATCTTGGCGCAAGCAACGTGACTAGCGGCTACGGGTTGGGAAAGTGCACGACGCGCTGCCGGGCGACTCCCTACTGTGGTGACGGCATGGTCGACCTGGTTGGCGGAGAGAAGTGCGACGATGGCGCTGGCAACAGCGCTACCCAGCCTGGTGCCTGCAAGCCAGACTGCTCGGCGTACAACCAGCCACCCGCCACCTGCGGCAACAAGAAGCTCGACGCGGGCGAGCAGTGCGACGACGGAGCAGGCCTCAACGGCACTGCGGCCAGCAAGTGTGACTCGCGCTGCCTACTCAAGTGCGGCAATGGCCTCAAGGATGCCGGCGAGCAGTGCGATGACGGCAATAACACCGGCGCCTATGGCACCTGCGCCGCAGACTGTACCCTCGCCCCCTATTGCGGCGACGGAGTGAAGAACGGCACTGAAGCCTGTGATCGCGGCCCGGACAACGCGCTCAATGCCTACGGAGTAGGCACTTGTACGACAAACTGCCGCTTGGGCGGCTATTGTGGCGACGGACGGGTCCAAACCGCCAACAGCGAACAATGCGATGGCACGTCGAACTGCACCAGCGGTTGTCGTTACAGCATCCTGCACTGAGCGACGTGCTGCGTAGTCGGAGCTTCAAACGGAGTGCGTCGCTTGGGCGCACTCCCGCTTCAGCCACCCCGACCTCCCGACGACACGGACTGTTCGGGCCAAGCTGCCTCCCCGACATCACCGCAGGTTCGCGAGCCAGGTCATGGTCTTCGCCCAACAGGAGGCCGCATCAGGTGGCCGGCGACCACAGGCGAACGACCACGCCCGTGTGCACGCCGAACCAACAACTCTCTGTAACGGCTATTGAAAGCTCCCACCTCCCCCTACCAGCGCACAGCAAAGCGGCTCCACAGAGCCACCGACTGTTGACGTTCGTCCAGTAGGTGCGGTAATTTTCACGGTCACTGTTCTGGAGAACCATCCGAGATGAAAGCTATTACTTGGAGTCTTCCCTTCGTATTGCTCGCGGTCGCCTGCGGAGGAAACCCCCAGGTTGAGCCCGGACATGAATCCTCGGCGGGTCAAGTCTCGTCGGGCGGCGGCTCGGGCGGCAAGCCTCCCGTTCATTTTGGCGCCAAGGGAAACACTCCCGGATGCGAGGGCCAAGGATGTGGCACCGGAGCTTCCGCAGCCGCGGGAACACCAAACGTGTCCACCTGTGGCGACTCACACCTCGATAGCAACGAGAGCTGTGACGACGGCAACGCCCAACCGGGCGATGGTTGCTCCGGGATTTGTCGACTGGAGTTCGGCTTTGAGTGCCCGACCCCGGGCAAGGCCTGCGTCAGTACGCTCTTTTGCGGCGATAAAAAGCCCGGCCCCGACGAGGCGTGTGACGACGGCAACCAAATCAACGGGGACGGCTGCAGCAAGACTTGCACGGTGGAACCCGGCTACTCTTGCGATGCGCAGGGCAACTGCATCCCAAGCCAGACCCCGGCCGAGTGCGGCAATGGCAAGGTCGAATCCGGTGAGACCTGCGACGACGGAGTCAAGCCACCGGTCAGCAACGATGGCTGCGATGCCACTTGCCAGCAGGAACCCGGTTGGGTTTGCCGCGCAGGGCAGCCCTGCACGCCCCAAGAGTCCTGCGGAGACGGCATTCTCAATGGCAGCGGCGAGGTTTGCGACGACGGCAATCTCTACAATTTTGACTGTTGCTCGGACACCTGCAAACTCGAACCCAACTGCACCTGCACCGCGCCGGATCCCGGCCAGAAACCGCAGCAAACCTGCACTACAACGCTAGTCTGCGGCGATGGCAAGCGCGACCCCGGAGAGGCCTGCGACGACAAGAACACCAACAGCGGTGACGGGTGTTCGGCGGACTGTTCGAACGTCGAGTCCGGCTACACTTGTCCGACCGCCGGAGTTGCTTGCACGTTAGCGAAGGTCCCGTGCGGCAACGCCGTCTTCGACGTCGGTGAGGCCTGCGACGACGGCAACACCAGCGGAGGGGATGGTTGCTCGGCGGACTGCAAGATTGAGCCAGGCTACGTCTGCACGCAGCTCGGCGCCCCCTGCACCACGCTGGCCTTCTGTGGAGACGGCGCAACGCAGCCTGCACGCGGAGAGAGCTGTGATGACGCCAACGCGACCGCCGGCGACGGCTGTTCGCCCACCTGTCGCATTGAAGGGGGCTGGGCCTGCTCGACCGTGACCAGTCCGTCCACGTGTAATTACACCGTGGCCTGCGGCGACAAGAAGCTCGGCCTTGGAGAGCTCTGCGACGACGGCAACACCGTCGGTGGCGATGGTTGCTCGGCGAACTGCAAGGCCGTTGAGACCGGCTACGTCTGCCCCTCGGTCGGTGCCAAGTGCCGCGCGGTCTGCGGCGACAGCCTGATTGTTGGGCTTGAGCAATGCGACGACGGCCACAAGTGCTCCGACGGCTCCGCCTGCGCGAGCGCTGTCGACTGCACTGGCAAGGGTGACGGACAGTGTCGCGGTCGCAGCGGCGATGGCTGCGACGACAATTGCCAATTCGAGAACGACACCGTCAAGGACGCCAACGGCCTTCCTAGCTATTGGTCCTGCCCGACCGCCGGGGCGCCCTGCACACGCACCGTCTGCGGCAACGGCAAAACCGAGGGCGCCGAGCCCTGCGATGACGGCAACCACAACCTTGGCGATGGCTGCACTCCCTTCTGTCAGATCGAGCCAACCTGCATCGGACGCGGCGCCTGCACCTCGAAGTGCGGCGACGGCATCAAATTCGACGCGGAGGCCTGCGACGACGGCAACCTCCGCAATGGGGATGGCTGCGACCACACGTGTAAGATCGAGGCGGGCTTTACCTGCTCGGTCCCAACCACCGATCCAGCGACCCTGACGCTGCCGATTGTTTATCGCGACGTGGATAAGTGGGTCAGTTGGGGCAGCCCAACCTGCGACCCCTCAAAGTCCACCGGGCAGCCCGATTTCGAGGGATTCGGGAGCAAGGGAGTTGAACCCGGCATGGTCAAGTTCGACCTGGGAGCCAACGGTAAGCCGGCACTCGCTGCCTGCATCGCGAGCGGGCAACAGACCCTCTCGGACTGCCCCAGCTGTCAGCAGACCGTGCTCAGTGCCGCAAGCTTTGCCAACTGGTACCTGGACAACGCTCTAATCAACACGACCCGCGTCGGCAGCCTGCTGCTCGATCGAGGAAAGAACTGCAAACCCGACGGAACCGGCTGCGCCGCGGAGCCTCCCGCCACGGCCTATCAGTTCGACAGCAACTTCGACTACTTCGACGGCACCTCCTGTTCGAACAGCGCAGCCAAGAAGGTGGCCACCTGCCCCGACGGGTTTTTCCCACTCGACGCCCTCAAGCCCGCCGGTACGGGCAAAGCCTGTTCGGGCGCCAACGGGATGCACAATTTCCACTTCACGAGCGAGGTCCGCTACTGGTTCAAGTACGATCCCGCGGCAAACTCCAAGCTGGATTTTTCGGGCGATGACGACGTCTGGGTCTACATCGACAAGCGACTGGTCGTGGACATCGGAGGGATCCATGGACGGTCCACGGGCACCATCACCCTTAATGCCAACACGGTCGACAGCTCCGGAGCAAAGCTCAACCTCACTTCGGGCGGAGTCTACGAGATCGCGGTCTTTCAGGCGGAACGCCAAACGTGCCACTCCAACTACTGGCTCACCTTGGATAAGTTCAGCCTGACGCGCTCCACCTGCCAGAGCACCTGTGGGGATGGCGTCGTGGCCGCCAACGAGGCTTGCGATCTCGGCAAGGACGCCGGCGGCAAGAGCCTCAACACGGGGGCGTACGGCGGCTGCAAGGCGGACTGTTCACTGGCCCCCTACTGCGGGGACAGCGTCACGACGGCGGGCAGCGAGGACTGTGACGACGGCGTCAACAACACCGCCTACGACATTGCCGGCAGTACTGCCTGCGCGCCTGGCTGTAAACACCCCGATTACTGCGGGGATGCCACACTCGACAGCAGTTACGGAGAAATCTGCGATCTCGGTGCTCAGAATGGTCAGGTCAGCTATGGCCTGGGCGCCTGCACGGCCTCATGCACGCCCACCCCGTTCTGCGGAGACAACCTCAAGAACGGCACCGAGCAATGCGACGCCGGTCCCCAGAACGGCACCCCCGCCAGCAATTGTGATCTCGGCTGTCGCGTCAAGTGCGGCAACGGAGCGGTCGACGTCGGTGAGGAGTGCGACAACGGCAGTGATGCCCAAGGTAAATCCCTCAACGTCGGCGGCTACTCTGGTTGCACGAGTGTCTGTCTCCGCGGCCCCTACTGCGGCGACGGCTTCCGCAACGGTCCCGAAGCCTGTGACGACGGCAAGAACGACGGCTCCTACGGCACCTGCAAGGCTGACTGCTCCAAGGCACCCTACTGTGGCGATGGAACCGTCAACGGCAGCGAGGTTTGCGACCTTGGTGCGGCCAACGTGGCCTCGGGCTACGGACCCTCGCTGTGCACCACCCGCTGCGTCCCGGCTCATATCTGTGGCGACGGCTACCTGGACAGCGCCAACGGTGAGGTCTGCGACGACGGGGCAGGCAATAGCGACACCACCGCAGGCGCTTGCAAGACCAACTGCTCCGGCTTCATCCCGCCACCCGCCAGCTGCGGAAACGGCAAAAAGGACGGACTCGAACAGTGCGACGACGGTGCCAACAACGGCAAAGACATCAGCCTGTGTGACACCCGCTGCCAGCTCAAATGCGGCAACGGCATCAAGGATACCGGGGAGCAATGCGACGACGGTAAGAACGACGGCTCCTACGGCACCTGCCGCCCAGACTGCAAGCTCGCACCGTACTGCGGCGACGGAACCAAGACAGCGCCTGAACAATGCGACCTAGGTGCCCTCAACGAGTTGGCTCCCTACGGCGCCAACAAGTGTACCAAGCAGTGCGCCATCGCACCCTACTGCGGGGACGGCCGCGTCCAGGCGGATCACAACGAGACCTGCGATGGACAGGCGGACTGCACCTCCTCTTGCACGCAGTCCATCCTGCACTGAGCCGACCTCACTGAACCTCGAAGAGCACGCCCGACGCCATGGCGCCGGGCGTGCCTCGTTTTGTCACCTAGGCTGACACCACCGTCCCCGAGAGCACTGCCTCGGGGAGGCGCTGATGCGCCGTCGTGCGTTCGAGCGCCGCGCAGGTTGTGGTCCGAAGACGTTCGCGCAAGTCCGGGTCACTCAGCAGAGCCTCACGCGTCCGCTCGCGGCCCATGCCGATGCTACGCCCCTCAAATAGCAGGTGACTGCCACTCTTCTCGAGGGTTCCGCAGCCAAGCGCCGTATCCATCAAATCAACCACTGGGTCAATGCCCAGTCCCCAGCGGACGTCAAACTCCGCTTCCGTGAACGGGGGAGCGCATTTGTTCTTGATGACTTTCACCCTGGTTCGATTACCCACCACGGCCTCACCGGCGACCACCTTCCCAGTGCGACGAACGTCAAGCCGGACGCTCGAATAGAACTTCAGGGCATTGCCGCCCGGAGTCGTCTCGGGATTGCCGAACATCACCCCGATTTTCATGCGCAGTTGATTGATAAATAGGATGGTGGTGCCTGTCCGACTCGCCACACTGGTGAGCTTGCGAAGGGCCTGACTCATCAGGCGCGCCTGGAGACCCATGTGTGAATCACCCATGTCGCCCTCGAGCTCGGCCTTCGGCACTAGCGCCGCCACGGAATCGATCACGATCAGAGCCACCTGCTCGGAGCGCGCTAGCAGCTCAACGATGTCGAGGGCCTGCTCCCCGTGGTCGGGCTGTGATATTAGGAGGGAGCGTGGCTCGACACCGATACTACGGGCGTACGCCACGTCGAAGGCGTGCTCAGCGTCGATGAAGGCTGCGATTTCTCCGCCACGCTGAACCTCCGCCACGGCATGCAATGCCAACGTCGTTTTGCCACTCGACTCTGGGCCGAAAATCTCAATAATCCGCCCGCGCGGATAACCGCCGATCCCCAGGGCTTGATCGAGGGACAGCGCGCCGCTTGAGATCACAGCGAGCGGCTCGTCCCCTGAGGGATCCCCGAGACACATGATCGCACCCTTGCCATGTGCCTTTTCAACCGCGCTGAGAATCTTACTCAGAACCTCACTCCGCTCATCGAGAACTGCTCTGCTTGACATGCGCTATTCCTTCGCTTTCCTGGACCCAACAGTCCAATAGGACCTCATACCGAAGTCGAGACTCATTCCGCCCCTCACCTACAGCGCCGACGCTACTCACTCGACGACTCGGGAACCCGGTTGCCCGCGCGCTACAGCGAGCAACAAGGCTCGGACTCAAGAACTCTCCCTTGAAGCGCCTCCGCCACGTGACAAGTGGAAACGCGCTCACTGCCTTCGAGATCTGCGATCGTGCGTGCGACCCGCAGCACTCGCACATAGCCGCGCGCACTCAGCCCCAGATTTCGACTCGCATGCTGCAGGAGGCGCACCGCATCGGTCGCCAACCGACACACCTGCCGCGCTTCCTCTAGCGACAAGATGGCGTTATTGCTACCGACAACAGCGCCGCTTTTAGCTCGCGCTATCTGGCGCTGCCTCGCCTGCTGCACCCTGTCCCGAACCTCGGCAGACGAGGCCTGAACTCGCTGCCCTCCAAGCACAGAAATGTCTACGGGCGGAACGAGACAGTGCAAATCAATGCGCTCTAGCAGTGGCCCACTGAGACGCGAGAGATACCGCGTTCGTTGAATCGTCGAACAGCTACATGCCCTGGTGGGATGTCCGGCGAACCCGCACGGACAGGGATTGACCGCCGCAATCACCAAGGGTCGAGCGGGAAAGCAAGCCCGACCCCGAACACGCGAAATCGAGACAACACCATCCTCAAGGGGCTGACGGAGTGACTCCAGCGCGCCACGTCGAAACTCGGCGAGCTCATCGAGAAACAGGACGCCATGATGGGCCAGGCTGATCTCTCCCGGTCGCGGGGATTCCCCACCACCAATCAGACCCGCCTCACTGACGCTGTGATGTGGCGCCCGAAACGGACGACGCGCTACGACCCCAAGCTCGGCGTCCACCAGCCCAACAATGCTATGAATCGCCGTCACCTCGAGAGCCTCTTCACGACTCAGGTGGGGCAAAATCCCAGGCAGAGCGCGGGCCAGCAGCGTCTTGCCTCCTCCCGGGGGACCGATCAACAGGGCGTTGTGCCCGCCCGCTGCCGCGATCTCCACTGCGCGACGTGCCGCGACCTGCCCGCGCACCTCGCCGAGATCTACCGGACAATCCGTGAGCGCGGGCTCAAACCGTCCTCCAATCACCGGCACCAGTCGGCGTTTTCCTGCCAGGTGCGCAATTGCAGACGACAGATCACAAGCGGCACAAATCGTTAGGCCGCTCACCATGGCGGCCTCCCGCTGATTCGCCCAAGGCACCAGCGCCTCGCTAATCCCCTCTGCCGCAACACCTCTGAGTAGCGGAAGCACACCTCGCACGGGCCTCAGCTCGCCACCAAGCGACAACTCGCCGATCAAGAGGCGTCGATCCAGGCTCGATTGCGGCAGTCGACCAAGCGCGACGAGGATGGCGGCGGCCAGTGCCAAATCGAGCAGCGCCCCTGATTTTCGAAGCTCAGCGGGCGCGAGATTCACCGTAATCGCATGCTCGTCGAGGAGTACCCCCAGCCGACTGAGCGCACTGGCCACGCGCACGCGCGACTCACGCACCACCGCCTCGGCGAGGCCAACCATTTGGAAGAATGCAGGCCCGCGGCTGCACCCCACCTCGACGCGGACTTCATAGCCGTCGAGCCCCACGAGGACGCGTCCCCGCGCCGACCCCAACCCAATCGGTCCACCCCGAACGATCTGCTGTACTTGATGCTCAGCCACGCCTCCTGGCTGAGCAGACAACGCGCCAGAATCCGCAGGCCCACGCCACTGAACGGATAGTCCGTAGTTACTGGGCCGTGGCCGACCACCTCAGGCAGTGACTGGCCGTTTTATAAAGAGCAAGGCTATCGTCGCGCCTTCAGAACTCCAACTTCGAGCCGATGAAACCACTCGATGAAGCGCTTCACATCATCACCACGGTAAATCGCACCGTGCTGCGGGCAGAGCATCTCAATGTCCAGGCGCGCGACCCGCTCACACCAATCGTCTTTGGCCTCCCGTGAGCCCATCCAGCGCCGATGAAACGCGTCTGCGTAGCGGATGTGGTCCTGAAAGTCCTCAACAAACAGCCGACTGTCGGTTTCCGGAAGCAGGGCTGCACCAACATCGCCGCTGAACAGGATCTTGGCTTCTGGATCGTAGAGATGCAGATTCCCGGACGAGTGTAAGTAGTGCGCTGGCACGAAACGCAGTGCGTGCTCCCCCAGCGCGATCTCGAAACCTTCGTCTGGAATTGAAACGATCGTTCCGCCATCACCTCCAAAGTGCGGAATGAAGGAAGCCCAAAGCCAACTCGCATAGCAGCGAATGCTGGGACTAAACTCAAGCCAGAGCGCGAGTGAGGAAATCACGTCTGGATCCTGGTGCGACGCAAATACGTGAGTAATTAGGCGAGGATCACAGCCGGTGCTCAGCGCGGCAAAGACCGCTGGAAATATTTCCTGCCCGCCCGGATCGGTGAGCAGCGCCTGTCCGCCTCCCTGGACCACGTACTCATTGGTGTCGATGAGGAATGACGGGCGCTCGGGATCTCGGGCAATAACGCGCCAGGCATGATCGCCCTCTTCATAGAGTGTCACCAATCGTTTCATTGCTCGCCTCCGTGACTGTGCTTTAGCAGCATCTTGATAACCCGCGTCACTTCCTCACCATCTTCGGAAAACTCACGTGAGACCTGGCCGAGCCGCGCGCGTTGATCGCGTGAGCCTGCGGACGCCTCAATCATCGCTGAACGCGACAGCACGCAGGCCATCAAGGCCAGCTGATTGAGATCCTCGAGAGCAAGCTGAACTTTGCCCCACTTATTGCGGAGAGCCTGTTGCTCTGCGTCACGACGCTGTACCAAGCCACTTAGCGCCTTTTCCACACCGTACGCCCCGGACGACTGCGCCAATGCCTCCTGCAGGATCCGGACGCGTCGCCCATGTTTGGCCAGACGACTCACACCTTCAACCGTATCACGGGTGAGAAGACTAAGACGCTCCAGCTCCCCGTAGAGATCACGGCTCCAGTGCCGCATTTGCGAAGAGACCTCCGCGAAACCGCGCAGGGCGCTTCCGTCGCGGCGACTGCGCACCAGTGCGTCCATGGCGCGTAGGTTCACGTGAAACGCGCGATCGAGCACGGCTTTCGCACCCTCATTGAGCACAATGACCACCTCAAACTGCTCTTTTAGCGACAGTTCTTGCCGACGTCGATCCTTAGCGGTCATTGTGTTGCTCCTTGAGCAAGTGAACAGTGCTGCGCGAGTTCTGCCGCAATACGGTCAAGCGGTAGCACCTCAACGGCTCCCCCGCGTTTGACGGCTTCTCCCGGCATTCCCCAGACGATACTTGAGGCCTCGTCTTGAGCGATCGTCATCGCGCCTGCCGAACGCAGACGCACAAGTCCCAAGGCGCCATCGGCTCCCATACCCGTCAGAATCAAGCCCAATGAACGAGTGCCCACAGCGCTGACCACCGAGTCGAATAGCACGTCAACACTTGGACGATGCCGATTCACGGGGTCGTTGCAATTGATGCGCGTGACGAGTCCCCCGCTCGCTTTGTCTACGGTCAGGTGCTTTCCGCCCGGGGCCACGCGGGCAGTGCCAGGCAAAAGGAGCTCCCCATCCGAAGCCTCCCGCACGTCGAGCCCGCTGATTCGATTGAGCCGCGCTGCAAACGCAGCGCTAAACTCCGCGGGAATGTGCTGGACAATCACCAGCGGCGGCATCCCTGGCGGAAGTCTGGTGAGAATCTCGGCAATCGCCTCCGTCCCACCCGTCGAAGCTCCGATCGCGATCAGCGAAATGCTGTTAACCGCGCGCTTTGCGCGGGCGGCCAGTCCATTGTCGGGCTGCGCGACAGACGCTGACGGAGCGACAGGACGGCGAATGCGTGCACGCATGGCAACGCGGACGGCGTCCAACAGGGCCTCCGCGAACAGCTCGAGTGCGTCACCGCTCTTCGGCTTGGGCACGCATTCGACCGCCCCGAGTTCCAGGGCACGTAGTGTCTCTGGCGCATTCTCTTGAGTATGGGAGGACACCATCACCACCGGCATCGGCCGCAGCCGCATCAAATTCTCTAGGAATTTTAGTCCGCTCATGCGCGGCATGTGGACGTCTAGCGTCAACACATCGGGATTGAGCTGCTTAATGAGCTCACGCGCCTCATAAGGGTCAGCCGCCTCTCCCACGACTTCAAATTCCTGCTCCGAGCTCAAGACTTCGACGATTAGCCTTCGAAGCACGCGCGAGTCGTCGACCACCAAGACGCGGCATCTTTCCGAGGTTCTGCGCATCAGAACAGCTCCATTTCGCCGCTCGGAATGCCACTCTCCAGGGCAGTTACATGACGCCGTTCAGACGCAACCACCGAGGCAATTTCCAGCGCTGGAAGCCGCTTGACGCGCACAATTTGCTCGCGAGTGCGAAAATGAACCCTGCGCGGGCGCTCCCCGCCAACGTCCTCTGCCACCACTTGAATGCCCTCGCGCGACAGATAGCTTCTCGCAAATTCGACATTCCGCGTGCCCACGCGGTGATGCGCACCCCACAGCTCACTCCCACCAAACAGCTTGGCGACGAGTCGTCGACGCTCGGCGCCTCGGGCCAGCAGCTCATTGAGCACCACCTCCATCGCGAACGCGCCCCAACGCGCTGGCCCGGAGACTTCATCTGCCACCGCGTCGCCCGGCAGCATGAAATGGTTCATCCCAGCAAGCGCGCGCGCCGGATCCGCGATGCAGGCCGAGACGCACGAGCCCAGCACCGTGATGATCACCTCTCCGGAGACCGAGACGTGCCATTCCCCCGCATTGATGCGAACGGCCGGTGCTTGGTCGAGCTCCGACCAACTGGTACCGGCGGGGGTCATCCGATCCTCTGATAGGCCGTATGCCCGAGCGCGCGCAGGCGCTGTTCCTCACGCGCAACAGACTCCGAATGCCCAAGAAAGAGCAGTCCACCCTTGGGCAGCAACTCAACAAAACGACTCACGATTCGAGCCTGCTCTTTTGGTTCAAAGTAGATCAGGACGTTGCGACAAAATATTGCAGCAAGCGGCCCGTGAATTGACCAAGCATCTACGATGCTGAGTTGCCGAAAGCGCACCAGAGCTCGCACCGAGGGAAGCACTTTCGCGAGTCCCGCATGCGGGCCCTTTCCGCTGAGAAAGTAGCGTTGCTTGATATCTGCCGGAACCGCGTCGAGCTGTTCAAGACGGTAGACCCCGGCCCTGGCATGCTCTAGCACCCGTGTATCGATATCCGAGGCCTGGATCTGGACGCGCTGCTGCAGACCGCTTTCGAGCACGGTCATCGCGATGGAGTACGCCTCCTCTCCTGTCGAGCATCCACAGGACCAGAGCTTGAGCAGGCCGGCTTTCGAAAACACCTGCTCTCTGAGAATGTCGAAGTGGTGAGTCTCCCTAAAAAAGCTGGTGACGTTCGTGGTGAGCGCGTTCTGAAACTCGATGCCCTCTGAGCGATCGGTTTCTACCAACCGACGGTATTCTGAGAATTCTGCGAGCCCCAGGGCTCTGAGGCGCCTTGACAGGCGATTCTGCACGAGGTCGCTCTTCCCGCTGCCGAGGGATATTCCGATACGACGCTGCAGCTCCTCAACCACCCATTGGTAGTCCTCGGATGACAGTCGAGCAGGACCGCTAGGTGAATCCATGGATTCTAGAAGGACTCCCACTCTTCGTCATCGGAGTCTCCCGACTTTGCCAAGCTGGGCCGCACATCAGCGATTGGTCTTGCCTCGGCTGTCGGGCGACGCTCGCGCGTACGAGCCTTGCTGGCGGACGCGAGCTCGACCTTGGCCGCGACCGGTGGCGCTGCGCCGCTCGCATCTGACGTCGTCTCGCCCAGCCGGAAGCCTTCCATATGGCGAGTCAACTCTGCCGCCTGATCGTCGAGGGAGGCGGCTGCCGCGGCGGACTCTTCTACCAGGGCAGCATTCTGCTGGGTCGCTTCGTCCATCTGGTTGATGGCCTTGTTGACCTGCTCGATACCAATGGCTTGCTCGTCGCTGGCTACCGCGATTTCACCGACCATTTTGCTCACTTGCTTCACCGAGCCGATGATCTCGAGCAATGTGTCCCCCGACTGATCCACTAGGCGAGTGCCGTGATCGATTCGATCCACGCTGTCCTTGATTAGAGCCTTGATCTCCTTGGCGGCGGCCGCGCTTCTTTGCGCCAGGCTTCTAACCTCGGTCGCCACCACGGCAAATCCACGACCCTGATCTCCTGCGCGCGCGGCTTCTACTGCGGCGTTTAGCGCGAGCAGGTTGGTCTGGAAAGCAATATCGTCGATCACGCTGATGATGTCTGCGATTCGGCGGCTGCTTTCCCGAATCTCCGACATTGAGCCGACTGCCTGCGTGACCACCTGCCCACCACGTTCAGCCACTTCACGCGCACCGCCAGCGAGCTGACTGGCCTCTCGCGCATTGTCGGCGTTCTTCTTGACCGTCTCGGTCATCTCCGCCACGGTCGCGGCGGTCTCCTCAAGCGCTGCTGCCTGTTCCTGAGTGCGTGTACTGAGGCTGGTGTTGCCATGGTTGAGCTCGGTCGCTGCCTGCGCAATGGCAACGGAGGCCTCGCGAAGGTGCGTCACCATATCGCGGAGATTGACGACCGAACTATTTAGAGAGCCGACCAGAAGTCCATACTCACCAGCGTAGTTCGACTGAATCGTGGCCGAAAGGTCGCCCTCTGCTAGCGCCTGCACCGAGCTGGTTACTTCACGCAGCGGGGCACTAAGGGAATCGAGAATCGAGTTGAGCCCGCGCGCGATGACTCCGATGAAGCCGTCGTTCACGGTCAGCGCGACGCGCTGATCGAAACGGCCGTCGACGATGGCCGGCAGGATTCGCTCAATCTCCGCTTCAGCTGCCTCCTGCGCGGTAATGTCGTTCCACTCGAGGGTATTGCCGATGTAGTCCCCCTCAGTGGACACGATCGCGGTCACATGCAACCGAAACGTGAGCGGTCCCACCCTGATTTTTGCGGTATGCGGTAGATTCTTGGGATCGGAGAGCAAACGGCGTTGGTGCTCAGGGCGAACGTGAAACACATCGATGTTGGTGCCGATCAGCGCTTCGGCCTTGAACCCCGGAAACACCTGAGCGAGCACGGGTTCATTGGTCTTCATGAGGCGAGAGGTAGCCTCATTGACGTACACAATGGCAAGGTCGCGATCGACCATCATGAGCGGAACGCTTGCACTGTGAATTGCCTGCCGAAGCCGCGCCGTCTCGCTCGCACAGGCAAACTGGTCAGTCAAATCGACCCACTCAAGCAGATGTTGTTCGGGCTGTCCGATGGTTGACAACCGTGACCAAGTCAGGCGGAACTTGGCCGAGTCGACGGATAACTCAACGATGCGCGGCATCTCCAGCGAGCCTTTAGCCGCGGCCGTAAGCTCGGAGCTCAGCGGCAGCAAGTCTTCGAGACTGCTTCGCAGCAGAGACTCCACCTCGAACATGGGGCGGCGTTGCTGGAATTTTTCAGCGTATTGTACCAGGAGCTGCTGCATTGAAGCGTTGGCGTAGAGGATCTCCAGCCGCCTCCCCAGAACCAGCGCAGAAGAGGAGATGGTCCCCAGCAGGACAGGATCCCAACCAAGCCGCGCGTGGTCGGTCGCTGGCAACGGTTCTTCAACGGCAAGGCTTGTATTGAGTTCAACAGTGGTCATTGCATCCCCAGGTCCGCGCTCTTGTTTTGACGACCCCTTCATGACTCCTCCAGTGCTCCAAGCTCTTTCACGCTGAGTAGCGCGTCCACGTCGAGAACGACCAACACCGTCTCCCCAAGCGTGACCAGACCCTTGACGAATGAGCCCGCCGTCGAGGAGTCAACCTCGGTGCGAGCCTCGAACGCGCTGGGAGGAACGTCGTGGACGTCGGAGACCGCGTCAACGATGACCCCGACAATTCTGCTGCGTCCTGCGGACTCCACTCGCAGCACGATTACGACGGTTCGGCGACCGTACTCAGGATGTCGCTGTCCAAAGCGAATCCTCAGGTCGACGAGCGGAAGAATCGTTCCGCGCAGGTTTATCACGCCCTTGACGTGGGAGGGGCTCGTCGGGATCCGGGTGGCCGGTGAATACCCACGAATCTCATGCACCCGCGAGATATCGACCCCGTATTCGGCGCTTCCTACCTGAAAGGTCAGCACCTGATCGAGTTCCGGAGCCTCGTCTGCGGCACGGTTGGACTCAGCATTCGTTTGCATCACGCTCTCATCGCTCCTTCCCCGAGGCGGAGGCCCTTGGACATTCCGCGCAACGCTGCTCGGCGACCAAGGCTGATTAGTCCGATCGGATCGAGGATTAGCGCGACGCTGCCGTCAGGAAGAATGGCCCCCCCAGCGATCCCCTCGACGCGACCATAGTTTGAATCAAGGCTCTTGAGCACGACTTGCTGTTGCCCCAGCAGGTCGTCAATGGCGAGAGCCGCCTTTCCGGCATCCGTCTCGATTACCACTAGCAGTGGACGCCGAACCTCAGTCGACTCCGGCACAGAAAGCACCGTTGATAGGCGAATTACCGTCAAATTTTCACCTCGCAGCGAGTACTTCTCACTGCCATCGGGCAACTTGTGAAGCCGGGTAGCTTCCAGCAGCAGCGATTCGTTGATCGTTACCAGAGGAAGGATGTAGATTTCGTCACCGACTCGAAGTAGCTGGGCGTCGAGGATGGAGACGGTTAGAGGGAGCCGCAAGGTGAAGGTCGTGCCTGCGCCGAGTCGTGAGCGGATGGTGACTGTGCCGCCAATACTCCGGAGATTCTTCTGAACGACGTCAAGTCCGACACCGCGACCGGAGATTTCTGTGACTTTGCTGGCCGTCGAAAACCCAGGACGAAACAGCAGTTCGAAGGCCTCGCGCTCGGCCAATGCCTCCGTCGCCCCGAGCAGTCCCTGCTGCCGTGCGCGCGCCTGGATTTTGGAGGCATCGATACCGGAACCGTCATCGGAAACCTCGATAACGATGCGCCCTGCTTGATGATGCGCCCTGACCCGAATCGTGCCGTGGGGCGGCTTGCCGCGTGCGAGGCGGTCCGCCGGCATTTCGAGTCCGTGGTCGATGGCATTGCGGACGATGTGCACCAAGGGATCGCTGAGTCGCTCCAGAATGGTCTTGTCGACCTCCGTCTGCTCACCCGAAATCTCGAGCTCTGCCTGTTTACCCAGGCGGTCGCAGGCGTCGCGGGTCGCGCGCGCCAGCCCCTGAAACGCGACCCCGACCGGGAGCATCCGGATCTGCATGACGCGCTCTTGAAGAGCGCGCGTGTTTCTCTCCAGCAACTCAAGCGTTTCGCGCAGCATGGCGACGCGCTTCGGCGAGGGCGTATCCTCAAGCGTCCCTAGCATGGACTGCGTGATGACAAGCTCACCGACCATGTCGATCAACGCGTCCAACTTCTCCGTTGCGACGCGGATACTCGATGCTGGTTGGCTTGGTTTGGGTCGCTCCACCGGTTCGGCCAAAACAGGCTGCCCCGGAGCATTCAAGAGCAGGGGTGAGCTCGCCGCAACTGGCTCGCCGGGGGACGGCGCGGCAGCCGCTTTCGCGGCGGCAGGACCGGACTGAGCGTCCGGCGCTCCAGCTTCCCTCTCGACCTTAATTGTCGCCACGGCGCTGACCCAGTCAAAGGCCTGGTCAATGTCGGCCTGAGATACGGCGGGGCCCACGCTCAGCTCGAACGACAGGTAGAACCGCTCTGGGTCAAGCTCTGAGAGCGATGGCAGCTGGTCGGCGATGGTTCGCACGACCACCGGTCCAAGCGCGCGTAGCTCGTGGATCGGAGCGCTCGGTTCGTTGCCACTGAAGTAGATCTGTTCGTTCGGAGCGTACGTGATGCGGTAGCCACCTTTAGGCTGACCATGCACAGGGGAGCGCTGGTCCGGGGTCTCGGGCGCGCCGCTAAGATCGATCTTCGTCAGTGCAGCCTGCGCCCGTACGACCACCTGCGGGTCGCTGGGCACCGAGCGCGCTCGCGCCTCGCGGAGCGCGCGCAGAGCGTCGACGACCTGGAGCAGAGCGGTGGTGAGCGACCGGGACGCCGTGAGCCGATGGCTTCGCAGCGCGTCGAGTACGGTCTCCAAACGGTGGGTTAGAGCCGCCATCTCCTCTATCCCAACGCTGGCGCTCCCCCCTTTTAGTGAATGCGCGGCACGAAAAACTCGATTGAGTGTTTCGTCGTCAGACCGTTCGTCGAGTCGAAGAAGCTCGTCTTCGAGCACCCCCAGATGCTCCTCGGCCTCCTCGAGGAACGTTCCGACCAGGCGCTCTCGCAGTGCCTTTGGGTCAATCATCGCGCGCCCCCCTCGACAATACCCAACGCCTCTAGGAGTCCGAGTGCGTGAGCCTCGGCATGAAGCGCTGCTGGAACGCCCTCCCACTGCAGGTGGCGTGCTCCGACGGTGCGAGCGAAGGCCAGTAGTAGTTGCAGGCCTGCGGAGTCCACTCGCTGGACCTGCCGAGCATCGAGCAGGTATGGCGGGGCCCCCGAGTTGGCAGCGATGAGCTCCGCCTGAAGAGCAACCACCTGGTCAATCGTACATAGCTCTGGCAGAACGACCCCTGACATCTCCTCGGCCATTGCGGCTCGGCGACCGCTCAAGTTAAGGGCCTGGGGCGACCACTGGATCCGTCCGCGCTCGGTGTTGTGGGCTCTTGCCCCGGGGTGGCCCCCAACACAAATACCGCCCTTTCCCCTTGTCGGTCTCGCGCTGCCACGTTCGGCCCTGAGCATCTACCCACCCGCCCCTTATGTGCCCGCGCGATGAAACCGTTTTGACCCACCGAGGTGTACAAGTCGGGGACTCATCCGTTGGCGGCACTTGTGGTCGACCCAGACAGCTCTCCCAGGGAGCAGGCTCGGGAGCGTCCACTCCACATCCTGGTCGTGGACGATGACGACTCCATTCGCCGGGTGATGAGCGCCATGCTCCAAGCAGACCGCCACCTCGTCACGCTGGCAGCGAGCGGAGAAGAGGCCCTCAGGATATTCCCGGAGTGCCGCCCGGACCTCGTCTTCATGGACGTTAATCTGGGCGAGCTCGATGGTCTGGAGACCACACGCCGGATTCGTCACCAGTCGGGCGACGCGTTCATTCCAATCCTGTTTATGACAGGGGACAATGACGCAAGCCACATTGAGTGCATTGAAGCCGGTGGCGACGACTTTCTGAACAAGCCGTTCAGCTACCCCGTACTGGTCGCAAAGCTCCATGCCATGCGACGGCTGATTGACATGCAGGCGCGGTTGATTGAGCAACGCGATGCGCTGCAACGACACGAACGTCACTTGTTAGGTGAGCGCGCAGTGGCTGCGGCGCTCTTTGGACGAATCGTTGGGCAGACCAGCTGTTCCAACGTTGATGCGCACCTCTCTCCAGCGGCGCTGTTCAATGGCGACATCGTGCTCGTCGGCCACCTGCCCGACGGTAGGCAGCGAGTCCTGGTGGGTGACTTCACCGGCCATGGGTTTTCGGCCGCCATTGGCGCGCTTCCGGTTGCCGAGGTTTTTCGAGCCATGTGCGCCAAAGGCCTCGGTGCGACCACGCTTTTGGCTGAGATTGACGCCAAGTTGCGCGATCTCTTGCCGACTGGGCTATTTCTCGCGCTGGCGCTGACCGAGCTCTCTCCCGGCGGACAGGTCGAGATTTGGAATCTTGGCCTACCTGACATTTTGCACTACTCGCCCACGCGGGGGCTCGTCGACCGAGTGTCATCGGGGGGACCGCCGCTCGGAGTTAGAATCAGCCTACGGAGCTATCAGAGTGCCTCCGTCAATCTGTCCGACAGTGAATCGTTGGTACTCGCCACTGACGGCATCCTCGAAGCCCGCGACAAACAGGAGTCCCAGTTTGGCGACGAGCGACTGGCAGCCACACTCGGGCGCGGACTCAGCTCCCGCGACCTTGGCGAGCACATCCTCTCAACTCTCGCGAGCTTTCGCGGTGGAACTCGACTCTACGACGACACCACCTTGGTTATCCTGCGTCCAATTGCGGTCGAGAATCACGACAAAAGTCGGATTCCGACGGCAGGCGTCCAGCGGATCGCGCTTGGCCCTCTAGAGCTACGCATGCCGAATCCAGCGCAACGCATTCTGGATGCCCTGTCGCCTTACCAGGGCATTTGTAGTCGCTACGGCGACGCGGTGTTCGTGATGGGTGAGCTACTCACGAACGCCATTGACTACGGTCTGCTGTTGTTGCCCCCGGGTCTCAAGGGCACCGCAGATACATTCGGAGACTACCACAGTGAGCGCATGCGTCGGCTGTCCCATCTGATTCAGGGGACGATTCACGTGAGCATCGCCAATTGTCCTACCGAGGACGGCGGCGTTCTGCACCTCACTGTAGAAGACCCCGGACCCGGTTATGCCGTAGCAGAGCAATTTGTCCGCCTGGAATCAAACGAGACACCCTCTCGGCGCGGCCTCGCGATGGTCCGACAACTGCCGGATGAGCTGACTCATAGCCCTCAAGGTTCCCGCGTGGAGGCGACGTTTCACTGGCAGTATCAGGCGTGCCCCGAATCGACCCGAGCGAGAAATCCGAATGACCAACATACCTGAACCCAACACCGCGCGTATCCACGAGGAAATCGCGGCGATTGACGGTGAACTTGGCCGGAGTCTCTCGGTAGTAGCCGATGCCCATGGGCGACTACTCCGTAGCTTCGAGCAAATGCAGACCGAAGTACTTGGGATGCAGCATGCGCTCGAGAGCTCGCTCGCGCAGGTTCAGGCCACAACGCAGGCCTCGGGCGCCGACAATGCCCCACAAATTATGCTGGCGCTGATGCAGGCGTTCGTTTCCACGATCGTGGAGACCAGCCAGTCGAGTATGTCCGTCGTACATGCGGCCGATGACCTTTCCGAACAGGTCAAGGGGATCCGTAAGCTCATCAAGAGCATTCAGGGCATCGCCGCGCAGACTCATGTTCTTGGGATCAACGCTTCGATCGAGGCATCCCGCGCCGGCGACGCTGGCCAAGGGTTCCAGGTCGTCGCTGGAGAAGTTCGCGCGCTGGCCAAAGAGACCGCAAAATTCAGCAGAGATATCGGACAGGTCGTGGACGGTACGCTCTCACAGCTGGACGCCATGCGCGGCTCCATGCGCGCCATGGCATCCAGGGACGTGACGTTTGCGGTGGAAACGCAGCAGCGTGCCTCAACGATGTTCCAGTCACTTCGAGACACCGCCGAGTACTTGACTCAATCGGTGACAAGCGCTCGCGAACGAATGAGCTCTCACGAGCACCAGGTGACCAGTGCCATCGTGGGATTGCAGTTTGAAGACATCGTGCGACAGATCCTGGAACAAGCGCGCAGCCGCCTGCAGGTATTGAGCGCGTGTCTCAATGGGGATGAGGTTATCGCCGAGGTGTCCCAGGCCGCAAAACAACTTGATCTGACCCCTGGTAGTATCGACCTGTTCTAGAGGGAGTATGTCTCATGCACTCTGAGTCCCCAGTTTCCCGACGCAACCCGAGCACTGATGTCCACATCGTACTTGGACCGCAGCTTACGTTTGACCAATACCAGGAATTCCGAAAGGCCTATGAGGGCCGCGCGAAGACCAGCAAGTTCATTGTTGACTTCACGCGCACGACCTACATCGACTCCTCTGCGCTCGGCATGTTGCTGGTGCTCCGCGAGTACGTGGACAATGATCGCACGCGCGTTGAGCTGTTGCATGTAGGACCAGACGTTCTGCGCATCCTAAAGATGGCTTGTTTTGATCAACTGTTCACCGTCAAGGCGTGACAATGAACTTGAAAACTGTACTCGTTGCGGATGACTCCCCGACCATGCGCGCCATGTTGGTCGCCGTTCTCAGCTCCGTGGGGTGGACAGTGATCGAAGCGGTCGACGGTAAGCAGGCTGTCTTCAAGGCCCAGGGAGACACTGCGATTGATCTCGTGATTACCGATCTGAACATGCCAATTCTCGACGGTCTCGGCGTGATACGCGAACTGCGCGCCCTACCAAAATTCCGATTTACCCCGATTTTGGTCCTAACGACCGAGGTGAGCGCGGAGAAGAAATCGGAGGCTAAGAACGCTGGCGCTACAGGCTGGCTCGTCAAACCGTTCGACCCCGAGCAACTCCTCGGGGTGATTCAACGGGTGGTTCGCTAGACGGCGAAAACTCGCCCCCTTGCCGGGACCGTGCCACGCTTCCTTGGCATGCGAGTCCATCTGACCCTGGTGTTCGTGCTCGCTGTGGTAACTCGCGCGTCAGCGTCGAACCCCTACTTGGTCCTTCCACCCGAGAGCGAGGTCGTCAATTCACCGGCCTATCGCTACTCGAACCTGGATGACGCCGCCGCTCTTGCGGAGGTGGCACATAGGGGCCTTCCGTTTGCTCGCGAATCGGCTGCTGTTCCGGGCGTGAGGTCGCCAGGCCGCTTGACCGGTCCGCTTTCAGGGATCCGAATCCACGGAACGGTTCCGGCGCCTCAGGCGGCGACGACCCCCTTCGAGATCCTTGATGCCCGGCTGGCGCTGGCGCTCGATGACTTCTCGCGGCTTCTAGCCGCCCACGGGATTGTCGAGCTCGTGCATTTCACGATTCATCGCCCATCTGTCGCCGTGTCAACCGAGGGTGCCACCAGGCACGCCGGTGCACTAGCGATTGATGTCGGCGCCCTGCGAAAGGCCGATGGAACCTGGCTTACCGTCGGAAAGGACTGGAGTCCATCCCTCGGAGCCAAGACCTGCGGACCGGACGGACGGCGACTCGAGAACCCGGCCGGACGGGAGCTCATGAGTATTCTCTGCGAGGCGGCCGATCTGCACCTCTTTACCTACGCACTGACCCCGCACTTTGACCGGGCACATTCCGACCACCTCCACTTAGAGATCAAGCCGAAGGTGCGTTGGTTCCTGTACAATTGAGAACTAAACCCGTTGTCTTCGGGTTTTTGCCTTGCTCACGGGTCAAAGGCGGTTGACAACTCCACTGCCCACACGAATGCGGAAGGTTCGCCAAAGTCGCGTATGAGTACGCTCGCTGCCGTCCTGTTGCGCAAAGCCGCCGCCCCACTCGAGACCATCGAGCAGGCCATGCTGCGCCAGTCACTCTACGGTGGCGACCTAGCCACGAATCTGCTTGAGCTCGGGGTTATCTCGGAAGAGACGCTCGTACCTCTGATCGCGGAGGCCACAGGTCTGCCTCCAAGCGCGGTAGGTCCCCTTCCAACTCCGAGCGATTCAGTGCGGCGCTGGCTGTCGCCGGAACTCGCGGCTCGACATGGCGTCGTACCGGTGGGCGCCGTTGATGGGGGCCTGCTTGTCGCGGTTGCCGTTCCCCTCAACGCCTCCACCGTCGACGATCTGAGTCACTCGCTCGGGCTCGTCCTGTCGATACAGGTGACGACCGAGGTCCGAGTCCGCGAGGGCCTCTGGCGCAATTACGGGCTCGAGCCCTCGCCGCGCATGCAGCTCCTGCTGGCGTCGTTGGCGCCCGCGTCGGTACTGGTGCCAGCGACTATGGCTGGCTCGAAACCCGCCGAGCTTGCTGCCCCGTTGACGGAATTGTCCGGCGGAGCGCCGCCCCTTAGTGCGCCGAGTCCTTCGTCGAGTTCAGCACCTGACAGTGCCGAAACGGTGACGCTTGTGCACGGAGCCGCCGTGGCGGCACCGACGTCGGCGAGTCCGAGGGCTCCACAGTTGAGCAAGGATAGCGCCGCGCGGGCCTCGCTTGCGGCCACGGGTAGTGCGCCGAGCGCAGGGCGCAGACGGCTCGGCCCCTTCACCGCCAAGATGGCGGAATCCGAGCTATCCAACGTCAGATCGCCGCTTGAGCTCGCCACGATTTGGCTTGATTTCGCTTCGCAGTACTTCGAGTACGTCGCGCTATTTGCCGTCCAAGGCGACATCGCCGCAGGGCGCGTTGCACGCGGAGCGGGGACTACCGGAGTCGCATTTGCGCATTTGGGAGTTCCGCTCGATCTGCCAAGCGTGCTGCAGCGCGCGCGCCACGCAAAGACCTGGCAACTAGGGCCGCTGCAGCCGAGGGGCCTCGATGCCACGCTCGCCCGCGACATGGCACGCCCGATGGGCCACCAGGTGCTCACCATCCCGCTAGCGGTTCAGGGACGAGTGGTGCTGGTGCTCTACGGGGATCATGGTCGCCACGACGTTGATCTGGAACTTGTCGGCGACATGCTCGCCTTCACCCCACTCGTTGAGCGCGCGCTCACTCGTCTGGTCGTCGAGCGTAAACGTGGGAACCGCGCAGAGCGGGGACTCGCTCGCCACGAGCCTGCCCCCAAAGTGTCCCTCCCTCCGCCAGAGGCCCGAGCCACCACGCTAGCCGCTGCCTTGCAGCGCTCAGTGCATCCACCTCAGGGCGATTTCGTCCGCGCCGCAACCTTAGCCGAGCCCCACAATCACGCCGTCCACGAGGAACTGACAGCACCCGCGCCAACAGTTCTCCCGTGGGGCGCGCTCCCTAATGAGGATGGGCCGGGCCGAGTGCAGCCCTCGGTGCAGCCGCCGTTGTCCGAGCCATCGGAAGTCGCTGCGTCGAGCAGGATCACCACCGTCATTAGTGTTGCCCCGCCCGCTGAAGCTCCTATTCATCCCTCGCCCTCGATTCCGGTCGGGGCGCGCGATTTGCCTTTAGCAATCACTGCGCCGACACTGCCCGACGCGATCGAGCGAACGGCTACGCTGCTGTCGAGCGCCGCACCTCCGCCAGGCCAGTCAGCGCCGCCCCAGCAGGCCAGTTTTGCCGACTCGGATGACGCCTGGGATCTCGTGCGTCCGATCCTGGACGTTGGATTCGAAGATGCGCCATCCGAGGCAACAGAGCTTGCTGCGACGGCAAATGGCGCGGCGACTAGTTCGCCCGACGCCAAGGGGCTCGATCCGTTTGAGCTCAACTGGGACAGTCAGTCGCACGAGTCCGAGCGACCCGTGGAATCCCGAACACGCCCCGGAATGACGAGTCGTCTGGAATTGGTCGTTGACGCCGACGCGCCGTCTTCTCGTCCATCTGCCGGCGATGCGACGGAGTCGGAGAGGCTGCCCGCGTCACGGGCAGAAGCGCACGCGCCGATCGTGCCCGCCCGCGAGGCTCAGAGTCGGGAATTGGCGCTGCCGAGTGTCGTGGTGGAACCGGAGCTCGCGTGCTCGCAGGCCATCTCTCGCTGGCTCGACGGTGCTGCCGGAGCGCTCGATGAAGTCGTGGCGTTCGGAGACATTGCTGCCTCGCTGCTGGCGCGTGACCTCCCGGGTCCGGTCAATCCGCCCTCGCGAACCCCGCGCTCGGGGGAACCCGTGCGCGCATCGGATTGCGGCGCGCTTATGGGAGCGCTTGCGGCACTCAGCACAGTCGCACGCCCCTACGTCATTGCGCGCACATCGGATGTCGATGCCACCGTTCGTATGTGGTCGACGCGCTTGCTGGGCGAGCTCCCTGGACGGCAGTCAGCGATCGCCGTCGCGCGGCGCCTCGTGCAAGACCGCGATCCCGATGTGCGCCGTGCCGCGTTCGCTGCGGGCCAGCTGCTGGGCAATGATCCCGACTCCCATGAGTCTCTTCGACACGCTCTGCTTGAAACGGCGGGTGATCCCAAGCAACTGGTAACCACGCGTTTGGTCGCCCTCGACGGGCTCTCGGATTTGCGCCTCGCCGCTGCAATTCCCGCGCTGGTGGAGCTTCTTCAGGATAGCAATCCTGGCATCGCCGCGGCCAGTCAGCAGGCGCTTGTGGTGTTGAGTCGGCAGGACTTCGGCTTTGATCAAGCCGCATGGCACGATTGGTGGACGTCACACCGACATCTGCATCGCATCGAGTGGGTGATCGACGCCCTCACCCATCCGAGCGCTACGGTGCGCGAGCCCGCAGCCGAAGAACTGCGTGGGACTACGCGGCTCTATGTCGGCACTTGGGATGACTCCGATCCAAGCGAGCGGCTTCGAATTCAACAGAAATATCGCGATTGGCTGCACAGCCCGACTCGCTTGAGTCAAACACCACGCTCGGAGCGCTAGGCGGCGATTCCTCGACATCACGCCGCGCGAAGGGTCATAGTTGTTGGGCCAGCGATGGAAGTCGAAACCGAGGATCCCGCCCTGCGGGCAGCAAACCAGGCTCTGACCGGTAAACGCCAACGTGATTGGCGCCATCTGGCAATGAGCCAGCTTCCCAGCACGGATCCCAAGACGCGGCCATGGGAGTTTGCGGCGATGGCATCCGTCGCCATTGGCGCGCTACTGCTCGTACTGGCGCTTTGGTTCTACTAACCCACGACTCAGTCTTGGCCGGGAGCTCGCATTCGCAAGCCGAGTAGAACGAATGCGTCAGGTCCGACTCGTGTCTGATTGACTAGCGACCGCAACCAGAATTGCTGATCTCGCGCAGGGCTGGGGCTCCAACGCCGATTCGATTCGCTGAGGCCGCCACTCGGCGAGCCTCGTCGCATTGCCCCGAATTGGCGAGCATTCGCGCGCGTTGCTGAGCCGCACTCGCGATATCGCGGCGAGCGCGACCGGCTCCAGCACCGCCAATCTGCTGACAACGCTGGTAAGCCGTGACCGCAGCGTCGATATCGGTCGAGGCAAGCTGGGAAGCGCGCTCACAATCCGCAGGCGTAGCCGCGGGAGGAGGCGCGACTGGCGGAGGCGCGACGGGAGGCGGGGGGACGACGGGAGGAGTGACAGTCGGCGTTCCTGGAAGCGGCGGGAATCCAGGAATTGGGAACGGAAAAGGATTGGCCGCCGGCTGTGGCGGCGTCGACGTCGGAACCGCCGTCGGGTTGCTCGGAGCAGGCCAAACCGTCGCTGGGCCGGGTTTGGACGGCGCGGGCACGTTGCGCGACGAGTGTTGCGGAACGGAATCCTTGGTCGGAGTGAGCGGCGGACCTTGGTCAAGCGCGTCGATCACGACCGGCCCCGACACAGCTGCGCTGGTTGCCACGGGCGGGGGTGGCCTCGGAACGTCGTCATCACGCCGCTGCTGAACCAGCAAGACGGCAGCCACGACCCCCCCAACGCCTAAGCTCGCAACAAGCACCCAGCCCCAAGGAAATCGACGGCGGCGGCTTGGCTTTGGCAAGTCCGTGCGAGGTGCCACAACGGCTGCCAACAGGAGACTCGGTTCAGTACGAGGCTCGGCCTGCGCCGCCCCATGGTGCGCCGCAGCGCCGTATCCGGAGGTTGCGGGAGCATAAGCGGCGCTCGCCGCGGCATAAGCGGCACTCGCTGCAACCACGGCCAGCATTGAAGGCTCGGTCCGAGGCGGACTAAGTCCCTGCGGCGAGGCAACAGGATCCGTTTTGGGAATGCTGTCTGCAGCCGCCAAGACTTGCGAACCCCAGGCGTTTCCGGGACTCGGCGTGGGCGTCACTCGACGGGGGCGCACACTTGTCGCCTGAGCGTCGCGTTCGGTTCGAGGGACGTCTCGACCGATGAGTCGTCGGTAAAATGCGAGGGCCGAGGCGGGCCGCTCATCGGGGCGCTTTGAAAGGGCATCCATGATCGCGGCCTCGACAGCCGCAGGGACGGGAACGCCCAGCGGCTTGGGGGGTTCATGCATGTGCTGATGCGCCCATAGCCACGGCGATTCCGCCTCAAATGGCAGGTGGCCCGTCAGCATTTCGTAGGCAATCACACCAAGCGCATAGACATCCGTTCGGGCGTCGATGCCCTCGCCGGTAAACTGCTCGGGACTCATGTACGGAGGAGTCCCAAGTACGCTGCCTTGCTGCGTCAATTTCGTCTGGTGAGCACCGCCAGAGCTTGAGCGCGCTGCAATCCCAAAATCGAGCAGTTTGACGAAATCCGGCTGGCCCGAGCGCTGTGTGACCACCACGTTGTCGGGCTTCAGATCGCGATGTACGATCCCGAGCGAGTGGGCTTCCTCGAGCGCAGAGCACATCTGTTCCAGCAAGCCCAGGGCGCGCTCCACGGAGAGTGGGCCGCGCGCAATGATGTCTCCGAGCGATACCCCCCGCACGAACTCCATCGCGATGTAGAGCATCCCACTCGGGGTAGTACCGAAGTCGTAGACCCTGACGGTGTTTGGGTGCTCGAGCTGAGCGATCACACCGCACTCGCGGTGAAATCGCTCAACCACCTTGGCGTCCCGCGACAGCTCGGGGAGCAAGGTCTTGATAGCCACGAGGCGCGTCGTGGCGCCGAGGCGCTGCTCGGCCTCGTACACGACGCCCATGCCGCCCTCGGCCAGGACGCGCTTGACTAGGTAGCGGTCCGCTATCAACTGTCCAACCAGACCGGCCCCTGCCGACTGATCGAACCGAGCACCGCAGCCCCCGCAGAAGCGAGACTCGTCCGGATTGGGGTGCGAACAGGTCGGGCAGGGCTGCATCTCGTCTTGGCTCTCCCTCCCCTTGTACCAAGACCCGAGCAGCGATGCTTGAGGATTCATTCGGCCCATCGGTGTGTCTCAAACTCGGCACCGGACCCGGCGCTTCAGTAAGGCCCAGCGTTGGCCGTAACCCTGCTTGAATGCGTCTCACTTGGCTCGCTCCGCTCGTCGGCCTCCTCGCCCTGATGTCGTCAAGCGGCACCGAGGCAGCCGAGACGGGACGACTGGCACCGACCTTGGTCAAGGGGGCTGGCGAGCTGCGTGGTGGTCGGTTCGTCGCGGGTCTGGCGGGGGCCGAATGGCAACTCCCCGGAGGAGGGACGGTCCGACTGGCCCCTGGAACGATCGCGACGGTCATGCCACAGCCGCAAGTTCTGGCGTTTCCGGGCGGTCGAAGGGTTCCAACCTACAGTGTTATTCTCACTCAAGGCCGAGTAGACACGTTGCTTGCTGACAGCACGCGACCAGCGTCCGCGGTCGTGATTGGCGCGCCGCGCGACGTACGCATGTTGACCTCGAGCGGATGCACCGTGGTCGTCGCCACGACTGGAAAAACCCGCATTGCCAGCCTCTCGGGCTCGGCCCAAGTGGGTCAGAAATCACGACTCAGCAGCCTGCGCTCCGGCTACGTGCGCAGCTTCGAGCGCGACAGTGTCGTCGATAGCCCCCTGCTTAGTTCGCCACAATGGGCCACGGGAGCGGGAGTGCTTCTCGCGCTCGGTGGCCCAACCGCACTCCACCAACTGACCTGGGCCCCAGTGCCGGGCGCCGCGAGGTACGCGCTGCGCGTATTCGACCAGACAGGCCACGTCGTTGCGCAGGTGGAGCAGCCGGAAACTCAACTCAAACGAGCTGTGGGGCCACTCAGCCCTGGCCACTACTCACTCGAGCTAGGCAGTCTCGACGCGGACGGCGTCCCCAGTCAAACCAGCCTCAAGCAGCCGCTCACGGTGCTGGGGCTCGAACTCCCGGGTGGTGCCAGCGTCGGACGCGACGATCGGGTCGCGCTCGGAACCGAACAGCGAGTGAAGCTCGTGCCCGGCGATGGTCTTGAGCTCACGCTGAGCGGACTCCCCGGCAAGCATTCCGCCGATCTGCCCTTCGGACTCGTGTCAGGGCAACCCACACGCGTCGCTCTCACGCAACGTGGCGGAGGAGCCAGCGCATCGTTCTGGCTGGTGCCGCGCCCTTCGCTCGTGTCGGTCTGGGTTGGACCGAAGTACGTCTACTGGCCCGGGGAACTCGTGCAGCTCGAGGTTCAGATGAAAGACGCGAGCGGGCGCCCGCTGCCTGCAGGGGTAGAGGTCACCCCCAAGGTGCTGCTCGGTCTCACTCCTCTACCGGTCGAATGGACGCGAGACGCAGCTACCTGGCGCGCGGCCGTGCCAGCACCAGAAAAGGGACGCGGCCCCTGGGTGGTCCGGGTCGAGGTTGAGGACCAATGGGGAGTGCTACTGGGTCGCGATTTTGTGGAGGTCTCGCCGATCCCGCAAAGCGGCCAAAAAGCGCAAAAACCTGCGTCGATCGATCTCGATCAGTTCCCGCATCCCACCGGACTCTGAACGTCGCAACCGTGTGCGTGACTCGTGACCCGCTGACAACTCACCACCATCGATGGTGACCCCGACATGCGAGGTCACCTCGACGCCGGAGCTTACTTCTTCTTCTTGGTCGGCTCAGGCTTCTTCTCAACCTCGGTGAGCGTCATCGAGATCTCTTTCGTCACGGGCTGACCCACGAAATTCTTCGTGATGATCTTGTTGACGGCCTGACCGATACACGCTCCGATCTTGGTCTCCGCGAAGGGAGCGGGCATGGACGTCTTGTCGGCCATCACGCGACCGTCATTACCGAACGTCACGCTGAGCTTGAGCGTTCCGTAGGGACCTTCGTTCGTAACACCGGGACAGGTTTCAGCCGAGCGCACAGCTCGCTTGATCTCGATGTCTGTGTACGTGGCGTCGAAGGCTTCCTTCTCGTCCACTCCGGTGCCACTTACGTCCGAGTCCACGGGGCTTCCCTGCTCGGCCGTCTTCTTCTCCTGGTCGGCGCCGAGCTTCTCCTGCTCAGCCAAAATCTCGTCGGGGCTCTTCACCTTCTGCGTGTAGGCTGGCTCGCAGGCGAGGAAGAGTCCGGTCGTCAACAGAATAACCTTGCGCATGGGGCGCATCCTACTTGCCCCGGGCCCTCAGTGAAAGAGGCCCGTGCGCTCCACCCCGCGATGGTCTGCCCGGGCAGTCCCGCCGACCGGGCTCAGGTACCACAGGAAGTGACTCTCAGTCAGCTCTTGTCGACGATGTCGGGGTTGCTTTCCGCTGCGGGTACGGCTGCTGCAGGGACGCTGGAAGCAGCCAAAAGAGCGAGCGTCGAGTGGTGCCGCCCGTAGGTGAAATAGACCACGAACCCAATCAAGAGCCAGACCAGAAGTCGCACCCAGGTGTCCGATGGCAAGAGAGCCATCATCGACAGACAGGCGAAAATTCCGAGCAGCGGGACGAGCGGCACGAACGGGGTACGGAAAGGCCGATGCGTTGCCGGTTCCACGACGCGCAAGACCCACACGCCCGCGCAGACGATCACGAAGGCAAGTAGCGTCCCGATACTAACCAATTCGCCCAACAGCCCAATCGGAAAGATCCCCGCGATGAGCGCACAGAGCGCCCCTGTCAGGATTGTCGTGACGTAAGGCGTCTTGAAACGTGGATGGACCTTGCCAAATACGCCGGGCAGCAGCCCATCGCGCGCCATCGAAAAGAAGATGCGGGGCTGTCCCATGAGCAGCACCAACACCACCGAGGCCAGACCCGCCACAGCGGCGGCGTTCACCACAAACTCTAGCCATGCCAGCGATGGACCCGCAGCCGCGATGGCGACTGAGACTGGGTGCGGAACGTCGAGTGCAGTGTAGTGAGTCAGCCCCGTCATCACGAGGGACATCGCTACATAAAGGACCGTACAAACGCCAAGACTCACCAAGATACCGATCGGCATGTCGCGCTGCGGGTTCTTGGCCTCCTGAGCAGCCGTTGAAACCGCATCAAAGCCGATGTACGCGAAGAACACGACGCCGGCACCGCGCAACAGACCGCTCCATCCGAATTGACCGTAGTTGCCCACGTTTTTTGGCAAAAATGGGTGCCAGTTTGCGACATTGACGTAGCGAAATCCAAGGACTATCACCAGCAACACCACGGCGAGCTTGATCGCAACGATGACGTTGTTGAAGCGCGCTGATTCGTGCATTCCGACCACCAGCAACGCGGTCATCAGGAGCACGATGAACATGGCCGGGAGATTTAGCCAAGCACCGGGATTGGATGCGATGTCGTGAGTCCCATGCACTTGGAGCGGGGCCTGAGTCCAGGCCTTTGGTAACTGGAGCCCGAGCTCTCGAAGCAGTTCGCAGAGGTAGCCTGACCACCCGACAGCCACCGTGGCCGCTCCAAACAGATACTCGAGGATCAGATCCCAACCGATGATCCAGGCGACGAATTCGCCGAGGGTGGCATAGGCATAGGTGTACGCACTGCCAGCGACCGGAATCATCGCGGCGAGCTCGGCGTAGCACAGGCCAGCAAACAGACAGCCGAGTCCCGCGATGATGAAACTCACGCTGATCGCTGGACCAGCACACTGAGCCGCCGCGGTTCCCGTGAGCACGAAGATCCCAGCGCCAATGATCCCGCCGATCCCGAGCAGGGTCAGATTCCATGCACCGAGCACCCGCTTGAGCGAGCCGTGCCCTTGCTCGTTTGCCTCCACCTGGAGGTCAGCCACACGCTTTTTCGACAGCATTCCCATGGTCAGATTCCTCGGACGCCTCAGGGGCTCACGGGTCCGTAGCCGACCGGCTTTACCACGGGAATCGACCGGGCACCCGCAAGAGTCAATCGCTACGGGGGTGACCACTGAGATCCCCTGCCCCCCAACCCGGACTCATAAGTCCGTGATGGCATAGTCCTTCAACTTGTAGAGCAGAGCGCGATGACTGAGCTCGAGCAGTTCGGCGGCGCGTGTCCGATTGCCCCGCGTCTTCTGAAGCGCCCGGCGAATGAGCACCTCTTCGATTATTCGAGTGGTCTTCTTGATGCTCAGCTCACTGGTTGCCAGCTGCGACTGAACCGGATCCTGCGCGTCGCGTAGCCGCTCAGGCAGCTCCGCCGCCGTCACGATTTCACCCTCTGCTAGCACCATCGCGCGCTCCACGGTGTTCTCGAGTTCGCGCACATTTCCCGGCCACCCGTACTCCAAGAGTAGCCGACGCGCCTCGGCGTCAAGTCCCCGGATCTGAGTTCCGAGGCGTGCGTTATTGCGCACCATGAAATGCTCTATGAGTAGAGCAATGTCTTCGCGACGATCACGCAGGGGCGGCACATGCACGGTCAGGACGTTCAACCGATAAAAGAGGTCTTCCCGAAAACGCTCAGCCTTGACCTCACTAGCCAGGTCGCGATGGGTCGCGGCGATGATGCGAACATCGACCTGAATATCGCGAACGTCCCCGAGCCGACGGATCTTCTCATCCTCGAGCACGCGCAGCAGCTTGACCTGCAAACTCAAGGGCAACTCGGCCACCTCATCGAGCAGGAGCGTGCCCCCATTGGCCTCCTCGAATAGCCCGCGCTTGTCCTGCCCCGCGTCAGTAAAGGCACCACGTTTGTAGCCAAACAGCTCGCTCTCCAGGAGATTCTCGGGAATCGCCCCGCAGTTGATGGCCACAAATAGCCCGCTACGGCGGCTGCGCCGGTGCAGCGCGCGAGCCACCAGCTCTTTTCCCGTGCCACTTTCGCCGGTGACGAGCGCGGTGGTCTTGTATTCGGCAACCTTGGCGATTGTCCGAAAGACCACCTGCATGGGCGCCGACTTGGCGAGGATATCTTCGAAGCGATACTCCTTGCGAATCTCGTCGCGCAGCGCGCGATTCTCACGCCGAAGCGTCTCTCGCTCTTCGGCCTTGCGAAGAATCAAGACGAGTTCGTCGGGCTTGAACGGTTTCTGGAGATAGTCGTAGGCCCCGGCTTTCATCGCCTCCAGCGCAAGGTCAACGTTGCCGTAGGCGCTCATCACGATCACCGTCGCGGGGTTGTTTTTCGCTCTCAGCGCCGCGAGCAGATCGAGTCCCCCCATCTTGGGCATGCGGACATCCGTCAGGACGAAGTCAGGACCAAAACGCTCCACCCAGTCGAGCGCCTCCTCACCGCTCGCCGCAGTCTCCACCTCATAGCCGTGGCGCCGCAAGAGAGTGCTGACCACCAACCGGAGGTTCTCCTCGTCATCGACTACGAGCACTCGACGCATGCTGAAATATGTATCCTATCGAGACTTCTGGGTCTGCAAAATTTTCATAGCTACGCAAGCTTCCTCGGCGTGCCTGGGATCTGGTAGGGCATTGGCATGCTTACGGGCATTGATCTGATCTCGACCGGCCAGGCGTCCGCGCTTCGTCGACGGATTCGTAACGCACGCCTCGGCGTGCTCACCCACGCCGCCGCCCTCGATAGGAAGGGCCGCCGTACCCTCGACGTGCTCGACGAGCTAGGCGTGTCCCCGACCACGCTCTTTACTCCGGAGCACGGATTGGAGGGGGTCGCCCAAGCAGAGGAGCCGGTGGGCGATGAGCTTGCGGCGCCGATCGGTGCCGGAGGCGCGCGAGTCATCAGCCTGTATGGAACGGACCGCGCCAGCCTGACACCAACTGCCGAACAGTTCGAGGATCTCGACGTGCTCCTGATCGACATCGTTGATGTCGGGTCGCGTTACTACACTTACGTGTGGACGGCATTACTGGCGCTGCGCGCCGCTGCCGCAGCTGGCAAGCACGTCGTGCTGCTAGACCGCCCCAATCCACTCGGCGGCAACCCGCGCGATTGCGAAGGAGCACTGCCGGATCCGGCGTTTTTGTCCTTCGTCGGGCTCGAGCCTTTGGCGATTCGGCATGGGCTCACGGTCGGCGAAATCCTGGCGACCTTTGCGGAGCGCGACGGACTCGCGCTCGGCCCTGACGGAGCGCTGAGCATCATCAATCCGCTCGGCTGGGAGCGGTTTCGGTCCGCCTCCTCTTGGGGGCGCCCCTTCATCGCACCGTCGCCCAACATGCCGACGCTTGAGACAGCGCTCGTCTATCCTGGCGCCTGCCTACTTGAGGGGACCGCGCTCTCGGAAGGGCGCGGAACGACACTCCCATTCCAAACCGTCGGGGCGCCCCACCTCGATGCAGAGCGGCTCGCGCGGGAACTGCGCGAGTACGGCGTGCCCGGCGCCTGGGTTTGCCCCACGGCATTTCGCCCGACGTTCGGCAAACACGCAGGCTTATTGTGTCACGGCGTGTGTCTACATGTGACCGATCCTGCCCTGTTTCGGCCCGTGTCGACCTACCTCGCACTGATCACGCTGGCCCGCAGCCAGAATCCGGAGCAGTTCGCGTTCGCGACGCGTTGCTACGAGTTTGAGACCGAGCGCCTAGCGTTCGACCTGCTGACGGGGAGCTCACTCGTTCGTGAGGCGATTGTCGCCGACGCCAGGCCTGAGGATGTCGTCGCACTGTTGGCCGCGCCTCCGCCAGACTGGGCAGAGTTTCTGCGCGCCGCAGAGGCGCGGGCCGTCCGTGCCAGCGCCGGCTAGCGTCAATCGAATGCGCTTAGCTACCAGCGCACAGTCACGGTCGGTGGCTGGACCTCGCACTCTGCTGAGGCAATGTCGACCGTGACCCGCCCGGGTAAAGCGCCGTGTTTCTCGGGGCGCTCGCCGTTGGGACGTGGTGGCAATTCGACCCGCGGAACCACCTGTTCGGCGCGCAATGCCCGCACGATCTCCGGCGGACCAACCACGGTGACGTCGACCGAGCGCGGGCTCGCTTGGCCACCCGCGATGCCAACGACCTCGATCGGACGATTGGCGAATTTTACCTCGCTGAGCCGTCGTGCGATGGCGACACTCACGAGTGGGTTCTGCGAAGGCCCCAGTAGACTGACGCGATTTGGCGTGGGGTCAGTGGCGATACGTCGACGATGAGCTCCCTCAGTCAGTCCCGAGACGTCGAACGCAGCCAAACGTAGAAACTGCATGACCTCCACGAGACTGGCGGGCCCCCGCACGTTGGCGTGGGTTGGCTCGACCTCAGGTTCACCACGGACGACGTAGCCTTCGGCCGGTTTCCCTGTAATGGAAGCCTGGAGCGGGATACGCCGCGTGATGACGTTCTGCCACTCCAATGCAATGGTGGGCGGGTCGATGATAGCGATATCGACATCACGCGGCACCCGCAGTCCCTTGGGGTCAAAGTTTAGAACCCCGCGATTTCCTCCTCGTAGATCGACTTCGATCGGAGGAAGCCCGGCCCGATAGAGCTCGTCGATGGCGCGAGTGGGACCGCGCACAGTGACGTGGACGCTGGCGGGAATCGCGGTCATCAGCTCCCGCTCAGAGCTCTCAGGCGGGAGACGCAGCACGACGCCCACGGGGATCGTGCGTTGCTGTCGCTCCTCTTGGGCATGAAGAAACCCAAACAGTCCGAGCGAGAACACCAGACTAAGCAGCTTTAGCCCGAGATTCTGGGTGACGATCACCCACAACCCGAGCACCCAGCGAGGAAGAGTCACGGACGCTCCTTGTCGTTGGTGAGGCCCGTAGCGATCGGCTCTTCACTGGCGCCGGACAGCCCGCGCGGCTCGTCGCCTGATACCGGCGTGCCCGTGACCAGCGGATCACGCCCCGAGAGCAGTGAACGCAGTGGCGTCGGAATGCGAGCGGGGCGTGGCAGATGAATGGTCGGCCCAGAAAGCTCTTCCAGGCCAGTGCGAGTGCGCAAAGGAGCTGGCGGCTCGCTTGCCGCGCTGCTGGCCCGACGCAGGGGGGGCGGCGGTTCGCTATCGCGTTGACGCCGGGTCGGCAGAGAGTCGAGCTCCGCGCTACCAGTAATGCGGGGACGCGCCACCAGGTCGAGGTCGTGTTGCGAGATCATCGCACCACGTCGCAGAGGAGCCGGGCGCTCGCTGTCTGGACTTCGCGTCGCGTCAGCCAGCGCCAGTGACGCCCCCAGGGTCCGCAGCGCAGTCGGGGGCTCCGGGTCGATCGGGATCCGAGTGCGAATCGGAGCCTCTGGTGCCGGCTCAGGTCGACGGTCGCTCGCCGTGTCGGTGCGGTCTGTGGTCAATCGACCGTCACTCGGCACAGGGGTGGCAACGGCCACCGCTCGGCGCCGGGCCGACTTGCGCTGAGCCGCCTTCGGACTGAAGACGGCCTCAAGCATGGTTCGTAGTCGCGGGCCGTCGATGTTCGAGGCGATGTTTCCATTGAAGCAGAAACTGATGGTGCCGCGTTCCTCGCTAACCACCACCACCACAGCGTCCGTCTCTTCAGTGATACCAAGCGCCGCGCGATGGCGTGAACCGAAGCTCTCGTCGGTCACACGCTGCTCCGGCATCGGGAAAAACACCCCCGCCTTGGCAATTCGAAGGTTGCGGATGATCACTGAGCCGTCGTGCAGCTTGTTGATGCCCTCAGGCACGAACAACGAAACGAGCAGCTCCCGGCTCACGCGAGCGTCGATCACGTGACCCTTGTGAACGCCAACGAATTCGTCGAGGTTGGCGTCCTGCTCAAACGTGATGACGGCTCCGATACGGTGGCGAGCCAGCTCGGTAGCGGCCTCCACCACCTCATCGATCACCTTGGTTTCTGGACCGCGCGTGAAGCGAGCAAAGAACGCCTGGCTGCCGATGCGCTGTAGCGCACGGCGAATATCATTCTGAAAGACCACCACGATGATGAGCAGCAAACTGCTCAACAACGTGCTCATGATCGCCAGTACGGTCGTCAGCTCGAGCAGCCGAGCCACGACGTAGAGCACGATCAGCGCCGTTAGTCCGATGCCAACCTGCATCGCGCGAGTGCCACGCAGCACCAGCAGTCCTCGATAGGCGGCGTAGTAGACGACAAAAATGTCGAGCGCATCGCGCAGCAGACCGACCAGCGTCCGGCCCTGGAGGTAACCGACTAGGCTCTCCAACATGGCGCCTCCGCAATACTGCTGGCTCCACAGTCCCGGCTCGCGCGAAGTACCGACGTGGCTGCGTCATCCCCATTTTCCGAAGCGTCAGCGCGACCCAATCGCCACGCGGCGAGTGCCTGCTTTACCACTTGCACGTCATGAACCCGCAAGGCCGTCACGCCCGCCTGTCGCGCGGCGATGCAAACGCCGATCGTCGCCCCCAGCCGAAGAGCAGGCGGAACTTCCCCGAGTAGGTTCAGGAATGATTTGCGACTCGGCCCGAGTAAGCTGGCCGGCGCAAGCTCACTGAGCGCGCTGAGCGCACGCACCAGCGCCCAGGACTGCTGCGCGTTTTTGGCAAAGCCCAGACCCGGGTCAAAGACCACATCGTCGCGCTCCAGCCCAAGAGAGCAGGCGCGGTCACGCGCGCAAGACCACTCCCGACTGACGTCAGCCACAACGTCGGAGTAGCCATCATCCGGGTACTCGGAGAATCCCGGCATCGCGCTCATCGAGCCCCGGGCGTGCATTAGCAGGAGTGCGGCGCGCCTGGTTGCCACCACCCGAGCAAGCTCTGGGTTGGCGAGGCAGGAGACGTCATTGATGGCATGCGCCCCCCAGGACAGCGCTCGGTCGGCCACGTCGGGTTCCGTCGTATCAACGCTGACCCAAAGCCCACCGCGAGCGAGCGCCATGCGAACCGCAGGCTCAAGGCGCAGGCACTGTTCTTGGACCGAGACGGGCGCCGCTCCCGGGCGAGTTGACTCGGCACCAATGTCGACGAAGCGCGCGCCCTCTTGAACGATCGCGGCGAGCCGCTGCTCGAGCGCTTCGGGCGTTTCGTAGCGACCACCATCGAAGAACGAGTCCGGCGTGACGTTCAGCACGGCAACCACAGCGCCGCCGGCTCGGCGAGCTTCCTGGGTTAGTGCTGAAACAAACGGCCCCACGTCCCCTGGTTAGCAAATAACCGGGGATAATACAACGTCAGAACGGCCCAATGCGCTGCGCACTTGGCTTCGCGGCAGCGCTACGCAGGTGTGAATTCAAGCCACGCCAGAGTCTCAACGTGATGCGTCTGAGGAAACATGTCAAAGGCCTGAAGGCTCGTGAGTTTGGCACCTCGCTCGACGAACGCGCGCAGATCGCGAGCCAGCGCAACGGGATCGCAGCCCACCAGCGCTACGACCCGCGGACGCAGGGCCAAAGTCGGCTCGAGTAGCTCGGGCGCTCCCGAACGTGGCGGGTCGAGCAGGACGAGATCAAATCGCCGCTTGGACCTCGCAAGCGCCTTGAGCCTGACTGCCGCATCGCCAATTTCGAAGCCGTCAAACGGAAGACCGAGGTCGCGGGCCACCGAGCGTGCAGCGAGGATTCCGCTCGAAACGCAGTCGATCGCCAGTCCTCGCAGCCCCGCACCAAGCAGCGGGAGGGTGAAGTTGCCCGCCCCCGCAAAGGCATCGACGAACGTCTGAAGCCGCGCCGTCTCAGCCAGCTCGACGATGGTACTGACCAGCTCTCGATTCACCTCGGGGTTGACCTGGGTGAACGCGGACACGGGAGCCTCAATGGATAACGCGCCCCAAACAACGTGACGCTGCAAAAGGTCGTCGTCCTCACGTGAGCCCACCACCACCACGGGAACGGCCAACTCAGCAGCCAGGGGGCTGGGGTCTAGGTGAACTCCAGGCCGAACCGACAACCGCAGCACAAGCTCAGGCGCTGTGTCTGCGCTGAGCAACTCCACCTCCTCGACTCCGCGCAGACGAGCGCGCTCGGTGGAACTGATGGCGAGTAGTCGACCGAGCAGCGCATTGACTGCGGGCCGAGCGACCTGACAGCTCTCGATCAACACCAATGAATGGGACCTTGGCGCGCGAAAACCGACCGCTCCCTGGGCGTCGACGGCCAAGCGTAGGCGCGAACGATACGCCAGCGGCGAACTACCCTTGGTCAACCTCACTGGCTCGCTCAGCGCAACGGCAGGCAAAAACCGTTTCACCGTCCCCTCGATCAGCGCGACCTTGTGCCGTTCCTGCGCCGCCAAAGTCAGGTGCATCCAGTCACACCCCCCACAACGTTCAGCGTAAGAGCAAGCGGGCACGCAGCGGTCAGGACCTGGCGTGAGCAAAGACCAACGCGACGCGAGCCAGGTGCCTCGACGCGCCTCGAGCGCTTCGACCTTGATCGCGTCACCCGGCGCCGTGCGCGGCACGAAAACCACGAGGCCGTCAGCGCGGCGCGCCAGCCCCTCGCCACCCGCCACTAGGTTCTCGACGACTAACTCCATGGGGAGCTCAGGCGTCGACATCGGCACGACGGGCTTGGCGGATCTTGGACGATTTCGCGGGGAACGACCCAATGGCAACCTGATGGGCGGCGCGCCCGGTACGAGGTGATTCGCCAGCGGCTAACCCCGAACCAGCGGGGCTGCCGAATCCTTGACACTCCTACCTCCAGAGCGCCAAGGCCGTGACGCCCTGGCAGGGCTTCTCCGCGGTATTTTTTTGGTTTGTGCGACGTGGCGGACGCCCCGGTGTGGAACGACCCAGTGGCGCAACTCGTGCAGAGGATGCCGTCGATGCCTGTCAATCTCCCGGCGCTGAACCTAGCGAGAACCTCGCATCTGGAGTCCCGCGAAGAGCTCGAGGACTCCTACATTCGCGACGCGCCCGCGGCTGACCTCGGCCTGGGACCGCTGATGCTCCCGGCACTCTCACCCAGTTCATCACCACGTCGACCTCCGCTCGAAAAGCTCCTAGAGCGTGCGGAAGGGCTCGCTCGGGTCCTTACAGTCGGAGATCCGCGGGGGAGACTGCTTCAGATCGCTCTGTTGCGACGAGACCACACGCTGCTCGACGCCGTAGTTCGCACGATCGAGACCAAGCTCCCCAAGACCCGGGGCGAGGCGGCAGCGCAAAGTCGCACCCTCGCCACCGTCCGGCCGCCCCCCACGCGGCGCCCGGGGCGCCGACCCCCTCCGCGCGATCCTCGCTGAATGGTCTGCGGGCCTGGGTTCAAGTGACGCTGACCGTCAGGCGTCGACTGCGACGAGGGCGCCGGATCAGGTGGAGAGCCCGCTCACACGCATCTCATATCGGCCAGCCCACCTGATGCGCCGCCCCTTTGGAAATGGCGAGTGAGGTCGTAATGTCCAGGGAGATGCCCCGGTCGCTTAACGTTGTGCTGCTCCTGATAGCTCTCGCCGTTGGCGTCTCGCCCTGCGCTGCTGAATCCCCCGCGTCGGCCTCCGCAGCCGAGCGGACGGATTGGTCCACGGACGACGCTCCGCTGCGCGTCGTACTCCGGGACGGAGTCACTCTGCAGCTGGGTCCGCACAGTGCGCTGCGGCGCTTGCCGGGAATCGACGTTGCCGTCGGAAAGAAGGACACGGCGGGTCGGGCCCTGGTATTCGAGCTGGCTCAAGGTCATCTGGAGGTCGATGTCGACCTCGCTCACCGCCCGATCCAGCCGGTGATGGTGCGAGCCCCGCGAAAGGTCGGCATCATCGCCAAGGGTGGCCGCGCGGCCGTCATGGCACGCGACGGGAACGTGACGCTGGCGACCTTATCTGGTCGGGACTCAATCGGCGCCGTCGGGGAGCGCTGGCGGCCCGTGAAGGTTGGGCGAGCGCTCACAGTGTCTGTGGCGAATCCCGACGGAGCTGCACGGGACGTGATCAGTCCGCCCTCGCCCAAGGTGGACAGTCATCTGCTGCTGGCGATGGGCTCCAATCCCTCCAATAACCGGATGGATTGGTCCGCGGTGCCGGGAGCCACCAGCTACTGGGTCGACCTGACCCAATTCGTGGGAAACGAGCCGGTATCGCTGCCCATCATCACCACGACCGACCCCGGCTGCGCACTTCCGGGACTTGCGCCGGGCCGCTACAGCGCAAGCGTGCACGCTCGCGACGCTTACGGACTCGACTCGGCTCCGTCGGCCCCCGTGTCGCTCCGAGTCGTCGGACTCACCTTGCCACCCGGAGCCAGCGAGGAAGCGGGACGTCTCGAGGTACCCGTCGGCCAACGTGTCGGACTCACCCACGCCGAAGGCCTGGAGGTGACTTACGGCAACACGAATCCGATCTTCGTCTCCGCTCCCAAATCGGTCGGGCTGTACCACGGCCGAGGAGTCGTCGTTCGTTTGCGTGAGCGAGGCGGCACCGCTGAACGCCGCTTCGAGCTCATGCCGCTGGTCGTGCGAGTCGAAGTACAGACCAATCCGCGCAATCCGGTCTGGCCCGGGGACCCGATGGAGCTCGTTCTGCGCGTGCTGGATGAGCGCGGAGCGCCATCCTCCCACCTCGATGAAGTGACGCCAGAGGTCACGATCAATAGCGTCGTTACGGCCGTCGAGTGGACGAAAAAGCCCGGCGAGCTGCGCGCCAAGCTCGAAAAGCCGCCGTTTCCAGGGCCTTGGGTCGTGCGCCTTGCGGCCAGGGACGCGCAAGGGAGCGTGCTGGCCCGGGATTTCGTCGAGGTCCAGCTGCGCCCCAAGCCCGCCACTTCCGAGTTCTGAGGGCTCGCGACAGCTCGAGGTGGGGGTCGCGCTCCGAGAGACTCAGGGGAGAGCGGCAAACGAGGTCTTGCGCTCGTCGACCCGCGGCCCGATGCATCGAACTCAATGCCCAGCACGCCGCCTTCCGCATTTCCCGCTGACCTTGAGCTCACGACCTTGCTTGGCCAGCGCCAACGGTTCGGCGACTACCAGGGGCGAGTCCTACTCATTGTGAACGTAGCGAGCCATTGTGGCTTCACACCGCAATACACGGGCCTCGAAACCCTGTTCCAACTCTTGGGCGCACAAGGACTCACGGTGCTCGGGTTTCCGTGCAATCAATTCGGTTCTCAGGAACCAGGAAGCTCTGAGCAAATCGCGCAGTTTTGTCAGCTCGACTACCCTGTCACATTTCCTGTGTTCGAAAAGCTCGAGGTCAATGGCGTCAACACCCATCCGCTTTACACATGGCTAAAATCAAGCGCCAAGGGCCTGCTTGGAACAGAGCTTATCAAATGGAACTTCACGAAGTTTCTTGTCGACCGCCAGGGCCAAGTCGTTGACCGATTTGCTCCGAGTACGACGCCCGAGCAACTGACGCCGCATATTTCGCAGCTACTGGCCCAAAGCTAGCCAGCATTTCATGCTATGCGGAGGCCATGTCACGCTCGGTGAAAGCAGCCATATTCGACCTCGACGGGATCCTGCTCGACACCGAACCACTCTACACGCAGGCGACGAGTGAGGTCGTGGCCTGCTACGGCAAGCACTACGACTGGTCGCTCAAGAAGCGCATCATGGGCCGGAGCCCGACAGTCGGGGCACAAGTCATTGTTGCCGAGCTCGAGCTTCCCATCACCGCAGAGCAATACCTGGAGCGGCGCGAGGTTCGGCTGAGGGAACTGTTCACCAACGCCCCCGCCATTGCCGGCGCAGAGAAACTCGTGCGAGAGCTCGCATCCCGACAGCTCCCCCTCGCGGTGGCGACCAGCGGGGAGCGCCATCTCACTCTGCGGAAGATCGCCAAGCACCCGTGGTTTTCGCTGTTTTCTCAGCTGATCTGCGGAGATGATCCAGGCATCGTTCGACTCAAGCCCGCCCCCGACATTTTCCTGGCCGCTGCGGCCGCACTGGGCGTTGAACCGAGCCAGTGCGTGGTGTTCGAAGACTCTCCCGCTGGTGTCGCGGCGGGCCTCGCTGCCGGAATGACTGTTGTGGCGCTACCCGATCCTCACCTGAGCGCCGAAGACGTCGCCGGCGCTCACCAGGTCCTGGCGGACTACGACAAGCTCGATATCACCGCGCTACTTGAGGGTGGCGGCTCGGAGTAGCTCGCTGCACCCACTCCGAGCCACTCGAAGAAGCGCGGCAGCATGTTGCGCTGTGCCTCCGGCATGTATTCAAAATTTCGCCCGCGGTCGATGATCTCCCAAAAGTCCTTGGTGGTCACGCTCTCAAGCGCGTAGCGGATCGACTCAAGTCGTCCAAGAGGCTCATCACGCATGTCCACCTCAACCAAGCGCGCTTCCGACTCGGCACCAACAGACAGAAAATAGGCGGCTAGCTTGACCTGCGCTTTGCGGACCCCAAGCACCGCCGCTTCTTGACTCCGTGCGCGCAGCGGGCGATCAAGTTCCAAGAACGACTGCAGCAAGCCACGCCGACAGGGTGAGTTCAGCTCGTGAGCGAGCTGACAGAGCGCGGACACGTCGTAAGCGATCGTTTCTGTAACGAATGTCAGCTTGATGTCAAAGCACACGTGACCGTAGTAGTTGAGGTAGCCAGCAGCCTCCATGGCCAAGTCGTCGTGCCCCTGGCGCAGCATGGACTCCACCAGCAGTCGGTACTGGTTGAGGATATTGTAGGCGGTGCGTACGTCTCGGGCATTGATGGTCGTGCGCAGGTAAGAGTTCATATAGCGGAAGACCAGCCGCAGCAGCTCCATGTCCCGGTAGCCGGCGGCCGCTTCACCGATGTAGCGCGTGTCGATGGCGATCAGATAGTTGATATCGCGCATGCTCACGAGCGCTTCATTGTAGATGCCCAAATATTGGCGCATCACCTTCCACTCGACCCAAGTACGCCGCTGCTCGATGTCCGAAAGGCTCTCGGGATCCATCGCCACAAAATCAGGATTTTCACGCAGTCGCTCCCCAATTCTGAACCACTCGGCAGACTGCTCTTGCTTGAGCTTCAGGTAGTCGAGAGCAAAATCCTTCAAGGCATCGACCGCCGCGCTTGCGATGATCTTGTCTTTGCCGGAAATCGAGTTACTCGTAACGTCCGTGAGTTCCTCCATGCAGGACACCACGCGGGCCTGGGCCGCACGCGCCCCCAGTTGTTGCGCGCGATGCAAGCCCGTGACGACCGCGCGCATCCCCTCTACGCGGATCCGCTGCACGATGTTCTGGGGTTCGAGAAACCAGAATACGTACCCGAAGTAGGGCGCCATCAGAACTAGCCCCAAGGTCGTGCCACAGAGCATCGCGAGCAGGGCTCCGCCGGGCACAAATCCGGTCTTGAGCGTCACGCTGAGCCAGACCCCACAAACACAGGTGATGACGTAGAAACCCATCACGAAAGTGTTGATGCGGTCCCGCAAGAACATGCGAGCCACCCCCGTGAACCGGTCGGCACTCAACTGAACGACGATGCTCACGACGGTGATAACGATGCCAAATACTGCCGCAATCATGCCGGCCAGGGACGAAACCGCATCAGTGATGTGATCCGGATCAAACGCACGGTAACGGCGCCAAGCACCCCATCCCCCATCAAACAGACCACCGCCGCTCAGGTGGTCCCAGGTATAAAACCCGAAGAACACAACCAAAGCCAGCGAGGTCAGTGTCAATACGGGCACCAACCAACGCCGCCGAAAGTCGTGAATTGCACGCTGCCGAGGGTGCGGAATGGTGAGCAAGCGGGTCATCCGTCCGTACGCTCGCTCAGGATGGCGGCCACTCCACTCTTTGGAGCCGCACCGTATTCCTGAAGCTTGTACTGGATCTTGCGAACACTGATACCCAGCACCTCCGCAGCGCGACTGGTGGAACCCCCCTGCGACTCGAGCGTTCGCAGGATCGAGTAGCGCTCGATCTCTGCCATCGTCGAGCCCGGAATGGGGGGCACACCGGAGGATGGACTTGGGACCACCTCAGGAGGGAGATGAGCAGTCTCGACCACACCGTCTTCTGCCAAAACGACTGCTCGCTCCATAACGTTCTCGAGCTCGCGCACGTTGCCCGGCCAGCGATAGCCAACGAGACGACCCAGGGCCGCGTCTGAAATGCGCTCCACCGACTTGCCATTCTCGCGCGCGTAGCGCTGGAGAAAGTGGGTCGCCAAGGCTGGAATGTCGCTCGCTCGCGCCTGCAGCGGCGGCAGGTGAAGGTTGATCACGTTGAGGCGATAAAACAGGTCCTCCCGGAACAACCCTTCGGCAACCATCGATTTTAGGTCTCGATTGGTCGCAGCAATGACGCGAGTGTCGGACGTGAAGGTCTCGCTGCCACCAACATGCTCGAACTCGTGCTCTTGCAAAACCCTCAGGAGCTTTACCTGCACGCCTAGCGAAATCTCTCCGATTTCGTCGAGGAACAAGGTCCCGCCTTTGGCCATCTCAAAGCGGCCTTCGCGACGACGCTCCGCTCCGGGGAAGGCGCCTCGCTCACAACCGAACAGCTCTCCCTCCAGCATTTGCTCGCCAAGCGCGGCGCAGTGAAGCTTGACGAAGGGAGCGTTGGCGCGTGTGGACTGGTGGTGGATCGCCGCCGCCAGCAGCTCCTTTCCCGTCCCGGATTGGCCGGTGAGGAGCACCGTGGCGCGACTCGGCGCCACCTGCGCGATCACCTTGAAAACCTGCTGCATCGCAGGAGTCGAACCGACGACATTGTCAAACCGATAGCGCTCCTGCAGCCGAGAACGCAGGTCCTGAGCCTCCCGCCGCAGGCGGTGCTCGGCAAGCGCACGCTCCATGACCAAGAGCAGCTCATCGGTATTGATGGGCTTGGTCAGGTAGTCAATCGCGCCGCTCTGCATGGCCTCAACGGCCGTGTCGACCGCACCAAATGCGGTCATCACGATCACTGGAAGCCCGGGACTGCCCTCGCGGACCTTCTTGAGAAACTCGACGCCATCCATGCCCGGCATCTTCAGATCCGTCAGCACGAGGTCGGGCTCAAACTCGGCAAAACGACCCAGCCCCTTGAACCCGTCGGCAGCTGTCTCACAGCTGAACCCCTCCTCCTTGAGAATCTCAGCAAGTGCGTTGCGGGCGTTGGACTCGTCATCGACGATCAGGATTCGGCCACGGGAAGTCACAGGAGATCTCCAGCTCGACGGGCAGAGGCAGACTCTACCAACAGGTGCGCAAGCATTGCGCTGACTGCCTCCCCTGCGCAACGGCTGCGTCGCAACGGCCCCCCCGTCGGCCAGATCTCCCGAAATACAAGCTGCTTCGTCGAGCCGGAAAAACAACCCGTCGCCACCGGCCTACCGGCCCGCGCGCTCCCTGCCCCTCGACGCTGCGGGACCGAGCGCGCTATCTGTCTACATGATGAGCTCTGATCGCGAACCACTCGTCAATCCTGAGGCGCCGGGCGCGTTCTTCTCTGGCAGTGAACTCGCTGAAGCTCGCGAATGGCGCCGGCACCTGCACGCTCATCCGGAAACCGCCTACGACGAGCACGCCACCGCGGCTTTCGTCGCGGACCGACTGCGCGAGTTTGGCCTCACTCCCGTGGTCGGAATTGGCGGCACGGGTCTGGCGGTCGAGCTCGACCATGGGCGAGTGGGCGCAGCTCGAATGCTGCGTGCTGATCTGGACGGTCTCCCGATACAAGAAGCCAACACCTTCGCACACGCCTCGTGTCACCCAGCGCGGATGCACGCCTGCGGGCATGATGGGCACGTGGTGATGCTACTGCTCGCCTGTCGCGCAATGGCACGACGCCGCCAGAACATTGGGCGAATCGTGGCGCTGTTTCAACCCGCCGAAGAGGGCGTCTCTGGCGCCAACGCGTGCATCCAGGCGGGGCTGTTCGAGCAATTCCCCGTCCGCTCTGTTTATGGCATGCACAACTGGCCAGGACTGACGACGGGCACATTTGCGGTCCGCGACGGCGCAGTGATGGCGTCCTCAGATCACTTCGAAATCCAGCTGGTCGGCACTGGCGCACACGCGGCGATGCCGCACTTGTCGGCTGACACGTTGCTCGCGGGAGCGCAGATTGTGGTTGGACTTCAGGCGCTGGTGAGTCGTCAGGTGGACCCACTCGAGCCCGCCGTGGTGAGTGTGACGCAGTTCAATGCCGGGGAAACCTGGAACGTCATCCCCGACAAGGCGGTCCTGCGAGGAACAATCCGCGCCTTGTCCCCAGCCGTTCGTCTCCAGCTCGGGCAGGCGGTCAAACGCGTGGCCTGCAGCATTGCGGCAGCCTTCGGCGTGAGCGCTGAGGTCGAGGTCGCCCACGGCAACCCTGTTACCATCAATACGAGGCGTGAAGCCGAGGAGTGTCTGAAGGTCGCGACCGCACTGGTCGGACCGGAACGCGTGGAGCTACAACGCCCTCCAACCATGGGCGCCGAGGACTTCGCGCATTACCTGGAACGCTATCCGGGTTGCTATGTATTTCTCGGCAGCGGGGAGACAGCCACTCCCCTGCACCACCCCAACTATGATTTTCCCGACGAGCTCTTGGCAATTGGAGCTAGCTACTGGGTGAGCCTGGCTGAGTCGTCACCTGCCGACTAATTGCCGCTAACCGGAGGCAGGGTGCTGCGGCAGCGTGATCGTAAACCGGGTGTCGCCTGGACGAGAACGAACCTGAATCGTGCCGCCATGATCGGTCACGAGTCGATGGACGATGGCTAGACCAAGCCCCGTACCACCCTCTTTGGTGGTGTAAAACGCATCAAATACTGGGCTCTCTTCGGCGAAGCCTGGTCCGGTGTCGGCGACCTCGAGCGTCACGTTGCCCATTTCATCCGCACCCATCGTGCGCACTGTCAGGCAACCACCAGACGACATCGCTTCCATCGCGTTGCGCAGGAGGTTGAGCAGCACCTGACGAAAGCGCCGCGGCTCCACGTGAACGCTGCCCGCGGCCAGATCGAAATCGGTGCGGAGTTTGAGCTTGGCCAACTCAACTTCGGGGCCAACCAGATCGACCACGCCCTGCACCAGCGCGTTGGTGTCCACCAGCTCTAGCTCCAACGGTCGCGGCTGGGCGAAGGCAAGAAAGTCGCTGACGAGTCGATCAAGTCGTCTGATTTCGTCGCGGACCACACCGCTGGTTCGGAGCACGGTCTCGGCCGAGAGATTCCCCTTGGCGATGCGACGCTCGAGTAGATCTAGCTGCAGCTGCGCGGAATTAAGCGGATTGCGCACCTCATGGGCAAGCCCGGCCGCTAGCGTGCCGACCGCGGCGAGTCGCTCAGCGCGCACCGTGCGCCGAAGCATCTCGCGCTCGTGCGTCACGTCAATTCCCATGGCGTACGTAACCTTGCGACCTTCTTCGCCGACCGCCACGGTCCGCTGCCAGCGAACAAGACGATGTCCGCCTGACTTGATCGGAAGCCGCCTATCCACGCTTCCGTCACCAACCAGAACCGCGCCGGATTCTCCCAACATTTCGGAGCGCGTAAAGCCGGTGACGTCCTCAAGCCTCCGATTCCACAGCACGATGCTGCCCGACTCGTCGAGGGCGAGCACGAACGCTGGCACCGCTTCGACGACCTCACGATGACGGCGCTCGGATTGTTCTAGTTTGCGACGCAGCTGTTCGCGCTCACGAAATGCCCTGGATTGAGCCAAAGCGCGATGCGCCGTCTCAATCAGTTCCTCCGAGCGCACCGGCTTGAGGACATAAGCGAAAGCGCTGCGACGGACGGCGTCAATCGCGCTCTCAAGCGAGCCATCCCCCGTGACAATCAGGACCTCGGTGAAGGGTCCCACCTCCCGGAGTTTGCCCACTAGCTCGGCGCCACTGCCATCAGGCAGATGCAGGTCGATCAGTGCAACATCGAACTCGACGGCGCGCGCCCGCTCAAGGGCCACTGCTGCGTTGGGCGCCACTTCCACAATTGCAGTCTGGTCGACCTCGCACAGCAACTCCGCCAGTGATTCAGCTAGCTCCTGGTTGTCATCAACCACCAAAAACGAGGCTGGCGTCACGACGAACCTGCACCCACAACGCTCGACAGACGCTCGTCGTCGAGCCCCCGCAGGCGGGCCCTGGCGAGTCCGGGTAGCGCACGCGCCAGTTCGAGCCAACGTTCAATGTCGATCGGCTTGGAGAGCACCTCCAGCGCGCCCGCGAGTCTGGCGCGCTCAAGCACCTGATCGTCCGCGAATGCGGTCACGAGCACCACCGGCAGTTGGTAACCACGTCGCCTGAGCTCCTCCAGTAGCTCGACCCCATTTCGACCGGGTAGTCGGAGATCCGTGAAGACAGCCACGAAGGCCTGCTCGGACACCCTCTCAAGGGCACGCTCGGCGTCTGGTGCGACCTCAGCCGTCGCGCCGTCAATCTCCAGCAGCTCGCAGAGATCCTCGGCGAGCTCCTGGTTGTCGTCGACGACGAGAAAACGCACCGGGGCGGACACGGGGCGGAGGCTATCGCCGGACGCGTAATCGCGCAACGCTTGCGCGCTAGCTTGTTGGCTTGAGCTCATCGCTGCTGGCGGGGCCGGGAACCCAAACGACGAAGGTTGCCCCCGACGGGGCTGAGGACAGGGAAATATCCCCGCCATGAGCCTCTAGGATGCGACGACACAAGGGCAGGCCGAGTCCGTTACCCTTGGCCTTGGTGGTAAACAGAGCCTCGAAAACACGCGCCGCATTCTCAGCTGAAATCCCCGGCCCGTTGTCCGCGACGTGAAGCCGCGTCCCCCCGCGCTCCGATTGGCCTCGAATCGTGATGACGCCTGAGCCTACGAGGGCATCAGCAGCATTGCCGATCAGGTTCACCAGCACCTGACGCAGCTGATCGGCATCTGCAAAGACCGTGAGGTCGGTTTCAACCTCCAGCGCGACGCGAACCGCCGGCGACAGAGGGACGAGCTCCAACGCTCGCTCGATCACGTCGGTCACCGAGGTGGATTTCCGATTCGGCGGACGACTGCGGGCGAGTTCGAGAAGATCAGTGATCGTCTTGGTGCACACGCGCACCTGGGCTCGTGCTTTGTCCACATGACGCTCGATAGAAGCATCCGCGACCCCCAAGCGTCCCAGCCGCTGGCCTAGCAAGTACACTGAGGTTTCGATGGTCCCAAGCGGGTTTCTGAGCTCATGACCAATCGTGGCCGCCAGCTGCCCGATCGTGGCGAGGCGCTCACTCGTGCGCAGCCGATCCGCCAGGTTTTCACGATAGCTCTCGAGCATCACAGCAAGCTCAATGTCGAGCAACTGATTGAGCGCCGCGATCGTCGCGCGTTGCTCGCTCACCGTGTCAAAGTGCTCGAAGACGAGCTCAACTAGGCGAGCGCGAATGCGATTCATCGCCGTGAACATCAAGTCCTGCGGCAGCTCGATCCGAACGTGCGCGTGACCGATCCGCAAGCGCGAAGCGACGAACGTCGGACCATCATCGCGGCTGAGCAAGGCCGCGTCGAGCCACTTTGCCAAGGAGCGCGCAAGGCGCTCGGACTGCGCGGGCCCGCCCGACATCACTTTTTCGGCGCGCGGATCAGCGGCGATGGCGGCATAAAAGTCAGTGATGACTTCAGACAATCGAGGGGACACCCGCCGATGGAACTCCCGCAGGCATTCGACCGCAGCAACATCGTGGCCCACGTAGGCACGCATGGCGTCAATCTGTTCGGGTGTCACGGGTTACCCTTGCCATGCCATCGTCCGCAACAGGCAGCAAATCGTCTCCGACCACAGCCGCGCGCTTGGGCAATCGGGGCTGCAGTCTTTTCGCGATTTTCTCCAGTCAGACTGTCAAATCCGCGAAACCCTGCGGCCAGCTCACTCTCCGCTCAGGTGCACGATCAGATGTCGTTCGTGTGCGCTTCGGCGATGCTCCCACAGGTACACGCCCTGCCACTGCCCCAGCCCGAGCTTGCCTGCGACGATCGGAATACTCTCGCTGGTGTGAGTGATGGCAGCACGCGCGTGGGCGGGCATATCGTCGGGTCCCTCCTCACAGTGCTCCCAGCGCGCGGACTCAGGAGCCAGCTCGCTGAGCCAGTTCTGGAGGTCACGCTGCACGGAAGGATCCGCGTTTTCCTGGATCACCAGGCTGGCGGAAGTGTGCTGAACAAACACGCTACAGAGTCCGGTCGAGAGCTGGCTCTCGCATACCAGCTGACGCAGTCGTGGCGTCAGGTCGGTTAGGCCCTGTCCGTGGGTCGACACGACCAACTCACGTTGGAACATCCTCATTAGGCTGACTCACATTCTAGCAGTGCGACGAGCCTGAACCTCATGGGATCAACTGCGCGACGAGCCACACGATCACAGCGAGCGCCGCGAACAGCGCCCAGAGCATATAGGGGCGTTCCTTCTTGTGGGGCGCACCGGTGATCTCGGTGTCACGACTGGAGAGCACCACCGGGGGAGCACGACGCGGCGGAGCGTTTGCCTGTGGTCGGAAGGTGGGGAGCGCGTCTTGCCCGATCTGCATGCTGAGACTGGACGCATCACTGCCACGCGGGTCGAGCTGCGTGGGACCGTCACCCTCGTCCTGACCGCCGCGCAGGTTCGGCTCCGAGAGGGTCGCGTCGTCACCCGGCACCGAGTGTGCGGAATCCCTGCCGGGTGGGACGGCGGGCGCCATCGGACTGTTGAACTGCGAAAAACGCACCATCGGTTTGCTACCGTCAGTGCGCTTGGCTTTGACCGGCGCCGGCGCGCGCGTCTCGCTGGCAAACTCCGGCGAATACATCACCGAACTCGTCGCAGTTGGGGTCTGCTCGATCTCTTCGCGCAGGAGCTGACTGGCCATGGCCCCAGGTAAGAACTGATTCGAACGCATGAGAGTCTCAACGGCTTCGCGCTTGTCAGGATCGAGCCGTGAATTGACGAGCTCAGCGACGTCCTTGGTGCCTACCGCGACGCCAGTCGACAGCAGCCAACGCTCCAGATCCATGCGCATGTTTTCGGCGGTGGAGTAACGATCATTGGGATCGCGAGCCAGCGCGCGCACGATGATGGCCTCGAGCTCTGCCGGATAGGTTTCGACGAGCGACGTCGGTCGCTTGAAGTCCGCCGAGAGAATCTTCGCCATGGCCTTGGGCCCACTGCCGAAGGGACGCAGGCCGAGGGTGGCCACGTAGAGCACGCTTCCCAAGGCGAAGATGTCGACGCGACGATCGACCATCTTGCCCATGATCTGCTCTGGCGCGATGTAGGCAAATTTCCCCTTGATCTCGCCGGTTTTGGTGCGCGAGTGCAGCTGGTATCGCGCCTTGGCGATCCCGAAGTCACTCACCTTCACTTGGCCGTGTAGGCTCAGGAGAATATTGGGCGGCGAGATATCACGATGAACGACGCCCAAAGGCTCACCATCGTTGCCCGTCACCTCATGGGCTGCGTGAAGCCCGGAGCAAACGTCGGCGATAATCCGCGCCGCCAAGCGATACTTGAGAGGCTCTAGTCCCTGATCACGATGCAGCAGACCCGCTAGGGAATCCCCGGCGACCCACTCGATCGCCATAAAGAGGATCCCGTCCTCTTGTCCGAGCTCGAAGGTCTCGCATACGTTCGGGTGGCGCACGGATGAAGCCACGGTGGCCTCGTCGATGAACATCCTCAGGTACTCTTCATCCGCCGCCAGCTCATTGCGGATTAACTTGAGGGCGACCGTGCGGGCAAACCCCGCGCCCTCGGGCTTGGCCGCCCAGACTTGAGCCATGCCACCAGTGGCAATGGGGGCCAGCAGACGATAGCGCCCTACTCGGTCGCCTGGCTGAAATAGGTTGACGAAGCTGGCCTGCTCGCTGCGAACCTTGCCGGAGCCGGCACTTTTGCCGGAATCCCGCGAATTGCCCGGGACGCCAGCGTCCTTGCTCTGGAGCTTTGATCGAGAAGGAGCCTGGTGCTCCGGGCCGTCAACCATGATAGATTCGGATATTAGCCGTTCTCACGTGGCTCGCCTAGACACCTCTTCCAATCTCGAACCTTTCGACCAGCTCGGGGGGTATCAGCTCCTGCTGACCATCGGGGTCGGCGGCATGGGCCGTGTTTGGGCTGCCCGTCGTGCAAACGCTCCGAACTCGCCCCTGGTCGCCCTCAAGACGACCTTGGAGGAGATGGCCGGCGACAAGGAATTCGAGCGCGTCTTCGTGGATGAAGCTCGCATCGCGTCTTCGATCGTGCACCCGAACGTCTGCGGGATTCATGAGCTTGGCGCGGAAAACGGGGTGGCGTACCTCGTCATGGAGTGGATCGAGGGAGGCTCGCTGCACGACGTACTGTCGGCTAGCCCGAACCGCCGGATCGCCCCGTTCGTAGCCGCCAGGATCCTCTGCAACATGTGTGACGGCCTCCACGCCGCCCATGAGCTGATCGGACCCGACGGGGAACCGCTGGGGGTCGTCCACCGCGACGTATCACCCCAAAATGTACTCATTTCGGCGCAAGGACACGTCAAGGTCGCCGACTTCGGCGTGGCGCGCGCGCGCGGTCAGCTGCACAAGCCGACTGAAACGGGAGAGCTCAAGGGCAAGCTCAGCTACATGGCGCCCGAGCAGCTAACGACGAAGGATTTCGATCGGCGCGCCGATGTGTTCGCGCTCGGCTGTGTGCTCTACGAGGCCACCACTGGTTCACGTCCGTTCCACGGTGGTGATGCGCTCGAGACGATGTACAAACTGCTGGAGACAAACTGCGCGCGGCCGCTCGATCTTTTGCCGGATTACCCGCCGGATCTCGAAGCCATTGTCCTCAAGGCGCTCGAGAAGGAGCCGACCAAACGCTACCAAAGCGCCGAAGCCCTGTGCTCGGAGCTTGAGCAGTTTCTATCCACGCATCGCGCGTTGGTCACCGACCGCGACATTGCCGAACTGGTTGCCAGCACGCTCGGGGAGCGGATCGATGCTCGGCGAGCAGAGCTCAATCAAGCGATCGTTGATGCTGACGAGCTTGCAGCCAATCCGGGACAGCGCCGCGCACCGCCAACCTTGACGCTGCCAAGCGGTGAGGTGGTGCCCGGTGCCCAGACTCCGGCCAGCACTTGGACGGAGGTCTCGGCGACTTCCGACAGGCATCGTCGCTGGCTGTGGCCGACGGTCGTCGCAGCTTTCGTGCTGATCGGCGTTGGCTCATGGCTGACACGTCCGCGACATCGCGCCGAGAGCGCGAGCGTAGGGCCCGAGATCGGCGCAGAAAAGCCAGGCCCAAGCGCAACCAAATCAATCGTCCTCACGCTGCGCGGAACCCCATCAACGACTCGCTTCCAGGTGGACGACGGGCCCTGGCTGACCAATCCGCACGTGCTGTCAACACCCGCTGAGGCCAAGCAGCACGTCATCCGCGCGATGCTGGAGGGCTATCAGACGGAGACCCGCGTGGTGACGTTTGAGCAGAGCCAGAGCATCGAGTTCGCGCTGCAACTGAGCTCCACTGCGCCTACATCGGCGCCAGCGACGACCGCAACGGGACATCGCGCCCTAGGCAAGGCCACCGCTGGGCCGGCGGGTGCCGCGACTGTACCCGGCACGGGTCCACGCCGCCCGCGGCGCAATCTCGATCCGTCAAACCCCTTCGACAACCCGTAGGGGTGGGGCATTTGGTGCCCTGCTCGCCGGCCGAGTCGTGGCGCGGTTCGCGAGGCTTCCGTTCAGGTGCCTAGTTGCCGTAGACTCGTGACGCTGCCCACCTACCGTGGTCGCTACCGCGCGCGAGACACTCGGCGCGGATGGCTTCAGGGCTCCGCACCACCCATGACTCCGGGAACGCTCATGAGATCCATCGACCTCCCCTCTCTCCTGGTTGCCCTCTCGCTCTGCTCGGTTGCAATGGGGGCCCCGCCGAGCGCGCCGCAGGAAGCACCAGCGACCACGCCTAGCGCGCCGTCCGGCAAGCAGCCCGCGGGCGACGTAGACGCCACTCGACGAGCAGACGCCAAGACGCGCTTCGGGACTGGCCTAAAGCTGTTTGAAGAAGGGGATTTCTCCCTCGCTCTGATCGAGTTTGAGCGCGCCTACTCGCTCGTTCCCGACTACCGAGTGCTCTACAACATCGGCCAGGTCAATATTCAACTCGCGCGCTTCTCGCGCGCTGCAGCTTCTCTCGAACAGTACCTGGCCGACGGCGGCACCAAAGTGCCAAAGGACCGACTCCAAAGTGTACAGGTAGACTTGGAGATGCTTCGCTCCCGCACGGCGCAGTTGACCGTCACCACGAACGTCGAAGGGGCAGAGATCCTCGTCGACGAGAGCGTCGTTGGACTGTCGCCAATGACCACCGCGATTCGAATCGATGCGGGAGAGCATCGCATCACGGTCCGCAAGACAGGCTGGGTGAACAAGACCCAACCCCTCGCGCTTGCCGGTCGGGACGAGTCCACGCTTGAGATCACGCTTCAGGAGGAGGCCAAGCGCGTCACCACCGAGCGAACGGTCGTCGTCGAGCGAAACACGACCACCCCGACTGCAGCCAAACCCCCGCCGAATCCCCGAACCCCTTGGCTGATTGCCGGGTGGTCGGCGACGGGGCTCTTGGCTGCGGGTTGGGCCACCGCAGCCTGGCTTGGCAATAGCGCACATCAGGAGCTCGACTCCGCACGCGCCCGCGACACCTCTCGCGGGGAACTGGACGATCTGGCCACGCGCAGCCGCAACCGATTCATCGCAGCCGACGTGCTCGGAGTTCTAACGATTGGCGTCGGCGGGGCTACCCTGTACTACACGCTCGCTCCACCTTCGAAGAAGAAGGAAAACCCGAAACCCCGCGCGGCTGCCGTAGACTGGACGATTGGCCTACAGGGAACCATGGGAGTTGTTCGCGGCAGCTTCTAGCCGCGGCCTACACCCCTCAACCACGCCCATCTTTCGCGCCATTCCCTTCCCTCTTACGAGGCCGCTCGGTTCGGCCGTCTTGTCCCGAACTCCCGCGCTCGAGCTCACTCGCAGGCGTCGTACTTTAGAAGACCAGGGGAATTGACTCTGCCCTTTACGATCCAGACCCTGCCGCCCGTCGGTATCGCGCACGTACTCGAATTGGTCGTGTACTTGGGGCAATCGTCGCGCAGCTACGCATTGGCGAGCAGCGGACAGCTATCGGTGGGTCGCGGCATGGCGTGCGATATCCGGATCGACGATCTAGCGATTTCTCGCCACCACCTCACCCTGCATGTCTCCCACAGTTTGATGGGAAGCTCAGTGGAGCTTGAGGATCTCGGCAGTGCCAATGGGACGGTCCTGGTTCGCGGCGAGTACGATGGTCCCCAGGGAGAAAACACCCATACCTCGCGGAGTGTCCGGGTTGAGCCGCACGTCCGTGTGACCCTCAACGAGGAGGACACGCTTCGGATCGGGAGCGCCATCCTCGTGCTGGAGCGCCGCGAGCCACTCGTGGCCCACACCACCTTGCGTCCCGACATGGCTGCGGCGCCGAAGCTCGCCGACGGATGGATGCCGGCCGTGCTGGCGGCCCCCGTCATGAAACGCGTCTATGACGTGGCGGCACTCGCATCAGCCACGGACATCAGCATCCTGATTCTGGGTGAGACGGGTGTTGGCAAGGAAGTCCTAGCCGAGTTCATTCACCGCAGAAGCACTCGCGCTAACGGGCCATTTTTGCGACTCAACTGCGCAGCGCTGTCAGAGTCGTTACTCGAGAGCGAGCTATTTGGCCACGAGAAGGGCGCCTTCACAGGTGCCCTTCAGGCCAAGTCTGGCCTGCTGGAATCGACGGACGGCGGAACGGTCTTTCTAGACGAGGTGGGTGAGCTCCCAGCCTCGCTTCAGGTCAAGCTGTTGCGAGTACTGGAGGAACGCGTGGTGCGTCGCGTTGGCTCGACGCGGGCACGACCGATCGACGTCCGCTTCGTCACGGCAACGAATCGGGATCTGCGGCGTGAAGTCTCCAAGGGTCATTTCCGCGGAGACCTCTACTTTCGGATCAATGGCGTCAGCTTCAACATTCCCCCTCTGCGTGAGCGCAAAGAAGAGATCGAGCCGCTCGCGATGCATTTTCTTACTCAGGCCTGCGTCAAGGCAAACCGACCCGTCCCTCAAATGACGGCTGAAGCTCGGGCCCGCCTGCAGGAATACAGTTGGTGGGGTAACGTGCGAGAGGTTCGCAACGTCATGGAAAGGGCCTCGTTTCTCTGCGAGGAGGGGCCGCTACTCGCCGAGCACCTGCCAGAAGATGCTGCCCCGATCGACGAGGGATTCGGCGCGGAGAGCACCGACGTGTACTGCGGCGGAATCTCGATGGGCTCATCGTTCGGCAATGCGCTGAGCAACGGGCCACCCGTGTCTCAGAGCAACCCAGCGCTCAACACCATCGCCCTGTCTGAGCGTAGCCCGCTCGCTCCTCCCGGTGTGCCCTCGACTGAGCGCTCGACGTCAAGCGCGGGGGGACCGGGCTCCCCACGCATTCAGCTCGGCGACGAACAGGAGCGTATCCTGGCCGCACTCAATGAGTGCGGTGGCAACCAAACCCGCGCGGCCCAGCTCCTGGGGATCTCGCGTCGAACGCTGATCAATCGCTTGGACGAGATGAGCTTGCCACGACCACGCAAGGGTCGCTGAAAACGACGTTTGCACGCGATGAAGCCACCGTCCCGGCGCTCGTGCAGGTTGTCGTGACGCGCGTCACCGCGTGAGCGGCAGTTCCGCGACGCACAATCCCCACCCCATGGGCAGGCCCGAACTCGACTGACAAGCCCCGGGTGAACAGCGATTGACTGCGCCTGTCAGCGGACAGAGCTGCAGACAGGTTCCGGTCGACTCCGAACAGACAAAGCCCTCCGCGCAGGGACAGGGTTTTCCAACCGTACCGCTGCCGGGAGTGACGCAACTCGTGGCGCCCTGGGGACCAACCACGCTGCAGACGCGACCCTCGACTGAGCAGGCCGCGACGTCACCGAGTTGACAGTTGTCGGACTCGACACAGACGGGAACCAGCAGGTGTTCCAGGTCCGCTTCGGCAGCGCGCGCGACGCGCACATCGCAGAAGTCCTTGCCGCCGCAGCCTTGTGAACCCTTACAGCAGTAGGCGCGACACTGACCAATGCCACCCTCGTCGACGCACGCGAGCCCACCCGCGCAGTCTGCCGAGCTCACGCAGGGCTGGCCCGCGCGACCGGTACCCGACCGGCCACAGTTGGCGACTGTCACGCTCCCCCGGCGCTGCACCCGACAGGCCCCAGTCGACGGCACAGGGTCCGAGACGCCGCCGCCAACGAGTCCACCGGTTGACGCGCTCGCTCCGCCCGCGCCCGCGGCGCCGGCCGAACCACTCGCGCCACCCGAGGACGCAACGCCCCCGGACGCAGAGGCCGTTGATAGGGAGCAACTCTCCGCGCTATCGGGATCGCATCCGGTCGTGGGCGCGCCACACAGCAAATTGAAGGAGGCCGCTGCGCCTTTGCCGGCCGTGCCTGCGTCGAGCGAGAGATGCGAGGAGGGCCTGCCCGCGCTCGACGTATCACCGCAGTCCACGCTGAGACAAGCGCTCGCAGCGTCCGCTGATGAACCAGACGAACCGGAACACGAACCGACTAGCAACGCGGTCAGCACCACGACGCTGAATAGAGCAAAGGATCTCAAGGCACACCGAGGAAGCAAAAGGTACTCCCGAAGCATAGCACCAGCGCGAGCAACCGCCCCCTCTGCTGAGCGGAACGACCCCCTGAGTCTGCGACTGCCTACACTGGCCCCCGCGAAGCGAATCGCGGGGGGAAGTAGCTCCGAAATGCGCGCTAGTGCGCGCTTGGGTGAGGTGCGGCAGGGTAGCCGTGTCCCGCCGGCAGCGCGCTGGCGGTTGCAGACGGCACCGGCGCCGTTGCAACGGGCGCAGCGCTCGAGGCCGCAGGTGGCGCCTCTGGCGGCACATAGGCCCAGCCATCGCGCAGGGCGATTTGCCCCTGACGCGCGTACTCGATCGACGAGGCAAGGATACGCGCGGATTCCTGCGGCGCGTGAAAGCCCGTCGAGTTCTCAGCCTCGGCAAAGTCCAAATAGAACTGGGCTTTGCGCTGCATCTTGCGAGCCGCTAAGAGCTCGTTGTCGGGGCGGCCCTGCTGGACTGCCCGTTCGAGATCGTGGATCAGCGCAACGACCGCCGTCATGGCCATGTTGCGCATCTCCGTGAAGCGCTCTTGGATCTGCTCGACGCGTGACTTGATTTCCTCCTCTGACCAGCGGTGGCAGGTTTGGCAAGCACGATTGATATTGAGCAGGGGGCTTCGGACGTGATGATCGCTGATCTTTTGCGCGCCCTCGCGCTTGTAGGGCATGTGGCAATCGGCGCACGCGACACCAGAGCGCGCGTGAATACCCTGAGAGTAGGTCTCAAACTCGGGATGCTGAGCCTTGAGCACCTTGGCGCCGGTGAGTTTGTGCGTCCAGTCGTCGTGCGGATTCTGCTCGTAGTAAGAGTAGATCTGCTCGATCTTGATGCCATTGGCCCAGGGATAGGTCAGACGCTTTTCCTTGCCCTTGAAGTAATACTCCACGTGGCACTGGCCGCACACGTAGCTGCGCATCTCCTGGCGCGTGGCTTGGGTATTGACGTCATAATTCTGAATGCCCTCGGACGCCTTGAGAGCACGAATCCCCTCGAGGAACCCAGGGCGCGTAACGCGAAGCGCCATGGTCTTTGGCTCGTGACAGTCGATGCACGAGACCGGATGCTGCACGAGCTTACGCGCCTCTGTGTACGGCATCTGATTCATCTTCTCAAAGCCGCGCGTGACGTCCCCGTCGCCGAGCTTTTTGTACGGAAGATAGACGCTGGCATGACAGTGCATGCAGGTACCGGGCTGCTTGAAGACGACCTGACGCTGCGTGAAGGTCTGATCGTCGAGCATGAAAGCATGCCCGCGTTCTTCGCGAAAGTCCGCTGCGAAGGCGTAGCCCGCCCAGATCGTGCGAAGGCCCGCGTTAGCATCGCTCTTGGACTGCGAGACAACGGTGCGAGGATCCGTGGCGTTCGGCTCGCGGGGAATCGCCTCGGAACCACCGAACCGAGTGCGCTCCATGTCGACGGTGCGCTTGTAGCCGTCGTACTGCAGTGGGAAATTCTTGCCCCACACGGCGGGATCATCGATGGTGTCGTTGAGCTCCACCACGCGAAAGTAGGGATTCTTGGCTTCCTGCTTGTGCTCGAAGATGTTGACGAGCAGCCCGGTCAACGCCGCAGTGCCGAGCACCGCCGCAACCGTCACCACGCCGAAGGAAAACCCCAAACGGGGAGCAAGCGGAGACGATTTGGCGGGGGTATCAGACGGTGGATGGGGTTCGTGCGACATCATTCCCTGACCCTTCTGGGGACTTCATCAATGGAGGTGCCCGACGTCTCGATGACAGCGGATACAAGAGTCTTTGGCTGCGTGGGGACCGACCGGATCGATCGCGTCAACTACGGGCGCGTGACACGAGCGACAGGCCGCCTCCGTCACAGCGCGATTTCTAGGCTTGATCTGAATCGGATCGTGAAAGCGACCCGTCGTGAAGCCATAAGAATGCCAGAAGCCGTTCAGCGCTTTGGTGCTGTATTTTCCGACGAAATCGTGAGGCGTGTGACAGTCATTGCAGGTCGCAACGCTGCGATGGCTGCCGCGCGACCACCCCGCATACTGCTCGTTCATCACGTGGCAGTTGGCGCAGGCGGCCGGATCGTTTGACAGGTAGGAAGCACCTCGCGCGTAAACGAAGGTGTATCCCCCCACGCCCAGGGCCATGCCTAAAGCGACCGCCAGCACGGTCACGAGCAGACGAAGGCTTCTGCCAGCCGCTCGACGCGGCTCTGCTGACTCGCGTGGGGCCTGGCTCACCTCGTCAGACTAGAGACAATCGCAGTCGGACAACATGACGCCTGTCAGGTACCGCGTGGTATCGCAGTTGAGCGGGGAAACTTCGGCCCACAATCGGCGAGCGACCCAACCGCGAAGCGTGGCGACCGGCTACCGCTGCAGCACCTGCGCGAACAACAGGGCGCCCCGCACCGACCCCAGCGCGAGTCCGCTGCTCTCAGCGATCTCCGTGGGCCTTGGGGCCCGTCCAAGTAGCCGAGTCAGATCCCGGGCCGTACTGAGGACCACGGCCAAATGCTGGGCCACCGGCGGGCTCGCCATGGCGATCGGACAACCCGCCGCCTCAAGTTGAGTGAGCAGCCGCTCGATGTCCTGAGCTCCAACCGCCAGATCACCGAGCAATTCGCCGATGGTGTCGAGCTCGACCGGTCCGCCCCGCCGCTGCAGGGTTTGACGGATTTCTTCGAGGCGCTGACGAACGGTCACGCAGGTGGGTTTAGCGCCGTCAGGTCGGTTTGCCCAGTTCCCCCGCGTCTGCGCGAGATATCAGGCCCTGGTGGTTTGCTCTCGATTCGTAGAAACGCACGAAGCGACCGCGTCTCAGCCTGACCTGGACGGAGGGGATCGAGGTACGATGCCGGCCTTCGATGTCCACGCCCTCCGATCCCCAAGCCCTCGTTGCGCAGCACCTAGCCAGCCTGTCAGAGCGATTACTCGACCTGACCAATCGCAACCGGCTCTTGAACTTTGTACATGCGGAGCGCTCTCGTTCGCACGTTCGGGTCATCGACGAACTCCCGGAGTTCCTCTATGAACGACTGTGCTCTGGGCACGAACTCGAGTTCCGCGGCCTTGCTGAGTCAGCGCGCGGCGACCGCGCTGCGGGGCAAGCTGGCGCGCCCGTTGACCTCGACGAGCTGGCGCGAGGACTCGGGCTGGAGCCGAGCTATGACCTTCCTCGTCCGCTACCGAGCGATGAGCCCAAGGCTCACACCGATCGATTCATCCAGACCAAGCACCTGGCGTCCGTGTTGGATCCGAAGCTTGAGGCGATTCGTTCCGCCTACTTTGCCAGCCTCCACGAGCTGGGGGTTCCCTCGCTGTATGCGGCGTTCGGCTTTCTCGAATGGCGCGACAAAAAGGACCCGGAACGACCACTCTGGGCCCCCTTGGTGCTGCTGCCGCTCGCGCTCGAACGCACGCTGAGTGACGGACGCTACCGCTATCGAGCCTCCGCCACAACCGACGACGCGGACACGAATCTCTCGCTACGACTGCGCCTCCGTCGCGATGCCGGCATCGAGCTACCAACGCTCAGTGACGAGCAAACCCTCGAAGACTATTTGGAGCGCGTGGCTGCATTGGTCGCGACCTGCCCGGGTTGGGCGGTGCGACGCTCGGTGACGATTGGCATCTTCCAGTTCGCACGACTGGTGTTGCACGCAGATCTCGATCCCCAGCGCTGGACGGCGGCACCGCCCGAGACCCATCCCATCGTGCGTCGACTCCTGATCGGCGGGCGCCCCGAGAGCTCCGGCACTTCCGAGACGAACCTCGATAGCGCGGAACTAGAAGCGACTCTCGGTATCCCGGTCGTGGACGCCGACGGCAGTCAATCGCGGGCGATCGTCGCCGGCCTGACGGAACCGAGTCTCGTCCTGCAGGGACCGCCAGGCTCCGGCAAGAGTCAGACCATCACCAATCTGATCGCCGCTGCCCTGGCGCGCGGCGAGCGCGTGTTGTTCGTCGCTGAAAAGCAGGCGGCGCTCGAGGTCGTCAAAAAGCGACTCACAGCCGTTGGGCTCGCCCCATTTTGCCTTGATTTGCATGATCCGAATCGAAAAAAGACCGACTTCATCGACGGCCTGCGGCAGCGACTCGCCCTGCGCGCTGAAACCAGTACCCCTCCGGAACTCGCGCCTCGCAAGGAGGCGCTCGAACGCGAGCGCGCCTGGTTTGCGGAGCTTCACCATATCCTCTCGAGGCAGGTTGAGGGACTCAATGTCACGGTCGCCGATTTTCTGTGCGCCTGTGGCGAGCTACGCGCAGCGGAGCCTCAGCTAGCCGCCGCCGCGGAGCGAGTGGAGCTGCCCCTCCCCTGCTCGTCCGCGGTGCTTGAGCAAGCGACGCTGGCATTGCAACAAGTGCTCAAGAGCGCCGCTACCCTGGACCCCGAGACCGCACCCCCGTTCGCGTTCGTGACCAAACTGGACCTGGTTCCCCCCGACTATCCTGAGATATTCGGCACGCTGGACCAACTCGTGAGTCACGGAAAACAGCTCACGAGCTTGTGGACTGCACTGGACCTTCCTCCCACGCGGGTGAGTTGGCACGACTGCCGGCTGCTTGCGGAGAGACTCGCCAGTCAGCCACCCGCGCTTGCCAGTGACGGACTGGCGCTCCTCGCGGAGCGGCGCCAAGCCCAGCAACGGGGCTCCCTGCGCTTGCTCAGCGAGAGCGCTGCCCTGCTCGCGCAGCTGCCTCAAGCCATGATCGGCAGCCCCAACCACCTTGCCAGATTGGCGCCAGCCCTGTCGCAGGCGGCGCAGCTCGTGTCGCATTGCGGACTCGATTCGGTTCCACTGGCCGAGTTTGGCTCGCAACTGGCGCAGCACGAGCACCAGGCGAGCTGCCTGCAGCAGGCGCTCACGCATCTCGTGAGTGGCTGGAATGAGCTCGGGCTGCCGCCTCTTTCGCTGGATTGCCCGCGCGAGCCGGTTGAGCTGGCGCTCGTGGCGGTGAATTTGTTGAGTGTCGTGAGTCCGAGACTGCTCGCAGCGCGCTCGGCGATTACACTCGACGAACGCTACTTGCCGCAGCTGGTCGCGGCCGAAGCGCGGCAGCTCGCACTCGGCCAGGCTGAAGCAAACGCCGAGGCGGCGCATCCAGGCTGGAGACTCGTTCAACCCGAGCGCATCGGGGTGCTGCTGCGCGGACTGCGTGAAACCGGCGCCTTTGGGCGCTGGCTCTCAAAAGACTACGCCGCACTGGTGACCGAGGCGCGCCAACTCTGTCCGCAGGCGCGCGACGACGCGGCGCTGCTCGCGTCACTCGAGGCGCTGAGTCAGCTGCACGGAGCGCGGCGCGCATTTGAGTCGGACGCCGCGCTCGCGGGGCTTGCTGGCGCTAGATTCCAAGGAATTTGCACTGACTTTGCCAGCCTGGCGGCCGCAGCCCGTTGGGCGACCTGGGTGCGAGAACGACTGGCCACGGGCTCACCGGTCGTTGTCATGCTGCGCGATGCGCTGCTGAAAGCACCGACCGAGCGACTTGAAGCCCTGCTCAATCTCTGGCGCGGCGACGACTGGACGTCGCTTGGGCCATGGCTGCGCGAATCGGGCACCGAGGCACCGGGAGTTCGACTCCAAGTGCGCCACGCCGAGCTGACGCAACTTGGCCAACTGGGAGCGGCGCTGGCTCCCCTGTGCCTCTCGGGCGCCATGCGCGGGCAACAATTGACGCAGCTTGCCAGCTTGGCTACGACTCTGAGCGAGTTGGAGCTTCGTCGGTGGGAGTTACAGACCAACGCGGGCTGGCCTGAAGCGCTGCTCGACGCCAACCAGGTCCGGGCTCAAGCCCGCTGGTTTGCGCCGGAAGAGGTCCAAAAACTGCCGCTGGTGCTGCGCGAGCGACTGGCTCAACTGACGGCCGCGCAGGTGGACGCCTGGCGTGAGCCGATGCGCGTCAGTCTTGCGGCGACGGACTCGGCGATTGCGCGCCTGGCCGCGCAAACCGGCGCAACCGCGCTCAGTCCGACTCCCGCCGAGCCCTGCGTCACGCTATTCAGCCGCCTGGAACGCGCCGCAACTCAGACCGGGCAACTGGCGCCCTGGCTTGCCTATCTCAAGGCTTGTGCAGTCGCGCGCGACACCGTCGCGTCCAGCCTGGTCCCCGGTCCGAGTGGCCTCCCGCTGCCCTCCGGGGACCTCAGTCTCCGCTTTGAGCTCGCTTGGCGACGCAGCCTTGAGCAGCGTCTACTGCAGCGCTGTCCGATCCTGACGCAGGCCTCTCGCGAGGTACTCAGCGAGCGACGCAAGACCTTCGCCTCGATGGACCTGGAAGCCCAAAGGCTCACGCGACTGGCGCTGGCAGCCCAGCTGGCCCAGGCCAGCGTGCCCGTCGGGGTGGACTCGGGAGCCAAGCGAGCGCTGACGGAACTCTCCCTTTTGCGGCATGAAGTCAGCAAAAAGCGGCATCACCTGCCGATTAGAGAGCTCTTTGCACGCGCCGGTGACGCGCTCATGGCGCTGCACCCCTGTTTTCTCCTGTCGCCACTGACCGTGGCGAACTTCGTGCCCCCGGGCGCGCCACGCTTCGATCTCGTGGTGATCGACGAGGCCTCGCAAATGCGACCGGAAGAGGCGCTCGGCTCGCTGCTACGCGCGCGGCGCGCGGTGGTGGTCGGCGACGAACACCAGCTGCCGCCAACGAGCTTTTTCGAAAAGCTCGGCGACAGTCTGGAGGACGCCCCGGAAGAAGAGCTCGACGAGGCCATCACCTCCGAGTCCATCTTGGACCTCGCGAGCAGCGCATTTGCCGCCCGTTTGCGGCTTCGCTGGCACTACCGCTCGCGTCACGAGAGCTTGATTGCCTACAGTAACCAGGCCTTCTACGACAATGACCTCTTGGTATTCCCAGCCGCTGGCGACTCGGACCAGCGAGGCGTGCGACTCGAGCGCGTCGCGGGCGCCGCGACGCGCGGACTAAATCCGTTAGAAGCCGACGTCATCGTGAGCGCCGTACTCACGTTCATGCGGGAACACCCGAACCGCTCACTCGGCGTGGTCGCGATGAACCAAGCCCAAGCCGCATTGATCGAAGAACGACTCGACGAGCGCATTCGCGAAATGGGCGACGACAGCTACCGGCTGCAACACGCCGCTTCGCTTGAGCCATTTTTCGTCAAGAACCTCGAACGCGTCCAAGGCGACGAACGCGACGCCATCTTCATCTCGCTCACTTACGGTCCGGAGACTCCGGGCGGTCGCCTCCCCCAGCGGTTCGGCCCTATCAACGGAGCCACCGGGCATCGCCGACTCAATGTGCTGTTCACCCGCGCCAAAGAACAGGTGGTGCTCTTCTCCTCATTCGGAGCAGACGACGTGGTGGTGGGAGCCGACGCTCAGTCTGGGGTTCGAGCCCTACGCGGCTACCTCGAGTTTGCGTCCAGGGCCGGGGTCACCCAGAGCACCGAGGCCGAACCCCAAGTGCTCCTAGCCAGGAGCCTCCAGGCCGGCGTCGCCAAGGCTGAGATGGAAACGCGCTGTGAGGTCGGAACAGGTGAGTTCAGACTTCCACTCACCATCAAGGTCGCCAATTGTCAGCCGTTGGCCCTCCTGTGCGACGGAGGAGGCCCCGACATCCAGCGCGTTCGGGATCGGGTCCGCTTGCTGCCTTCGGTCCTAACCGGCCTCGGATGGGCGGTATTTCACGCCGACACTACCTCAACTTACCTCGACCGCGCGGGTCTCGAGCGCAGTCTGAGCGAGTCGGCGGCTGAACTGCTGACCCCCCAGTTCCGCTAGTCCGCCGAGCTGGCACACCACTGAACCCTTATCGAGCTACCCGGCTACGCCGTCTCTAGCTTAGACTGACGCTGAGTCCAGTTCGGGCCTGATGAGAGGGAACCCAGTCGAGTGAAGTCTGACCAGTCCAGCCCCCCCTCGGTAATTCGAGGGACCGAGACCAGCCGCACTGGTCCCAACTCGATGGGCCGCCGCAAGGAAGCGGAGCAGCCCGTCAGCGTCGCTGCCACGCGCATCGTCCAGGCCGCGCTCAAGGAGGACGTGTCGGTCGCCGAGCTCTCGGGCTACGCGACCACGGATCCCGGCTTCGCTGTGCGCGTAATCGCCTACGTCAACAATCCTGTTTTGGGTTTGGGGCGGCGTGTGGACGATGTCCGTCAGGCGTGCAATCTGCTCGGCCTGCGTGGTCTTCGAAACCTCGCGCTTGGGTTGATCGTGTCCGGACTGGCACCCTCATCCGCGAGTGCCAACGATCTGCTTGCCAACTGCATTCGTCGCTCGCTGGCCGCGCGTGCCCTCGCCAAGGCCTTGAAAGAGAACGATCCGGACACGCATTTCACGGTTGGACTTTTTCTGGACGTCGGCCTGCTCTCGACCGCCAAAGAAAACCCTGAGCTGGCCGAGAACATTGGGCTCTCGCCGGCTGCCTGGCGCCCCACGCGCGAACGCCTTGCGGGGCTGGTCCCTCACCCCATCCGGGGCTGCGAAATGGCACGCGACCTCGGACTATCTGAGTCCATTTCGTCGGCCATCCTTCATCACCACGACCACGACTGTCCGGCGGACCGCGCGCAGGCCATTGCTTGGCTTGCCGAGCGCGTCGCCAGCGTGTTCGAAGGCGGCGACGTCGATCATCACCGAGAGATCGCCCTGGCCGCGGGTCAACGACTCGGTCTGGCTCCGGCGGCCCTGGATCAGATCATCGCGGAGCTCCCGACCCAGGTCGTCGCCTTCGCCAGCACCCTCGATCGCGACGTCGGTCACCAGATGGGGCTTGAAGAGCTGCAGATCCACGCTCGCGAGAGTCTGGCGGCCCTCAACGCTCAGTACGAGACGCTCGTTCGCTCGCTCGAGTCGATCATCGCCGACAAGGAGCGCATGGAAGTGGAGCTGCGCTCCGCCAACGAGCGCCTTGAGACGCTCGCGTCCACCGACGGGCTCACGGGGCTCTACAACCGACGCGCGATTAGCGAGTCACTGATCCGCGATCTGGCGCGCGCCGACCGCGACAACAAACCGCTCAGCGTCATCATTCTCGACGTGGATCGCTTCAAGTCCGTCAATGACACCCACGGACATCAGGTCGGCGACGCAGTCCTGACGATGGTCGGCGCCGTCTTGCGTCAGACTCTGCGGGTCAGCGACGTTGGCGGTCGTTACGGAGGCGAGGAGTTCCTCTGCATCCTGCCGGCCACGGATCACCCTGGGGCGCTCGTCGTCGCAGAGCGGCTCCGCGTGGCCCTGCCGATGAATCCGGTGCCCAGCGCGACCGGTCTCGTGCAGATCACGGCGAGCTTTGGCGTCGCGACAGTCCACGGGAAGGGCTGCCGGTCTGACTCAGACGCCCTGGTGCGGCGCGCAGACGAAGCCCTCTACCAGGCCAAACATCAGGGTCGCGACCGCGTCGTCGGGCACCCCGATCGACTCGGCTAGCAGTCCGCTCCCCCGGGGCCGTGGAGCTGCTATGAGGGCGGCGATGCCGACCCTCGAATGCCCTCACGCGGCTCTCTGCGCTGGCTGCCCGCTGCTCGACAAATCGCCCCGGGAGCAGGCAGAGGACAAGTTGGCACGTCAGGCTGACGCCCTGACGCTGTTCCCTGAGCTCGGCGGACTGGTTCGCCCCACGCAGGTCGTCTCGACGGAGGCACTGCTCGGGCATCGGCGTCGCGTCAAGCTCGCGGTCGCCGGCAAGGCGATTGGGCTGTTTGCGCGCGGGACCCACGAGGTCGTCGACATCCCCGAATGCCCGGTGATGTCACCGGCGCTGCGCGAGCTCACCGGCGCGCTGCGACTCAGGCTGCCGGCACCACTTCCCCTGGTGGCGCTCGATTTGCGCGCGACGGAAACCGGACTGCTTGCCACGGCGATTGTTGAGACCAGCGAGACCTCCACCACGGAGGCAACGAGACTCGCCGTACGTCAGCTGTTCGCCGGGCTGCCAGGGCTTGACCTTGCCGTGAGTCGACGACCTCCAGGCTCGCCCCGCATGCTGGGAACGACGCCCGAACCACTCTCGGCGCCGCGCCAGCTGCGCGATCGCCTCGGGCCTGCTCGGCCTTGGTTTCCCGTGGCGCATGGCGCCTTCGTCCAGGCGCACTTCGACCAAGCAGACAAGGCCCATACAGCGATCAGCGCTCGGCTCGAGCAGCTCGGTCGGGGACTGCGGATCCTTGAGCTCTTCGCGGGCTCCGGGGCGCTTGCGCTACGACTCGCGGGTGCGGGACATCAGGTGACGGCCGTTGAATCGTTCCCAAGCGCGGTTCAGGCACTGCAGTCGCTCGCGAGTGAGCAGCAGCTCACGCTGACGACTCATGCGGCGGACGCCGACGAGTTCTGCCGTGCCCAGAGTCCAGGGAGTTTCGACGTCATCTTGGTCGATCCGCCGCGACGTGGTCTGAGCCCTGAACTTCGGGCAGAGCTCGCGCGACTCGCGCCCCGCTTGCTCGGCTATCTGTCCTGTGATCCGGAGACGCTCGCCAGGGATATGTCGGCGTTGCAGCGCGAAGGGCTGCATCCGGTTGACCTCTCCGCCTGGGATTTCATTCCGCTGTCGGACGAGGTTGAGTCGCTCGCTTGGCTTGAGCCCACCGAGACCGCGCTGCCCCGAGTCCTGTATAGCGACGAGCAGCTGATCGCCGTCGAAAAGCCAGCGCAGCTTTCCACCACGCCCCAGGGCGAATACTCCGACTCGCTGCTGGCGCGAGTTCGCCGGCTTCCCGCTGCTGCGAGCGCAGTTCCGGTGCACCGCTTGGATCGCGACACGAGTGGCGTCTGCCTGTTTGCGCGCCTACCCGAGCATGTCGCATGGCTCGCCGCAGCGCTGACCGCTGGCAACAAACGCTACCTGGCGCTGGTCCGCGGGATCACCCGCAAGAAGGGCAACATCAAACGCCCCCTGCGCGAGGGCAACCGCCTGATCGCGGCCGAGACGCGCTACAAGCGGCTCGAGGTGGTCGGAACCCATTCGCTGCTTGAGCTGTCGCCACAACAGGGGCGCAAGCACCAACTGCGCCGGCACCTGGCAGATATCGGGCATCCGGTGCTCGGCGATCCGCGCTACGGCGACTCGGCGAGTCTGCACTATTTCCGCGAACGCCACGCGCTCGATCGGGTCTTTCTGCACTGCGGCTCGATCGAGCTCGCGCTTAAGCCAGCGCTGACGTTGACCTCAAAGCTCCCGCCGGAGCTTGAGCTCGTCTGTCAGCGCCTGCGCGCCACCAAGCAGCTCCGCTAGCGCCGCTCAACGGTGAGCGAAAGTGACCTCATAGTGACCGGCTTGCCCCGCTGCGAGCGTGAGCTCGCGCGTTTTTCCGTCAAAGCTCGTGACGGGAACTCCGTTGCGCCGAACCGCTACGATCCGCAGGCGCTCGTCGACCAGCTCGATCGGCGTTAGCCGCAGCTTGCGCGGCTGGCTCTGCGCTTCGAAGCGATAGTGCAAGGTGGCGGGCCTGCGATGCAGCAGCAGATTGCCGTAGAGGTAGGCGTAGTAGGCGAGCTCCACGTCGTGGTAGGCGCCCTCCCAGATGTCGCCCTTGTCCTGTTGCTTGATGTGGGAGCCGTCCGGATTGCTCAGGAAGTAGGAGCCGCCCCAGAGGGGATCGACCAGGTGAGTTCGATAAAACTCCAGCGAGCGATCGGCCATCTCGAGAAAGACAGCCCGATCAGCGTCGTTGTCTGCCAGGTAGTAGTTGACGATGCCGGCGGTGAAGCCCTGCTCGACTTGCCAATACTCCTTGCGCCGATCCTGAACCCCTGAGGTAAACTCAAAGGAGTAGTTTGGCGCGCCCACGACACGGTCAAAGCCGTCGTGGTCCCACATGTCCATCAGCAGCGCGCGCGCGGCCTGACGGTAGATGGGCTTGGGCTCCACCAGATAAGCGCGCCCGAGGCACCAGGCCGTCTTGATGACATGGCCGACGAAGCCGAACGTTGCTGTCGGCTCGATCGACCAATCGTCCTTCAGGGACTCGGCGATGCCGAACTTAACGCGGGGATCCTGACGTGTGGCGGCAATGTGAAGCGCCAATTCGTCAGCAAGGTCCAGGAATCTCGAGCGGTCCTTGTTCGAGCCCGAGATGAGGTACTCGAGTGACGCGTGCGTCGTGACGCCGTCTGCCGCCGGGGTGAAGCCCTTGCCCCACTTCACCGACCAGTCCAGGCTCGCGTTGGCAAAATAGCCTCCGCGCCCGGGCGTGGCGTCCCAGAGATGCTCGTCAAGCGAGCGGCGCGCCTTGGCGACCCAGCCGCAGTCGAGCGGCGCGCGGGTGGCCTCGCACATCGCGGTCATCCCGAGCATGCCGTAGTGCTGCACGAAGGACCATTTGGGGGACTCACCCGGGCTCGGCGCTATTGGGGTCCCGTCTGCGGTCCCGACGAAGAAAAATCCGTCGTTTACCTGATCCCAGCCGTGATCGTAGAGAAAGCTAAGCGCGTGGTGGGCGTGGTCGAGAAAGCTCTCGTCGCCGGTGAGCATGAACGCCCGGACAAAACCGTAGGCGTCCCGGCTCTCGACGACGAACGATTTCTCTACTTTGGACTTGAGTAGGGTCGGCGCCCCCGACTCATCAAGGAAAGTGAAAAAGCCGCCATCGACGTCATCGCGCGCGCGTGCGTAAAGAGACGCAGTGCGAACCGCGCGAGTAATGGCTCGCTCGGGCGAGAGCAGCTCGACTCCCGTCACTTGGTAGCCGCCCGTTGGAGGAACGTAGCTCCCGACTTCACCACCGGCTCCGCCCGCGCTGCCGCCGGCTCCGCCCGCGCTGCCGCCAGCTCCGCCCTTCGGCGGCGCCGGCGAAACCATGGCCTCATCGTCCGCCGCGCAGCCCGCGAGACCGCTGAGCAACAGTAGGACGCTGCACCCCAAGGCGAGTCGAGCACCCCTGAGCTCCCGAGAGTTTGGACCAGACGAGCGGTTCGCCATTTGAACCCGAGCATATCCTCGCTTCGACCCGAGGTACACCGGGGACCTGGGGGACCGTGCGAGTTCGTCTCGGCTGCTCCATTCTCGTGCGAGCGGAGCCGACCTCTCCGTCGCGAGCCTGGCGGAGGTCCACGGTTTGTCCTACGTCAAAGCTCTCCGCAGCCGACGGGCGTCTAAGACTTGCTCAGAAGGCGTCCGGGTCAGGTGCGCCCAACCGCGGGTTGCGCCAAGCTCCGGCCATGCGTCGAGAGACCCTACTCGCCTGGTTGCTCGTTGGCTGTGCTCACGGGGAACCGCCCTGCAGTCAGCCGACTGCGACCGCACCTCGGCGCCTGGTCTCCGCTTGCGCAACTCCGCAATCCGCGGCCGTAGCGCCTAGCACGACCGCGAGTCCGCCAGGCTCGTCGACCACGCCGCAGCCAACACCCTCGGCGGCGCCTCCATCGCTTGCGAATGCCGAGCCGAAGGGCCCAGCGCTCGACCCTGAGGCAGCGCTGCTCGCCCTCGCCAGCCCCCAACTGGTCGATGCCCAGGGGCAGCCGCTGCCGCCGACCGATGAGCGACCCGCCGCCAGCTCGCCCTCGCTCCAGGCCCGGGTCGAGCTGCTTTGCCGGGCGCTCGTCAGCAACAATTCGGAACAGGCCAAGGCCGCGTTCTTCCCGGTGATTGCCTATCAGCAGGTCAAGGCCGTCGCCAAGCCCGAGCGGGACTGGAAGTTCCGTCTGTTGGCGAATTTTGCGAGGGACATCGCCAAGTATCACCGGCGAGTGACCCAGCACGACCCCGCTCGAGCGCGCTGTGAGCTGAGCATCCCGCTCGACCAGAGTCGGTTCATGAAGCCAGGCTCGGAGGGCAACCGCCTGGCGTATCACCGGGTTTTACGGGCAAAGCTGCTCGTAAAAGAGCCCGGACGCCCCGATGTGCCCTTCGTGGTGACCTCGCTCATCTCCTGGCGAGGCGAGTGGTACATCGTCCACCTGGACGGTTTCGAGTGAGCGATGCGGCCACATAGCCGCGTCATTCTGTTCGGTCCGTGGGGCATTCCCCACTTCACTCACCCCCCAGAAGCGTCGTAGTGAAGGTGTTCCGTTCGTTCTGAGGCCTTGGTGCGCCGACCACGCTCGTTTTTCCTGCTCTGCCTGTGCTGCCTAGCGTTGCTTTGGCCCGCGTCGGTGCGAGCAACGGGCCTCGAAGACGGTGATCGGCTGCGCGACTCGGGTCAGCTGATCGAGGCCTTGCGAGTCTATCGATCGCTGCTGGTGAGCGCGCCCAATGCGTCTACCAAACAGCGCGTCGCTGAGGTCGAGGAGCGCCTGGGGCAACTTGGCGTGGCCTACGAAGAGTACGCCCAGCTGCTCGATCACTACGGTCAGGCGCTAACCGCCAGTCAACACAACGCGATCGAGACGCGCCTCAACGCCTTGTCCGAGCTCACTGGGCTGCTGGATCTCGAGTGTTCACCCGATGGCTCAATGCTGTCGATTGACGGCCGCGTCGTTGCCAAGACCCCGCTGCCCCGCCCGCTACGCGTCACGCGCGGCGGTCGAAGGCTCAAGCTGCAGCACGAAGGGTTCCGGGACCACGAGGCTCAGCTCACGATCAGCGAGCTGCGCACGCGCCTGGTCGTCACCCTTCAATCGCTGCCGAAAAATCGCTGGTTTGAGATCCGTGGAACCACTGGTGTCGCCGCGGAGCTATTCGTCGATGGCAGGCGGATCGGACCCCTGCCGCAACGCGTGGAACTGACGCCGGGTGAGCACGAACTGCGCGCGGCAGGGCCCGCCGCAGAATCTCGCAGCGAGCGACTGCGAATCACCGACAGCTCGCCGAGCACGCTTGCGCTCGACCTTCGCCCCCGCCTAGCCAATATCGAACTCGAACCAGGCGCTGATGACGCGATCCTGCTGCTCGACGGGCATCCGGTTGCACAGGGGCATTACCGAGGAACTCTCACGCCCGGCCCGCACGAACTCGAGCTACGGAGGCCGGGGTTTGCGTCTCAGCGCCTCAAGCTCGACGCGCAACCGGGTGCCGACTATCCCCTGCGCGTCGGGCACTGGACCCCTCACGCAACTGCGCCGCCGCCAGCCGATGCTCCGCCCAACAGTGAACTGCACCCCAACACGGCGGTGGGTCCCGGGCCACGCGCAAGCAAGCGGGATCCCTTCGACGACTACTACGGCATCTACGGTGCCGTGCTCGCACCGATCGCGCTCGGTGGCCCGTCCACGCATCAATACAACGATGATTGTCCGGCGACCGCACTGGGAGGCGGCTGCTCCACCACCGGACCCAAGGGAGGCGGACTCGCGCTTCGACTTGGCTACGCCTTTGGTTGGTTCGGCGTGGAAGCGCTCGGTGGCGCGCTGGTCGACGTCACGACTGCCGAGCTGAAGCTCCCAGCGGTTCCAACCATCAATCCGAAGCTGCTCGATCTCGCAGGACGCGGCGGCTACGTGCGCGCCGGTGGACTCGTGGGCGGCGGTCTGCGCATCAGCACGCCGCTGCAGGGCATTCGCTTTACGGCGGGCGCCGATTTGGTCTACATCTCGCGGCGCGTTTTGCTGATCCCCGATAGCTACGCGGGCACGACGCTCACCTATGGCACCACGGCCTTCATGTTTGATGCCGGCATCCTGCTCGGAGAAACCCCGGGAGCCAAGTTCTACCTGGGCGGCTTTGCCTGGCTCGAATCCTCGCCGGATCTCACCGTCACTCGCGATCTCGCGAGCCTCGGCGTCGATCCAGCGCTCGTGCCGGCCTCGCTGCAGACCGTGACGCTCTACCGTGGCAAGCAGTTCATGTACGGTCCCATGATCGGGATCGCCTTCGGACACTAGGCTCCTTTCGATCGCCTTGAGACGCGCCGCGCGCGGCAGGGCAATCGGGGCTTAGAGTCGCTGAAACGGCGTCCCGACGGCGAGTTCCCAACCCGCTGGGTTGTTGGGCACAACGCGCAGACCGGCAAGCTCGCCCAGTGGAGGCAGGTCGCTGAGCTGCAGCGCGGCGAGTTCCTCAATCAGCTGCGAGAGCTGCGCGGCGAACGCAAAAGCCCCAGCTCCGCAGAGGCCGCGTACGCTAGCCAGCCCCGAAGGCGCAGTCGGGATCAGCGTGATGGAGAGGTCCGTTCGCGCGCGCGTCAACGCCACCAAGGATTTCCAGGTGTCGCCCACCCAGAAGCGTGTCTCGCGCTGCCGCTGGGCAGCTTGGGAAAAGGGCGGCAACACGTCGTGCAGCAGCACGACCGTGCCGGCATGTGCCCAGGACTCCACGTGACCGAGATCCCGCAGCGCAGCGTCGTAGCAATGCAGCCCATCGATGAAGACGAGATCGAGCGGAACCTCGCCGAAGAGTTCGGCGCGCTGATGACGAGCGAAGAAATCGTCACTCGTGAGGGCGAAAACCTGTCCAGCGGTCGGCACCCAGTCGCGCCGGAGCGGACCCAGCTCGGGGTCGACGCCAATCGCGCGCGTCGCGCCAGACGCCAGGTGCAGGGTTTGCCCGGATTCCACGCCAATTTCGAGGTACCCACGCGGACGGAGCTGCCCGTGAAGCCACGCAAGCACGTCGCGATAGCCGGGTCCGGGAAAAACCAGGCTCGCCAACATCCCGGCGGCACCCGGAAACTCAGGGCAAATCGCGAGCAATCGCTCAAGCCGCTGACGGGCTAGCTCGAGCTGCTCAAGCTCGCGTTCAACCAGGGCCACCTGAAATAACAGCACCGGATCGTCACCACGCCGCGCCAACCATTCAAGCAACCCTTGATAGGCCTGCTGGCGAGCCATGCCCAGCGCCAGACCGAGCGACTGCTGAGCGAGGGCAACTGCAGGCTCCTCCGGGAAGCGACAGGCGAGTTCGCAAAGCAGCGCGCGCGTGAGCTCAGTCTGACCAAGCCGCTGAGCCTGTTGAACCACCAGCAGCGACTCTGCGGCCGTGAGCGCTCCCACTGGACCAAGCACGGCCGCAGGAGTGAGCGGGGGACAAGTGTCGAGACTCATCGGAACCAGTGCTTTGCCAAGAACCGTCTACGAGAACAACGCCACCAGGACGACGTACCGCACCGGCGAGAGAATGTACGGAAAGCCCTGCCAAAGCAGGACCAACACCAGGATCTGTCCGATACCGGAGCCGCGGAGCTGCGCAAACAGTGAGCCAAGCTGTTTCGGAAAGAGCCCCTCAAGAATCCCAGCACCATCGAGCGGAGGAGCGGGGATCAGATTAAAGAGCGCCAACGCCAGATTGAGATCGAGCAGGATCCCGAGGGCAAGCGCAGCAGCGCCGAGCGGGCTACGCACTTGAGTGGGATCAACCACGGTCACCAGGTCACCGAAACTCAACTGGTGATTGGGGACAAACGTGCCGCGGCTGAGCAGAAACTTGAGCAACACGAAGGCGCACAGCGCGAGCACCAGATTGGCGAGCGGACCGGCAGCGGACATAAACGCCTGGCGCTTCGGATAGCGACTGCCCCAGATCGGATCGTAGGGAACCGAGGCCCAGCCGATCATCCATCCCGATTGAAAGTACGAAAGAAGCGGGATGAGGACGAGTCCGACGGGCGAGCGCAGCACGTGGGGCGTCGGATCGAGCGTGACGAAGCCCCCGCTATAGGCTGTACCGTCGCCACCCCAAGCTGCCACGCGCGCGTGGGCGTACTCATGAAACGTGAGACTAAAAAGAAAGACGAGATACCAGACGACGAAATTGGCGAGCATTGCCTACTCCAGACCGAAGTCGCGAAGTTTCTGTAGGTCCCCAACCGTCAACTCGCGAGCCGCGGTGAGCGCTTTTTCTCGACGAAGCTGGGCGAGGGCGCGAGACAGCGTTTCGGGCTTCATGCCCAGGGTCCGAGCCAGCAGGCGCTGAGAAACGCCCAGATTCGAACGCCCGCCGTCCTCATATTGTCGAAGTAGCGCCCGCGCAACCCGCGAGACCGCGGTGCCGCCGATGTCGATGCGCTCAAGCGCGCGCCGGCCGGCTTCTTCCACCGCCACGGCTAGCATGGAACCGAGCGGAGAATTCCGAGGCCCGAGCCAGCTGGCGACCGCGGAGCGTGACACCCCGCAGGCCACGACGTCCGTGTGCGCCCAGACTGCGTACGGCGACACTTGGTGCACGAGACACTCGAGGCCGACGATGCTGTCGGGGCCGCGCAGGACGCAGCCGAGCTCACGACCCGAGCCGTCCACGGCGCTCATGCCGATGATCCCTCTGCGGATCCGCCAGAATCTCTCAGGGATCTGGCTCTGCTCGACGAGCCGGGTGCCGGCAGACAACGTGACCGCCTCCGAAGGACAGCCTCCGGGCCAACAGCTCCCGCCAATGGGACAAAGCCGACAGCGCTCCCGGTGGCCCCGGGGAAGCTCGGCTTCCTCGGCCTGGTCTGAGTCAACCTCTGGGGCAACGCTAGTCACAGCCGGCCCAGGATAACACGCGATAGCACCCTTGACCGAGCCTCAAGCAAGAACGACCCTACCAGCACGCTGAGATGAGTCCAACAGAACCAGACGCCTCGCGCTCGGACGCAGCTTTTCGGCTCGAGCACCCCAGCCTAGCCGCTCTGGCGCAGGGCTTCCCTCGGGAAGTCGCCGAGGCGCAGCGCGCAGAAAAGGTGGTCGCTCGCCTGCTTGAGAGAGTTTCGCCGGAGCAGCTCTTGGCGCTCGATCGCGAGCTCCAGCAGAACCCACGTACGTCGCTCGCCGCGGTCCTGACGGCGGCCTCGACCGAGGGCTTCTGGTCGCTGGCGATTCCGCGCGGTCTCGGCGGTTCGGGGCTCTCGATGTTTGCCCTGAATTTTGCGTTGGAACAGCTCGCGAGCCACTGTCTTGGCACCGCCAATCTTCTGGCCGCTCACGGACTCGCGCTGGCCGTAGTCGGGGCAACGGGCTCGCTCGGTCAAGGTGTCCAGCTCTGCCAGCGTATCGTGGCTGACGAGCGGAGAGGTCAGGCTTATCTCCTGGCTACCGCCGCAACCGAACCCGATGCGGGCAGTGACGTCGAAGACGTCGACGAGTTACCTAAAGCACGCTTCAAGACGGTTGCTAAAGCCTGCAGCGGGGGCTTTCGCCTCACGGGACGCAAGACCTTCATCAGCAATGGACATCTCGCCGCACAAATCGTGGTGGTCGCCCCACTCGATCCGAAGCACCCCGTCGAGACCCTGTCCGCGTTCCTCGTTAGCGCCGACAACCCAGGGCTGCAGATCTCCCACGTCGAACACAAACTTGGGCAGCGCGCCTGTCCGGCCGCTGAAATCGCCCTCCATGACTGTTTCGTGAGTAGCGAGCAGCGTCTAGGCACCGCACCACTCGCTGGCCGCGCCCTGGATCTCGTGCTTGGTGCCTCACGCTGTACGGTGGCTGCTTTCGGCGCGGGCGTGGCATTTGGCGCCTACCGAGACGCCAGGCTGGCGGCGAGTCAACGGACTCTCGCGGGCGTGCGGCTCGACGAGACACCCTTCGGCGGCGCGCTGCTGGCCCGACTGTACGACAATGCGAGGCTGGCGCGCGCGAGTTGGCTCGATGCCACCTTCGTCAATGCCAAGTTCGGGCTCACCTCCCTGATGGAGATCGCGGCCCTGCGACAGCTCGATCGTCTCGTTCCGACTGCCTGGACCAGCCGAAGCCTCTCGCTCAAATGGCTCGAAACTCCGTTGCTTGATGCCCCGGCGCGTCGCTCCATCGATCAGCTCCCCACGCGCGACATCGCTGTGGCCTCCGCCCATGGTGCGGCCGCAAAAATCCGTAACAGTGAGCTGGCACTCGATTCGTGCAGGCTCGTCGGGGATCTACTCGGGGTCGTAGCCACGGATGAAGCCAGTGGACTCCCCAAGCGTCTGCGGGACGCGCGATTGCTGCCGATCTACGAAGGCACCAACGAAATCAACGCACTCGACGTAGCCAAAAAAACACGCCTCTTTCCCGGGGTCCCACGATGAAACTGACTCCATCACTGCTACCGCTCGCGCGTGACTCGGTTCGCGGGTTTCTGCAGGCGTTCTCGGCCGAACTCGTGAGCTATGAGAGCTCGCCGCTCAGCTCGCCCTCGGAGGTGCTTTGGAACGAGATGGGTGAGCTCGGTTGGTGCGCGGAGGGCACGGCGCCAGGGGGGCAAGAGTCGTCAGAGCCGGATCTTGACGCAACCCTGTTAGCGGTGCTTGCAGGCACGCTCGCCACGAGCTCCCCGGCACTGGCCAGCTTGCTGCTCTCGCAGCATTTTGCGGCGCGTCTCGTGACACGCGACTCGTCCCCCTTGCGCGAGGACGGTTCGCCCGCCCCTGCCGCAGCCCAGCAGTCCTTCGCTGTCCCGCTGTACTCGAACCTGCTCGCGGACGAGCCTGAGCTCAGCCTCAGCTCGCTCGACCAAGCGGACGCTAGCGTACAGGGAACAGTCTCCTACCTGGTTGGACCTCCCTGTTTTTCGCGCGTCGTGGCTGGCGCGCGTCGACCCGACGGGGAGCGTTGCCTCGTCGAACTCCAGCTCGCCCCTGGCGTGAGCTTTCAGCGCTGCTCGCTGTTGGGACTCTGGGGCGCGAGCTGCTGGAACCAGCAACTTGCGCCAGGTCAGGTCACCGTGCGGCAGGTCATCTCGGGGGTGGACCTTGAAGGGCGCGTCCAAGCGGCGCAGAAGCTGATCGCGCCCGCTTTGGCAGCCATCGCGGAAGGCCTCGCGCAGACCGCAGTCGCGCGCTCACTGAGCTACGCCGAGCTACGGATCCAAGGCGGCCAGCCCATTGTGTTACACCCCGCGGTGGCCACGCTGCTCGAAACTGAGCGACGAGCGATTCGCACAGCGCAGGCTGCGCGAAGCTCATTGGCGCAAGCTGGCGCGTCCCTTGGCGCGCTCACCGACGCACTTGAGGGCGCCTGTGAGGCCACCAGTGCAGCGATTCAGGTCCTGGGTGGAGCCGGCTACATGCGCGGCGCGGACGTCGAGCGACTCTACCGAGACGCGCAGCAGCTTCGCTTGGTGCTCGGTCGCCCCGGACTTCGGTCTTAGTCCGTGGGGAGCGGACCACAACGTTGGCTAAAGCGACTGAGTCAGCGCGTCGAACCCCGCGCCGACACAGGGCGCGGCGTTGGCCTCGGACGCCAGCAGGGAATAGGCAAACAGCACGTCAAAGCCGCTGAGCCACGAGCTTGGCGAGCTGCGCAGCTCCGCCATGTACCGCCGCAGCACGCTCCGAAGCGTCGGATCAGCGAAGACCCCTGCGACGCTCAGCAACCCCTCCGGCAAACCTCGCCCGCTGAAATAGGTGAACTGACGGCGGCGCAACAGCTGGTGAGTCTCATGCAGTTTGCGAGCAAAGCCTGGACCAGCGGAGCCAAAGACCTGCCCCCGCCGTCCCACCTGCAACGTTAACGCCCCGACGCGCCGCCCCGCACTATCGAGCAATAGAGCTGCGGGTGAGAAGGCCGAAGAGGCCTGATCGAGCCGCCCTTGCGCGTGGCTTTCGCGCTCGGGCAACACGACGAGCAGACGTCGGACGCGATCGATATTACGACCGGCCCAACTGAGCAGTCGCGTCAGCGCGTCCAGCTCCATCGGTTCCTCCTGCAGACTCAAGGAGAGACCTGAGACACTGGCCACCAGCTCCACCAGGTAGTCACGCAGTCCGGCAAGCTCAACGGGATTGTCACAACGCAGCGCCGGACGCTGCTGGAGCGCATTGACCCTGAGATGAACGCCGCTCAGGCCAGCGTCCCGCAGCACCGAGAGTCGCTCACGCGAGAGCCCCGCGCCATGGCTGCACAGGATGGCCTGCTTGCCGAGCCGGCGCACCTGAGCGATCAACTCGGGCAGCTCGGGATGTCCGCTCGGTTCACCGCCAACGAACGCCACAGCGTCGCAAGCCTGGTGCTGCCTGAGGACTCGCCAAAGGGCCTCGTCGGCAAGTGTCGGTCGATGGATAGGCGCACGTCCATCGCAACAACCAAGTCCGCAGTAGTCAGCGATACTGAGGGCGACGGTCGGACTTGTCTGCCGACGAAAGGGCAATGTGAATCGTACGAGGTCCACCGAAATCACCCTTATCAACTACGCGTGAACGTGCAAAAAGAACGGGGCCTATGCGCCCATCGAGCGACGAGCCGCTGAGTCTCCCCATGGCCTTTGATGACGGCAAGGTCGCGTGCGTGCTCTATCGCGTGCCGCTCGCACCACTGCTGCAGCGCCTCGAAGGCACCGGGCTCTGTCCGGTACTGGCGGGGGCCTCCCATGGGCTCGTCACCCTGACCTGGTTCGACTACGGTGGCTCGGGCCTTGGGCCCTATGGTGAGTTGGCCTTGGGCATCGTGGTAACGGGGCGCCCGACCCGCGGCCTGCGCCACCTGGCGGATCTCTGGCAGCTGAGCCCCCTGGCGGGCAAGCTGAGCCCCCTCACCCGCAGGCTTGGGCCCCTGATGAGTCGCCTGGGCCCGCTGGTCTCGGACGGTGAACTCGGAGCCTGGGTCGTCAGTCTCCCTGTCACCAGCGAGACGGCCCGCGCGGCTGGGATCGAGGTGTTCGGCTACCCCAAGTTCCTCTGCGAGATGGCCTTCACCTGGTCGGTGGGCTGCCTCAACACGACCCTGCTCTGCGAGGGGCGTCGGATCCTCTCAATGCGAGTGCCCCTCGGACCGGGCATCCCGGTGCCGGTTGGTCGGCTCATCACCTTCACCCGGCGCGACACCCAGCTGCTAAAGACGGAGATCCCGGTCAAGTGGCGCGGCACCCTCGCGCGGGCTCACGGACTTCAGTTGGAGTTGGAGGCTCCAGAGCACCCACTGTCGCGCGACCTCCAGGCACTCGGACTGCCAGCCGAAGCGCTGGCCGTTCTCCATGGCGGCGGATACCAGGCCACCCTCAATGCTCCCGTTGCCTGGGCGGCCCAGTCCTAAGGTTGGGTCTGACGCTCCTCGCGCCCGTGAAAATGCGCGGATCTCCAGCCTCAGACGGCTCCAACTTGCAACTCGTCTCAACTTGAGCTCAACTTGAGGTCAAGTTGGAGCCTAGATAACCGTGGGTTGGTTGAGAGAACTGATGGACGGGAGCGCCATCCCGAGTATGAGTGCCTTGGCGCGCAGCGCCCTGGCTCACCCGGGCTGGCCAAGCGACACGCGAGCCCATGAGCGCTCCCTGGCGACAATCCTCGGTCGTCTGGATCAAGGCGCGGAGGCTGACTGGCTCACTGATCGACCCGGCGTCCAGCAGGTGCTCGCCGAGCTCCTATCCTGCGCAATCACCGACCTGCGCGGTCCGCTTCGGACGCCCGAGCGAGTGGAGGAGAGCCGTACTCGCGTTCGACTGACTGAGCTCAGGAACGGTCGCCCGCTCGATCTGCAGGAGGAGGCTCTGCCCCCCGGTCTGCCTACGCTGGTCACCCTGCCGGGCCAGTGGACTCAGCATATCTGGCTCGCGGAACCCGGGGCCGGCAAGACGCTGGTCCGGCGCTGGCTTCAGGCTCGTGGTCTCTGTGAGACCACTCACCTCCGAAGCCCCGAGGGCTGGGCTCGCCTGGCCAGCTCCGGTCCTCCCGTCTTCATTGACGCCGACGACGACCGAACCCTGGAGTTGCTCGCGGGCTCACAACCCAAACGACCCTTCTGCCTGGCCATGACGGCCCAGGACCCGGATGGCTCGCGGGACCGACTGCTAGCGGCGGGCTTTGGCATGCTCCACAGCCCCCCGACTGAGGACTGGCTCGAATCCCTGGTCGGCTGGACCTCGGGGCGGCTCTCCAACCGCAGCCCACTCGAGGTGGGTCCTACGCTGAATTGGCTCAATGAGGGGCCGCGGCAATGGGGAGCGCTGACGGGATTGGCTGACGCTTTGGGTTGGCTCGGCGTGGTGGACGAGTATGGGCTGTCACGCGTGGAGCCCTCCTCGCCACGCGAGCTGCTCGCGCTGCTCCTGAGGCGGCGAACGGCCCTGCTCTCGGAACGCCGCGAGCTCGGTGCGGTGAATCACCGTAAGACGCTTCCGGAGGTGCTGATCGGCATGGCGCGTCACGCACTGCTCGACGATCCGCGCCCATGGCTCGCGCCACGTTCGTTCGAAGACTGGGTCGGCCTCATTCCACCCGAGCATCAGCGTGGACCTGATCTCGACTGGCTGCGCGCACAATCGCGCGATCCACATTCCGGTCTGCGTTCACAAGATGTCGAACGGGCCGCTAAACGACTACCGCCCGGCGCGCATCGACTCGTTACGACGCTGCGTGAGCTGGAGCTGCTGGTACCGAGAGACGCCGAGAGCTTTGCGCTGCGACCCTACATCCTGGCGCGACTCGCCAGCTATCTGGCACATCGAGCGTTGATGCAAGGTCCCTGTTTTAGCTGGGGAGAAGGCCTGCTTAGACCACTGGCGCGCTCAGGCCTGCTCTCGGCGCTCGACGAGCGCGTGCGGCATCCCAATAGCGGTGTGGTCGACGAACTGCTGGAAGCCCTCGATGAGGAGTCTCTGCCGCTGGTAGCCGGATTTGAAGCAACGTTCGTAGCGGTTGGGCTCGATTGCCTGCGCGGCAACGAGGTCTTGCCGGAACAGGCGCAATTGCTCCTTGAGGAACAGGCAGCGCTGCTCGTCACCGATTCGCTGGGGGTCATGACCCGCCGACTGGAGACGGTCCCGGTTCGCCACGAGTTCGATGCCGCTGGCTGCTTCTGGCTGGCCGCACTCGCGATCAGTGAGAACCTGCCCGGCACCGAGCGCGCTGGAGCGCTGATGCTTTGGCGCGAACCGCCGGACAGCGCGCGCTGGGCCCCGATTCTGGAGTGCATCGAGGCAGCGCTGGTCACCGCGCTGCAGTCGCAAGCAAGCTGGCTTGGCGGTGCCTTTGGCCTGCTCGACCGACTGAGACAACAGGTGGGCCTCGTGGGACAGGGCAAGCCTCACCGCTTGTTGTACAGCGGGTTGCTCCTCGATGAGCTGGAGCTCGGCGTGCTTGAGTTTGAATCCGTTGTCCGCCTGTTCGAAGCGCCTTGGCTGCTCACGGCGCTCGAATTGCACGCCGCTCGTCGAGGACACTCTCCCGCTCAGCTCGGCAACCAGTGCTTTCTCGCATTTTACGCGGCAGGCAGCCCCGTCAGCGCTTGGTCGCTGCTGCTCAATTTGCCAATGGCCTACTGGGCAGGCCTTCCACTCTCGCTCGGGCGCCAGTGGTTAAGCGACGGCACAGCGCTCGAGCAGGAGCTCCCGCTGGCTTGGTTCGACCTAAAAATCTGGGACCAATGGCTGGAGCGACAGCGGACCGACAACTCAGGCAAAGCCCAAGAGCTCCGACTTCCGACCGATCCGCGGCTGTGGGAGGCGATGCCGGAGCGCGTCGGCGAACGGCTCACGCTGGGTCAGGGCCGCGTCCCGAGCGCGGTTCTCCCGCTCGTGTGGCGCCGTTGGCCGCGCCGTGCCCTGGAGCGACTCATCCAGCTCAGTCTGACGAATCCAGAATGGGCCGTCGACTGGCTCGCGACTGCGCCCCCGAGTGAAGACGAGGCACTGCTCAAGCTGGCCGAAAAATCGAGTCTGCTCGAGCTGCGTCAACCGCTAGCCGATGCCTGGCGCAAGCGGCTCCACCAACTCCTCCAGCGCCGCACGGGCGACACCCACCGCTGCTATGCGCTCTGGCTGCTGCTGGAGCGTCGCTGGCGCCAGCTCTGAGCGTCACGCTGAGTTCGCTCCCTGGCCGCTCGCCGCTGGCGCTCAACACCCGTTGCAATGCCCTGGTGAATTGGGCAAGCTCGCGGCCATGCAATTTTCCCGCAGTCTTGCCCTCATCGCGGCTTTTGGCAGCCTCGCTGGCTGCCACAGCCAGGCCACCGGCTCGGCCAATCCGGCGGCACAAGCCAGCCCGGAGGGCGATCCCGCCACGTTTCATCAGGCACCGCTCGCCGGCTTGATGCGCGGCATCAATTTGGGCAATGGCCTCGATGCTCCGAGCGAAGGCGAATGGGGCGTCACGTTGTCCGAGCAGCACTTTGAGCTCGCGCAGGCAGCCAAGCTCGACCACGTGCGGCTGCCCGTGCGCTTTAGCGCTCATGCCATGAGCAAAGCGCCCTACACGATCGAGCCAGAGTTTTTTGCCCGCGTCGACTGGGCCATCGAGCAAGCGACCAAGCATGAGCTCGGCATCATCGTCGACCTCCATCACTACGAAGAGTTGATGGAGGAGCCCGAAGCCCATGCAGACCGCTTCGTCGCCTTCTGGAGTCAGATCGCCGAGCGCTACGCCAAGCAACCTCCATCCGTCGTCTTCGAGCTGCTCAACGAGCCGTGCAAGAACCTCACGCCACCCAAGGTCAATCCGCTCTACCGACGCGCCTACGAGGTCATTCGCAAGTCGAACCCGAACCGTCGGATCATGTACGATCCGTATTTCTGGGCCTCCACCAGCTACCTCGGCGCACTTGACCTTCCGAATGATCCCCAGGCGATCGCCCATTTTCACATGTATCAGCCGATCCTGTTTACTCACCAGGGGGCAGACTGGATGGGGCCGGAGTATCAAACCACGGGGGTCGTGTTCCCCGGACCACCCAGAAAACCGCTTGAGCCTGTGGCCGACGCGAAAAAGCTCTCGTGGGTGCGCGACTGGTTCAACGCGTACAACACTCTTCCCGCAGACAAGAATCCCGGTGGCGTCAAGACCATCCGCGACGAGTTTGATCGCGCGAGCCGCTACGCCATGCGCAGCCACCACCCGATCTACCTAGGCGAATTCGGCGCGATCGACAATGCGGACGCCGATTCGCGCGGACACTTCGTCGAGGCCGTCCGTAGCGAGGCCGAGCGGCGCGGCATCGGTTGGTGCTACTGGGACGATGGCGGCAAGATGAAGGCGATGCTCGTGAAGGAAAAGAGCTGGGTCCCCGTGCTCCACCAGGCGCTGTTCGGAAACTGAGTTCTTGACCTCACATCACGGTTGGCTGCAGCGGGGAACAAGCGCTGCAGCCGTGAACAAGCGCTCGACGCTGCAGCCGTGACCTGTCGTTGGCCGAGCGCGCGCTGCGGAGCGAGGGGCATGGGGCGCGGGAGGCTGACAGCCGGGAGCCTCCGAGCGGCGACCCGAGCCCGGGACCGCGCGTAAGTTCGCGGAATCACTGACTCGCGCCAGGACGGAACTTTCCGCCATCGCGGCATCGCTTGACAGCGCTCACGCGCGGACTATATGAACGGCGATTCACCCTCGGTGAATAGTGATTCACCGCCAATAGCAGGCGGATCTACAGCTTGCCCCAGGTGCACTCAGTCGAGTGACTTGCAAGTCAATGAATCTCGCTTCTCTGCGTTGAACCGCGTTTCAGCACCGATGTCCCCTCGCCCCCCCCACCGCAAGCCCGACGCCCTGCGCAGCACCCTGGCCGAACACCAGCGTGCCGCGTACCGGGAAGCCATCCTCGACGCCGCCGAAGCGGTGTTTGCGCGCGATGGCTACGCTGCCGTCAAGATGACCGACGTCGCCGAGGCGACCGGAGTCGCAGTCGGCACGCTCTACAACTACTTCGAGAACAAGGAAGCGTTGTTCTTTGGTCTCGTGCTGCGACACCGCGAGCGGTTTTTTGGGCAGCTCGAGGCCCCCTTAGTGGGGCAAGCCGTCGCCGACAAACTGCAGGAGCTCGTCACGCGCTGTCTAGGATTCGTCGAGGACAACGGAGCGCTGTTCGCGGTCTATATGAAGGGCGCCGCCCAACAATTCCTCTGCGACCCGAGCAATCGGGCCGCGCCGTGCGTCCATCCGGATGAAGACCACCATCGAGTCGAAGCCGTCTTTGCTTCGACTCTGAGAGCCGCCATCGAGACCGGCGAAGTCCGAAGCGACATTGAAGTCGCGGCGCTGGCATGGACTCTCAGTGCCACGACGCATATGGCTGTCATGAACTCGATTCAAGCGCCCAGCGTGGCGCGACCGACGGAGCGTGCACAACTGCTCGTCAAATTGTTCTTGGAAGGAGCTGGTGTCAGGTGAATTCACGAAAGCTGTTGCTGACGGTCCTGTTCGCGCCTCTGGTCATTACCGCCTGCAAGCGCTCGCAGGGCGGCGATGAGTTTCCCCCTCCCAGCGGTCCTGGTGCGGCCCCGCTGCCGTCTCTGCCGACCATGGCTTCCTCCTCACCCGCGAGCCAGAAGGACATGGGGGAATTGCGCGCTACCGGCGCCACGCACGCGCTGCACCAGGCCGAGCTCGGCCCGAAGGGCAGCGGCGTGCTCGCTGCGGTGTCGGTTGAGGAAGGGCAGCGCGTCAAAAAGGGCCAGGTCCTGTTCCGACTCGACGCGACCAACGCCAGTCTTGGCGTCAAGCAGGCTGAAGCGGGCCTCGCCCAAGCGCGCGTGGGGTTGACTCAGGCTGAGCTCGAATACAATCGAACCAAGCCGCTCGCCGATCAAGGCACGATCTCACCGGCCGTGTGGGATCAAGTTCGCCTCGGCAGTGATCGAGCCAAGGTTGGCGTGCAGCAGGCAGAAGCTGCGGTCGCCTCGGCCAGAGCCTACGCCGGGGACGCTACGGTCACCGCTCCCTTCGCAGGTATCGTCGCGCGCAAGCTGAAGACCACCGGTGAGACCGTCTCCATGATGCCGCCCACCGTGGTGATCGTGCTGCAGGACATCTCAAAGATTGAGATCCGAGTCAAACTGGCCGAGAGCGTCATTACTCGGATCGCGGCGGGTCAACCGATGCGAGTGACCTTTCCCTCGCTCAACCTGACCCGTGACATTCCAATCGACCGCATCAATCCCAGCGTCGATCCACTCAATCGCACGGTTGAAGTGGTCGGAACGCTCGTGAACGGCGACAGTGCCTTGAAAGCCGGCATGCTCGTGGACGTGTCTTTTCCGAGTGCGGGTGCCAAAGCGCCACAGCACGCGACTACTGAGGGACAGAAGCAATGAACCTCGCAGATATCAGCATTCGTCGCCCAGTATTTGCGACGATGATGATCGCCGCGCTGATGGTGTTCGGGCTACTGGCTTACCCGAAGGTCGGCGTTGACACCTTTCCCGAGGTGGAATTCCCGATCGTGACCGTCTCCGTGGTCTACCCGGGCACCGATCCGGCCACCATGGAGCGTGAGGTCGCCGACAAGATCGAGGAGTCGGTCAACTCGCTGGGCGGCATCCGCAGCCTAAAGTCGTTCAACCTCGAGAGCGTCACCCAGGTGGTGATCGAGTTCGAACTCGAGGTGAAGGCCGAGCAGGCCGTGCAGGACGTGCGTGATCGCGTCGCCCGCATTCAGCGCGACTTGCCGCCGGAAGCCGAAGTCCCGGTGATCGAGAAGTTCGACATCGGGGCCGCGCCAATCATGAGCGTGGCGCTGGCCGGGAATCTACCGATCCGCACGCTGACGCAGCTCGCCGACAAGACCGTGAAGGAACGCATTCAACGCGTCCGCGGCGTCGGCAATGTGGACATCATCGGCGGCCGCGACCGTGAGATTCAGGTCTATATCGATCCTGACAAGCTCAACGGTCTCAACCTCACGTTCCAGGACGTCGCTCGTACGATTGCCGCGGAGAACCTGGACGTTCCCGCCGGCTCGTTTACATCCGGCACCCGAGAGCTCACGGTCAAGACCAAGGGTCAGCTCAAGACCGCCGACGACGTGGGCAGCATCGTCTTGCCAACCCTGTCGACGATGCCGGGCACGAACCCCGCGGATGCAACCGCGCAGCCGACGGTGCGCTTGCGCGACGTGGCGCGGGTCGTGGACGGAGAAAAAGAAGCGCGCTCTTCCTCGAACTTTGACGGCGTCCGCGCCGTCTCTCTCACGGTGCGCAAGCAAACCGGCAGCAATGCCGTGGCCGTAGCCGCCGAAGTGCGAAAGGCCCTCGCGGAGGTCGCCCCCCAGGTGACACGCCAAGGGGCGCAGCTCACCCTGGCCACCGATACCTCCGTCTACATCGCCCACAGTATCGAGGACGTGGAGTTCGATCTGGTGTTTGGTGCGGGGCTGGCCATCCTCGTCATCTTCTTCTTCCTCCTGAATTTCCGTGCGACGCTGATCAGCGCCGTGGCGATTCCAACCAGCGTGATCGCGACCTTCGCGTTCGTGCACTGGATGGGCTTCACCTTTAACAACATGACGATGTTGGCCCTCTCGATCGCGATCGGAGTCTTGATCGACGACGCCATCGTGGTGATGGAGAACATTCACCGCCACCTCGAATCAGGCAAGGGTGCGTTCCAGGCGGCAGCCGACGCCACCAGCGAGATTTTCCTGGCGGTGCTCGCCATGACCTCGACCATCCTTGCGGTGTTCGTCCCGGTGGCACTGATGAAGGGCATTATCGGGCGCTTCTTCATGCAATTCGGACTCACGGTCTCATTTGCCGTAGCCATGAGCATGTTCGTCAGCTTCACGCTGACCCCCATGATGTCATCCCGACTCCTCAGTGCCCACGAGGCCGAGGGCTGGCTGGCGCGCATCGTTAACGGCCTGATGAGTTGGATGGAACGCGTCTACGGCAAGGTGATTCACACCGCGCTGTCGCACCGAGTGGCAACGCTCGGGCTGGCCTCACTCGCGCTGATCTCGGCCGGGTTCATGGTCACCCAGGTGCAGAAAGAGTTTCTGCCGCCTGAGGACCGAGGACAGTTCCAGATCACGGTTGAGCTCCCGACCGGCACCTCGCTGGAGGCGACCGAGTCGGTGGTAACGGCCCTCGCATCCGACGTACGCAAGGCCCCGGGCGTCCTCCACACGCTTGCCACGATTGGTGGCGGACAGCAGGGCCAGCTCAACAAGGGCGATATTCAGGTTCTGATACGTCGCTCGACCGAGCGACACTTCACGCAGCAGGAGTTGATGAGCTGGGTCCGAAAACGCTTCGCCAGCGTGACTCAGGCTCAGGTGACCATCTCAGAGATCGGCATGGTCGGCGGCGGCGCCACCCAGCCGATCCAGCTCGGCTTGCGTGGCAAGGATCTCGACGAACTCGCGCAAACCGCTGAGAAAGTCCGCGCTGAGCTGCGCAAGATCCCAGGATTCGTGGACGTGGACACCACCTACCGCGGCGGCAAGCCCGAGGTTGCCATCCATGTCGATCGAGATCGCGCCGCCGCCCTTGGGGTGCCTGTCGCGGTCGCCGCTATGGCCGTCCGCTCACTGCTCGCGGGCGACGCTGCCACCGAGCTCAAGGATGGCACCGACGCGATCGACGTGATCGTTCAGTTGCCGGAAGAGCAGCGCGGTCGGATCCAGTCGCTGTCGACCCTCAAGGTCCGCTCCACCAGTGGACAGCTGGTCGATCTCGCCAACGTCGTTAGCGTCAATAATGAGGTCGGCCCGAGCAAGATCGAGCGCTCCTCGCGCATGCGTCAGGTCACGGTCCTGGCCAACCTGGACGGGCTGCCGCTCGGTACCGCGCGTGCCAAGACCGACGAGGTCGTAAAAAGGCTCGTTCCCGGTCACATCGTGACGACCTACGACGGCATGGGCAAGATCATGGCCGAGTCCTTCGGCTACATGATCGAGGCGCTCTTTCTGGCCATTGTGCTGGTCTACATGATTCTTGCGGCGCAGTTCAACAGCTTCGTCCAGCCCATCACGATCATGATTTCGCTGCCGCTCAGCGTGATCGGAGCCTTCGGCTCGCTCTACATGACCGGCATGACGCTAAACATCTTCTCGATGATCGGCATCATCATGTTGATGGGTCTGGTGACCAAAAACGCCATCTTGCTCGTCGACTTTGCCAATCAAGCCAGGCTGGATGGCACCAACATGCGAGATGCGCTCGTCAAGGCAGGCGTCCTGCGCCTGCGGCCCATCTTGATGACCACGGTGGCGATGGTGTTCGGCATGCTGCCGGTGGCGCTCGCCCTCGGTGAGGGTGGTGCGGCCCGCGCCCCAATGGCCGTATGCGTGATTGGAGGCCTCATCACCTCCACCCTGCTCACCCTGGTGGTTGTGCCTGTCGTGTACACGCTGTTTGACGGACTGGTGAATAGTCGAGTTCTGCGTTATCTCAGCAAAAAGGTGTTCACCCACGACCCCGTGGCTGAACCGGAAGGGAGATCTGCCTCGTGAGAAACTACGCAATCGCAGGGTCGCTGTTGGCGGCCTTACTCGGGGTGTCCAACGTTGAGGCGCAGGGAGTTCCCGCGGCAGCACGCCCGGGAGCCGCAGCGGCTCCCGCCGCCCCCGCTCCGGCGGCGGCGCCCGACGTCACCAGTGACGTCACCTCCCGCGACGCACCCAAAGCGCACAACCCCGTGCTTGAGGCCTTCGCTCCGGTGGCGGGCGGTCTCACCGCGGACGAAGTCGCGCGCCGTGCCGTGGCCACCAGCGAGACGATCGAGGTCAAAAACGCCGAGCTCCGCGCGGCCGCGGCTCGCGTCGACTCGGCGATGTATCAGTTCTACCCGAGGGTCTCGGTCAAGGCTGCGTACTCGCGCCTGAGTCCGGTGTCGATCACTCTCGGTGGCGGGGGCAACGTGGTCGGAGCCCGCGCCGCTGGTCCCTTGGGGACGAACGCGACCGGTGGCGTCGTCGACTCGCAACAGAACCAGGTTTCCGCGGTTACCGTCCCCCCGACCGCGTTTGCCTCTGCCCAGAACTCCTACTCGCTGTCCGCCAGTCTGACGGTTCCCCTGTCGGACTACGTGTTGCGACTCTCAAGCAGCATGAATGCGATCAAGCGCAATCGGGAGGCCACCGAGCTTAACGTTCAGGCCGAACGTCAGAAGGTCGAAGGCGACGCGCGCATCGCATTTTTCAACTGGTCACGCTCGATCGGTCAGGTCGCGATCACGGAGAAATCCCTGGAGCGCGTGCAGGCGCGGCTCCGCGACGCCCAGGCCGCGTTTACGGTCGGAGCGGTGACGAAAGCCGAGCTTCTTCGCCTCGAGTCACTCGTGGCAGGCACCGAGGCCACACTCGAGACAGCGCGTGCATTTCGCGAGCTCGCCGCCCACCAGCTCAGCATCATCATGGACAGTCCTGAGCAGGATTTCGCCCTGGGCGAGGATGTGCTTGCTGAGCGTGCGGCCAGGCCGCTCGAGCCCCTGTCCGGCTTGGTAGCAGAGGCCCAGCAACGCCGAGTCGAGCTCCGTTCGATGGATAAGATGGTGGAGTCCATGCGCTCCGGTGAGAAGGTGATCCGCGCCGGACAGCTGCCGCGCATCGATGCCTTCGCGCAGTATGATTACGCCAACCCCAATCAGCGTTACTTGTTCCTACGCGAGTGGCGGGATACCTGGATGGCGGGCGTTCAAGCCACCTGGACCCTGAACGACATCCTGATCAATGGCTCGAGCGCCGCTGAGCTGACTGCCCAGCGCCAGGGGCTCGAGGCCCAGCGCAAAGCCGCGGCTGAAGGCATCCGCATGGAGGTCTCGACGGCCTACACCGATTCGCGAAAGGCCACCGCCGAGCTCGGCGCAGCCAAGCGGGCCGCGGAAGCGTCGCAGGCCGCCTACGACACCTCCGTACAGCTTTACCGCGTCGGCAAAGCCACCACTTCAGAGCTGATCGACGCGGAAGCAGAGTTGGTCAATGCCAACCTCAAGCTCGTGAGCGCCCATATCGATACTCGTGTTGCCGAGACTAAGCTCGCCAAGGCCACGGGACGTGAACTTCACGGCCAGACTAAGGTCGCGCAGCAGTAGACTCGCCAAGCAGGGCGGAGCGGCGTAGGCTCCGCCCTGAGATGACCCGGCTCGCTCCCTGGACAGGCACCCTCGCTCTCCTCCTGCTCGCAACGCCCAGCCTCGACGGCTGTGGTGCACGCAGTGAACTTCGAATTCTCGAGCCCTGCCACCGCGAGGGCGCGTTTCGACCCTGCGAGAACAGTTGTGGTCCGGGACAGCAGACCTGCGAAGAGGGCTTCTGGCGCGGTTGTCAGGTACCGGAGACTCGCCGCAGCTGCGCGGATGATTGTGGTCTGGGACAGCAGCGCTGCACCGACGGCACCTGGCGACCGTGCGTGGTACCGCACGCTGAGCGCAGCTGTACGGACGACTGCGGAGTTGGTGTGCAAGCCTGCGACGCCGGCAAGTGGCTGACCTGCGAGGTAGCCCCCGTCGAGCAGGCCTGCACGAACGATTGCGGTACCGGTTCGAAGCGCTGTGAGAAAAATGTGTGGGGCAGCTGCGAGGTAGCCCGGGTTGAGAAGGACTGCTTTAGCGCCTGCGGGCATGGCGTTGAAGTCTGTGCGACTGGCAGCTGGGCTGTCTGCACTGCGCCGCTTCCGAAACCACCGGTGCTGCGCGGAGTGGTGCGCGATTTCAACGCGGATCACCCAGACTTTGAAGAGGCTGGCCCCAAGGGGCAGTCCGATGATCGCGGCATCATTGCCACCGCGCTTGGGCCCGATGATCTCCCGGTCTTTCTGCCTCAAGAAGCAAGCCTCACGGTGACCAGTCCGAGTACGTTCGCGCAGTGGTATCGCGACGTACCTTCGGTCAACATGTCCGCTCCGACTGAGCTGCAAACCGTGGAATCCCCCACCGAGCCGGGCATCTACGTCTACGACAACTCGGATTTCTTCCCGATCGACAATCAGCTCTTCGGCAATGAGGGACGAGCTCACAACTACCACTTCACGGTGGCGGTCGCGACGGAGTTCAACTACGTCGGACGAGAGACCTTCAGCTTCTCGGGCGACGATGACATGTGGGTCTTCATCAATCGCCGCCTGGCAATTGATCTGGGCGGCGTGCACACGAGTGAGTCGGCCACGATTGATCTCGAAGCGCGACGCGACGAGCTCGGACTCGTTCCGGGCCAACGCTATTCACTGCACTTCTTCTTTGCTGAGCGACACACGGTGCAGAGCAATTTCATGATCCGCACGAGCATCGCCGACATCGGCGCCTGCCCGTGAGGCGCGGTCGCGGGTCGCTCAGAACCGCGCCGAGGCGCGAATCACGAAGGCCATCGCCACTGACATCGTCAGGGTGGCGGCCGCGAGTGTCCAGCCCGCGCGTTTCAGATGGCGAGGATGGGGCGCGAGTGACCAGAGCGCGACCGCCACGATGGTGCTCGGCAGCGCCGAGAGCACCAAGCTCGGCGCCAAGCGCGCCTCGGCGCCAAGCGCGCAGAGCAGCAAGCTCAATCCCCAAATGCCCGTGCGGCGCCCGGTCTTGAAGCGCGCAATGAGCCCCCGCACGGCCAGTATCCCGATCGCCGCGGCCAGAGCGTGGGTCGAGACGACAAGCAGTCCGAGACGCCATGGCAAGCCAGTCGCGAGCGCACCCGGCAGGGCGGCGTAAGACAACGTCAGCACCACCCAGAGCTCCCCAAGGGCAGTTCGCTCGCGTCGGAGTAAGAGCAGCGCGACGCAAACCGAAGCGAGCGCCAGGACGACTGCCGCCGCCACACGGGGCGCTGACGCCGACGTGATGAAGGCCGCTCCCCCGCTGACGAGCGCGAGTAGCCCCCAGGCAAAGAGCCAGCGCCAACTGCTTGCGGCCCCCTGACGCGCTTCACGCGTCCCCCGCTGACCGAGCAGGGTCGCTGCGGGCTCATGCGCCAGGAAGGCCGCAACTGCGGCCAGGTAATACCCGCAGGCGGGCAGGCTCGGTCGCTGAACCATCACGAGGGTGAGGAGCGGCGCCATCAATGGCCCCCAGGCTCCGTGCTCCTTGGGTGGGCGCGGACGCTCCGGGACGGGTACGGCTGTCACATTGGGCAGTGTAGCCGCAACCGTTCCCCACGACTTCGTGGCTCATGGGCCGACTGATCGCCGTCAGCGAGCCGATCCTTAGGGTTGGTGGCTCATGGGGTTGTGACGCGCCTTCGCCTCATTTCAAACGCGGTTCCCTCCGCGGTCGACGCCGACTACGCTGAGGGAGTGCCCAGTTTGGAAGGGGAGTCAGCGGACCCACCGAAAAGTCAGCGCGAGCCCACGGACGCCCTCCTGGTCGAACAGGCGCTCGAGGGTGCGCAATGGGCCGAAGAGGCACTCTACCGGCGCCACTACCGATTCGCCTTCGGACGAGCAGCAAGACTACTACCGGCGGATCCCGAGCTTGAGGACATCGTCCAGGACGCCTTTTTCGAGGCACTGAGCAAGCTGCCAAGCCTCGACAATGGTCAGGCGTTTCAGGCTTGGCTTGGAAAGATCATCGTCTTTCAGGTCAGTCGCCGGCTTCGCCGTCGCCGACTCTTGGTGCGCTTGGGGCTGCGCTCGCGGCAGGTCTGGGATCCTGACACCGTCATCAGTAGGCAGGCCTCGCCAGAAACTCGAGCGGAGATCCACCAGATGTACGCCGTGCTAGAGCGACTCCCGCCTGAAATGCGCCTCGCGCTGCTGCTACATCGCGCCGAGGGGCTCACGCTACCCGAGGTCGCCAGCCAGCTCGGACTGTCGCTCGCGACCACCAAACGTCGACTCCAGGCCGCTGAACGCGCCGTCGCAGAAGGAAAGGCCGCGCGATGATCCACCCCCACGACTTCGAGGTTTCGAGTCCGACTCACGAGGCAGTGTCGCGAGGCTGGCTGGAGCTACGCGCTCGGCGAAATCGGGGCCGTCGCGGAATGACGCTCTGGTATGCGCTTGGCGCCTCGTCGCTGGCGGCCTGCGCTGGGGCGTGGTTAGTGCTTCGCGCCCCGCAACCGGCCATCGACTTCAGCTTGCCAGTGACTGCGCTCTCGAGCGATGCCTTGCCGCACGAGTTAACACTCGAGGACGGCTCTCACTTGCGCCTTGCCCCCCAGACTCAGCTCCAACTCAATCGGAGTAGTGAGGCGAATTCGATTTCCCTGGAGCTCAAGCGCGGTCAGCTCGATTGTGAGGTTTCTCCCAAGAAAGACCGCGTTTTTCGGGTACTTGCGGGTAGCGTGACCGTGACCGTACTCGGAACCTCGTTTTCGGTTCGGCATGACCAGCGCGACCCGATGGACTCATTTGTTACCGTCAAGGTCAGCCGTGGGCTGGTCCAGGTGACCCGCAGCGATAGCGGCACCACGCTGCTGCTTCACCCAGGCGAGAGCTTCTCGAGTGAAGCCTCGATGGGTGCCAAGTCCGCACCCGAGCCCGCGTCTTCGGTTGAGACGCCAGCGCCAGCGCCAGCGCCGAGCAGCGGAGCGGCTAGCTCCGCACTCCCGGACAAGCTCGGAGAAAGCGCCAGGGAGCTCTTCGAACGCGCCACGCAGGCACGACGAAGCGGAGATCTGATGGGAGCCGCGGCCACCTATGAGTCGCTGCTGCGGCGCTTCCCAGCCGACAATCGCTCTGGCATCGCTGCTCTTGAGCTCGGTCGATTGCGCATGGACCGGCTCGGGGATCTCGCCGGTGCCCAAGCGCCGTTGCGTCAAGCGCTGGGATTTCCGGCCTTTCGCGAGGACGCCCAGGCGCGCCTGACGCTAGTCTACGCCAAGCTCGGAAACCGCGCTGCTTGTCAGGCGTCACGCGCGCAATACGATTCCCAGTTCCCCCAGGGAGTCCACCGCAATAAACTCGCAGCGGCTTGCCCTCAGTAGCCCTATTCCGATTTGCCTCCGTTGCCTGTCTGAGCACCGCTGCGGCTGCGGCTCACGCGGCCCCCACGGCAGCGGACTGTGAACGCAGTGGTTCATGGGTCGAGCTCACGGCTCCCGGCAGCTCGGAGCAGGACGCTGGGGCGCTGCAACGTGAGCTCGCCACCAGCCTCGAGGGCTCGGGTGTCCGGGCTTGTTCGGCAGTCCCGGGCGCGACCGGCAGCGCGCCGCTAGCGGACATTCGGCTCGAATCCACTAGCTCTGCCCATGTGCGGGTGACGATCGTCGTTCGCGACGCGGTCACGCACAAGCTGGTTAGTCGAGAACTCGATCTCACTGCCATGCCAGCGGACGGTCGTCCCCTCGCCATCGCGGTCGCCGCCGACGAGCTACTGCGCGCCAGCTGGGCCGAGCTCACACTGACCACGCAGGCGGCAAAAAAGGTCGAACCGCCTGCCGCCGTGCAGCGCGCCGTGTCCCAGGTCACCGCGGCACCTGCAGAGACCAGACAGGGCGCACTGGGCGCACAACTGGCAGCGGAGCGCTATAGCTCAGGGCTACTACTGATGGGCGCCGACGCTCGCGCGGGTTGGCACACGGGGCCAGTAAAGTGGCTGATTTTTCCTGGAATGCGAACAAGCCGTCCTGTCGCGGCGCCCGATGGCACGGTGACGGCGACGAGTTATTCGCTGGGTCTCTATTCCGGATTGCGCTTACTGAGAAAAGCGCCTGAACTGTTGGCCTTCGGTGGAATCGCAATCGGTCGAATTGAGTATCGCGCCGAACCCGACGTAAACGCCCGCGCGACTCGCATCGCGGGACAGACTGTGGTTGCTCGAGCGGGTCTGGCGCTGCGGCTCTCTCTTGTGCGTTCGCTCAGCCTTCAGCTGAGTGCAGGCATCGGAAAACCGCTGCTGGCGCTTGCTGTCAATGACGGTTCCCACCGCGTCACTGGCACTACCGGAATTGAACTCTCCGGCAGTCTTGGGCTGGAAGCCGCACTATGAGACGGATTTGGCTGATTGGGGTTGGCTCGGCGTGGCTACTGGCCTGCACGGAAGTCGGTGTCGTGCTTGAACCGCCTGGGGCAGCGACGCCCGGGGTTTACGTCGGGCCGGAGCAACGCTTGAGTGCCGGACAGAACCACGCTTGCATGGTGGAGCAGGGCGCTCTGTACTGCTGGGGCGTCAATGGCAACGGGCAGCTTGGCACGGGCAACATCGTCAACGCTAACCGACCGCAACGCGTCGGCACGGCTCAAAACTGGGCGCGGCCAGTGGCGGGCAGTAAGAGCAGCTGCGCCTTGACCAGTGGTGGAGATGTGTACTGCTGGGGCGCCAACGACCACGGGCAACTCGGTCAAGGCGACACCACCGAGCGGCACTTGCCGACGCGCGTTTCCACGCCGCAACCAGCCAAAGCTCTAGCCCTTTCCAACGCTCACGTCTGCGCCATCTTCGCGGACGATTCGCTCTGGTGCTGGGGAACCAACTCCGAGGGACAACTTGGACAGAACGACACCTACCCTGGCGCGGATGAGCTGAGGCCCGTGCGCGTCGGCAAAGAGCGGGATTGGACGAGCATCGCTACCGGCGATGGCCACAGCTGTGGTCTCCGAGCTGCAGCAGCGCTCTACTGCTGGGGAAGAAACGGGATCGGAGAACTCGGACTTGGCCCCGGCGTGGCGATTCAAATTCGCATCCCGACGCTGGTGGCCAAGGACAGCTCGTGGCAGCTCCTCCGAGCCGGACAGAATCACACCTGTGGGATTCAAGCCGACGGCTCGCTTTGGTGCTGGGGCACAGGTGATGCTGGACAGCTCGGTACGGGCGATCTCAACGGTCGCAAGCAGCCGACCCGGATCCGCAAAGACTCCGACTGGAGTTGGGTATCGGTCACGGCCCTGCACTCCTGCGGGATTCGCAAGCCCGGACTCGCCTACTGCTGGGGCCGCAATATCGAAGGCCAGCTCGGGCTCGGAACCACCACAGACAGTCCCAGTCCGACCGCTGCCCCCGGGCTCAGCGACGCGACCCAGATTGAGACGGGACGCTTTTTCACCTGTCTGCGACGAAGCAACGGCACTACGTCGTGTACAGGCGAAAATGACAGCGGACAGTTGGGACTCGGCACGTTAGCGCGAACCTCGCTGTTTACGCCCATCGTGGCGCGCCCCTGAGCCCGGCGCACAGACAGAAGCGCCCGAGTTCGCAAGCGAACCCGGGCGTTGTCCGTAGTGGCGCTAACCCAGCTTGCGCTCTCAGCCGCGACGCTGGCGGCGACGGATCATGAGACCGGCGCCGACGAGCATCAGCGCCGAGGCGCCTAGTCCGCCGCGCACCATGCCGGGATGACGCGCCAGCGCGCAGCTCGCGCCGGCCTCCGCGGTGCCGGAACACTCGGCGCCGCTGCAGCTGCCATTAGCGTTGGCGTAACCGGTGACCTCGATGTTGAGCTTGGCCTTGATCGCGCCGACGCAGGAATCGAGATTTCCGCCGTGGTCGATGTACTGGCTGTCGCAGAACAGCGCTCCCTCACCGGTCTTGGTGCAGGAAGCCTTGCAACCACCCTCACAGGTCGCGTAGCCCTTGGACTGACAGGTGCCCTGGCAGTCGAGTCGCGCCTTGCCGTTGCAGGAGCCTTTGCAACTGCCCTGGCACTTGGCTTTGCAATCCGCCTCGGGTTTGCTGCCGCTGCAGGTCGCGTCACATTCGCCGGCGCAGGTGGCCTTGCAGGTGCCCTCGCACTTGCCCTTGCACTCGGTTGCGTTCGGGTCGCTCTTGCACTTGGCATCGCAGTCACCGGTGCAGCTGGCGTCGCAGCGCCCCGAACAGCTTCCCTTGCAGTCGAACTTCGGAGGATCGACCTTGCAGTCCGCTTCACAGGTGCCGTTGCAGTCGACTTCACAGCTCGGCAGCTGGGCAGTGCACTCGCCCTGGCAATTAACGTACAGCGACGCGGCGCAGTGCAGCGGCGTGCACTCGGCCTCGCACTCGATGCCGGTCTTGACCGTGCACTGGGCATTGGCCTCAACGTTGACCTTACCGCAGTCAGCAAGACTGTCAGCCGAGGCCTGATTGGCGCCGAAGACGAGCAGGACTGCTAAGCAGATACTCTGAGAGAAAAGTCGGATTTTCATGGTGGGTCTCCCGGGAAGTCGACCGCCCAAGGGGGCAAGGCCAGTTTCAAACCGTACGCGGGCTTGTCGGGAACCTTCCCTCGAGCGCCGCTGGTCGAGTATGCCCGGGAGATCGCCATTCCGCCTTATTCCCCGCGGGCCGGAAGCCGCCTTCCCACGTTTTTGGCCGCAATCTGGGATTGAGTCCGCTCAGACCAGGGTCGAACCCCGCGACAGCGCGCCCAGCCGAGGGAGCCGCGACCGCAGACCCGCATGACGACTGGCGGTGGTAAAATCCGTTGCCCCCAGCTCCAGCCGCACGAAGACCGAGGCATCACCGTGGGCATCCACCAGTTTCTCGGCCAGGGCGAAGAGCTGAGCTCGCCGTTCCGCTCCGCAGGTCTCACTCGCAGTTAGCACGAGCTCTCCCCCGAGTTCCCGTGGCATTGCGCCCAGCAGCAGGGCACCGACAGCCGCGCGCGCTTCAAGGCTTTCTGGGTCGCTGCGTCCGCTGGTGCCAAGGACTGCCACCTCCAGCTGCCCCTCACCCGCGCGATTGAGTCGAGCCGCCACGCGAGCGACGAGTTCACGAGGCGACTCTTCCGCCAACTGCGCGACGATCACTGCGTTCTCGGTGCGCTCACGAGCGCGACGCACGGCGTCGGGCCACTGCGCCCCATGCTCAAGCACGATCACGGACAGTCTGGACGCTTCAGCGGGGCGGAGCATGACAACCTCTTTCGCGAGGACTAAGCCTCAGGTCAGGTCATCTATTCCCCCCTTGTGACGGAATCGGGGCGAGCGCGAGGACGTTACAAGGATGTCACCGACGGCGGCTCAGCCCCCTACCGCGTCAATCCGCGAGCAGGCCAATCAGTAGCCAAAATCGCTGCCACTGGGAGTGCTTGCCTTGCGCGGAGCGACCTTGGGGCTGGGGGCCTCGGCAGGCTTGGCGAGCGGCTTAGGAGTGACTGCAGCCCGATGCGGAGACGCGGCAGGTTGTGCTGGCTTCGGAGCTGTTGTTGCTACCGGCGTGGAACCGCGCGCTGCGGTCGCAGCTGCAGCCGCAGCATCAACTTGCGCGCCGGACGGTTCAGGACCGGCAATGATCGCCGGCGAGGAGGGAACCGCTGGTGAGCTCACGGCAGCTACCGAACTCGCGACCGTCGAGGGCGCGCCCCGATGCATCAGTAACATCAACGCGGCCACCCCCACCGCCATCACGATCACGCCGCCCACCGCTGCCAAGAGCAGCGGGACCCGCGAGCGCGTCGACGACGCATCCATCTGCGAGGACGCCCAGCTGCCACCAGTGCTCGTACCTTGGGCGGGCGAAGCTCCAAAGGCGGGCGTCAAGGGACGCCCCTGAGCGTCGATCAATGGTTGCGATGCCAGGGCCGCGCGCACATGCGGATTGGCCACCGCGGTGATCGGAATACTGACGGACGCGCCCGTCGTCCACCACGCATCCAAAGCCTGAGCCAGTTCGAGCGCCGTTTGGAAGCGCTGCTCGACGTCGCGGGCCATGGCCTTGCCTATCAGCGTCGCAAAGGCCGGATCGAGATCGGGAACCACCTGTAGTGGACTGGGGGGCTCCGACAACACGATCTGAAACAGTAGCTGGTTGAAGGTCGGTGCATCAAACGGCACGCGCCCCGTTACAGCCTCGTAGAGCATGACGCCAACTGCATAGAGGTCGCTTCGCCGGTCCGCTTCGCGGCTACCGCTGGCCTGCTCGGGCGACATGTAATACGGCGTTCCCATCACCGTTCCGGTGCGGGTCATCTTCATCTCGCCACCAAGCTGCTGGAACTTGGAGATCCCAAAATCGATCAACTTGACGTAGTCGCGCTGACCCGCCTTTTCCTTCAGGACAAAGACGTTGTCGGGCTTCAAATCGCGGTGAACGATCCCGGCTTCATGGGCCGCATGCAAGCCCTCGAGGATTTGCCGAAACAAGGGCACCAGCTGCTCAGGGCTCATTCGTCCGTGAGTGCGGATCCGATCGCTCAACGGGTCACCGTCAAGGAACTCCATGACCATGAAGAGATCCCCGTTTGCCAAGGACCCCACATCAATGATTTCAATAATGTGGTCGTTGCCAATGCGACCAGCCGCCTGAGCTTCACGCTCAAAGCGCTGAACGGCTTCCTTGTTCTCCGCGACGCCAGCGTGGAGCACCTTGATCGCGACCCGCCGATGAATGCGGGTGTTCTCGCCCTCGTAGACGGCTCCCATGCCGCCCTCGCCGATCAATCGGACGATGCGGTACTTCCCCTCAATAAGCTCTCCGTCCTGCAGCGACATGGACCCTCGATTCGGCCAAACAACAACGACTAGTTGTAGCTGAGCAAGCGGCTTGAGGAAACCTCGCAGTTAGAGAAACTGCCATTTTCGAAGGAACTTGGACGAGACCACCCAAGCGACAAGGCGCCGTTGGGACGCCCACTGTCGAACAGCTCCGCGCGAGCCAGCATTAGACTCTCTGACGCATTGGTCCTCGCGCTGCACCAGGCCTCGGGGCCGCCGAGGTACGAGGGATACTAGTTTGGACGAAACCAGCACCAGACAGCGGCGCCCAAGGCAGCGCCCCATCAGAGATCGCCCTGAAGTGGCCTGTTTTCCCTGGATAGGGAAACGATTCTGCTGCAGCTTTTGCGTATGAAGCTCCGCATGCGACCCACTCTTGGATTCAGTTGCGCCTCGCTCGTCACGGCCTCAGCGCTGATGCTCAGCTGCGTGGAGCGCTCGACGGGGCCGGTCGCGCCGGTGCCACAGTCGCCTCACGCGGCAGTTGGGGCGTATCAACCCTACCAGTGTGGGAAACTGTTGAGTTCCGACCACACCCTGGTGGAGGCCACACTGGAGAAGGCCTACGTCGCTTGGCGACGTCTCTATGTGACGGGTGAGGGCGCTTCTGGTGCGCTGAGAATCCGTCGTCCGGAAGATCAGAATGACTCCGTCTCGGAAGGCATTGCCTACGGGATGATGATTGCGGTTCACCACGGCGACCAACCGATCTTCGACGGCCTGTTCGCCTACGCACGCAAGCATTTCGATGCCAACGGCCTGATGCATTGGAAGATCAGCGCCGAAGGTCGCGTGCGGGGTGTTGGCGGCGCCTCCGATGCCGACGAGGACATGGCGATCGCGCTCATCATGGCCGAGCGCCTTTGGGGCGGCGGGCGATACGGCAAGCACGCGCGCCGCATGATCGACGCGATTTGGAATTCCGAGATCGAGCCCGGAACCTGGGTGCTCAAGCCCGGCGACGTCTGGGGAGGCAGCGCCGTTCTCAACCCCTCGTATCTCGATCCAGCCTATTACAAGATATTTGCGGCGTATACCGGCGACAAACGCTGGCTCGACGTGGTTGAGCGCAGCTACAAGCTCTTTGACAAAATGACGTCCCACAACGGGGGCACTGGGCTCGCTCCCGACTGGATGTCCGCTGGAGGTGGCCCCGCAAAAGGTCAAAGCTACGACTACAAATGGGATGCCGCGCGCGTTCCGCAGCGGCTCGCGCGTGACGCGGCGTGGTTCTGCGACCCGCGCGCCATCGAGATTCTCAGTCGACTCAACCAGTTCTTCTCGACCAAGGGCGTGCTGTCGATTGGTGACGGTTACAAACTGGACGGCGAAAAATTCAGCAGTGTCCATCAAGCTGCGTTCGTTGGACCACTGGCTGCCTCGGCGATGTTCTCCGACAATGCCAAGTATCGTGAAGACATCTGGAAGGAACTCGTCAAGCTCTGGGGCGGCGGCTACTACTCGAACCACCTGCGACACCTGACCTTGTTGTTCGTGACCGGGCTGTCCCCCAACCCGCTCGAGTTCGCGCAGTCGACCAGCGCTCCTGCGAACAGCAGGGAAGCGGTCCCCGAAGCAGCGCCGGAGAGCTCCCCGTCCGGCGCAGCCAAGTCACCAAAGACCCCGGCGCCGCCTGCGCGCTCGCCTAGTTCAGCTGAGGGCGCAGCGCCCCTGGGAGCAAGTGGGGGCAACTCCCCGAACCCTGGTTCGGTCCCCTCTCCCTAACCGGCGCGATGCGGCGCGGCGCCTAGTTGGGCTGGATTGCGAGATCGTCCGGTCATCCCCCCAGTGCACACGACTGTTGGGTTCACGCGGCGGCAAGCTCGAGGAAAGAGCTATTTGGGGGGCTAGCCCCAGACTCTGCTTGCCCCGGCGGGGCTCTCGACGACAACATCTCCGCCAGCCGTTGCCCAATTCCTGACGATGCACTACGCGAAGGGCGCCGCACCCGAAGTCACCGACCATTTTCCAGGTGACGCGGCGCCGGCGATTGACCCCGTTACAAAGGACAGATGATGACAGCCCTGAAAGGTCCCGCGCGAGGTGAGCCCATCCGAATGGGAAAGGATGGTCACCTTGATGTTCCCGACGAGCCGATACTTCCGTTCATCGAGGGAGACGGGACTGGCCCCGACATCTGGCGCGCCGCAAGCCGCGTGCTCGACGCCTCGGTTGAGAAGGCCTACGGCGGAAAGCGTAAGCTCGCTTGGTATGAAGTCCTCGCGGGTGAAAAGGCCAAACGGGAGCTCGACACCTGGCTTCCCTATGAGACGGTCGAAGCCTACCGGACCTACTTGGTAGGGATCAAAGGGCCGCTCACGACTCCCGTTGGCAAGGGCATTCGCTCGCTCAACGTCGCATTGCGGCAGATGCTCGACCTGTACGTCTGTCTGCGCCCGGTGCGCTGGTTCCAGGGCGTGCCAAGTCCGGTGAAGCGCCCCGGCGACGTCGACATGGTGATCTTCCGCGAGAACACCGAGGACATCTACGCCGGCATCGAGTGGGCCGCCGAGTCCCCGGAAGCCAAGCGCGTGATCGAGTTTCTGCAGAAGGAAATGGGCGTCAACAAGATCCGTTTCCCGGAGACCTCCGGCATTGGTATCAAGCCCGTGTCTCAGGACGGCAGTGAGCGCTTGATTCGTGCCGCCATCCAGTTCGCCCTGCGCTACGGCAAAAAGAGCGTCACGCTCGTCCACAAGGGCAACATCATGAAGTTCACGGAAGGTGCCTTCCGTGACTGGGGCTACGGGCTGGCCAAGCGCGAGTTCCGCGCGGACATCGTGACCGAGCGAGAGAGCTGGATTCTCGACAACTTCGCCAAGAATCCGGCGCTCTCGCTCGAAGAAAACGCTCGCCTGATTGAGCCCGGCTACGACATGGCTCCGGTCGAAATGCAGGCTGACATCAGGGCTGAGATCGAGACCACGCTCAAGCTGGTGCCGACTCACGGCAATGGTGCCTACAAGTCCAAGCTGCTCGTGCGTGACTCGATCGCCGATATCACGCTGCAGCAGGTGCTGACCCGCCCGCGGGAATTCGACGTCCTGGCGACGCTCAATCTCAACGGCGACTACCTCAGCGACGCACTGGCCGCGCAGGTTGGCGGTATCGGCATCGCCCCCGGTGGCAACATCAACTATGACACCGGACACGCCATCTTCGAGGCCACCCACGGCACGGCGCCCAAGTACGCGAACCTGGATAAGGTCAACCCGGGCAGCGTGATCCTGAGCGGCGAGATGATGCTGCGCCACCTGGGTTGGGATGAGGCGGCAGATCTGGTGATTCATGGGATTGACGGCGCGATCGCAGCCGGCACGGTGACCTACGATTTTGCGCGGCTGATGCCGGACGCTCGCGAGGTCAAGTGCTCGGAGTTCGGCGATGCAATCATCTCTCACATGAAGTGAGAGCCACAGTTTTGACGGCCCTATCCAAGCTGGCGAGGGCCGCGATTGTGTCCCCTAGATAGGGACGAAGGAAGAACAATGTCGAGAAAGAAGATCGGTCTGATTGGTGCGGGCAACATCGGTGGCGAACTCGCCAACCTGTTTGTTCAGAAGCAACTTGGCGATGTCGTGCTTTACGATATCCCCGCCAAGGAAAACTACGCCAAGGGCAAGGCGCTCGATCTTGAGCAAGCCACGGCGCAGAACGGTAGCGACATCAAGATCTCCGGTACTTCCAAGTGGGAAGACGTCGCCGGCGCTGATGTGCTCGTGATCACGGCTGGCATTCCGCGCAAACCCGGGCAGTCGCGCGATGACCTCGTGCTCATGAACCTGCCGATCATCCGCGACGTCGCGGATAACGCCAAAAAATACTGCCCGAACGCCTTCTCGATCATCGTGTCCAACCCGCTGGACGCCATGGTCTACGAGTATCAGCGTCGGACGGGAGCGCCCGCGAGCATGGTCGCTGGTATGGCCGGCGTGCTGGACAGCTCGCGCTTCGCGCTATTTTTGGCGCGCGAGCTCGGCTCCAGCGTAAAGGACATTCGTGCCGTGGTCCTCGGTGGACACGGAGACGACATGGTCCCGGTGCTTTCGTATTGCACGAATGCCGGACTGCCAATTTCGACTCTGATCCCCAAGGCGAAACTTGACGCGATTATCGACCGTACCCGCAAGGGTGGAGGCGAGATCGTTAACCTGATGGGAACAAGCGCCTTCTACGCCCCCGCCGCAAGCGCTGTCGCCATGGCTGAAGCCTACCTCCTTGACCAGAAGCGGACCCTGCCCTGCGCGGCGTACCTCGACGGTCAGTATGGCTACAAGGACCTCTACATGGGCGTCCCTGTCGTGATCGGTCAGGACGGAATCGAGCAGATTCTCGAAATCTCACTCACTGATGAAGAGCGCGTCATGCTCGCCAAGAGTGCTGACAGCGTCCAGAAGGTCGTCGACGTCGTCAAGGCGCAGGCCGGCTGAGTCGCACCCGTCTTCGTCGCGTTCGTCCGAGGAATTGGTCAATGAAGATCCACGAATATCAGGGAAAACAGCTCTTCGCACGCTATGGCTTGCCCATACCCAAAGGCATCCCGTGCATGACTGCCCCCGCCGCTCAATCCGCGGCCGAGCAGATCATTGCGGAGACTGGCGTTCCGCTGGTCGTGGTCAAGGCCCAGATCCACGCGGGCGGACGCGGCAAGGGCGGCGGAGTGAAGGTGGTTCGCAACGGGCCCCGTGAGGTGTTCAAGGTGGCAGAACGCATGCTCGGCATGCAGCTCGTCACCCACCAGACGGGCCCGTCGGGCCGCCTCGTCCAGCGCCTTTACGTCGAGCAGGGTCTCTCCATCTTCCGCGAGCTCTACCTCGGGATGGTCGTGGATCGAAATTCCGGTCGCATCGCCGTCATGGCGTCGACCGAAGGCGGCGTGGACATTGAGGAAGTAGCTCAGTCACGTCCCGAAAAAATCATTACTGAGACGATCGATCCGCTCACCGGACTGACCGCGTATCAGGCGCGCAAGCTGGCCTTTGCCCTGCGCGTTGGGGAAGGCACGCCGAACCCCAAGCAGACGGTTCAGCAGTTCACGGACACCCTGCTTCGTTTGGCGAAGTTGTTTGAAGCCGAGGACTGCACGATGTGTGAGATCAATCCACTCGTCGTCACCTCACAGGGTGGAATCCTGGCGCTCGACGCCAAGGTCAATTTTGACGACAACGCGGCCTTCCGACACCCGGAATGGAGCAACCTCGTCGATCCCAATGAAGAGGATCCGGTCGAGTTGGAGGCCCGTCACGCCGGGCTCAGCTACGTGTCGCTCGATGGCAACATTGGGTGCCTCGTCAACGGCGCGGGCCTGGCCATGGCCACGATGGACATCATCCAGCACCATGGTGGCACCCCAGCCAACTTCCTTGATGTGGGTGGCGGAGCCACGCGTGAGGCCGTGACGAAGGCCTTTACGATGATCCTGTCGAGTCCGAGGGTCCGCGGGATCTTCGTGAATATCTTCGGTGGAATCATGCGCTGTGATGTGATCGCCGAAGGCGTCATCCAAGCCACACGCCAGTTAGATCTCAAGGTACCGTTGGTCGTGCGCCTAGCGGGAACCAATGTTGAACAAGGCAAGGCGCTCCTGCGAGACAGCGGCCTACGGATCGAGCCTGCCGACGACATGGATGACGGAGCGCGAAAGATCGTCGCCGCCGTACGCGCGCAAGCCTAGGTCAGTACCTGGAAAGCAAGACAGATCATGTCAATTCTAGTCGATTCGACGACGAGGGTCGTCATTCAGGGAATCACCGGCTCGGCAGGTACGTTCCACGCAAACCAGTGCATCGCCTACGGAACCCAGGTGGTGGCGGGAGTCACTCCCAATCGCGGTGGCGAGTGTCTGCACTCGCGCGGAGTTGACGGTCGCCCTGTCGACGTGCCGATCTACGACACGATGATCGAGGCGGTGACGCGCACAGGAGCGGATACATCTCTCATCTTCGTGCCTGCAGCGGGCGCTGCCGACGCAATTCTTGAGGCAGCCGATGCTGGTTGTCGCTTGATCGTGTGCATCACGGAGGGCATTCCGGTGCTCGACATGGTGCGCGTAAAGCGCGCGCTTCAGACGAGCCCATCCCTGCTAGTCGGGCCAAACTGCCCCGGGTTGATCACTCCGGGTCAGTGCAAGCTCGGCATTATGCCAGGCCACATTCACCTGCCCGGTCGTGTCGGCGTCGTCTCGCGCTCCGGCACGCTGACCTACGAAGCAGTCGGTCAGACGACAGCCCTCGGGCTCGGCCAGTCCACCTGCGTTGGTATCGGTGGAGACCCGGTGGGCGGGATGGACTTCATCGAAGTGCTTCGTCGCTTTCAGGAGGATCCACAGACCGAGGGGATCCTCCTGATCGGTGAGATCGGCGGCACGGCGGAACAACGTGCCGCGCAGTTCATTCGCGAACACGTCACCAAGCCGGTTGCGGGCTTCATTGCCGGAGCCACCGCTCCGCCCGGCAAGCGCATGGGTCACGCGGGCGCCATCATCTCTGGCGGTCAGGGAACGGCAGCCGAGAAGATCGAAGCTTTGGAACAAGCAGGTGTGCGGGTTGCCCCAACGCCGGCGGACATGGCCCGCACGCTCGCGCCCTTAATGCGCTAAGAGGCGCGTCCCCGGGGAAGGACGCACCTCTGTGAAAGATGCTGCACCGTCGGGTGCAGCATCCCTGACTCGCTGTCTTGCTCAGTCGTTGATCGTGACCTTGACCATCTGCACCGGCGTGTTTGGCCGATCGCGACCGTCGGTAGGCGTTGTTTCGATCTTCTTCAGGACATCAAGGCCCTTGGTGATCTTCGCAAACACGGGATGCTTTGATGCGCCAGCCGTGAAAAAGTCGAGGTAGGAGTTGTGAGCCGTGTTGAGGAAGAACTGGCAGCTTCCGGAATTCGGACGGCCGGTGTTCGCCATTGAGAGCGTTCCTGGCTCATTGGAGAGCTTGGCATCCGACGGATGCTCGTCCTCAATGCACCCGTTCGGACTATTGCCGGTACCGGCAAGTGGGCTCTTCGAATCGCGGCTGTTGGGGCAGCCGAACTGCACCATGAAGCCGCTGATAACGCGGTGAAAATGCAATCCGTCGTAGAAGCCGCTCTTGGCAAGCGCGATGAAGTTTGCCGTCGTGATCGGCATCTTGTCGACGAAGAGTTCAACCTCGATATCGCCGAGACTGGTGGCTAGTGTTGCTGTGGGGTTCGCCATGGCCAGAGCCTAGTGCGCCCGGCAGGATTTCCCAAGGGAACATCCACCGCGTCCCGCTAGCTGCCCGCGAGACACTGTCGAGACCCGGCCGGCGGACAGACTCGGCCTTGAGTTCCGCTGCGGCGCTGGCCCTGTAGAAGCAGGCTCCGCCGGACGCCCGCCAGGCCTCGGCTTGCCCGCCGTCACAATCGTCACCGGCGTGGAGTTGCCAAACCGCTGCGAATAGAATAGCCCTGCAGTGAAACAAAATTCGTTCGGGAACGGCCGCCCTAGGGCGCTTGGACCTGACCCGCAACGATTGCTCCCCAAGGATGACATGGCCGTCGAACGAACTCTCTGCATCATCAAGCCCGATGCCTGCGCCAATCGAAAGCAGGGGGCCATCCTCCACCGCATCCAGGAGGAAGGCTTCGCGCTGCTCGGATTGCGTCAGTGTCGACTGAGTCGCGCGGACGCGGAGGGCTTTTACGCGATTCACAGCGACAAGCCATTCTTCGAGACGCTGTGTGAGTTCATGACGAGTGGCCCGATCCTGGTCGTCGCGCTTGAGCGCGATGACGCGGTCGCCCATTGGCGCCGAGTCATTGGCGCCACCAATCCGGCCCAAGCTGCCGAGGGGACGATTCGACGGCTCTTCGGCGGCAGCACCGTGACCGAGAATGCGGTTCATGGCTCAGATTCCGCCGAAAACGGCCGCATCGAGTGCTCCTACTTCTTCACCGGGGTTGAGCTGCGCTAGCGTTCGCAAAGCCATGCACCGCGGCCCCCCATACTCAGGGCGAACCGAGGCGGAACGTATCCGCCTCGAGGAGTCACGCGGTTCCATCCGCGATGCGCTTGGAGGACTGCGCAATCTCGAGCAGCTGCTCGGAAGCCTGCGGGTTGGCCCGCGAGCACTCACGGCGGTGCTGCCCGATGTGCAGCGCAGCTGCCCCGGATTTCGAACTGGGCTGCTCGACCTTTTCGGTCTACTCGTCACCCATTGCCCAGTCGTCGAGCCCGCGCTTCGGGCCTTTGAGTTCACTGCATTGCCGCAGCTCGTCGAGCTCGAGCGTGAGCTCGGACTGGCTGCGAGTCGTCCGCTCAATGCCAAGGCCAGACTCAGACTCGACGCGCAGCTCAACCGCGCCATCGGGGAACTCGAGCCGATCGTCGACGTGACCGACTGGCTCTCGGCCACGGCCTTCAGTTTGCCCGTGGAGCTCTCGGTTCGTCCGGCCTTACTCGAGTCCCTACGCGCCAGTGAGCCCGAAGGACTTCAAGCCGCCGCGACCGCTATCGTGGTGCTCGAGCCCTTGCCGGAGCTTGAGCTGTCGCTACAGCCTCGCTTCCTCGCGGGATTTGTTGCGTTCGCGGCTCGCGCGCTGGCCGACCAGCACCCGACACGGATCATTGAGGTATGCGCGAGCGAGATCAGCGCGGGTCACGCGCGTCTCACGGTGTCTGCCTCAACGACGCCTCGGCAGGGCATGCGGCGCTGGGTGCCCGGCAAAGGTGCCCCGCCCGCTTGGCTGGACTGTCTGCGCGCGGGAGCGAGCCTGACCGGCGCAGAGCTTGAGGTGTCGCCCGACCTCGACCGCATTGAGCTCGGTCTCTAGTGCGTCGAGGCGCTGAGCGGTTTCGTCGTCCGCCGACGCCGACGCCGAACTGCCGCCCGATAACTCAACAGTCCCACGCCGCACCAAACCCAAGCTGACCCATCAGCGCAACGCGTTCGCCCCGGCGCAAACGAACAACCCCCGCGCAGCGTCAGATCCTCTCGCTCGGCGAGCGGACACTGACTGGCGTAGCGCGCGCATTGGCTCGAGCCAGCGCTCGTGGCGTCAGGTCCGCAGGTGTTGGCATTCACCCTGCAGAACTCCTCGCGATCCTGCTCTGGGGGGATCGGACAGCGCGCTACATCAAGGTCCTGACTGAGATCCCGAGGCGTTTCCTGTTGGTTGTTCGACATGGGGACGTCGACGCATTGTTTGTACTGCGCGAGCTGCGACGAGCACAGCGATTGGACTCGAACCTGCGCACAGACGGACCAGGGCCCCTCCTGCAGCTCGATCGGTGCTCCCAGCGGTGAAGGGAGAGTCTCGCGACCGCTTGCAGACACCGCGAGGCTGACCGTGCTGGAGGTTTCCATCGCACGCGGGATCTCGAACTTGACCCACGAGAGCTGGAGTTGACCCGAAAGCACGGGTTGCGTGCTCGGTAGCGAGGCGGAAACACCGAGCAGCACAGGTTTTTCCTGCTCGGCGACGGCATAGCAGCGATCGGCGACCAGGCCCGCCCCACTACAACACCGCCTTGGCCCCACGGCAACGGGCAGTAACTCAACGTCGACCTTGATCGTGGGCTCCAGCATCAATGGGTTCACCGCTGGGACGATCACAACGGGAGTGTCAATGGCTGCGGGACAAGTGGAGCAGGGAGCCACTTTCAAGCGAAGGGTTCCAACGTCCATGATCTTGGACGGTTGCCAAACGTAGACCCCCTGCCAGTCCGGATCGACGCGAATTGTCCCTGCGACGACACTGCCATCCTCCTTCATGACCTGAATCGAGGGTAGCGCGGCAGCTCTCAGAACAATCGAACCGTTCTGCGGAATCGGTCCTGAGTTGCTCCAGCTCGTCGGGGCTGCCGAGCCAGCAACCGCTACGGCTGAGCAGGGCAGCACTACCAGCAAGATGACCGCGCCCGCCAGGCTCGCGCCATAGCGGGAACCCCAGGCCAGCCGAAACCGCGCAGTCTGGCGCTCAAGCATCCGCGGATTGTACGCCGAGGGCCAGCGGGACATCCAGAGCCAACGCCCCGATGCGACGGGTCGCATTGAGCAGGTGTAAGGACTGGGGTCTCGGCGCGTTGTTAGGTCAGACCCCCAAGGAGCCCAATGAACTACCGAGCACTAGTCACGACCGCCCTCGCCTGCCTGCTCGCCGCCTGCACTAGCACCCACCGGGGCCAGCCCGAGCCCTTCCCCTCGTCCGCAGACGGCGCCGCTAGAGGAGGAGACGGCGTCATCGCCCAGGAGGCGCCCGGCAACCCCGGAGAGCCCTCGCGACCTGTCGCGGTGGAGGAGGGTGAAAGGCGCCGTTCGGTCGATAGTGCCCCCAAGGGAGCCGCGCTGTCGCCGCCAACCAGTGGCGCCAGTGACAGCGCTGGCAGCCCGTACCGTGCAGAACGCAAGGAAGCGGCCCGCGAGCGCCCCGGCCTCGGGACGACCTGGGGTGAGACGCGCACGAGCTCGGTCTCGTCAGCCTCCTTTGAGCGCGAAGACGCGCGGCGCCCCGACGCGCTGGTTCGAATTTACTACAACGACGAGCGCGGGACTCGCGCGACAGCGGGTCTCGACTCGGCCGATGACCTACCACCCAACCACACCCCCCTGTTCCGAGGCTACGTGTCGGTGGAGGTCGCGGGGGGCAGTGGGGAGGCGCTGCCCGGAATGCGCCGTGGGGATCGCACCTACGTGGTCGGTCACGACGGAGAACGCTACTCGCTGCGCATCCGCAACAACTCTCCAGAACGCTTCGAGATCGTGGCCTCGGTGGACGGCCTCGACGTGGTCGACGGGCGCAGCGCCGCACTTGGAAAACGAGGCTACCTGATCGACGCCTGGGGCAGTCTGGAGCTCGAGGGCTTTCGTCGGAGTCAGTCTGAGGTCGCCACCTTCCGCTTCGGTCGCGTCGCCGACTCCTACGCTGCACGCACCACGGGCGATCGCCAAGTGGGAGTGATCGGGGTGGCTGTCTTTCGTGAGCGCGGCGCGCGCACGGATTGGACGGACGCTGAGATTCGGCGCCGCGAAACGGCGGATCCGTTCCCGGGGTCCTTCGCTCGTCCGCCAAGTCGCGACGAATGAGTCGGCACTCGAGCGCCGCAGCACACCCGACGCACAAGAACCCCACGATCCGCTTGGATCTCGGGGTTCTTTCAGCGGTCAGGCGAGTCGGCAGCCCGCGGGCGACTGCGCTCAGTCAGCTTCGCCGAGGTCCTGCCAGTAGGCCATCAGCATCAGCTCGTTTTCCTGCTCTTCATGCGTACGCAGGAGCCGCAGTGCCTTCGTCATACGCGTCGCCAGAGCATCGAGGTCGGCAGTGTCCGCAAATGAGATCGTGTCCACAAGGCGAACCGCCTCTGCGAAGTCCGACTTTAGCCGCTCGTGCTGCTGAATCAGCTTGTCGACGGTGACACCGAAGCGCGGCAGTCGCTCGCGCACATCCACGAAGAACTCGGCTTCTTCGCCGTCAAAGTGCGGTCCGGCAGCGGCCGCGACCTGCCGCACCAGAGGACTCAGTTGGTCCAACCACTCGGCACTGACCCGGGGCTTCTCGAGCGCGGCCTCAACACTGTCCACCAGTCGTCGGATGTGCTGATGCTCGCTGAGCACGTCGTAGGCTCCACTCTTCATGGCAAGGTTTCCGTTCGGGAAAATGGGTGCGCGATACGGGTTGTCGTGGCCCCCAGGGCAACGGGGGCAGAGTACCTCTGGCACCGACTCAATTCCAAGCGTCCATGCAGTGAGTCGCCCCGATTCCGCAAGCCCCGAAGTCGTATCAGGGAGCACTTCCGGCCACGCGACCTTACATCGAGACCCTTCACTCTCAATCCGTGGGCAAGGCACCCCGGCGACTCGGTAGCGTGCTCGCTGACTTTCTGTGAGGCGACGTCGCGCTTGGCGCCGCATGGGCCAGAAGGGCGAGGTATCTTCAGCGCGAGTCATGACCACCCCGCGCTACCTGTTCGCCGAGGCTCCCCGCAACGTGTACTGGGAGACCACGGTCGCCTGTCGTCTCGCTTGTCAGCACTGCCGCGCTGAGGCGATAGCCTGCCGAGACGCGGCCGAGCTGACCACCGATGAGGGATTCCGGCTGATCGACAGCGTCAAGGAGCTCAGAAGCCTTCTGGTACTGACCGGAGGAGATCCCCTCGAGCGCCCGGATCTGGTCACGCTGGTAGAGTACGCGCGCTCCCAACATGTCCCGGTGGCGGTAACGCCCAGCACCACGCCGTCACTCCAGCGCAGTACGGTGGAGCGCTTTGCCGAGCTCGGACTGACCGCGCTCGGGGTCAGCCTGGACGGTCCCGATCCCGAGATTCACGACAGCTTTCGCGGCGTGCCCGGCACGTTCCAGCATTCGCTCAATGCCTTAGCCTGGGCCAAGGAGTTCGGGGTCCCCGTCCAGATCAACACGACAGTCACCCGTTTCACCCAGCCACATCTGGCGCGGCTCTTCGAGGTGCTGGAAAAGCAGAGTCCCCCGGTGCGCCGCTGGAGCCTGTTTCTCCTGGTCCCGACGGGGCGCGGAGCGTCACTGGGCGCGCTCAACGCGCTCGAGGTCGAAGCGCTGTTCGAGTGGGCCTACGAGCTCTCCAAGACCGCACCGTTTCACGTCAGCACGGTGGAGGCCCCCCACTACCGTCGCTACTGGCTGGAGCGCCAACTCGCCGAGGGCGTCAGCGAGCAACAACTGCTTCAGCTCGGGCCACGCATGGGGTTTGGGGTGCGCGACGGCAACGGCGTCATTTTCGTGGCGCGCAACGGGGACGTCTATCCGGCAGGATTTCTGCCTCACCCCCTGATCGGCAACGTCCGCAATCATCCGCTTCACGAACTGTACCGAACTTCGCCCGCCTTGACGCAGCTGAGGGATATGGACGCGCTCACGGGAAAGTGTGGCCGCTGTCAGTACCGCTGGCTTTGCGGGGGCTCGCGTGCCCGCGCCTGGGCCTTCAGCTCGGATTTGATGGGTGATGATCCCGCTTGTCGCTACGAACCGGGAACCGCAGTTCAAGCGCCCTGGCCCGGTCACGCGCTTGACTCCACCCTCGAGGAGGCTCCCCTGGTGTTTCCGCATCCCCATGGTGACGGGCGCCGGGCCCGCCCGCCACATTCGCGCAGGGAGTAAGTTTCACGGGACCCCCTGCTAGCGCTGGCCGAGGGCCCTCGATTTGGGTCAGACTCGCGCCGTGAAGGCAGTCTCCCTATTTCAGATTTTTCAGGGCAGCGTCGAGCAAGACCAGCCAGTGCTGGTGCGCGGTTGGGTGCGAACACGCAGGGACTCCAAGGCGGGGGTGTCGTTTATCCAGCTCTCGGACGGCTCTTGTCAGAAAACGCTGCAGCTGGTCGTCCCGAGCGCTCTCGCCAACTACGTCAGTGAAGTCCAGAAGCTGAGCGCGGGTTGTTCACTAAAGGCCACTGGGCGCCTGGTGACCTCCCCCGGAGGCAAGCAAGCAGTCGAGTTGGCCGTCGAGCAGCTCGAGGTGCTCGGGTGGGTAGACGCGCCGGAGGAGTACCCGATCCAGCCCAAGCGGCACTCGCTGGAGTTTCTTCGCGAGGTCGCGCACCTGCGTCCCCGCACCAATACCTTCGGAGCGCTGGCGCGAGTCAGGGATGCGCTGAGCGCGCGGATTCACCAGTTTTTTCGGGGGGAGCGCTTCTTCTGGGTGCACACCCCGATCATCACGGCGAGTGACTGCGAAGGCGCGGGAGCGATGTTCCGGGTCTCGACGTTGGACCTGAACAATCTGCCTCGTGATCCCAACGGACAGCTGGATTTCAAGCAAGACTTCTTTGGCAAGGAAGCCTTTCTGACGGTGTCGGGGCAGCTTGAGCTCGAGACCTACTGCTGCGCGCTATCCCGCGTGTACACCTTCGGTCCGACCTTCCGTGCGGAGAACTCCAACACGAGCCGTCACCTCTCCGAGTTCTGGATGGTCGAGCCGGAAATGGCCTTCGCGGACCTCGCGGCGGACGCTCAGCTGGCGGAACGATTCCTGCGCTCGATCGTCCAAGGCGTGCTGGAAGAATGCCCAGACGAGCTCGATTTCTTCCGCGAGCATGTGGATCCGCAATGCCTGACCCGACTGGAAACCTTCCTGAGCTCTAGTTTTGAGCAGCTCACCTACACCGAGGCGATCGGGCACTTGGAAAAAGCCATCGCAAACGGCCATCGCTTCGAGTTCTCGGTCAAATGGGGCATCGACCTGCAATCCGAGCACGAGCGCTACCTCACCGAGCAGCTGTGCGGGCGCCCGGTGGTCGTGACCCACTATCCCAAGGAGATCAAAGCCTTCTACATGCGACTCGACGATGACGGTCGCACCGTGTCGGCGATGGACATTCTCGCACCGGGTGTCGGAGAGATCATCGGCGGTGCGCAACGTGAGGAGCGCCTCGACGTGCTCGACGCCCGACTACGCGAGCTCTCCATGGACCCAGCTCACTATGGTTGGTACCGCGACCTGCGTCGCTACGGCACGGTGCCTCACGCCGGCTTCGGACTCGGTCTCGAACGGATGCTTTGCTATCTCACGGGCCTCACCAACGTGCGTGACGTGATCCCGTTTCCGCGCTCTCCGAAAAACGCCGAATTCTGAGCGCGAAACGCCAATCAGGCGCCAAGGCTTGCGCCTAGCGCCGCGACGAACGAAGCGCGTCGGATTCAGCCGCGTGCGATAGAAAGCGCCGAAATGAGGCCTGCTCGGTGGGGCTCGGAATCGCCCGGTACGGATAGGAAGTGTGCCGACCCTGAGCGAGCAGGCAGGTCAGGGTGTCGTCGAAGGTGCGCACAGCAGGCGACAAATCACCTGACTTGGTGCTGTCTTCGGCGATCTTGCGCACGACGGTTTGGAGCTGCTGGCACCAACCCGTCGTTTCCGGCAGGGTGATCGGAGAGGCATCGCGACAGCAATTGCGTCGCACGATCGAGGCCGCCAGTAGCTCGTACCAGCCCAATTGCCAGCTCTTCTGGGCCAACACCTGAGCGCCTCGAACGAGCAATGGGCTCGCCGGTTTCTCGACTGCGGCAGAACCACTCGGGGCGGCCGCTGGTAACCCGCTGGCCCCGCGTTCGTGTCCCGCGCTCGACGCCGGTGCAGCGGAACTGCCCGCCATCACGAGATCGTTGAGTTTGCGGGTCATGCCGAGGAAATCGCCGTCCGCGCAGACGAAATCGAGATCCGGCTTAGTGGTAAAAGCATCGTCGGGGAAATACGAGCGTACGCAGGTGGTTCGCTCTTCCTTGGCGGTCAGCTTCCGCTTCTGAACCTGAGGAGCCAGGAGCGCGGGCGTGGAATCCACTGCCCGAGCGCTCGCCGCTGGCTCAGGCCCATCCGGATCCCGCAGTCCGTAGGCCACGCCGCCACCAACAATTAACAGCCCGAGCGCGCCCAGCCCCCAGCGACGTGACACACCAGCATCGCTGCGCAGGCGCCGTTGGAACGCCTCCGGCGCGAAGCTGGCCCGGACGCGCATCGGAACCGTGGCCTCGACGGCATGTTTGGCGCTGCGAGCCTTCCGCGCTGCCGTCGGGCCCGCGATGGCCTGACGACGTTCATCAGCCAACGCAAACAGTGGCTCAAGGCTGCCTGGCAGCGTGTCCAGATCGAGCTGAAGCACATCGTGCGGCGCCAGTTGCGCTTTGTCCGAGCGCGGCCGGGTACGATGAAGCACCGGCGGGAGCGAGATCGCCATCGGCGGTGGAGCGCGACGTTCCCAGCGCTCGAGCGCATCGATCACGTCATCGACGGTCGGATAGCGACGCTTGGGATCAGGCTCGAAAAACCGCTGAATTACCGGTTCAAGCTCGCTACCGTGATGGTCGAGATCTCGCAAACTCGGCAGACGACTGGGACGTTGATCGGCGATGATTGCGTCGAGCGTCGAGCCGCGAAACGGAACGGTCCCAGAGAGCATCTCGCAAAGCAACACGCCGAGTGCCCAGAGATCATCGGGCAGCGAGGCGCCTCCCCCGGTCAACCGCTCAGGTGAAGCGTAGGCCGCCATCGCTGGCGCAACTCCAAAGGCGAGGACCGGAGGAATGGCGCGCCCGAGCGGCAAGGCCGTGACCGAATAGGAGCTGATCGAGCCATGGGGCACCTGTCGCCCGTGCAACGCGCGCAGACCTTCGGCGAGTCGAACCGTGTACGCAACGGAGCGGTCCAATCCACAGGGGCGGTCCACGAGCGTCGAGCGCAGGGTCGGCCCCCGGACGGCCTCCACAACGACCACCGGCATGGGCTCGTCGAGCCCGAGCAGGGCGAGATCACCCGGTTCCGTGAGCTCAACGATTTCGAGTACCTGGGCCAGGTGCCGATGCGAGACGCCGCGCGCGGCAGCGAGGCGAGTTGCGACGGGACGCGAGACGGGCGACAGCGTCACCACCTGCCCAGTCCGAATATCAATTCCGACAAGTGCGGGCGTTTGGGTCGCCGCAGCCGAACGGACTATCTCGAACTTGGATGCGAGCAGCGACTTCGAGACCATAAGGCAGGGGTCCCCCTCACTTGGGGGGGGTCCAGAGAGAACCTTACCAGAGAGGCTCGGCAAATTTCGCGGTAATCTCACGCCCGCTCTGGCGCCGGGTTCCAAGTGGTGCCAAATCCGCCGTGCGATGGTGTCCCAAGCCCTGCAACACCCGGTTCGAGCTGTGGCTTTCGACTATGGCAACACGCTGATCCAGTTCAATCGTCAGCAGCTGGACGGGATTATCGACCGGATCACGTCGGCCTTTGGACCAGGAGTCCCGGTTTCACGTGAGAGCGTCGCTGATTGCCTCGGGCGGATGCGTCGCGAACCGTACGACAACGGCTTTCACGAGGTGCCCTGGCTCATCCAAATGGAGCGACTCGTTCGCGAGGTGACGGGTCAACCCGCCAGCCCGGTTCAGCTTCGCGCCCTCGACCGCGCACACCGGGAGACGTTCGTCGCTTCGATTCAGCTCGAGCCCGAGGTCCTCTCGACCTTGGAGGCCTTGGCGAAACGAACGACTCTGGCGCTGCTGTCCAATTACCCCTGTTCTGCATCCATTCACGAGAGTCTGCGGAGCCTGGGCCTCACCAGCTGTTTTCGGCAGGTGCTCGTCTCCGAGGATCTCGGCGTCGTCAAGCCCCACCCGCGCGCCTTCTCTGCGCTCGTTGACGCTCTGGTGGTACGTCCGGAGGAGGTTCTGTTCGTTGGCGACAACTGGGTCGCCGATGTTCAAGGGGCGCTGCGAGCTGGACTCCAGGTGGCCCATTTCCGACGCTGGAGCCCGCCCGAAATTCATGAGCGGAGCGCGACGGATCTGGAGCCCCAACTTGAACTCCGCGATCTACGCGAACTGCTCGACCTGCCACTCGCCAGACCTGCGACCCTACGACCCTCGGCCCCGACGGAAAGTCGGCGCGGAGTCGCCTGAGAACAGTCGACTGTCGTCGGACATGCCGGGCCCCGGTCGGGAACCCTTGGCATGCACCACAGAGGAGTCAGGGCAGCTTGTGGCGCAGAAACGCGCGCAGTTTGAGCAGGGTTTTTTCATCCCGTGCAAACGCCGGTGGCGCGTACGCGCTGGCCCACACGGCGACCTCATCTGCCAACTGGCGCGCCAAGGCTTCGTCCTCGATCACGTCCGATGGGCTGTGACCACGAACACGCGCGATGCGTAATCCAGAGACGTACTCGACGAGGCGAGCCGTGTCGTCGCCAAGAAACGCCAGGATTTGTCCAGCCTGCTCGGCGAAGTTGTCGAGCACCGGGTGTCCGTCCTCGGGATAGCTGTCCTCTTGCGCGGCCAGACCGACGGCCACGCGCAGGACGAAGGCATCATCGACATAACCGATGTCTTCGAGGCCGTCTGGAATGAGATCGAGCGACTTGAAGAGATACCCGACGGCAGCCACAAGCCACAGCCTGACATCGCCAGAAATCGTCGGGTCCCCGATCAGCGCGGACACGCTGGTCGCGTCGCTACCAAGGGTCTCAAGCCAAGCCGGAAAGGCTGAGAGAAGTTCGGTGATCTCTTCGTCGAGCATGCCCTTACCTAACACTGTCGCGCGCGGTCGGGAAGGACTCGTTGCACAACACCCGCCAGGAATTTTCAGCGTAGATTCGCTGCAGGTCAGCGCTGGAAAAGCCCGCCGTGCGCAGCGCAGCCGTCAGATTTGGCATATCGGCGATCGAGCTCAGGCGCTTGGGGGCGCGGATCCCGCCTTCGAAATCCGAACCGATCGCGACATGTTCCACGCCCACCCGCCGCACCAAGTATTTGATGTGACGCACCACGTCCGAGACGCGAGCGCGCTGCCCCCCCTGGAGCAAAAACGCCGAGTGGAAGTTGACCCCAATCACCCCGCCGGTGCTCGCGATGGCGTCGACTAGCTCATCGCTGAGATTCCTCGGGTGCTCGCACAGACGACGCGCATTGGAGTGAGATGCAACGACAGGTCGACCAATCGACTTTGCGTAGGCCACCACTTGGCGCACCGTTTCGTCCGAGGCGTGCGATACGTCCACCACGCCGCCCGCATCATAGACCTGCGCAATGAAACGCCGCCCCTCCACGGTCAGTCCCCCATGCCGACGCAGGACCCCAGTTGAGGAGGCCGCTAGTGCATTGTCGTCCACGTGGACGAGCCCAAACAGCTTGACTCCGCGTTTGGCCCACAGCGCCACCGCGTCAGCTTGCCCCGCGAGTTGTCCAACACCCTCGAACGACAAAAATGTGGAGACGCGACCGGCGCGGCGATGACAACCGGGCAGTTGGTATTGCGCGCTGGTGGTGAGCTCTGCCAGCACGCGCTCGTACGAGCGTTCCAGATCACTCACGCTCGGCCCGTCGGGAGAAGCATCCTTAGGCACAAACAGCGGGAGAACGACTGCTGCTACGCCCCCTGTCGCGAGGCTCGACGCGGGATACTGGCCAACGCCGCGCTCGAAGGACTGGCCCTTGAAATTGACCTGATACGAGAGATCGACATGCAGATCGACCCAAGCCAGCGGCTCAGCTTGCGAAGCCGACGAGGTCGAAGCTGCAGTAGCAAGGGCTGCAGAAAACCAGCAGACGGAAGCCGCTAGAGGGCCCGGAATGCGACGACGAGCCACTGGCACAGCCCTAGAAACCTACGCCGTAGCCCGCTTGCACGCCGAGGACGGGAGCGACGTTGGAGAACATCTGGATATAGCGCGCTTCGATGAAGGGACCGTGATTACGCTGAAACGCCGCCTGAAAACCGAGCCCAGTGCCGAAGAATCCTTGCCCCGCCCGCTTCCACGCATCAGCCTGATACTCGGCAGACGGTTGCCCGGCGGCATCGCGCAGGTAGTAGCGCACCTGCACGCGACTATCGGATTCGGCCACGCCGCCCGAGAGAAACAGGTACGGGCGAAGACCCGTGGAGGCGAACGGATTGGAACCGAGCCACAAGGTTGCCCGAGCTTCACCGTGAAAGAAGAGAAAGGGGGCATCGCCGTTGAGTTTTGGCGCTTTGCCCGAGACAACACTGCCGAGGCGCAGCCCGAGACTCAGGTTCTTGGCGACAACTCGCTCAAACCCCAGCAGGATGCGGGTGCTCGCGAGCTGCAAGCCAGAGCTTGAGACCTCGTTTCCCTTGGCCACAGGCGCGTTCGAAAGATCCCAGTTGGTTCCGCCACCCGTGAAGCACTGGTAGCGGCTACCCGCGCTGCACACACCGCGAGCTTGCGAGTGATACATCAGGTCCTGCTGGACACCGACCGACAACCAATTGGCAACCGAACGCCACGCCGACGAGCTTGGAGACGCCGTCTCCTGAAACTCGCTAGCAACGACGGGAGAGGAGGAGTCCTTCGGCTCAACCGCGGCAGGCTCACGGCGTTTGGCTTGCCGGCGACCCGCGACAGGCCCCCCAGTAACCCGCTTGTTTTGTCCCGGTCGCGGACCTTCGGCGCCCTGAGCAACCGCCGACTGGGGAGCCGCGGCGCCTTGGACCTCAGCGAAAGCCGTGCGCACAGCAGGCATGTCGAGAGGCGGGCCTGGTATCACCGAGGCGTCCATCGAGAGGGCCAGGGCAAACTCGTCTTTGCCGTCCTCGGTCCGATTCATCGCGGCGACGTACAGCGCACCGAGATCGCGGTGCAGGCGAGCCGTGAACGCAGGCGAGCAGCCGCGTTCGAGACAAATCTGGATCGCCGCGCGCAGCTTTTTCTCCGAGCTTGCGTACGAGGCAGCCAGGTAGTCCGAGCCGAGCGCCTCGCGCGACAACTTGGCAGCACTTCGCTCTGGCTCCGTGTTGGGTTGAACCGAGGCGATCCCAGTCGGTGCGACCGTCGCAGCCGCGCCAGTCGTCGCTCCGGCACCACTCGGTGCAGGGCGGCTCGTCGCGCCGGCACCACTCGGTGCAGGGCGGCGTGTTGCTCCGGCACCACTCGGTGCAGGGCGGCTCGTCGCCGATGGCGCCGAAGCTGCCGGCGACGGGCGCGTGCGCGTCTTTTTTGCTTCCGCGACGGACACAACAGAAACCGCTGCGAGTGCGCAGAGAACCGAATACTGAGCCGCGAAGCGAGCGCGACGGGGGGCTGCGGTCTTCATCGAAGGTAGTACCCGCTAGCTAGCACAGGCCACGCTGAGATTGCTCTGGGATCGGAGCCCACACCCCTCGGACCTGCACGAAACCCCCGCCACACGAAAAACTTCCACGCTGCGCGGATCGCGTACAGACTGCAAACGTTTCCAGGTGCCGTACGACGTGACTTCCGGGCGAGCTACGGGCCTAGAAACGACCGCTAGAAAATGAGTCCGTCGAGACCAAGCGCTCCCGTCGCGAGCTCGGACCGAGGCGCCCGAGGCACTAGGACGAGGCACCGTGAGCTCGTCGTTGCCAAGCGCTGAGTCTGAACGCTCACGCTCAGCGCTTTGGACCAAGCGTGATACCGGACACGCCGTGCACGCGCTCAATGCTCGAGGCCACCTCCGACAACACCGCGGTGACTGAGGCTCCGGGCACGCTGTGTCCATCCACGACGACCGTAGGTGTGCTGGTACCGCCGCTTGCGCGTCGCAGCTCATCGAGACGCCCTGCCTGCGTGACATCGAGCTCGTCAAACGAGAGCCCATTGGCACGCAATCCAGCACGAGCTCCTTCACAGTCACGCGCCGCAGACGAGCAATAGAGTACCACCGGAACAGCTGCTGCCCAGGCGCGGATCGTGGCGGGCTCGGCGGCGGGAGTGGCGGCTTGGTCGCCCTGGCGCGCAGCCTCTGCAGGCTCCGCCGCGCCAGCGGCTATTGTTGTGGGCAGCGTGGCGGACCGCGCGGACCGAACGCGTGTCGCGTTATCGAGCGGAGCTGCGCGCTGCAGTTCCGCGGCCGACGCGACGAGTGAGTTACTCAGCGGGTCAGTGCCCGACAAGGGGGCAAGCACCTGTGCATCCGGGGCGCCCGTGGTTGGATCGAGTCCGGCAGACATCGCGAAGACGAGCAGCACCAACAAGACTGCTCCCCCGACGCCAAAGGCGAGCCGACGCTGAAATCGACGATCAGGCCCGGCGAACACGACGACTTCCGACGCCGGAGCGACGGTGTCGCCGTCACCCTCGCGTCGACACACGACGCAACGCCCATCGGGTCCCATGCCGAGCCCGTGACGCTGACACACCTTGCTCTTACCGGCAGGGCGCCCGCTGCCAACCTGTCGTGACGTGGCCGCCGCCGGACGCGGTGCGGGCAGGGACGGCCCAGCAGAGCGTGGTTTCAAATCAGCCATGACTCAGCCTACCACTTCATGCGCCGCGACCAAACGCTTCCAGCAGGGCACCGCAGCTCAAACCCGCGCCGGCATAACCTCGGATACAGTCAGCATCAAGTTCGCAAGCGCGGATCCCAGCGATCGCGGAGCCCCTCCCCCAACAGGTTGAAGGCCGTCACCGTCAGAAAGATCGCTCCCCCCGGAAACACCGCGAGCCACCAAGCCTCGACATTGCCTCGGACCTCATTGAGCAGCCCTCCCCAGGACGCCATGTCATCGGGGATGCCGTAGCCCAGAAATGACAGGGCACCTTCCACCAGGATGGCTGAGGCAAGCGAGAAACTCGCGCTCACCAGGATTGGGCTCATCGCGTTGGGCAGCACATGTCGCCACACAATGAAGACATCCCCGGCCCCCTGAGCGCGGGCAGCCTGGACGTAGTCCAGCGAACGAATACGCAGGATCTCACCCCGAACCAAGCGCGCGACATCAGTCCAGCGCACCAGCCCGATCACCAGGGTCATCGCAAGCACGGCTCCGTAACCCTGGGGAGCCAGAATCGCGAGCAAGGTCACGAGCAGAAGAATCGACGGCACCGCATGAACGATCTCGACAACCCTCATCGCGAGCGCGTCAAACCAGCCGCCGAGGTAGCCCGCAATGGTACCAACCAGGACGCCAATGACCGTCGAGACGACGACTGACGCCACCCCCACCAGGAGGCTCACGCGGGCACCGTGGATCACTCGCGCGAGCACGTCGCGACCGCCTGAGTCCGTTCCGAGCCAATGGGCGCCGCTCGGACCAGAGAGCACCGCCGTCAGGTCATGCGAGTTGTACCCATGCGGAACGACCGTCTGCAGAGCAAAATCCCCAGGCCGCAGCTGTTCAACCAACAAGCGTGCATCAAAGACTCTGAGCGCGGCGGGGTTCAACAGGTTTGGAAGTACATAGAGTTTGCCATGCAACCGAAGCAGCAACGGCAGGTCGTTGGCGAGGCAGTCCGCCAACAACGCAGAGGCCAGTAGTAGCCCGACCACCAGCAAGGCCACCGCTTGAACGGGCTGACGAGCTTGCTCGCGCACAGCGCCCCAAAACGACCGCCACCCCTGGCGGAGCAGGTGCCAGGCTTGCGACAACCACTGATTCATGGGCTCTCCCCGTGCCCGAGCCGAATGCGCGGATCCACCAGGGCGTACGTCAAATCGGACAACAAGATCCCAAGCATGGTTAGGATCGCGGTGAAAGCGACGTCCGTAATGACCAGAGGATAGTCGGGCATCCGAATGGCCTCGAGGGCGACAAAACCCATCCCGCGAATGCCGAAGATCTGCTCGACGATCACCGAGCCTCCAATCAACGAGGGCAGCGACAGCCCGAGCAACGTCACGATCGGAATCAGCGCGTTGCGAAATGCGTGGCGCCAAACGACCCAGGTCTCGGACAAGCCCTTAGCTCGGGCGGTGCGAACGTAGTCCTGACGCAGCGTCTCAAGCATACCTGCCCGCATGTAGCGGGAGAGACTCGCGAGCGACGCATAGGAAAGGGTGAACACCGGCAATGTCACGTGCCAGGCGACGTCTCGAAACATTTGCCAGAGAGACAACCGCTCGAAGCCCTCAAAGCGATGCCAGCCTTGCAACGGAAAACACACGCCAGTCTCAGTAAACGGGCAGCGCACGAAACGCCCGCTCGCAAGAAAGACGATCAGCATCGTTCCTACCCAAAAACCGGGCAACGAGTAGAGTACGAACAATCCAAGGGTCATCAGCGTGTCGAGACGGGTGCCACGATGACGCGCCGAAAAGACCCCCAGTGGAATCGCTAGGGCATAACTGATGACCAGCGAGGCCCCACTCAGGAGCAAGGTAATCGGCAAAGCTTCTCGCAGCACCTCGAGAATTGGTCGACCATCCTGCCACCGGTTTCCGAGGTCCAGGGTCACGAGCCTTCGGAGTAGTCGCCAGTACTGCACCCAGGCGGGCTGATCGAGATCGTACAGCTTTCGCAGCTGTTCGAGAGCCTCGCGCGAAATCTGTCGATCGGTCACCCCCCATTCAGCCCCGTTGGCAACCGGATCGGCATTGGCGAGGCGCAGCACCAGAAAGCAGAGCAGCGTGACTCCGATGAACGTCGGAACCATCAGCAGCACTCGCCGCAAAATGAACTTCCACATTGACCTTCAGCCTCCCTGACTTTTGCGCGGGGCCACCACCCACCAGTCCTGGTACTGCCAGTCGGATAGGGTAGTCCGCACGCCAAAAATCCGCTTCGAGACGAGTGCCATGCGCGGTCTCACAAACAGCCAGGTGTAAGGTTGATCGTCGTAGAGAATTTTACCAAACTCGCGAAACAGCTGATTTCTCTTGCCGTCATCCAGCTCTCCGCGTGCCGTCTTCAACAGTTGATCGACGCGCGGACTGGAAAAACCGATGTAGTTTGAGCCACCCGCAATGGATGCAGAGTGCCACACTTGAGTGGGATCACTGCGCGGGCCGCCCCCTGCCCAGCCGAGTGTGCAAGCGTCGAACTCTCGCTCCCGCAGGCGACGCACGAACGAGGACCATTCCATGCGTTGGATCTGCATCTCGATCCCAGCCCGTGCGAAACCCTCCTTGATCAAGGTGGCCATGCGAGCCGCCTCCTCGGACCCGGCTGGCAGCAGAAAGTGAAAACGCAGGACAACGCCGTCCTTTTCGCGCACTCCATCGCCGTCGCGGTCCACCCACCCGGCCTCGGACAATAGAGCGACCGCCTTGAGCGGATCATAGGGCAACGGCACCAGCGCCGGATCACAGGCCTCACTGGCCCAATAGAAATGGCACGTCGTGGGGCGAGCCAAACCATGCTGCAGCGCTGAGAGAATCCCTGGACGATCGATCAGCAGAGTCAGCGCGCGCCGAACGCGGGCGTCAGCGAACTGAGGCCGCGCCCGATTCCAGCCAATCCAGGAGTAGTTGGCATCAAAGAACAGTGAACGATTGAACCCCTGGCCATAGCGCGAGTCCATCTTCACCCATTGCTCAGTCCGAATGCGCGACACCACATCGAGCTCGCCTCGCGCCGCGAGTTCAAGCGCCACATTGGCGTCCTTGACGATGCGAAACACCAGGCGTTCCAGGTGTGGCCGGGACCCCCAGTAGTCGGAATTTCGCTCCAACACGATGCGCTGATTGGACTCCCACGACTGAAAACGAAATGGCCCCGTACCAATCGGATGACGGTTAAGTGGATTGGTCGCTGCCTCGTTGTACGCAGTGCCGCTGAGGGTATCTAGCACGTGGGCGGGCTGAATCGGCACGTCTGAGAAGACGCCGTCCATCACCAGAAAGTACGGACGACTGAGGCTGAAGCGTACTGTGTAATCATCGAGCGCTTCAACTCCGGACAGCTCGCTCGTGTAGGAGCGGACGTGAGCGGCCTTGGTCTTCGGATCGCGGATCTTTGCGAAGGTCGCCAGAACGTCCTTTGAGGAGAACGGTCTGCCGTCATGCCAGCGCACCCCATGGCGCAGATGAAAGGTGTAAACGAGCCCCTCAGGAGAAACGTCCCAGCGCTCGGCTAGACCCGGACGGTGCGCATAGCGAGGATGGTCGTAGGGGTCGACGCTCAGGAGCGACTCGTAGATGCGGTGCTCGGTAATGTGTGAGGCATACCAATCCGAGTCCACCAAGGTGTTGAGGCTCGGGGGCTCAGTCCCAATCTGAATCGCGACCTCCCCGCCGTCTCTGGGGTTTCCCTCCAATTGGGCGCTCGGCAGCAGGCCACGGCTCCAGTCGTCCCCCGCGCTGCTCAGGCTCGCGACCGAGGACGGACGCTGCGCTTTCTTGGGACTGTCGCCGGAAACGAAACGGCAGCCGAGCTGCAGCGAGAACGCGGCCAGCAACGCCAGGATGTAACCATTGTTGATTCGACGGTTGGTCACGGCGGCACCGTGAGCGGCAAGGTAAGCGCAGTATCAAGCTGACCGGTCTCGTAAAGCCAGGCGTAGGTCGCGCGACTCGCCAGGACGCGCTTGGTGTAATTGCGGGTCTCAAGATAGGGGATGGCTTCCACCCACAGGTCGAAGCTGAGTCCGGGATACTCTTTTTGCCAACGAATTGGACGTCCAGGTCCAGCATTGTAGCCGGGGATGGCAAGCTCAGGGATCTGAGCGAAACGATCCAGTAGACCGCGCAGGACCCGTGAGCCGAGCGCAATGTTGAGACTGGGCTGCTTCAGGCTGCTGGTGGTCGGCACCAGCCCGGTTCCGCGTGCCGCTGTGCGAGCGGTGGGAATGATCAGCTGCATCAAGCCATAAGCGGCTGCCGGACTCTCGGCGCTCGGCTCAAACTCGGACTCCTCGCGCATGATGGCGTAAATCAGCGCCTCGCTGACGCCGCTGTTGCGAGCCTCTTGAGCTACGGTGGCGTGGTAGGGGCGCGGGAATGCGAGCTGCCAGGCCTGCGACCAACCACCGCTCGGCCAGCGCGTGGGCCAATCCTCCAGTCGCGACTTTGCGAGCACGACAGCGGAGCGAGTCGCTCCCGCGCGCAGACTGAGTGACACCAGCGCCCACACCGCCTCAGCCGTACCCGCGGGGTCAAGACCTGCCTGTTCAAGCAACTTGGTCCCCTGCTCCAGCTCACCGATGCCCAGCAGTTCGAGCGCCGTCTCACAGGTTTCGCGGCGGGCATTGGCGGGCAATGCCAACCGGAACTCGCCCTGCTCAGCCTTGGCCACGCCGCGCGCCCGCGCTGCGGGAGCCGCGGCCGGGTCGAGCGCCGCGAGTCGTGCTTGGGCGAGCAGCATGTAGTACGAGAGTGGGTAGTGTTCGACCAGCTCGACATAGCCGGCAATGGCCCGAGCGCGGTCCCCGCGCGCTTCGGCGATTCTCGCGAGGAAATAGTCGAGCCGTTGACGCTCGATGCGTTTCAACTTGGCGAGCGAGGGTGCCTTCTGAATGGCAAGCAGCAGCTGCTCAGCGCCCAGCCAATCGCTCCGAACCATCCGACGTGTGGCCAACTGAAAGACACCGTCCGCAGAGAGATCCCCCTCGGGATAGTCGTCTAACAGGCTCGCTAGTAACTCCGTAAAGCGCGCCTCATTGCCACGGTCCAGCTCCAGGCTGGCGCGCTTGATGCGAGTGTCGTCCGCCAGTCGATGCTTCGGGAAGCGGGTCTCGAGCTGCTCGTAGGTCGCGAGTGCGGTCTCGCGTTGGCCCTGCGCTTGTTGGATTCCCGCCAAGGAAAACAGTGCGCGAGCTTGGAGATCACTGACGACGCTGCAGTCTCGTGCAATGCGAATAAAGCCATCACTGGCGTCGGGCTGTCGTTTGCGAGCGGCGTCGGTGCGAGCCTTGAGGAATTGCCAGCGGCATCCAAGCTCGGTCAACTCACCTTTGAGCGCCTCGACGTGAGCCAGCTCCTCGTCGGCCGCCTTCCAGTTGCGACCGTCCACGAGACGTTCCGCAACCTCTAAGCTCATCTCAGAGCGCGGTCCCGACTTGGGTTGCCCTTGCTTGCCCCACGCGACGTTGGCGAGTCGCTCGGTCGCGCGACGCAGCTCGTCGTCCGCAGGAAACTCCAGGCGAACCGCACGAGCCTGAGCGACGATCAGATCGAGCTTCCCGGGTGAGACTTGCTGCTCCAACTCGCCCAATGCGAGGATCACGGTGCGGCGTTCGGGTGGAAAGAGTGCTCGAAACTGTGGCTCGAGACTGGCAAGGGTCTCCCATGTCGCAACGGCCGCGGCCAGCTCACCACGAGCTCTCTGGATCCGCGCCAGAGTCGCCTGCGCGAGCGCCTCCTGCGCGGAAAACGGGCTCAATCGCTGCCATTGCTTGAACGCGAGCTCGGCCTCCCCCGCCCCGAGCCAGGCGCGCGCCGCCCGCAACAAAGCGTGCTGGCTCAGCGCCCAAGTGCGCCCGCCAGCACGTTGAAACACCTCCGCGGCTTGGCGCTGATCGCCCGAGCGCTCAAGCAGACTGGCCAAGAGGTACTCGCGCCTAGCGGTCGCGAGCGGACTGAGGTTCGGGGCCGCAGCCGCCTTCCCAATGCAAGTCAGGCGCGCAGCGGAGGGCTCAAGCTCCAGTTTTCCTGGACACTCGCTGAGATCCGCTTCGGCGAGCAGCGGCCGAAACGATGCAAAATCGAGCAGCTCACTCGGCCCCGCCACGGTCTGCGTCGGCGGAGAGGAGGTGCCTGTGGGGGCCACCGGCGGCGCGGTAGCGGAGTTAGTGGTTGGCGCCGCAGTTGAGCGCGTACACCCCAGGGCCAGGCCGGCTCCAAGCAGCATGAGAGTCCGAAGCAGTCGAGGTTGCTGAATCATTGGTCCTGGGGTCCGCGTCCACGGTCAAGTTGGCGTCTCGAATAGAACACCTCTTGAGCTTGCTCATCTGCGACGATATCCGCCTTGCGGTTCTGCTCGGCGACGAACCGTTCCCGATGTCGCTCGATGGCCTTGAGGTCGGCCTGCGCCCTGGCAACGGCGTCACGCTCAAGCTGCTCGAGTCGTTCGAGCTCTGACAGGCGACTGCGAACCTCGACCAGCATGTGCTCGGTTCAGGCGAGCGCTTCGAGCACCCACTGCTGAGACGCCGCGTCGAGGGCGAGATCTCCCGCGGTTGACTCGCCCGCTAAAAGCCGCCGGTGGGTTTGTTCAGCGAGCGAGCTGATCCGGCGCTGTTGCTCGTCCCGCTGGTCGCTCAGCGCGAGCAGCAGGGATCTCTCGTTGCGACAAGCCACCAGCGCGCGCAAAAGCTCCTTCTCGCGATCTTCGACCGCGCGAGCCTTCACCTCGATGGCTATCTCTAACGGGTAGGGTTTACCCACAAGCAGACGTTAGTGCATGAGCGCTCGGTCGGCGAGCCCCATCCCGAAGGCGAATGCCCGACGAGGGGCGCCAGCGGCCACGGAAGTCACCTGACAGCGCGGCGCCCCCATGCGGGAGGCTCCGATGCGGGCCCCGAGCCGAGTGGTTTCACGCAGAGTCGAGCAGCGCGTCGCCGGTTGCCGCCAGCTCGCGTGGCAACCAACGCTCAGGGCTGCAACTGGCGGATAATCTGCGCGTTCGGCGAATCCCCGGCGCGTGCTTCGCCATCCTCAGCCACGACGTGAAACACGGCAAGCAGCAGGAGAATGGCTCCCACCGCGAGCGCTCCGGGCACGACCCGTCCCCCGTTCGGCCAGGAGAGTCCGACCACCAAGGTCACCGCGCCGGCAGCACTCAAACCAGCAGTGAGCGGCATGAGCAGCTCGCCTGGCAAGCCCGCGTGAACCGCTGCGACCATCATCACGGGAAAGAGCAATGCAGTCACGCCGGCTGCGCCAAGCAAGCCGATCGGCAGCCAGGGAGACGCCAGCAGGCGCGAAACGGATGCGGGTAGTGAGAGTCCTAGGGGATTCGTAGTCATCGGAAAGCCTAGAACACGAGGTACAAGACAGGAAACAGGATGAGAGCGAAAGCCGCGAGCCATCGGGTGGTTGCGGCGATTCCAGCGAAGCGAGGACCGCTGGTCGGCGAGCACTTGCACAGCAAAGCGCCAATCAGGCCAGGGATAACGACGACGAACCACAGCAGCAGAGTCCCGAGCGCGAGATGAGCTGCACCTACCGTCGCACGCAGTCCGCTCGGAACCGCAAAACCGGTCACTCGCAGCAGCGCGGGACCGTCGACGATGCCACTGCGAATCCAGGGTGAAACGACCTTCCGATCGCCAAACGCGTTGGTCACGACGCGAGGCAAAGAGGTGCTCGCGCTCGGTTTTGGATTCTGTTGGCGCCAGGCCAGCACCGCCTCGGCTAGTCGTGCCGAGCGCGGATTGCGATACACGAATGACGGAGTTCGATAGACCGGCACGCCCGGCATTTGCTGCGCCGAGGGAGCCATGCCCTGCTTGCAGAGCTGTCCAAGTTCGCAGGTCAGCGCAACTGCACTGGTCGCGCTAAACAACAGTGCCAACCCAAGAGCGAGCTTGACCCGTAGCTGTCCGCCAACCGGGCCTGGATGGTTGGCAATCGCGACTGCGAGAGCGGTGAGAATTGCCCCTGCCACCATCATCAAACCGTGAATCGGCGAGAGATAGTAGTGAAAGAAGAAGGCCGCCTTGGGGTGGGCTGCCCGTGATAGCAGCCACAGCACGGTCACCCCGAGCAGCGAGGCTGCCACGAGCAACGCCCGCAGCTCACCCGCAAAGGTGCCGGTGTCGGGCGAGTCGGGGTTCACTTGCGGGACACTCGCTTGGGGCAATGAATCGTCCGATTCAGACTCGCTCACGATGCGCCCTCGCTGGCCGTCGAAGTCACCGGACGATAGTCGTCGGCAGCACTGTCGTAGCTGAGCGCCGCAAAGCTCGACGCAACAGCTCCGGTGCTCGCAGCGTGACTGGCCGACGGAGGAGGCGATGCCACCGCCCACTCGGCTCCGAGCGCTCCATAGGGATTGAGTGGGGCCGTGCTGCGAGCACGACGCGACGCCAGCAGTGTCATGGCCAGTGACACGAGCCCGACGAGGTAAAGCGCCTGGCCAAGGAAGGTTGCCAGCTGAGCCGCTTTTGCGCCGGGCAGGTGCAGACTCATGCCGGCAGGAGCGCCAAGTAGCCCGAGCGCGAACTCAGGCAAAACCCACAGGTTTAGCCCGATGAAGGTGAGCAGCACCGCGGGCATCAGCTTGGCCTCCGGGAGCCTCCGTCCCGCGATCTTCGGCCAGAGGAAACTCAGTCCGAGGACCACACCGCCAACCACCACGCCGAGAGACTGAGCGATGAATTGAGCGGTCTCGTAGCGAGTGCCACGCAAATACGCGGCCGTGTGAAGCACGCTGAGTGGAAGGCTGGTGGCGACAGTCAGAACGGCGAACCAAGCCACCGAGAGTGCGAGCAGCAAAGGCACCGCAACGTGAACCCTGCCGGTCAGGAGAGTTCCAAGCCAACTCTGCACGACCGCAGTAACCGGGACGAGCACCAACAACGCCAAGAGACTGAAGAAGGCACCGGTAGGCAGGGAGGTTTCTCCTCCCACCAGGTGGACACCCCAGCCGAAAACCGCGATGAGCGGCAGCGAGATCAAGGCCGCCCGCGTGGCGGGTGCACCCCACAGGGGGCGTCGAGCGAAGACGGAAATGACGTCGCTGACCAGCCCGAGAACGCCCGCGACCGCGCCCCAGAGGCCCGCGTGAATCCAGAGCCAGAAACAATGGCCGAACAGCACCGGATCACCGCCGGCTTCGGGGCGAAAGACACTCAAGCCGAAGTGCCGCTCGGCAACCAACGAAATGAGCGCTAGCGCGCCGATTGGAGAGACGACGAGCTGCACCAGCGACGCCGCATAGAGCGCCCAACCGAAAAACGATGGCGAGGCGCCCTTACGGCCGCCTTGGTGATGCGTGGCCACCAAGCTTGCGGCCGTGAGAAAGCTGCTGACCGCGATCAGTGCGCAGCCGATTGCCGCTGAGTTGACGGCAGTCCCGGAATGGAGTCCGTAGGGTGCTGAGAACGCCCAACCCGTGTCGAGCACACTGGTTGCAGCCGATGCAGCGAGCACCACCATTCCTGCGACATAGGCGTGAAAACCCGCCAGGGAGAGTTTGGGCAACGCGAGGTTGTTCTGGCCGAGCTGGAGCGGCAGTACGAAGTTCCCGAGCGCTCCAGAGAGCAACGGGACGGCCACCATGAGCAGAAGCAGGCCCTGGGCGGAGTACAACCGAGCACCCGCCAAGGGGCTTGAGAGGAGGCGCTCCAGTCCCTGAATTGGCGCACTTGAGAGTAGCCCCGTCAGTACGACCAGAAAGAGAGCTGGCAGCGCAGCGATGAGATGCGACAGGCCGAGACGCTTGTGGTCGATCGGAAAGAGCCAAGGCAGCAGGCCCGAGTCCGCTGCCAGGTAGTCGGTCGAAGTCGGACTCGAAGTGGGTTTTCCTTGTGAGATGGCGCTCATGTAAAATCCCTCACTTCAACGTCTTGATGTACTCGACGAGCGCCGTGATATCAGCGTCGCTGAGCTTGCCCTGATACGACGGCATGGCCGGAGCGTAGCCCTCGACGACCTTCTTGGAAGGCTCGAGCATGGACTCCTGGAGGTAGGCTTCGTCGACGAGCACGCTCGTGCCATCGGTGAGCTTTTCCTTGCGGCCAAACAGCCCCTTCCAGCTCGGACCGACCAACTTGGAGCCGTCGAGGGTATGGCAGGTCTTGCAGACCTGCTTTTCATACAGCTGTTTTCCCAGATCGATCGGCGAAAGCGGTGCGGCGGCTTTGCGCAGCTCCCCAAGCCAGGCATCAAAATCCTGAGTCGAATGAACAAAGAGCTTTGCAGGCTGCGTCGTGCCGCCGAGACCATGCGCTCCGTCACCCTGCACTGAGCCCTCCCCGAGCCGGTTGGCCTGGAACCAGAGTTCCGTCGGGCGACCACCAACACCCACGCCCTTGAGACGCAGCGCAGGGAGCGCCAGGGCCTGCGTGTCGGCCTTGCTGGCAAGCAGCAATCGAACTGGCGTGTCCACTGGCACGTGCAGGTTGTTCGCCTGCAGGCTGCCTGGATAGGTGAACTGCCACTTGGCCCCGTCCGCACTCGCAGTCACCTCGATGGCGTCGCGAGGAGGCGTGCGGCTGTCCAAGTAGGCGCAGAATCCCAACCCGAAGAACCCAAAGACCGGAACGAGCGTCGCTAGCGCGCCGCCGATCTGCAGCGTGGACGAGCAAGCACCGTCTGGGGCTGTCGCCGCGGGTTGCTCCGAACGGGACGGCACGCGATTGCGAACAATGGCGCCGAGGGCGACGGCGGCAAACCCTAGCAGCCCGATCGCCCCAAAGCCGACCAGCATCCCGAGCGAGAGATCGAAGTCCGCTGCCGGGAGAGAGATCGGAAGCTCAGTAAGACTGGCAACGAGTACCGTGACTGCAGTCATGGCTTTGGCTCCGTCGGTGCGACCGCGGCTGGGGCGCTCGACCCCGCTGGCGCGGAACTAGCACCGGGTGCACTCGACGCCGCCGGTGCGGAATTAGCACCGGGGGCACCCAAGGCCCCGTTATCGGCGACCACCAGGCGCATCGCGGTCTCGATTGGGACGCGAACGAGCCCCCGAGACTTGTCCGACCAGGTCGGCAAGGACGTCAAATCCGCCAGCTGGGCGGCGCCCAAATCCCGTACGGGGCGGGTATTGGCGAACGACTCACGTTGAACCTGCAAGCCCGATTGCGCGAGCTTGGCCCAGCCAACTACTCCCAAGCAGACCGCAAATACGCCGAGCAGGACGGCAGCTGCAACAGCTCCCAGTACCCCGGCGTTTGCCTTGTCATCTTGATCGGACATCGTTGTTGCCCCTTGTTCCGCTAGACGTTCTCGAAAGCCATCGATGCCGATAGCCGAGCATCGCCGACGGGGACCAGGTTTTTGCCCTTAGCTCGTCGCAGGGTAGCCGCGGCCAGGAGCGAGGCGAGGCCGACCCAGCACGTGAGCTCCAAAAGGCCGAAGCTCGCGTGCTCGTGCTGGTAGTTCGGCATGATGAGCCAGTGCAAATCGACGTAGTGCACGACCAGCATCCAGACGGACCAGAACGCCAGTCCGACGCGATGGCGCTTCACGTGGCGTGACAGCAAACCAAAGAACGGCAAAACGAAGTGTCCGACGATCAGGAAATAGCTGACATGTAGCCAGTTCCCATGGATCCGCTCCATGAAAAAGCCCGTTTCCTCAGGAATGTTGGCGTACCAGATCAGCATGAACTGGGAAAACGCGATGTAGGCCCAGAACACCGTGAACGCGAACAGCATCTTGCCAAGATCGTGAAAATGCTCGCGAGTAACCGCTGTCAAGCGCCCTTTGGATTGGAACCACAGGGTGAACAGCACCATCACTGCGTGAACGGCGATAACGCAACCGGCAAAGTAGTAGACTCCGTAGATCGTACTGAACCACAAAGGGTCAAGCGACATCAGCAGATCGATAGCGGCGAACGTGATGGTGAACGCCATCGCAATCATGCCCGGCGCGCTGGCACCGCGCACGCGCTCAAGGAGTCCGAGCGTCGCCGTGTTCTTGTCTTGGCTAACGGAGCGAGCCAGCAGGTGGCGGGACCACCAGCTCCAGAACCCGAAATAGAGCGCCATGCGAACCGTGAAGAAGCCGACATTCAGGTACCCCGCCTTCTTGTGAAGGACGTGGTTGCTGTGCATTAGCTCGTGATCCACCCACGGGAACAACTCGTGATTGCCGAGCAACGTGGGGATCACCAGCGGCAAGGCTAGCAGCGCCAAGATGGGCGCGTTGGCCGCCAGCAGCTCGCCAAGCCGACGAACAACGATACTCCACCGGGCGTTGACCAAGTGCTGCAGGGTCACCCACCACAGGGCACCGAGTCCAATCGACAGCACCCAGGCGAAGGCCACCAGGTAGGCGAACATGAAGTGGCGACCGTGGTCATGTGCCGAGAGTCCGAGGACGCCAGCCGTCACCAGAGCCACCACACCGAGCGCCGCGAGGCCGTTGACAGCGCGATCGGCAATCGAGCCGAGTTGAAGACTCGGGTCGGAGTCGGAGAGAGCTGGCTTGTTTGGATGTTCTGCCATGCTGAGCTCTTACTTGAGCGAATCCCGCTGACTGGCGGGCAGATCGGAAGATGAGGTGGCGCGACTGCGCTGAAGGGCGCGAACGTAGAGCACGATGTTCCAGCGATCGGCCGCGGGGATCTGAGGACCGTACGCGGGCATGGTGCGCACGCCGTTGGTGATCGTCTCAAACAGCTGACCCACCGGCATGGTGCGTATGTAGTCCTGCTGCAGATCACTCGGAGGAGTCCAAGTCCCCTCGGCGAGCAGTTCTGCGCGCTTGGAAACCATGCCATCGCCCCGTCCCACAAGTCCGTGGCAAGGAGCGCAGTAGACACCAAAGCGTTCCCGACCGCGCGTGACCGCCGCTTCGCTGGTGGGGCTCTCTTCCGGGAAGCTCGTGACCAGCACGCCATCGACGCGACCAGTCCAGAACGCTGTATTCTCGTGGAGCTCACCCGCAGCCACGGTCCCGTCCACCTGAGCGCGGGTGGCGCGCTGGTCATCGAACAGCGGATTGGCGCGATCCGCCTTCATCTTGGGCTGGAAATCCATGTCGGGAACGACGTGGAAACGTGGTTCCCGCGACGTCGAGGCACGGGCCTTGGCAGCCAGACCGAATGGGACGGCGGCGGCGACTACCAGCAGCATCAGACCCAGCACGAGTGGCCGAGGGAGGCGGTCGGAGGTAACCCGATCCTCGTCGACGGTCTCGACCACCACCGGGCTCGTCCCCGCCAGCAGCTCGCGCGCCATCTCCAGCTTGAAGCTGGGGTCGTCGGCCTGAATGACGAGAAAGAACTTGTCGTCAGTGACCCGCAAAAAGCGCTGCTTGAGATCCAGCGGGTGTGAGGGGTGCGGCAGCCCGTTGAGGACCAACATGCCCACGAGCGCTGTGAGCGCGCTGAAGAGCACCATCAACTCGAAGGTGATCGGAATGTTGGCGGGAATGCTCCAGAACGGCTTGCCACTGACGATCCAGCGGTAGTCGAAGGCATTGGTGGCCCACTGCAGGGCGACCCCGGCGGCGACCCCCGTCAGACCCGCTCCGAGCACGATCCAGGGCAAGATGGTGGGACGAATCCCCATTGCCCCATCGATCCCATGCACCGGGAAAGGCGTGTAGGTATCCCAGCGGGTGTACCCCGCATCGCGGACAACCCGCGACGCAGCGAGCAGCTGCTGAGGAGTGGAATACTCGGCCAAAACCCCAAAGAGCGGCACGTCGCCTGAGGGTAGGCTCGGTTCTTGGTTGGATACGCCTGAACTGTCCGACATTCGGTCCTCGCTCGTCCTCAGCTCAGTGTTCGTGGGAATTCGGCAGGCTCAACTTGACCTCCGCCATGGCAACCATTGGGAGGTAGCGACAGAACAACAGGAACAGGGTGAAGAACAGCCCGAAGCTGCCCGCCAAGGTCATGTAGTCCACGATCGTTGGGCGAAAGTTACCCCAGCTCGAAGGCAGAAAATCCCGTGTCAAGGAGGTGACGATAATAACGAAGCGCTCAAACCACATGCCAATGTTAACCAACACGCCGACGGCGAAGGTCACCCAGAGGTTTCGACGCATGCGCTTCATCCAGAAAACCTGCGGCGTCACAACGTTGCAGAAAATCATCGTCCAGTAGGCCCAGGCGTAGTTGCCGAAGGCTCGGTTGACGAAGGTGAACTGCTCGTATTCGTTGCCGCTGTACCAGGCAACGAAGAACTCCATGCCGTAGGCATAGCCGACCATCATGCCGGTCGCTAAAATGACCTTGTTCATCAGCTCGATGTGATCGAGCGAGATGATCCGCTTGAGGCCGAAAAACTGCCGCGAAGGCACCGCGAGCGTCGTCACCATCGCAAACCCGCCGAAGATGGCGCCTGCCACGAAGTACGGCGGAAAGATGGTGGTGTGCCAGCCGGGCAGCTGCGAGGTCGCAAAGTCAAAGGAGACGACGCTGTGCACACTGAGCACCAGCGGAGTCGCGAGCGCGGCGAGCAGGAGATACGCCTTCTCGTAGCGGTGCCACTGACGCGACGACCCGCGCCAACCCATGGCAAATAATCCGTAGGCGAACTTCCGGATCGGCGTCCGCGAACGATCACGGAAAGTCGCAAGATCCGGCATCATGCCCATGTACCAGAACAGCAGACTGACGGTAGCGTAGGTTCCAACCGCGAAGATATCCCACTCGAGTGGGCTGCGGAACTGGGGCCACATCTGCATCTGGTTGGGGATCGGCAGCATCCAGTACGGCAGCCAGGGGCGACCGATGTGAATGCCGGGGAACACCCCCGCACACATGACAGCAAAGATCGTCATGGCCTCGGCGAAGCGATTGATGCTGGTGCGCCAGCCCTGACGAAGCAGGTACAGAATCGCGCTGATCAACGTCCCGGCGTGACCGATACCAACCCAGAAAACGAAGTTGACAATGCCAAACGCCCAGGCGACGGGGATATTGTTGCCCCAGACCCCAATGCCGTTCCAAACCAGGTACCCGATGTTCGCAAAGAACATCGCTAGGAGCGAGGTGGAGATCGCGAAGGCGATGTACCAGCCAACGGGCGGACGCTCCGCCTCGGCGATACGCGCCACGTTGTCCGTGATACGCGCGTAGGGGTTGTCGCCCTTTGGCGCTCCCTGATAGGGGTTCACTGCGGTGAGCAGGGTCATGGCTCAGGCCAGCTCCGGCTTGGGGTTGCGGATCCGGGCAAGGTACTTCACCCGCGGACGGTCATTAAGCTCCTCGAGGAGCACGTAGGACCGAGGGCGCTTCTGATTGCGCGCGACCAGGGCCTTGGGATCGTTGAGGTCGCCGAACACGATCGCGCCGGCGGGGCAGGTTTGCTGACACGCCGTGACGATCTCTCCGTCGACCAGCGCGCGCCGCGCGTTCTTGGCCTTGATCTTCACCTTCTGGATGCGCTGCACGCAGAACGTGCACTTTTCCATGACACCGCGCGAACGCACGGTGACTTCAGGGTTAAAGACCATCTTCTTTACCTGGTTCTCGGGCTGCTTGAGATCGAGGTGGTAGTTGAAGAAGTTAAAGCGGCGCACCTTGTAGGGGCAGTTATTCGAGCAGTACCGAGTGCCGATGCACCGGTTGTAGGTCATTTCGTTGAGACCCTCGCTCGAGTGCATGGTCGCGCCAACGGGACAAACCTGCTCGCACGGAGCGTTCTCACAGTGCTGGCAGCTTACGGGCTGGAAGGCGACTTCGGGCGCTTCCGGGCTACCCTTGTAGTAGCGATCGACCCGGATCCAGTGCATTTCGCGACCACGGACGACATTGTCCTTGCCGACTACCGGGATGTTGTTTTCCGCCTGACAGGCCACCATGCAGGCGTTGCAGCCGATGCACTTTCCGAGATCGATTGACAGTCCCCACTTGTGTCCGTCGTACGACACGGGCGACTGCCACATTTGGAGCAGTGGCGGGTGATGCACGGCCTTCTCAGCAAAGTCAGGCTGAGTCTTGAACTGCCCCAGCGTGGCTTCGCGCACAATCATGCCAAGGCGGGAATCGCGCCCCTCTCGTCCACGTTGATCGATGGCATGGAGGTCCTGCGTACTCGCGATCACTGCCTTTTCGCCGGTTGGGCGGACGCGGAGTCCGTTTTGCACCGTCAACGACTTGCTCGTTCGCAATGGGTAGGCATTCACACCCACCGGAGGCACATCCGACTTAGCGAGACCACCGACATGCCCCGCGCGCTCTCGACCCCAGCCGAGTGCCAGCTTCAGAGAGCCCTCGGCCTGACCCGGTGAGTAGATGGCCGGAACGGTCACCGTTCTGCCGTTGACCTCGAGCTCGATCCTCTCACCCTCGCCGATGTGCAGCGCTGCAGCCGTCTTTGGCGCGATGCACGCGACGTTGGCCCAGGTGACCTTCGTCATGGGGTCCGGCAGTTCCATCAGCCAGGATAGATTGGCGTAACGCCCATCGAGCAGATTGGAGTCCGTAACCAACACAAGCTCAAGCTCGTCGGGTGCGAGGCCCTCATCCCGAAGATTCAGCTTCGGCAGTGACGCGAGCGTGGGCGTGAGTAGAGCGAAAGCCGTACCTGCCAACACGCCGTCGTGGACGGCGCGACGCATGGCGCGCTCGTCGGACAGACCGCTCACATACTTACGCAGCAGCTCGCGACCGGTCGCCGGCTTTTCCCCGAGCAGGAGAGCGAGCAGCTCGGAATCCGAGCGACCCTGGTACAGCGGCAGAATCAACGGCTGCTGGAGCGCAATCGTGCCGTCCCAACCGCGCACGTCGCCCCAGCTCTCGAGGTAGTGAGCCCGTGGCAAGAGCCAGCTGCACTGCGCCGCCGTTTCATCATCGTAGAGCCCGAGGCGAACGCGATGCTCGACCTTGGACATCGCAGCGCTAAGGCCGAGATCCGACGGTGCATCGAGCAAAGGATTGCCACCGAGCACGAACAGCGCGCCAACGGCGCCCGCATTCATCGCGGTGGTGAGCTCTGCCAGCTCGACCGCCGAGCCACGGTAGTCCGCACCGACCGCGGGCTCTGCCACGTACGAGAGGGTCTTTCCCGGAGCGTCGAGCAGAGCGTTGAGGCGGTGCGCGAGGGCGTGGACCTCAGGCGGCTGACGACGACCGACGAGAACGACGGATTTTCCGCGTGCGGCAAGCAGATCGTCGGCTAGCTGAGCGAGGAACTTGGCAACCCGCTCGTCTTTTAGCCAATCGCGGCGGGGAGTGGGCTGGGCAGGTCCATGAGAGGCAGCAGCCGCGCCAAGGCGTTCGCTCAGCAGCGCGTCCAGCGCCGCTGCGAAGGCCGAAATGCGCGAGGAAGCGAGCGGCAGACGGTGATCCGCCAATCCCCCCGCCAGCGAAAATGCGCTCTCAACCGCGTAAAAACGGCTCATCTCGCCGGTGTCATCGGGCGCACGCCCATCGGCGGCCTGACGGATATTGGCGAGGAACGCGGGCCACTCGGGCGAGAAGGGATCCGCATCGAGGGTCAGCACCACCGCAGCACGGTCGAGCCGGTGCAGCGTGCGCAGCGACTGCCCGAACGCGAGCTTGGCGCCGAGCAGCTCGTGATCGCGATAGTCCGCTGACCAGTTCACCCAGCGCATGCGAGGATAGCGCTGGCGTAGCGCGGTCTCGAGCGAGCCTCGTACCGACGACGAACTGGGCTCAGCCAGTACAGCGAGTCCGGCACCGCCGTCAGCGGCAAACTCGGAATGCTCGGCCAGCCAGCGCTCAAACTCGGTCCAGTCCGAGCGTTGGTCTCCAGACGCTCGGCGCACGAGGTGCGTGGCGCGATCGGGATCGTACATCTCTAGCAAGCTGGCCTGATGAAAGATGCCCGCGGCGCCACGGCTGTCGGGGTGCTTGGGGTTTCCTTCGATCTTGATCGGACGGCCGTCAACGGATGTCACGAGCAGGCCCGTGCCCGCGCCGTTCAAATCCATAGCGCTGGCAAATGCGCGCGATTCGCCCGGGACCATGCCTTCGGGACGCCGCGTCAAGGGCAGGATTTCTTCCTTCTCCCAGCGGCATCCGACGGTGAGACCCCCGAGCGCAAACGAGGCGCCCATTAGCTGCATGAAGCGGCGCCGGTCCGGAGAGCCGGGGAGCGCGTCTTCGTCCACAGGAGCGCTGAACTCGCGCTCGATCAGCTCCTGAAACTCCGGTCGTCCTTCGAGCTCGGCAAGGCTGCGCCAAAAACTCGGCTTCGGGTCGTCGCTCATCGATGGCATGTGGAGCAGTCCGTTGGCGGGTTGATTCCGTTCGTCTCTCGTAGCCGGTGACCGTATTCGACGGGGTCTCCGGGGGCGCGCCAAGTCATGTTGGTGACCTGATCCGGCGGACGCAGATGCTGCTCAGGGGCGCGGTGGCAGTCCAGGCACCAGCCCATGCTGAGCGGCTGATCCTGGCGAACCTCCACCATCTGATCGATACGACCGTGGCAAGACACGCAACCCACCCCGCGCGTCACGTGCGCGCTGTGGTTGAAGTAGACGTAGTCCGGCAGATCGTGAACCTTGACCCAATGCACGGGCTGCCCGGTGGCCATGCTCTCGCGCACGGGGAGCAGCTTGCGGCTCTGCGTCCGCACCGACTTGTGGCAGTTCATGCAGGTCTCAGTCGGCGGAATGGCCGCAAACGCCGCACGATCCACCGTAGAGTGGCAGTATCGGCAGTCAATCCCCAGCTCACCTGCGTGAAGCGCGTGGCTGTAGGGGACGGGCTGTTCAGGCATGTAACCAACGTCCAAGGTCTTGGGGGAGGCGCCGTACCAAACCAGGCCGCCAATGACGAGCGGGGCCAGTCCCATCACGGCACCCGCAATGACTCGGGTTTTGTTGGCCCAGCGGGGAAATACGAAGGGCTGCATCGTTGAGCTGTGGGTCCTTGCCCCAGGGGTTTCCGAGCCACCGACCTGCGCGTGAGCCGCGGCGGGGGCATCCGCTGCCACTACGCGCCTAACCGACCCCGAGTTTCGGGTTCGACGTGACCAGTCCCCAGGAGCGCTCGCAAGTTAGCGCAGGTCTTGCGCGAATCGCGCAATTTCTCCGTGCGACAACGAAGTTTCTGGACGGACTTTGCCCGACGAGCAGCCCATGGTGACATGTCCTGGACAGACAGTAGTCAACTCCGGACATCAGCAAGCCGCTGCCCCGGGACAGCCTCCAGACAAGCTCTGGTCATTTGCTGGTGCGGCGTGCTGACCCCACCTGACGGATCCAGATGGAGCGTGAGACAGCGTCGCGTGAGGGACCGCTGCGCGACCGGTGCTTCAGTGCTCAGGGCGCTTACGCCGGCTTTGCTGCGTACCCGCCCGGGGGCCCACTTCGTGGGTCCCTTTCCCGGGCTGGGGGTTGGGGTCTCTTTGGCTTCGCAGCGAGCTCGTGCCTTGAACTGCAAGCACCCGCCGGCGGGCGCCCCTGCGCTCCGAAGCGCCCGGTCGCTTGCTCAGTCCGTACGCGACGAATCTGAGCTCGGAAGTGCGTCCTCTTCTACATTCGCTTCCGTCGGGACTGCACGCCCGAGGTTTCAACGAATCACAGTCGCGTGGGAAGTTTTCTGAATCGGTCTGAGCACGCGAGCGTGATACCCGAGAGCGCCAAGGCGCCCGAGAGCGCGGCGACAGACACGTTACAAGGAGCCCCCCAGCGACCTACGACCGTGCGAATTTTGGTTTGCATTGAGAACAGCATCCTGCTCATTGCCCTTCGTAAACTGTCGACTCAGCTTTCGCTGGTAGGATCAAACGGGATCGGCGCAACACTGGATCAACTCGCCCTGACTCTCGCCGCCAAGGTTGTTTCCGCAATCGGATGAAAGACTGTTTGGGGGATAAACCGTAAATGTTCCGTAGCGGAGTGTGTAGGCCAGACCGACTACCTCGTTCGCGCATTGCGACGCTGTGCGAGATGGAAAAGTGGTTGGCGCATTTTGCGTATTTTCGCACTCATTGCTTTTTTCAAAATAAGAACCGGTGCCCGTTCCGAAGCAACTTTCCTTGAGGAGCGCCTTCAATGGGGGCGTATAGATCCAGTCGACCGGGTAGCTAAACGGACAGCTCAACTCGGAGGTGGATCGAAGCGGCGAGGTAGTAAGCGTGGTATCAACCACCATACAGAGTCTCTTGCCCACCCATTTGCAATACTCGCGGGCAGACCACCCGTCTGCACACGACATGGGAGTATCCTCTTCCGACTGACTTTGCGACGCGCGGGGCACGCAGGACGCTCGTAGAATCTTCCACGCAGCGGCGACGTTTGGATCCGCCGCGAACACTCCAAACTCCGCACGGCTCACCGGTCTCTCGTCGAGACAGAATGGCGGTACGTCACCGCAACCGATGGGCTTCTCAAAATACTTCATGCGGGTACCCCGTCCCGTCTGCGGTCATCGAGGATCCCCACCGCCCGTGCTGGTGCCGCCCGCGCTGGTGCCGCCCGCGCTGGTGCCGCCCGTGCCCGCGCCTCCCGCACCTGCGGCTCCTCCGCCGCTCGTTCCTCCGGTGGGCTTTGCTCCGCCGGTTCCCGGTTTGGCGCCCGTGCCGCTGACGCCTCCCGTGGAGGGGATGCCGCCGCCGTTGGCGATGCATTGGTCGCCTTCGGCGTGAGTGCCGACGCCGCACTTCATGCCGGCAGTTTCCGAGCTACCGCCGCAGGCAACAGCGACGGAACCAACGAGGGCGAGGGTCAGCAGAGTGCGCGTGGGATTCATGGGAATGAAGCCTTTCTTCAGAGCGTTTGCAGTGCGGGAGACTGATGACGAAAGACGAGGCGTTTGAGCTTGCGGCAACGCGACCGTCACGGATTCACGGAGACACGCCGTGTCACCATGGCGTGCTCGAGGGGAGAGCTGGTGGAGTGAAGGCATGGCCGATTTCACTGAGCTCATTCGCGTCGAGGCGTTTGCACGCCGTCTCAACCTAAAGGCCACCAGTAGCGCCAGCAGCGTTGGCATACCACGCTGCCCCGAGCTTGCGTATCGGAGCGCGCATCCCCACGCATACCCTGGTACAGCGACACGGATGCGTCGCCTCGCGGGGAGTCGGCGTGACACCGTCGAGGGAGAACCCCGGCCGTGACGCAACTCGGCTCCGCGAAGCGCTGGGGATTTGAGGTGGAATGCTGCATCCGTCCGGGTCCCGCAACGCGACAATGGGCGGAGTGTTGGATCGTGGCAAGCGCGAAATCTGCCTCGGCCCCTCGTCAGCCCAGCGGGCGCGGCTCGCGGCTGGCTAAAAGGGTCACTCCGCGGCGAGCGACCCTTCGCGGCAGGACAGCGACCGTCGGCCGAAGGCGCGCTGACGAGTGGTGAGCGAGCGTCGCCGCTACCTTCGGCAGAGGCCGTAAAGGCGCGCCCCGAGGGTATCGAGGCTCGCCTCGGCGGCGGCGACGTCCGCGGCGCTGAGGTGCCCCCAGGCGACCGCGACGCGCAGCGCGGTGCGTGACTCGCAGAGTGAGCCGCGAGCGGTTTCAAACCGCAAGCGAGCCTGCCCCGCTTGGCTGCCGAAGCCTTCAGCGAGATTGAGCGACACGCTCGACATCGCGCGCCGCAGCTGCGAAGGCAAATCGCGATCGCGCCGCGTGATGCGAGCGAGGAGCGGTTGCACGAGCGAAATAGCCTGAAGACTGTGGTCGAGAAGTTGCTGTCGGATGGGACTGTGCATGCTCCTTCCACGCGCAGCTTGCATGACACCGAGCGAGTGCTCACGAGTCGTACAATGCCTGCGAGGTGGCGGGGAAGGTGCGCGCTTCAGCAGGCACAGTCCCACCCGACAGCAAGCCCCCAAAACATCAGCATCAGCGCCCAAATCGTACTGACAGCATCTGCCCCCCAAGTCCGTCCCCAACTCACAGTTCCCTGTCCCCAGTTCCCTGTCCCCTGTCCCCAGCGCAGCCCCGCTGCGCTGGGAACCTCGAACGCCAATCTCAGGCTGACGCCAACAGCTTCTCGACGCTCACGAGCGATACGCAGCAGACGACCACCTGCATGGCAGTCTCAACCTGCGCCAGCGGGGGCAGCGTCGGCGCGACGCGGATGTTGCGGTCGCGGGGATCTCGGCCGTACGGGAAGGTCGCGCCCGCAGCGGTGAGCTTGACCCCCGCCTCGTCCGCAAGCTTGACCACGCGCGACGCGCAGCCGTCCGGGGTGTCGAGACTGACGAAATAGCCACCGCGAGGATTGGTCCACGTGGCAATCCCCTTGCCCGCCAGGCCCTGCTCAAAGGCATTGACGACCGCCTCGAACTTGGGACGGATCACAGCCGCGTGGCGCTGCATGTGGGACTTAATGCCCGCGAGGTTGCCGAAGAACCGAACGTGGCGAAGCTGGTTTAGCTTGTCGGGACCGATCGTCTGAATCGCGAGATGCTTTTTCGCATCCGCAACGTTGGCAGGGCCCGAGGCGTGCGCGGCGACACCTCCGCCGGAAAACGAGATCTTCGAGGTGGATCCGAACACCCAAGCGCGATTCGGATTGCCCGCATCGGCACAAGCCTTGATGATGCAGTCGAGTGGATCGGTGGTCTCAAAGAGATCGTGCACCGCGTAGGCGTTGTCCCAGAAGATCCGAAAGTCCGGGGCTGCGGACTTCATCGACGCGAGGCGTCGCACCGTCTCAGAGTCGTAGGTCGTGCCGGTGGGGTTGGAGTACTTCGGCACGCACCAGATGCCCTTGATGCTCGCGTCCGCGGCCACCAAACGCTCGACGGCATCCATGTCAGGACCTGTGCTGAGCAGGTCAACGCTGACCATCTCGATCCCGTTGTGTTCGCAAATCGCAAAATGGCGGTCGTAGCCAGGCGCAGGGCAGAGGAAGCGAGGGCTTTGCTGGCTCCATGGTCCGCTGCCGTCGGGCACTCCGTGCATCAGCGCGCGAACAACCGTGTCGTGCATGATCTGGAGACTTGAGTTACCTCCAATGATGACCTGAGTGCTTGGCACGCCGAACAGCTCAGCAAAGATTGCCTTCATCTCGGGGAGACCATCGAGGCCTCCGTAGTTGCGACAATCCGTTCCGTCCGCCGCCTTCCAGTCATCCGCCGACAGAACAGCGGTCATGGCGTTGGCGAGATCAAGCTGGGCCGACGCGGGCTTGCCGCGCGTCATGTCGAGCTTGAGTGCCTGGGCCTTGAACGCGTCATACCGAGCTTGCAGCTCCTGACGAAGGCCTTCAAGTTCGGAACGGGAGATCCGGCTGAGTTCAGTCATGGCGACCGATCCCTAGTCGATAGTCGTCATGTTTCAAGCCCGGAAAAGCAGATCCGGCCCGCAGACCACCGCCAAATCCACTCAGTGAGCGAGTACCCAGCCAATCGCGGCTTCAAGCAGCCCAGTCGAGTTGCCGGTCATGTGTTTTCCCCCCTGAATCGTCCACAACTCCACTGGCTGACGGCAACCGGAATAGCCGGAGGACTGGGTCTCCGCTCCGGGCAACGACGCCACCAAGTCCCGAGCCGCGCCCTGAGGGCGGCTGACGCCTGAGCATTGGTTCCGTCGGGCCCAGCGGGCTTGATCGCTCTCAACGGAATCAAGGTTCGGGAGGCTCGCCTGCCCGAGCAGGTGCCCGCCAGTGAACGGAACCGACTGGTCCGCATCTCCGTGGACCTTCAGACGCGGAACCGCACGCGCGGGCGAACAGAGTTCGTCGGAACCCGGCCCCATTCCCGCGATGTTCACGGTCGCGGCAATGAGCTCGGCCCGGTCGCAGATCATCCGATCCGCCATGAAGCCGCCGTTGGAAAAGCCAGCCAGGTAGAAGCGCGTGGCGTCGAGGGTTGGGTTTGTCTTGAGGCGCTCAAGGAGCGCACTCAGCTCAGCAACGTGATTTGGACGCGCGGCGTCCAAATCACAACAACGCAGACCGGCATTGAAATAGGACCTCCCGTGAGAATCCTTCGGTCCAGTCGGCGCCACGTAGGCAAACCCTAGTTTCTGAGCCAGAGCATCGAGGCGCAGGGCTGTCCGCGCCAGCTCGCCCGAGGCGCCAAGCCCGTGCAGAAAGACGATTAGGGGTAACCGGCGGCCAGGGCTTCCGGCAGCTCCTCGCAGCGCCAACGACTCCGGCAACAGGGTCTCATGAGTTGCGGTGCCGCTCGCCGCGGGAGGCTTGATCAGCGTGTGAGGCGTTGCACTCGCAAGGGTACTGGGAACCGTCACCAGCCTGGGCTCAGGCTCACGTCGGCATCCTCCGAGCAGTCCGACCAGCATCCACAAAGCCATTGTCCGAGCCATCACGATTGCGCCTTCCCCTGGTAACAAAGTGACCGCGACCTGAAGGGACTAACCCGACAGGTCGCGCTTGATACTCTCACGAACTCAAGGTCTTACAACCAGACGTCGCGGACCTGCTTACGGATCTTGCCAATCGCCTGCTCCTGGAGCTGACGAATGCGCTCGCGCGAAAGATTGTACTTGTCTCCGATTTCCTTGAGAGTCAGCTCGTCCTCGTTGTCGAGGCCGAAACGCCAGCGAATGATGCGGCTCTCAATCGGCGTGAGCGTCCCGAGCAGGCGCTGCACCTCTTCGGCCCACTTCTGGTTGGCTAGGCTGTCGAACGGCGACAGCGAGTTCTCTTCAACGAGAAAGTCGATGAAGCGACGACCGTCCTCATCGCCCACCGGGCGATCCAGCGAGAAGGGAGTGTCCGCGTACAAGTCGCGGACCTTGTCGAGCTTCTCCTTCGGAACGCCCGTTTCCTTCTCAAGTTCGTCGAGCGTGGGCTCGCGACCGGTACGCGCGATGATGGTCTGGGTCGCGCGTGAGACGCGATTGTACGTGTCGAGCATGTGCACGGGAATGCGTACCGCTCGGCCCTTGTCCGCCAAAGCGCGACTGATCGCGTGGCGAATCCACCAAGAGGCGTAGGTCGAGAAGCGATAACCACGGGTGTGGTCGAACCGCTCGACGGCCTTCATGAGCCCGATGTTGCCCTCTTGAATGAGGTCAATCAGGGGGAGACGGCCGCGGTTGTAGCGGCGAGCAATGCTCACCACCAGCCGGAGATTGGCCTTCACGAAACGGTTCTTGGCATCGCGCTGACGATGGTCGGTGCGACGCACACGCTCGAGATACCGCTTGTAGGCCGGCGTCTCCGCGACTGACTGACGCTCGTCGTCCGCTTCCTCGGGCTCGATGATCTCCTTGGCGACCTTGAACCCGTTCGTCATCCAGATGCGATCCGAGTCCGGAAGGCGCACGGCACGAGCGAGTTCACTGGACATCTCAGTCCACTGGCGCTGCTGCTCGGCGTTCAGCTTGGAGCGCTGCTTGCGGTAGATCTTGACGAGCTTGCGGAGCTCCTCAACCTGCGGGACATCAGGCCGATCAGATTCGCTGGCTTCGGAGATGTCGCGGACCAGTTGGTCGACGATCGGCTCCGCCACGGGCACGTACGAGAGCAGAGCAACCCAATGCTCCACCTCGGCGACCTCAACGGCCTGCGCGCACTCAAGCTCCTCATCCGGTCCCATGACCTGGTGAGTTGCCATGTCGCGGAAGTAGCGCGAGAGCATCGAGTCCGTCGTACTGTCGAGCGGGCCCAACTCGCGAGGCTCAAAGCTCTCGGTTGGAAACGACTCGGGCCCCGATTCATTCTGGCGCAGATCCTGTGGGGAAGGACCTTCGGGGCGACGCGGTTCCGCCTTGCTATCGCGCGCCGACTCATCCGTAGACGGGTCGAACTCAGCGGGAGCGTTGTACGGTTCGCGGTTGGTAGACATCTTGTCCTGCATAGGCCGGGGGGTTCAAGCAACTCGACAGCGGGTTTCCGCCGCCACACACCGATAAGTACGAGCCAGAGCGCCTCGTCAGCTTCCAACGCGAAGTCGGAGGTTTTCGTGGAGCAAGGCGACGATGCCCCGGGTCTCTACGACACGGAGCGGCAGACCCACCTTGGCTCGGAAGAGCGCCGAAACGCCTGCTGCCGTGTAAGGTGCAATTTTCATTCCCAACTGTTCTGGCCACTCGTGCCTACTTTCGCGTACGTACGCGTTGGTAGGACAGGAGGAACGGAGAACAGGTTGCATTTTGGAAATGACTCGTTCGTTACTGCAACGCGGCCTTCAAGTGACGGGAGCCGGCCAAAGTGCTCCAGACTGGATTGGCACGCCGCGAGGGACGGCTGATTGTACTACCTTTGACTACCAGACAAGCAACAGACTGGACTCACTCTTTGGGGCATCTCTAGGCTTAACTGAATCCCCCGCGAGATAATTCCCTCGCGGGACTGGCTGGACCCAAGGACTAGGTCTGCAACGGCGACTCGGGGCGCGTAGTTGAGTCAATTCGTTGCCGCTGTCAACACAGGCGTTTAAGGAGCTGATTTAGTTAGGGAAATTTATTGTGGGGGGGCTGAGCCGCCAGGGCTCCGGGAACCTCCCCGCGCCAAGGCGCGGGGGATGGCACAGGCATGATCGACGTGTCGCGCCGACCGCAAGTCCTGCAACGCAGCACCAATCCTCGGTCAAACTCTGACCAACCAGCCCTGGGACGCCTGTTTCAGCGGGGCAGAATCCCGCCGCGGCGCCCTAGCTAGAACTGAGCGAGAAATCGCGGATCGTTCTCGTACAGGACCCGGATATCCGGAATGCCGTAGCGCAGCATTGCGACGCGCTCGACACCGAGGCCAAACGCAAAACCTGTGTAGCGTTCCGAATCGATCTGACAGTGGGCCAGCACCTGGGGATGCACCATTCCGCAACCGAGGATCTCAAGCCAGCCCGTGCCTTTGCAGACGCGGCACGACGAACGCGAGCCGGACTCCTCATCGCAGAACACGCAGGCCACATCAGCCTCAGCGCCCGGTTCAACGAACGGAAAATAGCTCGGTCGAAACCGAACAGGTCGCTCTCCGTACAGGCGGTGAATAAAGGCGGTGAGGACGCCCTTGAGTTGCGCGAAACTGACCCCTTCGCCTATGAGAAATCCCTCGATTTGATGGAACATCGGCGAGTGCGTCACGTCGTCATCACGACGATACACGGCTCCGCCGCTCACGATCGCCAAGGGAGGCTCGTGGGTCGTCATCTCGCGGACTTGAACCGTGCTCGTGTGCGTGCGAAGCAGTGCGCGCATCCCCTCGTGCGCCCCGGCGACGCCAACCCAGAACGTGTCCTGCATGTCAGTGGCAGGGTGATCGGGTGGAAACGCGAGCTTCGTGAAGTTATTTACGTCGCGTTCGACTTCAGGTCCCCAGGCTACCTCGAAGCCGAGCGAACGGAAGATGTCGAGCACCTCGTCCTTGACGAGACTGATCGGATGCCGATGCCCACGCCCACTTGGGAGGCGTCCGGGCAGAGACAAATCGTACGGCGTGGCGTCGAGTTCGGCACGACGCGCTGCGGCCCTCAACTCAAGTAGGCGAGCCTCAAAGGCCGCCTCAACCTCGGCGCGAACTGCGTTAACGCGTTCGCCAGCAGCGCGACGGTGCTCGGCAGGGATCCGACCCATAGCCTTGAGGACCTGGGTCAGCGTGCCCTTTTTCCCGAGTAGCTCCGCCTTGACCTGCCGCAGTTCAGGTTCCGATACCGCGGCCGCAAAACGGGCTCGGTACTCGTCCCCGACAGCAGCCAGGCCGGTCTCGATCTCCTGCAGCAGCTCATCAGCCATGCAAAATATCCCTAGGGCGCCGCGTCACATGGACGGGGCGCCCCGGCATTAGTTCACTAACGGGTTAGGTCAGCCCGCCGAAACCATCGACGTGAGCTGCTTGAAGGCTGCGGGATCGCTAATCGCGAGCTCAGCCAAAACCTTGCGGTTTAGCTCAATGCCCTTCGACTTGAGCGTACCCATCAGCTTCGAGTAGCAGACGCCGTTCTCGTGACACGCCGCAGAGATGCGGGTGATCCAGAGGCGACGGAAGTCACGCTTACGCAGCTTGCGGCCGATGTAGGCGTACTGCCAGGACTTCCACAGGACATGCATCGCCTGACGGATGCGATTCTTTCGGCCACCCCAGAAACCTTCGCACTGGGCAAAAACGCGCTTGTGGCGCCGGCGGGGAGATGGGCCTCTCTTGACGCGGGGCATTTCGGTACTCCTTCAGAACTCAGTTCAACGACTTTGCGCCACGCAGCATCAGCTGTAGGGCAGCATCAGCTTGATTCGCTTCTGGAACGCGGGCGCAACCATGTCGTTGTTACGCAGACGACGGCGACGCTTACGGGACTTGCCGATCATGCAGTGCTGCAAGCCGCACTTCGGGCGACGAACACGGCCGGAACCGGTAACCTTGAAGCGCTTCATAGCAGCGCGATTGCTCTTCATCTTGGGCATGTCGGGCTCCACTCTCGGGGCGGCCTCTAGGGCGCAGGCCGGTCTCCCGCAGGGACAGATGCCCTCGGGAGCGCAGCCTTATGACGGATGAAACTGGCTTCGTCAAGACCTTGAGCCCATGGACCGACAAGTCCATGGAAACTCTTGAGGGGGGCTGAGATTCGACCCGCCGACCAAACCACACGGAGCCTGCCCAGCCGCGGCCTGCCCCCAGGCAAAACGGGAGACAAACCGAAGCCGAAGGCCGCGCGCAGCTGCATCCTAGGGGGCAAGACAGAGCCGGTAGCGGACCGTCCGAAGCCGGGTCCCTCCTGCAGTAGTCGGCTCAATCCAGGCCATCCCGAGGTGTTCGGCGCCAAGGGAGCTCATGGCGGGCCAATCGGGCCCTGCAGCGCCGACGAGGGGCATCCGGGCTACCGTCTTGGGCTCTGGCGTCAGCACCTTGGTCGTGGATTCGCCTGCGGCGCCCAGCTTGATGTCGGCCTGGAGCACCGTAAGCTGTAGGAGGCCGTTTGGCGGCTGACCCGCGTCACCCGGCTGGATCGACGGAGTCGCGATGAACTCAAAAATGCGCCCGGCGGGATCGGTCGTGCGACGCGTGATGTCGAGCACCTGATTGCGCACGTTAACCGTAGGGGGGTCCGTCTGGCAGTCGGCTTTCTGGTAGCTGCAGACCGCGGGCGGCCCCGCCTGGCAGGCGATCAACGAGGACTCCGTAGAGACCTGGCTGGCACTTAGCCGCGTCCAGGTTGCCCACCAAATGCCAGGGATCCCTGTAAATGCGGTGGTGAGATTGGTGACCTCGCCACCACTTCCGCAGGTGGAAACCTGGCTAGACGAAGCCTGCGACTCAAGCTGCGCTTGAAGGCCGGAAGTTCCCATCACCAGGCCCACCGATTGCCCGGCACCAATGGGGGCAATTACTTTCACGTTACCCGCAAAGGTCGGTTGGGCACCGGAAGAAAACGGGACGCCACCGGCATGATGAAGAAACACGCCCGTCGCGCCGATCCAAGCCCCGTGCACGCTAGTCGATGGGGCGAGCCAAACCACCGGGTAGTTGCGCTCGCTCGCGGGAGCGTAGCTTGCATCCGTGGCGGCCCGAGCGGAGCGCCCAGCGCCCGTCAGCAGTGAAAGATCCTGATCGAACACCAGGTGCCAGACCGTCGAAGAATCGGTCTTCACGGACGAGGCCCCTGCAGCGATGTAAGCATGGATTCGCGGGACAACGCCCTCTTCGGCAACCATGCCCGCGGCTGACGCGGGAAGCGAGGGGACTGAAGCTCCGCCCGCGGCCTCGACGATCATCGCGCTCACCTCACCGACCTTCGTCGACTTGGTGCCAGTGAGATCAAAGTACGAGAACTCTAGTTTTCGGCCCGGACCAGAGCCTGAGAAAGCGGAGTAGTAAAAGCGGTTTCCTGCGCTCGTCAGGGTGACCCGGTGCAGGTCGGGGATCTCAAACGTCTCGTTGAGACCGTCCTCGACCACCACCGCTGCGTCATGGACGCATGCGGGTTTGTCGACCGTCCCTCCGCACCTGTCCACCGTGCAGGGGTCGTGGTCGTCGCAGTCGAGACCGCAACTTGTAGCGCCGCCCGCGCCACCCGTTCCCACGCCGCCACCACCAAGCCCGGTACTTGCGCCGGAATGACCAATACCTCCAGCACCACCACTGTGCGTGCCGGCGCCACCGCGCCAACGCCCGCGCTCTGAGTTCCCTTCTGCAAGCCGTCGTAGTCGAGCAGAAACGCGCAGCTCGAAAGCGACAGACACAGCAGGACGGCACCGAACCCACTGACTTTGGTCGTGCGAATCATCAGAACCTCCATCCAAAGCTGGCTTGCGCTGACTGGGGGCTGATCGAAACGTCCACGTGCAGCTCGCCTGCGCGTTCGGGCTGTTTTTCTCGCTCAGAACTCGCTGCCCACCAGAGGTAACCGCCGATCCCGAGACCGAGAACGCCGACCCCAGTAAGCGCGGTGCTCGTCCAAGCCATGGTCTTGGAAGAACTGAGCTGCGAGTCACTGCAATTTGGTGAGCAGTCGGACTTGGCCTGGTCGTACTGGCTCTTGGCAACGAATCCCGTCGCCAGAGCGGCCAACAGCGAGCCGGTGCCGGCGCCCAGCGCGATGTACGCAGGCACGCGATTCGGACCGCTCGGGGCCGGAGCAGTGGTCGCTTTGTCAGCTGCAGGTTGGTTCGGCGTGGAAGCGTCGGGCTTCGGACTCAAACTCGCATCGGTCGAAGCAGGCTTTTTCGCCTTGTTGCGGTCGAGCTGCTCCTTGAGTTTGTCACGGCGCAAGCGAATGGTCGGCGCATCCTGATCGTTCGGGGCCTCGACGAGGAACTGCTCGAGCGTCCTTATCGACTCGGCGAGCTCTCCCTGCAGCTCGTAGACAGTCGCGATGTTGATGAGGATGGGAGCGCGCTTGGAAAGCTCGTAGGCCTTCGTGAACGCCTTCAGGGCTTCGTCGTAGTCGCGCTCGGTGAGGTAGGCGACTCCCGAGTTGAAATGGGTACGAGCGAGCTCATCGGGCGTCGACTGCGCAGCCACCAGCAACGGGCAGCATAACCCACCAAGCACGAGAGCCAAGCCAAGCCGATGTTTGCGCGCGCTAGTCCTCATGATCGCCTCTTGTACCATGAGCCTGTAGCGGCCCCTTTCGGACAACGATTCAGTGCCCCCGAAGGAAAGATCGACCGCCAGCCTGGCCGCTACAGCCAAAACCCAAGGAACCCCGCGAAATCTCAGCGCAAGTCCAGAACAGATTACACTGGCCAGTGGGCCGCCAAACGATTGCGGCAGACGCCCGCACTCGCTGTGCTAGACGCCGCCACGCCCCGTCCGGCTAGCGAACAGGGGTCGAGGTCGAATGCCGCGCAGAGACGACATCCACAAGATCCTCCTCATTGGCTCCGGACCGATCGTGATCGGTCAGGCCTGCGAGTTCGATTACTCCGGGACTCAAGGAGCCAAGGCCCTCACGAGTCTCGGGTACGACGTCGTACTCGTCAACTCGAACCCAGCGACGATCATGACTGATCCTGAGCTGGTTCGACGAACCTACGTCGAACCGCTCGATCACGACACCCTCGCCGCTATCATCGAACGCGAGCGTCCCGACGCGTTGCTGCCGACCCTCGGTGGCCAAACGGCCCTGAATTTGGCCCTCGGACTCCACGAGTCTGGGGTGCTGTCCAAGTTCGGCGTCAAGCTGCTCGGCGCCTCGGTTGAAGCCATCAGGAAGGCAGAAGACCGCCTGCTCTTCAAGAATGCGATGAAGAACGCCGGGCTCGAGTGCCCGCGTTCTGGGTACGCCAAGAACGTCGATGAGGCGCGTCAGGTCGCCGAGATGACGGGCTACCCCGTCATTCTACGACCGAGCTTTACCCTCGGCGGCGCCGGCGGCGCCATCGTCAATGACGACTCCGAGCTCGAAGCCAAGGTCGAGTGGGCCCTGTTCAACTCTCCCGTGCACGAGGTGCTCGTCGAAGAGAGCGTCCTCGGCTGGAAGGAGTTTGAGCTCGAGGTGATTCGCGACCGCGCCGACAACTTCATCGTGGTCTGTTCGATCGAGAACATCGACCCGATGGGTGTGCACACGGGGGACTCCATCACGGTCGCCCCCGCGATGACCCTGACGGACCGCGAGTATCAGCGCCTTCGAGATGCCGCCCGTGCGGTGATGCACGAAATTGGCGTCGAAACAGGCGGCTCCAACGTCCAGTTCGCCGTGTGCCCAAAGACGGGCCGCGTGCTGGTGATCGAGATGAATCCTCGGGTGTCGCGCTCGAGCGCCTTGGCGTCCAAGGCAACCGGCTACCCGATCGCCAAGATCGCCGCCATGCTGGCGGTCGGTTTCACGCTCGACGAGCTGGAGAACGACATCACGGGCACCAGCGCCGCCTTCGAGCCGACGATCGACTACGTCGTCGTGAAATGGCCCCGCTTTGCCTTCGAGAAGTTCCCGGGAGCGGATCGTCGCCTCGGTCCGCAAATGAAGAGCGTCGGCGAGGCCATGAGCATCGGGCGTACCTTCGCCGAAGCGCTGCAGAAGGCCGCTCGCTCACTCGAGACCGGCAAAGAGGGCTTGGTCTCGCTACTCGAGCGGATCGAGTACCGGGCGCTCGATTTCGGTCCGGGTCTCCAGCGCGATCTTGCAAACGACGCTCCCCCACTCTCGATGCCGCCACCTCCCATGCCGCTAGCGTCCAAGGACGAAGCGATCGATGCGGTCAAGCGAGTCGTTGGGATTGGCTCAGCCGATCGCCTGTTTTACGTGTTTGACGCGATTCGTCTGGGAGTGTCGCTGGACGAGCTGTTCGAGCTCACGGCCATCGACCCCTGGTTCCTCTCGCAGTTCGCCAATATCGTGCAGCACGAGAACATGATTCGCGACGCCGCAACGCTCGATCCCGAGCTACTTCGCGCGAGCAAGCGACTCGGCTTTAGTGACCGTCACATCGCGCTGCTTCGCAAGTCCAACGAACACGAGGTTCGTGAGCTGCGTGCTGCCAGCAATATCAATGCGGTCTTTGGACGCGTCGATACCTGTTCGGCTGAGTTCGTGGCGCGTACCCCGTATCTCTACTCGACCTACGAGACGGAGAGCGAAGCCGAGGTCACCGACCGCAAGAAGGTGATCATCCTCGGTGGCGGGCCAAATCGCATCGGACAGGGCATCGAGTTCGACTACTGCTGCTGCCACGCGGTCTACGCGCTGCGTGAGCTCGGTTACGAGACGATCATGGTGAACTGCAATCCGGAGACTGTTTCGACGGATTACGACACCTCGGATCGCCTCTACTTCGAGCCGCTGACCCTGGAAGACGTGCTGGCGATTTGTCGGGAAGAATCCCAAAGCGGCGAGCTACTCGGCGTCATTCCCCAGTTCGGCGGTCAGACCCCCCTCAAGCTGGCCGTCCCGCTCGAGAAGGCTGGAATCAAGTTGCTTGGGACCTCCGCGGACGCAATTGACCGCGCTGAGGATCGCGAGCGCTTCGACGAAGTGCTCACCAAGCTCAACCTCCAGCGTCCCCGCGCCGGCATCGCGCGAAACCTCGGTGAAGCGCAGGGCATCGCCCGCGAGATCGGCTTCCCCGTCCTGGTACGCCCGTCGTACGTGCTCGGCGGTCGCGCGATGATGACCTGCTGGTCGGAGTCGGAGCTCGAAGCCTACGTCTGCATCGCGATCGAGGCCGCCCGTGAGGATTGCGTCGTTCCGACTTTGCTGATCGACCAGTTCCTCGAGCACGCCATCGAGGTGGACGTCGACCTTGTAGCCGACGGGCACCGCGCCGTGATCGGTGGTGTCATGCAACACATCGAGGAGGCTGGAGTTCACTCTGGCGACTCCACGAGCGTGCTGCCGCCTCACACCCTGGCCGCACACCTGGTCGCCGAGATCGAGCGTCAGGGCAAGGCACTCGCGGTCGAGCTTGGCGTCGTGGGCCTGATGAACGTGCAGTTCGCGGTGAAGGAGGACCAGGTCTTCGTCCTGGAAGTCAATCCGCGCGCCTCACGCACCGTGCCGTTCGTGTCCAAAGCAATCGGTCGCCCCCTGGCCAAGATCGCTGCCAAGCTCATGGTCGGTAGGACCCTCGACGAGCTCGGTATCGACGACGGCGCTCAGCCGACCCATGTGGCCGTCAAGGAGTCCGTCCTGCCGTTCACCAAGTTCCCTGGCGTGGACACCATTCTCGGTCCTGAGATGCGCTCCACGGGCGAGGTCATGGGCATAGCAACCACCACGGCCCTGGCGTTCAGCAAGTCGCAGACCGCCTCCGGCTTCACGCTTCCCGCGCGCGGCCGAGCCTTCATCAGTGTCAAGAACGACGACAAGGATCACGCGGTGCAGGTCTCGCGCCGCCTACGCAACCTGGGCTTTACCCTGGTCGCAACCGACGGCACGGCCCGCACCTTGGAAGAAGCTCGCATTCCCGTCGAGCGCATCAACAAGGTGATGCAGGGCTCGCCGCATGTGGTCGATGAGATCCGCGAGGGAAAAATCCAGCTCGTCATCAACACGACGCAGGAATCGCAGGCCATTCGCGACAGCTACTCGATTCGGCGCAGCTCCCTGCTGGCAAGCATCCCGTACTTTACGACGATGGCCGCCGGCATGGCCGTGATTGACGCCCTGGAGGTTCGCGCTCTGCTCGGTCGCGAATCCAAGAGCGTCTGCAGTCTGCAGGAGTGGCACACGCGCTCCCGTCAGGCCCAGCTGCTGCGTTCCACCTGACAGGCGCTCGACCATAGCTCTGCGCAACGCGCCTCCGCTGGTGGCGCGTTGCGCATTTTGTGTCGCCCTGCCAGCGTCGCGCGCTCTTACGGCAGCGAGAGCCGCTTAGTTGAGTAGAGTTCTGGCAAACGCGTCGAGACGACTACGGACCGCATGGTGGTCGGCGATGCCCTCGACCACGATGGCAAACGCGCAGGGCTGCGGGCCTTCGACGTAGCCGGCCAAGCTCACCACTCGTGCAAGCGTGCCGGTCTTGGCGCGGATTCGACGACTGTCCCGCTCGCTGGGAAAACGGCTCTGAAGCGTGCCATCGGCTCCCCCAACGGCGAGCGCACTCACGAATTCTGGTCCAATCTTTGGACTGCGACGAGCGGCCACCAGGATGCGTACGAGCGCGCGAGCGCTCAGTCGATTGGCGTCAAACAGGCCGGACCCATTGCGGACGCGCGTACCTGGCTCGAGCGGTCCGAGGCCTGTCAGCCATTCGAGGGCCACGCGGGCTCCTTCCTCGCTTGTGGCTGCGACTCCGGGCTTAGCGCCCAAGCTCCTCAACAGCATCTCAGCGGAGAAGTTGTCGCTCTCCTTACCCAGGGCGGCGACCAGCACCCCAAGCGGAGCCGACCGAACCACCGCCAAGGTCGGCAGTTCTTCGGTGGTGCCGAGTTCCACGGCACCCTTGAACTCGATCCCGTAGGCCTTCAGGGCCCCAACCAGCGCAAATCCCGCGAGTCGACGCGGATCTTGCGCCCGGCGCGCCAGGGTGACAACGGGGGATTTGGCGAGCACCTGACCCGCCAGGGTGAAAGTCACTTCCCCGCTGCGAGCTTCAGCGCGCAGCGCCAGCGGCTGCTGCACGCGTCCCGTGATGGACTGCACCTGGCCTTGAACGGTGGCAGCTCCGACTGGACTGACTGAGACCAATGCATCGCCATCAGCCTTGGGCGTCACAACTAGGCTGATAACATTGCGATTGAAGGCCACTGCGCTGATGGGCGCCCGAAAAACAGACCACTCATCGGGTTGCCGTTCGAAGGCAGGAGGAGTGAACTGCTGCTCGAACGCGCTTTGATCGACGACCACCGGACCCCGCAGCGCGGTCAACCCCTGCTCCTTGGCCTGCTCGACCAGGCGCAACAGCGCCGCATTGTCCAAGCTGGGATCCCCGTCGCCACGAAGCACGAGCCGAGTCGCGATCCCGCCATCGAGACGCCCATGGAGACTGGTCGTGAACCTCCGTTCGGGGCCCAGCCGATCGAGAGCCACGGCCATGGTGAGCAGCTTGGCGTTGGAGGCGGGATTGAGCGCAACCGCCCCGTCCAGCTCAACGAGCGGAGTCGAGCTTGTGAGAGGGAGTACGCTCAGGCCGACACGTCCCTTATGCTCATGGACCCAGTCGGCCAGGGTTTCCGAAGCCTTCTGCGGGGTGACAGCACCCAGTGAGCGGTCGTCAGGTCGCACGGGCACGGGGCGTGGCGCGCACCACAGGGCCGCTCCAACTCCGAGCCCGATCAAGAGCGCCCCAAGGTCAGCGGTTCGCGGTAAAGATGCCATCACGATGGTTCGCTATCCTAGCTCAAGCGGCAGCTGCGCCGTGCGACTTTGCCCATGGGCAGGGCTGGCGACGGCCCTGCTTGCCCTCGGGTTAGGGATGGGGTGCGGCTCCAGCACGACTGCGGAACCCTCGGCCATTGAGCTCACGGTGCCACTCGAGGTCACGAGTTTGGATCCTCGCTTCAGCACGCGGTCGCTGGATCTGAAGGCCAATCGACTGCTGCACATCGGACTGGTCTCACTCGACCCGAGGACGTTGGAGCCTCATCCGGCGGCCGCTAGTCGCATCGAGCGCGTCTCCGACCGAGTCATTCGGATCGAATTGCGACCGAGGGCCCGCTTCTCCGATGGTGACCCGCTCGAACCCAGAGACGTTTGCGCGACGCTTTCAGCATTAGGCGATCCAAAGCTCGGCAGCCCGTATCAGAGTATCGCCGCAGCCTTCTCGGGTTGCACCCCACAAGGCGCCCATGCCCTAGAGCTAAACCTGGCTCAGCCGCGAGCGAGCTGGCTAACCGATCTTGAGCTGCCGATCCTCAAAGCCGAGCAAGTCCGAAGTCCGCTCGGGAGTCACTTGGCGGGCCTCGGCCCCTACTGCCTCGGGCGGGTCGAACGCGGACTAGTCCGCCTCGAACCAACCGACAACGGCTGGCTGCCCCGCCCAAAGCATCCGCTCGAGCTGCGCACTGTGCGCGATGAAAATGCGCGCGCGATGCGACTCCTGGCGGGGAAAAGCGAGATCGTTCCGGGTGGGTTGTCTCCGGCGCTCCTGCCGGTCTTGGAGCGCTCCTCGTCGCTCACCGTCAAGTCTCAACCCGGCGCAAACATCACCTATATCCTCGTGCAGGGAGGACGCGCTCCGTTTGACAGACCCGAGACGCGCTGGGGGCTCTCCTACGCACTGAGGCGGGAGGTACTGATCGAAGAGCTCCTCGCCGGACGTGCCCAGCCCGCACGTTGGCTCCTGCCGCCCACGCATTGGGCGAGTCCCAAGACGCTGCCACCGCTCGGGTACGAACCAACTCAGGCTCATCAGCGGCTATCCGGACTTGAACCAGTCCAACTCCTGACCAGCTCGGATCGCAGCCGCGTCCTGGTCGCGCGCGGGATTGCTCAGATGCTGACGGAAGCCGGTTTGCCGACCTCCGTGCTGCCACTTGAGCTCGGGGTGCTGCTGAGTCGACTGGACTCAGGCAACTACACGCTCGCGATTCTGCAAATCCCGGAGCTGACCGAGCCCCACGTGCTGTCGTGGTTCTTTCATCCGCGAGGGATCCGCTCCGGAGGATTGCTCGGACGCAATCGAGCCGAGTATCGCAATCCTCAGGTGGCCGAATGGTTCGACCGCGCAGGCGCCACGAGTGAGTGCGCTGAACGAACCGCGCTGTACTCGCGCATCGCCAGCCAAATGCTGCGCGACATGCCAGTGGTTCCGCTCTGGCACGAGGATCAGGTGGCTGTCGTGCGTGGACGCGGGCAGTTGTTCTCACCGAGCAGCGACGGCCGCTTTAGCTCTCTGCTTGGCTCGGCCGACTAGGGAGCGTAAGAGGAGTCGCAGCGCCCCAACGCCGCCGCACCCGGCCCGGGCGGCGTGACGGATTCTCGAGGTCTCCTGATTGTTGCTAATGTTTCGCACATTCAGTGACCGGCCGGCAGGACTTGGTAATAATGACGATTGCACCGTTTCCGCCTTGCATTCCGACCGATACCTGGCCAAAAGGGGGCGTGCCTCAACGCGCTCGCGCGGCTCTCCTTCGGCTCTCGGTTGGAGTGACGCTGACGCTGGGAACATTCACCCAGCTCGCGAATGCGGAGGAGCCCCCTGTGGACGGGCAACCAGAGGAATCTGGAGCAGCCGTCACCGCCGACAAGGCGGAGACAGGACCGCAACTGCCACCACCTTCCACGAGCTGGAAGCTGGTCGCTGTAGGTCTCGGAAGCACCGCTGTTTGGTACGGCGCGGCCTACGGGATCCGCGAGGGCTGGCGAGACGCCCCTGGGGCCAATGACCTGCGATACCCCGTGGTTGGACCGATCATGGATCTGACCAAGACCGGCTGCCCTGAGGGGTCGCCTGACTGCAGTACCTTCGAGTTGGTACTGCGCACCGTACTGGTGAGTCTGGACACGCTCGGTCAGGTGGGCGGTCTCGCGATTGCCTTTGAAGGGCTGAGCCTTCCGACTGAAAAGGCCCCTCGCCCTAAGACGGCGAGTCCCGCGTTCTCGGTCGTCCCGGTGCCATGGGTCACCGGTGGCAGCACGGGGCTTTCACTGGTTGGACGTTTCTAGTCCGTCACCCGGGAGCTCACGTGATGGGTACCTGGGATAGCCCGAGCCTTATTTTTAGCCGCGCTCGTTCAACTGCAAGAACTGCGTGGGATGCGCTGACTCTCGAACTCTGTCGCTCATATCTGGAGGTTGTACAGTGAATCGTCGAACCAAATACGTACTGGTCACGGGAGGCGTCGTCTCCTCCATCGGTAAGGGTCTGGCTGCGGCGTCGCTCGGTGCACTTCTGGAGTCCCGCGGACTTCGGGTGACGCACATGAAGCTGGATCCGTATATCAACGTCGATCCCGGCACGATGTCGCCCTATCAACATGGCGAAGTCTTTGTCACCGACGACGGTGCCGAGACCGATCTCGACCTCGGACACTACGAGCGCTTCACTTCGGCGCGTCTCCAACGCAACTCCAACCTGACGACGGGTCGTATCTACGAAGCCGTCATCAACAAAGAGCGACGTGGTGAGTACCTTGGCGCCACCGTTCAGGTGATCCCGCACATCACCGACGAGATCAAGAGCCGCATCCAGGATGCGACTCAGGACGCCGACATCGCGATCATCGAGATCGGGGGCACCGTCGGTGACATCGAGTCGCTGCCGTTCCTCGAGGCGATTCGTCAGCTCAAGCTTGACGTGGGTCCGCAGAACGCCGTCAGCGTGCACGTGACCTTGGTGCCCTACATCGCCACTGCGGGCGAGCTCAAGACCAAGCCCACGCAGCATTCCGTGCGTGAAATGCGCGAAATCGGCATCCAGCCGGACATCCTTTTGTGCCGTTGCGATCGACCGATCAGTCGCGGTCTCAAGGAGAAGATCGCGCTGTTCACCAATGTGCCGGTCAACGCGGTAATCTCGGCGGTGGACGTCGGCTGCATCTACGAGCTCCCGCTCGAGCTGCACGCCGAGGGTCTCGATCAAGAGATCTGCGATCGGCTCAACATCTGGTCACGTCAGCCCAATCTGACGCCCTGGAAGGTCGTCGTCGACGGTTTCAAGCAGCCGCCCGGGGGCGCCGTGCGGATCGGCATCGTCGGCAAATACGTCAATCTCAAGGACAGCTACAAATCGCTGCATGAGGCTTTGGTGCATGGTGGACTCGAGGCCGGGGTGAAGGTCGATCTGACCTACATCGACTCGGAAGACATCGAGACTCAGGGCCCCACCAACCTGCTCGCGGGTCTGCACGCCATTCTCGTTCCGGGCGGATTTGGTGATCGCGGCGTGGAAGGCAAAATTGCCGCGATTCGTCACGCGCGTGAAAGCGGCCTGCCGTATTTCGGGATCTGCCTCGGGATGCAGCTGGCCGTAGTCGAGTACGCGCGCAACGTCGCTGGGCTCGCTGGTGCCAACTCGGCCGAGTTCCGCAAGGACGCGGCGCACTCAGTGATCGCGCTCATGGCCGATCAGAAGCAAGTCAAAGACAAGGGCGGCACGATGCGCCTCGGCGCGTACCCCTGCCGTCTTCAGCCTGGCACCCTGGCGCATCGCGTCTACGGTAAGGACGAGATCAGCGAGCGTCACCGTCACCGCTTCGAGTTCAACAACGACTACCGTGAGCCCCTCGAGAAGGCCGGTCTCACGCTGAGCGGCACCAGCCCCGACGGACGGTTGGTCGAGATGGTGGAACTCCAGAATCATCCCTACTTCATCGGGTGTCAGTTCCACCCCGAGTTCAAGAGTCGGCCGATGGCTGCCCATCCCCTCTTCTCGAGCTTCGTGCGCGCCGCACTCAAGCAGCGCGACTCCGTGGCTAGCGCCTGATGGCCCCGCAGCTGCCCCGCCTGACGCGCACCTCGTCAGCGGGGTAGTCCTGGCCAAGCTCTTTCGCAACCGGACGATTTGCCCGGGATCCCGTCGAAACAGGCCCGCGCGTGGATTGACGAACCAGAGGACCTTCGGGGAGTCTATGGTATCGGAATCGCCCATGACTGCTGCGCGCTCAGTAACATCGCTCCTGGTCGCCCTGCTCGGATGGCCTCTCCTGACCAGTTGCTCTCGTCCCACCTGGGTGAAGGCGGCTCGTAGCGGCAGTTTGTCGGAACTGCAGAGCAGCGTCGAGCGAAGTAGCCGTGAGCCAAGCTTCGGTCGACGCGCGACTCGCGAGTTGGCGACCGAGATACTCAGCCGTGAGCTCTCGAGCGCCGACTCGGTCCAACCAGTGACTTGGGTCGACGAGCTTGCCCCCTGCGCCCGCGCTCTCCAGTCTCAGCTCCGCCAACGGGCGAACAAGCACGACACGATTGGGGGACAATGCGCGGAGCTCCTGATCGCGGGGTCCACCCTGGCCCCCCACGAAGCGACTCGCTATCTCGCCGACGGTTCGTCGACTTGGCGCGCCGTGGCGGCCAGGGGAGCCGTTTCTGCAGAGCTGCTCGCGGCACGTCAATCCGCGCTCGTGGACCCAGCAGCACGGGTACGCAGGGCCGCGCTGCTCGCCGCGAGTCGTGCGCCAAATCAGGATGAATTAGCGAGACTTATCGAGCTTTTGCGCGGGGATCCCGAGCATGACAACCGAAAGCTCGCAGCCGTCGCTCTCGGCGCCCAGGGCACGCGTGAGGCGCTGCTGGCGCTCAGGGATCAGTTCCCCGTGGCGGCCGCTCCCCTTCGTCTCGCCGTCCTCGACGGACTCGGTCTGCTCGCTCGCCGTCTACCCGAGGCCCGTAACGCACTGACCGATCTAGCCCAGCGGGATAGCGGCCCGCTGGGCCTGCGCGCTTCGCAGCTCCTGCTGGAGCAAGAGCCGAAGAGCCCCGTGGCTAGGTCGCGTCTGCTTCAAGCCCTGCGCAGCGCTGACGACCTGCAGCAGCGGCAAGCACTTGAACTGGCACAGCTCGACCAACCCGCCGAGCTGAAAGAGGTCAGCGAGCTAGCCAGCGAGCCCAATGAGAGCACGGCGATCGCCGCGATGACTCGTCTACTGGAGCTCCCCGAAGGGCGCAGCCAAACTGGTGAACGCCTGCGCGTCCTCTCCCAGCGACCGAATCCGACCGGATTTCTGGCACGTCGCGCCATGGCTGGCGCGCGGCTAAGCAGCGAGCCCCTCGCGCGCGATCTGCAGCAGTCCGGTTGGGCTGTCGAGCGTCGTGAGGCGGCGCGGATGCTGTGGTCGGTCGGCGACTACGTGAGCGTGGCTCGCGCGCTCACCGACGATGCGCCCGAGGTGCGTACGGCCGTCGCTTGCACCGTGCTCGCGACGCCCGAGTGACGCGCCAAGCCCGAGTGACGCGCCAAGCCCGAGTGACACGCCAAGCTTGAGCTCACTGGCTCTAGACGCTAAGGTGCTTCCAGTCACCGCGCCAGAACTTGACGCACATCACACTGCTAAGCAGTACGACGTACACCACGGCTGCGGACCAGATCCCGACCAGGCCGAAACCCAGCGTGATTCCGAGCAGCCAGGACAGTGGCACCAGACAGGTGAAATGCAGGATCAGCTCGACGACCATCACGAAGCGACTGTTGCCTGCACCAAACAGCGCCTGAGTGAGGATCATTCCGACGGCAATCAACGGGGTGCAAATCCCCATGAGTCGCATCGGCATGAGGGCGGCGGCTCGCACGAGCTCACTGTGGGTCACAAGCCCTAGAATGGCGTTGGGAAAGACCACTCCCTCAAGGAACCCGACCACCCCGAAGATCACCAGCCCCAGCTGTACCGAGACCCAGCCGAAGCGTTCCGCGCGCTCTGGCTTGCCCTCCCCCAAGGACTGACTCACCAAGGTGGCCGTCGCGGTTCCGAACGCAAGGCAAGCCGTGAAGGTGAGCTTAAGCACCCCAACGATCACGGTCGTGGCAGCTCCGTTGATCGGCTCGGCGTGCCCGCCGGGACAGTCGCTGGCGGCGACCAAGCGCGCTCCGGCGCGGTTGTCCAAGTAGCTGACGATCATCGCAAACATCAGAAATCCGGTCATCACCGCGATCGTCGCGACCGCGCTCGGCACGCTCAGGCGGAGGATGTCGACCAGCGTGCGACGCGAGAGCTGCGCGAGCTTGAACGGCGCGAATCGTTTGCGGATCTGAGCCTTGGCGGCCCAGAGCACCATGATGCCCAGTCCAACCCAGGTCGAAATGAAACCCGCCATCCCCGCGCCGACGATGCCCATGCGCGGAGCCCCCCAGCGACCGAAGATCAGGATCATGCAGAGCGCCACGTTGATGGCGTTCATGATGATCGCGCTCACCATGTGGACGTAGGCTTTACCAATCCCGTCAAAAAAGGACTTAAACGAGAAGGTCATGACCATCGAAGCCACGCCGAGCAAACGCCAACGCAGGTAACCCTGCGCCGCTTCCTGCACCGCCGGCACCTTGATGATCGCGCTTAGGGTGTACGGGAGCGTCAGGTACCCGATCAAGGTAAACAGCGCACCTGCCACCAGCGCAAAAACCCACGAATTTACTAGCACACCGCCCGCTTCACGTTCGCGCCCTTCGGCTGAACGACGCGCAGAAATGGCTTGAGTGCCAACACTGATCGCGCTGAGCGAGCCACCGAAGAGCCAGAGCAGGATCAGAGAGGGAAGGAGCGCGGCCTGCGCGTTAGATGACTCCGGGCAAGGCAGCCAGGAAAAAAACAGAATGTCGATCTCGTTGACAATGCTCTGACTGAGCATCGCCAGAACCGTCGGGGCTGCGAGCCGCAGGACCGCGAGCGCGGGATGGCCGGACGTGACTAGATTCTGCGAGGGTGCGGACGCGGCTACCATGAAGCGGTTCTCTCCCGGTCATCGAACCCGGCCCCGAAGTGGGCCCTGGTACGGGCCTCGGTTTAGATGCGAGAACCGGAGCCCGCAAGGACTCGTTGCCGCCGCGGCCCAGCATGCAGCCGCCGCGACCGGGGCGCGGCGCATTCTGGTCGACCAGCTCCCCTACCCGCGCAGCCAGCCCGTGCGCGAAACGACTAGCGGCCGCCGCGCCAGGGCGAACCAGGGGCGGACTGATACGGGAAGGCGGGACCGTGACTCGCGGCCCTCGGCCAATCACCGCCGAGGGACGGAGCGGAGCCAGGTGACGAGCTCGGGCTCCCGGGACCAAAGGTCGGGGTCGACCAACTCGAACGGGACGAACCCGCGGCGACTCCGCGGTCGGTCACGGCGCCGTAGCCAACACCGCCGTAGCTCGCGCCGCGATACGCGCCGTAAGCTGGCACCATGGGGTAGTAGACCACCGGGGGTGGCCCGTAGGGCGCATAGCCTCCGCGATAGTGCGCTTGGCCATAGCCCCCCAGCATGCCGCGCGAGTGAACTGAAAAATCGTCGACCGCTCCAAGCGAAATCGTGTGGCGAAGCCGCGGAGCAGCCACCGGGGCACTCGATTCCTCCAGCGAGGAAAGTGCTCGCGTCGAGGGCTCGTAGCCTTCGGCTTGTTCCGTTGACGCGCTCGTCGCGAAGGGCGCGGACTCCGGTGCCGCGACCCAGGTCGCGTTCGTCTTTCCGCAACCCACCGTCACGCTCGCTGCGAGCGCGATGACGGCCGCCTGCAAACCCTTCGAGCGAACCGAGCTCATCTCCCAAGACTAACGCCATGAACGAGCGCTGTCACGAAGCGCCATGAGCGCTGCGCGATCCAGCTCAGAACGCCTGGCATTCCCGAGGTGACGAAGAATTCACGTGATTTAGCGCGAGCTCCGCTCCCTCAGGGGTGCCACATCGGCTCACGACGGGCCCAAGCGGAGCACAGCGCTCCCCCTGGGCCTGGTCGTTCAACGACGCGCGACGCGAGCAGACCGCTCGGACTTGCCTGCGTCGAGATGCGCGAGCGCTTCGCGCACGTCGCCACGCTCGGGCTCATCACGAAGTAGCTCGGACAGCACCTGACGTGCGAGCTCGACATGCCCGGTCACGCGCGCCAGCCGCGCTAGCTCGAGCTTGGCTTCAACACTGGGCAGCTGGGTGACGCGGCGCTGGGCGAGCCGCTCCGCCTCACCGTAGGCATGGGTCCGCTCAGCAGCGCGACTCCACGCTGCCAGGACACGCTCATCGCTCGGGTGCTGTGGTCCGAGCTTGCGCAGCTCGTGCAGTGCGCGCACCTCTTTACCGGAAGCGAGCCAGGAATTGATGCGCGCGAGACTCGTTTCGAGCTCATCGCTTGCGACCGCGGGCGCCTCGGGAACCGGGGTCGGCGCGATCGCGACGGCTTGGACCGCTGGTTGTTCACTGGTGAGCTGAGCCACCGCAGCCCCCGCGCGCGACTGAGTCGCCGGGAGCGAACGTCGCAGCTCGGGCGTGGGAGCCAGCTGCGCCTCCCACCCAGCCCGAGCCTGCTGGACCAACGAGCCCAGCTTCACTTCGACGCCAGTACGCCCAACTGAGCCGAGCGCCAAGACCGAGAGCAGGGCCAGCGAGCCCCCCAGCCAACGCGCAGAGCGTCGAGTGCCCCGGTGATTTTGCTCGGCGGCGTGATCGAGCGCAGATTCCAGGGCCTCACGCAGCTGGGTCGCCGAAGCGAAGCGCTCATCGAGCGAGACCTGCAGCGCCTTCATGACGACCTGATCGACCCGGCGCGGCAGTCGCAATTCACGCGCGCGGCGAGCGGGAGGCACTGCAGCCAAGTGCAGCTTCTGCTCAAGCAATTGAGGGATCCCGTCGGACACGTGCGGCAGCTGTCCGGTCACCATCTCATACAGCACCACGCCGAGCGAGTAGACGTCGGAGGCGTCAGACGGCGCCTGGCCGCGCGCCTGCTCGGGCGCCATGTATTCCGGGGTTCCCGACAGCACGAAGGCCTCGCCTGGAGCATCACTGGACTCACTGACGCCGCCCAATCCGGCCACCCCGAAGTCGAGCAGCTTCAGCGCACCGCTGCGCGTCACAAACAGATTGGCGGGCTTGATGTCACGGTGGACGATGCCCGCGGCATGGGCGGCTTCCAGCGCGCGGCACGCTTGGACCCCAAGCGCGAACGCACTGCGCCACTCGAGCGGGCCATCGGTCAAGCGAACCTCGAGTGAGGCCCCGTCGAGCAACTCCATCGCAAAGAACGCGCGCCCTGAGCCGCAGATCCCGAAGTCATAGAGACGCACGATGTTCTCGTGCTCCAGCCGGGCAATCGTGCGGGCTTCGCGACGAAACGCCTCGAGGCGCGGGCCTTCGCAGGTGACGTCCTCTGAGAGCAGCTTGAGCGCCACCGAGCGACCAAGATCGATGTGAAGCGCCTCGTGAACCACGCCGCCCGTGCCGGCACCGAGCTCGCGCACGAGTCGATAGCGAGTCCCTGCGAGCAGGCCTTCGCTCTCGCTGCTCTCGACGTCGCTCGGAGCCGGGCTCGGCTCGGGGATCAGGGCTGACGCCGGCACCACGGTTTGTTTGGCGGCTGCGAGCAGCCGGGTGAACTCCGCGCGAGTGCGGGTGGGCTCGGCTGGATACAGGCGCTGCATCAGCTGGGAAACGCGCGTGCGAACCCCACGCTGACCGTCCGACATGCTGGGGGCGCGCTTGAGCAGCTGCGCTAGCTCGGAGAGCCCTTCGCGAGCCGAACCGTAGCGCTCGGTCACCAGCGTGGCCGTCAAACGCGTGATGATCTCGTCGAGCTCAGCGGGCGCATCGACCAGCTCCGCGATGCGTGCCGGGAGGCGCGTCCCGGCGCCCACTGCCGCCATGTGCTCGTTAGAGTCCCCTTGCAGGAACCGTCGTCCGGCCACGAGCTCCCAGAGCATCACACCGACGGCATACAGATCTGCAGGCACGCCACCGGGATTGTTGTTGGCGACCTCCGGAGCGACGTAGCCGGGCTTAGCGAACACGATGCCCGCCACGGTGTGGCAGCGACGGTTCTGGCCGCGCGCGGTGCCAAAGTCGATCACTTTGATGTCGCCGCCGTAGCCCACCATGACGTTCTGAGGGCTGAGATCGCGGTGCACGATGTCGAGCGGCTTGCCATTGGAGTCCGTGCGCTCGTGCACATGCGAAAGCGCGTCAAGCATCCCCATGCCGATCGCCACGGCGTCCGCCCACCCGATGCGGGTGCTCAGTTGCTGCGCACGCAGGCGCAGCTCGCTCATGTTGCGTCCCTCAACATGCTCGAGCACGACGTAGGGCTTGCCCGCCCCATCGCGACTGGCTTCAAGCACGCGAACAACCCCGGGGTGCTCAAGCTGCGCTTGGATGCGAGCCTCGTCGAGGAAGCGCGCCAGGAAAGAGCCGTCCTCAGAGTGCTCACGGCGAATCACTTTGACGACGCAGGGGCGTTCGGCCCCCTCGATCGCCCCGGCCGAGGTCGCCAGGTAGACCTCCCCCATTCCACCCCGGGCCATCTGCTTGAGCAGCAGGTAGTGCTCGAAGTGACGCGGCAGGGCCTCCGACTCCTCACCGGAGGAAAAGTCGTTCAGTTTCGAGATGTTAGCCACAGAGGGACGGGCAGACATGACCCCATGGTGCCAATGTGGGATAAAGTATACAAGTTCGTGACCTATTTTCCTTGTCGGCCCTCGCCGCCCAAGCCTCGAGCAATGCCGACAAGCCAGAGATAATCGCGTCTCCGTGGCCCCCACTCCCCAGCCGGACTCGGGAATGACCCGCCTCGCTCTAGCGTTGTGCTCCGGAATGCTTTGAGTAGACTGGCGCCCGGTTAGACGATGCGTGGGGAGACAAGCAACCGAGCAAGCGGCAGCGGACTTTGGTCCTGCTGGTGGCTTTTGTTGGGTTTGCTCGTCGTGCTGACGCCCCGTTCGGCCTTCGCGTTCGCTTCGGTTGGCATGTGCGCAGTGACCGCCCAATCCATCGCGGCTCCGCCACCAGGACGCGCACTCGACAATGCCGAGCTGCGCGCGCCCGAATCCTGCCGAGTCTCGGGAGAGTCGGTCACCGCGCCAACGGAGACTCCAAACTCGCCGTCGCCCGATCGCGTCTACTCGCCGTCGCTCGAGTCGCTGCTGCCCATGTCAACCATCGCGCGGCGAGCGACCGGACAATTCCTCCTGCCGCTACCCCGCGCCGTCGGTCGTCGCGACGGCCCGCGCCCAGGTTTTCGCTCAGTCGTGCTCAAGCCTCCCCGCTGAGCAGCCCGGGCCTGCATGCGCTCACGACACCGTCGTTGAGCTCCCGTGATTCGCTGTTGGGCGAAGTCCTCGGGGTTCGCGCTGTCGCTCGGTGTCGACCTAGTCTCCTGGAGTGCGTTCACTGTCTTGCGAACCGCTCTTTGCCAATCGTTGTTTGCTGCTTATCTACGCATCTAGAGGAAAAAAGTACATGAACAAGGGAACCGCTATCGTGGGGTTCTTCCTGTCGTTTCTGGCAGGAATCGCCCTCATGTGGGGTCTCGATCGCGCCCATGGCGTCTCGATCGGCTCCGATGACTCGGCCACCAGTGCCAACTGGGATCACAGCGCCGCTTCCGTACCGGTGAGCTCGAAGGACCCCTCCTGGGGCAACCCCGACGCCCCCGTCACGGTCGTCGAGATTAGTGATTTTGAGTGCCCCTTCTGCTCCCGCGGCGCGGCTACGGTGGAGCAACTCAAGAAGACCTACGGTCCGGAAAAGCTGCGGGTCATCTGGAAGCACAGCCCGCTGCCGTTCCACCAGCACGCGCGTCCCGCCCATGAGGCGGCCGCAACGGTGTTCGCCCTCGGCGGCAGCACTGCGTTCTGGAAGTTCCACGACCTGCTGTTCCAGAATCAACGCAGCCTCAGCGAGGACTCACTCGAGAAGTGGGCCGTGCAGGCGGGCGTCGACGGAGCCAAATTCAAGGCTGATTTCGCAACCAAAAAGTACGCCACGAAGGTGGATGAGGATCTTGCCATGGCGCGCAAGATCGGCGTCTCTGGGACCCCGGCGTTTCGCATCAATGGCGTGACCCTGGTCGGAGCGCAGCCCTTCGAGAAGTTCAAGGAGATCGTCGATCAGCAGCTGGTCGAGGCCAACAAGCTGATCGCGTCTGGAACCAAGAAGGACCAGGTCTACATTGAGCTCTGCAAGAAGAATGCAGGAGCGGCTCCGAAGGAAGCAGCGCCGGAAAAGCCCCAGCAGCCCGCAGAGGACACGGCCACCTGGAAGGTACCCGTGGCATCGGATGATGCGATCCGCGGTGCCAAGGACGCGCTCGTCACGGTCGTGGTCTTCAGTGACTTCCAGTGCCCCTTCTGCAAGAAGGTCGAAGACACCCTCAAGCAGGTTTCGACGAAGTACGGCAACGACCTGCGCATCGTCTGGAAGGACAATCCGCTGCCGTTCCACAATCGCGCCATTCCGGCCACAGTGCTCGGACGCGTCGCCTACAAGCAGAAGGGCGACAAGGGCTTCTGGGACGCGCATGACGCGCTCTTTGAGAGCAATCCCAAGCTGGAGGACGCTGATCTCGAAGCCATCGCCAAGAAGATCGGAATCTCCTGGGAGACCGTGAAGGCTGCGATCGAGGACAAGCGCTTCGCTGGCAAGATCGAGTCAAATCAGGGACTGGCAGAGGACGTGGCCGCTCGCGGTACGCCCCACTTCTTCATCAACGGGTTCCGTCTCTCGGGCGCCCAGCCCTTCGAGAAGTTCCAAGAGGTGATCGACGCGCAGCTCGTCAAGGCGCGCCAGCTCGTGTCTTCAGGGACTCCCAAGGCCAAGATCTACGAGGAGATCATCAAGAACGGCAAAGAGCCGCCGACCCCGGAGAAGAAGGACGTAGCCGCAGCGGGTAAAGACTGCCCGTCCAAGGGTGGAGCCGGCGCCAAGGTGACGGTCCAGATCTTCAGCGACTTCCAGTGCCCCTACTGCAAGAAGGTTCTGCCGACGATTCAGGAGCTCGAGGCGGAGTACAAGGACAAGGTCCGCTTCGTCTGGCGTCACATGCCTCTGCCGTTCCACCAGGACGCGCCTCTGGCGTCTGAGGCGGCTCAGGAAGTGTTCGCTCAGAAGGGCTCCGTGGCATTCTGGAAGTACCACGACAAGCTGTTCGAGAATCAGCCCGCTAGCCTCAAGCGCGAAGAGCTTGAGAAGGCGGCACAGGAGCTCGGCTGCGACATGGGCAAGTTCAAGGAAGCCCTCGACACGCACAAGCACAAGGCCAAGATCGATGCCGACATCGAGGTCGCCAAGAAGGCAGAGATCAACGGAACGCCCGCGTTCATGATCAACGGCTACTTCTTGAGCGGTGCTCAACCGACCGCCTCCTTCAAGCGTGCAATTCAGCGCGCCATGAAGGACTGAGCGCGTCACGCAGGCTAGCGGCCGGGTTCACCCGACGGCTAGCAGCGGCGCCCCAGACGGCGTGTTCCCAACGCGGGGACACGCCGTTCGGCTTTTGTGGGGCGCGGCGCGCGCTGCCGTAGTGAGCGCGCAACGGCCGTGGTGGAGACCGACGGCCGCGCCGTACTCAGTGGCCCGTACGCTGCTTGATAGCCGAGTAGGCCCGCTCAAGCGCTCCACCCTGACGCAAACAGGGGTAACAGTCTTCGCGACGACTCGCTCCGCAACCGGTGGTCTTGCGCAGCTCGGCGAGCAGCGGCAGCACGCGGGCGTCCGCGTCACGAGTCACGGTCTCCAGCAGCGAGGCCCGGCTGGCGCAGGAGTCTGCGTCGCGCAGGGCGATCAGCACCCGCAGGGCGGGCGACGCGGGTTGGCTATAGCGTTTGGAAGCGAAGAACTGCTCGGCGCGCTGCTTGATCTCCCCACGGACACCCGGGGTCGCGGTCAGATCGTACAGGATGTCCGCACCGCGTTCTGACATCGCTCCTTCAAGTAGCGCAAAGGCCGCGTCGCGGCTCTCCTTGCGCTGCACGGCCTTCCACAGCACGGTGGCAACTTCGGCGTTCTTGTTGACGCGAGGATCGAGCGAGAGCGCGCGTTCGACGCTGTGCACGCAGCCCAAACTATCGCCAGCGTTCATCTGGAGCTTGGCGCTCTCGACGGGAATGGCAGGATCCCCCGGGAAACGCGCCGCTAGCCGCGCCAACGCGGTCAACCCTTCAGTGCGCGCGGCCGAGATATCGGTGTCCGCGGCGCGGTCCTGGGGAGCCACACGGCTCACGCGCTCCGCAACGACCGGGGCAGAGTCACCGGGTGCCACGTGTCGTTCGACCACCGCTGGAGGCGGGCGCAGAGCGACCAGGGTCGTGCCCACGACGACCCCAAACAACCCCAACCCTGCGAGCACTGAGCCGGCCAGCAGCGAGCGACTCGAGACGCCTTGCAGCGGTCGTTGGACCGCAGCGGGAAACTTGGCTCGCCAACGGTCGGTCGCGTCGAGCGCCGTTGCCCAGAGACGCGCGAGCCGGCCGTCACCCGGAGCAGGCCCCGCGGGAATCGTCGAGTAGGAACCGACCCTCAACGCGGCAGCGTCGGGGCGCGAGACCCGTCGGGGGTCCCCGATCGGAAACTCTCCATCAGCCACTGAACGGCGAATACTGGGCTCATCGGGAGTGCCGCCAGCGAGCGTGAAGAGCTGGCGACGCTTGGGCATCATGCCCAGCAGATCCTCGATTTCGCGCGTGGCGTCCTGCGCTGACGCAACGCGATCGTTGGCGTTGGGAGCCAGCAATCGCAACACGGCGGCCTCGATCTGAAGCGGTATATTGAGCCCGGGTGAGCGCGCTTCAAAGCTCGGCGGCGGCCCCTGCAGCTGTTGCCCCAGGATGCCAACCGGACTGCCACTACGGAAGGGGCGAACCCCTGCCAGCATTTCGTAGAGCATCACGCCGAGCGCGTAGACATCGGCGCGACCATCAACGTCCTGTCCGAGCGCCTGCTCAGGCGCCATGTATTCGGGTGTACCGAACACCATTCCAACCTTGGTGATGACCTGGCCGGGACGCACGCTGCCGCGCTCGGAAATATCTTGGATCGGGACCTTGGCGATGCCGAAATCGAGCACCTTGACGAAATCGGGATCCCCGTTGCGATCCACCAGCATCACGTTCTCGGGCTTGAGATCCCTGTGAACGATGCCAAGGAGATGGGCGGTACAGAGCGCCGAACCGATCTGGCGTGCGATGTGCAGCGCACGCTCTGGGACCATTGGCCCCTCGGCGATTTGATCGCGCAGGCTAACGCCCTGCACGTACTCAAGCACCAGAAACACCGAGCCGTTGGGCAGCTTGCCGAAATCAGTCGCGGCCGCCACGTTCGGATGGTCGATGTTCGCCGCCGCCATCGCTTCGCGCTCAAAGCGCGCCACCACCTCGGGCACCGTCGTGAGCTCGCGATGCAGCACCTTGACCGCAAGCCGCTTGCGCATGAGCACATGCTCAGCCGAATAGACGCGCCCCATGCCACCCTCGCCGAGCAGGGCGTCGATGCGATAGCGGTCGGATATCAACGTGCCCACGAGCGAGTCCACCGGCACCGCCGTTTCGGGTGAGGCCGGGGACTTGGGCACCGAGGGGTCCTGTGGGTCGGAATCCATCTAAGGCGTCGCCCCCCGTACGGGGAAGGCAAGCAAGGGTACGGTCAGCGTCACGGTCGTCAGTAGGGGTTCTCGCTGGCCGGCGTCGGCTCGGCCTTGGGCGGAGCGGGTGCCGGGGCTGCTTCGGGCGTAGGTGCGTCAGCGGCGGCAGGCTCGGCGGCAGGCTCGGCGGCAGGGGCAGCCTTGGGCGCCGCTTTGACACGGGGCCTGGGGGCTGCTGCGGGGGCGGCAGCCGGCGCCGCGACGGTTGAAACCGCCGGCGCGGCCGAGGGAGCTGCAGAGGCCGAGGGCGCGGCCGAGGCCTCGACGGCTGGAGCCGTCTCCGCCGGGCTGGCTGCGGGCGCAGCGCTTGGTGCAGCCACGGGCGCCGCCGAGACCGGCGGAGTGGGTTCTGGCGCCACCGGAGGAGCGGCGCTCTGCTTGGAGTACAGGTAGATCGCGCCGCCGATCAGAAGCGCAGCTGCGGGGAAGATCCACGTCCGGTTCGACCTGGAAGCGGCCGCCGGGGTAACAGGAGCAACCGCCGCCTTGGCTTCCTCGGGCTCGCTCTTGACCGGCGCCTTCGAGCCCTTGGATTCGCTCTTGACCGGCGCCTTCGAGTCCTTGGATTCGCTCTTGACCGGTGCCTTCGAGTCCTTGGATTCGCTCTTGGTTTGGGGCGTCGTGGAAGCGGTTTGAGCCGGATCCGCCTTGGGCTTGTCCGAGACAACGGGCTCGGTCTTGCTCGGTTCGACCTTGTTCGGAGTCGGCTGATCGCTCGTCACCGCGGGGGCGGCGGTCGTGGCTGGAGCCGTTGACCCCACTCCTTTGAGCGCTTCCTGCAGAAGCTCAGTAGCCTGCTTCATCACCGTGCGGTCTTCGGGCGGCGGCATGTCCGCGAGAGAATCCGACTTCGGGAAGAACGACGAGGACTCGACGGCGGCAATCACGGCGCCATCGTTGGGAGCCCCCGCGAGCCCGATGCCAGCAGGAACCTCGGCCACACCTGCCTCAAAACCCGCCGGCTGATCGAGCCGTGACTCCACCAGTCGCTCAATCATCTGCTTGGACTCGTCGCCCAGCTTGATGAATTTTACGCCCATGCCAGCGGGGTTGTCGGGCGATGCGGTGCCGGCCTCACGCTTCCACACCACGCGCCCCACTCCCTGCATCACCGTCTGATCATCCGCGATCCGCACCTCGAACTTGAGCAGCGTCCCTGGCGGGAACGGCTGAGGGGTCTTGATAAACAGTCCCCCACGGCTCACGTCGTACGAGTGGTGCTCGATAAACTCATCAAGCGTGGCGCTCTTGTAGCGCACCGTCATGCTGAGGACCTTCGCTCGCGGATCCTTTCGCGTTTCCTGGGCCATGTCGTCTCCGAGGCAGTCCGTAGCACTGCGCCGCGAAAAGTGCGGCACAGCGCATGGTAGCGAATGCATGGAGGAAGCCCAACAAGTTGCAGCCCGACCCCCGAATGTCGTCGGGAGCGAGACGCAGGGGACACAGCCCGGCCCGCCCGTGATACTGTCCGAACGTGCCTGGAAGTGACCATTTTAGAGCACTCGGCCGACGGCCCGTGGAGCTCCCGGCGGTGATCGAGAGTGACGCATTGTCTTGGAGTTCCCCCGCCAGCCTGCTCGATTTGGGCATCGGCGGCGCCTGCGTGCAGCTCGGAGAACCCCTGCCGCTCGGCACCTCCGTGCGCCTCAAGATCGACTCGCCGCAACTCTGGGAGCCGCTCGCCGTACTTGGCCGAGTGGCCTGGTCACGTCAACTCGACCCCCGACGGGCGCTGCTCGGGGTGCGGTTCGAGCCAGACAGTGCCGAGAGCATTCTGACCCTGCTTGAGCTCTTGGCTCCAAGCAGCAGCTAGCGCTGGCCGGGCTCCCCAGCGCGACCGCGGCTGGCCGCGGGCTCGTGTCTCCGCCGGCGCGCTAGTCGAGCGTTGGTTCCCCGCGCAGGGCACGGTCATGGAACAGCAGCATCTCAAGCGCGCCGGGTCCGCGATTGAAGATGTAGTCGTGCGGTCCCGGCACCAACAGAAACTGGTGAGGCACGCCGAATTGCTGCCAGGTGCGCGAGATCGCGCGGTTGGCCTCGACGAAGTAATCACCGCTGCTGGTGAGTAGCCGCAGACGCAGGCTCGGGTTGTCCCGCATCGCTGACAGCGCCATGTCCTTGAGACGAGGTGCGTCGGCGCTGTCAAAGGCCGCTTGCAGGCCCGCGACGGCTCCGAAAGAACGCGGATGGTAGAGACCGGACAGCAACGCCACTCGCCCACCGAGACTAACGCCATCGATGCCCGTCGCGCTCGCTTCAGGCAAGATTGGCAGCTCCTTTCTGGCCCTAGGAAGCACGGTATCGCTCAGAAACCGCGCATACGGACGCGCGCGCTCAAAGGGTCGTTCACCCGTGAGCACGTCTGGGGTGTACGCGCAGAGCACGACCATGCCTCGATACGGCTGCTTAGTGAGCTCCGCATTGACCCGCGCCAGCCGTGGCTCTTCGACAAAACCCTCAAAATCTGCCTGCTTGAGCGGTGGATAGGACAGCCGCCGGATGGCGCGCATCAGTTGGTAGTCGTCCACCCAGCCGCGAGCACCACGCGCGGGTCCCTTCATCGCCTCCCCACGGCCGTGAAGCGCGATCAGTAGTGGAAAACGCTCCCCTGGACTGCGATCCGGAAGGACGACCACGACGTCGATACGACCGAGGGGCGTGCGCTCGAAGGTCCACGTGAACTCCTCGGCGGCATCCCGAACGGCCGAGGCCGCAGGGCTCGCCAGGTCCGCGTCACCGGTGCCTGCCGGCGCTCCACGGTGACGCTCACCGCGCGGGCGCTGAGAGGTCGCCGACGACGACGCAGCGGGCTTGATAGGGGAATGGTTTGAAGCGCCGTCAGGAGTGCCGCGCGTGCAACTACAGAGCACCAGAGTCGCCCAACTGAGGGCCAACTGGGCTGCGGCGCGCGGCCGTCTCATCGCTGGGCTCCCGACGGCCCAGGCTGCCAGTGGGTGCGCGCCTCGCGAAGCGCGGCGAACACCGTCTCTGCGCTCGCGTCCGGCAGACCCAGCGTCGCGCGCAGCTCAGGTGACGCTGTGCGCAAAAACGGGTTCGTTTGAAGCTCTTCGCCGAGGGTGGACGGGGTTGAATCGCCGCCCGCCGCGAGCTGCTCGCGCAGGCGATGCTGGCGCTGGGCGATCGCCGGGTTAGCGGGTTCGCACCAAGCGGCAAAGGTCAAGTTCATCTCGGTGTACTCATGCCCGAAATAGACGCGAGTGTCAGCGGGCAGGCGGACCAAGCGCTGAAGTGAGGCGTGCAGCTGAGCCGCGGTGCCTTCCAGCAGACGCCCACAACCTCCGCCGAACAGCGTGTCACCGGAAAAAAGACACCCCTGCCAGAGCAGGACGCAAGCCCCTTGCGAATGTCCGGGCACATGCAGAACGGACCCCGGCAAGCCACAGAGATGAAGCGCCTGCCCATCGTCGACTGACTGATTTACATGCGGGATTCGGACTTGGTCGCGCCGGTGAGCAACGACCGGAATCCCAGGCCAAGCGGATACCAAAGCGGCGACGCCGGCGATGTGATCTCGATGGTGGTGCGTGCAATACACCCCGGCGAGCGTCCGCTCGTGGCGCTTCAACCATTGCATGACGGGGGCGGCATCCCCAGGATCGACCACCCAGACCCCCGCCTGGTCCGGAACGGACAGGACGTACGTGAAGTTGTCTTGGAGACAACGGAGGGCAGTGACGAGCACAGGCCGACTCTGCCCTGCCCGTGGCGACGCGTCACCTGGATTTCAACGCCGAGCAGGTTCCGCGGACGAAGCCGCCGGCGCGACCCGCGCTGGGCCGGACGAACTCGGCTGTTGGGGATGGCACTTTTCCCACTCATTGGCGAGGGCCACCGCAGCGCTGACCCAGGCTGCTGGCGGGGCCGGAAAATCTCCCGACTTGAAGCGCACCGGATCGCGCGCGAGTGGGCCGGACAACTCGTCCAGAGGCTCGTGGTTCGAGGAGTTGCGAGCCGCTACGCGAAGCATCGCCAAGGCCTCCACCGCGACTTCGCGCTGGCGCGGCCAGAACATTTCGTCCGTCGCCCAGTAGCCGAACACGTAGTTGCCATACTGCTGCTGCGCGCGCAGATGCCCCGAGGTGGCGGCCAACGAGAGCAGCTTTGTGATGAGGTCAACCTGAGCGGCAGTCGGGTGTTCGCCAGCGAGCGCCATCGCCTGCAGAGCATGGGCAAACAAGAGCTCACTCGTCTCGGGAGGAAGCGAGTAACGACAGACCCAGGTCCCTGGCCCAAGCGCTCCTACCGCGAGCTTTGTTGTGGCTGCGGGCGCCGCAGGCACGGACGCGGATGGGCTGGGCGCCGCAGCTGCGCTCGCCGCACCGCTCGGTGCTGAGCTGCTTGCAGGCACGTCCGATGGGGACGCCGTGGCCTGCGTTGCGGTTGAGACCGCGGAGCTTGCCCGCGTGCCCGCAGAGCCCATCAGCGAGGGCGGCGCTACCACGATGTTACCGGGACTCCAGCAGGCACTGGCGATTAGCGACGAGACCAAAACGAGCGACGGGCTCAAACCTAGCGTGCGAACCCGAGCGTGCGAAAAATGCCACCTCATTGAGTTCGCTCCCCTACTTGAACTGCTTGCTGGAGGTGAGAACGCCACCGGGCGGAACGCTGTCAAAACTGTCCTCGAGCTGCTGACCGTCACTCGCCGTGACGCGCAGGGTAAATCGTCCTTCGCCAAAGCCTGCTGCATCGGTTCGCGTGCCGTCGGTTCCGATCACGAGCTCCACCCAGTCTGCGTGATTGGCACTCTTGACCTCGACCTTGGCGACCGGCAGCGCGGGATTGCGCACCCAAAGGCTCGTCCACCAGGCACTGGCCAGCTCTTGGAACTGATAGGCGAGCGTGGCCGAGCCGGGACAGCGCACGAAGGCCCAAGTCGCATGGCGCGGCATCACGTTGCAGTCAGCCTGGCCGCTCAATGCTTGGCAAGCCGACGGACTGAGATCGACGTCGTCCACGCCGGTATCACCAAAGGTCACGACACGGGCCACCACCGAACGACCCTCGTCGGACTTGAGCCGAATGCAGGCGTCGCAGTTCTGGCCAGCCTGGATCCGCGTGCCAGACAGCCCCGCGAGCGAGTTCCCCATCGAAGCCCGAATGTCTGCGGGATAGGGCGCGCAGGCATTGTGAAAGCGGGACTCCTCCCAATCGACCGGACCGAGGTGATAGGTCCCCTGGTGGCTCTCCCCCACCGCTGGCCCGGCGCCGCCGGCTGCCGCTGCGACGCCACCGGTGCCTCCGCCCGTCCCCGAAGGACCGCTGCTCGGTGACTGGTCACTCCCCTCGCTGCTCGAGCAGCCCAGGACGACAACGCAACCAAACAACAGGCTCGCGACAATGCTCAAGTTCACAGCTCTGGCCTCGGCTCGACTGGCGCGCTCACGCGGGGCTTGGCGAGCGTGCTGACACGCGCCAATAAATCCCGGGCAGCGAACGGCTTATTGATGAGATTCGTCGTTGGTTCGAGGGGGAAGGTCTTTAGAACCTCGGGTTCGACCCAACCAGAAATGAAGAGGATTGGCTGCTCAGGACGGACTGAAAGCACGTGTGTCGCCAGCTCGGTACCGAGCCGCTCTGGCATCATCACGTCCAGTACCAGCAGGTCGAAGGGTTCAGCGAGGGCGGCGGCTTCCGCTTCAAGCGCGCGATTGAACGCCACGACGTGATGTCCGCCAAGCTCAAGCAGACGTTTGAGCAGACTGACCATCCCGGGTTCGTCATCGACGACAAGGATCCGAAGTCCAGAGTCCTCCGATTGTGCAGCGGTCCGCAGCGACGGTATTGACGGTTCTACGTGGTCCGCGACCAGCGGTAGCTCGATCGAAAAGTGAGCACCCTGCCCAACCGTCGACTGGCAGGTGATCTCTCCCCCCCAGCGCTCGACCAAGGAACGCACTGTCGCCAGTCCGAGGCCAGTGCCGCGATCACGCTCTTTGGTCGTAAAGAACGCGTCGAAAATCTTGGGCAGATCGGCCTCGGGAATGCCGCTCCCCGTGTCACTCACCTCAATCCGAGCAAAACCCGTCCGGGTCGGGGCTCGCGACACCCTCACGGTGACCTGCCCCTTTTTCTCCATGGCGTCGCGCCCGTTGGCGACCAGGTTGATGAGCACTTGTTCCATCTGACCCCGATCGGCCAGTACCGAGCAACGGGTGTCAAGCTCAAGCACGAGGCGGTGGCGCTCTCCCATGATGCGGCTCAGCAATCGCTCGGATTCACGGACTACGGCATCGAGCTGAACGATCGTATTTTTCGGTTCATCGCGCCGGGCAAAGGACAAAAGCTGTCGAGTCAGGGCGGCACCGTGCTGCGTGGCGTGGAGGATGTCGCCGGCCAGCGCGTGACTGGAACCCGTGGTCTCGAGCGCCAGTAGTTCCGCACTCCCGCCCACCGCTGTGAGCACGTTGTTGAAGTCGTGAGCGACCGAGCCCGCAAGCCGACCGACCACTTCGAGTTTCTGGGCGTGCAGCAGTTGGAGCTCGACTTTTCGCCGATTTTCCTCGTGAGCGACGCGTTCCGAGACATCGCGCAAGATGAACTGAGTCGCCACCTCGCGACCGTCACGCGTCACGGGTCCCGTCGATATCTCGATCCAACAGTCGGGCCTCGACGCCGGTGCCACAAGCATTGGGAGCGACACTGAATCGCGGCGACTCGCGCCACGCAGCTGCTTGATCACCGCCACCTCGAGACCCCAATGCCCAAAGACTTCGTCGAGAGGCCTTCCCTCCACCTGACTCGCCTCGCGCCCTAGCAGCGTGATCCCAGCACGATTGACGTCGACCAAGCTCCCTGCTTCGTCCACCACCATCAGGGCATCGCTGGCCTGATCGAACAGCTCACGCTGGCGCTGGAGAGCGCCCCGCTCTCGCTGGAGCAGGCTGCGAAAGGTCCCGAGCGAGGTCCGCACGATTGCGGCCGCCGCTGCCATCTGCACCGCGAAAACGAGCCAGAAATGGGTAAGTTCCACGAGACTCGTCAGCTCAGGAGCGCGCTGCTGACTGCTCAGAATCGCTGTGGCCGGCACGGCTAGGATGGTCGCCGCGGCCGCCACCAACGTCGCCTGCTCGCCGAGCAGAAGCCCCGTCACGAGCACCAGCAAGGCGTAGATCCCGAGTGATGAGGAGGAGTGCCCACGGACATGAACCGCCCAGGTGAGTTCGGCCCACACCGCTGCCAGGGGCAGCATCCCGGCGAGCCCGAGCTTTCCACGCCGCAACAACCATAAGCCCGCCAAACTCGCGACGACCACGACCGGCTCGAGGTACTGGCTCGGAGCAAACTCATGACGCAAGACCAGCGACGAGACCGTGACAGTCGTGTACCCGGCAGCAGTTACGAGCAGGATGATGCGCAGCCAACGCAGAGGGAGCCCGACATCGCCGAGGCGCTCTGAGGCGGTTGCTTTGGGGTCAGTGGGGTCCGGCACGGAATCGACTCTTGGGACCGTTGCGAGAGTTGAAGGGGCGGCGCGGCAATCTGCCGTGACACCAGAGCAAGCAACCCCTAAGGTTACCCGGTTTCGGCAGTCGAGGGCAACACCCCGCTCTCATCAGCCTGGCCCGTCCGGCTCAAGGCTCAAGAACGTTGAGGGGTATTACCCCCTGTTATTCGGCCACGTAGCGCGTCACCCGAGAGCTCCCAGATGAGTCAGCCAGCAAGTCACGGCCACGGGCTCCGCACGCTTTTGGCCCGGTTTGAGCAGGAGCTGGGGCCCCAGGGTTGGTGGCCCGTGCGGTGGGAGCGACCGGCGACTCCCGGCTCGCTTGAGCCACGCGCTTTACTTGGTTATCATCCCGGGGATTTTTCCTCTCCGAAGCGGGCACGAGGTCGCTGGGAAATCGCTACGGGCGCCGTGCTGACGCAGAACACAAGTTGGGCTCAGGTGGAGCGCTCTCTCGACGCGCTGCGAGCCGCCGCGTGCGACTCGCCAACTCGCGTGCTGGCCGCGCCCGACGAAGCGCTTTTTCAAGCCATCCGAAGTAGCGGATACTATCGTCAGAAGGCGGGCTACCTGCGCGCGCTCGCGACTTGGTTCCTCGCCGAGGATCGGCAGCTGTCACGCGCCGAGCCCACAGTTGTCATTCTGCAACAGGCGCGTTCGCAGCTGTTGGCTGTTCGCGGCGTGGGACCGGAGACCGCGGACTCGATTTTGCTCTATGCCTACAAGCTACCGACCTTCGTCGTCGACGCCTACACGCGGCGGGTGCTGGCGGACGCGGGCTTCCCGCAGAGCCTGGAATCCTACGCCAAGCTGCGGCTCTGGCTGCAGCAGGAGCTCGCTCAACCGGAACACGCCGGTACCGCGGCTTACTGGCAAGAATGTCACGCCTGGTTCGTCGAGGCCGCAAAAAGGCTACGCAAGGCGCGCAACAAAGGCGCGACTTAGGGCCTAATTTCCCTGCCTATGCCGCGTTTCAGCTTGACGACGGGGTGACCAGAAGTAGATGGGCTGCCAGAGGAGATGATTACCCCTATGAGCCAGAGCGAACTTTCCGTCACCGGTATTGGCAATGCGATCGTCGACATCGCGAGTCTCGTGAGCGACGAGGTGGTGCAGGGTGCCGGGTTCGTCAAAGGCTCCATGTCGCTCGTCGATATCGAGCATGCGCTGACGCTCTCCAACCTGCTCACTTCGCCCACTCAATCGAGCGGCGGCTCGGCTGCCAACACCATCGCAGGGCTAGCCGCGCTTGGCAGCCGCGCGGGTTACATCGGCAAGCTTGGGACAGACACGGTAGGCGAGGTCTTCAGCGAGTCCCTGGCCAGCCTTGGCGTGGAGTTCCGCACCACTGCCAGTACGCGAAGCACGCCGACCGCGCGCTGCATCGTGCTGGTCACGCCGGACGCGCAGCGCACGATGTGCACCTATCTCGGGGCCTGCGTCGAACTTGGTCCGGAGGATGTCGACACCGCGATGGTGGCGCGCAGTAAGGTCACCTACCTCGAGGGCTACCTGTGGGATCCACCGCAGGCCAAGCAGGCCTTCATCCTCGCAGCTAAGACGGCCCACGCCGCAGGGCGTCAGGTCTCGCTCTCGCTGTCAGATAGCTTCTGCGTCGCGCGTCACCGTGAGAGCTTTCTCGAGCTCGTCAAGAATCACGTCGACGTCCTGTTCGCCAACGAGTCTGAGTTGATGAGCCTTTACGAAACCGACAGTGTCGAGACCGCGCTCGCGCTGGCCAAGGACCAGTGCCGCGTCACCGCGGTCACCTGTGGTGCTGCGGGTTGTCTGATTGCTTGGGACGGCGTGGTCACGGCAGTGGCGGCCGAACCGGTGACTAGCGTCGTTGACACCACTGGCGCGGGAGATCTCTTCGCTGCTGGATTCCTACACGGCTTCTGTGAGGGACGCAGCGCGGTTGATTGCGGCACGCTCGGCGGAATCGCGGCCGCTGAGGTCATCTCGCACTTCGGGGCTCGTCCGCAGCAGTCCCTGCGCGAGCTCGCGCTCGCGCGTATGGGCGGCTGATAGCTGTCCGCCCGAACGTCTCTCACGTTCGGGCGGCTCTCGGCACTCAGCCCATCTGTTCGAGTTCCATGCCCTTGGTCTCGCGGACCTTGCGCAGCACGAAGATGAACGACACAGCAGCCGCCAGGGCGTAGAGCCCGTAAGCGCTGCCGAGCCCAATCGTGTGCAGAAGCACCGGGAACGTCAGGGTGATCGCAAAATTGGCAAGCCACTGAGCTGCGGCACTGACGGACAAGGCCGACCCGCGGATCTGGTTCGGGAACATCTCCCCGAGCAGCACCCACACCACCGGGCCCCAAGAGAATCCGAAGCAGAACACGAACACGTTGGCCGCTACGAGCGCCGACATCGCGATCCAGCCAGCAACGACGGGAGTGCCCAGGCCGGACTTGGGCGCCGTGTGAAACACGACCGCCATCCACGCCAGCGACAGGGCCATGCCGATGGCGCCCGCGAGCAGCAGCGGCTTGCGCCCAACGCGGTCGATCAGGGACATCGCGACGATCGTGGTTGCCACGTTCACCGCGCCGGTAAAGACATTAATGAGCAACGCCTGATGCTGACTGAACCCGACCGCCTCCCAGAGCAGACCGCCGTAGTAAAACACCACGTTGATACCAACGAACTGTTGGAACACGGACAGTAAGATGCCCGTCCACACGATCGGCAGCAGGCGCCGCGTCGGTCCGAGCAAATCCGACAGGCGTGGCGCCCGCTCAGTCGCGAGGGTGCCGCGGATCTCAAGCACCTTCGCAGCGGGGTCAGCCTCGCCGATCTTGCGCAGCACCTCGGCAGCTTCGGCGTCCCGACCGCGCTGCACCAGGTAGCGCGGGGACTCGGGCACGAAGTAGGCACCAATGCAGTAGAAAACAGCTGGAATCACCTCGGCCCACAGCATCCAGCGCCAAGCCTTGATCCCAAGCCAGAAGGGTTCCCAGGAGGCCTTGGCGTAATGCGCGATCACATAGTTACTGAGAAACGAGATGAAGATTCCGAGCACGATCGCCAGCTGCTGCAACGAACCAAGGCGACCGCGCAGACGCGCTGGCGATACCTCGGCGATGTAGGTCGGTGCAATCACGCTAGCCGCGCCGACAGCGAGACCGGCGCAGAACCGGTACAGCACGAAATCGACAAACCCAAGCGAGAGGCCCGTGCCGAGTCCACTCAGCGAGAACAGTACCGCAGTGAAGATCATCGCCCAGCGACGACCGAAGCGATCAGCGAGGGGTCCTGCGTAAAAGGCGCCGAGCGCCGAGCCGAGTAGGATCGAGCCCACCGCGAAGCCCGTCACGAGCGCACCACCCGAAAACTCCCGCTCGAGCGCGCTGACGGTTCCGTTGATGACCGCGCTATCAAAGCCGAATAGAAAGCCACCGAGCGCGGCGACGAGCGAAATGAGCACGACGAAGGTCGTGCGAGAATCATGGTTGGCAGTGGTCAAGGGGCTACTCCGGGATGGCGCAGTGTGTCTCGGTCCCCTCGCGCTGGGAAGTCCGAAGCCACACTCGGCCTACTGCGGCAGGGTGCAGAACAAGCGAGCATCATCGGCCTACTGCGGTAGGGTGCAGAATAAGCGAGCGCCAGCGGCCTACTGCGGTAGGGTGCAGAATAAGCGAGCGCCAGCGGCCTTTTGGCCGGACGTGAGATACGGAACGACGCGGGGTTTCTCACCGGGAGCCAGCACGCCGCCAAGGCGAGCCCGTCAGCTGCTCGCCGCCTGGCCAGCAGGGCATCACTCCACTTCGCGCTCAGAGGGCTTGCCTGAACCCCCGAACCGTGCGAAATGACGCCCCACACGCGCCACTAGCTCAGCTGGATAGAGCGTTGGCCTCCGGAGCCAAAGGTCAGTGGTTCGAATCCACTGTGGCGTGCAACAGAGTCGGGATTCGCTGGGGGGATTGGGACGGTCGCAGGGAGCGACGGCCGTCCGCCGACCCGCGCCAATAGCTGGGATATACCGAGCGGGCAGCCGTTGTGCACCCAGGTTGAGCTAGGCTGAACTACGCAGCCTGTCGACGCCAAGCGCCCCGCTCAACCACGAGAGTCATCCTGACGGCAGCCGGACGGTCATCAAGATCCGCCAACTCTTCGAGCGCGTAGCTGTCGGTAGGGGACTGGGTGGCCACCATCAAGCGCAGGAGGCGATCTGCCACCCCACCGATGGGCTCACGATCGTTCTCCCAGCGTGACACGATCTCGGGAGCCACTCCCCTGTGACGGCTGAAGTCAGCGCCCAGGGCAATCGCACTAAAAAGTCGTCACGTAGCGACCCCGAGGACCCGAAGCTCTCGGCGATCAGAACGATCTCGGGGGCTCCAAGTTGGAAAGCGTCGTCGTTCAGAAGGGACCGTAGCTCTTGAGCATCGTTGTCGCTCTTCGCGCCAAGCGCCTGTTGGAAACGGGCGGCATCCCACTTCGCGACCATGGCCGCGTAGGAAATCGCCTGGAGAAGCTGGAGCCGATCGCGGTTTCGCTTCAACTCAAAAATGACCGGAGTGCCTTCGCGGCTGATTGGGAAGCACCTCACCCATGCGCACACTCGTTTTCGCTGCGGCTTTGCTACTATCCACCGCTCGCTCGAACGGCGAAACGTCGCCTGCTTGCTCCGACCACGGAGCGCCCTCGGACTGCACCGGCGAAGGAACCTCGTCGGGAGTCTCCGGTGCCTGTTGCAGCCGGGGCGACTGCAGGGTGTAGTCGGTCCCGGGGAGCGTGGATGTGGCGCCCGCTCCGCGATATCGCTCGCGCAGTCGCGTCGCCAGGAAGCGAGTGAGCTCTGACGCGGGAAAGCCTGCTCGTGACAGGGCTGCGTTCCCCCCCACTCACCGCGCGGCGTGATACTGCTGCGCCTGCTGCTGCCGCTGCTGCTGCTGCTGCGCCGCGGCGGCCGCCGCCAGCACCACGGCATAACTCGTGGTGGCACCCGAAGCTGCCTGCTGCGCAGCATCTGCGCCCGCGACGGGCTGACACACGCAACCCGGCAGCTGATCGGCGACCAGCACCAGTGCGCCCATCTTCATGCCAAGTTCCTTGCAGCGGAGCGCGCAATGCTGGGGCCCCTGCTCCTTACGTTCGAGATCCGCAGGCTTCAGATACCCAGGCGTGCACCCCAGTGATGGAAGCCCTAGGACAAATGCAACGAGTCGCTTCTTCATCGGTTGTCAGGCGCTCCGCGCCGCTCCTGGGGTGGCACCCAGGGCCATCGCATCAAACATGGAACGATTTCGATCACTTAGCGCGGGCCACAAAAAACTAGCTTGTCGAAACGGGGGCACTCGTGATCTTTTCCCGGCGATGACCAAGAGAAAGCCAGTCCCGGTCGACGAGGACATGA
>JBBRAB010000003.1:0-267148 GCA_038207155.1 Polyangiales bacterium
CGGGCTACGAGGTTGTTGAGGCCATCAATGGCAAGCACGGCCTGGAGGTACTCCAGGCCCTGTGGGATGCCGGCGAGCGCCCTGCGATGATCCTCAGTGATATCAATATGCCAGTACTCGACGGGATTGGCTTCATCAAACAGATCAAGCTCGGCCCCGCCAAATTCGTACCAATTCTTGTGCTGACCACGGAATCTCAGGACACAAAGAAGCTGGAGGGCAAGGCCGCCGGTGCGTCGGGCTGGCTCGTCAAGCCATTCAAGGATGAGCAGCTCGTCGGAGCCGTGAAGAAATTCGTCCGAGATTAGTCGTCCATGATGGAACTGCAGGACCACCGCTTTGGAATGCGCCGGATCGTGATCGGTCCAGGCGAACACGTTGCGACTGATCGCGACGTGATTCTCTGCACGGTGCTCGGGTCCTGCGTGGCAGCCTGCTTTTTTGACTCGGTCCATGGCGTGGCCGCCATGAACCACTTCATGTTGCCTGGTTCGCTGTCACAACACGAGTCACTCAACGGCGACCCGGGCCGCTATGGCGGCGCGGCGATGGAGCTCGCGCTAAACGCGATGTACCGTCTTGGAGCTGAGCGACAATACATCCACGTCAAGCTCTTTGGTGGCGGACGAATGCTGGACGTCGACGCGGGCGAGTCCTCGATTGGTGATACGAACTCGTTTTTTGCCACAGATTACGTGCTTGCCGAGGGAATTCCAGCGCGCGCGATTGACCTCGGAGGGACGGTCGGTCGCAAAGTGCTCGCGTTCATCAAGAGCGGAGAGGTACTGGTCTACAAGTGGCCAGGTCTCGGGCGCCCACGCACTTTGCCAGAGTCGAAGCGCCTCAGACAGATGCCTTCCAACCCGGTCTTCGGTGAGTTCACCGACTTCTCGGAACAGTCGAGCGACGGGGAAGACCTGTGACTTTCGCCCTTCGCAGCAGCGAGCCCGGGCTACCCGCCTTGCGCGAGCGCGTTGATCCAAACCTGTCTGACCGTGATTTTCAGCGCTTACGTGTGCGTATCTGCGAAACACTCGGGATCAAGCTGCACGACAGCAAAAAGACCATGATCCAGTCGCGACTGCTCAAGCGGCTGCGCGCACTCTCGCTTGATTCGTTTGCTGCCTACTGTGACTACGTCGACTCGCCGGCGGGACAACAAGATGAGGTCGTGCACCTGCTTGATCTGGCGACTACCAATCAAACCAGCTTTTTTCGGGAATCCGACCATTTCAGCTTCCTGGCGGACTCCTATCTGCCCGAATTCTTTCGATCGGGAGGCAAATCGCTGCGGGTCTGGAGCGCAGCCTGCTCCACCGGACAAGAACCCTATACGCTGGCAATTGCGCTGAGCGAAGCGTTCGCTGCTTCGAAGTCCGCCGCTGACTATCAGATCCTTGGGTCTGACGTTTCCACGCGAGCACTCGAGCGGGCGCGGCTTGCAGTTTACGATGAGTCCGACCTGGCCGGGGTCTCCGAGGCGCGGCGGCGTCGCTGGTTTCTGCGCAGTCGCGAGCGCGAGCGCGGCCAGGTGCGCGTGGTGCCGGAACTGCGCGCCAAGGTTGGGCTCCTTCACCTCAATCTCAATGCTACCAACTACGCGCCCAACAAGAACTTCAATGTCATTTTCCTGCGCAACGCACTGATTTACTTCGATCAGACCATGCAGCAGAGGATCGTGTCTCGGTTGTGCGAGCACCTGTTACCGCGTGGGCTGTTTTTCGTGTCCCACTCGGAGAGTCTCCACTCCTGTTCGCTTCCCCTGCGTTCGGTCGGGAGAAGCGTTTACGTCAGGCTCTAGTCCCATGACCGCAAAGATCCGCGTCCTGATCGTCGATGACTCAGCTCTAGCGCGCCGAGTGCTGTCTGATGTCATCTCTAGCAGTGAGGATTTCGAGGTGATGGGGGCTGTCCGGGATCCGTTTGAGGCAGCAGAGTTTTTACGCCATGAGCTGCCCCACGTGGTCGTGCTCGACGTCGAGATGCCGAGGATGGATGGGCTCACATTTCTGCGGAAAATGATGGCCCAGTTCCCGATTCCGACAGTAATTTGTTCAACCTTGGCCACGGAAGGTTCAGCCACAGCATTGACCGCCCTCGAGTGCGGAGCGGTGGACATCGTGACCAAACCGACCCTGGGATTGAGCGGTTACCTCAACGAATCGTCTGAACAGCTTCTGGCAATCCTGCGCGGGGCTGCCCGCGCCCGCGTACGAAAGCTCGTTCCCCGCTATCGAGCCGCCAACGCGGCGCCCAAGGGGACAGCCAGCCCCGTGGTGGCACCGAAGCTGACCGCTGATGCCGTCTTGGCGCCGCGTGCGCCCAACCGCGCGATGCTCAAGACCACTGACACAGTGGTTGCAATTGGGGCATCCACCGGGGGAACCGAGGCGCTTCGTGAGGTATTTCAAGGCCTGCCGATTGACTGCCCGCCCATCGTGGTGGTGCAACACATGCCGGAGCGCTTCACCCAGCTGTTTGCGCAGCGCCTCGACGGCATTTGCGCGCCTCATGTGCTGGAAGCCACCCACGGAGCCTCGGTACTACCTGGCCAGATCCTGATCGCCCCTGGAAACCGGCACATGCTGCTGGAACGCTGCGGTGCCCGTTATTACGTCGAGCTCAATGATGGTCCGCCGGTCACTCGGCATCGGCCGTCCGTCGACGTGCTGTTTCGCTCTGTAGCGCAGGTAGCTGGGCGCAACGCAGCAGGTTTTCTGCTGACTGGTATGGGCGATGACGGAGCTCATGGGTTGCTTGAGATGCGCACGTCTGGTGCGCACACCTACGCACAGGATGAAGAGTCCTGCATCGTTTACGGAATGCCGGGAGAGGCCGTAAAGCTGGGAGCAGCTGAGCGCTCGGTCCCACTTTCGCTGGTGGCCCGCACTATTTTGGAGGTGACCTCGCACTAGCGAGGGACACCGTTGGAGGATGATATGGCGGTGAGGACGCTGATCAAGACCAATCAATACTTGTCCTTTCGGCTTGGTGCCGAGAGTTACGCGATCGATGTGGCTAACGCTCGGGAGATCGTGGAATGCTGCGGTATTTCGCAGATACCCGACATGCCCGACTGGATTCGGGGCGTGATCAACCTGCGTGGTTCCGTGCTTCCGGTCCTGGACCTGAAGCAGAAGTTCGGCATGGGACTGACCGAACAGACCAAACACACCTGCATCATTGTGGTGGAGATAGTGCTGGAGGGCGACCCGTTCATCATTGGCGTGTTAGCGGACGCCGTGCAGGAAGTGTTTGAGCTTGCGCCAAGCGAGATCGAGCCACCGCCGCGCTTTGGCACGAGGATCTCGACCGCGTATCTGCGGGGAGTGAGTCGTCGCAACGAGCGTTTCTACATCATTCTGGATGCGGACCGTATCTTTACGTCTGGCGACCTCGCTCACACCGAGCAAGCGATTGACGAGTCCGAGGCGCTGGTCGCCGCTGACTGCCGTGAACCCGTTGCCAGCGGCGCTGAACAGCCCGCCGAGGCCCATTGACTCCAAAGCGCGAGGGGAAGCTATGCTAAAAGATCTGTCACTGTTTTATAAGGTAGGCGGTGGATTTGCGCTCGTTCTGTTGATGACGCTCGGTGTCGCCACCCGGTCGTACACCGACATCGAGGGCGTTCGCGATCGGTCGACCAAGCTTGACGGTATCACGAGCATCACTCAGAGCATCCTCGGCGCGCGTCGCGCCGAGAAGAACTACATCATCCGCGGGGACAGCAAGTACCGCGATGAAGCGCTCAAGATCGTCGATGACATCAAGGCGCAGGCAACCTCACTCAAGGGGATGTTTACGGACCCGACCAACCGTCAGCAGATGGACGATGTCCTGAAGTCATCCGATACCTATCGCCAGGCCTTCGTTGACTTCTCAGCCGCAACCGAGGAGAGCCAGCGCTCTTCGTCGGAGCTGACTGCCTCCGCAAAGCAGTTCCTGGAGTTGTCCAATGCTGTGCGCAAAGACCTCAAACAGCAATACTCAGCTGTCCTCGGTGAAGGAGGAAAGGCCTCGGAAATGGCGGATCCGCTCCACAAGTACGAGCTGGCGTCGGACGGCGTTGAGCTGGCCCAACAGCTTGTGACGCAGGAGGCGCTGTTCCTTCGCAACAATGACGCGGCGTCACGTCAAGCCATCAAGGCGCTCCTTGGACGGATTCGTGAGATTCAAACTAATCTGATTGGTTCGCTGCATCGCCCGGAGAATCTTGAGCGAGCCCGCCAGGCTCAGACGATGACGACGGGTTACGAGCGCTCTTTTGAGTCGCTGGTTCTGTCCGAACAGACGAAAAAGCAGCTCGACAAGCAGCTTGTAAGCTCCGCCCGGCTCGCGGAGGCCGCGTGCAACGAGGCCTACAAGAATCAGCAAACCAAGTTGGCCAGCCTGATTCGCCAGGTGACGACTGTGTTACTCATAGGCTCCGCCCTCGCCCTGCTGATCGGTATCGCGCTCAGCGTCTTGATAAGCCGCATGATCGTGTCAGCCATGCGTCGCGGCGTGGCATTCGCGCATCAACTGGCTCAAGGCAACCTGGACGCGGAACTCGATGTCAATCAGCAGGATGAGATCGGTCAGCTTGCCAGCGCTATGCGTGAAATGGCAGCCCGACTCCGCTCGACAATCCTCGATATTCGTCAGATCGCTGACCACGTCGCCGCCGGCAGTCAGGAGATGACCGCCACCTCCGAACAGCTCTCACAGGGCTCTACCGAGCAGGCGTCCGCCGCTGAAGAGGCGGCGGCCAGCATGGAGGAGATGGTTTCGAGTATCTCTCAGAACGCGGACAACTCGAAACAGACTGAGCGCATGGCGCTCAAGGCCGCCGATGACGCGGACCACACAGGTCAGGCAGTACTGAAGACGGTGACCTCGATGCGAGAGATCGCCAGCAAGACCAGCATCATTGAGGAAATCGCGCGCCAGACGAACCTGCTCGCGCTCAACGCGGCCATCGAAGCGGCTCGCGCGGGGGAGCACGGCAAAGGCTTTGCAGTGGTGGCCGCCGAGGTCCGGAAGCTGGCGGAGCGAAGTCAGGTTGCAGCCACGGAGATCTCTCAAATTAGCTCCTCGAGCGTTCAAGTCGCCGAACAGGCGGGTGAGCTCCTGAAGGCGACCGTGCCCGTGATTCGCAAGACGGCGGATCTCGTGCAGGAGATCAGCGCGGCCTCTCATGAGCAGAACACGGGATCAAGCCAGGTTAACAAGGCGATTCAGCAGCTCGAGCAAGTCATTCAACAGAACGCGTCTGCCTCCGAGGAGCTCGCTGCTACCGCAGAAGAGTTCTCTGGACAGGCTGAGCGCCTCTTGGCCGTGGTCGGCTTCTTCCGGGTGGGCGCGAGTCCGGGCGGTCGTGGGGAACGCCCAGCCGTTGCGAAGCGTCGAGTCCCGCGCGTCGCGAACTCCAACGTGCTGAGGTCGGCGATGCCTGCGGGCAGTGGACTGATGCAAACCACCGCGGGAGCCGCTCGCACTCCGTCGCTGCGCACCGCGGATGGAGGCGTTGTTCTGGACATGGGTAGCGAGGATGCGCTCGACCGCCAGTTTGAGCGCTACTGAGCTGCTTGAAGCCGTCGAGGCATTAAGTCTCGATTGACGAGGAATCGACCAAGAGCGGTCCCGGCAGGGTTGCCGGTGCCGCTCTTGGTGTTTCCGTCAGCCGCCAGTTTCGTCATGGCGTCAGACACCTCAACCAGCCGTGCCGTAGTCCGACCCCGCGAAGTCAAGTGGAGACCTCGGCGGTGGACATAGGAGCGGTCTCCTTGGCGCGGTCGAGAGCAAGCTTGAAGAGAATCGGGCCAAACACTTCGTTGAGCGCCACGGTGGCAAGCACCAACGAGCGGAATCCCGCGCCGAGTTGTGGGAACTCGCGCTCAATGCCCGCTGAGAGTGCCAGCGTGAGCCCCGCCTGGGAAACCAGGGCAGTCACCGACCAACGACGAACGAGCGGGGGATCCCGCGTGACAGCGGCAGCCGTGCGAGCCGCTGCCCAGGTGGCAAGGGCGCGCGTAATAGCGAAGGCGAGCGCGATCGGCCAGGTGCGTGCGAGTAGAGGAATGTCGAGGTGCGCACCGGCGGTGGCAAAAAAGGCAACGAACACCACCCCGCTGGTCCGTTCGACGGCTTTGAGGAGCTGTTCGCCCTGAGACGTCAGATTGCGGATCACGAATCCGGCGACGAGAAAGGCCAGCAGAGGATCAAACTCGATGTACCGCAGAGCATCGGTCACCACGAATCCCAAAACCAACAGCAGCAAGATGAGCATCTTGCCGACCAGGCGGATGTAGATCGCCACCAACAATCCGAGGGTCACGCCCAACGACGTGCTTCCCAGAATTTCGTGTACCAGGGCACCGAGACGCTGCGGCGAAAACTCCGTCGCGTCGGTCAGCAGCGGGCGAGCCACAACCATCGCGAGCGCCGCCAACACCACTACAAACACGTCCGAGGTCATCACGAAGGCCAGTGACCAATTGGTGAGCGGCCCACGCGCCCGAGTCTGAGCGATCACGGCGAGTGTTGCCGACGGACTGCGCGACGTTGCAAGCACCCCCCACAATAATGCACTTCCAAACACTGCGGGCAGGGCGAGTCCTCGCAGAAATGGCAGGTAAGGCACGGCCAGAACGAACGCCGCCGCGGTGACGCCGCCCACGACTAGGGTCTGAATCAGGTTCGCAACGAGCACGCTACGCAGCACTCGTCGCAGAGCTTCGAGTTCCAGTTCAAGTCCGCCCGCCAGCGCGATCAGCGCGATCGCGAGTGCATTGACCGGGGCGAGATGTTTGGCGGTATCGTGACTGACCAGACCGAGAACGTGGGGCCCAGCGACGATTCCGACTGCGATGTAGGCTGTTAGGTGGGGAAGGCCGAGCGGTGCCAACAATTCAGCAGCAAGGGTGCCGGCCAGTAGCAAAAAGCCGAGAGCTGCAACGATCGCAAACCGCATCGAAGGATTGGAAACCCATTGGGGCTCGAACCACACGAGGCCGATGCAGAGCGCGAGGCCCGCCAGTCCAGCGAACCAGTCGAGCGGTTTGCGTTTCGAGTGAGCGCTGCCACTCATGGCTCCCTGACTCCGTCCTGCTCGGCGACTTGGCTTAAGCTACCGGCCGCCGCCGCTCGAAACGAGGAGGGAAGTGGAGTGGGAAAGCCCGAATCATTGGGACGACTCAGTTCTCCAAGGTCTAGCAGCGCACGACGAAGTGAACGCGGAGCGAAGGACTCTGCAGCAAGCGAGCTGGCCGCAACAGCTACAATGACCAATTGCCCGAGGCGCGCCGGCAGCACCAGGGCCGCGCCGGCAGCGGCAATTAGGGCTGTTTCGCCTGAGGATGCAAGACCGAAGGTGAGTCCTGAGGACTGCTTGGCGCGTGCGCGAGTAAGCCAAAGAATGCAAGGACTGCCCGCGAGCTTGGTGGCGATCCGCAGTGCCGCGAGACCGAGTGCTAGCCAACCGAGGCGTCCCAAGTGATCCAGATCAATCGTAGCCCCTAGGGCGAGCAGGAGAGGGGTCCAGATCGTGCCCTCAGCCAAGGCGATCTGCCTGCGGGCCTGCTCGGCGGCCGTGGTCGACATTCGCAGGACGAGTCCCATCACCAGTGTCGCTGGCACAATCGCAAGCTCTGCACGCAGGCACATCCCGGCAGTGAGCAGCTGTGCACCGAGTAGGATGGCCCAAACCTCTGGCACGGGTAGCGAACGCCGCAGCAGGAGCAGCACAGCAAGACCCATCACCGCGCCGAGCGCGAGCGGCATCAGAGAGGCTGCGAGCAGTGGCATGCCGAACGGCACTGCACGCGCCAACCCAGCCGTCGGCGCTAGCAGGAGGAATGCGACGATGCTACCGCCGTCGGTGAGCCCGACAAGCGAGGTTGTCCAGGGACCACTGGCGTCGTGATGCTCGATTGCCCAATCCACGAGGCGACGTGCCGAACCCGCCAGTGCCGCACCCAGCGCCAACGCCGTCGCGTTGGCCATGGCGATGTGCAGGTGCCAAATGTGGAGCAAGGCGTAGCGCGCGACCGCAGCAACGATGCAGGCCGTTACGAATGCGAACAGTGCCCCCGAGAGCCAGGCGCGCGCTGGCACCACGGTTACAGCCGCTAAACCGGGTCGATTGCAGCGTCCGAGCCGCAGGGCAGCGGACAACGTCACGAAGCCCACGGCAGCGGCCAGCATCGGCTCGAATACAGCGAGATCTCGGCGATGGACGAGACCGATACCCTGAGGACCGACGGCCAGCCCGAGCAGAAGGAACTCGCTTCCGGAAGGGAGTCCAAAGCCGCGCAAACCCCGACCGCGAGCGAGCGCTCCCCCGAGCCAGGCAACCAGGAGCAACCCGAGCAGCACGAGCAGCGGACTCACCTCGGTGGTTCTCCGAGCAGGAGCGATTTCGGGCTCTGACCGGCAGTGTCAAGAGCGCGGGCTACAGCAAGAAACACAGCATTGTCATCACGCGGCAGTGTCGGTAGGACTGCAGCCCGGAGTCGGTAGACACCGCCCTCGAGCCCCAAGAGTTCGACGGTGACCTGCTCACCCCAACGCGTCAGCTCGGAGCGCAGCTCACGCAGCACGAGTTCGATTGAGTGACCCGACGGGACCTCAACGGTAAGAACGAGCCTCTCGAACTCCTCCAACAGCTCAACCGGTCGAGTCAGCAGGTGCATCAGGGGAACGCGCACCTCGAGACCATCGGGCCCCTCGAGCCGTAGCTCGGTGAGTGAAATGCGGCTGACACGCCCCGCGGCGGAGCCGATGCGCACGCGTTCCCCTACCCGCAGATGCCCTGCAAACAGGGTGAGAGCTCCCAGCATGGCTGTGGAGGCCAACGGCACGAGCCCCAGGCCGAGCACCACCAGGGCCAACATGCCAACCCGCGAGAACGGTCCGTCGCCGTTACCCGTCAAAACCGGAGCAAAAAGCACGAGGGCCAGCAACACCACAGCCACTCGAATGATCACGCTCGTCGCTGCCGCATGCTCCGATTTTAGCCAGCTGAGCTCAGTTTCCCCCCGCTCCACACCAGCAAAGAATAGCGCCACGAATCGCAGTAAGACCGCCAGGACTACAGCCGACAGGGCGGCGAGCACGACCATCGGAAGTAGGACAACGAGGCGCTGCGCCAACCCCGAGAAGGGCGACAAAACAATGGTCGTTAGCTGGTCGGCGGCCCCGCGCGTGGCGTCGAAGAGTTTTAGGGTCCAGTACAACCACCCGTAGCCGATGGCAATTTGAGCGAATCCCTTGGCAACGCTGAGTCCGACGATCAAACCACTGCGCAGCACGTGAGGCCGCACGACCTCGATCGAGCGCAGTCGAATAGCAGGGATCCACTTGGGACTGCGGTCGATCGCGCGCCGCAGTCGCTCCGTCAGTTGACCCAGCAAGCGAATCAAAAATGCAGCCCCCAGCGCGAGCACGACCACCAGCGTGAGATTGAATACTGTGCCTGCCAGCTGACTGCGCCTCTCTTCGCTCTGCAGTACATCGCGGATCCGCGAAGCAACGGACGCCGCGTACAGTTCGAGCGACCCCTCGCCGGCGACTTCGGCGTCCGCAGTCGTGAGCTCGACCACCGGGCGCGTGCCGACAAATACGATGGCGCGGTCCCCTCGGGGTTCTACACGCACCGCTTCGATCTTCGTTTCTGAAATCGAGGCCTCAATCGCTCGCGTCGCACGGCGCACACGTTCAGCGGCACTGAGCCCCCCGTCCGCAAGCTGCAGCCGCAGGACGAGCGTGCCCCGCAGCGTCACCTCGAGCGGAGAGGCCAGACGGGGCGAACTGGAAGCACTCGGGGCAGGCGCCGCTGATGGTTGTGGCACCGCGGAAGCGACGGCAGACGGGACGGGAGGGGCCGTTGTTGGAATCGGAACCGGGGCTACGGCCGGCGCACCGGCAGTACCTCGCGCGTCACTGGGTGCGCCGCCCTGAGCGGCAGCAATCGAGGCCGCGAGAGCCGCCTCTTGAGCGCTCGCAGCTGCGCGAACAGTCGCGGTGCGACCGCCCTTGGGAGCCGCAATAGCGCTGAGCGGAAGGACCGAGAACGCTAGTGCAAGCCATAGCCCGCGCGTCGAGACGCGAGCCGAAACTGAGCCATTGGTCGGGTGCGCCACAGCGGCACCTTCACCCGAAACCCGGGTGGACGGCAAGCCGCCCGACGGTCGGACCGCTCGGCCGCAGTCCGACCACGCCTAAGCCAGCGGTTCGAGCGCATTCACCCCTGCGGACATGCACAGACTTTCACCTCGCCGGTCACCCCAAAAAACCAATGTGTATTCTCGGTGACATTGACCCGTAGCTTTTGTCGTAGGATGTCGACACCTTGCAAGCTCGTGTCCGCAGCTCCCTTCTCACCTTACTTCCGTGTCTCCCGCTGCTTGGTTGCGAATTAGTCGCCGGAATCCAGGAGAAACACCTGGTCGTCGATCCCGCGACGGTCTGCGATTTGCCCGGCACTGGCGGCGCTACAATTCGTCCGATGAATGCCCTGCTGGGCAATACGACGCTCGACGTTTGCCTTCGCAAGGTGGGCGAGTCCGCCTACCCTGAGCGACCACTATTTGCGTCGAGTGGCGGGCTTTGCCCCGGCGGAGTGGCCCCGTCCAAGTACACGGTGCCCCTTCACATCGAGGTCGGTACCTACAACGTGAAGTTCGTTGAAGCGGGTCACGACTGCACGAGCGATGGCCCTGAGCTCGGCAAGGTGAGCCTGGAGGCGGACAGGTCAACGACCCTACTCGCGTACGGTTCCTCCCTCAGTAAGGCCAAGATATCGGCCCTGTTGGACGCCAAGTCCGAAGAGGGTGCCACACTCCGACAGCGCTTCGTGAACGCGGTGGAGGGCTCCTCTGCACTCGACGTCGGGATGGCTGATGCCAAGCAGAATGTCTACATCTCGCCGATGTTCGCTAGTGCACCGCTTGGCGGCGTGGGCCTCGCCGGTAAACAATTGAGCGGGTTCAGTTTTGCCAGTGCCGACGAGCTCGGCTACTCGACGACCTCCGGGAACAATGCGGTCCTCGACTACGTGCTCGGTATGAGCAGAGCCGTGCCTGACCCCAACGGTCCAACTGGCACCCACCTGCTGCCAAAGCCAGGGGATCCGGTCCAGTTCACGCGCAGCGCTAAGTTCAGTGTTCGACATACCTACACGATTTTCGGACTGGGTTCGCTCGACAATCAGAGCTTCCCAGCGCGCCTGTGGGTCTGTGATGAGACGGCCTCCGATGGTTTGTTCGCGCGCTGCGGTACCACGACTAGCCTGAAACTGGGGATTTGGGATCCCGATCTCACCGACCGATTCACCGACTTTAACGCCGAACGACGCCCCTTGGTGCTCCAGGAAATCAATCGGTCAGACGCGGACGTGCTCTGCCTCACTGACGTTTATTCCTCTGAGCTGCATGCGGAGCTCGGCAAACTATCGAACTTCCCGCATCAAATCTATTCGTCAGAGGTGGAGAAAGCCTCGAAGGACGTCTCAAGGGATCTCCGTGACGCTTCCGGCGCGCAGCCGGTGTTCGAGGACAGTGCGTGTACTGGCGTCCTCGGTACGACGATGACGAGCATCGTCGAGTGCCTGCTCGATCCGAAGGACGAGTTCAAGTGTCTCGATAGGTCCCAGCCCGGTCGTTCAAAGCTTCCGGTTGGTGAATCCGCGACCAGCTGCATGATGAACTGCGGCGTTGTCGCGGCACCCCTGTTGGGTGCGGCGCAAACGGATCTGAAGGCAGCCCGCTGCTGGATGTGTGCCCTCACCACGCTGGCTGACTACGACGGGGCGGTCGAAGACGTCACGCCCGATTGCATCACCCCCTGGACAGAGAGCGCCCCGCGCTTGGCCTTCAAGGGAAAGACGGGGGTTGGAATCCTCTCCAGATTCCCGCTTCGCGGCGCCCGGGTCATCCATCTACCCGCCTCTGACTGGAACCGTGGCGCTGTGGGCGTCACTATAACCCCGCAGACTGGGGAGGAATTCGACCTTTGGTGCGGCTCGATGGTGCCCCTTCGCACCGAAGTGAACCTGCCCTACGGAGGCGTCTATGGTCAGGGCAAAACGGGCACAGCGGCCTTCCTCAATGAGCAGATCCTGCAGACTCAGCGGCTGATTGCTGGCATCAAAGCGGACGCGGCCAAGGCCAATCCGCATCGACCAACGTTCGTTGCCCTGTCCTCCAACAGTGGTCCAGCCTACTCCACCAAGGGCGCCTCCGCGTTGGTCGCGGTCGCTCCGCAGAACTACGAGGCGCTCACCAGGGCCTTCACCCCCCTGACTCCCGTCGGGTACACGCCCGTTTGTACCAATTGCAATGCGAACCCGATCAACACCACCCCAGACTCCACGGCGGGCAGCTGGATCACCCATCTGTTCTCGTACAGTCAAGGCTTTGAGATTCTGGTCGACGAGACCGCCCCCATCTTTGTTCGACCGGTCGTCACGCTCCCAGTCTCAGGGGTTGAGCCTGCTCCGAGATGCCCGGCTTCTGAGCAGTACGGTCTGATGAGCCGAGTCAAGTTCACCCAGTAGTTCCCGGCCCCCGAGTGAGGTTGTGTCGGGACCGGACCAAGGGCGTCCCCGAGGCGCACCGTGGCGTTGGGCTTGGGGTGGACGACCCGAACCCTCCAATCCGTTGTCCAACCGATTTCGGTACCACGCGTCGGCTGTCCAGCACTGGCAGATCTGTGCTAGGACCGGCCGAGTTCCTTGGCACTCTTTGCCTGATTTCTCTGTGTCACCACGGTTTCCCCAGGGTTCAGGCGTTCAGTTCTGCCCGGCGGATAGACCGCTAGCGAACTCCATACGCATCTACTTGAGTCGACTCGAGTCTAGACAGATCGTTGAAACGAGCGTTAGCTTTTGATGTTCATGGATTCTCAGTTTCCCGCCGCGCAGCCAGGCGAGATCATCGCCGGCAAGTTCCGGGTCGAGCGAGTGCTCGGCGCGGGCGGCGTGGGAATGGTCGTCGCCGCACGACACCTCCAATTGGGTGAAACTGTCGCCCTCAAATTCCTTCTGCCAGGCGCCTCGCGCGAACCGGCAGATATTGAGCGTTTCATCCGTGAAGCTCAGTCGGCGGTCAAGCTCAAGAACGAGCACGTCGCCCGAATCATCGACGTTGGCTCGCTCAACGACGGCTCCCCCTACATGGTGATGGAGTACCTCGACGGTCAGGATCTTGGGGAATTGCTGCGTGATTCGGGCCCGCCGGAAGTCCGCGACGCGGTCGACTACGTGCTGCAGGCCTGCGAAGCGATCGCCGAAGCCCATGCGCTTGGCATCGTGCATCGCGACCTCAAGCCCTCGAACTTCTTTCTCACTGCTCGCCGTGATGGCAGCCCACTCGTCAAGGTCCTGGACTTCGGCATCGCCAAGGCACGCGCTGAGATCGAGCAGAACGTCAGTCTGACGCAGACCCGGACATTGCTGGGCTCGCCTGTTTACATGTCGCCCGAGCAGCTCCGAAGTGCTCGGGCGGCTGATCATCGTAGCGACCTCTGGTCACTCGGCGTGTCGCTCTACGAAATGCTCACGGACACCGTTCCCTTCGGAGGCGATACCGTAACGGGCGTTGCTGCCGCCGTGACGTGTGATCCCTTGCCGTCCGTGCGCGAGCGCCGCCCCGAGGTTCCGGTTGGACTCGAACTCGTGCTCGCACGCTGCCTCGAGAAGCGGCCTGACGCGCGCTATCAGTCGATCGCTGAGTTTGCTGAAGCCCTGGTGCCCTACGGCCACGACGACGCCCCGCTGATCCTGCAGCGGATCCAGGGCACCTTGGGCCTGCGCCCCGCGCGCAACGGTCGCTCAACGCGAGATACGGCTGACACTAATCCCAGGGTCGTCGCGGTTTCCTCGTCAACCACCGTGCTGACCCACGCGACCACCGCCAACGCGGTTACCGGTTCGCGATTTGGGCTGTTCGTGGCCGTCGGCCTAGCGGCAATCTCCGGAGCCGGACTCATGTTCTTCCTGCTCACCAAGCACCCTGCGCCCACGCCGGTCGCGCCGGTCGCGGGCGCCGTCGCCACTGCGCTCACGGCGCCAGTCGTGACCCCGGTTGCGGCGCTCCCCGTTGCGACGCCGGTTCCCAGCCCCAGCAGCGCCACCATTGCTGGTCCGGCGGCGCCCGCCCCGGTTGCTGTGACCACGCCACACCCCGTTGCTGTCGGGGTTCGTCGTGCGCTCGCAAGCTCATCGAAGAAGCTTGACGTGACACGTTCCGCCTCTGGAGACAGTAGTGAATCGACGGTCGATACTCGGAACTGAGTCCCTTTTCGCTGCTGCGCTGGTCTGTGCCTCGCTGACGGTCACCCTTCATGCACGCGCCCAGTCCAACGACGCCTTGGCTGAGTTGCTCTTCAATGAGGGGCGACAGCTGTTCAATGACGGCAAGTTTGAGCAGGCTTGTCCGAAGCTCGCGCAAAGCCTGCAAGCCGATCCCGCAGGGGGAACCGTGCTGCTGCTTGCCATGTGTTACGAAAAGCAGGGTCGCTTCGCGAGTTCCTGGGTAAAATACAGTGAAGCCCTCTCGCACGCGCGTCGCGACGGTCGCGCCGACCGCGAGAAGCGCGCGCGCGCTGGCATCGCCGCCGTGGAGCCTCACCTGTCGTACGTGAAGTTCGAGTTGGCTCCGGAGGCCACCTCGTTGCCGAACATGACCGTCGCAATCGACGGCTCGGTGATGCCAGTCGTGACCGGCATCGGTATCCCGACGGACCTCGGGGCCCATCAGATTGAGCTCAAGGCACCGGGCTACGATAGCTACCAGTCGGAGCTGACTATCGCGGCGGAGAAGACGACTGAGGTTTTCTCGATTCCACTGCTGAAAAAGACGTCCGTTGCGGAGGCTCCACCGCCAGCGCCGGCAGCGCCACCGCCCTCAGCGACTCAGGACACCAGTTCAAAGCCGGAGCATCGCGCCTGGTTGAATACGCCCCGGACGATCGCGGTAATTGTCGGCACGGCGGGCCTGGTCTCGGCGGGTGTTGGCGGCTACTTCGGCTACAAAGCGTACAAGCAAGACCGCGACTCAGACGGTCTCTGTCCGAGCAGCGACTGCATTGACTCCCATGGCGTCTCGCTTGCTGATTCGGCGCGTGTCAACGCTCGGCGTGCTGACGTGTTTGTTGGCGCCGGTGCAGCCGCGCTCACGGGTGCCGTGGTGCTGTGGTTCCTTGGCGCTGAACAAGCCCCTGCTCAACCAACCGCGGTGATCCTACCGGGTGGTGGCGCGCTCAGTCTCACTGGTCGCTTCTAGTCCGACCCCGCTGCAAGCTCGCGTCATCGCCGGGCCAACACGCTCGAGAAATACCTATGTCTGCCGCCATTCTAACTATCGGAACCGAGCTGACGCGCGGGGAAATCGTCGATGCGAACGCGGCTTGGCTCGCAGAGCGACTCGCCGAACTAGGGCACGAGGTGCGCCAAATCGTGAGCGTGCCTGACGAAGTCACGTCGATACAGACCAATCTGCAGCGGCTCTGCGGGGATTCCAGCCTGGTGTTTTGCTCGGGAGGCCTCGGCCCCACAAGCGACGACATCACGGCCGCCGCGCTCGCCGCGATGGCAGGCGTCCCACTTGAGACGGATAGCGGTACCCTGGCGTGCATCGAGCGACGCCTGACAGAGTTCGGTCGCTCCATGACCGAGTCACAGCGCAAGCAGGCGCTCGTGCCGCGCGGCTCGTTTGCTCTGGTGAATCCACGAGGCATGGCGGCGGGATTTGAACTGCAGTGGTCTGGCGCCACCGTGTATTCGCTACCCGGGGTGCCCGACGAGTTTCGCTCGATGTTTCTCGAGTCCATTGTGCCACGCCTACCGAAGGCACCTGACGGAGCACCCTTGCAGCTGATGCTGCGCTGTTTTGGGCTGGGCGAGTCCCAGATCAACGATACGTTGGCCGGGATTGAAGCCGAATACGACGTCGAGCTTGGCTACCGTGTCACCGGACCCGAGGTGCTCGTCAAGGTGCTCTCTCGCGGAACTGATTCTGTCGCGAAGGCTGACCGTGCCATCACGGTCGTGCGCTCACGCCTGGCAGAGATTGTCTATGGTGAGGGCTTCGAGAGCTTGGCCGCGACGGTGGGACAATTGGCCCTGCAGCGTGGCTGGACCGTTGGATGTGCTGAATCCTGCACTGGTGGCCTGGTATCGCAACTGATCACCGCCGAGCCGGGGGCAAGCGACTGGTTCGCCGGAGCCGTCGTCTGCTACGCGGAGCGGATCAAGCAGCAGCTACTCGGGGTGGATCCGATGGTGTTGAGTCGCGCGGGCGCCGTCAGTGAACCCACCGCTCGGGCCATGGCCGAGGGGGGTCGCCAGAGGCTCGGCGTCGATCTGTGTCTGGCGATCACTGGCGTCGCGGGTCCTAGTGGTGGCACCCCAGAAAAACCCGTTGGAACAGTGCATTTCGCCGTGGCGTCCCCGCAAGGCACCCAGCATGAAGTGCATCGCTTTCACGGTTCTCGTGAACGAATTCAGCGCTGGTCAGCGATCGCGGGGCTATCCCTGGTGCGTCGAACTCTCGCTGCTGCAAAGAGGGACTAGCGTGCACCTGCGTGGCCCTGGTCTCGGGCTGTTGCCGTGGGTAGTCGTGTTGGCGGCACTCGGTTGCAGAGATCCGGGCAGCTCAGAGAAACCACGACGTAGCCTCAGCTCGACAGCTGACACAGTCACAGCCACAGCCACAGCCGCGCTAGGCACGGTGGCCAGCGCCGCGCCGGCGGCCCCCGACTTGGCCGCTTCCGCTGCTGCAGTCGCTGCTGCAGCAGTGGCTCCCACAGTTGCCCCGGCGGGCGCGCCGGCGGCGCTCGCGGCTCCGGTTCTGGTCGCTGGCAAAGTCTGTCGCGAACAGCCCGCGCAGGCGTTTCTCATCCGGAACACTTGGGTAATGCGACCCGCGTGGACTTTGGCGCAACGCCGTGCGGCAGGCTCCGCCCACCAGCGGGCGATCGAGTATCGAACCCAAGAATATGGCCATTTCCCAGGATTCGGCTCGCCGGGCTCCGTGTCGATGCAGCCGCGGGCTCATGTTCGCTGGACAGAGTTCTTTGGGGTGCGCGTGCGGTTTCACGAGCGAGTCACCAGCGCGCTGGCCTGCGTTGAGGCAGCGCTCAAGCGCGACTGCGTCAGCACGCCCTACAAGCCGATGATTCTGTCAGGCTGGCGCGACCACAATACGTACGTGAGCGGCGAGGTCTCCAACCACGTGTACGGCATCGCTCTCGACATCGATCCGGGAAAAAACCCCTGTTGTGGCTGCATTGCGCCCTGGAACAAGGACCCCCGCTGTCGTCACAAGGCCGATGCTTACGAGCGCGTGGCGATGCCTCGCTGCTGGATCGAGACCTTTGAACGCTACGGGTTCTATTGGCTCGGACATGACCAACTGCAGGACACCATGCACTTTGAGTTCCTGGGCGATCCAACGCAGGTCCTCGTGGACGAACGGGCACCCTGAGACAACGCCCACGCTCGACGGAAGCAACGCGGAGCCCCACGGCGCCGTTCGGCACGGCCTACGCTACCTCGCGACTTTCCGCTGGGCGGAGTTCACCGCTTGACACTGACTCTGGACTGCGTGTGACCCGTGGCGCGCCTGCAGCTGCCGCCCGACGCTCTGGCGAAAATTCGGGAACTTTTTCGGGGGTTGGACAGTTGCCCGACGAAGTCCGGAACCGTTGCCACAATGAATCGGACCGGAACCGATACCAGTGGTCCCCTCTCGGTGACGCAAGCTGCCACCAGCTGTGGTAACAACGGGTCGAGCCATGTTGCGGAAGATTCCTGAGCGCGAAGTAACGCTGCGTGATGTTGCGCGCCGAGCGGGCGTGTCATTGCAGACGGTTTCGAATGTCGTCAATCAACGCGACGTCGTTGCGCCAGACACCAAGGCCCGCGTTGACAAAGCGATTGGCGAGCTTCGATATCGCACTCACCATGCCGCGCGTGCGCTGCGACATGGTGTCACGCATACCATCGCATGCGTGGTGACGGACGCTTACGACTCGGAATGGTTCCAGCAGGCCTATTTTTCACGCCTTTTCTCAGCAATCGCTGCGGTGGCAGAAGCAGCTGATTACCATGTACTGGTCCATGCGGTGCGCGACGAGCAAGCCCTAACGCTGCAGCATCTATTCGAAGAACGCCGCATCGACGGGGCCATCATCGCGGCCGCGACGTCACCCATGGCACTGCTCGAGACGATGGCGGGCTGGGGTTACCCCTGCTCGTTCGTTGATCGCGCTGTCGCGGGAGCCACCTGCTCAGTGGGCGCATATCTGGAGCCCGTCGCGTCGCTGGTGCAGCATTTGGTCGAGCGGGGTGCCCGCGAACCCGTCTACTTGGCGGGCGGACTCCTGGAGACAACTGCCCGGGGGAGCGCCGTGGAGCGTCGCGACGGCTTCTTGCTTGGACTCAAGCGAGCACGTCTCAAGCGCCGTGCGGCGGCGATCGTCCCTTGCGGCTGGTCCGTCGAGGAAGGTCGGCGAGCCATGGCGACTGTGCTCGACGGTGGCGTCCGCTGTGACGCCGTTGTGGGCGCTTCAGATGCGGTGGCGCTGGGAGCCCTGCTTGAGCTACGGGCACGTGGGATTCAGGTGCCGGACCAGGTACTCGTCGCTGGCTTCGACAATGAGCCCCTCAGTGAGCACGTCGCACCCGCGCTGACCACGGTTCACCTCGAGCTCGAGGGCATGGCGCGACACGCCACCCAGGCCTTGCTCGAGCAACTGCGGAGCGATGGTGAATTTGAGACCAGTCAGCGCCTGTTTGACTCACCACTGCTGCTTCGCGCGTCCACCGTAGGCGGATCCCCCTAGTCTGTCTATTCGACGGTCACGATAATCTCCTGGCTGCGCCGGCCATTCCGTGTTTTCGATACCGGAAGACTCGCTATGCTGGCCACCTTGCCCCCCTCGAGCCGCCCGTCAGATCCGGCGTCAGGAGCTACGTCATCGACCAGCGCCGTGGCGGACCGGCAGCCTGACATCCCCACTGAAGAGCTGCTCTCTCTTCGCGCGAGCGAAGCGCGCTTTCGGGCGCTGACTGCCCTGACACGCGAGGGCTTGATGATTCACGCGGACGGCATCGTTCAGGATGTCAATCCAGCGATGGTGGAGCTCCTGGGGTATGACAGCGCAAGTCAGCTTATCGGGCAGCAAGCATTCTCGCTCATCGAGTTCACGTCGGATTCACTGCTTCGCGTCCGGGAGCACATGCAGCGTGGAAGCGAGGCCACCTACGACGTCACGTTCAAGTGTCGGGATGGACGCTTCAGGCACGCCGAGACCTGCGGAAAAGGTATCGAGTACTTGGGCAAGCCAGCGCGCATTGTCTACATGCACGACATCGCCACGCGCAAGGCGACCGAAGACGCCCTGCGCGCCAGCGAGAGCCGCTTTCGCCGGCTGTTCGACGGGGCGGCGGACGCCATGTACCTGCACGACGAAGCGGGGCGCATCGTCGATGTCAATGCGGCCGCCTGCGAAGATATCGGGTATTCTCGGGAGGAGCTGCTCGCGCTGAAGGTGCCTGACATCGAGGTGGGCCAACCGCGGGAAAGCCTGGGCCTGTCCTGGGACAAGGTTCGGTTGGGTCGGGAGCGTTCGATCGAGGGACGTCATCGGCGCAGCGATGGAACGGTCTTTCCGGTTGAGGTCAACATCATCCTGCTCGAGCTCGCTGGCAAGCAGCTCTTTCTCGCGACGGCGCGCGACATCACTGAGCGCAAAGCGGCAGAAGCCGAATCCGCCGCCTGGCGCCATCGACACGATGTCCTCACGCGTGCCGCGGGCACGTTGTGTACGACATCTCCGCGGATCAAACCGTAGTATTTGGCGGTTGCACAGGCGAGATGCTCGGCTGTGATGCCGAAGAACTGTCGGGACCGCTGGAGCGTCACCTCCAGCATATTCTCTCTGAAGACCAGTCAACCAAGCTTGAGGGCATTGCGACTGCGCTTGCAACTGGCAATCAGCTTCAGCTCCAATACCAGTTCCGACGTAGCGACGGCAGCCTTCGCCGGATCGAGGACACTGGATACCCGTACTTCGACTCAGTTGCACAGGTTCAACGCGTGATCGGCATCATGGTCGATGTGACCGAACGGCATCATGCTGAACTGGAGCGCAAGCAGCTGGAGGAGGGGCTGCGACAAGCGCAGAAGATGGAATCGATCGGTCGCCTCGCGGGTGGCGTCGCGCACGACTTCAACAATCAGCTGACGGCTATCACCGGCAACGTCGAGCTCGCATTGCTCGATCTTTCACCTGAAGATCCGCTGCATGAACTACTTTTGGAAGTAGAGCGCGCAGCGACGCCACGCGTCGACGACCAACCAGAAGCTGTGCCTGCAAGACGTCGCGACCCGCTCCAAACGGGCACCGAAACGGTGCTGGTGGTCGAGGATGAGTCACAGGTGCGCGCGCTCGCGGTACGCGTTCTGACGCGACAGGGCTATCATGTGCTGGATTTTCCGAACGGCGACGCATTGATGGCGGCGCTGTCGTCCATCGCACCCCCGGTTCACCTGTTGCTGACGGACGTCGTGATGCCAGGGATGAACGGTCGGCAGCTCGCGTCGCTGGTGACAGCGCAGCTGCCCATGCTGAAGGTGCTCTACATGTCGGGCTACTCAGAGAATGTCATCTCGGAACAAGGCGTCATTCCGAAGTCCCTAGATTTCCTGCCCAAGCCCTTCTCGACAGAGGCCCTCGCGCGTCGGGTTCGACAGTGCCTCGATCGCGCTGCCGACAGCGCCGACAGCGCCGACAGCGCCGACAACGACCCGATTTCGTCTGCCACGCCGACAGCAGCAAACCCTACAAACGGGTAAGGGCCCACCACACTCGCTTTCCTCTACCGTTGCTACCTTCCGGTCCTGGCGGGGTTCGAGACGCTGAGTTGGTGAGCCCACAGGGGCTTACGCCTGAGACAGAGCTAGCCCAAGTGACCTCAGCCGTCCAGTGACCTGCGAGTCTTTCGCCATTCGCAGGCGCTCGCGCGCGGCCGCCATCACCGCTGGAGCGAGCTGCTAAGGGAGACCCGGCGAATGTCGGCCATCGGCCCGAGCGAAATGCGCTGAAAACTGCTGGACCAGCCACCTGGCGTCGCACCCGCTGGCAGCGGCAGCGGCGCGAAGGAAGTGCTCGGAGCTGCATTCTCCCCTGGTCATCGGCTAGACTTCGGGATCGCTATGGCTCGTGACGAACGCTACCGACCCGAGAACGAAATCCCCGAGCTCGTCGTGGCGGTCAGTCCCAAGCGAGTCGTCGAGCAGGGCGCAAAGGGACCTGAGCCGAAGGCGGGCGAGCCCGCACCCAAGGCGGTGTCGAAACCACCCGAGGCCCAGCCGGCTGCGACGGCTGCGACGGCTGCGTCTCTGGGTTCCCAGCGACAAGCCGCTTCCGCGGGTTTTTTGGATGATTTTGGTTCGGCGTTCGAGGACGACATGCTCGGGAACGACATGGCGCTCGAGGTTGCAGCGGGCGATCACCGCGCTGCCATGCGCTCCGAAGATGCGGAGTCTTCCCTGGTTGCCTGGCCCTCCGGCTGTGACACCCCCGCGGCTGAGCTCGAAGTCCCCGAGGAAGCGATTCGCCAGCAGCGCCCGTGGGGCGATGCGCCGCGGTCGCTACTGCACTGCCCCGGCTACGCGTGGTCCGTCTTTCAAGGCGAACGACGCCTTGATGCCGCGGTGGCCGCGATCGACGCGGAACTCGAGGTTGCACGTCGACGCCGCGACGAGCTGCTCGGAGAGTTGGCCAGGACCAAGCGTTCTTGGCTGGAGATGGACGAGAGCTGTCGCTCGGCGCTGGAACCCCTGCGAAGTGCCGAGACGCTTTTCATGGACGCTTCGCGTCACTTGAACAGCGCGAGCGACTCCTACGCGGAACAGTTCGCAACGCTGTCGCGTGAGCTCGCTGAAGCGCAGGCCAGCGTCGTCGAGACAGAGCAGTCGCTCCCGTCACTGCGCGGACAGCTTGAGCAGGCTGAAACCGACGCGCGACGCGAGCAAGCGCGTCGCCAGCGGCTGCAGATTGAGGCGCGCGCCGTGGAACAATCGGCTGCAAACCTGCCCGACGCGCAGGAGCAGCTGACGCGCCTGAGCGCGCGCGCTGCCGAGCTCGACCCCCTGATCGCCGAGACGGAAGCACGCGCCGCCGCCTGTCGCTCGGGTCTCGCAGAGAAGAATGTCGAACGGGACCATCGGCTGCAGAAATCACGTCAAATCGAGCAACATCAGCGCGAGCTCGACCGTCAACGCAGCACCCAACTGTCCACTGCATCCTCGTCCGTGAAGGCTGCCGAGTCTGCAGTCCGTCAGGCGCGCGCCGAGACGGGCCGCGCCATCCTGGCGGGACAGGGTCGCATCCCGGTCGAAGCCGCCGAGCTTGAGGCCATTCGGGACGCCGATCAGCGCGTGCGGGGAGTGCTTTTACGCCGTGAGTTGTTGGTGAGAGCGCGAGGCCATCGCGACGAGAATGCCCTGCGCCGTGGTCAGCTCATCATCCTGACCGGCTGCGCGCTACTGGTCTTGTTGGTGGTCTTGCGGCTGGTGCACTGAGTCGACGCGGCGCGCGTCCGGAGGATCGATGTAGTCCACTTCGACGCCTCGGTGCGTTCGGAAACGCGTCGTTCCCAACGCAGAACTCACCTCAAAGCTAGGCCCCGCCGGCACCTTTCCGAAACCGCCTGGGGTATCCACGATATACTTCGGCAGGGCAATTCCAGACAAATTTCCCTGCAGGGCGCGCATCAGCTCACGACCCTGAGCCACCGTCGTGCGCAGATGCCCGGTGCCTCGCACCGGGTCGGCTTGCAGCAAGTAGTAGGGCCGCACGCGTCGCTTGACGAGCCCACGGAATAGCTCAGTCAGCGTGGTCACATTATCGTTGATGCCCCGCAGCAGCACCGTCTGGTTCATCACCGGAAACCCACCATCGGCGAGTAAACTGAGCGCACGCGTCGCTTCAGGGCTCAGTTCCCGCGGGTGATTGAAATGTGTCATGACCCAGATCGGGTGAAGCGGTCGCAGGGCTGCGATCAGCTCGGCGTCGATCCGCTGCGGTAGGGTGACAGGCACGCGGGTCGCCAATCGAAGCAAATCGACCGATGCAATGGCGCGAATCGCCTCGAGAATTGGCAAGAGTCGCTCGGTACTCATGGCCAGAGGGTCCCCGCCGCTCACGAGCACTTCGCGGATCTCTGGGTGCGCTGCAATGTACGCAAGCGCGGGCGCGAGTCGCTCGAGTGAGCGCGGACCTCCACCGTTGCCCACCATGCGACTGCGAGTGCAAAAGCGGCAGTAGGTCGAACAGCGATCTGTCACCAGCAGCAGGACTCGATCCGGGTAGCGACGCACGAGCTCGGGTGCAACCTCGTGCGCTTCTTCTCCCAGCGGATCCCGGAGATCGCCCGGGGTCGGGTCCGACTCCGCTCGGGTCGGTACGACCTGACGCCGCAGGGGACAGTTCGGATCAGTGGGATCGAGCAGTCCGAGGTAGTAGGGCGTGATCGCTACGGGAAATCCCTCAGATTGCGCAGCAAGCGTGCCCGCTCGCTCATCGCTACTGAGCGTCAACCAGCGTTCGAGCTCCTCGAGCGAGCGCACTGCGTGACGAACCTGCCAACGCCAATCCTGCGACTCGGCAGCGATGGGCAGACGGCGCGGCGGTTCAGGGACGGAGCGCGTCACGGAGCGGCTCTTTGGCTAGGGGCGCTGGTCGCAAGCGACCGATCGCGGCCGAGTCCATGGTGACCGGGAAGCGCTGGCGCGCCGTTTCAAGGAGCTGACGCTCGGCTTCAGCGATGCGCTCTTGGACGAGTCGCACGCGAATGCTTCGCTCAGCCTCAGCAAACGTCCGGCGTCGCGCTTCGGTGCGACCCGTGAGACGCAGCACATAGTAACGACCGCCAACCTGCACCGGCTTTTCCGCTGTCTTGCCGACCTCGGGGATCTCGAACAGCGCGCGCAGCACGGGCTCGGGAAGCTCGGGACCGGTGCCACGCGGCTGACCCGGCGGGCTCGCAATCCCGAGATCTCCCGCCAGTTCTAAGGGCAGCTCGTCGCCCAGCGGGGACCGCTCTACGGAATGCTCCCGGACAAGCTCTCCCCAACGGGTCGGACTGGCCTGCGCGGCTCGCTCAATCAGGGAGAGCGCGAGCTTTTCGCTGGTCACGACGATCGCCGAGACCCGACGCCGTTCGGGATCGGCATAGTCTGCAAGGTGCGCTTGGTAAAATGTGCGAACCTGGGCCTCGGGCAAACTGTCGGGAGAAGGCAGTCCCTCGCGCAACGCGGAGAGCTGCTCCTCACGCAGGGCCTCATCGAGTCGCAGCTGCACCTCCGGCTGGCGGTCGAGTCCGCGGCGCTGCGCTTCGGTGGCCATCAGCTCGAGATCGATCATCTCGTCGAGCAGCTGCTTGCGCCGTTCCAGTGACTGATAGCGAAGGCGCTCGAAGCGGTCCATGCGCTCAAGGGCAGCATTGAACTCGCCAAGCGTGATGGTGTGATCGCCGACCTTGGCAAGGACCTGAGCTGCCTCGGTCGGGGTCAGTGAGCCTGCTGGTCGGGCCGTCGTGGAACTGGCCCCCTGCGGACCCAAGTCAGCCTTATTGCTACAGGCGGCGAGCAGCCCGACGACGAGGGGCCAGAAGCGAGTTCGGCCTGCTTGGGCACAGCGAGCGACCATGGCTGTCCCCCATACTACGCTGGACCCTGAGCTGCCAGGCATCCAGGACGTTGCGGCACCGGCGTCCCCGAGGTACCAATTCCCCCCGTGGTCGACACCAATAAGCTCCGATTCAAGCGCGTCGTGGTCAAGCTCAGCGGCGAGGCTCTAGCCAGTCGCGAAAGCGGCACTGCCATCGACACCCACACCCTGCGTCAAACTGCCGAGGAACTCGCCGAGGTTCGGGCCAGTGGGATCCAGGTCGCCGTGGTCGTCGGCGGCGGCAACATCTTCCGCGGTCTTCGCGGCGCCAGCCAAGGCATGGACCGCGCCCAGAGCGATTACATGGGGATGCTCGCGACCGTGATCAATGCCCTGGCCCTGCAGGACGCCCTCGAGCGCAGCAACGTCCCGACCCGGGTCATGACGGCTATCGAGATCAGCCAGGTTGCCGAGCCGTACATCCGACGCCGCGCGATCCGGCACCTCGACCGGGGAAATATCGTGATTTTTGCGGGAGGAACGGGCAATCCGTTCTTCTCGACCGACACGGCTGCCTCCCTGCGCGCCATGGAGCTGCGGGCCGATGCGCTCTTTAAGGCCACCAAGGTCGACGGGATCTACGACCGCGATCCAGCCCGCCACCCCAACGCGACCCTGCTCAAGCACGTGACCTACGATCGCTACCTCAACGATCACCTCGGGGTCATGGACGCCACGGCGATCGCGATGTGCCGAGACAACGGGCTGCTGGTTCGCGTCTTCAAGATGGATCGCGGCAATATTCAGCGCGCCTGCTTTGGCGAGCCGATGGGAACCACGATCTCCGCCTCCGAAGAAGGCTGAGCCCTTCGCTCACTTTCGGCTGAAAACTGCAGCGCGCGGGTCTCGGGGGCGGGGCCCCGCGCGACTGAGTTCGTGCGCCACTGGGGCGGACCGACCCTGCCCATGGCGCATTCCGAGCCCCGCAGCCAAAATCCGGGGCTAAGCTGCGCGGGTCATGTGGCAGTCCCTGCCGGACTTCGGCACCCTCGTGCTTTGCGCGGTTCTCGTAACCGCCGGTTATGCTTTTGGCCTGGCGGTGCTCGCGCACCGAGGTCGTCCTCGTCTGCTCGGTTCTGCGCGGCTTGCCGCGTACGCGACCGCTGGCCTGGTCGCTCTTGGTGTCACCCTGCTGGCCTACGGCTTTATCACCCACGACTTTCGCATCCGCTATGTGTCTCACTATAGCGATCGCTCGATGTCGACGGGCTACCTGATAGCCGCCCTGTGGGGCGGCCAGGATGGGTCGCTGCTGTGGTGGTCAGCGCTGCTCGCCCTCTACACGACGACCTGCATCGCTTGGATGCGCGGAAAGTATCGGGAGCTGCAGCCGATCGTGATCGCGACCCTGATGGTGATCATCGGTTTTTTTGCGGTCTTGATGCTATTTGCGGCCAATCCGTTCCAGACCAACCTCGCCGGTCCTCCGGGCGAGGGAGAGGGACTGAACCCACTACTGCAGAACTACTGGATGATCATTCATCCACCCATGCTGTATGCGGGATTTGTGGGGTGTTCCATCCCGTTCGCGTTTGCAATCGCAGCGCTGGTGACAGGCCGCCTCGACAACGAGTGGATCGTAGCGGTCCGCAAGTGGATGCTGTTTGCTTGGTTGGGGCTCTCAATCGGCAATGCCCTGGGCATGGTCTGGGCCTATGAGGAGCTCGGCTGGGGCGGTTTCTGGGCTTGGGACCCCGTGGAAAACGCCGCGGCGTTGCCATGGTTTACGGCCACAGCCTACCTTCATTCCACCCTGGTCCAGGAACGTCGAGGCATGTTCCGGATCTGGAACATCGGACTGGTCGGACTGACCTTCTTCCTGACGATTTTCGGCACGTTCCTGACCCGGTCGGGTCTGATCAGCAGCGTACACAGCTTCGCCCAGAGCGGTATTGGAATCTACTTCGTGTGGTTCATGGCGCTGCTCGTTTCGGCGATCCTGGGATTGCTGGTTTGGCGTCTGCCGCGTCTGCGCGCCCCCGCTGAACTCGAGGCGCTCCTGAGTCGTGAAACCGCGTTCGTCGCCAACAATTGGGCCCTGCTCGGCGTGATGACGTTCGTTGCTGGAGCCACCGTCTTCCCGAAGCTCAGTGAGTGGCTCTGGCACGAGACGATCACGGTTGGTCCGCCATTTTTCAACCGCTGGGTGGCACCGCTCGGCTTGCTGATCTTTCTCCTGATGGGTCTCGCTCCGCTGCTCGGGTGGCGAAAAACCAGCTCAAAATCCCTACTCCATGCTCTGCGCTGGCCGGTCGGAGGCGTGGTTCTGGCAGCCGTGCTGCACCTGGCGCTCGGAAAACGCCTTGGGATGCCCGCCTGGGTGCCCACCGATGCAGCGTCATCGGGGGTTGCCGATCGGCTGCTGGCGACCTTTGGCAGCATCACACCACTCATTACAATCTGCCTGGCGGCCCTAAACGTCGTCGTGGTGGTCCAGGAGTATGCGCTCGGCCTGGCGGCACGACGCCGCGCGAGCCGTCAACGCGGCGAGCGGGAGCCCTTGCTGCTCGCGCTCGTTCGTCTCGTGAGCAAGAGCCGGCGACGCTACGGTGGCTACATCGTGCATCTCGGTATTACCGCGATGTTCCTGGGTTTCGTCGGAACGCAGTGGGCCAAGGTGAGTGAAGCGAGCCTGCTGCCGGGTGAATCCATGCAGATCGGCAGCTACCAAGCTAGCTACCGCGGTGTTCGCATGTGTCCAGGCAATCCCGGGTGCACGCGCGAAGAGCAGAGCGACACCTCCAAGCGTCGCGTCATCGCAACCGTCGACCTGCGCCACGAAGGAAAAGCGCTCGGGCGCGTCGAACCGGCACAATTTATCTACCAACGCGGCTCAGGCATGACGACCACCGAGATCGGTCTGATGCGCGGTATGCGAGCGGACATCTACGTCGTGGTCGGTTCGATCCAGCCCACGACCAAGCGCGCTCAGCTGCGAGTTCACGTCAATCCCTACGTTTCGTTCATCTGGCTAGGTGTGCTGGTTCTGATACTCGGAGCCACGCTTTCCCTCTGGCCCGAAACAAGCTTTGGCCGGTTGGGAGCCTGGAGCGCGGTTCGATTCTCGCTGGCCACAGCAACGGCGGTGGTGCTCTCGCTTGGCCTAGCCTCCAGTGCCACCACGCGGGGCGGACCCGCCAAGCTCAAGTCAGTGGAGAACAGACGGTATGTCGAGCAACCCGCGCCGGCGGGTATCGTTGGGTTGGCCTGGTTGGCTCCCGCCTTCGGGTTGACGCTCAGCAGTCTGCGCCGTCGAGGTCGAGGTCGAGGTCGAGCATGACGACTAATAGCAAGCCCTCAGGACCGGTTTCTGCGACGCCATCGCTCTTTGGCTATGCCCTACTGCTAACGGCAGTGGCGACCCTCGGCGCGGGTGGTTTGTTCGGTTTCCCGGTAGCACTGCTGGTGCTGTCAGGCTGCCTGCTGCTGCTGGTGATCAGCCTGCTGTGGGTCAGCCTGGAGTCCCTGGAACTCGACGAACCGTTGACGCTCGATGAGGCCCTAATTCTCGCGCAGCCCTCGCGCGAAGAGGAGCGCAAGGCCGCCGTATTGCGGGCCCTGAAGGATCTCGAGCACGAGCGCAGTCTCGGCAAGATCAGCGAAGAGGACTACCTTCAGCTGACGGCTCGTCACCGCAGTGAAGCGCGCGCGTTGATTTCATCTCTGGACGAGCGGCAGGGTGCAACGCGCGAACAGCTCAGCATGGAGCTAGGCGGCATGCACCACGAGCTTGCCGAGAAATCCCCGGAAAAAGGTCAAGAGTCGTCAAAGGTGTCCCGATGAGCAAGCGCGTCCTCGGAGCTCGGAGCTCGGTGTTGCTCGGCCTGCTAGCGGCTTGGCTCAGTCCGACAAGTGTGACTGCGCAGGCGGCGTCCCCAAGCTCCGCAACCGCAACGCCTGCCACGACGGTCCAACCCAAACCAGCGGTTAACAGGGCCTCGCCAGGTTCTTCCGCCTCTGGCGACAACGTGGTGAAACCCTCGGGATCGGCTACGCCAACTGCGAGCAGTCCGCCCGCTCTCGATTGGCGACCGGAACCGAATCAGATTGAAACCTTTCCCGGTGCTCCTCCAGGGACGCTGGAGGTTCTGGTTCTGGACGCCAAGGCGCAGCCTTTGCCAGGAATCGCAGTGGATTTGCTACAGAGTCGTCAATCGGTGGCCGACGGTGATCGCAGCAGTGCTCCCCGCCATTTCACGACGGATAGCCGCGGGTCGGTGCGAGTCGCGGGCCTCAGCACGCAGAGCGAGAACCGGTATCAGCTGCGACTCAATGCCGGAGGCCTAACCTACGGAGCCTCGACCTTCGTGCTTGATCCACTGACGGGTTCACGCGCGACCTTACACGCCTACCCCATCGTAAAGTCCCTCGATGCAGCACTGGTTGCCGCTCAAGGCTTCGTCTTTCTTGAACCTAAGGAAGAGAGCATGACCGTGGAAGTGCTCTACAACGTTTTCCAGCTTGGACCGGCGGTGTGGATACCGCTCGACGTGAACGTGCGCCTGCCGCTTGGTGCCAAAGCCTTCAATACCCGGGCCATGGACGAGGATCTGGCGGTGACCTCAAGCGACGGACTGGTGCGCCTTGTCGGAGCCGTGACGCCGGGCAAGCACAGCGTGACCTTTTCGTTTCAGTTGCCGCTGTCTGGCAATGAGAGCGAAGCTCTCGAGCTTGGATTGCTGCCCAATATCGCCGAATTGAAGGTCGCTGCGGCTCTCCCGAAGGGCGCGAGCCTGGAGGTGGCGGGTTACCCTGAAACGGAGCCTTCCAGTCTTGAGAGTGGTCAGCGCGTCGTGGTGACGGGGCGTTCGTACGAACATGACAAGGCTCCTCCCGCCAGCTTGTCGCTCACAGTGCGCGGACTTCCCACGCCCGGGCCCGCCCGCTGGATCGCGACGACGGCGGCAGCGATGCTCGGGTTTGGCGCCTTGGCTTACGCGGTTCTGCGCGGTCGGCGAGGCGCCGCAGGTGAGCTTTTGTCACTGCGCGAGCGGGCGCGGGCGCGGGTCCTTCAGGAAGCCAAGGCTGTCGAGGCAGCCCACCAGCGCGGTGAGATCGGTCCTGAGACCCACGCGGAGGCCCTTGAGCGGCTGATGGTCGCGCTTTCGCGCCTCGACCGGGCTCAGTGAGGGCCGGGTGAGCAGACCCCGTCCTGCGCAGAGCCTTGGAGGCGGGGCGACGCGGCGACGCGGCGATGGGGCGACGCGGCGACGCAGAATACCCTACGATTTTCGGAGTTGACCCTGTGGCCGAAGGCGTTGAACGACCCTGCCAGGCCGAACCCACAGACTGTGGATAAGTTCGGGATAAGGTTGAGGACGACCCGGTGTCAAAAACTTGACAAGATCGTGACCAGGACCTTTCCCACAGTCCGTCCCCGGCCGAGCCCCCCGACACTCCACAGTGGGATGTCAAATATTGTGCAATGAAAACATCGACTTAGTCGATTGTCCCCAGAATCCACAGCCCCTACTAAGTACTACTAACTAAATTTAAATTACTTAAGAGAAGTCCGGAAGGACCGTAAAGCGGGTCGCGAACGTGAGCAGACCCACGCCGGTCAGCCGAAACGCAGACGACCCGCCTGGAAGTCGGGGAGCTCGGCATACACGGAAGGCCTAGCTTCCTGGCCAGAACCCCGGTAAGACGCGGTTCCCCATGCAGGTTGTCGTCAACAAAAAGGATCTCTCCCGCATCCTCGATCGCTGCCAAGGCGTCGCGGACAAGAAGAGCACTATGCCAGTGCTCGGCAATGTTCTGCTCGAGGTGGCCAGTACCAACCAGCTGCGACTCGCGGCCACGGATCTGTATCTGGCGGTGACAGGCACCGTTGCAGCCCAGGTGGACAAGGGCGGGAGCATCGCGGTGGGTGCTCGGGATCTGTTTGAGCGCGTACGCATGATGCCTGAAGGGCAGATCATGCTGTCTACGACGGACGGCTCAGCTTTGACGCTCAAGGCAGTCGGTACCGCGCGGCGCTTCACGATTCACGGGATCCCTGGTGAAGAGTTCCCAAAGCTGGCCACTCCCGATGCAGCCAGCATCGAGCTCTCGATTCCAGCATCGACGCTGTCGACGTTGATTCAGTCGACCCAGTTCTCGATTTCCACCGACGATTCGCGGCTGGCGCTCAATAGCGCGCTGTTTGAGTGCGACGGTGATCGCGTGCGCTTCGTTACAACCGACGGTCATCGCCTGACCAAGGCCGATGCTCGAGTGTCACCGACGCAGCCGAGCACCACGATGCTGATTCCGCTCAAGGGCATTCAGCAGCTCAAGCGCATTTGCGACGACGCCATCAGCGAAGCTGCCAAGAGTGACGGACCCAAGGGTGAAGGCGCTGAGTCGGGCGAACCCACGATTCGAATCGCGCAGCAGGGGCCCAATGCATTCTTTCAGGTGGGTGGACTGAAATTCAGCGTCAAGCTTGTTGACGCGCAATTTCCCCCCTACCAGCAGGTTATTCCCCCGTTCTCCGACAAGCCGGTGCGTGGACCCCGTCTTGCGATGGCTGAGGCGCTCAAGGCAGTGTCCGTCGCCGCAAGCGACCGCACTGGTGGCGTCAAGATGACCGTCACGCAGGACAATCTCCGATTTGAGACGGAGAGCCCCGAGAGCGGTGAAGGCTTTGACGAAGTTCCGGTTGAGTACACCGGGCCTGACGTGATGGTTGGCTTCAATGCTCGTTACTTCCTCGACGCGCTCAACGCGATCGGTGAGGACGCGGTGCTTGTCAGCTTGGGTGGTGAACTCGACCCGGCGGTAGTGCGACCGGCTCTGCAGAGCGATTCGTTCGAGCTGCTTGCGGTTGTGATGCCGATGCGGATTTGACGACCCGGTCGCTGCACATCGCTGGGTTGGTGGTGCGTGGGGTGCGTAATCTGCACCCCGTGGAACTCGAGTTCTCCAGCGGTCTGAATGTGATCTCTGGCTCGAATGCGCAGGGCAAAACGAGCCTGCTTGAGGCTCTAACGCTGGCCGCCACGACGCGCAGCTTTCGCACTGAGCAACTGCGAGATGTCATTCAGACTGGCGAACTGCGCGCAAGCGTCCTAGCCCGCGTCGATGAGTCGGGTTTGCGCCGCGAACAACGCGTGGTGCTGGCTCCGGGCAGCAAGATCTATTTTCTTGACCAGAAGCGGGTTCAACGGCTCGTGGACTACGCAACCAGAACGCCGCTGGTGGTGTTTCACCCTGGGGACCTCGAGCTCGTGTCCGGGCCAGCTACGGGTCGGCGGGTGCTGCTGGATCGCCTCGCGCTGTATCTAGAGCCGCAAGCCATGGAAGCGCGCCTGTCATTTGGGCGAGCGCTCAAGGAACGCCAACAGCTGCTCGAGACCAACGGCGTCCGGTCGAGCGCGCTCGATGCGTACGAGACCTTGATGGCGATCCATGGTGCGGTTTACGCCAAGAGCCACGAGGTGGTCGCTGAGCGATTTGGGCAATGCGTTCGAGAAGCCTTTCAGGGGCTGGCGCCCCCGGATTCCGAGCTGACGGTCGAGTTTCAACCCGGAGGGACTTCCGATCCCGCCGTATTTGCCAGTGAGCTGCTCGCTCGACGTCCAGAAGATCTACGGCGTGGTCGTGCTAGCTTTGGTCCTCAGCGTGATGATCTTGAGTTGAGCTTACTGGGACGCTCAGCTCGTCGGCACGCCTCTCAGGGCCAGCAGCGGTTGCTGACGCTCGCCCTCAAGATCGCCGAGCTGACCTGCATCGAAGAGGCCTGTCAGCTCCGGCCGATTCTCTTGCTCGACGATGTGTCGAGTGAGCTCGACTCGGAGCGGACCGACTCAGTCCTGCAAATGCTGCGAACGACCGAGTGTCAAGTGTTTATCACCACCACCCGTCCTGAGCTCCTTCGACCCGTTCAACCTCGGTCGGACGCACGCTCGGACTACGTCGTTTCTGGGGGTCAGATTCGGCAGGCTGAACGTCACTAAAACCCCGGTAATTCTGCTGGAGTATCGCTTGCTCTGGGCTCTAGGGAGGGGTATATCGGCGGGGTATATTTACCCTCGACGGACCCGTCGAGAAGCAGGGACGAGACACTGTGACTGAAGAGGCACCCGAACCTACCCCGTCGCGACCGCCGGAGGACTACGGCGCCCACAACATCACGATTCTCGAAGGTCTTGAGGCTGTGCGAAAGCGGCCCGGGATGTACATCGGGGATGTGCATGATGGCTCTGCCTTGCACCATCTGGTGTGGGAGTGCATCGACAACGCCGTGGATGAGCACCTGGCGGGTTACTGCAAGGTTTGCTCGGTGACGGTGCATTACGACGGAAGCGTTACCGTCGAAGACGACGGTCGTGGCATTCCGGTTGGTATGCATGAGCGTGGCATCAGCGCTGCTGAGGTCGTCATGACCGTGCTGCACGCAGGCGGAAAGTTCGACCACTCGAGCTATAAGGTCAGCGCTGGTCTGCACGGTGTTGGCGTCAGCGCAGTCAACGCAGTGAGTGAAGTCCTGCGGCTCGAGATTCAGCGTGAAGGCCGGGTTTGGTACCAGGAGTACCGTCGCGGTGTGCCTCAAGCGCCACTGGTCGCGATCGGTGAGACGGATCAGACCGGCACCAAACTGACCTTCAAGCCCGATACGGAGATCTTCACGCAGCTTGAGTACGACCACGACATTCTGACGAGTCGTTTGCGGGAACTCGCGTTTCTGAACAACGGCTTGCGCGTTAACTTCGCCGATGAGCGTGGTGAGGGTCGCACTGAGGTTTTTGAGTACGTCGGTGGCATTCAGGAGTTCGTTGCGCTGCTAGCCCAAGCAAAGGATCCCGTTCACGAAGAGGTGATCGCCTTTCGGCACGAGGTTCCCTCGGCCGATGACGGCGCGGCGATCGTGGTTGATCTCGCGATTCAGTGGACCAGCTCCTATGCGGAGCAGATCTTCTGTTACACGAACAACATCAACAATCGTGACGGCGGCACCCATCTGACCGGTTTGCGATCTGGGCTCACCAAATCGCTCAATGCCTATGCAGCCAGTCAGAACCTGCTGAAGGACGCCAAGACGGGTCTGGCGGGCGAAGACTCGCGTGAAGGCGTAATCTGCGTCATTCACGTCAAGCACCCGGACGCGTCATTTGACTCGCAGACGAAGTCAAAGCTGGTGTCGAGTGACGTCAAGGGCATCGTCGAGAATGCCGTATGTGAACAACTGGGGCGCTACTTCGAAGAGCATCCCGCGATTGCGCGCAAGATCGTGGAAAAGGCCGTCATGGCCGCCAAGGCCCGTGAAGCTGCACGCAAAGCGCGTGAGGTGGTACGCAAGGGCGTGCTCGACAGTACGTCGCTATCCGGCAAGCTCGCCGATTGCCAGAGCAAGGATCCGGCGCTTAGCGAGCTGTTCATCGTCGAGGGTGAGAGCGCCGGTGGCAGCGCGAAGCAGGGCCGCGATCGACATTTTCAGGCTATTTTGCCGCTGAAGGGCAAAATTCTGAACGTGGAGCGCGCCCGCCTCGATCGCATGCTGGCCTCCCAGGAGGTGGCGACGCTGATTTCAGCGCTCGGTTGCGGCATCGGTGACAACGGAAGCTTTGACGTTTCGAAGGTTCGCTATCACAAGATCGTGCTGATGACCGATGCCGACGTGGACGGAAGTCACATTCGCACACTGCTTCTGACGTTCTTCTATCGGCAGATGCCGGAGCTGATCGAGCGCGGCTACTTGTACATCGCGCAGCCTCCCTTGTTCGGTCTGCGTAAGGGCAAGAAGATGCTCTACATGAAGGACGCCCCTGTTCTCGACTCGTTTCTGACGAAGAACGGGATCGAGGGGCTGACGATTCGGACGGGCAATGGGCTGGAGATTCCGAATCCCACCATGTATCAGCTGGCCAATCGTCTTAAATCCTTCAAGCAGGTCCTCAAGAAGATGGCGCGCCGTGCTGATCCACGGGCGATCAGTGCCTTGATGACGATTGCACCACTGACACTGACCGAGCTGCGCGATCACGAGAAGATGGATCAGGTTGCGGTTCAGCTGGAAGCCAAGCTGGTCGAGCGCCATCCAGATCTCGCGCCGCTCAGCGTTACCGTGGATTGGGAAAAGCGTCACGGAGCCGCTCGGCTGATGATCCGCTTCCGACCCGGTGTTTCAAGCGAGCCCACCATTATCGACTGGGGCCTTGCCGAGAGCGCGGAGTACCAGGAGCTGCTTGAGCTCGACAAAGACATCCGTGCGGTCGGAACTCCGCCTTATACGGTTGAATTGGAGAGCGGTCTCACTCAGGAGATCGCGGATCCAGAGGCCCTCGAGAGCTTCATTCAGGAGCGTGGACGCAAGGGTCTCCACATCACCCGCTACAAGGGTCTCGGCGAAATGAACGCGGATCAGCTTTGGGAAACCACGATGGACCCGAATGGTCGCACGCTGCTCCAGGTTCGAGCGACCGATCCCACCACGGCTGATCAGATCTTCAGCGTGTTGATGGGGGATCAAGTCGAGCCACGGCGCAAGTTCATCGAGGACAATGCGCTGAACGTTCGCAACCTCGATATCTAGTTGTGGCGGCGCGGCCGCCCCCTGCCGTGGGGAGGCCAGCTGTCGCGAATTGGGTGCTGGATCCCGCAGAACTGCCTCGCCCGAGCTTCGGAGCGAGGCAGTTCTCGTTGCTTCGCCGGTGTTTCCTGGCCTCCCGAGGGTGGCCAGCCTCCAGCCGCCCCCTCCGTCGCCATGGGTGGGAGTCGATGAGCAGACTAGTCTGGCGCCAGGCGTAATTCCCGTTCGGCGAGCTCACGCTTGGGCGGTATAAGCGAACCCTATGACAGCGCTAGGTTCGCGCCGAGCTCATCCGCTCCTCTGGGTCCCCAGTCTCTATTTTGCGATGGGCACTCCGATGATCGCCGTCTCCACGGTGGCGGCCATGATGTACAAGAATCTGGGCCTCACGAACGCCCAGATCGGCTTTTACACCGGAAGCTTTTACCTAGCCTGGGTCATCAAGCCTCTCTGGGCACCCTTCGTCGAGCTTCACCGCACCAAGCGCTTCTTCGTCTTGGGTATGGAGCTGGCGATGGTGGGCAGTTTCGGCATGCTGGCGCTGGCGCTGCATTCGCCCATCTGGCTTGTCGCCACCAACGTCTTGTTCTGGCTGACAGCGCTGGCTTCGGCGACCCAGGACATCGCGGCCGACGGCATCTACATCGCGACCATGTCCGCGCCCGAGCAGGCAGAGTATGCAGGGGTGCAGGGGATTGCTTGGAATTCAGGCAGGATCATCGCTTCGGGAGCGCTCGTTTCCCTGACAGGTTACCTCCACGACACGCGGCAGTTGTCGTGGGTTTCATCGTGGACGGTGATCATGGCGGCCCTGAGCGTGATCATGTTGGTTTGCTGGCTGTGGCATCAACGGATGCTTCCGATTGGTGATGTCGTGGTTCAGCGTATGGACGCCGCTGACGAGTCGAAACCCGCGCCCCGCATGCTTGACGCCTGGGTAGATTTCTTCGCTAAGCCGAAGATCCTAGCCATGCTGGGGGTGGTGTTTTTCTATCGATTTGGCGAGGGCTTCATCGAGAAGATGGGTCCCCTATTCATGATGGATCCCAGGGCACAGGGTGGACTGGGGCTCTCGAACACGACGCTAGGTAACATCAATGGAACCCTCGGAACCCTCGGGTTTCTCTTGGGAACGTTCGGTGGTGGCCTATTTGCCGCCCGGATTGGGCTCCGACGCGCGTTCGTTCCGCTGGCGCTGGCGCTCAACGTTCCTCACATCACCTACTTCTATCTTAGTCAGGCCCTCCCAACGAACCTGACGCTGATCACCACGGTCGTGACGATCGAGAAGATCGGGTACGGCGCCGGCACGGTTGGAATGATGCTGTACATGATGCAGCAGCTCGCACCTGGCCGCTTTCGCACAGCGCACTACGCCTTTGCAACGGGCGTGATGGCGCTCTGCATGTCAGTCACCGGAATGCTGAGTGGCGGCATCCAGGCTCGGCTCGGTCATCAGCACTTCTTCCTCTTTGTACTGGCTGCCTCGGTGCCGCCAGTCATCATCGCATTCCTCGCTCCCTTCGTGCACGAACCTGAGACCAAGGCTTCAACCCCAATGGGGGGTCATTAGTCCGTCGCGCGAGCAGAGGTTGCACCGCGTACAGAGCGGCCGACGCGCGGTCGTGAGGTGGTGTGAGAGCTTGCCGCGTGGCCCCAAGAGATTGCCACTCCGGAGAAACGAGTCGAGCGCTGGGATGGCCGCGTCTGCGCGCTGCTGTTACGCACGGTGGGTTCGCGGAAATTTCCCAATGAATCTAGGCTATTGGCAGGTTAGCGCCCCATCGCTCGCGTCCAAACGCAGACGTCGTGGTTCGGATCGTTGAGCGGCAAACACCTCAAGTGATAACCCGCATCGGCCCAGCGCCGCTCTGTGGGTTGGGGGGTGTAGCCGTGTGGCACGATCCACGGGTGAGCCACGATCACGTCCGGGTGACCCTGCAAGATCTGCTCAGTGGTGGCCTCGAGTTGGTGTCCCGGGATGTCGCGGACTGGGCGGTTGTGATGGCTGACGCGAGGCTCGTTGAGTGCCGTCACATCCTGGGGCACCAGGCCTGAGGCCCAGGGAATGACCCCAGCAGCTCGCACCGCGATGCGAGTGCCCGCGGGATAATGTGCCCGAAGTGCCCAACCTACCTGTTCCCAGTTCTCAACGTCGCGGCTGGCGGTGCGGAGCTCGCCTTCATCGAGCTCCGAGATGCGTCGAAGTTCGCCGGTGGTGAGCCACAAGCCGAGAGCGACCGTGCAGAGGCTGAGCAGTGCCGCGAGCGCGCTCTGGGTGCGAGCAGAGAGCTGCGCGCTGACATAATTCAGACCGAGGCTAGCGAGGGTCGCAAGCACGGCATTGGCTGCCGGAATCAGCGGTTGGTAGTAGCGAAAGCACCCGAGGTAATCTCCCCCCACGCGCGCGTAGGCGCTAATTGTCAGGGCAAACCACAGGGCAAATGCGAGTAACGGCGCGCGGGCGCGGGTGGGTCGCAGGGCGAGCACCACCGCCGCGACGGTCGCGACCCAGCTCGACCGCTGGCCAAGGAACAACCTCGCATCTGCCCAGCCGCGAGCCGCAAGACCTGGGGTGGAGGGCTTGGCGTAGTAGGTGTTCGGAAGCGGGTAGCCGTAGTAGACCCAGTGCAGCACGAACCAGAGCCCGAACAGTCCAAGGATCGTCCAGATTGCAGGGCTAAGGAAACGCCAGCCGCGCGCGAGTTCAGAGCCCGGCTGCCGCCAGTTGCGCCAAAACTCGAGTGCAGCAAAGACTGCGAGCAGCACGACGTTCTCCGGGCGCGTCAGGACTGCGAGCGAGCCGATCAGGATTCGCAGTGGCTCACGAGCTCGCAAGCGACCGGGCTCCGAGGTTTCCACGATGAACCAACCCAGAGCCGTGACTGCGACCGCCGGAGTCTCCATCCCAGGCGCTGACCAAGCTAGAAATCCCGCGGTAATTGAGCCAAATCCAGCGATTGCGACGGCAAGCACGGGACGTGCGCCGAGCTGCATCGCCCAGAATGCGGCAAGCCAACAGGCAATCAGCCCAGAGCCGCGCGAGAGCCAGAGCATGCTTGCATCAGGAGCGAGCCCGAGGTGCTGGCAGGCGGCAAGCAGGAGGACCCACAGCGGGCTCGTGTAGCCATCGATCGCGGCGTCGAGCCGAAACGATGGAATGCCATGCAATGCCAGGTTGCGCGCATAGACGAGCGTGATGTAGGCGTCGTCGAAGCGAAACCATCGCACCCGGTTGAGCAGCTGTTGCCAGGTCACCGCGATGGCGCAGGCACCGACGAGCCAGATGCCGATTGCGCCCCGAGTCACGGTGGGTTGAGAGGCCGAGGACACCTCGCGACCTTAGCGCGAAATCGACGGCAAATGGGCGGTGCTTGAGCGCGGCGAAGTTAAGTGGTGGTTCGGTCGAATCTGCTGAGAAACTAGCCAAAAATCCAGGACTAGGCGGATGGGACAGGCAACGCTAGTCTGAGGGACCATGACCGGTCCTCTCTGTCCGAAGTGTCGTCGCACCGTGCTTGCTCCGACGACTGACGTGCCTGTGCCCGCGGAGCTGAGCGAACGTCCCCTCAAGTGCGAGGCCTGTCAGGGACTGTGGTTGCCGCACGTGATCGTGGAGAGCTGGCGTGCGCATCCCATCTCAGAACAGCTCGAGCTCGAGGCAGAGCCCGCGCACCCTTCAGTTCCTCCAGAAGCCGATCATCGGACGGGCCTCTGTCCCTTTGGACATGGGATCTTGATTCGAGCTCGAGTGGATGGTCCGCGCACGTTCTACGTGGAGCGCTGTTCACCCTGTCGCGGAGTCTGGCTCGATCGTGGTGAGTGGAAGCGGCTGGCTTCGGCGCGCTTTCTTGAGCATCTGGATGATCTGTGGGATCCCAACTGGAAGCGGCAAAATCGCGTCGCACTCGTTGAGCGTCATATCGACGCCGCACTGACTGAGGAGCTCGGGCAGGAACTATTTAGCGACTTGCAGGCGGTGGTGAGCGAGCTGCACGGGCATCCGGCGAGGGCTCAAGCTCTCGCGTGGATCGTCGAGCACTTGGAACGGGAGTTGACCCACCGGCGCTAGTTATTGAAGAGTTGCCGCAGGAGGTGACGCTCCGGCATTTGGGTGGAGCAGGCTGTGTGTTGCGTGGACGACTCAGCGTGTGGCTTGCGTCGTCCTTTGCGATTATTCGCTTCGAAGCGTCCAAACCTGACGAAGCGCGCCGCCATCGTAGGTGCCGTCGAGCTTGAGATGGTTCTCCCAGTTTGGGCTGGGCGGCGTGGTGAAGACTGGAGTCAGGTCGCAGGATGCGCCGGGTTCCAGCGTGGCCGGCATCTCCGGCAGGCGGATACTCGTATCCGGGATGCGGAGACTGGCTATGGGTGCAACGAGTGGCAACGCGCAGCGGTTCGTGAGTTTGAGCGGGGCCGTTTGCGCGCCGGAATAGACCCAATCCAGCTCACGCGTGGCTTGAAGACAGCTGACTTGGTGTGGCTCAAGCAGCTTGCCGTCAGCGAAGATGCGATCGAGGTAACTTGGCGCGTGGTCGCCTTGTCGCACCGTGAAACGGATCCACTGTCCCGATTGGAGCGGTAGGGAGAGATCGAAGCTGCCGTTGTCCGTGACGCTGGTCGCGACGGGAGGTCCCTGCTCGTCGAGATTGATTGCTTCGAGCAACGCTCCGGCGGTAACGGCATCCGGCTCGCCGTGCAGCGGTATCGCAAAGATTTCCGGCTCGCCCGGTTTGGCGGCAGCGCTCGCATACTGCGCGCCCAGTCCGATCAGTTCTGGGTTTGGCGCCGGCAGCTGCGATTCAGGGGGTTCCGGCATTGGCGTAGCTGCGCAGCCCACCGCCGCAAGGGCGAACAGCCAGGTCGACAGGGAGATGGAGTGGGGGGACGCCATGGTTACCGGTGCGGGCAGGGCAGAGTGGAGCTGGTCGGAGGCAACGTCGGTGGACGCATCGTAAACCAATGACTTCGTGCGAGGGGCGGTTTGAGCGCCCCTCGCGGCGAAGCTGGGAGGCAACGCTTTGTCAGATGGGGAGCGGTGCGGGCATCGGTGCGGGGGTCGGGACCACGCAGTCCGGGTCCTGGCTGATGCAGGGATCGGTCGCGGGGCGCGAGCACTTGCCGTCGCTCACCTCGCTGTAGGCAGCGCAGGCGACGTTGCAGTCGGGATCTGCGAGGCAGGGATCCGTCGAGGTTGTGCAAATCCCGTCGCTGATCGGAGCGGCGACGGGTTTCTGGCAGATCACGTTACAGTCCGGATCTTCCATCACTACACCGCAGGCGCCGACCAGGGGTGGCGTGCAGATCTCGTCGCTGATCGGAGCAGGCATCATCGCTGCGCCACCGGTCGCTGCCTTACATGTGTAGCAGTCCGGATCGGGCATCGAGCAGGGTCCGGGAGCCACCGGCCTGCAGACGCCGTCAGGGGCTAGTGCCATCATCGTGCAGGCCACGACGCAATCCGGATCCTGGCTACGGCATAGGTCGTCGGGTGCGCGCGAGCATTTGCCGTCGGAGACCTCCACGAACTCGGGACAGGCGCTACCGCTGCAGTCGGGATCCTGGAACGTGCAGGGATCGCTGCTTTCGCGCGAGCATTTGCCGTCCGAGACCTCACTCAGCATCGCGCAGACCACGCCGTCAATGGGCTTGGTGGGGTCTTGTCCGCAGTCGGGATCCTGAGCGCGGCAGGGATCGGTGGGCTTGCGGGTGCACTTGCCGTCCTGCTCCTCCACGAACGCTGCGCACACGATCGGTTTGCCGGGGGCAGTCTCGCAGTCCGTGTCCGCACGCTCGCAGAAGGTGTCGCACTGCTTGTCGCCGTACCAGTTCTGCGTCGCACAGATATCGCCCTCGCCCTGTCCCTCGGCTGCCTGGAGCTTGGTGAGAACCCCGTCCGCTCCCGAGGTGGTTTGGCCACTACAGCCGAAGGCCAGAATGAAGGAACCGAGAGCAAGGTAGCGTTTGGAGGAGATGGTCAACATGGCGAGGTCCTTTCGGGGTCGTGCTACCTAAGAGCAAGGAGGGTGCCAGGAGTCACGCGGATGAATTAGCTGTAAAGTCAGGTAGTTAGCTTCTGTTGCCACTGAGTCATAGTGTTCTGATATGTTCCAGATTGTTCCACTTGGCGATGTGCCGTAGGCTGGGCAAACGTTGGAACCGCTCCTGGCAGGTCGCTATCGTCCGCTGCGTGAGCTTGGCCGGGGTGGCTCGTCTCGAACGCTGCTGGTCGAGGACCTGACCCTCGGGCGCGACGTGGTTCTAAAGCAGCTTCGGCTTGATCGAGCGGAGCTGGAGTCGGTGCTACGGCGCGAGGTCTCGCTGCTCGCGGAAGTGGAGCATCCGAACATCGTGCCGGTGTACGACTACGTGCCGCTCGCGCGTGAGGATGGGGGTCCAGGGTTCACGACTTCCTACGTTGAGGGACGCAGCTTCAGTGAAGCGGTGCGCGGACGTGCGTATAGCGCCGTGCTCCCAAGCATTGCTGAGCTCCTATCGGCGCTTGAAGCGCTCAACGGGATCGGGCTCGCTCATGGGGACATCAAGTCGGACAACGTTCTCGTTGACAAGGCCGGTCGGACCACGTTGCTCGACTTTGGCTGCGTGCGAGAGCTTGGGCGCGCTCCCGACTGGCTGTCAGGGACGCTGAGTCAGCTTGACCCTGCCCTGTTGGAGGGTCGGTGTTTCGACGTGCGCACCGAAATTTTCGCTCTCGGTCGCCTGCTGGAGGAGAGCTTGGCGGGCGTGGTGGGTGTGCCTACCGAGGTGGGAGCGCTCGCTTCGCGCATGACGTCTTCCGACCTGTCGCAACGTCCCGCTCAGTTCTCCGAACTGCTCGATTGCCTGGGAATTGAGCCCAAGCGACAGCAAGTCTCGGGTCGACGTCCTTGGCTGGGTCAGGCTGAGCTGTCCGGCGAATTCGAGCGCTTCGTGGCGTCCCTGGGGGCGCGACAATCGGCGGGCGTGAGATTGCTCCACTCAGCCCCAGGCGACGGGCGGAGTCGCGCGCTCGACGTGCTTCGTTTGCGAGCGGAACTCAATGGCGTGTTTGCCGAGGCGTTGCCAATCCAGGGTCGACTCAGTGATTTGCTGGCTCGTCATGTTGGATATGCCGTCGCGGGGGCGGAACAGCTCGCCGCCGCCGTGGAAAAGCTAGCGGAGTCCAGTGAATCCAGGTTGTGGTTGTTTGATGACTTGGAGCTGTTTGAAGACTCCGAACGTCAGGCAATCACCTGGATGATGCGCGTTGTGGAGCAACGCCGCACAGCGGGTTTGCCAAGCGCGCTCGGTTTGGTCGCCAGTAGCAGCTTCGTTCCTTTGGGCTGGCATGAGGCAGCGCGTTGGCACCTCGCCCGGCTCGATCTGGCGGCTCAGGCGAGCTGGGTCGGCGCGCTCGTGCCAACGAGTCACCGTCAGGATCTCGCTCGCATTACGGAGGGCAGTCCGGCTCTGCTCACTGCCTTGTGCGCACGCCTGAGTGCAGGCCATTGGTCACTTGGTCACCTGCGGCGACAGGAGGCCCAGAGCGAGTTGCTGGTGGTCTCTCGTCCGATCACTCGGGTAGCGGATGACCCGAGCGCCTTGGAGAAGGGCCGTCGGCAGGCTGAGACCATGCTCAGCGAGCAAACGGCGGAAGCCGAGCAACCCAGTCCCTCATTTGGCCTGCGAGCGCGCGGGCGCGCTGAATTGGTGGGCAATTGGATCGCGCAGGAACTCGCCGCCGGTCGTTGGCAGGACGCGCTGCGTTTCTGGCTCGAGGGTAGTTCCCTTGGCGAATGGTTGAGCGTTCGTTGGGCAGAGCTTGCCGCGAAGTTGCTGCAGTTTCCGCTAGCTGCGCAGGAGCGCCTGCGCTGTGCCGAAGCCTTGCTCGAAGGAGGTCGTCCTCGCGACGCGATCAGTGCTTTGGCGTCGGCGCTGCGCGAGCGACCCGAGCCGGCCGTTCGCGTCGTGCTTCACCGCATCGCGGCCGACGTGCGTTTGGCCGAGGGTCGCTTGCGAGAGGCTGAAGGCGAGCTGAGGCGCGCCGGGCGCTGTGGTGCGGCAGAGTCGGATGAAGCACTGGGTTGTTTGTTGGTCGAGGCGCGTCTGCGGCTGCGTCAAGGCGAGGCGAAGGCGGCGGCCGAGCTTTGCGAGCAAGGTCTGGCGGAGCAGGCGCCGCCGGGGCTTGCTCAGCGTTTTCGCGAGCTCCAGGGGCTTGCGATGGGGTACCAGGGGCAGTTCGAGTTTGCAGGAAAAGCCCTGGAAATCGCGGTATCCGAAGCCGAACAGGTGGGTTCGGTGCGAGCCCAGGTGCGTTCGCTAGGCTACCTCGGGATCCTTGAGGGGCGGCGAGGCGACCACCAACGCGCAGCCACGCTGCACCAACGAGCGTTGAGCCTCGCAGATCGAGAAGGCCTCGACGAGCTGCTCTCGTCCACCACGCTCAATCTCGGGACGGCGCTTGAGCCGCTCGGGAGGTTGGCTGAGGCTTTGACGGCGTATGAGCGAGCTGCCCGGGTCGCCACGGCCCTCGGTCGCGAGAGTACGCGACTTACGGCGACCTTCAATCGCGCCAATCTGTTCGCGCGACTCGGACAACGAGAACGTGCCTCGGCGTTACTCGAGGGCTTGGAGGCGCAGCTGGCGGAAAATCTCGCAAATCCACTCAGATTTGCGGTTGGTTGTCTCGCACTCGAGCTTGCGCTGGACGGGCAGCAACACGAGCAGCAGCAAGCAGGCCTGGCGCAGCTTCAGCAGCTCGAAATGCAGCGTGAGCGCGCTGCCGGGTCAGCCGATCCGGGTCGTTGGGAACTGGCTCTACTCGCCCAGCGCGTCGAGCTTGAGGCTCGGCGGCACGGTCCGAGTGAGTTGGCGAGCGGGTCGTTAGGCGTTCTTGAGCAGCGGCTGATTCGGCTGGTGGAGACGGCTCCCAGCGGCGAAGCGCGAATGCGCGCGGCCTTGCTCGCGGTCCGTTTCATCCAGGAGCGCGGGGATTGCCAACGAGCGCTCGATTGTCTTGAGAAATGGTCGGAACCAGAATTGCGAGACCATCCGGAGTTCCTGGCGGCAAAGGCAACGCTCGCGTTTCAGTTGCATCGGGCGTTGGGGGCCCCGGCTTTGGCCCGCTTGCAGGCGGAGCGGGCGCGCCTGGGCTGGCAGCGGCTTGCCGACGGGCTCTCGCCGGCCATGCGCGACAGTTTCTATGCCAAGGTGGGCTATTCGCTGCTGGAAGAGCCAGTGCCCGAAGCGCTCGGAGGTAGCGAGATTCAGCGGGATTTCGCGCGGCTGCTCGAGATCAACAAGCGCCTCAATTCGACGCTCAGTCGAGCAGAGGTCCTTCAAGCCACGATCGATGCAGCGATCGAGCTGACGCGTGCCGAACGGGGGTTTGTCCTGCTGGTCGCAGAGGGCGGTTTCGAAGTTGCCTGCGCGCGGCATTTTTCACGTGAGACACTCACCGATCCGCAGCGCGAGCTGAGTCGGAGTATCGCCGAGCGGGTGATTCGCGAGCAGCGCAGCGTCCTGACCCTGGATGCCGCCACGGACGGGCGCTTTGCTAGTCACGAATCGGTGCACCTGATGCAGCTAAAATCCGTGCTCTGCTTGCCGATCGTGGCGCCAGCAGGGGTGCTTGGTGCGCTGTACCTCGATTCGCGCTTGAGCCGGGGACGATTCGACGCCAGGGCAGAAGGATTACTGTCTGCGTTTTCCGACCAGGTGGCGATAGCGCTCGAAAACGCGCGTCTGCACGAAGCGCTGGCGCTGCGCACCTGTGAGCTCGAGCTTGAAAAGCGACGAGTCGAGGAGCTGAGTGAGGAACGGCGGCAGCGCATTGATGCCTTGGAAGAAGCCCTAGCGGAGCGGAGTTCGGAGCTGGTTCATCGCTACGACTATAGAAAGATCGTGGCGAGAAGTCGGGCCATGCATGAGGTCTTCTTGCTGCTCGATCGCGTTACCGATGTGCTCGTCGATGTCATGATCACCGGTGAGAGCGGAACCGGTAAGGAACTTGTCGCCAAGGCCCTGCATTTCAATGGTCCACGCAAATCAGCGCGGTTCGTCGGGATCAACTGCGCTGCTCTGCCCGAAGCGCTGCTGGAAAGCGAGCTATTTGGTCATGTTCGGGGCGCGTTCACGGGTGCGGAGCGTGACAATCAAGGGCTCTTTCTGGCTGCTACGGGGGGCACTTTGTTTCTCGACGAGATCGGCGAAATGCCGCTTGCCGTGCAGAGCAAACTCCTGCGCGTTCTGGAAGAGCGCGTCGTGCGCCCGCTGGGAAGCAGTGAGGCGCGTCCGGTAGATCTGCGGATCGTGACCGCGACGCACCGCGACCTGCGCGCCGAAGTGGCTGCCGGACGCTTTCGTGAGGATCTGTTCTTCCGGCTCGCAGTCGTCGAGATTCGCCTGCCACCCCTACGGGAACGACGTGACGACATCGCACCCATTGCCGAGTCGATCCTGAGTGAATTGGCCCAAGAACGGGGCGTCTCAGGCTATGAGCTCAGCCCGAGCGCAATGCGTCGGCTGACGGAGCAACCCTTTCCCGGCAATGTGCGCGAGCTGCGAAATCTTCTTGTTCGCGCCACCGTTTTGAGCGAAAAAACGCTACTGACCGAACGCGATCTGGCGGTTCAGCGCTCCCCTCGCCAGACCAAGCTGCCGCGCAGCCGCGGTGACTGGGAGGAGCAGGAGCAAACCAGACTCCGCGACACGCTCGCTGAGTGTCGCTGGAACGTGAGCGAGGTGAGTCGTCGACTGGGCATTCCGCGCAACACCCTGTATCGCAAGCTTGCTCGCTACGGGTTGCTCGAACCAACCGAGCCGCCCAAACCCCGCTAGTGCCGCTGTCCGGGGACGCGGTGGATTCAGGGGCGAAGGTAGTGGCAGGTGTAGCCGTCGGGGTGGCGCACGAGGTAGTCCTGATGGTCGTCCTCGGCGCGTGTGAAGCTGATGAACGGCGTGATTTCAGTGACGATGAGGGATTTCCAGCGACCGCTTTGGGCGACTTCGTCGCGTGCGCGGCGCGCGACCCGATTCTGCTCCTCGCTCAAGGTGAAGATCGCCGAGCGGTATTGGGAGCCGACGTCATTGCCCTGTCGCCCGAGTGTGGTCGGATCATGCATGCGAAAAAACCAGGATTTTAGCAGTTCGGCGTAGCTCAGCTGCTTTGGGTCAAATACAATGCGTACGGCTTCGGCATGGCCGGTCTTGCCGGTTTTTACCTCGGAGTAGCTCGGGGATGGGCTGGTTCCGCCGCTGTAGCCGACTTCGGTTTCAAGCACGCCGGGGACCTTTCGCAGCAGGTCCTGCATGCCCCAGAAGCATCCGCCCGCGAGCACCGCGGTCTCGAGGCTGGTTTGGCAACCCTTTGGCTGCGCGGCGCTCGGTGTAGTGCACTGATTGAGCTGGGCTCCGCTGGCGACCGGGGCGGGCACCGCGCCTGCGAAGCGGGACAGGTAGGCTCCGTAGCCCTCGGTTTCAAGTTGAGCCAGCGGGATGAAGCGAAGCGCCGCGGAGTTAATGCAGTACCGCTGACGAGTGGGCGCAGGTCCATCGGGAAATAGGTGCCCCAGGTGGGAATCGCCCGCTTTTGAGCGAGTCTCGACGCGCCTCACGCCGAGGCTGTCGTCGACGCGTTCAACGACGCGTTCCGGCTCGATGGGGCGAGAAAAGCTTGGCCAACCGGTGCCGGAATCGAACTTGTCGAGCGAGCTAAAGAGCGGCTCTCCCGTCACGATGTCGACGTAGATCCCGGCTTCGTGTTGGTCGAAGTAGCGATTCTGGAATGGTGGCTCGGTGGCTTCGCGCTGGGTGACGGCGAACTCAAGTGCGGACAGGCGAGTCTTCAGCTCGGAAATGTCAGGCTTCTTGTAGACCTTTGAGGACAATGGAGCTCCTGTGGCGGACGCAGCGCCGCGCGGTGTCTTGGATCCGGATGGCGAGAGCTTCAGCTCGCTGGGTGAGCCGCCTTGTCCGCGGACTGATCCGGAGCTGTCCGCTCTGCCTGCTCCATCCATGACCCCTGGGCGGGTGCAGGCGGTCATCAGGATTGCCGCAGTCATCACCGAACCGACCTGGCCTAGGATGGAGCGCGCCGGCGATATGGTGAATTTCACCAGCAACATGTAGGGCCCGCGGGGTGCCATCGTCGAGAGGGCGGAACCCCACCGTCGACCTCTCCCCAACGAGCACCGGGCTCGGCGGGTGCTCGACCGGGCTCGTGAGCAGCCCTGTACACCTACTCAGTATATCGGCCCGGCTCTTGCACAGGCGGGAGGTTCAGCTCATAGTTCGGCCCCTGTCCCTGTAAGGAGCGACTGCACTATGGCGCGCGTCACCGTTGAAGACTGTCTCGAGCAAGAAGAGAACCGCTTTGCCCTGGTCGTGCTCGCCGCCAGCCGCTGTCGTTCCCTGATGAAGGGCTCTCGCCCGCTTGTTGCTGCCAAGAACAAGGCGGCGGTCGTCTCGCTGCGTGAGATCGCCAAGGGCAAGGTCCATTTTAACCGCGTGACCGCGGAAGTGGTCAACGAGTACATCGAAGAAACGCTGCTCGCCCAGAAGCAGTAAGCGTGAGCGATCCCTCGACGTTGGCGGACGAAGCGCCCCTGTCGATTGGCCTCGAAAACCTTGGGAAAACCGGGGATTTCGGGGCTCTCGCGCATTATAGCGACCCGTCGTACTACTCGCTGACCTACGGGACGCGCTGCCACGACGTCGAGTACTATGTGCGGCGGGCGCGCGAACTAGGCGGCCCGGTTCTAGAGTACGGCTGCGGCAATGGCCGAATAACGCTGCCTTTGGCGAAGGCGGGGCTCTCGGTGGTTGGGGTTGAGCTTTCGCAGCCCATGCTGACCGACCTTCAGACTCGGCTGAGCAAGGGCTTTCCGAAGCACCGCGAGCGGATCGAGCTCGTGCGTGGCGACATGCGCGAGGTGCGGCTCGCGCGGCAGTTTCCGCTCGTGATCGCACCTTTCAACGTCCTGCTTCACCTCTACGAGCCGTCGGACGTCCTGGCCTTTTTCGCGCGCGTTCGCGAGCATCTCGCCCCGGGTGGCCGCTTCATCTTTGACGTGAGCGTGCCGCAGCCGGAAGACCTCTGTCGCGATCCTGACGAACGTTTCGAGGCTCCGCGGTTTCAACACCCGGACACTGGAACCTGGGTGGGTTACAGCGAGCGTTTCGAGTACGACCCGCTGCGTCAGCTGCTGCTGGTGTGGATGGAGTTCACTCCGGAGGATGGCTCTGAGCCCTGGACGATACCCCTGACCCATCGCCAGTTCTTTCCACGCGAGCTGGAGCTTCTGCTCGAACTGGGCGGCCTCGGTGACGTGCGGCGCTTCGCCGATTTCACGGATCAGGCGCCCGACTACGACGTGGACTCAATGGTGATCGACTGCACGCGGCGCGCGTGAACCGGGCCGCGTCAGTGCACCGAGCGAGAGCTCCGGATCGCGGGGCCAAGGCGGGAACGGGCCGCCTCGAGCGCTAGACGAAGGCGGTTAGCAGGCTCGGTGGGCCTTGGACTCAGCCGCGCGAGCGACGCTCGGTCGAGAAGAGCTCGGTCGTGTCCCCCGTGCCCGGTAAGAGCAGATCCTCAAGGAAGAACGCGGCCAAGTCATTGCGGCTGCTCACGCCGGCTTTCCGGTAGACACCCTGGGATTGTTGGCGAACCGTGGCTTCGCTGACGGTGCGGATCTGAGCGATCTCCTTGTGGCTCAGTCCCTTGAGCAGGAGCAGCGCCACCCCGCGCTCGGCCCGGGTGAGCCCCCAGCGTCCGAACTGAGCGTCGATCGCGACGCCCAAACCCTCAAGCAAGGCTCCTGCCTCTTGCTTCCAGTGAGTGGCTTCGCGCTCGGTCGCTGCCAGACGCTCCACGAGCCCTGCCGCCTCACTGCGGAGCGCCTCTTCCCGGCTGAGGGAGGCCGACTTAAAGGCGCGCTCGCGCTTGAGGGTCCGCAGGAGACGCGTGCCAATTAGAAATAGGCCAGCGAGCCCGACTACGAAGATACTCTCCTCGATCAACGTGTGCTTGAGTGACAGTCGCTCCTTGAGATCGAGCGCGAGGTCGAATCCAGCCAGGATCGTCATCGTTCCGAACGTGAACGCCATCCAGCGCGTTACCTGGCGTTCAGCCCGATCATTGGCGAGCTCACTTCCGCCATCCGTAGGATGCTGCCTTGTTTCCGCCATTTGTGCGATACCCGTGGGGCGATCCAGCTGGCATGAAGCTGCCCCTATCCCGAATACCATGGGAGGCACCGCGAGGCAGCCCCAGTACTGGGCGCTGACCCTGTCCGGGTCTTGGAGTACCGATATGGCTCGAGCTGCCACTTCACAAAGCCCCCGACTAGCGGCAAAGACCAAGCAGCGTCGACCGACCCCGGGGCTCGGTCCGGTGGCGTGGTTGTTGACTAGTCTGGTCGCGGCGCCCCTGTCTGCGCAGACTCGGAACACGGCCGTGGTCGGTGAGAGGGTCCAGACGCATGCGGCGCCGGCCGCGCCGACGTCAGGGACTCCGGACGGCGACTCGTCAAAAGCTGTTGGGCAGCTCGACCGGCGCGAGCTTGGCCTTGAGGATTCTGCCGAGACCGGCAGCGACGACGATGGTCAACAATCTGGGTTAGTCCTGACCCTGGAGCAAGCCATGGCTCTGGCTTCGCGGGAAGCGCCGGAGCTGCTGGAAGCCCGGGCGGCACGCGACGGAGTTCAGGGGTTGCGGCGCGCCGCCGACAGGCTGCTCCATCGCCCGCCAAGGGTTGAGCTCGAGGTTGGGCCGCGTCGCTTGGCTGGTGGCGGCCGCATGGGTGTCGATGCGACCGTCGGGGTCTTTCAGGAGTTTTCTGTTGGCGGTTACGGCAATCGGCTGAAACGGTTTGCGGACTCCACTGAGCGGAGTGTCGATTCCCAGTGGCGCTTGGCGCAGGTTGACGCGCGCCTCGCGGCGGCTCTGGCCTGGATTGACGCCCGCCTGGCCCGCCAGTTGCGAGCCTTGCGCCAACATGCGCTCGAGGAGGCCCGGGAGGTGCTGCGCATCGCGGAGGCGCGGGTCAGGAGTGGCTCAGCGGCTCCCTCGGAGCGGGCCTTGGCCCGTTCCCTGGCAGGGGCCAGTGAGGCAGCGGTGCTCGCTGCCGAGGGGGACATCGTCTCGGCTGATGCCGCGCTTCGCCACGTTTGCGGACTCGATCCTCATGCGGGGTTGAGCTTGATTGGACCACTGGATCGCCCAGATTTGGTGCTCGATGAGACCGCAGTGCGTGAGGCCGCCCTGCGACATTCACCGGAGTTGGCACTGGGTCGGGCTCGAGCTGAGGCGGCGCATCGCTACGCGGATTTGGGGCGGGCTCACAGCAAACCCTTTGTCGAGGTTGGACCGTCTCTGACGCGTGAAGGCACAGGGGACTGGATCCTGCTCGGTGTCCTGCGCATGCCCCTGCCCGGGATTGACCCGATGGCCCCTGAAAACGCACTGCGCGAGCTGGATGCTCGCCTCGCTCAGGCCCGCCTCACCGTGACTGAGCGCGTTCTACTGCGCGATCTCGAGCTTGCAGTTCACGAGCGCGAACACGCTATCCGTACCCGCGACGTCCTGCTGGTTGGAGCGATTGAACCCGCCGTCATGGCGGTCCGCGAGTCTCGCCTCCAGTATGAGGTGGGCCGGAGTGACATCACGACGGTTCTGGCTGCGCGGCGCGAGCTTGCGCGAGCCCGGGAACAATGGGCCGCGTCGGCGGCGGATGTACGGCGCGCCGAGGCTCGCCTGCTGCGTTGGTTGGTCGGATTGCAAACAACTGGACCCGTTCGATGAAACTTAGGCAAGCGACTCTTATTTTGGGTTTGGTGTCGGCGTGCGGACGCGCAGCGCCGGTCCCAGCTCCGCCGGCCGCGTCGGCGGCTCTTCCGGCGGAGATCGCCAAGCGGTTCCACGTCGCTCCCGAGCTCATTTCACGCGGTCGCATCGCGCTCGGCACGGTGGAACCCGGCAATGAGGCTGACGAAATCGTGGTGCCGGGGCAGGTCATCGCGCCGCCCCAGGGGCGCGCGGACATCGGAGCACTATTGCCGGCGAGGGTCCGCGAGGTCTTCGTCTACGAGGGCGCCACGGTTCGAGCGGGTCAACGTCTCGCCGCGCTTGATGCACCCGATGCCGCGCGCCTCGCCGGTGAGCTGTCGAGTGCGACTGCTCGTCGCGCGCGCGCCGAAACCATCCTGGCGCAGGAGGAACAGCTGCAGAAACAGAACGCGACGAGTGCGCGTTTGCTCTCGGTTGCGTCAAGTGACGCTTCGGCGGCACGCGCTGAGGAACTCGCCGCCCGCATGCTGCTCGGGAGCTACGGGGTGGAAGGCACGCGGTTGATCGTCAAATCACCGATCGCCGGCGTGGTGGTCCAGAGTGGCGCTGTACTCGGAACCCAGGTGGATTCAGGCACCGTCCTGTTTCGCATCGTGGATCCGAAGCTACTCGCCGTTCGCGCAGACGTGCCCGAGAGTCTCGCCGGCTCGATCGCCCTCCAGAGTACCGCTCGGATCCTATCGTCGATGGTCCAGGGGGGCTGTGCTGGGCAAGTCGTGGCCAGTACGGGGAGTGTCGAGCTCCTGCGCCGAAGCGTGGCTTTTCGCATCCTGCCGAGCCCCGACTGCCAAGGCCTTCTGGAGGGCGGCTTCGTGGACTTGAGGCTTCAGCGGCGGGCGCCGGCGTCGTCGTCGGACGCGAGTTCCGGCCCGGTTCCAAGCGCGGGCGATGGGGCGAAGCCGCTGGCACGGACTCCGAGCTCTCCCGCAGAGCTTGGCGCCAGTCAGTCGTCACTTGTGGCCGTGTCGCGCGATGCGATCGTGGAAATCGACGGAGTCCCCGTCGCCTTCGTGGCGCTCGATACGCCAGGGGATTTTCGGCTCACTACGTTGGTGGTGGCTCGTCACGGCGAGGTCACGAGCTACGTCGAAAAGGGGCTCCGTGAAGGAGAACGCGTTGTGGTTCGAGGGGCCTTGCTCCTCAAGGGTGAGTGGATGCGCAGTCGACTCGAGTAGATCATGATCAGCAGAATCGTTCGCTTCAATCTCGAGTCCCCACTACTGGCGTTCATTGGGGTCATCGTCTTGTCGGTGCTGGGTGTCGTGTCCTACTTACGTCTGCCCGTGGACGCCGTGCCTGACGTGACCAACGTCCAGGTGCAGGTGCTCACGAGTGCGGTGGGTCTGTCGCCGATGGAGGTGGAGCGACTCGTCACGCGGCCCGTCGAAATCGCCCTGACGGGCATTCCTCACGTCCAGCGCATTCGCAGCATTTCGCGCAGCGCCGTCAGCGCGGTCACCCTGGTCTTCGAGGACGACATTGACTTGAATTTTGCGCGCCAGCTCGTTGCGCAACGTCTGCCCGATGCGCGCGCTGCCATTCCCGAGACGGCGGGACGTCCCTCACTTGGGCCGCTAACCACCGGGCTCGGCGAGGTCTATCATTTCAATATCGAATGGCCGGGCCATTCCCTGCAGGATGTCCGCACGCTGTTCGACTGGGAGATCGCGCCGCGCATGCGGACGGTTCAGGGCGTAGTTGAGGTCAACGCCTGGGGCGGTGACGAGCGCCAGGTTCAGATCAAGTTGCGGGAAAGCGCGCTGCTGGCCGCCCAAGTCACTCCGGCGGACGTCGAGGCGGCGTTGCTTGCTTCCGGCAAGACGGTCAGCGCGGGATTTGTCCAGCGCAGTGAGGAAGGCACCTTTCTGCGTGCGGAGGCCAGCTACCGGACGCTCGATGACATTGGTCGACAGGTGATTGCGACGCGAGGTGGTCGTCCGATCCTGGTGGCGGACGTTGCGGACGTGGTTGACGGTTCGGCCCCGCGATTTGCCGTCGCCACCGCGGACGGCGCCGGTGAGAGCGTCTACGTGATGGCGCAGATGATCGCCAAGGGCAACGCGAACGAGATCGTTGCGCGAATCAAGCAGCGCATCGACGAGATCCGTCCGGCATTGCCTGCCGGCGTCAAGCTTCGACCGTTCTACGATCGAGCTGAATTCGTGGATCAGGTGCTTGGCACAGTTCGCAAGAATCTGCTCGAAGGCGGCATCATTGTGGCGCTCGTCTTGCTATGGGCGCTGGGGAGTTTTCGCGCCGGCCTGATCGTCGCCAGCGTCATTCCCCTGTCTATGCTCGGGGCCTTCGCCCTGATGAAGGTGGCCGGACTGAGCGGGGATCTACTGAGCCTGGGGGCCATCGATTTCGGCATGGTGGTCGACGGTACCGTCTGCATGGTGGAGGGCGCTGTCGCGGCCATGGCCGCCCACAAGCTGGATGCTCGCAGTGCAATGGGACGCGCTGCAACCGAGGTGGGCCGCCCCATGCTGATGGCGGTGTTCATCATCGCGTTTGCCTACGTTCCCGTCATCATGCTGGTGGGTATCGAGGGCAAAATGTTCCGGCCCATGGCGCTCACGGTGCTGTTTGCTCTGGCCGTGGCACTGGTCCTCACTTTCACCTGGGTTCCAGCGGCAGCAGCCGTCTTCTTGAACAAGGGCAGTCATCACGAGCCGCGACTGCTCGGGTGGTTGCGACAGCGCTACGTGGGCTTGGTACGTCGCTTGGCCAAACGTTGGCAGCTGGCGGTCGCGGTGGTGATGGGCGTGGTCGCGATCGGGGCGGGTCTCTGTTTTACCCGCGGTGCGGAGTTCACGCCGCGCCTCGAGGAGGGCTCGCTCGCGATTCAGGTCACGCGTCCGCCTACGGTCTCACTGGCTGAGGCCGCTCAGGGCACCACGGATCTGGAACGGGTGCTCAAGCAGGTGCCCGAGGTAACGCGGGTCGTCTCACGCACCGGAAGCCCCGATGTGGCGACCGACGTGATGGGGGTCGAGCAAAGTGACGTGATCGTGATGCTTTCACCGCGCAGCGAGTGGAAAAGCGCGCATAGCGCCGCTGGTTTTGCTGAGATCCTCGAGCCCCGCCTGCGAGCCGCCCTGCCGGGCGCTGCCCTGGGGTTCACCCAACCGATCGAGATGCGTGTTCAAGAGCTGATCGGAGGGGTTCGTTCGGACATCGGGGTGAAGATCTACGGTGATGACCTGTTTGAGCTTCGTCGTATCGCGGAACGCCTGTCGGCCGTGATCGGGGCAACCCCGGGTGCGGCTGACGTTCGCATCGACATGCAGCTCGGTCAGCGCGTGCTGGACATTCGACCCAATCCTCGCCGTATGGCGCGGCTCGGTGTGGCCAGCGGGGAACTGCTCGATTACGTGGAGCTGCTGCAAAACGGGCGAATCGTCGGAAAACTGCGTGAAGGTCAGCGCAGCTTTGATGTCGCGCTCAAGATGTCGCGCGCTCCGAGTCCAGATCTTGAGCCGCTTTCTCGACTGCGCGTCCCGCTCAACGAAGGGCGCAGCGTGTTTCTTGGGGATGTGGCTGATCTCGGGACGGTCGACGTGCCAGCTCAAGTCAGTCGCGAGCAGGGCCGCCGCCGCGTGACGGTCGAAGCCAACGTCCGCGGTCGCGATCTGGCTGGTTTCGCCCAGGAATTAAAGCGCAGGGTTGGCGAGATCCAGCTGCCCACGGGTTACTTCGTTGAGTATGGCGGTCAGTTCGAGAACCTGGCCCGCGCGTCGGAGCGTTTGCTGCTGGTCGTGCCGATGACGCTCGGGGTGATTCTGGTGCTCCTGTATCTGACGTTTGGCGGGATCCGTCCAGCACTCCTCATCTACATCAACGTTCCGGTGGCTGCCTTTGGCGGCATCGTGGCGCTTACGCTACGCGGACTTCCGTTCTCGATCAGTGCGGCGGTTGGATTTTTAGCCCTCTTTGGCATCTCGACCATGAACGGCGTGGTGCTGCTGTCAGCCGCTCAGAAGCATGAGGCCAGCGGCAGTGAACGCTTTGATGCAACGATCGCGGCGGCCGGTGATCGCTTCCGCGCGGTGCTCACAACGGCGCTAGTGGCCGCGCTCGGTTTCGTTCCGATGGCTGTGGCGATGGGCGTCGGGGCGGAGGTCCAACGACCACTGGCGACGGTGGTGATCGGCGGGCTAGTCACTAGTACCCTGGCCACGCTGCTGTTCTTGCCGGCCCTCTACGTGCGCTTCGGCGGTCCACGCAACGTGCATGTCGACGACGCTTGGATTTCTTGAGCTGAGAGCGTCAGGGCAGCTCCCGACGACTGCTGCTGCCTCTCCCGGCCGGATACCTCCCGGCGGGGCAGCAGGGCGTGCGACGCATCGGCGCGCGCTGGGCTTGTCGGTAGTTTCGCTGCCGTGTCGACTCAGTCCCTGTGATTTGGGCGCATTTGCCCGGGTGAGGGGCTTGTCCCGCGATTGGTTGCGGCTCTGGCCTTGCTTTGAGGCTGCAGGATGCCTACTTTGCAGCGGAAGGCGTCGAGCATGGCAAAAGACTTTTACGAAGAGCTCGGCGTGGCGCGCGGCGCGAGTGCCGACGAGATCAAAAAGGCCTATCGCAAGCTGGCCGCAAAGCAGCATCCCGATCGTCATCCCGGGGACAAAAAGGTCGAGACGCGTTTCAAGGCGCTCAATCGGGCGTTCCAAACCTTGTCGGACCCCGACAAGCGAGGCCTCTATGACGAGTTCGGGGAAGACGCGTTGCGTGAGGGGTTCAACCCACAGGCGGCACGGGCGTATCGCCGAGGCGCCAGCCCGTCGGGTGCTGGAGGTCGAAGCGTCCGATTCGAGGATATGTTCACGGGAGAGCCCTCCGGGGGTGGCCCGGGCCTGGGCGATCTGTTCGGTGATTTGTTCGGTGGAGGCCGCGCGCGTGGGGGTCGCTCTGGGGCCGGACTGAAGGGCTCAGACGTCGCGAGCGAGGTCATGATCGACTTCATCGAGGCGATTCGCGGGGGAGAGCGCGAGTTGCGTCTGCAGAATGGCGGCGCTCCTGTGGTGGTCCGAATCCCACCTGGCGCGGCCGATGGGGATCGGCTCCGCGTGGCCGGTCATGGCGCACCGGGGCCCTTCGGGGGGCCTGCAGGGGATCTTGTGCTGGCGATCCAGGTACGCCCGCACCCGTTTTTTGAGCGACGCGGGCTCGATCTTCACCTCGATCTCCCGGTCACCGTTGGTGAAGCTTGGAAGGGCGCCAAGGTCCCGCTGCCAACCCCGGAGGGGATGGTCACGCTGACCGTTCCCAAGCGCACCCAGAGTGGTCAGTTGATGCGTCTCAAGGGCAAGGGTGTCCGGCGTCGAACCGACGTGGGGGACCTTTACGTCCGCTTCCTCATCCGCCTACCCGAGTCCGATTCCAAGGATCTCGAGCGTGCGATTCTTGAACTCGACCGTTTCGCCCCGAGCGATCCGCGCGAAGGCATCACGCTCTAAGACCGAGCCTGGCTCGGCACGCGCGCTGTCCCCTGTCTCGCTCCCGCTGGTTTAGCGGCGACAGGGGGCAAGCCAGGGTTCAGCTATCCTAGCTCGGGAGATGACCGAGTTGCGGTCACAAGGCTGGCGCGCGACTTGAGCGCGGATGAGGCGGATTTTTGCTCGAATTGGGGTCTGAGCATTCGCTGCGCAGTCGCCCTGAATCGTCATACCGGTCAAGCTCAGCCGCCACCTTGCGTATGGCCGCCTGACGCTCGTGGAAGGGCCGGAAGCTCGACTTGAACCCGCCGATGATGATGTGCTTAATGTCGGCAAACGGGATGCCGATCTTGTTGTGGGCCAGCCAGAGCTCTTTGGAGACCGAGGTGTCGGTGATTAGTCGATTGTCGGTGTTCACCGTGACCCGTAGACCCAGATCGAAATAGAGCTTGAGTGGGTGCAGCGCGAGGTCCTTGACCGCGCCGGTCTGCACGTTGCTTGACGGACAGCACTCGAGCGCAATGCGGTGATCGGTCACGTAGTGCAGCAGATCGCCATCCTCGCGCAGGCGTACCCCATGCCCAATGCGATGGGCTCCACAGACGTGAATGGCCTGGGCGATCGATTGCGGGCCATAGGCTTCACCTGCGTGGATCGTCGTGTTGATGTTGTTGTCGCGTACCAGCTGGAACGCCGCGCGATGGTGCTTAGCGGGAAACTCCGCTTCCGCGCCGGCCAAATCAAAACCGACCACTCCGCGATTTTTATAGGCCACGCAGAGCTCGGCCATGGCGTAGGAGGATTCCGGAGAAATATTGCGGATCCCGCACAGAATCAGGTTGCTCTTGATGCCGTAGAATTCTCGCGCGCGCCCAAGCCCGTCGAGCACGGCCTCCACCACTGCAGTGAGCTTCATGCCCTGACGGGTGTGAAGCAGCGGCGCGTAGCGGACCTCCATGTAGCGGACGTTCTCGCGGTGGGCGTCCTCGGCAAGCTCGAAGGCGATGCGCTCAAGCGAGCTCTCATTTTGCATCACCCGCAGCGTGATGTCGAAACCACGCAGGTACTCGACCAGGCTGCCAAAGTTGTTGCCGCACCCGATCACCTCGCGCAGGCCGGCCTCAGTATCGGCGGGCAGCTCGATGCCACCCTTGTCCGCAAGCTCAAGGATCGTGCTTAGGCGAAGCGACCCGTCGAGATGCACATGGAGGTCAGTCTTCGGTAGGGCCTCGAAGACAGCTAACGGCAGCTCGAAGGGTTCAGCAGCAGCGCTCGCCACCGCCGGCGTCTCAGTGATTGCGGGTGTCGGGTTAGACTCGGCCATCGTAGCCCTAGCTTATCACGTCGGACCGGCGTTCGGGGACAGCGGATTCGGTTGGGGCTCCGGCTTAACGCGGCCACTGTGAGAGCCGCGTCGGGGTCTTTGCCCGCCATGGTGCGGCGAAGTGATGAGAAACGCGTGTCTCAGTCGCCTGGGATCGGGTAATAGCGAAGCATGGCTCGTCCGCTTCCCCCGCGTGCCGACATCGTCGCCTGCCTGTCGGAGTCCGCCAAACCTTTACACCCCCGCGAACTCGCGGAAAAGCTCGGCGTTGCCCAGGGCTCGGTCAAGCTTCTGCATGAGCTGCTCGATCAGCTCTGCCTCGATGGTGCGATTCAACCGGTCGGCTCCAACCGTTTCAAGGTCAAGCCTCTGGCGGAACGCAACGCCACCTGGGAGGGCATGCTCAACATGAACCCGCGTGGGTTCGGGTTCGTGGTCGCCGCCGGTCAGGTTGACGTCTACATCCCCAATGACTCCGTCGGTGCAGCGCTGCACGGTGACAAGGTTTCTGTCTCGGTCGTCAATCGCAGTGCGCGCGGTTCTGAGGGACGTATCGAAGAGATCGTCGCACGCCGCAACCCCCGCATTGCCGGCGTGCTGCGGCGTCGGGGTTCGAGCAGCTGGCTTGAACCCGACGACGTGCGACTGCGTGGTCCGATCGTGATCAGTCACGGTTCGGTCCTCGGAAAGGATGGCGAGGCCGCAGTGGTCGAAATCTCACGTTTTCCGCGCTTTGCGGAGGAGACCCCTGAGGGCCACGTGATCGCCGTGCTCGGTCTGCCGGGCGAGGCTAAGACCGAGGTGGCCAAGATCCTGCTGCGCGAGCAGATCAACGAAGAGCATCCCGCCGCCGCAATCCAAGAGGCCGAGGCGATGGCCGCGCGGCTCCGCGAGCAAGTGGGCGCTGGTCGCCGAGATCTCCGTGCGGTTCCCCTACCCACGATCGATCCCGCCGATGCACGCGACCATGATGACGCTCTCTGGGTGGAGCGGCGTGGTGACGGTTTCCGCGCCTACATCGCGATCGCGGATGTCTCCGAGTACGTGACGCCTGGGTCAGCCTTGGACGAAGAGGCTCGTCACCGCGGTTGCACGACCTATCTGCCCGATCGCGCCATTCCGATGCTGCCGGCCGCGCTCGCGGCGGATCTCTGCTCACTTTTGCCGGAATGCGAGCGGCTTTGTCTGTGCGTGATCGCGGATCTCGATCAGCAGGGGGTGGTCACCAGCTTTGAGATCGTCGAGGGAGTGATGCGTTCGGCGGCCATGCTCACCTACGACGGCGTCGCTCGCGCCCTTGGGTTCACCGAGCAGGGGCAACGAAGTGTGCAGGCTGAGGCCATGAAGGAGGACCTGCGTGCTCTCGATGACCTAGCGTGCAAGCTGCGAAACGCGCGGATGACTCGCGGCGCCCTCGATCTGAACCTACCCGAAGCGCGGGTCGTGCTCGATCCCGAGACGGGGCGCCCGAAGGACGTTGTTCGTCGCGCTCAGGATCCAGGCGTCAAACGCGCCTACCAGATGGTCGAAGAGCTGATGCTACTAGCCAACGAGCTGGTGGCGGAATGGCTCAGTTCTCAGCGTGTTGTGACAATTTATCGCGTGCACGCGGTGCCCGATGCGGAAAAACTGGAGCGACTTGCCAAGGTAGCCCAAGAGCTTGACGTTAAGCTCGACGTCAATGAGCTGCTTGAGCCTCAGGGACTGTCGCGCTGGCTGCAGCACATCCAAGAGCATCCCCGCAAAAACGTGCTCGAGTCGGTGACCCTGCGCTCACTCAAGCAGGCGTTTTACGACATCGTCAACGTCGGTCACTTCGGCTTGGCCTCGGATCGCTACCTGCATTTTACCTCACCGATTCGGCGGTATCCGGACCTCGTCGTACACCGCACTGTCAAGAGCATCCTGCGGGGCGACAAGCCCAAGGGTACACCTGCGGAGGTGGAGGCGGCGCGTTCGGCGGCCACCGCCTCAAGCGTTCGCGAGCGCTCGGTGATGGAAGTCGAGCGCGAGGTGGTCGATCTGTATCGAGCGCTGCTGATGCGCGAGCGGATCGGTGAGGAGTTTGACGGGACGATCACTGCGCTGGTCGGAACCGGCATATTTGTGGCGCTTGATGCGCCTTTTGTGGACGTGCTGGTGCGCTATGAGTCGCTCGGCGAGGAACCGTTTGAGCTGACCGAGAGTGAGCTAGCGGTGCGCGGGACCGTCTCGGGTGAGCTGATTCACCTCGGGTCTCGTATCCGCATCGTCGTCGACGACGTGGCCATCCTGCGTCGCAGCGTGTACGGACGTCGTGTCCTACCGGCGCAAGCTGCTCGTCGCGGCGGGAGTCCGTTCTTTGGCAAGCGCGAACCGGCGGCTTCCGCTGCCCCCCCCCAGCGCGGTCGCATTGCGCTGCCCGAGGGACGACGTCCCGTCGGTCGCGTCGCGGCGGACGCCAAGCATTCGCCGAGCGCTGGGAAATCGCGACCCTCTGCGGCCAAGCCGTCAAAGTCGCGACCCTCTGCGGCCAAGCCGTCGAAACGCGGTCGCTAGAGCCAGCACGGACGCGGAAGTCGGCGCGCCACCGGCGCTTGGGGCTTGCCTTGGTACATCACTGTCCAGGTGAGCCAAGCCGCCAGCGCGTAGAGGGGGCCGAAGGGCAAGTCGCCAAGAACGCGAAAGGCCGTCCAATAGCTGCGCCCACAGACGTAGAGCATCGCCAGAATCATGGCTCCACGCGCGGCACTGGTCGTGAGAAGTCCCTGCAGCATTCGGCGGCGAGTGCTCAGCGTTAGCGGACGAACCAATGCGTCGAGAAGTAGCCAGCCAGTCACGAGGTACTTCCACACGAGGCAGCTCGCCACGATCGCGAAGGGAACATGGGGATCACCGAAGCCACCGGCACCAAAGTCGAGCGAGGTGAACTCGATCGAGGTGTGGAGCGCGACTCGCAGTAGAAAGGTAAGGCAGAAGCCTGCCGTGAGGGCCAGCAGCAGCCAACCAGCTCCGAGCTCGGGCGCGCTCCGTGGCGGCTGCGAGGCGGATCGGGACGCGGGTTGGTCGGCTTGTTCAAGCCAAGCCAGTTTCTGCCCAAACCAACTCGCGAGCAGCAACAACGGTGTCAGGCCAAGCCACTCCAAATCCCGAGAAATCCAGGCGTAGCTAGCCAGCCCCAGGGCGCGGGCGAGCGCCGGCTGCTCGCGTCGCGCCGCCAAAATCGCGGCCACGCCGCAGGCGAGCAGGGCTCCCCTGCCGAGCAGGGGCGGGGCGACGCGCCGCAGTAACAGTGAGGCGAGCGGAATAGCGAGCCAGAGTGCGGCGCGCCAGGGTCGTTCGCGCCAGGATCGTTCGCGCCACGCCGTCAACAACCATACGAGCGAGCCACACGCGGCCAAAGTGCCGAGCAGGGGCTGCTGTTGGAGCAGGTTTGGCCAGAATTCGTCCTCCAGAATGCCGGGCCGCGACAGCAAGGCGAGCAGCGCTGTCAGAAAGAGCCATTCCGTCCAAGGAGCGAATCGCGTGGCCTTCTCGGGCGTCTCGGGCTGGAACCTGCGCTGCGAAACTCGAAGCAACACGAGCGCCAGGACTGCGAGAAAGATGTACGCCTGTGGTTGCGTATTGCGCGTGTAGGTGGCGACAATCAGGCCCGGAGCTAGTGCCCAGAGCCAGCGTGCATGAGAGCCAAGCCAGCTGACGACGCGCGCTGGGCGTAGCAACAGGAGCAGCAGAGGCGTATTGCCAAGGACGAACAACACGGCGCGCAGCGTGTTGGGACCATGCCCCGACAGTCGTTCGGTGTGCAGGGTCAGTAGCAGCCCCGAAGCTGCCAACAGGAGCGCGAGCGGCAGGGCGACCAGCGCAGAAGAGCCGTAAAACAGCAGGGCACAGAGCAGGGCCAGTATCATCGTCGTGACGACGGCGGCCTGCGCGAGCGGAGAGTTGAGCCCCTGTACGCGCTCGAGCTCCTGATCCAAATGAGTGAGCGCCTGCTTAGCGGCTAGGATTCGCGATTCTGCGCTCGGGGTGTCTTTGCAGGCGAGTTGGGCGCCGGTGATGGGGGTTCGTTGGGCCTCGGTCAGGGTCGCGGTCGCGTAAGCCGCGGCGCGCTCGACGTCTTCGCAGGCGATTGCCGCGCGGTCGGGGCTCTGGAGATCTAGCCAGTCGACGAGCGTGAGTCGTCGTGCGTGCCGCGGTCCCGGCAGGCCGAGCAGGGCTGCGAAAAATCCTGGCAATTCGGCCTGGGCGAGCGGCAAAGTGGGATGCAGACCGGTGACGATGCCTGGCCCGTAGGCATAGAGCGGACTGCGGCGCTGCACGGGTACGTCGGTCCCGTGAGTCCCGGAGTCGGCGGCGCCGTGGTCGCTTGTCACGATCACCGTGGTGTCCGCGCTGAGCTCGGCGAGCCATGCGGACAGCAGTTGATCGAACTGCTGAATGTGCGCGCGATAGCGCGGTGAGAGGATCCCGTAAGCGTGACCCTGGTGATCGGGGGTCACAAAATGGGCGATCATCGCGTCCGGGTGCTGGCCGAGTGCGCGGCGTACGTCGCGGAAGGTCTGCTTGTTGAAATCAACGTCGATCGCGACACCTTCGGGATCCGGGTAGTTGTCCGCAAGACTCGGGCCGTAGATCTGCGACCAGGCGGGATCGCCCACCGCGATCACGCGGAGGTGTTGGCGCGCCGCTTCAGCAAGCCATGAATCGGCCACGGTTTGTTGGGCCGAGGTGTTTCGTAGAAACTCCTCGAGACCACCAGGTTGACCTGTCCCATAGGTCAACACTGCGGCCGTGGTCATGGTCACACGCCCCGCGAGGATTTGCGCACTCGTGTGCTGCTTGAGGGCAGCCGAAAACGCAGGCATCAGCTCGGGATCGATCGCGATGTCCCAGCGGAGACCGTCAACCACCACGAACAGCAGTCGCTTGGCAATTCGCTGGGTGACCGCCGGACGTTGTGGGAGCCCTCGGGGCGCTGGCGGCGGGGCCACGGCCTCGAAGGCGCCGAACGTGGCCAGCGCAACGAACACGAGCAGGAGGAGAGCGGCTAGGTTCCAGCGACGCACGAGGACGTGACTACCTCACCCGCGGCGCGCTGGCGAGCCTGTCCTGGGGCTTTGGGTGTGACGGGGTGCGCGCGGGGCGCGGACGGCGAGCAGCGCGACGCGGACGGCGAGCAGCGGGGCGCTGGCGGGGCACGGACGCGCTGCAAAAGTGCCGTTGTTCAGCAGTCGTGCGGCGTTCCGAACCCTAGCGATCGTTGGCGGCTTGCAGCGGCTTGCCGAGCGTTTGCTCCTGGGCGACCCAGCGGACCTCGAACTCTCCGCAGCCAGACGCGATGGGTCGCCATAGGACTGTCGGGTTGACTCCGAGTTGCGTTAGCCCGCCCTCGAGGATTCCGACGTGGTAGCAGTCAATGAAGTTGTAGATCCCTTCAAGACGCAGGTGCGCGATACCGGACTGGTAGTCGAGTACGTGAACGCGGCCCGTATTGGCGGACATCTGATAGGCGCGATCGGTGGCATGAATTGCTGCCTCAATGTCGTTTCCGACCATGCTCAGAAGGACCCGCCCAGCGAGGGACGCGGCGAAGGTCCCGAAGACCTGTTGCCCAATCCGACGCAGACCGGAGCGCAGTGGCAAGGTTGGATAGAGGCGTTCGGCTACCTTCGCGAGCAGTCGAAGATGGTCGACGAGTGGGTAGTCTTTGAAGGCAATGTAGGTCTGTGGAAAGTCGGCCCGTTGCCGGGGGCTTAGCGGCCTCCGCACCGCGGCCATCATCATGCCCTTGATCCGTGCGCTCGCAGGGACCCTGGCGACATAGTCCTCAGGATTGAGGGGTGCATGGAAATCAGGTGCGACGAATCCCGTAGACATGGCCTGTGCGGGAACCTACGGCACGTTCACAGCGTTGTGTAGTAGCCCGGGGTTTCCCCCGGGGGATCGTCTACACACGAGCCCGCTGAAAATGGGGCGATTCCAGAGGTTTTACAGGATCTCCGGCTTCAGTCGATCAGTCCCGAGGAACGGCTGGAGCACCTTGGGGACGAGCACGGTGCCGTCAGCCTGTTGGTATTGGTCAAGGATGGCGACGAGTGTTCGTCCCACGGCGAGGCCCGACCCGTTGAGCGTGTGCACGAGTCGCGGTTTGGATTTCGCATCCGGTCGGTAGCGGATCTTTGCGCGGCGCGCCTGGTAGTCGGTGAACCACGAACAGCTTGAGATCTCGCGATAGGCGTTCTGCGAAGGCAGCCACACCTCGATGTCGTAGGTTTTGGTGGCGCTTGAACCAATGTCGCCAGCGCACAGCGCCACGACGCGGTAGTGCAGACCGAGTTGCTTGAGGACTTCTTCAGCGTGACCCGTGAGGAGCTCGAGTTGTTCTTCGGCCTGCTCGGGAGTCACGAAGCGAACGAGTTCGACTTTGTCAAACTGATGCTGTCGAATGAGACCGCGCACATCTTTGCCGTAAGAGCCTGCTTCACTGCGAAAACAGGGTGTGTGGGCCGTGTAGGCCAGCGGCAGCTTCGCACCGTCGAGGATCTCATCGGCGTGAAGGTTCGTGACCGGCACTTCAGCGGTTGGAATGAGATAAAGCGCGCTCGGATCGTCGGGATCGTTGCGGTACGTCTTGAAGAGATCCTCTTCGAACTTTGGGAGCTGGCCCGTACCGCGCAGCGCTTCTGCCTTGACCAGGTACGGCGGATAGACCTCGCGGTATCCGTGCGAAGGCGAGGTGTGCAGGTCCAGCATGAAATGGATTAGCGCTCGCTCGAGCTTGGCGCCCATGCCCCAGAGCACCGTGAAGCGCGCTCCAGAGAGCTTCGCACCCCGCTCGAAATCGAGGATGCCGAGGTTCGCTCCAACGTCGTGGTGCGCCTTGGGTTCGAAATCCAACATGGGTTTTTCGCCCCAGTGACGGAGCACAAGGTTGTCGTCGCTCGAGTGACCATCGGGAACCGACGGATGCGGCAGGTTTGGTACGAGCAGGAGACGCTGCTCGATCTCAGCGAGCACCTGCTCGAGGCTCGTTTCGAGCGCTTTGACGCTGTCGGCGAGAGTCTTGAGTTCGTCGCGCCGCGCCTGGAACGCTTGTTTGTCGCCCGATTTGGCGAGAGCGCTCATCTCCTGATTTGCGGCATTGCGTCGCGCTTGGAGTGCTTCCGTTTCGCCGATCAAGTGGCGGCGGCGGTCTGCCAGCTCACCGATCCCTTCGAGGGCAGCAGCGGCTTGGGGCGAACGCCGGGCAAGCGCCTGACGGACGTTATCGAGATCCTCGGCAACAACGCGGGCATCGAGCATGGAAAACAGTACCTTTCCGTCGAACCCGCGCCTTCTAGCGCTGGCTTGTGCCGCCGTCGACCTAGAACCAGAGGCCGACACCGACGCCGACGACCGGACCGCGCCTCGGGGCTCGATAGGAGCGGAGCAGAATCAACTGGGTCACTAGGGTGCAGGTTCGCAACCGCGCTCCCTCACAGCCCGTCCAGCGACCATCGGGATGCCGATCACCATCTTCGTCAAAGCGCAGGACGGTTTGATCGGGTACTAGGGCAAACCAGGCCTGAGTGTCGTGCGGTGGGGCGCCGTTTCTCAGCCCAATTCGGCCAAGGTACTGCTGATCGGGACCCCCGAGCTCGCCCGTCGGGTAGAGCATGGCGACGGGCTCATTGTCTTCATCGACCACCCGACCCACGCGATCGATGCTGAAGAGCAGCTTGCCGTCGTCCACCACGCGACCGTCAGCATTGAGGTCGATGCGACCATTGTCACGGGTCCAGCTTGCGGGACCGAGCGCTAGGGTGGACCCGCCCTCTGCCCAGTGCTGTGGGGGTTTCGTACTGCACGCACTGAGACAAACCAGCGACGTCCAAGCGAAGCGAAAGAGCCCCGCTTTGAGGGAGGTTTGGGTGTCTAGTTCCCGTGGGAACTTAGGGGCACGGACGCAGGATTTTGAGGCCATCGACCACTACCTCACAGAGCTTGGGGTCGGACTTTTTCTTGCGGGAAACGGGGGCCGGACTGCTCTTGAGGGTCAATGTCACGGTTTGATCGGACTGGGGCAACACCTTGGCCGAGGCGGTCGCGTCTCTAAGGCGGGCGGTGAGCTCGAGCGGCAGATCGCGAGCGACCTCGAGAGCGCAGGGCGCGGCGTCGCAGACCTGAAACCCGCTGCGCAGCACGGTGGCGCCGGGTGGCTCGCTGACAATGTGGAGCGTGACCAGCGAAGGTGCGGCGGCCGAGGCCTTGGGCTCGGTTGTGTCCGTAGTTGGGGCTGCGCTCACTACGGCCTTGGTCAGTGGCGCCGCGGAACTCGCCGACGCCAAGCCGTGAGAAGAGGGGTGATGCGGGGTGAGGCGCCACCAGAGCAGGCCGCCTCCCAACACGAGCGCCGCCGAAAGGGCGCCGAAAACCACTCGTCGATGCAGGCCATCGTGGGAGCGCGCGGGGGGCTCAGTGGAAGCCGTCGTCAGATCCGCGGAGGACCCACCGATCAGAGTCCGCGCTTGGCGGGACGGGACGGGAGTCGGATTCGGTCGTGTGACGCTTCCCGTTTCAAACTGGCGCGGTGTCGGAAGGGCGTTTTCCCGAGCGGTTCGGAAATTGTCCGGCGTGATTTCGGGGATCGGAACAAGGCCTCCGAACGGTGCGGCGTCGCGACCCTCGGGCGTGGCCTGGAGGATCTGAGCGAACTCGTTCATCGACACCCAGCGGTCGGCAGGATCCTTTTCAAGTGCTCGCAGAACCGCGGCTTCGAGCCCGGGAGAAATCTCAAGCTCAGGAGCAAAATCATGCAGGTCGGGCAGGGGCTCGGTGAGGTGAGCGCTCAATACCGCCATGAAGGTTTCGCCGGTGAACGGGACGGAACCTGTGAACATTTCGAACAGGATCACACCCAGTGCGTAGATGTCCACCCGTAGGTCCGCACGGCGCCCGGCAGCCTGTTCCGGAGACATATACTCCGGGGTGCCGAAGATCATGCCGGTCTTGGTGAGGCGGCGCCTCCGCACTTCAGCCGGCTCATGCTCATCGTCGTCTTTGCGCAGCTGAGCGATCCCAAAATCGACGATTTTGACGATCTCGTCGCCTTCTGCCGTCCGATGCAAAAAGACGTTCTCTGGTTTCAGGTCCCGATGGACGACGCCGCGGGCATGCGCAGCGGCCAGGGCCCGACACGTTTGCAGCGCGATGCGCACGGCGCGATGCGGGTTGACCACACCCGTCTGCGTGAGCTCGGTGGCCAGGTCGTGGCCCTGGAGGTGCTCCATTGCGAGAAAGAAGCACCCGTCCTCGAGCTGCCCGAAATCGAACACGTCGAGCACGTTGGGGTGCTTGATACGCGAGGCACTGATGGCCTCCTGCTGAAACCGGGCGACGAGATCTGGCTTTGCGGAGTATTCGGCCCGCAGCACCTTGAGCGCGATGCGCTTCTCGATGAGGGAGTGCTCGGCCAAGTACACGACCCCCATCCCGCCCTCGCCGATGATCTCAAGGAGTCGGAACTTTCCGGCGACGGTCTGGCCGAGGGAGTGGGGCGCGGTCGGCTTCATGGGGCAGAGGGAGCCTCCCCCTCGGACGAGACTACCCGGGGGAGGTAAGACTAGACAGCGTATTCCCTGGGGCCGATTTACGCTAGGGGCGATCCGCGCAACGTTATCCGTCTCTGTGGTCGAAGCGGGCTTTCCGTGGCGCCGCTTTGGTGTACCTTTGCTCTCCCATGATCGTCGTGATGGAGCCGGATGCTCCGGAGAGTTCGATTGAGCGCGCGATATCGTTTCTGACCGCGGCCGGGTTTGACGTACACCGTTCGAGTGGCCAGAGCCGCACGATTCTCGGGGTAGTCGGCGAGGTCTCGCGGGACGACGTTGAAGTCATGCGAGAGCTCGACGCTGTCGCCGAGGTGGTCCGGGTCACCGAGCCTTTTCGCCTAGCATCACGGCGGTTTCGAGGGGAACCCACCGTGGTCGAGGGGCCATTTGGTACGATTGGCGGCCCTGCGCCATGGATTGCGCTCGAGCCCATCGCCGAGGGCGCCAGCTCTGCCTTCGAGGGCGACCACTGTGGGGCACCGCCCGTCGTGGACACCAGCCATCGGCTCGTGTCCGGCAAACCGTTTGACGCTGCAGTCTGGAGGGGGCGACAGGCCCCGGACACGCTCGGCGCTCTCGCCTGTTTGTCCTTACATCCCCTGGCGACGGGTCGTCCTCGCCCGGTCGCCTTCGTGGAGCGCTCGCCGAGCTGGGGAGCGTCGAACTGGATCCAGGCAGCCGAGCGCCAGCTTGAGCGTCATGAGGGACCGGTGGTGTTGCTGGAGGCCGGAGGTGAATACCCGAACGGCGCTCGCACCTTCGAGGTGGCTGCCATCGCTCGGGCGAAACGCCGGACCCACCTTCCGATCGTGGTAGACGTCCCTACGATCGCCCAGCGGGCTCGCTACTGCGCGGCAGTCGCCGGTGCTGCCATCGGCGCGGGTGCCGACGGCGTGGTGCTGCGCGTCTGGGTTGGACCCGTGGGAACTCAGTCGCGAGTACCAGGCACCTTGACTTGGGAGCAAGGCGTGGAGCTGGCCTCACGGCTTCGCGAAATGGGCGCGGTTGTCCGTCGATGAAGCGAGTCGCTGTCGTCGGGTTGGGCTTGATTGGCGGGTCGGTGGCGCTGTCACTACGCCGCCACAACCCACAGCTTGAGGTGGTGGCAATCGATCGCAGGGACGTGCTCGATGCGGCTTGTGCTGAGGGATTCGATTTCGAGTTCAGGGCAGTCGAAGAGGGCTCGAATCCAAGCTCGCTGGGCTATGGCTGTGATCTCGTCGTTCTCGCGATTCCAGTGCGAGCCATTGCCGAGTGCCTTGCTGACTGGTTGGCGCTGGGATGTCCCATCACTGATTGCGGCTCGACCAAGGCCGCGCCCGTTGAAGCAGTTCGCGGTCATTCGGCGGCGGGCCGTTACGTGCCCGGTCATCCAATGGCGGGGCGCGAGGTGGGTGGGCTCAGAAATGCGTCGGCAGAGCTATTTACGGGTCGTCCGTGGTTGCTCTGTCCGGAGGGTAGCGATGTTGACGCGCTCGCGACAGTCACCAGCTTGATCCAGCTTGTGGGTGCTCAGCGCGTCGATCTCTCCGTCGCGGAGCATGATCGCGCAGTGGCGCTCACGAGCCACGTACCCCAGTTGCTCGCGAGCTGGCTTGCGGATGCTGCCGCCCAGCGCGGCGCCGCGCTCGCGGCGGGTCCTGCGTTTGCCGACATGACCCGAATCGCAGGCGGAGCTGAGAGCATGTGGCGAGATATTTTTGCAACCAACGCCACGAGCATCGCAGAGGTCCTTGATCTCGGTGTCGAAACCCTCGGGGAAGTGGCTAGGGCCCTGCGTCAGCAGCCTCCGTCGGTCGAGCCTGCTCTCGCGCTTCTAGAGCGGGCGCGCGGTCAGCGGACTTAGGCCTCGCCTGCGGTGGCAGCGCCGTCCACGGGGAGGCGACCGCGCCCTCTCCTGGTGGCCGAGGTCCGCTCGGGGCCTCCGTATCACTCCGTGGGTGTTTGGCTCGGCGTGGAAGCGATGGGGTCGGACGTGGCTGCTCGACGTGGCGTGGAAGCGATGGGGCCGGACGTGGCTGGCGCGAAGTTGTGCCAACTTGTGTGCCAGTACGGCTGGTGTCACTGCGTAGTTGCCGAAAATGGAGCCGTCCACGCGTGGCGTGGCCTGTGCTACAGTTTGGGCCGGCGGCATGACCTCCTCCTGGTATATCCGGTCTCTCCTCCTGTTGACCCTAGTCGGCGGATTCTACGGCTGTAGCCTGAATCCCTTGCCGGAGGACCCGGGAGCGACTGGTGAGCGCACGCCCCCAAACGGTTCCAGCGGGGGTATCGGAGTCGGAAGCGGCGGTGCTATTCACCTCGGGGCTGCCGGGAACGGCACGGGTGGCCAGTTGGCTAGTTCCGGTGGCGGCGGGTCGGCTACCGGTGGGTCCCTTGGAACCGGCGGCGTCTCCTCCGGCGGCGGCACGGGCAGCAGTGGCGGCAACCATGACGGCGGCGTTGGCGGCGCGGCAGGCGCTGGCGGAACCGCTGGCGCGGCAGGCGCTGGCGGCGCGGCAGGCGCTGGCGGCGCGGCAGGCGCTGGCTCGACGAGCACCGGCGGCGCGTAGTCCCGCGTGCACGCGCCGCGTGAGTCACGCGGGGCCTTGGTAAGGCTCGGCGCGGGGCGCCTTATGGCGTCGCATTTCTATCGAAGCGCGGAGTGTTGGCGGTCGGTTCGGTTTGTGCGAAAGGTGGGAACCGCCCGCCTGGGCCACTGACCAGAGAAACGACGGTCGCTCGGTTCAGCCCGGCGAAACGTCGTCCGGCGGGCTTTGGGGCACCCGTCGCGTGAGGACCGTGCCGACCACGTTGACGATGAGATCGGCGAGAATCCCGTCGGCCACCCTCAGTCGACGTGAGACTTCGCGCGCCAGGTTGAGCACGACCACCGCATAGGACTTGAGGTCGTGGCGATAGAGTTGATCGAGATCTGCGGCGCTGAGGCGGAGCAGGCGCGTTGGAGCGAGGGAGCGGACACTGGCCGAGCGCGGCTGAATGTCGAGCACGCTCATGTCGCCGAACCAATCGTGCGGTCCGAGCATCGCGACGCGCGCCTCTCCGCCGCGATGACCGCGCTTGAGCACTTCGAGCTCGCCTTGCAGCACCACGAAAAGCTCACGACCATCGTCACCTTCGCTAAAGACGCGCGCGCCGGTTCCGAACTCGAATACGTCAAGCGTATTGGCAAGGTGCACCAGTACCTCGTCGGAAAGTGCCCCGAATAGGCCGATCTGTCGCAGTTCGAGGGCGTCGGGACGATTGAGTGTCGTCGTAGTCGTCATAGCGATTTCCTGAATACGACCCGTGGCCTTCCGGGGCCAGCATAGTCGTCGACTTGGGTCACATCGTAGCCAAGCGCTTGATGGAAGGTAATGGACGCACTGTTGCCGGGAGTCGTCATCGACTTGACCGCGCAACAAACTTGCTCCCGACAGGCGGTTTCGAAGCGCTCGTAGAGTGAGCGTCCGATGCCCGCTCGACGCATCGACGGGTGGACTCCGACGATGTGCACGTAGCCTTCCACAGGCTGTCGTCGGGCGGCGAATCCGAAAAGGAAACCGACCACCTCCCCGTGGTCTTCGACAACCTGACCGAGCTCACCCAGTTCGTAGAAGAAGATGGGGTGCGCCAGGATGCTCGTGGGTCCACCCGACCACCGATCGATGACCTGGACGATCCGATCGTAGTCCGGTTTCTCTAGGGCGCGCGCCAACATGAAGGCTCTACGAAGGGGGCAATGGAGAGGCCGCGTCCCTGACAGTGGGGCGCTTGAGCTGACGGTATCACGGTGGGGAGGACCGTTCTGCAGGAATTGGCGGTAGAGCCGCGGGCGCCAGACCCGCCGTCATTGGCAAGCGCCGGTTTTCCTTGGTATTTCGCGAGTGATCCACCCTGGTCGCCGGACTCCTGGCATTTGGCGGTCGCCTCGGCTATTGCCCGCCATGGCTCGCACGGTCCAGTTCGCTCCCTCCATTCTCAGTGCTGACTTCGGTTGCCTGGCGGCTGAAATCGCGGACGTTGCCGCGGCGGGAGCTTCGTTCATCCACGTCGACGTGATGGACGGTCGCTTCGTTCCGAACATCACGCTCGGACCAGTGGTACTTCAAGGGGTGCGTCGCGCGACCACCCTGCCCCTCGATGTTCACCTGATGATCGTCGAGCCCGAGCGCTACATCGAGGACTTCGCTCGTGCGGGCGCGGACATCATCACGATTCATGCCGAGGCTACTCCCCATGTTGAGCGAGCCTTGGCGGAGATCCGCCGTTTGGGGAAAAAGGCGGGTGTCGCCCTCAATCCCCAGACGCCCGAGTCGGTGCTCGAATACGTGCTTCACGTGACTGATCTCGTGCTCGTGATGAGCGTCAACCCTGGTTTTGGCGGACAGCGGTTTTTGCCGAGCGTATTGCCGAAGATCCGCAGGATCGCTCAGATGATCGAGCAGTCGGGGCGCGACATCCGGCTTGAGGTGGACGGGGGTGTGGCGCTCGACACGGTTGGGCAAATCGCCGAGGCAGGCGCGGATCTTTTGGTCGCTGGCGCCGCAGTATTTGGTCAGCCGGATCGTGGGCAGGCCCTGCGAGCGCTAGCGACGGCTGCCGTTGCTGGTCCGCGGTGATTGGGTGAGACGGGCTGCGCGCCTGCTTCTGAGCTGCAGCCTGCCTGCGGCCTGTGCAGTCGTCCCGCCCCCGCCAAGTCCGAGCGCTCAGCAGAGATCGGTTCCGAGCCAAGGGACAGACGCAGCTGAGCTGAGTCCAGTGGATCCGCCATTTCAGCTGGTTTGCGCTGGGATGCCGGTCTGTGGCGGGCTTGAGGCGTGGCTGCGGCGCATGGCGGCCTTGCGTGGCGTCGGGCTTGTCGGGCGACTTCAGCTGGAGGTCGCTGATTCCCCGGACTTCGAAGACCTGCTTCTCTCGAGTCTAACCACGGTCAATCCACGCGCGCGGCTCGAGGAACTGCATGAGATCAGCGGGTGGCTGGGTCTGCAAGCGTCGACGATTCGTTTCGAGGACGGGTTGAAGCTGCAGGCCAGTCAGCTCGCGGCGTACTACGTTCCGGGTGCGGGACGAGTGATCCTGCGGCCGTCAGCAGAGCGCGCGGCGGTGGAGCATGAGCTGCTTCACTATCTGCAGGATCTCGCCTATCAGCTAACGCCTCGGGCTCGTTGGACGCCCCTCAGCGGAGATGCCCTGACTGCTTGGCAGTGCCTGGCCGAGGGCGATGCGGCTTGGTTCGCGGAGACTCACGGCGCGGCGGCACGCCCGGAACCGACGGCGAGCTCGTTCGACGGTGGGACGGTTCAGGGCGCGACATGGCCCGAGCGTAAGCGGCCATCGTTTCTCGAGCGCATGCAGACGGCCGTGTACCTGACGGGTCGTCAGTCGGTCGCACGCTGGCGAGTTGACGGCGGATGGCTCAGGGTCGCGCAGGTTTGGAGCGGCCCCAGCCTCAGCACACAACAATTGCTTCACCCGGTGAGCGGCGGGCTGAGGGAGAGCTTGCCTGAGCCCCTCGAGGTGAGTCGAGTCACCGGACCGCTTGCCGGCGCCAAGTTGGGACTGGAGGATGTGCTTGGGGAGCTGCAACTCCGAGTGGCGCTTGAGGGGGTGCTCTCCAGTGAGCAGGCAGCTGCGCTTGCCGCAATGCGGGTCGGTGACCGGCTCACCTGGTTCCACGCCGGACCGACCCAAGGCCTGGTGTGGCGGATTCGATTTACTACGGCCGACGGGGCGAGGTCGGTTGCTCCATGGCTGGCCAAGGCTCTGGCCCTGCCGCCTGAGAGCTGTTTGATGTCCCCCACAGGAGCGCGTTGGATGGGGGTGCTCGCTGCCGACATTACTGTCCTGGTTGGGACCTGGGTTCACAGTGAGCCAGGTCGGCGAACCCAGCATGGGTGTCATTTTGTCGGGGAGCAGCTGGGGCGAGCGTTGGGGCTGGCGCCCTGGCGCGACGGAGATTTGTGAGTAGTTCTGAATGGTTGATTCGGAATCCGGTCGGTGCGCGGGCGGGCTCGTCGAATGGACTTGATTCGGCACGGAATATGCTTATTCTCCCAGTGGGACCAGCGGATGGTTCCGTACTTGAGCTGACACCGTGTCCGATTCACCTACCTCCACTCAGACTCGTCGACGCCAGGCCAGCGGCATCGTGCGGCGCGACAGCTCTGGGGACTCGTGGCTCTCGCTGTTGGCGGCCACGACGCCGGGGTTGGGGAGCGTTCGGAGCATTCGGGCGCAGATCCAGGCAATCGTCACAGGAAACTCCGGGCCCCTGCGTCTGGTGGTCCAGTCCTACGACCCAGCACAGCTGACTAAGGGTCAGCTGCCGGCAGCCGGGGTTCGCCCCCTCGCTTCCTTGCAGCGCTCGATCAGTGCAGAGGAGCTGGCACGAGGGCTCGAGGTCGAGTTGGTGGAGCTTGGCGTGACCGGCGCCGTAGTCCGACCTGTACTCGTGGCTTGGGTCGAGCCCGGCTACGCGGATCTGGTGTTTGACGCATTGTTGGCGCGGCCTAGTCGCGATGCGCTGTTGTGCGTCGGTAAGACGCGCGGACACGGCGACGGATTGCTTGCTGAGCTTGCGCTTGGCGCTGCTTGATTGCTTGATTGATTCAGCTTCGGGCGGTGTGACTCGCGCGCCTCTGTCTCGGCGCTGCGTCGAGCGCGGCGAGTTGCTTGAGTCGAGTCGCAAACTCACGTCGTGTGTCGAGGGTGAGGGGTTGGTGCCCGAAGCGGACGTGCAGGTACTGCTCGGTGAGGGTGACAGCGTCGCTCCCTACGGGGTGTCGTAAGTCGCTAAGGTTTTTCGCGTGGGCAAGTGGCGGGACGGCGACCGGTCGAGCGCAACCGAGGCGCTCGAGCTGATGCTCCAATGCTCGGTAAAGTGCGACAATTTCTTGTTGTTCCGCCGTCTCGCGATTGGCTTGTCGGGGAACGGCGCGGCGCCGGCGTCGCCAGAGCAGGTAGGCGACCGCCAGAGCGATCAGGACAACGGCACTGGCAGCCCAAAGCGAGCGCGTTTGGCGTCCCGATGCGCCACGCCGCACACTTTCGCGTGGTAGCTCGAAGCGGCGGAACTGTTTCCGGATCTGGTTTACGATCGTCAGCTGCTGGTGGAGATCATAGCCCTCGACGTTGCGGTGCCAGCGCTGGGAGGCCGCTTCGAGGAGATCGCGCAGCGTGTTCGTCAAACTGCCGTTGGTCACCTCGGAATTGACGGACGCCGGTGGGGTTGGGTCAAAGCGAGTCCACCCCAGGGTCGGCAGCCAGGCTTCGACCCACGAATGAGCGTCCCCCTGTCGAACCGCATAAAACTCGCCAAAGCGGTTGAAGGTTGCGCTCGCGAACCCCGTCACATTACGCGCTGGGATGCCGCTGGCTCGCAACATGACGGCCATCGCTGTTGAGTAGAACTCACAGTGGCCACGACGAGACTTGAAGAGGAAGTCGTCGAGGGGGTCCGCTGCTGCGCCCGAGGGAGAGTCAAGATCGTAGCGATAGTCGGACCGCAGTCGCGTCTCAAGCCGGCGTGCGACGAGGGCCGGTTCGGTGAGATCTTGGGTCCATCTCTTGGTCAAGTCCCGCACACGAGGCGAGAGATCAGCGGGCAGTTGCAGGAAACGCTGGCGATCCGAGTCCGCGAGCCTTTCCCCGAATTCACGCGGCGTCGAGGTAACGTAGACGCGGTAGCGAAGCCCGTGACGTTCGGCAAGTTCGGGGAAGCGCAGTTCGTCGTCACCGCCCCGCTGCACCGTGGGCAGCAGGTTGAGGGTCGGTGCTGCCGCCAGAAACTGCAGAGCGACCGTCCCTGATGGCACGAACAGCACCGGGGGATCGAGCGGCTGGAGATCGATCGTAAACGAGCTGTCGCGCCGGACGTCGGGCAGCCGCAGAAGCGGGACGACCGAGCCGATTCGGTCTGCGGTTTCCCGTGCTGTGCTGGAGCGAGTCCACGAACGACCGTCATAGCGATCGAAGGTGGCGCCCCGTAGGTAGACAGCCAAGCGCGGGGGCGGCTCAGCGGGAAGCGACGGGTAGTACAGGCGCAGCGCGATCGTCGGGTTGGTTCGCAGGCGCCCAATGCCTCCGAGATCAACGTGGTCCGAGAAGCCGACGACGCGCGTGGGGCTCGGTGGGGTGATCGTGAGCAGCGACAGTCCGACGCGCGGAAACAGCACGAATAGCAGCGCCGTGAAGACGAAGATCGGGAGCGCGAGCGAGCAGATGAAGAGCAGGAACCCCTGCCCCACGACGCGACGGCTACGCAGGATGCGTGGCACGTCGACGGGGAGCCCCGTGCGGTCGCGGGCGCCCTGGCGGTAGTTACCCTCGACCTCGCGGCGAAGATGACTCAGGACCAGAGCCGGTGGCAGCGTGAGGACAAATCCGAGAAAGGCCACCGCGTAGGTGAGGCCGCCACCGAGCACAGTAGCGGCGATCAACTGGAGCAGTGCTAGCAGGACGAGCTGTTGATCGTGTGCTGCACCACGACGCAGCGCCACCCGGCTGATCTGGAGCAGGGCGGTGAACTCAAGCGCGAGGGGAATGACGTTGGTGCCCAGAAACCAGCGGACCAATTGGGCAACAAGGATGGCGAGCGGGAGGAAAGTCCCGATCGGTTTGGCAATGGGGTGCTCTTGCCAGCGACGTGGAATTGCGAGGGCTAGCAGCAGCGTGGCGACGAGCGCGAGCGCGAGCGGGCGCTCGATTTCCTTGGTGGTAGCAAGGGCCAGCATCCCCAGCGCCACGAGGGAGTCGATGAAGAGTCGATGGGCGAGTCCGAACCTCACGCTTCGCCCTCCAGCGTGTCGTTGACGCCTGTCCCAATGGCGGGGCGTGTCGAATGCGGCGGGGTTTGCTCGGGCATCATTCGCGCAATCAGGGGCGGATTTGCCTTGGCTCCAGTGGCCTGCAGGAGCGCAAGGAAGGTCAGCGGAGGGTCAGCGCCCGTGGCTGGGGTCGCCTGAACTTGGTCGCCTGCGGTGGTTCTCAAGGTGACGCTGTGACCTTGGCGAAGGTGCGCGACCGTCAGGGACGCGACTTCACGGATCCTGTGCTCCAGGAGCTCGAGGAAGGTGGGGTGCGGTTCGATATCGGTGAAGGTGGTGTCGAGCACGAGGGTGACGTCGCGTCGTGTCTCGGCGGCGCGTTCGCGCAGCACCATGTGGTCGGGGCGGGTGCTTCGGCGCCAGTAGATGTCCCGGGGATCGTCGCCGTCGCGCATCGGGCGCAACGCGAGGATCTCATCGCCGTGACCTCGTGCGGGTGTTCCGAAGCTCGCGAGAGCTGGGCCCGGCGGATCCGCAGGGAGTCGAATCCGGTCGATGGCGGGATAGATCAGCAGAGTGGAGGCGGACTCGAGATCGCGGGATTTCTCGAAGAACCCGAAGGGAAAGCGCGTCGCGACGCGGAACCCGGTGTGCTGGTCAAGGCCGCGTCGAGCGGGTGTCCGACGGTAGGCTGCAACCTGGGTGGATAGTGGACTGACCTTCAGGAAAAAGCAGCGCTTGTCGGCGGGTTGTCCAGCTCGCAGATCTTCGACCTCGATGGCGTACGAAGGGATGCGTTTTTTCTCGTTGAAGACCTCGATCTCAACGATGTGGGGTCGTCCAACCTGCGAGCGACGAGGAAGCCGCCTCACGATGCGGAGATCCCGCAGGCTGAGCTCACTCAGCACACCGGAAGTGATGATGAGTGAGCAGAAGAGACCGAACAGGAGATACAGCAGGTTGTTTCCGGTGTTAATCGCAGCCGCGCCGAGCCCAAATGTGGTGAGCACGAAGAACCGACCCTCACGCGTTAGGCGGAGACGTCGCGGGGGCTTGCACCACCGCAGAAAGCGCCGGAAGCGGGTCGGTCGCGGGGGCTCGGCGTAGTGCTGGCGCGGCGGGGCCGGGGATGGTGCGTGCATTGGCGCATCGATGGCCCCGGAGACGTTGGTAGGGAGTTGGCGCTCCAATTCGCTACCTCAGAGGGGTACGGGGACTCGCGCGATGATGTCGCGAAGTGTCGCTTCCGCTTCCTCGCGATCCGCTGCGTAGCCTTCGGCCTGGGAGGTGAGGCGAACCCGGTGCGCGAGCAGCGGGACGGCAAGTTCGTGAATGTCGTCGGCGATGCAGTAGCGGCGTGCGCGCAGGATGGCGCGGGCGCGCGCGGCTTGCGCGAGGTTCATACCGGCGCGCGTGGAAGCACCGAGTGACAGTGCTCGCGAGGAGCGCGTCGCTGCGAGGATGGCCTGGAGGTAGGTCGCAAGAGCAGGGTCGACGAAGACTCGATCGACTGCTTGTTGGTAGGTATTGAGCTGTTCCGGCGTGAGCACGACTGGTACGTCAGCAACGTGATCGGTGTTCGGATTGAGGATCAGGCGAGCTTCGACCGCGGCGGACGGATAGCCGATGCGGAGCCGGACCATGAAGCGGTCGAGCTGGGATTCTGGGAGCGGAAAGGTTCCGGCAAAATCCTGGGGATTCTGCGTGGCGACCACGAAGAAGGGCTCCGGGACCGGTAGGGTTCGCCCGTCGAGTGACACCTGACGATCGCTCATCGCCTCAAGTAGCGCTGACTGTGTCCGTGGGGTGGCGCGGTTGATCTCGTCGGCGAGCACGACATTCGCGAAGATGGGTCCTGGTCGAAATACGAAATCGCTACAGCGTTGATCGTAGACCGAAACTCCGAGGACATCGGACGGCAGGAGATCACTCGTGAATTGGATACGCCGAGCCGAGCCGCCAAGGACGCGGGCCAGGGCACGTGCGAGCGTGGTCTTACCAACGCCGGGGACGTCTTCGACCAGCACATGTCCGCGGGCCAGGAGGGCCGTCAGGGCGAGATCGACTGCGGCGGGTTTGCCCTCGAGTGCAGATTCGAGGGCTTCGCGCAGGGCGGAGAGTGGGGCAAGTCCTTCCTGGGGAACGGCGAGCGCGGGCGAGAGCATTCGTGCCACGATAGCATGCGCGACGGCTTGGGTGCTCGTTGGGGGACCGCGTGCGGGGCAGGCTGACCGCGGGCCCAGGTTCGTGGTACTGGAGTCGCCTGTGACTTCGATTGAGGCCGTTTCTGTGGTCGGCGTGTCGCGGCGCTATGGGCCGTCATGGGTGCTGCGCGGCCTGAGCGCGGAGTTTGCCCGAGGTACCATCACCGTTGTGGAGGGCGCAAACGGCTGTGGGAAGACGACTCTGCTCGGGATTCTGTCAGGGGGTATCGCACCTACGTCGGGGTTCGTTGAGTACCGACCTTGGGGTGATCAGGTCGGGGCGGTTCGGTCGCTGATTGGATGGGCAGGTCACGATTGTGGTGGTTATGCCGAGCTGTCAGTTCGCGAGAACCTCCAGCTGTTTGGTGGGTTGTGCGGCGTGGAGGACCTGGGGGTGTCGGACACCCTTGCTCGCGTCGGTGCCGAGGGGATCGCGGACAAGCGCTATGGCACCCTGTCGCGTGGGCAGCGTCAGCGGGTGGCGCTTGCGCGCGCGGTGATTGCAGCTCCGGGGCTGCTGTTGCTCGACGAACCATTCACTGGGCTCGATTCGAGTGGGACAGCGATGTTGGAGCGCCTATTGGTGAGTGAGCGAGACCGAGGTTGTATCGTGGTGGTTGTGAGCCACGATGCGTCACTGGCAACGAGGCTGAGTGCCGCGCGGTTGCGGTTGGAGCGGGGCAAAGCGCTGGCGGTGGACTGAGCTGGCGACGGGTGAACGTCCTGCTCGGTTTGAACTGATCCCCGCGACGGACGCCGTTTTTTCGCTCGAAGACTTGGGGTTGGACGGGGTGCGCTTGTTCGAGCGGAAGCGGCTTGCGGAAGCGTTTCGCTCGGGGGCGGTGAGCGGTTTGCGGAAGCGATGCGCGGTTTGCGGAGTGCTGAGGGCTCGATCGTTCTCGCGCTGGGTTCGGCCGCCAGCTAGGTAGTACGGGGCGGCAGCTCGCCTGGCCTGTTGGCGAGGTGTGCGGTCAGCGTCCCCAGCGGTGTGGTCTCGTTTCTGGCGAGGGTGAGCAGTGCCGCTGGTAGTCCGACTTGGGTCAGTTCTGCTGCATTCGTGCCTGTGGAGCTGTCGGGGATGGCGGGTGCGTTGAGGAGGAGGGTGTCTGGGCTTCGGCCTAGGGTGTTGCAAGCGAGGTAGGTGGAGCGAAGGTCGTGCAGGACGCCGAGGCGATCCGGAGCAAGGAGGATCCAGTGAGCGGGATCGAGTGCGCGGGCGAGGTCGTAGTTGGTCTGCGACGCGTTGATCGGAGAGAAGACGCCACCAGCGGTTTCTACGATGAGCCAACCGGTGGCGGTTGAGTCCACCGATGGGGTGGCGAGTCGGCGCCTCTCAGAGGGAGTCGGGGCGATTGAAGGGCAGCGTAGTGTAGTGCGGTGCTCAATGTCTTCGACCCAGTTGACGAGCTCGCTCACGGTTACCTCGGTGCCAGCCAGCCGCGCGGCTCGATGTGGGCTGATCGCGGCCGGAAACGCCCTAAAGTGGAGCCGCTCCTGAACTGAGATTGCGGAGGAGGCATCGCGAAGCAGCGCGGCGTCGCAGAACTCTCGGCTTGGGGCGGCGGGATCGTCGGGGATCCCGGTCTCGAGAGGTTTGACTCCCAATGTCGGTAGCAGGGGGGCTCCTTCCGCCAGAGCGCGTAGGAGCTGGCAGGCGAAGTAAGTCTTTCCGACGTCCGTGCCAGTGGCGAGGATCACGATGCGTTGCATAGGAGGTGGGCTCAGGGGATGCGGGATGCGGGATGCGCGATGCGCGATGCGGGATGCGCGATGCGTCACTACTGGAGGCGGCAAGCGCGAATGACCTGGTCGACCAGTCTCTCGAGTTGCTCGTCGCTGAGATCGGCCCTTAGGGTTAGGCGGAGCCGCGCTGAGTTAGCTGGAACCGTCGGAGGACGAATCGACTGGGCGAGGATACCTTGGGTTTGGAGGTAGTTGGCCGCCGCAAGGGCACGCTGATTATCGTTGAGCAGAATGGGAACGATGGGACCATGGGATTGTGGGTGAATGGGAAGGTTGGCGGTGGTGAAGGCGCGACGGACCTTCTCAACAGTGGTGTGAAGGCGCATACGAAGGTCATCAGCGAGTATCACGGCGTGGAGGTGTCGGACGCTGAGCGTGGACACGACCGGAGAGGGAGCGGTCGAGTAGACGAAGCTCCGAGCGCGAGCCCACAGCCATGCGATGAAGGTCGTATCGGAGGCCACGAACGCGCCATGGGTGCCAAAGGCTTTCCCGAGAGTTCCGATCGTGACGTCCGGACGCACGGCGACCGCCGCGGCCAGTCCACGACCCTGAGGTCCGTAGATTCCGAGTGCGTGGGCCTCGTCGACGATGAGAGATGCGTCGAAGCGGTGTGCGAGTGCGGCCAGGGCGAGCAGATCGGGACTATCGCCGTCCATGCTGAAGTAGGACTCGGTCACGATCCATCGGTGTCCCTCGCAGGGTTGGGCCAGCAGGTGCGCTTCCAGCTGCTCGAGATCTAGGTGGGAATAGACGACGGTGGTTGCGCGGCTGAGTCGGCAGCCGTCAATGAGCGAGGCGTGGTTGAGGGAGTCCGAGAAGATCACGTCCGCCGGGAGGCCGATTGCGGACATCACCCCGACGTTGGCCGCGTATCCCGAGGAGAACAGCAGCGCTGCGGGCTCCTGCAGCCATGCGGCGATGGCTCGCTCAAGTCGAGCGTGGGGCTGCCGACTTCCATGGACCAGGCGAGAGGAGCCGGAGCCCGTCATCAGGAGAGCTGGGTGCCGAAGGTGTCCAGGCAGGCGTGGCGGCGAGCGATGGGGCGAGTCTAACGGGGGGTGGTGGTGATCGTCTTGGTCCACCAACGCACTTTGATTGGCAGGCACCTTCGGGGCATCGATTGATGGGGTCGTTCGGGCGAGGCGGCGTGGCGTGAGGGTTTCGCCTGAGACGGTGCCTTCAAGTGATTCGCCGGTTCGGGGCGATGGGATGGCAGGGATTGCAGCGCACGGATGGAGCGAGCCCGACGATGTTGCACGTGAAACATCGAGTCGGTCAGGCGCATCCCCCCGGCCCAGCGGACGCCGGGAGTCCGACGGACTCACAAGGGCTGTGGTCCCCTCCGCCCGCCAGACCACTTGACCTCTGCCCGCCAGGGAGCCGGACTCCGCCACGCGCTGCCCGACGACAACCTGCTCAACGCCAAGGGAATGGGTAGAGGCCGTGACGGAGCGGGCCAAAGATGCGGCTTCGTCCTCGATGGGGACTGCATGCGATGGGGACCGCACCATCAATGACTCAACGTCACGCGGGCCCACGTCGCGTGCGGGAGCCCCTGCAATCCGCTCGGACGCGCCTGATACCGCCACTACCGAGGCTGCTGCCTCAGCCCTGTCCAAACCCGGACCGCCGTCGGTGCCGGGGCACTGGTACTGCGGCTCGGTGAAGCACTGCGCCGAAGCACGGCCGTGTGCGGCGAGGTTTAGGGTGCCCTGTGCCGTCGCAATCTCCAGGCAGTCATCAGTGCCGAACTCCTCGCCCTCGGTCGGCGTTTGAAGCTCGGCGTCAGTCTGAGTCAGTCGCGAGCGCGCGGTGTCCGCACCAAAGGAGTGACTCGCGCGCGCCCTCCCTGATATCCTCGACCGAGGCGGTCGCGAGCGCGCGGTGTCCGCACCAAAGGAGTGACAGTCGCTGGCGCTGACTGTCGCATTGGCTCCACCTGTCGCGAGTGCCTGGCACGTGCTGCGCGGCGCTCCGCAGACCGGAGGAACACGGCCTGCGCTTGCGACCGGTAGCCCAGCACGCACCGAGCTGGACAGCGTTTCACGTGAAACACCTGAGCAGCACAAGAGCACGTACGGCGCTTCACTCCGGAGCTCTCGGTCCAGCAGCAGTCCGAGAAACTCATAGTCACCCTCGAGCCCATTACCGAAGCCAAGGTAGTCGTTCGAGCAAGCGTCAATGAACGGTTGGCCGCTCTCCGTCGCCACTCGAAGTACGGACTCACGGATCTCACCGCGATCCACCGCCCGCCCTAAACCGAGCGACTCCAGGCGATGAAGCTCCGCAACGAGGTGTGGAAAGCGACTCATGGTGTCGAGCGTCCCACAACCGGCTCGACCTGGCATACATCGCGTGATTCGCGACTCGGCGCCAGCACCGACCCGCCGAACACCAGCCAGCTGAGACTTGAACCGCAGCTCTCGCCAGCACCTCCCACGACCGCTCCCCGTCATACCAGCCAACGCAGCCAAACCACCAGACACCGCGCTCCGGAATCGCGAATGCGTCGTGGACGCATCCCACCCCAAAATGCCTACCAAGAGTGAACCACTGCAGCGACGAGAGCGCCGCCAAAAGAGGCTCAGTCCAAGCGGCTCGCAGACGTCCGCGTCGTGATCAACCGTCAGAGCGCTGGAATGAGTGGGGCCGGCCACACCCCGCGGCACTGCGGGCGCTCAATGACAGTGCCCTTCCAGCCGCCCCTCCCACCGCGACCTCGAGGACCTTATTCAGAGCACAATCCGGCCGGCATCGAACCTGCTCAACCCTACTTGGATGCGAGGCGCAGCCCACGGACATGCTCAAGGCCCTCTACGTGACTGGGCTCGGCGGAGCCGGAACCAGTCACGAACAGTCGACGTCCTTGGCGGGCGCCGACGCGCTGACAAGGCGGTTCTTCCGCGCTTCGAGGCGGCACCCAAGCCCTGGATCATTCGGTAAGGCGGCTCGGCGGAGCCCGGAGGCAGCCACGAACGGGCGCCGTCGCTGGCGGGCGCCGACGCGCTGAAAGCGAAGTTTTGAGCCAAAAACAGGGCACCAGCCGTCGTCTCATGGAGGCCGCCGTGCAACTCGCCCCAGGACTCCGACCCCATGAGCTGCAGCGGTCACTACCACCACCCGAAACAACGTGGACAATTCCTGACCATTAGTCAGATACAGTACGCGACCGCGACCGCGACCGCGACCGCGACCGCGACCGCGACGCCACTGTCCGATCGCAACCAGCGTGCTCGCGCCATTGCCTGCGGTCGACCGCAACTCACTTCCGCGACCACCGCCAGCCCGACGGCAATGTCTCAGCGCTCAGCGCCGCTCGGCCCGATGTAGCCTCGGAGCAAAACCACCCCTCAGACAGAGGCGGGGAGCCGATGAAAAGCGACCGCTGAACGCACCGGCACTGCCCACAAATCCAGTTCGGGATTTCCATTCACCCCTCGCGGTGATACGGTCGGCCCGATGAGTCGTGCCGCAGTCGAGCTGCGCGTTGGTGGCCAAAACTACCGCGTGGTAGCCTCAGCCGAGGAGTCGGAGCTCCGCCGGCTGGCGGGAGCAGTGGACGCACGGCTCGAGCAAATCCTCGGTCCCAAGAAGTCAGGCTCGCCGCAAGCCCTACTTCTCGTCGCGCTGGCCCTGGCGCATGACCTCGAAGAAGAGCGCGCCAAGCGTCGCCTGACCGAGCGTCGCGCGCGCGAGTCGCTGCAGGCCCTGCTGGCTCGGATTGATGCCGCACTCGAGGCGACCGAGCCCGGCGAATCTGGTCTCACCCCAGAGCCTCCGCACGCGGACCTCTAGTCGAGGTGACGGCCCAGTCGCGCAGGTGGCTGTCGGCGCGGTACATTCACAGCATCGGCGCGAGGTAGTCGAGACAAGCCATTGCCCGACGAGCCGTCGCAGGCGTGAGCTCAACGTCACGGCCTTGAATGATCCCGCTTCGAGCCCCTCGCTTCCACGCCGCGAGCAAACCCCATCCTGAGCGGTTCATTATCCCGTGGCCGCGAGCAAACCCCATCCTGAGCGGTTCATTGTGTCGTGGCCGCGCGTACCCCGAGCCGGAGGTTCAACGATGCGTGGCCGCGATGCGCTGTTGGATGCAGGTATCACCAGGTGGTCGCGATGTATTCGCGAGCGCTGGGCCCAGTAAATCTGAACTCTGTCACGCTCTCGCTGGCGACACCTAGACAAGCGAAAAGCCCTCCACCGAAGTGAAGGGCTTGGGAGGCCCGCTCAATCAGCGAGGCAACGCGATGGCGCGATCACTTGGGTGCCGTCCGACAGCGGGGATTCGTCCCCGCGCATAGCGTGCACGGCACGCTCACATCTTGACCCATCAGACAACCCTTCAATTCGGCAGTGCCAGTGGTGGATGCGATGCATGCACGCGTGGCCGGATCGAGGGATTCCGAGGGAAAATCAATCAAACAACCGCGACAGATCTCAATCATGAACGGGTAGACGTTCGACGAAACCGCCGTGCCACCCAGAGTCTCGCCAAACACCTTCACTTTGGCGATGACGTAGTCACCCGCGCTGCCGCGCACGGTGCCCGAGTCCGCAATCAACTTGACCGCTACGACACCCCAACCGGCGTTTTCGCCAGCGCCAGGCGGCGCGAAGCCCGATCCGGGTGACGTGAAGCTCGCAAGCTCACTCCCGTCGCGTCCCTCAAGCGTGACCTCTGCGCCTTGCAGCACGACATTGGAGGTTTCCGTGCGCGAGCGCGTCTTGGCGCCACGAATGGCGAGCTGATTGCCGACCAACAGGACCGCCGTGTACCCGTTGTCAGGGAGACCTTGCTCCGAGAAGCTGACATCGAGCTTCCCACGAAACAGCAGTTTCGAGCCCTCTTCTGGAACAGCCGCGCAGTCCGGCGGGGTGACCATCGTCACTCCCTTGATGAAGATCATCGACTCATTCTCGGCGCAGCCTTGAAATGACGCGATAAGCGTGAGGAGACCGGCTGCAGCAAGGATTTTGGCGGGACGACTGGACATCAGGTGGCTCTCCTCGGCTGCGCCTTGGCGACGCGCCCTCGGAAGTCTACCCGGCTCCTGTGTGCGCCGCCAAGTTCGCGATCGCAACGTGGGAAAACACCTAGCCCTCTCCCCGCGTGCTGGAGAACCATTCCCCCAGGGCTAGCGCGGAAAGGCCTGACTTCCCAAGACTCGGCTAATTGGCCGTTAAGCCAGTGTCGGAACCCAGTCCCGCAGGTCCTCAAGCACCACCATTTCCGTACCGACCGCGCCGAGCCCTTTGGCGAATACAAATCGGATCAGGCTACCCGCGCGCTTCTTGTCGTGCCCCAAATACCTCGCGCAGCCATGCAAGGCTTCCGGCTCGACCGCGCAAGGCAGTCCCAGCTCTTCGAGCAGCCGAAGCGTGCGCTTGACGAGCGTCGACGGTGTGTGACCTAGCCGCTCCCCCAGCTTGAGTGCTGCGACCATGCCAAGGCAAACGGCTTCGCCGTGCGTCCAGCGAGTAAACTCACCGAAGGTCTCGAGCGCGTGGCCCACGGTGTGGCCCAGATTCAGCACCGCTCGGAGCCCGGTTTCGCGCTCATCGAGGCCGACGATTCGAGCTTTGACGCGCACGCAGCGACGCACGATTTCCACGAGCAGCTCGGGGTCGCGTCGCCGAATTGCCGCGGATTCCCGCTCCAGCAACTCAAACAACTCGGCGTCGCCGATTAGCGCCGTCTTGAGCACCTCACCGTAGGCGCTGAGGTAATTGCGATCAGATTCTGTCGCGAGAAAATCGACGTCACAGATCACCCCGCGTGGTTGCCAGAAAGCCCCGACCGAGTTCTTGGCCACGCGATAATCAACCGCGGTCTTGCCTCCAACGGAGGCGTCGACCATGGCCAGTAGCGTGGTGGGGACGCCGACCCAGCTGAGCCCTCGCATCCAGGTCGCGGCTACGAGTCCTCCGATGTCGGTCACCACTCCGCCACCAACTGCGAGCAAGCGACCGCTGCGGTCGACTCCCTGCTCCAACGCCTGGTCGTAGACAAACTGCAGCGTCCCGAGGTGCTTGTGCTCCTCACCCGGCGGGAGGACCACCTGAACCACCCGGGCACCAACGGTCGCAATCGCCGAGTGAAGCCGCTGACCGTGCAGGCGATGGACGTTTTCGTCCGTCAGGCTCAGCAGCGCGGGGGTTGCCCCCACCGTGGCCGGAAGCCGCGATTCTAGCACCCCGCGCCCAACGTCCACCGTGTACGAGAGCTCACCCGCCGCCACTCCGATCGGATCGCGCTTCCAGAGGGCGAGCAATTGCTCGGTGCAGGTGCCCAAATCCGACAGCAGCTTTGGCGCGAGGCAGACATGGGCCTCGGTGAAGACCGCAGAGAGACTCATCCACAGCTCCGTGTTCGGGTCAGCTGAGTGGCCAGGAATCGCGCCGAGCCCGAACGACGCCACCACAGCGCGGTCGATCGCGGCCACCCGACGCTCGCGATTGACCATGACCTCCGGGGCTACGACCAGAACTGGTGCGTCAGTGCTTCCACTCACCAGCTGCACTTCTAGCTGTGCGGGGGAGGCGACGACGCGATAGGGGCGTCCACTGGCTTTGGCGAGCTGAAGACCAAGCTCGGTCAGGTCCAACCAGGGGGCGGCAAACAGAATCAACGGTCGGTTCATGTGGGCAATCCTCGGGACGGACGGGAGCCTAGCGCCTTCTGTTTTTCCCGCCCGCCCCTCTCGTTCGGGTACCCTATCTCTGTGCACGAGCTCGAGGTCATCCAGCACGAAGATGGAGTCGGTTTGCGAGTCCGAGCCAAGCCTCGCGCGTCACGGTCGCAAATTCTAGGGTGCGAGTCCGGCGTGCTCGTGGTCGCGCTCGCGGCACCGCCCGTGGATGGGGAAGCCAACCAGGAGCTTGCGCGCGTCCTTGGGCGAGCGCTTGGCCTCGCGCCAACGCGCGTCAAGATCCGCAGCGGCTCAACGGGCAAACAGAAGACCCTCCGCATCGAAGGTCTCTCGGCAGCAGATTTGCTCGAGCGATTGCTGGCGTCGGCGCCAGGTGAGCGTGCATGACTGACTGGGGAGCTCCAGACGGCAAGTCAACCGCGCTGCGCGTCCTGGTAGTCGTCGAAGACGCACCGACGCTGCGCGTCATTCAGCGCACGCTCGGCAGTGCTGGTGACGAGGTCATCACGGCAACGGATCTTGCCGATGCGATGGCGAGCGCCGGGGCTGAAGTCCCAGATTTAGTCCTGATCGACGTAGGAATGGGGCAGGAGGCTGGCCTGGCGATGGTCCATCACCTGCGGGCCTTGGCGCCCAACCTCGCGGTGGCCGCGCTGATTCCGGCTGAGAGCCTTGGCTTGGTCACGCAAGCCATGGCGCTCGGTGCGAGCCATCTGTTGGTGCTTCCGCTCAGTGGCGATGAGCTGCTGATGACCGCTAGCGCTGTGCGGACTCGCCGCGCAGAGCGGGCGCAGCAGCTGCAATTGGCACAAGTTGCAGAGCTTGCGCGCAGCTCGCGGTCGTTGTCCGAAGCTCTCTCCGGGCTCGCGAGTGCCGCGTCGCGACGCGATGCCGCTGAGCGACTCGCCGTACTGCTCGCGCAGGCCGGGGCCAGTAGTGCCATGGTCTACGTGCCAGCCGGTGAGGGTGCTCGCCAGCTGATGCGACTCGGGGCCGTCGGTAATTCTGACGGATCTCCTGCATTTTGCGAGGATCTCGAGGTGCTCAGCTACGCCCAGTCCATGGGCATGCTGGTTCATCGCGTCACGCTGGAGCGCCAGACTCAGGCCATTCTTCTGATTGCACCGGGCGTTTCCGACGGTTTCTCCGCGCTGGTCGCCGCCCTGCCGATCGTGTCTTCGTCGATCGGTCTCGCGCTGGCTCTCGTCGGTGAGCGCGAGCACGCCACGCGTGGTGCCATGAAGGACCCGCGCTCGAGCGCCTACACATTTGCGTATTTTGTTGACGTTACCGGGCGCGAGATCGACAAGGCGCGTCGGTACCAACGTCGCTTTGCTCTCGCCACCCTCAGCGTCGAGTCGCGTCGTGAGGGTCGCCAAGAGCTCAGTCCCGAGGCCGCGCTCGAGGTAGCCGAGCGGGTTTTGTCTTGCGTTCGTGACACAGACGTTTTGGCCCGAGTTGACGAAACCGAGTTCTATCTCCTGCTGCCGGAGACCGGCGGTACCGGCGCCCATACCTGTCGACGTCGAATCGTCCGTCAGTTGATCGGCGCAGGCGGCCTTCGTTCAACGGCGACACGCGACCTCGAGCTGGCGATTGGAGTCGCAACGTTCCCGCAAGATGGGGTCGATTTGTCGCAGCTGCTTCGCGTGGCGCGGCATCGCGCCGACAGCTCGCGCAACTCCACCGTCCAGCGCCTCGGCCTCGACCGTATGCCGCTCCCAGAGATACTCGATGCACTGCTCTGGCAGGTCGATGATCCGAGTCTCGCCTCCGACCCGCTAGCGCCCCGGACCATCCAGCTCCCGATGATGGAAGCCTTGAGTCTCGCGGTATCGGCCGTCCAAGAGGCAGCGCGCGCCGGAGAAACGCGAGTTGTCTCGGTGACGCGCGGTGGCATGAGCCTGGGTGGGGCGATCCGCGCTTCGCTCGGCTCGGGTCGCGAAGGACTCAGCTTCGAGAACGTCGAACTCAGTGCTCACAGCGCATTCAAAGACCTTGAGGTGCTCGTCGTGATCGCCGAACACGGCGCCTACTGTCTGCTCGGTCGCCAGCAACAGGGACAGTTGCGAGCCGTACACGCGCCCGATCCTCTTCTTGCCGATATCGTTGTCCAGCGCTTGGGCGAGGCTATCGGAGCGAGGTTACTCGACTGATGTCTCGCATCGTCCTAGTGGTTGAACCCGATGTCGATCGGCTGGGCGAGCTCGCTTCCGGGCTCCGTTCACGCGGTTTGACAGTGGTTCTGGCTGACGATCTCGAGGTGGCTCTCGAACGCGCATACCGGCAACCTCCCGACGCAGTGCTGCTTGCGGAGGTGCTCACCCTGCGACCCGACGTTGGTCCGCGGCTGCGCGCGGCACCCGGGATGGCGGCGATTCCTTGTTACACGTTGGTTGAGTCCCAAATCGACAGCGGACCGGGCAGCCTCACCCTGCCGAGTCGCGATCCGGAGCTGATCGCTCGGCGCCTTCTGTCACTTCCGAGCCGTCCCCCGCCCGTTCCGGTCGAACGCGGCGATTTTCGGGGCGATCTGCAGCAAGTGAGCGTTGCCGATCTGCTGCAGCTGCTGAGCATGAATCGGCGCACCGGTGCGCTAACGCTGTCGACAGCCCAAGGCGCGGGTGAAGTCCGGCTCGTCGACGGCGAAATCGTCGACGCCGTCTACCGTCGCGTTGAAGGAATCAAGGCGCTATATCGACTGATTGGCGAAAGTGACGGCACTTTCGCGTTCGTCAGCGGGGGCCCTCCGGCCCATCGCCGACTCGAACAACCCACGCACCTCCTGCTGCTCGAAGGAATGCGGCAGCTCGATGAGACGCGGCAGTTGCTGCGTCAGCTGGCAGCCGATCGCGATGCCCTCCAGGCGGCTTGCGCGCCCACCGACGACAGCTCACCCGCTGAGCGCGCCATCCTCGTCGCACTCGAGGCGCCCATTTCGATCGCCGAACTGCTCGACATGGTCGTCGAGACGGATCTTGAGGTGCTTCGAAACCTGTCGGATCTCGTGGCGTGGGGCAAAGTCCGGCGCATCGATCACGGCGCGCTGCGTGTCGAGGTGGCAGATCCGGAGCAGCTTGGGGTGCTCGCTTCGCGCGTTCGCCAGCTGCGCCGCGCAGGGTTCGCAGGCGCGCCGCGGATGGTTCTATTTGGTTCCCGCGCCAAGCTCGCGACCCTGCTGCATTCGCTTGGGCGCCTCGCTGATTCTTCACCCGCACCTGATGCGGTTCCGACCGCTCCCGTCGCTCACCGCTTGGTGACACTTCGTTTCGGCGAGGGGGCAGAGCTCGAGTTGATGGGGCTACCTGACGACCTGGCCTATTCCCCCCTTTGGGGACTCACCCTGGCAGGGAGTTCAGGTGTGGTGCTGCTCGAGTCGACCGAAGGTCCCGCCCTGGAGCAAATCTGTTCGGTGTTCGGTCTGCCGCTCCTGGCGGCTGAGGCCCTACTCGGTCAGGTGGACTGTGCCGATCCGCGGCAGGTTGCGATCCTGATTCGACTGGCGCTTGAGAGCCTTGCCGAGGCCTAAGCCGTAGTTTCATGCCGTCCAAGTCGACTCCTCCCGTAAACCCCGTTCCGCGCCTGAGGAAGGCGTGATAGTGACAGAAGGGCATGGCTGTGCTGGAACCCCCGCGCAGAGATGAGCCGACGGGCCTGTCGACCGCTCGCGCCGAGTTTGCTTCGAGTCTCGCTCGACGGCTTGAGGCGGTGCAGGGCGCGGTTGCATCTTTGGAGCAGCAACCGGAGTCTTCCGGGCGCCGCGACAATCTGCTGCGTCGACTTCACGCCTTGGCTGCTTCGGCCAGGGTGCTTGGATTTGCCGCCGCCGCGGAATCACTCGGACGCGCCGAGCAACGTCTCCGAACCAGCCTCCCCGATACGCTGATCGAGGATCTCCTGGTGGTTCGGGAGTTGATTGGTGGATTGCCTGCACTGGTGCTGCGCGGCACCTACTCGATGCTGCCCGCCGCTGCGAGCACACGGAGCACGGGTTCGACGCCGCCAACTCCCCAAGGGCCGCTCTGTATCCTCGTCTGCGGCGCCCCGACCCTATTGGAGTTGCTGCGCCGAGTCTTCGGCAGCGCGACTGGTTGCGAGCTGGTTCACACCGAGGACCCGGCTCGTATGGCCGAGCTGGCCGCGTCGTTTGGTCCTGACGTAGTGCTCCTTGATGGGGACCTTCCGGACGTTTTGTCTTGGATCGGCGTGCTGACGCAGCGGCCCGAAACGGCGGCCGTCGCCGTGGTGGTAGCCAATGCTGCTGAGTCCCATGGGGCGGAGCTGATCTCTGCGGGCGCTCGCTCGGCCTTGCCGTCTACCTGCACCGACTCCCAGGTTGCTCGCGCGATCCTTCAGGCACGCTCGGCAGAGCCTGAGGCAACGCCAACCCGCGAACCCCTCGGAGACCTCACCCTGCGCGAACTTGCGGAGCGTCTCGCGCTCGAGCTTCGGCGAGGCCTGGTGGAGGCGGCCGAAGGCGATTGTCGCGATATGCCCGTTACCTGGGGCGAAGGAACCGAGGTGCGGGCAGCCCTATGGTCCGCTTTGGCCCGCATCCGCGAGCTGGCAAGCGAGCGTTCCGAGGGCAAGGTTCAGTTCTCGACGGGACCCGAAGGAGGTGTCGCGTTTGCGTCAGGGGGAGCTCGCGGACGACGGGGTGCTGCATCGTTGGACTCCAGCACGGTGAGCCTGGAGGGCCGTCGGATCCTGGTGGCGGATGATGATCCCGCGGTGGCCTGGTTCGTCGGTGGCACGCTTCGCGCGGCTGGCGCCGAGGTGGAGGAAGTGCACGACGGTCGTCGCGCACTCGACCATGTGGTTCGAGCCTGGCCAGAGCTTGTCGTCACAGATGTCTTGATGCCCGGTCTGGACGGGTTCGCGCTTTGCCGCGAAATCAAGCGTGACATCGCTGTCCGCGACGTGCCGGTGATCCTACTGTCGTGGAAAGAAGACCTGCTCTTCCGACTGCGCGAGCTCGGAGCAGACGCCGACGGCTACCTGCGTAAGGAGGCCAGCGCGTCCACTATCGTGGATCGAGCGCGTGAACTGCTGCGACCGCGTGATGCACTTGAGAAGCGTCTCGCCTCGGGCGTTGAAGTACGAGGTCGCCTAGACCGCATCACCGTGCGCCTGCTGCTTCAGCTCGCGTCACAGCAAGCGCGTCGCCTGCGTCTAATGATTCGCGATGCCTCGTCTCTCTTCGAGGCGCGTTTGCGGGATGGCGCGCTCAAGGCCCTGACGCGCTCGCTGTTTGACGGTAGTCAGCAGCGCGGTGAAGAAGCGCTCGGCGCGCTACTCGGAACTAGCGCTGGGCGGTTCGCCATTATTGATGACGATCAGGGCTACGACGATCAGTTCTCCCAGCCCCTCGAGGAGGTACTGCGCACCCCGATCCTACGGGCGCGGGCAGCGCAGCGCGTCCTGTCAGGGGAAAGTCTTGGTCAGGTCGACCGTTTGGGACTGGATCCCAGCGCATTTACCGCTGAACTCTCGATGCTGCCGCTCTCGCTCCGGCCGGTTGCCGATGAGCTGTCGCGCGGAACCTCCCCGCGGCAACTGTTGTCGTCGGGCATCGCGGCGCGTCATCACCTGGAGTCATTGCTCACCGACGCGGCGCGCCGCGGCGTGGTTCGAACGATCTTTGATTCCAACGGAGAGGACCTGCTCGCTCGCGAGATTCATGCGCTGTCCTCGCCGCCCTCTGAACCGCCCTCGGGTCACGCCTCGCAAGCCGTGCCGCCGCTCTTCACGTTTCAGCTCTCTCCCATCGCGCCTCTGGCCGTGACCAGTCTCGATGGCCCCACCCCAACCGCTCCGCGCTCGCTCAGTGCCGCCGCCGAGAGCGGGTCGGCGGAGGACGCGGACGAGCGGGCCAATGCCTTCGCTCAGCCCGCAGCTGACGGCGATTTTGATTGGGGACTCGAAACAAGCTGGGACCTACCAAGCGACGGGAGCGGTCGCGTTGAGACGAAGGAGCTCACCGCGCCCCATTCGCGTCCCACTCTACAGACCTCTTGGGGTTCGGAACGACGCACGCAGCCCGGGGTCGGTCACGGGTTGGCTGATGGCGCCGTTGCCCTACTAGCCCGCGTGAAGGGCAATACTACAGGGGAAAACGTGGCCTCCGCGGCCACGGGGGAGGTCGCGACGCTTCGTCCGGATGCCCTCGAAGCCTCGACCGTGGCGACGGCCTCGGCCTTAGCGGGGAGTGTCGCTTCGTCCGCGTCCAGTGCTGAGCAGACGGATGCCGTCGACGAGTTGCAAGGGGCCAACGCGGCTGCCGAGGGTGCCAAGAGCCCTCTAGAGTCGGTGACCCCGGATGCTTTGCCCGCGCCTCACGAGACGTCATCCACTCCTAACTTAGTGGCAGACGCCGGGATCGCTTCAATGGAGGCAAAGCTTGTCCCTCGGGCGGTGGATCCCCTGGAGGTCTTCGACCTGACGACCAAGTCGACGTCCAAGGTCGCCAGTCTGGGCTCCACCGCTGCGGTCCTCGCGACCACAGCCTCGCCGTCGGCGACAGGCGCCGCGGAAACGGGCCTCATTGAGGCGCGCGCTTCGCAGGTCAGCCCCGGCGACTGCGTTACTCTTCGACCCGAAGACCCCGCTCCGCTCGCCAAGTCTGAGACCTCGCTTGAATTGGACGAAGCTGGCGAGGGACGCACGCTTCGACCTGGGCAGCCGGCGAAGTCGGCCAGCGCCAGTTCGTCTTCCAAGCTGAAGGCCGCCCGAGCTTCGTCGACGATTCTGGGGCTCGGTCGCGCCAAGGTCGCGACCACTACGGCGGGTGAGGCCTCGCCTGAGCTTCCAGCCGTGCGACGTGAAGGCCTGGATGCTGACCTCGCGGTGCGGCTGCGTCGTGTACCAACTCCCCCAAGGCCGATCGCGACACGGGACTTGCCTGACGCTGCCGACACCGAGCTACTGGTGACGGCGGGTGATGCCGACGAAGAGGCGTTTCCGCTGGTTCCGTCACGTCCGCCGCCCGCGGTCAGCTCCGTCACGTCCTCCTCAGGGCTAAGCTCCACGGGATCTACAGGCGACGCGTCATCGGGGGCTGTCGCTTCATCCGTAGGCGACGCGTCATCGGGGGCTGTCGCTTCATCCGTCGATGCTGAACGCTCGAGCTTAAGCGACGAAACCCGCCCTGTCGCCAGTGCGTTTACTCAGTCTTCCGACGAATCGAGCTCGGAACCGTTCAGTTCAGGCGCGGATGCTGCCTTAACGCCTCCGCCAAGCGCGCCGCCCGAGTTCGGCACTCAGCTGAATCGGTCAATGCGCAAACCGCTAGTCGAGGTGGTGGTTTGGCTCGGTGCCGGTGCCGCGGTCGCTGCAGGCGGAGCTGCTGTGGCTTTTGCGCTTACGACGACGGTGTTTCACTTCGTTCCGAAATCCTGGTTGCCGTCGCGTGCCGCCTCGGCGGTCAGCGCCAAGCCGAGCGGAGCGCCACCTGCCGCAAGTGAAGTTCCGGCGCCGGCCCTGGTGCTCTCGGCGCCTTCTCCCACCTTGACGAACCTCCCTTCGACGCCTGGTACCGCAAACGCGGCCCCGACGACGCGTCCGACGGGGAGCCTCCTGCCATTGGTGGACATCTCCGTGCCCGCCGGGATGGCGATTCCCCCAGGGAAATCGCTCGTAGAAATCGCGACTTCGGGGGGCCATACGATCTTCATCGATGAGCAGTTCGTGGGTCGCGGGCCGAGCCGAACCGTTCCCCTCGACGCGGGGCAGCACATCATTCGGGCTCGCCTGAATGGCGAGGAATGGACCCACGCGGTGGAAGTCCCAGCGGGGCGTGCAGTTCGCGCCAGCATCGGACAAGCTGCGCCGTGACGTTGACTCGCTCGCAAGCTCCGTTCCAACCTCGACCGCGCGCTGCAGCTACCCGAACGGTCGTCACGCGCGGTCGACTGAGCGGGCTTGGTTGGGTACTTCTCTTCGCGTCGGTTGGCTGCCGCTCCCATCCGGAAACCACAACCGAGAAGGCCACCAAAGCGGCGACGCCTCCCGTCGTAGCGTCTGCGGAAAACGGTGTGTTGCTCCAGCCTGGCAGCGATCAGGTCGAACTCGTGGAACGCCTGGAAACCTGTGAGATCGACTACTACGGGCCTACGCTCGATCTTGGCGCCCAGACTTCCTTGGCCTCTGCGGTACAGGGTTCCGGCGACAAGCCCGCCATTACCTCGGTGGAGCGAGGTGGAGCGACCTTCGCGCGCATTGAGACGCGTCGGGTGTCCTTCGATTTGTGGCTGGACCAGCCGCTTGAGCAGCCGCGGCTCAGTCTTCGACTGGTACCTCTCGCGGCCACGCGGATCTCCACCTGGCTTGATTCGCGCCCGATCGGCACTCAGCGCATCGCGCGAGGTGACACCGTTACGCTTGGGTTTGCTCCGCTTGAGGGCAGTATTCCTGCGGGGCGTCACACCGTCAGCATTGAGCTGCGGGGACGTCCGAGCGGGTCCACCGAAGCTCTGGCGGAGCTTGATTGGATCCACTTCGGAGTGCCGCCTGAGGGCCAGGTCCTTAGTTCCATCCCCACGCGACGCGACGTGCTCGCCGACCAGGAAATCGGGAAGATTCCGCGGAGATCCCTGGTGCTTCGCGCGCCGGGGATTCTGCGTTGTCCATTGCACCTGGCGGTCGCATCGCGGTTCAAACTGTCGCTCGGCTTCTGGGGTACTGGTAGCGGCGTTGCCGAGGTCCGGATGCTTGAAGATGGGCAGCCGCCTGTCGTGCTTCACCAACGCAAGGTGACGGCTGGGCAAGGCGCTGAGTGGATCCCGATCGATCTCGATCTGGCGCCGTTCATCGGTCGGGTGGTTGCGCTGGAGCTCCGAGTCCTTCGCGCGACGCAGGGCGGGCGAGTCGTGTTCGGCGAACCGCGCATCGTGCGGGCGTTTCCGAAGCCGCAGCCTGAACACAAGCCCAAGGTCGTCGTGCTGGTGGTGGCCGCGAGCTGCGATCGCCGAAAAATACCGCCATTTGGACCAATCGGCGAACTGGCCACCTTCGGTGAACTGCAGCGTCAGAGTGTGGTGTTCCCTGGCTACAGGGTGCCAACCAGTTTGCCCGCCGGCGTGGTGGCCTCGCTGCTCACCGGGCTGCCCCCATCGCGCCACGGCGTTGAAGACATCTCCGCGCGGCTCTCGTCGCAGCAGCGCGTCTTGAGCCAATGGATCAAACAGGCCAGCGGTCGGACCGCGATGTTCACTGGCGTTCCGACGACTTTTCCTGCCTTTGGGTTCAATGCGGGATGGGACGAATTTCAGGCGATTTCTCCAGTGAAAGACGTCTCAGCCGAGGAACCCCTGCTCCAGGCGACGCGCTGGCTTTCGCGGGAGCTTGCGGTCGCGGATCCGCACCCACGCTTCGTGCTTGTGCACTCACGAGGGATGCACCCGCCTTGGGATTTGACCAAGGACGAAGTGGCTCAACTCCAACCGACCGAGTACGGCGGAGCCCTTGACGCTCGTCGCGGTGGCATCACGCTTGGTCGCATTAGGCGTCAGACTCTCAAGGGCCAGCGGCGCCTGAGCGATGAGGATTGGACGCGCTTCGAGTCGATGACAGGCGCCGTGCTCGCCGATGAATCGGTGGCGATAGGTCAACTCATCGAGACGCTTAAGCGCCACGATCTTTGGAAAGACACCCTGTTTGTCTTCACTGGGGATGTCGCCGCGGGGGACGCACCGGCCGTGCCCTTCGATCCTATTGGGCAGCTACGCGAAGATCAGCTCACCGTCCCGCTGATCATCAAATTCCCCGGGCAACTGGGGGCGGGCACGAGCTCCTCGGTGCCTGTCACCACGACCGATTTGACCCGGACTATCCTTGATGCGCTCGGCATTGAGCCGGCCGAGGCTGCCGAGGGCATCAACTTGCTCGACATCGCTAGCGGACGCCCACCACTACTCGGGCGGGCCCTGACGGCCACGCTAGGTAAGCGCTACTCGACCCGGGTCGGGACTTGGCAGCTGTTTGGTGAGGTAGGCCGAGTGCCGCACTTGTGCCAGGTCGATGTCGACCCGATGTGCATGGAGGATCTCTTTGGTGTTCGCACCCTGGCATCACGCGCCCTGTGGAGTTGGACCCACGAGAGCCTGCGGGCTCGGCCTGCGACCGGAGAGGGCACAACTCGTGAACCCGCGAGCATCGACGCGGACACCGCCGCCGCGCTGACCGTGTGGGGAGACATCGACCAGTGATGGTCCAAGCCTTCCGCGTGGCGAAGTGATTCGCGTGTTCTCTCAGTCATCGGACCTCGCCTGGGGGACGCTCGAGGGACGGTGTCGCGCCCTGTTTGGGCCGCGCGTCGCCGTCCACTGGCTCGAATCGGGGAGAATTTCGCTGGATTTGTCACCGGCTAGTGGCGAGTACCGGCTGCAGTCGCGCGCTGCATCTGATGCCGATTGGGAGGCTGCCGACCGGGCGGAGGCCCGCAGCCCGTCCGCTGGGGGGCTATCGCTACTGGCTCGCCGCTGCCACTGGCTGATCGAGCTCACCATCGGTGTCGAAACGGGTTTGGGACCCCGCTACGCGCTGCTCGGAACACTCACGCAGCTTGGACTTGGTCCCGCCTTGCCGGAAGACGAGTCGACCCTGCTTGGGATTCGCGGCTATCGGCAGCTTCTCGAGGGCCTCAAGTGACGCGCCTCGCGAGCAGCCGAAATGTCCGCTGAAAACTCAGGCCTTGGGGGCAGGTCCGCGCACAAGTCGAGCGAGGTCGATGCCCGCCTTAGCGAGGGCTTCGCGCTGCAGCTCGCATAGGGTGCTGATCCCGGTTTGAGCGAGATCCACCATCAAGTCGACCTCAGCGCGCGAAATGGCCTCACCCTCAGCGGTTCCCTGGAGCTCCACGATTCCGCCCCGGGCTGTGCCCACGACGTTGAGATCCACCCGAGCTGCGGAATCCTCGGTGTAGCAAAGGTCGAGAGCCAGCGCGTCGTCGACGTGACCGACACTGATCGCGGCGACCTGATCGCGGAGCACCGGGATCTCGAGGATTCTGCGGCGACGCAGCGAATCAAGTGCAGCCGCCAGGGCGATGAAGCCGGCGGTGATGCTGGCAGTTCGGGTGCCACCGTCGGCTTCGAGGACGTCGCAATCGATCACGATTTGGCGTTCACCGAGGTACTCACGGCACAGGGCGGCGCGCAGCGAGCGCCCGATCAGACGCTCGATCTCGCGCGCACGTCCACCGAGCGGGCGCTCGCGACCGTCGCGTCGCTCGCGGCGGTTGGGATTGGCTCGTGGGTGCATCTGATACTCGGCGGTGAGCCAGCCCTCGCCGCGACCACGCAGAAAATCCGGCAGCTGTTCCTCGACGCTGGCCGTCGCGAGCACCACCGTACCGCCGCAGCGGTAGAGCACGGAACCCTCAGAAAGGCGGTGAAACCCGAGTTCGATCGTGACGGGGCGGAGGGCATCCAGGGGACGGTCAGCGCGCTTGCTTGGCATTAGGGGCCCCTCTTACCACAGCGGCGCGGCGCCTCGCGCCCCCAGGTCGAGCCGGTTGTGCGATTCTGCCGGTGGCCCAGAGCGCCTGACTCACGTTGCTCGGACCTCAGTTAACGCCTAGGGTTGCCCCATGGTTGCGAGCCCAGCAACGCTCGAGGTTTCCGAGGTATTTGACAGCATTCAAGGTGAAGGTCCGTCGCTCGGCATGCCCTGCACCTTCCTGCGATTGGGTCGCTGCAACCTCAAGTGCAGCTACTGCGACACGCCGTACACCTGGGATCAGCGACGCTATGACCTCGCGAGCACCCTCCAGCACCCGACGCTTGCGGAGCTGCGAGACGCTCTACGGCGGCGCAACCCGAAGCGACTGGTGATCACGGGTGGGGAACCGCTGCTGCAGACGCAGGGCCTGGTCGCACTGCTGTCGGACTGGACTGATGCTCCACCCGTGGAGATCGAGACCAACGCGACTCTGCCAGCGAGTGACGCCCTGCTGCCGCTCGTTGCGCAGTGGAATCTCTCGCCCAAACTCGCGAGTTCAGGCATGCCGCTCGGTCGCCGCATTGTTAGCTCGGTGCTGACGGCGTTTCGCCCCAATCCGCAGGCCTATCTGAAGCTGGTGCTTGGTGAGCCAGCGGAGGTCAAGGAGGCGGTTGGCTTGATCGCTGAGCTCGACTGGCCGCGCGAGCGGGTACTCTGGATGCCGGAGGGAATCGACAGCAGCCGCCTGACGGAGGTGAGCCAGTGGCTCGTGCCAGCCGCGATCGCAGCCGGCGTCCGCTTCACGCCGCGACTTCACGTACTGCTTTGGGGAAATCGGCGCGGCTGCTGAGGGGCAACTGATGGGCAGTTGAGGGGCAACTGATGGGCAGTTGAGGGGCAGGCCCAACGTTTTGCGGTGTCCGTTCTTTCGTTAAGGGTCAAACCGAGGACTCGTGGCAAACTCCATCCACGTGCGTTTGCGTTTCTGGACCGCCTGTTTGACTTCCGGGGTGCTGTTGGCTTGTGCCGGCGCGACGACGTCGATGCCCGCCAAACGGTCACCCGCGGGTACGCACGAGCTGGCTCCATCGGTGGACCAAGCGCTCGCTCTTCTGCGCCGTTCGGACTACGCCCTCGCGGAAGCGGCGCTGCTTGGGCTGCGCGCCTCAACCGAGGGAAAAAAAGCATCGGTTCGGCTTGGGTTAGCCCAGCTCTATCACGACACAGGTCGCGTAAATCAGGCTGAAATCTTGCTGCGCGAGCTCGCTGCCAGCGCTGAGACCCAGAGTGCTCCCGTTGCCCTGTTGCTCGCTGACGTTCTCGCCGACCGTGGTGAGCTCGGGGCTGCGCGAGAGGTGCTGCTGGCCGCGCCTCCGGGGCCACAGCAGCGTGAAGTTCGACTCCGATTGGCTGAGCTGGAGGCCCTCAGGGGTGCGCGTTCGGAAGCGGAGAGCCTCTGGCATGGACTGATCGACGACTACAACACGGGAGCGATCGGGTTCGAGGATGCGACGGACTTGGCCTTGGCTGGGCGCGCCGCCGCCGAGCTGCACCATCCCAAGGATGCCAACGCGCTCTACGATCTTGCAGAACAGGCGGGACAACCGTCGCTTCGCACCTTGCGCTACCGCGCCGAGCTATTTCTCTCGGCTCACGATCCCTCGCAGGCGCGAAAGGTGCTGCTCGAAGCGCAGAGGCTCGCACCAAATCATCCCGATTTGCACGTGCTCGACGCCCAGATCGCCCTCGAAGAAGAACTCGATTTCGGTCGTGCCGAGCGCGAAGTGCAAGCCGCCCTGGCGGTCAATCCGCAGCATGCGGGGGCGCAGGCTGTACGCGTCGAGCTGGCGCTCCGGGATCTCGACTTTCGCGTGGCGGACGAGCAGCTCGCGCGCGCGCAAGTCGCTCATCCCAACAGTCCACATTTGAGAGCGCTCGCGGCTGCCTCACGCCTGCTGCGCGACGATCGGGCGGGCTACCAGCGGCTCGAACGGCTTGCGTTAGAGGCGTGCCCGGACGGGGCTGGGTTTCATCGTCGAGTTGCGGGCCTGGTCGAGTGGCACCACCGCTACGAACAGGCACTTTCTCTGCTGGATCGGGCGCTCGAACTGGCTCCAGCAGACTCGGCCGCGCGCGGGCAGTGGGTAGTGGCGCTGCTGCGCGGCGGCCACGAAGAACGGGGACGTCAGGAGCTCGAACGTGCCTTCAAGGTCGACCCCTTCGATCGACAACTCCACAACCTTCTCGACCTGTACGAACGTCGACTCGATCACGAGCTAGCGACTCTCACGACACCGCGCTTTGTGGTGTCCGTACCCAAGCAGCACGCGGCATTGCTGAAGGAGCTGGTGCTTCCTTGGCTGGATGCGGCCTGGGACTCGCTCTCGGCGCGCTACGGTGTTTCACCGCCTCTGCCGATTCGTATTGAGCTTCACGCGGATCGCGAGAGTTTTGGGATCCGAGCCGCGGGGCACCCCGACACGACCCTGGCCGGGGTGTGCTTCGGGCGTCGAATCGTCCTGCTATTGCCGCTCCAAGAGCCGCTCAATCTGGGGATGACGCTCTGGCACGAGCTGTCGCATGTCTTTCATCTGGCCGCGTCGAACTATCAGGTTCCGCGCTGGTTTACCGAGGGGCTGGCTGAGTCCGAGACGCGTTGGCGGCGCCCTGAGTGGCAGCGTGAGACCGACGAGCTTCTGTGGGAAGCGTTGCAGTCGGGAGCTGCCCTAGGGATCAGTGAACTCGAGCGCCGCTTCACTCACGCCCAGAGTCTGCTCGAGTTGACTCGGGCCTACGTGATTGCGACTGAGTTCGTCGACGCCATGGTGACGGAAGCCGGGTTTGCCGTCGTGCCGCAGCTGCTCGCAGGCTGGGCTCAGGGCGAAAGCACTGTCCAGGTCCTTCCCCGGGTTCTTGGGCGCTCGCCACTCGAGCTCGAGCAACTGTTGCGGCGCTCGCTTGAGCGGCGCACAGCGCGCTTCGCTGGGACCTATTTCCCGCCGACCGTGCCCGACGTGGTCACGTCGCAGCCACCAAAAACGCAGCTCGAGCAGTGGCACGCTAGGCGGGTGCTGCGCGCGTTGAGCGACGGGGAGCTCAGCGCTGCCCAGCGCGCCCTGGAGGCCGCAGGTCCCTTAAATTCACCTGATCTGCTGTGGGCTTCGGCACGCTTGGCCGAAAGCACCGAGCAGTTCGGGCTGGCGTTTTCCAAGTACCAGGACCTGGCTTCAACTGGGCACGGCGGCAGTCGCGTCGAGGCAAAACTCGCTGCGCTAGCGGGCGCGCTAGGGCGCGACGCGGAGTCGCAGCGGCATTGGAGCGCGGCCAATCAGGCGGATCCGCAGAATGTGGAGTCCCTCAATGCCCTCGCCCTGGCCGCCCGCAAGGGGCAACGGGTTCAAGACGAACAACGTTGGATCGAAGCCTTGGCCCTGCTCGACGAATCCCATGCCAGTGTTCACCGTCGTCGCGTGGAACTCCGGCTCCTGACACAGCCGAAAGAGGCCTGGTCGGCCACGGAATCCCTAGTATTTGCCGATCCACTGTCGACTCGCAGTCATCGACTCGTCGCCCGAGCGGCGCTGGCAGTGGGACAACAGGCGACCGCTAAGCTCGCGCTGCAACGTGCGCTGCTCGGAGTTGGCAGCCCGGAGGAACACCAGCTGGCAGTGGGTGAGCTTCAGCTCGTCAGGGCACAAAAATCGCTCCCTCCCTGGGATTCCCCGTGAGTCTCAGTCCCACGATTGACGTCCCCTTCCGGCTTGCCTGGGTGTCCGGCCAAGCATGGCGATTGCCTCAATCCGCGCTCGCAGAGTGGGGGCTCGCTGACTTAGTCTGTCGAAAGCACTTCTTGATGCGGCCGGCATGACCCAGACCTCTGACCCCTCCTTTTGGTTACAAGCATTCCCCCCCGGCATGTGGCGTTGGGTTGTGGGGGGCACAGTCGGCAGCCTGGCGACTGCAGCCGGACTTGGGATGGCTGCCAAGCTGGTGACGAATTGGCCGAGATCCAAGCTTGCGGCGATGAGCGCGCACGACGCTTCAACCGTCCGAGCGGTGCTGACAGAAGTGGAGGAGCGACTCGCCGCCTGCCTCGCTCATGAAGACTCCGACGTCGTGCGGGCGGTTGATGAGCTGCTGCGCGGCGCGACCACCCTCACGGCGAGCGATATCCATTTCTCACCGCTGCCCACAGGTTGTGTCGTGACCTACCGCGTTCACGGTTCGCTGCATCGCGTCACGACTTTGAGCTCGCTTCTGGCTCCGTTGTTCGTCAATCGCATCAAGGTGATGGCGCGCCTCGACCTGCACGTCCGCAGCTTGCCCCAGGACGGTCGTTTGGTGACACAAGTGGGAGGCAGGGTCGTCGAGGCGCGTGTCTCCACCCTACCAACGGAGAGCGGAGAGCGCGTCGTGCTCCGACTCGTGCGGGGTGGTCGCACGGTGCCCTCGCTCGATTCTCTGGGCTTTTCTCCCCAGGTTCTGGCGAGTTTGCAGGGGCTGTTGGCCAAGCCGCAAGGACTGGTCTTCGTGACCGGTCCCGTTGGCAGCGGCAAGACGACCACCCTCTATTCGGCGCTCGAGTACATTTCCCAAAGTCGTGGCGAGACCACGACCTTAGTCACGCTCGAAGACCCAATCGAGCTCGAGCTTCCCTTCGCGACGCAAACCCAGATGCACGCCAGGACGGGGATGACCTTCGCGAGTGCGTTACGCAGCGTGCTGCGGCAGGACCCAAATGTTCTCATGCTCGGTGAGATCCGCGACTCGGAGACAGCTGACATTGCGATGCAGGCGGGTCTGACAGGTCACCTGATCCTGACGACGGTCCACGCCGACAATGCCGCGGGACCCTTCGCACGCCTGATTGACATGCATATCGAGCCCTTTGTCCTAGCGAGCAGCACGATCGGCAGTCTTTCGCAGCGTCTGGTGCGCACGCTGTGCGGCGCTTGTCGCCGCGAGCAAGCCCCGGAGCCCCTGCACCGCGAGCGGTTCGCCCGCCTGGGTGTCACTCTCGATGAGGGGCCATTTTACGAGCCGGTGGGTTGTCGGCTCTGTGAAGGTCAGGGCTACACGGGACGCACCCCGATTTCGGAGCTCTTGTGCGTGGATTCGGAGCTGCGCGCCAGGATCCACGACTGCCTGCCCACCGACAAGCTGCGCGAGCTTGCGATCGCGCGGGGCATGGTGCCGCTTGTCGAAGACGGACTTCGCCGCGCGCGTCAGGGCGAGACCTCCCTGGCCGAGGTGTTGCGGGTGGCAGGATGAACCGTCAGCGCAGGCTGGGTATTTTCCTCGAAAACGCGGCCGAGCTGCTGTTCAAGTGCGCCCTAATCGGAATTGGGGTGCTGGGAGTTCGAGCGGGCTACATGGCGGTTCAGCGCATCCGCCCTGTTTCGTCGGCTACCGTGCTTGTGAAGCCCTCGGCCGAGCCGAGCGCTCAGCCCTGGGGGCCACTTACGGGACTGGGGCTGCCTCCACCCGGCAGTAGTCGCGTTGTTCCCCTACCGAGTGAACTGATGATCGTGGCTTCGGCTGCGCCGCCCAAGCCCAAGGCAACGCGCGTCTACGTCGTCGTGAAACTTGAGCCGCCGCGCTCCGAGGTCCTGATCAATGGGGTCAGCGTCGGCCAAACCCCCTACCTTGGGGAAGCGGGTTGCGAGCTGGGCAGCACCGTACGCATCACGGTGATTCCTCCCAAGGGCATGCCGGTCCACCACACCAGCCCCTGTCAGGGGGAAATCCGTCTCGGCCATTGACGCGCCGGAGCTACGACTTGCGGGAGGCTTTCAACCGCTGAGGGAAGGACGCGGTCGCCCCCGGACTTGCTAGAGAGTGACCTGCAGCGAGGCGAGCAGCGAGCGGCCCAGGGCTGGCATTGTGCGCTGTCGGAATTCCCCGCCAACTGGGTAGTTGAGCTGCCAATCGAGCAGGTTGTAGACGCCGAAGGAGTAGTCGAGCCGGAGGGACTCCTGTTTTCCCGTCAGGACGACGTCCCACAGCACTGCAGGGGAAGTGCGTCGCTGCGGCAAATCACCCTCGTTTTCGTAGCGATCCCAGCGGCCGTCCTCGACTGTGATGCGACTGGCGGCTGTCAGTCTGCGGTCGATGAGTGGCGCGGCACCCTTGAGCGAAAGCATGTGAATGGGTGCATTGAAGACGTGGCGGCGCGTCGTATCCGCTCTCAGGAGCGCCCACGTAGACAGACGATCGTCACTCACATAGCGAGCGATCGTATGACTGTAGGCTGCCGCAACCAGCCAGCCTTGTCGCCAGTCGCGCCGCAGCTCTGCCTCAAGCCCGGTACTGACGAGCGGCGACACCGCGGACTGAAACTGCAGCGGCGCTCCAGCCGCCGTGGACACTGGGACCAGGTCGATCAGACCGCTGGTTCTTGTCGTAAAGAGCGTGGCGCTTGCCATCACGGTTGGCGAAAACCGGTGGGAATGCGCCAGTTCCGCGGAGTAGGTGACCTCCGGGCGAAGGTCGGGATTGGCCACCTGGGTGTAGCCCCCGTCATTGTAATAGAGCTCGTAAACGCTCGGGGCACGGAACGCTCGCGCCACTAGAAAGCGCGTGTGCCCAGCTGCGTAGGGATGGATCAGCCAGGTTACCCGCGGGCTCAGACTCATTCCAAACGTTGAGTAGGCGTCCAAACGAGCCCCGAGCGACACGCGGTGTCGCTCTCCGGGCTGCGCATCGACCATCGCATAGGTTGCACCGGTGCGAAAGGGTCGGCCGTTACTGCCTCGCTGATCCAGGATGTACCCGTTGCCGTCTTCTACGGACTGCTCCACCGAAAAGTGATTCTCGTAGCTTGCTCCTAGGGTGAGCGCGAGTCTTCGATGAGCTACCCAACGCAGGCGTTGTTCCGCTGTCACCCAGGTGCTGCGATAGGTATCGGTTTCAAGTCCCCCGACCACTCCCGCCCGGCGTGGATAATAGCCGTTGAAGGCATAGCGATGCAGCGCGACGCGACTGGTCGCGTCAAGCGTTGGCGTGAGCTGCGGTTCTGCGCGGAGCTCGAAGAAACCACGTCGATCGAGCTGCCGGGTGCGTTTGTCGCCAAAAAGTACGTCGTACTGCGCACCCGGAATGTGCTTGTCGCGTGCGTGATAGTACCAGTTGGCAGAGAGCTTGCCGTACTGCGCGCGCCCCCGAAGCGTTCCCAGCAAACTGCCGTCGAGACCGCGCGCGTGACCCGCCTCCGTCCCGGGGGCCATCGAGGTCTCGCCGAGGTATTCAGGAATGTAAAAGTCGCGACCCTGCGAGTGCCCAAGGCTCAGACTTGTCCAGACGTTGGCTCCCGACTTTCCCAGCCAATTGCCGCGGATTCTGGCCCGTGAAACGGCGCCGGGAGCGGTACCAAGGGCCAGCTCGACGCCGCTCTGCTTGGCCGGACGCGAGACGATGTTCACCACGCCGCTCACCGCCCCGGTGCCGTAGGTCGCTGCGCCCGGGCCATGGACGAGCTCGATTCGCTCGACGTCACCCAGATCCGTGAGGCCGTCATAGTCACTGAATGACGAGCCCAACCAGTCGTCATTGGTCGGGATTCCGTCATGCATGACGAGGAGGCGGTTTCCGTAGCTCCCAATACGTGAGATCCCGCGCAGTCCGAGGCCTACGTAGGCGCGATCGTCCCAGAGCACGACGCCTGGCAGGCCCCGCAGGGCTTCGGCAACCGTCGGGTACGCCAGAGTCCGAAGCTCAGTGCGATCGACGATACTGACGGAGTTTGGCGCGTTATCGACGTTCTCTTTTCGGCGTGAGGCGCCCTCGACCTCACGCTCCTCGACCAACGCGAGTTCCACACGTCCTGGCTCGTCCTTGCTGACAATGACGCTCCGGCTCACGGTCGCAAATCCCGCCAGGCTGACCCGCAGACTGTGCTCCCCGACGGGAAGGGTCAGTGCCGCAGGGGTGAACGCGAGAAAACGTTCATCGACCTCAATTCGTGCGCCAGGCTCATCGGTGACGACCTCGAGCACTCCCAACAACGGAGGTGGCGCAAGCACCAGCGAAGTCAGCTGTTCATACTGGACCTTAATCTCGGTCTTTATCAACTGATGCTGCGCGAGCTGCGACTGAACGGTGTAGAGGCCCGGCGCTAGCGAGCTCTCACAGGGAGCTTCGCAGCCAAATTGGACGTTTTCTCCACGAATCTCGAAGCGGGTGCCCCGCGGGGCGTCCAATCGGATGCGACCGAGCAGAGGCTCCAGCGGGAGGTCGAGACGTACTTGTTCGCCTGCGTGAATCGGCTGAGTCTCGTACACCACCGGGTGGTAGCCCGCGAGCTCGGCAATGACCCGATACCGACCCGCGGTGACTCCAAGCCGCTGAGGTGAGGTCCCACGCGAGCCGAGGTCATGCCGTTCGATGTAGAGCGTGGCACCAGGCGGCTCGGTGCGTACATCGAGGACGGCCACACTTCGAGAGACGCGTGCCAGCGCGGTGAGTAGCTCGCTGCGGGTCTTGGCGTCGCTTTCGAGGCTCAGTGACTGATCGAAGTAGCGATACGCGTCAGGGAACTGTCCGAGCAACTCGTAGCACCGCGCAACGTTAAACAGGACGTTGCGGTTTGGTACCAGACGCTGGGAAAAAATGAATTCCTCGAGTGCGTGCCTGTAGTCACCGGCGCGATAGGAGGCCGTGCCGATTGAGAAATGCAGCTCCGCCTCATCAGCGACGTTATCGGCCTGGGCGTGGCCGGAAAGGCTCACGACTGCGCTTAGCAGGAGGCAACTGTGCCAGTGACCGATCCTCACGCGGCGGGCGTCCTCTCGCTTCACGATCTAGTTCCTCTAGCGCGAACCGCGGATCTCACTGGTTACCGCCGTCGCAGTGGCGGCTGGAGCGCGCGCCAGTTCGCGACGAACGCCGTGAGTTGCCGCTGCCGCTCCACCGGTGACTGTTGCTGGACTCCCCGCGTCGCGTGTCAGTGACGCGATCACACGCACACTTTGGGTCGAGGCCGCCTGCACGACTGAATACGGTGCAAAGCCGGCGCGCTTCAACACGAAGGTTCGGGGGGCGGCACTCACAGTTCCATGAGCGATCATCAGCTGCAGTGGGGTGACTCCGAGCCATTGATTGGCCTCGTAGACTTCCGCCGCGCCCGGGATCGAGTCAAGAATCAGCTGAAATCCCTGCTCGTTCGAAGTTGCAACGGATTCTGTAGCGGGTCCAGTGGGAGCATCGCGCTCCGAACGTGCCTCGATAGCAAGCAGAGCGCCGACCAGACCGAAGACGAGTCCGCCCGGTGACAGCCAGAGCGCGAGACGTCGTGTCCGGGGTGGCATCGTCAGCGTTGGTCGCCTAGTTGGCGGGGACTGAACCTCGAGCGTTCGGAAGGAGTCCTCACTCTGGGGACCGCCGTCACGAAGTCGCAGTCGTTGTGACGGGGTTCGCGAGGCCGCCTTCTCGAGTGCAATTCGTCCCACCGAAACCCGCTGTCCGCGGGACTCGGGCGCGCCGTCCAAAGTAATCCGTGGATTTGGCACCGACAGGGCTTTTCGACTTGGCGAACGCCGAGAGCTTGAGATCTCCGGGCCAAGTTCGGCGGTCGAATTGAGCGTGGCTTCTGCGACGCGGACTCGCGCCGTCTTGGCGATCATCGGCGCGGGCTCGCTCAGACACAGCGAGCCGCTTGAGCGGTAGGGCAGGCGATAGGGCTCGAGCAAAGCCACCAGATTGCGCGCGGATCTCAGGCGCTGATCAGGCGTCTTGGCCAGGCACTGCGACACGACATCGAGAAACTCGCTGGGCAGATCGGGGCGAAGCGTGCCGAGCGGCGTTGGGTGATCCGTGGCAATCGCGATACAGAGAGACGGGAAGTTGTCAGCCACGAATGCAGCGCGACCCGCCAGCAATTCGTAGAGTGTGGCGCCGAGCGCCCAGATATCCGTTCGCGCGTCCACATTGCGTGAGTCACGGATCTGCTCCGGCGCCATGTACGCGGGTGAACCCATCAGCTGTCGGGTCCCGGTGAGTCCGGGGCCAAACGAGGAATACGGCTGAAAATCAAGCTGCTTCGAGATGCCAAAGTCGAGAACTTTGACCCAGGGCTGGCCGTCACCACGGTCCAACAAAAATAGGTTCGAGGGTTTGATGTCGCGGTGGACGATGCCGCGATCATGGGCTTCCGCGAGGCCTTCTGCGGCCTGGGAAATGATCTCCGCGGCGTCTTCCAACGAGAGCGTGCCCTTGGCAGTAAGCAGGGTGGCAACGTCCTTGCCACGCAGGCGTTCCATCACCATGAAAGGTGCACCCGTCGGGAGTCGACCGACGTCATGGATCCGTACGATATGATCGCTGGTCAGCGCTGCGGCTGCCCGAGCCTCTTGCAGAAAGCGGGCGTGCGCGTCGGTGTGATCGTCTTCGGTTGCGTTGAGCACCTTCACGGCCACGACGTGACCGAGCTCGAGGTGACGCGCCTCGAGCACCAATCCCATGCCACCCGAACCGAGGGTTCCCTCGATGCGGTATTTGTCCGCGATGAGATCGCCGATCTTCGGCATCTCGACGTCGGTAGCGTGGGGATCGTTGGAAATTGCCACTGGAGGAAGGTGTCTTGACCGACAGCCGGTTGCGTGGGGCCACGGGCCCTGATGGCACGCCAAAGGAATACGGCTGAGCCAGGGCTCGACTTGCGGGCCTCCATGCGCTTTCCATGAATCGGACGCCCGGTAGGTACCGCGCGGCTGCGGTCCCAGCAGGGCGGGTACACAGGCGGGCGTATCAGCCAGTGAAAGACGCGCGAAGCCTCGACGATGTCCAGCGGCATTGGTACTGTGCGTGCGGACGTTCGGCCCGCTGAGCGCTACTCCTCTTCCTTCGCGGCTCTCAGGCCGAGGGACCGCGCTTTTTTGTAGAGATGGCTACGCTCAAGATCGAGCGCTCGCGCGGTGGCGGCCATCTGCCCGTCATGGGCTCTGAGAGCCTCGTCGAGGATGCGTCGCTCGGCATCCTCGACGAGCTCGCGGAAGGCCACTCCTGGGCGATAGAGACCCCGCACCTGTGGGCTGGGAGTAAACAGGGCCGCTTCCACCTCGCTGCGACCGATTTGATCACCGGGGGTCAGAATCACGAGCCGTTCGACCAGGTTACGGAGTTCCCTCACATTGCCAGGGAACGGGTGGTGCTGCAGACCATCGATCGCCCCCGGGGCAAAGTGAATGCGCGGACGACCATTGGCCACCTGGGCCAACGCCAGGAAGTGAGCAGCGAGTTGCGGCACGTCCTCGCTGCGTCTGCGAAGTGCGGGAACCTCCATCGGGACCACGTCGAGTCGATCTAACAAATCTGCCCGAAATTCTCCGGTTTCGCAGGCGCGTCGGAGGTCCTTGTTGGTGGCAGCCACGACCCGCACGTCGAGGCGAATCGTTTCGTGACCACCGACGCGTTCGATCTCGCGCTCCTGCAGCACGCGCAGCAGTTTCGCCTGCATCGCGACCGGCATGTCTCCCACCTCGTCCAGGAACAGGGTTCCGCCGTGAGCGCGCTCGAAGCGTCCACGGCGCTGGCGCGTCGCGCCGGTGAACGCGCCTGCTTCATGCCCGAACAGCTCACTTTCGAGCAATTCTGCTGGAACCGCAGCGCAGTTCATCTTCTCAAGCGGCTGACGACTTCTGGGGGACGAACGATGAATCGCGCGGGCCACCAGCTCTTTGCCGGTGCCTCGCTCGCCGGTGATCAGGACCGAAGCTTGGGCGCGCGCGGCGCGCGCGATGCGATCACGGAGCTCGACCATGCAGCGACTGTCGCCAATCAGCTCGTCGCAGTAGCCGACAGCCTTTCGTAGCTCTTGAGCCTCCCGCTCGGCGCGCACGAGCCGCAGCAGGTTGTCGATGACGACCAGCAGTCGATCGGTTGACAGGGGCTTCTCGAGGAAGTCAAGTGCGCCGAGTCTTGTCGCTCGCACAGCGGCGTCGATCGTCGCATGTCCGCTCATCATGATGACCGGCGTGTCCTGCTTAGCGGCCCGCAGGCGCTCGAGCAGGGTGAGGCCGTCCCCATCGGGGAGCGCCACATCGAGCAGGATAGCGTCAAAGGTACGCTTCGAGAGCTTCTCTTCGGCGAGTCGCACGCCCCCAGCGACCTCCACCTTGTGGCCTTCGAGTTCCAGCGTGCGTTTCAGGGTTGCGAGGATCGTCGGCTCATCGTCGACGACGAGAAGCTGTGCGGAGGCCATGTGGGCAACGCTACCCTGCCTGGTGTCTGTGATGCCAGCTGTCCGTTGGGAGAGCTGTTCTGCTAGGCTAGGCCCTGCCCCGATGACTGCCGCCACCCCGATTGGCACTGGTACCTTCGCCAAGACGCCCCTGAGCCACCTGCTCGTCTCTCTGGTCGAGCGGGGGCTGTCGGGCACGGTTGTGTTCGAAACGCCGTCGGGCGCCAAGAGCGCGCTCGTGCTCGAGCGTGGCATCCCCTGCAAGGTGCGCACGGCCGAGTCGGTGGCCTTGGGGCCACTGCTGGTCAAGCTGGGCCACGTCGACAAACGCGCGGCTCAGGAGACCTTTGCCATCAGTCGTGAACAGTCCTCACTCCACGGTCAGGTGTTGCTCGCCCATGGGCTGCTCGGTGCCGATGAGCTCGAACTGGCTTTGCGTGCGCAAATCGCCGCCAAGCTCGAGCTGATTGGGGATCTTGGTCCGGACACGGTTTTTGGTGTCTATGAGGGGGCGGACTACCTAGCTAAATGGGCAGGTGGTGCCACTCCGGTGGCGCCTCTCTGCTTGATTTGGCGACTGATCCAACACCGCACCGAGCCTGCGGTTGTGTCGCAGGTGCTTGCCCATGTTGGGCGTATTCCGCTTCGGATCCATGCCCACGCTCAGCTTGAGCATTTTGGGTTTGGTCGAACCGAGCTCTCGCTATTGGAGGTCCTACGCGCTCGTCCGCAGGACATTGAGGCGCTCAACCAGATGGGGATACTCGCGTCTCATCTGATCGAGCGGCTTGTCTATGCCCTGACGATCACTCGCCACCTCGACCTTGGAACCGGTGCGCGTCCGATCGGGATCGGACTCGCTGCGTCGCGGCTTGAGACCTTCCTCAGCCCAAAGAGCGTTCCCCGGCATTCGCGGCCCGTCATGCTGTCGGCAACTCCGCCGCCGGGGGCTGTCGCGGCCGTGACGGCATCTGCTGCCCCTCGGATTGCCACCGGGGTGGCGCCCGCCAATAGTCCTCAGGCTCCCGCCGTGAGCCCCCTGGCAAGTCCGGCGGCGCCAGCAGCTGCAGCGGCGAAATCCCCTGCAAAGAACTCGGATTCGTCGCCACCTTCCTCGCGCGCCGAGACCTTGCTGCTGGAACGTCGTCAGGCACTCGAGCAGCTCGCCATCAGCATCGCTGACAAGGATCTCTACGAGGTACTCGGCGTCGCCAGCGACGTGCCTGCCACCGCGGTTCAGGCTGCGTTCTTCCATCTCGCCAAGCTGCATCATCCTGACCGACTGGGGCCGGGCCTGGCGGATCTACGGCCGCTGGCGACTCGAGTGTTTTCGCGGATGACCGAGGCGCACCAGACCCTATCGGATCCCAACAAGCGCGCCACCTACGATCACCGTCGCAGTCAAGATGCGAGCGAGGATGCCGAGTCCCTCCAGGTTCAGAAGGTGCTCGCGGCCTCTGCATCCTTCCAGAAGGCGGACGTTCTCTTCAAGAAGCGTATGCTGGCGGCGGCCGAGCTTGAGGCAAAGCGCGCCTACGAAGGGGATCCGGAACAGCCGGACTACGCGGCGTTTTACGCTTGGATACTGGCGAGCAAACCTGACGCCGAGCTCCAGCTACCGCAGCTGTTGGAGATGCTCGACGAGGCCGTGAAGCGCAATCCGGAGAGCGAGCGCAATCGCTATTATCGCGCTCAGCTCCTCAAGCGTCTCGGACGAATTGCCGACGCACTGGCGGACTGCCGACTGATCGTTGAACGCAACCCTCACCACACGGACGCCCTACGCGAGCTGCGGCTCCACAACATGCGTCGCGGCGGGTCAACGCGCCCCGGCGGCTCAAAATCTGGGGCAAATCCGTCTTCGCGGCCGCGCCCGTCCGGTGGCAAGTCCAATCCACCCCAAGGTTCCAAGGGCAAGGCGTCGCAGCCCGAGGGACTTCTCGGCAAGCTGTTTAAGCGCTAGAGCTTTGGTTGTTTGGCGCGGTTAGGCTAGGTCGCCGGCAGCACGTTGAGCAGCCCATTTTGCCGGAGTGCTTCGAACAGGGCGATCGATACCGAGTTGGCGAGGTTGAGGGATCTGACCGCCCCCAGCGTCGGGATGCCGACCAGCTGCTCCGGATGCTCAAGGAGCAGTGTTTCCGGCAGTCCGGCGCTTTCCTTGCCGAACACCAGGGCGTCACCCGGTTCAAACGCCACGTCGTACAGGCTTTGAGTCGCCCGACCCGTGAAGAACCAGGTCCGAGCACCGTCCATGGTGGGCACCGCCAGCGCGGCTCGCTGCGCCTGAAACTCGGCGAGATCTGCATGCTGGAACACCTCGACCAGGTGCCAGTAGTCGAGGCCGGCGCGTCGCACCGCATGCTCGTCGATCCGAAAACCGAGCTTTCCGACCAGATGCAACGGACAGGCTGTGGCGCCGCAGAGTCGTGCAATGTTGCCGGTATTTGGCGGGATTTCCGGCTCCACCAGGACCACGTGAAATGGACGTTCGACGCGCTTGGCTCGCAGTCGCTCAGTGGGTGCAAGGAGCTTTGGCTCACTCATGGCTTGGCCGTTTCTGCGTCGCGTGCGCAGCGAAGTCCGGCCACCAGCATGCGCCACGTGCCCGGGTGGTGGACGCGATTGCTCGTCCGCAGGCCTGGACCCGGGTAGTTGAAGGCACCGCCGCGCAGGACATGTTCACACTGCGCCGGGATGGGGTTGGTGCCGGTAAAGCCCTGTCGACCAGCGGCCCGCAGCTCATTCTGAGTTTTCAGGATTTCCGGGCAGCTCCCTGGCTCTCCCTGGCTCGCGCCTGGGCGGCGATAGGCGTAGGGATCGTAGAAGTCGACGAGCCATTCCCACACATTGCCCCCGAGTCCGAGGTGTCCGTAGGGCCCCTTGCCGTCGGGAAAAGAGACGACGTCGCAGGTTACGCCGCCCGGGGAACCGGTGCCTCGCGCAAAGCAGCCATGCTTGGTCGGCTCAGGGGATTCGCTGCCCCAAGGGAAGCGACGTCCGTCGTCTCCCCGCGCGGCGCGCTCCCATTCCGCCTCGCGTGGCAGGCGCTTTGCGCGAAATTCGCAGTAGTTTTTGGCGTCGTCCCAGGACACCGCCGAGACGGGTTGCCGTGGTCCCCGAAATCGCGCGTCTGCGCCCGCCTTGAAGCTCCTGGCCGCGTCCTCGCGATACGGACGACAGCGACCTGCGGCCACGCACTCGGCGTAAGCGGACACGCTGACCTCAGTAAAATCGAGCCAGAATCCCGCGAGCGTCACCGCATGCGCTGGGTGTTCGTCCTCTTCTCCGCCCTCGTCCGCTCCCATCGTGAACGTGCCACCGGGTACCCAGGCCATGCCCTCAGGTGCGATCCCCGGAGGACGCGACGCGGCGTCCGGGAGGCCGCCGTCAGGCTCGGCTAGGGACGGCTCGGGCGTCGCTGCCGTTGCGGTCGCCGTCGGGGAACTCGCCGGAGCTGGTACCGCCGTCGAGGGCGTTGCCGGCCCGAAACTCGCGGTCGCTCCCCGGCCCGAAGGGGATGGAGTCGGAAGAGATTGGGCGGGAGTTGGCGTGGCCACGCCGGAACAACCACAGGCCAGGAGCCAGAGGATGAACCAGGGAGTCCGGGAACGCATGGGCGCGAGTCTGTTCGATCGGAGCGGATTTGGCACGCCTGCTCCGCATCGGTCGGGATTCACCAGTCCACCAGGCCCGGATCCGGAGCGCTGCTCAAGGCGCTACGCGTCCACTTGACCCGCTCGGCTGGGCCTGCTGTGGTTCCGGCGCATGCCTGAGTTCACTTGCAAGTCCTGTGGCGGCTCCTTCGAGCTTCCCGACGCCGTGCTGGCCAAATACCCCGGCTGGAACCCCAATAAATGCCGCAAGTGTCGCGATGCCGGGCAGGGGGCAAGTATGAGCACGACAGCGGCGCCCAAGAGCGCGGCGCGGCGGCCCGCGGCGTCGACTGGCGGGCGCTCGAGCACGAGTGAGCTCGACTTGCCCTGCGCGGAGGTCCTCAAGCGTTTTCACGACGGTCCGAAGACGGGTGTGTTCACGGACGGCGCGGCTAGCCCCAACCCGGGTCCGGGCGGTTGGGGAGCAGTCTACGTGGTCGATGACGTGATCATCGCCGAGGATCTCGGCCATGAACCAAAGACCACCAACAACCGCATGGAGCTGCTCGCGCTGCTCGCCAGCCTGGCGCTTGTGCCGCTAGGCAGCGCCGCGACGATCTACACCGACAGCCAGCTCTGCGTAAATACCTTCACTACCTGGGCAAAAGGCTGGGAAAAGCGCGGCTGGAAGCGCAAGGACGGCGAGATCAAGAACCTTGAGCTCGTCAAAGAGATCTACCTAGCGCTCAAGACGCGTCCCAAGCTCAAGCTGGAGTGGATCCCGGCGCATAACGGTCAGCGCTGGAACGAGTACGCCGACGCGCTCGCGACGGCTTATCGACGTCGTGAGCGTTGAGAAACAGGGGCGCCTGCTGCGCTAGCCCCCCAGCTCCGCCAGTTCAAAGCTCGAGTCCACCGCGTCCGCCCTGGGCGTCGGTGCCTCGGCTTCCACGGCGCAGGCGCCTGGGTGCGGCGAGTCCCAGTCAGGCAGGGTCGGCAGCGCCTCGCGTGCTCCGAGGCCCGGGAGGGTCGTCAAACGGGCGCGCTTTTCAGGGAAACCTTGCAGCTGGGGCTTGGGAGGTGCGTCGGCCGCTGCAACCACGACCCGCTGACGGCGGCGGCGCAGAGCCAGCTCGGCGGGCTCAAGATCGATCTCGTACAGGGCCATGGCGGGCGGGCGCATGGTCAGAGCTTCGATCAGCCGTCGACGCTGGGCCAACAAACCCCTCGCCTGAGCAGGCGGCTCTAGTGCCATCGAGAGACCCGGATTTAGCGCCACATTCCTAAGAATTTGGCAGATTTTTGGGGTTGGGGCGGCGCGTATCCGGGGTCTGCGAGCAGACTTGGGTTGTCCTAAGCCGGACGGTGTGGTCTACCGCAGACCATGCTCGCCCCACTGACCGCTCTCGAAGGCATTTCGCCTGGGGGCCTCGATCTGCTGACCCTGATGGCGGTCGCAGAGCCGCAAGGTCAGACCGACCTCCTTCGCCTCGCTGACGCCGCCGGCCTTCGCGATGACACTCGAAGTTGGACTGGGGTCAGACTCAAGGCCGTCTGCGAGCTTTGGGCGAAGCGTGGTCTCGTGGAGTTCACCCCCCGAGTGATCGAGCGCGAGTGGTTGCCGCACCCCGCCTGGTTTGAACCGGGAAAGGCGCCTCCCGACCGCTCTGATCCGCTCGACAGCGCCTGGCGGGTCACGCCTGAGCTGACCGCACCACTCGTCGCTGACGCGCTGAGACGCGACCGTCTCACGTATCTATTACGGTTCACCATCCACCAGCGGATGAGTCGTTCTGGTACCGGTGTCCCGGGAGGACTCGCCAAGCCGCGTCTCCTGCTCAGCCTGGCCGAGGGGGACGCCCAGACCACCGTCCACCAGCTGCTGACCATTCAGGCGCATGAAGCGCGGCTACCCCATGATTCGCATCCGCTGCGCGATCTGCTCGGTGGCAGCCTTCCAGCGCAGTTTCTGAGTCCTCTCGGACACGATGAGGCCTGCCTGCTGCGTGATGCCCTTGCCAGTCACGTGCTTGGTTTCGGACTCGATGGTCGCGGCCTCGAGCAGTGGCTGCGGCGGGGTCTCGAGGCGACGGATTATCGCGATGACGAGAGTCTGGCCTGGTTGGCCCAAATGGTCTTTCTCCGGGGAGATCGCGAGGTTCTGCTCGATCTGCGCGCTCGGTCCTTGAGCGATCCGGGGCGTTGGCTCACCCAGGCCATGATCTCGCTGCTCGACGGAAACACCGAGCTCGCTTGGGATGAACTCGAGCGACTGCGCACGGGAGTTCGGGGCGGCAAGGTGCGACCGGATGCTGTTCTCGGCGGCCTGCCGGGCATTCTGACGGTCGTGATGCTGTGGCAGCGCGGTGACATGAGCTCGCTCGCCGAAGCGCGTCGGCGCGCCAAGGCCCTGAGCAAGAATCCCTTCCTCGCCTGGAGTGCCACGGCGCAGCTGCTCGGCGCGATGGTGGACTGCCAGCTCGCCGGTGCGCAGATGAAGCGCTCACGCGTGCTCGATGACTGGAGCGATCTTCGCGAGCCGTTGCTGTTGCCGCTTCGAGTCATCGCGCGCATCGACGACGCGGGCCTTGCGCGCATCAGCGTGCAGCTTGCGCGAACCCTGTTCACCGAAGCCGAGCGTTACTCCTCTCGCGGTCTTGCCTGGCTTAGCGCCCAATGCTTGTCCGTAGGCAGGGTGCTGCAGCCGGAGGCCACCCAGGCCGCTCTGCAACGTTTGTCGCGGCCCGTTCTCGAGCATGACTCGGGGCTACGCTTGCTTGCGGGGCACAGAGTCCGGGCGCCTTGGGAGCAGCTGCTCGCAGCCATCGACAAGGCGCTTCCCAACACGGATCCCGAGAATCCCGAACCGGAGCTCGACCACCGCGAGCGCATGACCTGGCGCGTCCAGCTCGGCTCGGGTGTCGTTGAGCCGTTCTTGCAGATGGCCAACACCAAGGGCTGGTCGACTGGGCGCAAGATCGCGCTCGCTCGCATGGCTCGCGGTGGCGAGCTGGCGGCGAGTCTCGCTGCTCGCGATCGCGCGGTGGCCGACTGCATGCAGCTCGCGCCACCGACGGGCTGGAGCAATCAACCCGAATACATTCTCGAGGCGCGCGCCCTGATCGCGCTCGTGGGGCATCCGTTCGTCTTTGACGCTCACAATCCCGACCGGCAGCTTCACGTGCGGCGAGGGGAAGTCTCACTCCGACTACTGCGCGTTCCCGGTGGAATTTCCCTGAAAATTGAGCCGCCGGGGGTCTCTGACACGCTCTCTTTCACCGAAGAAGGCGACACGCTCACGGTCTATTGTCTGACGGCCAAGCAGCAGGCCCTGGCGCTCGCGTGCAATTCGTCGATCACGATCCCAGACGACGGCAAGGAGCAGACCTTGGCTCTGCTGGAGCGGGTTGCGAGCGTGCTGCCTGTTCAGTCTGAACTCGCGACCAACGTGCGCGAGCAACCCTGCGACTCGAGCCTCCATTTGCGCCTGATCCCGCGCGGAGTGGGGCTATCGATCACGACGTTGGTTCGTCCGCTCGGGCCACAGACCTCTGCCCAGAGCCCCGGCAATGGCGAGCCAATCTTGCTTGGTCGCGTGGGCGAGGAGCAGATCCAGACGCGCCGTGCGCTCGAAGAAGAGAGCAAAATTCTCGCGAGTTTCGTGACGGGCTGTTTGCTCGACTTTGAAGGCGGTCCGTTCGAATGGGAGCTGCCAGGGCCCGAGCAATGTCTCGAGTTTCTCTCAGCGATGCGCGCGCATCGCCCGCCGCCGCAGGTGGAATGGCCGCAGGGCAAGCACTTTGAGCTCAGGGGACGCGCCACTCGTCGTCACCTCAAGGGCACGCTGAGTCGTGCGGGCTCTTGGTTTGAGGCCAAGGGCACGCTCAAAACCGAGGGTCTGGACGAAACGGAACTCCACGAGCTTCTGACTCTGCTGCCTGCTGGCACATCGCGGTTCATTCAACTGCCGGACGGCAGCTACCTCGAGCTCGAACGCGAACTGGCCTCGCTCCTGCGGGCCCTGCACGACGCGGGCGAGCCCTCAGGCAAGGGCAAACAACGCAGCATTCGCCTTGGGATGGGCGCCTTGGTCACGCTGGACCAATTGACGGCTGCCGATTCTGGACTCGAGCTCGACGGGGCTACGTTCAACCTGCGCACGGACTTCGAGAAAGCCCTGGCGAAAAAGCACGCGGTGCCGCGGCCGCTCCAGGCAGAGCTACGCGAATACCAAAGCGAAGGCTTCCGCTGGCTCGCGCGCATGTCCGGGATGGGGCTCGGAGCGATCCTGGCTGACGACATGGGCCTTGGAAAGACGGTCCAGCTTCTGGCGTTGCTGCTGCTGCGCCGCAGCAACGGCCCCGCCCTGGTGATCGCGCCGACCTCGGTCTGCCAGAATTGGCTCGACGAAACGGCGCGTTTTGCCCCGACCCTGACGGCCTTGCTGTACACGGGCGGCGATCGTGAGTCCGTGCTTCAAGATGTGAAGGCCGGCACGCTCATCGTCTGCAGCTACGCCTTGATGCAGCAAGATGCGGCCGCGTTTGCCGCAGTTACCTGGGGCACCGCGATCCTCGACGAGGCCCAGTTCATCAAGAATGCTGAGACTCAGCGCGCTCAGGCGGCATTTTCCCTGAACGCGGGGATGCGTGTGGCCGCCACTGGGACGCCTGTCGAGAACCAGCTCGGAGATCTCTGGAGTCTCATGCATTTCGCCGAGCCGAGCGTGCTCGGGAGCTGGGGCCACTTTCGGCGGAGGTTTGCCAGCGCCACGCTCGACGACAACATCGTCGAGGAGCGACGCCGGCTGCGCCGCTTGATCGGACCGTTCATCCTGCGGCGCACCAAAGCGCAGGTGCTCAGCGATCTGCCGCCTCTGACGGAGATCCGTCACACGGTGGAGATGACCGCCGACGAGCGTAAGCTCTACGACGCGGTTCGACACCGCGCCCTGCAGCAGCTGGCGGGCGAAAAACGGGGGACTGAGCAAACTTCGCGCATTCAGGTGCTCGCCGAGCTGACGCGTCTGCGGCGCCTCTGCTGCTCGCCGTCCCTCGTGAAGGACGGCGCTCCGGCGATTGGCTCAAAACTTGCGGCATTCCTCGAGCTAGTGGACGAAATCCGCGAGAGCAATCATCGGGCTCTCGTGTTCAGTCAGTTCGTGGACGTGTTGACCTTGGCCAGCGCGGCGCTCGACGAGCGTGGCATCAGTTACGAATACCTGGATGGTTCGACCCCAGCGCGGCAACGCGCCGAGCGCGTCGAGTCGTTTCAATCCGGGCACGGAGATCTCTTCCTGATCAGCCTCAAAGCTGGCGGATTTGGCCTCAATCTGACGGGAGCGGACTACGTCATTCATCTCGATCCTTGGTGGAATCCCGCGGTTGAGGAGCAGGCCTCCGGGCGCGCGCACCGCATCGGTCAAGAGCGTCCGGTGACCGTCTACCGACTCGTGACCGCCGGCACGGTGGAGGAACGCATCGTCGATCTCCACCATCGCAAGCGCGATCTGGCCGATCAGCTCCTCGAGGGAGCGGCCGAGACGGCTCGTCTGTCGGCCGAGGATCTACTCGATCTGCTGCAGGCCTAGGGCGCGTCCAGAGGTCGGGGCTCATGTCTAGGTCGCAGGCGGCCGGCACGATGGCTGCGCCAGCGCCCGCATCATTCCGCATCGAGGCCTCAGAATCTGCGCTAAGACCGGGTCTCATGGGTCGAAAACGCCGCAGCATTGGGCTCGAGGATCCGGCGGCTTGGGTCTTCAATCGCATGGCGGAGGTTTACGACGCCAGACCGCCCTACCCGGACGCTTTGCTCGAAGCTCTGGTCGAGCTCGCCGGGCAAGGTGAGAGACGCGTGCTCGATCTCGGTGCCGGCATCGGACATCTCGCATTGCCGCTTGCCGCGCGCGGTCTTGCTGTTACTGCGGTGGAACCGGCTGAAGCGATGCTGATCCGCCTCCGGCAGACCTGCGAGCAGCAGCGCGTCGTGCTGCGGAGTTTTCACGCCATGGCCGAGCGACTTCCGTTCGAGCAGGCTTGCTTCGAGCTCGCGCTGATCGCGGACGCACTACACTTCATCGACAGCGAGCTCGCCGGACTCGAGCTTCGTCGAGTGCTCGTGCCGCGTGGCACGCTTGCGGTCGTGAGCTGCGAGTTCGCGGACACGTCCTTCATGAACCAGGTGCAAGCGCTGCTTGACGAGACGACTCAGCGTCGCGCGCGTCGGACCGAGCAGGCAGCGAGTCAGCTGGCGACCGTGGCGGCGGTCGATCTCACAAATACCCTCGAAGTTTCAGACGAAACCCCGGTTTCTCCCGAGCAGCTCGAGCGCATTCTCTGCTCGGTCTCGTTCGTGGGACCCGCCATGAATCAAGTCCGCTACGCCGAGTTTCGCCAACGTCTACACGCGATACCCGGTGACCGCGTCTGGGCGCGCCGATTCCTGCTGCAGAGTGGGCGACGGCGTCGCACGACGCGCGGTGCCGCGCCGCGTCGCCGCGGCCAGAGTGGTTCGTAGCTGCCGACCAACGCGTCGACCACCGCATGCGTCGGCGCTCGCTCAACGCTACGCGCCGCCTTTGGCACAGCGCGCCCAGCGTTTCGCCCCCAGCGACCCCGGTCGATGTCAGGCAGGGAGCTCAGCTCGGAGCCTCGGAAACGCGCTTACTTTGCCGCTTTGCGTCGCAGAGTCGGCAAGCCGAGTGGCCGGGCCTTGACGTTGCCGTGGGCGAGAGCCTAGCCTCCCGCTCGGAGTCTTATCCGCCCATGAGGGCCCTTCGTTCATTCCGCTTCCTAGGCCTGGTTCCTTTCGCATTCGTGGCCCCGGCTTATGCCGACTCCATGGACCCGGCGATTGAGCGGCTTGTGACCAACGCTGGCGATTGCCGAACCACGACCGGTGCGATCAATCTGCCGACTGCGCCCGGGGTCTATCAGCCCTGCCAGACCGATGAGGCCTCGTTCCGGCGCCTCGTTTCGCAGTACGCGTTCGCATTTGCTCCGACGGCGATGCACTCTGCGCGCACCACCGGGCTCGGAGGGTTCCATCTCTCGCTTGAGGCGGCTTACACGGGAATCGAGTCGAAGGCGCAGTACTGGAAGAACGGCACGCGCGGAGCCGACGACCCTTCCACCGGGCAGGCAAGCGTCGTCAATAAGACGCCGCAGAGCGTGCTTCAGCTCTACTCGGTGAAATTCCGTAAAAGCTTTGGGTTTGGTCTCGAGTTCACTGGCGTGACCGGCATCATGCCGAAGACGTCGATGTGGTCGGCTGGTGTGGACGCGCGCTTGAGTTTGCTCGAGGGTTTCCGTCGCCACATTCCTGGTTCGCTTCCGGACGTTGCTGTTGGGGGCGGCGTGCGCACGATCACGGGCGCGTCGCAGTTTCAGCTCACGATTGCCAGTGTGGACGCGCAGGTCTCCAAGCCCATTGCGATCGCCGACACGACGGTGTTCACCCCCTGGATTGGCTATCAGTATCTGTGGATCTTCGCCGATTCCAATATCGTCGACCTGACTCCAGCCACGGACGCTACGCGTCTGTGCGGCTATTCCGGGCAGGCGCTACCCGGTCAGGTGCAGGCCGCTTCGCCCGACTCCTACGATGGTCAGGTGATTTGTCGCAATGGCGGAACGAACGCCGATTTTGATAATAACCGGATCTTCAAGAAAGCGCGGCTCGAGCGTCAACGCTTGCTGCTCGGCTTCAACATCCGTCACGAGACGTTGATGTTCGGCGCTCAATACATTCTCGACATGGTGCCCCCGGATCAGGCCCAAAACGAGAGCTACGACAAGACCGCGCTCAAGGGCATGCCGCGCCAGTGGACCGGCGTGGTTGAGCTCGGCTTGATGTTCTAACGAGTCCCGTCGCGACTCGGTGAACGCGGCTTGCTCTCGGTTGCCCGCGCAGGGCGCCGACCGCCGAGACCGAGAGCGAATATGCAGCCGAGCAGACTGATGGCAGCTGTCGTCCAGGAGCCCCAGAGCCAGCGGTGCTCGAAGGGCACGCGCGTGGAGTGGTTCGGGGACGTGGCCACGACGAGCAAAACCTGAAAAAAGCTCAACGACGAAAACAGCGTCGACACGATTCGAACGCCCCACAGATCGGCCAGCGTGCGACGCGACAAGACCAGCGGAATGAGCACGAACCAGGCGACAGCGCCTGCCCACAGCCACCCAACGTAGTAGCGAGCAAGCTGGTAGCCGTTGATGGTGAAGGTCTCGGGACGAGTCAGCTCAAACCAGGGACAGGCGAACAACGCCAAACCGAGCATCGCGCAAAGCACGACGGGACCTCGCCCCTGTCCGAAATGCCACAGGCTGAGCCTGCGATATTCCACGGGCGTGGCTTCCCACAGCGCCTCCTGCTCGAGGCGCTCCTCGGCCGAGGCAGGGAGGGCGTGCTGGGGCACGAGGCGCACCTCACAGATCGGACAGGAGGCAAGCCCGTCACGCGCATCGAATAATTCCCGACAGAACGGGCAAGCTTGCAGTGCTGCCACCGCCCGAGCATACCCGTTGTGCCGCACCGGGGCTATGCTCGGCAAGCACATGACGGAGCAGACCGCGTCACTATTCGAGCTGGGTCCCGAGGCCCCCCTGCTACTTCAAGCGCTCACCCATCCGAGCCTGGCTAACGAGCAGCGGGATCTTCCCGACAACCAGCGACTGGAGTTCCTCGGAGATGCGGTGCTTGGGCTCTGCATCAGCGAGCTTCTGTACCAGCGCTGTCCCGATGCGGACGAGGGGACTCTGACGCGGCTGCGGGCACAGCTCGTCAACGCCGAGCGTCTCGCCGACTGGGGACGGAGTCAGGGGCTGACTCCCGAGCTCAGGCTAGGTCGCGGTGCCAGCGCCGGAGGCCTGCGCGAAAGCACGAACGTCGTCGCCGATGCCGTGGAAGCTTGCATTGCAGCCACCTATCTCGAAAATGGGCTAGAAGCCGCGCGGCGCGCCTGCGCAAGGCTCGTGGAACCCGTGCTCGATGACCTGCTCGCCAACGGTGGCCGTGATCCGAAGAGCGAACTTCAGGAAGTCGTGCAGAGCTTCGGGTTTTCCCCGCCGCTGTACGAAGTGATCGCGTCCGGTGGTCCCGCGCACGAAAGCTGGTTTGAGGTACGGGTTGGAGTGCGTGGGATGTGGCTAGCCACCGCGCGTGGTCGTTCCAAGCGGCAGGCCGAGCGCGCGGCAGCAGCCCAGGTCGTCCAGGCGCGAGGCGAGCTGCTGGAGCCCCTCGTGGCTCATCCAACTCAACCCCCCGAGGCCAAATGAAGCGCTGGAAACGCCAGATTTTCCTGATTGTGGTCGCGATTTGCGCATTCGTGGTCCCGGCATTCGCCGGAAGCTACCTCGATCGCGCCTTCATTCTGGTGGTCGAGTCTGATCGCGAAGCGCAGTTCCTACGCCGTCATCTCAACGATCGGGAGCTTGCCAAGCTCCTGCATGGCGTTGCCTCTGGGCGCCTCGAGACGGCAAGTCGGATGGTGGTGCCAAAGGAGGTCGCTCTGGCTCACCCCCATCTTCTCATGATCCTGGAGCATCGTGAGCGCTCCACCGATGCTGCAGTGCATGGTGAAGCTCAGGAGTTTCTCAAGCATGAGCAGAAAGCGTTCGAGGAGGAACGGATCCTGCGCGCCATTCTTGAGCAGGCAGGTTGGTCGCTACCGAAGGAATAGCGAGTGACGAATCTCGCCGCTCAACCTGCGCAATTTTTGGGTGAAAATGGGCGACGGCTACCCCAGTCGAAGCGAGGTAGCCGCAAAAGCGCAGGGCCTGCAATGGTTGGTTAGACGCGGAAGCGTCCCGCAAGCAACTGCAGCTGACCTGCCATATCGCCCATTGCGCGCGCCGCGACCTGGACGTCGATCGCCCCACGCGTCGTGCCCCGTGCTGCTTCGGCGACGCCGCTGATGTTCTGCGCAATTTCGGAGGTGCCCCGTGCCGCAGCCGACAAGTTGCGACCGATCTCGTTGGTGGTGGCCGTTTGCTCTTCTACCGCTGCCGCAATCGTGCCCGACACATCGCTGATCTGGTTGATGATGGTGCTGATTTCACCGATCGCGTGGACCGCGCTCTTGGTGTCGTGCTGGATCTTCTCAATCTTGTGGCTGATTTCCTCGGTGGCCTTAGCCGTTTCCTTGGCCAGCTCTTTGACCTCGTTGGCCACGACAGCGAACCCGCGACCGGCGGCTCCAGCGCGCGCGGCCTCAATCGTGGCATTGAGTGCCAGCAGGTTAGTCTGCTGGGCAATCGACGTGATCACCTTAATCACCTTGCCGATTTCAAGGCTCGATTGACTGAGCTTGTCGAAGGTCTCGTTCGTGGAGTCCGCAACCGCGACTGAGGAGCGTGCCATGCGTGCCGCCTGGTCCGCGCTGCGCGAGATTTCCTTGATTGAGGCGATCATTTCCTCAGAGCCAGAGGCCACGATCGTCACGTTGTCCGAGACATGCGCGCCAGCCTCGGACACAACGTTCGCTTGTGAGGCGGTTTCCTGGGAGGAGGTCGCCATCGTCTGACTGATTGACATCAGTTCTTCAGCCGATACCGACATGATCTGCGCGGTCTCACTGATCTGCGAAATATTCTCGCGCAGTCCACGCAGCAGCTCATTGACCGCGGAGGCGATCTGCCCCGTGAGGTCCGTGCCGTCCTGCACGCATTCCTGAGTCAGGTCGCCGCGAGCCGCGGCGCGAACTGCGTTTAGAACCGCGTTCAGACGTGATTCCTGGTCTGGATTGCCTGGCTCGTTGGTCATGTTGAGATCTCACGCGAAGAGTGGGGCGGATGCGAAACCTGTCGACTCCAGCGGCCCCGCCACATCGTGCGCGGCCGCCCGTCTCCACATTGCAATACGGACCAGGGTCCGCGTGGCATAAGCCTGCGCCGGCGGATACTCAGCGCGACCCCCAGCAGTACTTGAGCTCAGCGGGGGGAGGAGGCTCCGGACGCTACCGGCGGGGACGAACGCGCGTTCAGGGTATTGAGCGCTTCGAGGCGTTCGGGGTGAACCTCGCGAATACTTTGCTGACGCGCCGCAGCCAGCCAAGCCTCGAGAGCTTGCTGTCCCCGCAGGTAGCGGAGATGAGCCGCAATGCGTGGGAGTTCCTCACTGAACGTTCGCGACGTCGCTGGGAGACTGCCTCGACGCCAGAGCACCGCGAAACGGCTGCCCTCGGCGACCGCTGTGGGGACGATCATCCCGTCTGCAATAGCCTTGGCAGCCTGAAACAGGGCCGGATTGACCTCCAACTCAGGCACGTCGGTGGTTCCGTCGGCGCGAACCATCCCAAGGTCACCCCCGCGTTCCGCGGTGGCCTTGTCGAGCGTGACCTCGCGCGCGACCTGCTTCCAGACCTCGAGGCTGGCCGCACCCCGGACGCGTTTGAGAACGCCTGCGGCGCTGGCCTCGTCCGCGACCAGGATCCGAAACAGGCGCAGTCGTTCTGGCTGCTTAAACAGCTCGGGATGCCCGTCGAAAAAACTGCGAGTCTCGGCTTCGGTGATCGGCTGCTCGGTGAGGCGGGAGGTCTCGAGAGCCGTGACCAGGGCGCCCCGAAGCACATCACGACGGCGGTCGACTAACGTTAACCGCTTGTCGAGACCCGACTGACGTGCCTGGTTGTCCGTCAGCAACTGAGGCACCAAGCGCTGGTCAACGTAACTGAGCAGCTGCGCGGACGGCGTGCGCCCGAGCGCTTCGCGCTCGAGTCCGGAAAGAGACTCAAAGCGCTGCGTGAGCTGAGCTGCGCTGAGCGAGATGCTTCCCACCTTGAGCAGAACTGGCTCCGGCTCGGCATGGCTAACCGCGCCGAGCAGACCCAACAGCAGGACTGGGCGCCAGGACCTAGGCCAGAATCGTCGCCGAAGCTGCATCGAAGAAGGGTACTAGCGCGTAATTTGCTCAAGGCGAAGAGCGAGCCGCTAGGCGCTCCAAATCTCGCGAGGCAGCGCCCCAGGGGCTCCCGCCCGTCCGCGCGTCCGCGCGCTAGCCAGTCTTGGCAATCGCGAGGGCGCCCGGCTGCTTGGGCCCGCGCCGCAGCCCTGGACGCGTGACCAGTCTGGCATCCTGCAGGGTGGCATGGGCAGCCAGCCGCGTTCGCGCGATCGCCAGGGCCTCGGGATTCATGTCGATCCCAACGGCGGCGCGGCCGAGCTTGGCGCAGGCCTCGAGTGTAGTGCCACTGCCGGCGTAGGCGTCGATCACGAGATCCCCTGGTTCAGTCAGTGCGGAGACGAGACGCTCGAGCAGCGCCAGTGGCTTCTGCGTCGGGTAGCCTGTGCGCTCGCGTGCGACTGGCGCAATGATCCCAATATCCCAGACATCTCCGAGAGGCGTGCCTGGGCTGGCGGTCTCAGTCTTGCTTGAGCGGGCGCGGCGGCCCTCCGAGAACACGGCCTTCTGTTTTTTGTCACCCCAGGTCGCCAGGGTCGACGGCGCCAGCGGTTCATACAGTTGATTGAAACAGGGTGCGACGTCCGAACGACGCACGTACCGCAGCAGCACATCATGAACCCGCTGGAAATTGGGAGTCTTGGCGGGCCAACGGCGGTAGCGCCAGATGATTTCCGAGGCAAAGCAGTCTCGGCCAAAGACCTCATCCAGCAGGACGCGGACGTAGTGACTCGTTTTCGGATCGACGTGCACCACCAGGCTGCCGCTATCGGCCAGGAGCTCACGCGCGGCGACCAAACGGGGCCAGAGCTCCTCGAGGTACTCGGACAAGTCCACCCAGCGGTCGTCAAAGGCGGGGCGCTCGGCGCGAGTTACCGCCCCCTGACTGTCGCGGCCGCGCACCACCTGAAGGTGCTGCCTGCCCGTGAAAAACGGCGGATCCAGGTACACTAGGCGCGCTCGCGCCGGCAGGGCGCGACCGAGTGCCGCCAGAGCAATGCTGTTGTCGCCCTCAATCAACGTGAGACTGCGATCGAGCGCCTCAGAGGCCAGCAGCTCGGCCGCAGGCGGCGCGGCGGGGGCTCGCTTGCCAGACCAGTCGAGACGAAGTGATCGAGGGGAACTCATGCCGAAGCATACTAACAACTACATGTAGGTATTGGCCAAGTTCGGTGGACAGGCGCGCACACCCGACCTTGAGGCCGTTCCCCCGGACGACCGGCGTCCCGCCTTGCGAAGACGAGGCTCCGAGGGTAGCGAAACCCTGCCATGAAGGTCACTCCACGCATTTTCTCGGGCATGCAGCCAACCGGCGAGCTTCACGTGGGCAACTACTTTGGAGCGCTGCGTCAGTGGGTGCGCCTGGCTCACGAAGGCACGCACGAGTCGATCTTCTGCATCGTGGATGCGCATGCCATCACGATCGACTTTGAGCCCAAGGAGATGCCCCGCCGAATCTTTGATACGGCCCTGACCTATCTTGCCGCTGGGATCGATCCCGAGCGCTCTCTGATCTTCGTGCAGAGCGATGTGCCAGAGCAGGCGGAACTGTCTTGGTACCTAAGCACCGTGACTCCGATGGGCGATCTGCAGCGGATGACGCAGTTCAAGGAGAAGAGCGATCAGCACAAGGCCAACGTCAACGCTGGGCTCTTCACCTACCCCATCTTGATGGCTGCCGACATCCTGGCCTATCGAGCAACGCTGGTTCCCGTGGGCAACGATCAGGTTCAACACCTCGAACTAGCGCGCGAAATCTGCCGCAAATTCAATGCGCGTTTCGGTGACGTGTTCCCCGAGCCGATGCCTCGACTGTCACCGACGCCGCGCATCATGGGACTCGACGGCAAGACCAAAATGAGCAAATCGCGTGGCAACGCGGTCGGTCTCTTTGAGGAGCCAAAGGCCATCGAGAAAAAGCTCAAGGGCGCCTTCACCGACGAGCTGAAGCTGCGACGGGGCGATCCGGGGCGCCCTGAAGTGTGCAATGTGTTCACCCTTCACGGCGCCGTCACGTCCGACGACAAGCGCGCCGAGATCGAGACATCGTGTCGTTCCGGTGAGCTGGGCTGTGGGGACTGCAAACAGTGGTTGTGCGAGCAGCTGAAGGCCGAGCTGACGCCGCTGCGCACACGTGCCGCGGAGCTGCGAGCGGAACCGCAGGAGGTCTTGACCGTCCTGTCCGAAGGCGCTGAGCGAGCGCGAGCAATCGCGCAAACGACGCTCAAAGATGTTCGCTCGTCGATGGGGCTCGGCGTTCCCAAGAGTGCGAAATTCAAGTGAGAGAGCTGCTACGAGCACTGGGTTTGTTGGCGTCGCTCGCTCTTCTAGCGGCCTGTCGTCGTGAAGCGATTGACGAGAATCCGGAGCGTCTCGTAGCAGAGTTCATTTTGCGCATGCAGCGCGTGCACGGTGATGCGCGCGCGGGTCGGGCGGCATTTGAGCTGCTTTACGCGCCTGCTCAGAAAAACCTGACCGAACGGGCCACCCGCGCTACCGCGCTCGTGGGGCGCAAAGTCGCTCCTGAGGAAATGCTCGCGCCCACACGCTTCAGTCTCGCGTTCACACCACGTCGCATCTCTGCCCAGATCCACGGTGAGACCGCGGACGTGACCTTGCAGGCCGCACCGCCCTCGCTCGAGCATCGCGAGATCCGCTGCGTGCGCGAAGCAGGCCACTGGCGCATTGCCTTGGAGCTGCCGCCGCTGTCCCCGATTCAGCGTCGAAAGGTGCTCGAGAGCGGCGAATAGCCGAGCTGCTCAAGGCGGCGCTGCCGCGCAACAGCCTCGAACAAAAAGCATCAAGGCCCCAGAGTGGGGCCTTGATGCTCGCGCGCTAGCTCAGATCCGAGTTAGTTCGAAAAGAAGATTGCTTCGATCTCGGTTTTCACATCTTCTTCGGTCTGCTCGCGGGCAATCGCGATCTCCTTGACGATCAAGGAGCGGGCCGTGTCGAGCATGCGACGCTCTCCGAAGGAAAGCTGCTTGCTCGCCTTCAGACGGTAGAGATCACGCAACACTTCAGCAACATCGTAGATGGAGCCGGTCTTGATCTTGTCCATGAAACCGCGGTACCGGCGATTCCAGGTCTGCGTGTCAAAGCCGATCGTGCGCTCGCGCAAAATATCGAAAATCTCGCGGATTTCCAGCTCAGTGATGACTTGGCGTAAACCGACGGCATTCGCATTCGCGACGGGGACCATAATCTTACGGTCAGTGTCTAGAATCCGCAGCACGTAGAAGCGCTGTCGAGAGCCGGCGATATCCTTCTCGTCAATGCTGATGACCTCGGCCACACCCTGGGCCGGGTAAACCGCCTTGTCGCCGACCTTGAACTCGACATCCTGACTTGGCTGCATGCTTCTCTCCTTTGGGGACCGTCTGTTCGAGAGCTTGAGAGCCCTTCGAACAGAAGTTCCGGCGACCTACCGCGAACGACATTCGGGTCGTAAGCTCGGTTCCAACACTTGGGGCTTGGGTTTCATTCCGTCATCGTACGGCAGCAAATGCTCGGCGAACCGACGGTCCAAGCCAGCCTCAGGTCAGAGGTCGCCAGGCGTCGGACTCTACTTCGCCAAACCCGATTTGTCAACGTAGATTCCGACAAATAGTCCAAATATGCCGTCAAATATGGCACATTTTTCATGAAACGGCGAGGCAGTTCCAGCGGCGTGTTCAGCGCTGACAGATTTCCGCGCAACTTTCCGCCGGCAGTGACGCAACCCCCCGGCTGCGTTCAGCTACGACGAGCCACCCCTCGAGCGGCCTCCGCCCGGTCCGCAGCAATGCGGCTGAAGTGCGGCTCAGCCCCTGCGGTCTCCGTCTGCAGGACATGCACCCCAACGTCGGGTCTCCCTGCTCAAACCCTCGGCCAATGGTTCGCGGCGCAGATGTCTCTCCACTGCGCGTACGTCCCGTGCTCGCTCGGTTCGCCAGTAGCGCTCAGCCGCTGCCGGCGCACAGGAGGCGTTGGACTGAGGACAGAGCTGAGTTCGACGACTGCCGTTCCGACCGCGGCAGTGACTCCATGGGAGATCGCGCTGCCTGCGCGGTCGTATCGTTGCGGCGAACACCTTAAGCATCTCGCCACGCGTTCTTGTGCTGCTTGCGCAGCCGCGCCGTACGCGCTGCCTGCGCAGTCGTGTCGTTGCGGCGAATATCTCAAGCGTCTCGCCACGCGTTCTTATGCTGCCTGCGCAGTCCTGCAGTCGCGGCCAAGCTACTTCTTCTTCGGATCCTTGCCGACAGGTGACGAAAGACCGGCTTGGCGCGTTGCAAGCTCCGTCTTGGACTGGGTCTTGACCGCGTCCTTCTGATTTTTGCCCTTTTGCTTGGCCTTCGGAGATTTATCACCCATCTGTGCCTCTTTCCGATGGCAATGGCCACCAAGCGTCAGCCTCTGCCTGTTCCTGCGGAAGCGCAAGCTCCAAAGCGCGGATCGTCGGCTTGAGCTGCGAAGCCGGAGGCAGAGTCGCCACCAGCTAAGTGCAGCTTCCCTCCGAAGCGAGCCACAACTCCACGTCGTGCTCTCCCCCATCGTCGCGCAGCGGAACGTAGCCCCCGGACTGCTCAGCGCCGTAACAAACCAGCCGAGAAACAGCGCTTCCGGCAGTCTGCGGTCCGTGCACTCGAATATGATACCGCGTGCTGCGATAGCGGTAGTGCAGCTCGAACTCAGTCCAGTCGCTCGGCATCAGAGGCTCAATAAACAAACGATCGACCTCGAGACGTACGCCAAGCAACGATTCGACTGCGAGACGGTACATCCATCCGGCAGCCCCCGTGTACCAAGTCCAACCGCCGCGCCCCGCATGTTTGGGGTTCGTGTACACGTCGGCGGCCATCACATAGGGCTCAACCTTGTAGCGTTCGATGGCAGCTTGCGTCCCGCCGTGTCGCACGGGATTGATCAGTCCAAACAGCTCCCAAGCCTTCGAACTATTGCCCGACGCGGCAAAGGCCATCACCGCCCAGACCGCTGCATGGGTGTATTGGCCCCCATTTTCGCGCACCCCAGGCACGTAGCCCTTAACGTAACCCGGGTTGGAGTCCGAGCGATCAAACGGCGGATCGAAGAGCCGTATCAGCCCGAGCTCGCGATCGACGAGACGCGCGTCGAGCGACGCAAGTGCCGTCTTGGCTCGCTCGGGACTGCCTACCTGACTGAGCGTGGCCCAGCTTTGCGGTAGGGAATCGATCTGACAGTCTACGCCGCTGGCCGTTCCGAGGGCCTCCCCGTCGTCAAAGTACGCGCGTCGGTACCATTGCCCATCCCAGCCGTGTTGCGAGATCGCTTCGGTGAGTCCAGCTGCTGCCGCCAGACACCGCTCAGCGAAGGCCTCGTCACCTTGCAGTCTGGCGATCTTGACAAATCTCACGAGAACGTCGTGAAGGAAGAACGCCAGCCAGACGCTTTCGCCTTCGCCTCGCTCTCCCACCAGATTCATTCCGTCGTTCCAATCGCCTGTGCCCATCAACGGAAGTCCATGGACTCCCACGCGAAGGCCGTTTTCGATGGCCCGCACACAGTGCTCATAGAGGGTACCCGTCTCCTCCGAGCGTAGCGGCAGGTCGTAGTAGCTGTCCTCGTCTGGCTTAACTGGACGACCTTCGAGAAAGGCCGTTCGTTCGCTCAGCACACCGACATCACCGAGCGTCTCGATGTATCGGCAGGTGGCGTAGGGGAGCCAGAGGTAGTCATCCGAGATGCGGGTACGGACGCCGCGTCCCATCGGCGGGTGCCACCAGTGCTGAACGTCTCCCTCGCGGAACTGGCGTTCCGATGATCTCACCAGCTGCTCGCGCAAAATGGCCGGTGCCGCATGCACTAGGGACATCGCGTCTTGGAGCTGGTCTCGGAATCCGAAGGCCCCGCCGGACTGGTAGAAACCACTGCGGCCCCACAGGCGCGCCGAGAGCACCTGATATATCAGCCAGCCATTGGTCAGAAAGTTCAGCGCAGGGTCGGGTGTCTGAACGTGAATGGCGCCAAGGGTGTGGTTCCAATAGTCCCAGACCCGGTCCAAGGCCGAGCGTGCCGCGCCGACCCCGCGAAAGCGATGAATGAGCGTCTGCGCATCCGCGAGATCAAAGCCGGAGCCGAAAGTGAAGGCCACCTCGTGCTCCTCGCCCGCAGCGAGCTCAACCATGACCTGCATCGCCATGCACGGGTCCAAGGCCGGACCCACGCGCCCCGAGAGCCAAGTCCTTTTGAGGCAGGCGGGACGCGCCAAACTGCCATTGCGTCCGACAAATTCGAGTCGGTCACCCGTGATCGAGCGGAGCTCCTCACTGCAGTCAAGGAACGCCACCCGGCGCGCAAACTCGTTTCCGTAGGGGTTGCGCCCGATTATCGCACCACTGCCCGCGTCCAGCTCAGTCACGACGTGCTGGAAGCTCTTGGCGCGGCTCTCGCCGAGCACTAGCTCGAACAGTCCGGTGAGTGACAGTCGACGCGGGCGGTTCGAGCGGTTCGTCAACTTGAACAGCACGAACTTGAGTGGTGCGTCGGTGGCCACGAAGGTGCGTAGCTCACTCTCAATACCATCTTCTCTGTACTCAAATACGCTGTAGCCGAAGCCATGGCGCGTGGTGTAAGGCCCTGTGCCGCCCGCGGGCATCGGAGTGGGCGACCAGAAGTGACCGGTGTCTTCGTCGCGAACGTAGAATGCTTCCCCGCTCGGATCGGTGATCGGGTCATTGTGCCAGGGGGTCAGGCGGTAGTTGTGGGCGTTCTCACTCCAGCTGTAGGCGCTGCCGGATTCACTGATGATGCTTCCAAAGTAGGGGTTAGCGAGCACATTGACCCAGGGCGCTGGCGTTCTGGCGCCCTCGTGGGTGACCATCACGTACTCGCGACCGTCGGGGGTGAACCCTCCACGGCCGTTCCAGCTGGCGAGATCTGGGCGCGCGAGCTGGCCTGAGGGTTTTGTGCCGCGACGTGGTTCCGCGCGGCGTTCTCGAGCAGCGAACCAGGGAACCCGAGGCTCGATCGGGGGAAGTCGATTGATCTGCTCAGCTAGGGTTCCGTCGCTGTCGACCAAGACGAGGCGAGCCACCGTTTGCAGCAGTACCTTGTCCTCCTCGGAAATCTGATCGGTGCGGCAGAGAAAAATGCCGTTCGAGCGATCGAGCCGTTCCGCTTGACCTAGGCTGGCGATGACGTCGCGGATCTCTTCCTGCAGCACCTGTCGATAGCCCGAGGGGTCGTCGTTCCAAATCACCAGATCAGCCGCCACGCCCTTAAGCCGGAAATAGGCGTGCGCTTGCACTAACTGGCGAACCAGCCCCAGGAATTGGCGATCAGCAATCTTTACCAGACAGATCGGCAGGTCTCCCGAAATGGCGTAGGCCCAAAGGGCGGACTGATCCCGGTGATTGCGCGCCAGAACATTGCGTGGTGCTCTCAGGGTGGGGTTGGCGTACAGGACGTGGCCCGCCAGGCGCTCGTACAGCTGAGTGTCTGCCTCGCTGACATCGAGCCGGCGCAACACCACCTGACTGTGGGTCCACGAAAGCTCAAACACTCGATCTGCCGAATGGCCGTCACTGTACTTCTCGATCAGTGCGAGGGCACCCTCACGAGTCTCCGAAACGCCTGTGACTAGGTGAATCCGAACGGTCTCGTCGGGATCGAGCAGAACAACGTTTCGGATGGCTACGACCGGATCGAGTACCGAACCCTCGCTATCAGACAAGCGCGGGCAATGCATGGCTTGCGGATCGGCAACGGTGCGGTTGCGGCCGATGAACTCTGCTCGGCCGGTCTCGAACGAGGGCGTTCCCGAGACGCGCCCTTGAACCGTCATGAGATGGAACATCCACGGCGGCTTCTCGCTCCCGGAGCGGGGTCGCCGCGTACACAGAATAGCCTGGCGTGGGCGCACGAACTCCGACTGCACAAACAGATTGGAGAAGGCAGGATGCGCGAGATCCGCAGCCGGCGTCGTCAGGACAACCTCCGCGAAGCTCGTCAGCTCCAGTTTGCGGGAATTTCTTCCGAAATTGGTCAGACTGACTCGCCGCAGCTCGACGTCATCCTCCGGAGAGACACTGATCTCGACGTGCGTATCGATCTCCCCGTCGTGGCGACGAAACTCCGCGCGTCCTTGGGAAAATATCGCTTCGTAGCTAGTGGCGGGGACCAACGTCGGCTGATGCGCGACGGACCAAAAAACTCCGCTGGCAACGTCCCGCAAGTAGCAAAAGCTTCCCCAGTTGTCGCGGGTTGGGTCCTCGATCCAACGCGTAACGGCAAGATCACGCCAGCGACTGTAGCCGCCGCCAGCGTTGGTGACCATGACGTGGTAACTCCCGTTGGAGAGCAGCTGCACCTGCGGCGAGCTTGTGTTGGGCGTCGTGAAGACGCGCAGGTTGCGCTCCGTGTCCACGTTTGACTGAGCTGCCGCCGAGACTTCAGCCGGGTGAGGGTAGATAGCCGGAACGCGGGGTACGCGCTCTTGCAGCAGCAAATCCGTGGCCCGAAATGCGGGATCCGCATCGAAGCGTCGCTGCATGGGGCGATCACACAGCAGATACACCAGCGACAGGAAGGTCATGCCCTGGTGGTGAGCCATGTACGACTCAACGGTGACGGAGTCCTTGCCGCGCGGAAGTCGCTCAGTCGTGTAGTCCACCGCTTCGTAGAAGCCCTTGGGGCCGAGCTGACCCTCGTCCGCTAATCGTCGCAGGTTCTGACAGGCGGCCTCGGGCGCGACCATCAGCGCCATGGCCGACGCATAGGGCGCAATGACCAGGTCATCGGCGAGGCCACGTTTGAAACCTAAGCCCGGGACTCCGAAGGCGCGGTACTGGTAGTTGAGCTGCGCGTCAGTTTTGCTGTAGCCAGACTCAGAAATACCCCAGGGAACGCCCCGTTCTCGGCCATACTCAAGTTGGCGAGCCACCACACCGCGATAGGTCTCATCGAGGATCGTGCCCCGATAGGTCGGCATGATCAGCAGCGGCATCAGGTACTCGAACATCGAGCCGCTCCACGACAGGAGCGCTGGTGTGCCACTGGTGGTCGTCAGAGAGCGACCCAGGCTGAACCAATGCTCTTCGGGCAGCTTGCCCTGCGCGATCGCGACAAAGCTGGTCAGTCTGGCCTCTGACGCCAGCAGGTCATAGAAGCTCGCGTCGAGTCGATGATCCCCTACGCTGTAGCCGATCGCGAGCAGGTGTCGTTCTCGATCGTAGAGGAACTCGTAGTCCAGGGCAGCCAACTCAGTGGCAAGCTGTGCGAGTCGCGAGATCCGCTCAAGTCTCAGTCGCGCCGCGCTAGCGCCGAGTGCAATGGCCGCGTGGAGCGCGTCGAGGAACGTCCGGTCCGTCTCGTCAAGCTCATCAGTAAGCGGCGAGCTTGTGGGCGACGCGGTCAGCCGCGCCACTTCGAGCAAGCTTGGCGTTTCCGTCAGACGAATGAGTGCGCTTGCTGCACGCACCGATTCTGACGGAGCAGTAAGGCTGAGCCAGGGAGCGACCAGCCTGAGCTCGCTGAGTCCGTCCTGAACCTGGTGCTCAAAGCAATGCCCCCAAATGAGCGCTTCGTCATTGGCGTCAAGCTCCAGCAGACTCAGCAATTCGACGCCGGCGAGCAAGAGCCGCTCCAACAGAAGGTAGGCAGATGACAACTGCTGCGGTGGATTCTCCAGTGATGCCTGGATCCCGGCCAGATGTCGTTGGAGCTTTTGCGCGTCAGGAATTGTCCCTGCCAGCACGGCGAGGGTGTCACGCAGCCCAAGAAAAACCCGCTCGCTGAAGATTGGTTCACAGCTAAACTCGCGCAGTCCTGAAGCAAGCGTCAGGAGGTGCCCCGCAAGATTGCCGCTGTCTACCGTCGAAATATACCTTGGGCGCAGGGGTTCGAGCGTCTGCGTATCGTACCAATTGTAAAAATGCCCGCGGTAACGCTCCAGTCGCTCCATGGTGGCGAGCGTCTGAGCGGTCCGCTCAAGGACTTGGCCAGTCGAGACGTAGCCAAAGTCGCGGGCAGCAAGCGTTGCAGTCAGCGATAGCCCAATGTTCGTTGGTGACGTGCGGTGAGCGATCCGGGGCTCGGGCTCTTGCTGATAGTTGTCTGGCGGAAGGTAGTTGTCGGAAGCCCCGATGAAGGTCTCAAAAAAGCGCCAGGTCTTGCGCGCCACCAGCCGCAAGAACGCCAGATCTCCCGGCGTAAGCCGAGCGCGCTCGACTGACCTCGGGCGACCGAGCCACCAGGTGACCGACGGAGCGAGCAACCAGAGGACCAGAATTGGCGCAGCCCAGGGCAGGACCGCACGATGTCCAAGCATCAACCAGCATGCGGTCCCGAGGGCAGCGATTGGCGCGACGGCCATGCGGCGATAGGCGTCAGCCAAACTCCCGGTGGCGGCTCGCTGCGCATCGCTTGCGGTGCGCCACTCAAGCAGCTTGCGTCGGGTCACGTGCACTCGAAACCCTGAGCGCACGATGGCGTCAGCGCTCAGCCACGCTTCGTAGGGTAGACACACCAGCGCAACGGCTTCACGCGCGAGCTGTAGTGCAAGATCCAGAGCGAGCGCGCGACCGTGGGAGCGGCGAGGAAGCTCGCGCGGTCGACGTGCCAGTCCCGCGGCTGTGCCAATCAGTCCCGGAACGCTTAGGATCAGTGCCACGACCAGCATGGTCGGCCCCGCCGTCGCCGTGGATCTCCACCCCAGCAGGAGTAGAGCGAACATGGCCGGAGGGACCAGGCTCCGGCGCAGATTATCGAGGACTTTCCACTGCGAGAGTCGTGACAGCGGATTGATGACACGACCGTCACCCGTGGCATTGGGAACCGTACTGCGGAGCCAACCTGTCAGCTGCCAATCACCGCGCGTCCAGCGCTGGCGACGACTCACGTCCGCGCTGTAGGCGGACGGAAAATCCTCAAATAGTAGGACGTCGCTGACTAGACCCGAGCGGGCATAGGAACCTTCCAGTAGATCATGACTGAGGATGCGATTCTCCGGTAGTTTCCCGGATATGACCTGTCGAAACGCATCAAGATCGTAGATGCCCTTACCGACGAAGGACCCCTCACCAAAGGCGTCCTGATACACGTCCGATACTGCCCGCGTATACGGATCGATCCCAGGTTCTCCTGAGAAGAGCCGGGCAAATCCCGACGCGTGGGCGCTTGACATCGTAATCGCGACGCGCGGCTGCAAGATCGCGTGGCCCTCGACGACGCGCGCCAGCTTAGCGTCAAAGCGCGGATGGTTGAGGGGATGCGCCATGGTGGCCGCCAGGGTTCTGGCGGCATCGCGAGGCAGCTCGGTGTCACTGTCGAGCACGATCACGTACTTGGTATCGTGAAGGGGACGAAGGTCGGTCGGTGTAGCGAGAAAGGCGGTCGACCCACCGCGCAGGGCCTCGTTGAGTTGCTCGAGCTTCCCGCGCTTGCGCTCCCAACCCATCCAGACTCCCTGGCACTCATTCCAGCGACGAGGGCGGTGCAGCAGGTAGAAAGTCGGGCGATGGCCGGCCGTGGTGTACCGAGCATTGAGCGCCAAGATGCCTGCGCTAGCGTGCTGCAGCAGTGCCGCGTCTTGAGCCATGCACTCGCTTGCGGCGTCTCGGAAATCGCTCACTAGGATGAAGGACAGGTGCTCGTCGCGGTTGGCTAGGTAGCGCACCTCCAGCGCTTCGAGCAGACTGTCAATCTCGGCGATATCGGTGAGCATCGTTGGAACGGCCACGACTGTGCGAGATTCAGGCGGAATCCCAGCCGAGTAGTCTAGCCTCGGCAGCATACTCGGGCGCACTATGAGCGACAGCGCGAGGTGCACGAGTGAGACTGATAGCTGACTTGTCACAATCACGGCCAGGGCACCCACCATGGCTTGGGTGGGTCCGGCTATGCCGTAGTAGCGCGCTGCCGCGACGATTCCGATGGATGCGGCTCCCGTTATGCCCGCGATCGAGCCCGCATAGAGCGGAAAGCGCAGGGCGCGCGCCGCGTGCTTGGGGGTGGCGCGCACATGGGCTCTCTGCTCCAGGAGCCTTCGCCCGTTACCGATCAGATAGTAGCCGACATGCGCGGTTCTGGCGCTACCCGCACTTGCTAGCTCGACAGCTGCGCTTGCGACGGCTGCCTCGTCGAGCGTTCCTCCTTTAGCGATCTCCTCGACGACATGGCGATAACGGTCGCGCGTCGCAAAATCCATCGTGGAATAGACGTGAGCCGGATCGAGCGTCAGCTGACGCTCAACAACGCTCATGGCCTCGACAAAATCACGCCAGTCGGTGGCGCCCAGCAGGCGTAGGCTGCCGATGCTGTTGCCGATTGCGACCTGATCCGCCGCTTGGCTTTGGCTACCGATCTGAAAAATCTGCTCGACGGTTTGCCCGCGCTCGGCCAGGCGTTCTTCGAGCCAGGCCATCGGGAATCCAAGGGCTGGACCCAGCCCCTGCAGTCGCGTTGCCAGCTCCATGGCGAATGCGGTCGTCAACGGCGGGCTCTCCTCCACCATTTCTGCGAGCACCAGCACCAAATTGGCTGGAACTTGAGACGAGACCTCCACCATGCGCGCGACCCAGAGCTCGGCCGCATCGCGATCGCGCCGTCCCGCAGTCACACCTGCGACAATGCGTCGAAGGTTCTCCAGTAGCGCGATTCGCAGCATGATCGGAATGGCCCACAGCTCCCCGAGCTTGAGCGGCTGCACCGACTGATAGGCAGAAACGAAGGCACGCAGCCCCTCCAGATCGAGCCGACCATGGGAATGCGAAATGAGCTCCAGTACCAGATCATAGACACGCGGCAGCCCCGCCGAGCGCAGGTTGGCAAGTCGCGGCAGCTCACGGCTGTAGCCGTGTGGCAAATGACGACGAGCCGTTCGGATCTGCTCCTCGACCAAGTGATAATTGTCGATGAACCACTCGGCTGCGGGCGTCAGGCGCTTTCCGCGGAGCAGCGCGGCTGTGAGCAAGCCGTAGGCCCGGCGCAGTTCCTGCTCATTGGCGTCGAGGCGCGGCAGGAGGCGATCTGCCGTGCTGCTGCTCGCTGAGGTTTGCTCGTGCCAGCCCGCGCGCACGCGCGCGTGCTGCTCAAGCTGACTGACGCTGTAGAGTTCCGCTCGGAGCGGCGCAGTGTCGTCCGTCAGGTGTGCTGGACTATGAATGCGCCTCGCCGACCTTCGTCGGCGCAGGTACGGGACCCCAACGTTTTCAAATAGAGGAGACAATAGATTCGCCGAGGCGAAAGCTACCACGCCCGCCGATGCGCGTGAATTCGACGGCCGTTCGGAGAACGGCCGCTCGGAGTGCGAACGTTCACGCCAGCTGCGCACGATACTTAGCTTATCGTTCGCTGAATCATCGATCTCACGGATTCGAATAACCCGACCGCGCACGAAGGTGAACGCCGGCTACCAGCGTTGCGGCAGATCTGCCAATCAGTAGTGCAGATCTTCGATAGACTGAGCCCGCCAGCCCAATTTACAGCGAGTGTCTACTGATAACGCGCAAAAGTCCGCCCGATCACGTACATTTTTCGACGAATTCCGTGGCAACGTCGATCAGTCGGTTTGCTCCGGGACACTTCAGTTCGGCGGTGTTCGGCCGCCCAGACCGGCGAGCTCGGCGCAGGACTCGTGGTGACACAGTCGCTCGAAGCGGCGTGTGAAGCGCGCCCGGTGCGCCAAACGCACTGCGGCCGTCGTTGAGAGAGAATGAGTCGGAACGAGGGCCGGATGAGGCGGAGTGGGGTCAGCATGGGCCGGAATGGTAACAGTCAGTCGCTCGCGACAGCGCCACGATGGGGCGGAGGTGAATGGATTTGCTTCGAGCTGAACTAGACCGTTTGGACTCGCGCAGACACGCCAGGGTCACGAGTCATCGTGACGAGATCGAACGCCACCAAGGTACCGTCAATGTCTGGCAAAACGGCCATCTCCCACTGCCCATCTCCCACTGCCCATCTCCCATCGCTCGCGTCACAACTATTCGTGAGCCGATTTGGTTGGCCTGAGGCTCATCGCGCTGTTTCACGGGCCGCTTGCTGCGGCCGTTGATCCACTCGCATTGGAGAGATTCATCATGGTCAATATGAAGACGGGCATCGCAGCGCTCACTCTGGCGCTGTATGCGGGTCAGGCCGCTGCCGCCGAGCTCACGATCGATCGCGGGAAAAAGCAGCAAATCATCGAAGGATTTGGCATGTTTGGCGGGGCGGACGTCTGGTGGAGCAGCAGCGAGGCCGTCCTAGATCAGGCCTGGACGCACCAGGTGATTGACGATCTTGGGATCTCGATGTGGCGCAATGAGTACTACCCTGATGCCTCCGCCGCCGCGCCTCAGGATGCCGATTGGGCCAAGCAGCGCCCAGTTGTCGAGCTCCTGTCCAAGTACGCGGCCGAGCGAAAGGTTCCGCTCAAGGTCCTTCTGACGATCTGGAGCCCTCCGGCAGGGGACAAGTGCCTAGGCGCCGAGGCTACGGGTTGGGACAAGTGCGCCAAGAGTCCGCCCGAGCGTCCTGCAAACACCAAGGGCGGTAACATCATCGATCCGGGGCAACGCGACGCCTATGCCGCCTGGCTCGTCAAGGGCCTGAAGCTCTATCGCGACTCAGGGGTGGACGTGTACGGCCTGAGTATTCAGAACGAGCCGCTCTTCTGGCAGGGCTACAATTCCTGCTTCTATGAGCAGGGCTACTATGCGGACACGCTCGCGATCGTCGGTTCGAAGATCAAGGCGGAGTTCCCCCAGGTGAAGCTGTTTGGTGCCGAAAACATGCTCGGAATCGAGTGTGGTGCCGGCGCCACTGGCGATGCGTTTGATAACTACTGGTACACCGCTGCCATCATGAACAACCCCGGAGCCGCTGCGGTTGTCGACGCGTACGCGGTGCACGGGTACGTGGACGGAGTCACCGCCAGTCCCACCTCTAAGCTGGCCAAGCTGTGGAGCTCGTTCCAGGACGGGATCGCCAAGACCGGCAAGCCCGCTTGGATGACTGAAACCTCAGGCTACTTTCACGAATGGCCGGGAACAGCGGCTCGCCCGGGTGGGCTCGATCTCGCCCAAGCGATGTACGCAGCCCTGAGCTTCGGGCATCTCACGGCTTGGGTTTATTGGCAAGGCAGTGGCAAGGACGCGCTCAATGAGTACTCGCTGATGCAGGGCACGACTCCGGGCAAGAACTACTACGTCGCCAAGCAGTTTTACCGCTACATTCGCCCCGGCGCGCGCATGGTGGAGGTCACGAGCAGCGACCCCGGCGTGCTAGCGGTCGCGTTTGAGCACGAGGCGATGCAGTCCTTCACCGTGGTGGCGCTCAATACCACGGACAAGCCACAGAGCTTGGACCTGACGGGCACGAGTCTACCCAGTGAATACGAGGCGATTCGCACGTCGGGGACCGAGGATGCAAAGTCGCTTGGAAAGGTGTCCGGCAAGGGGCTCAGTTTGCCTGCGAAGAGCGTGACGACGTTCGTCAATGGCAACGTCTATGAGCACCTCGCGGCCAACCTCGGCACTGGTGGCTCAGGTACGGGCGGCTCAGGCGCCGGCGGCACGAACGGGAGCGGGGCCACCACCGGCGTTGGCGGCACGAACGGCGCAAGTACGGGCGCTACGGGCTCCGGCGCTATCAATGGAGCTGCGGCCAGTAGTTCTACATCGAGCGACGCCGCTTCGGACGACAGTGGTTGCGGTTGTCGCACCGCGCCGCGCCAGGGCGGAGGCCTCAGGTCCGCTCTGGCCGCGCTGCTCGGTTTCGCGCTGGTCGCGGGACGCCGGCGTTCGCGACATCGCTAGGACCGTGAGGCGCTGCCTGGTATAGCTATCGCGCGTGGCACGCCACCGCGCGCGATAGTCCGCGCCTGCGTCTTGGCGATGGAGCGCTGGACATCGCTAAGGCCGTCTTTGGGGTGAAATGACCTGCCGAGGGACCTGCCACTCTAGCTCACTCTGGCTGCTGGCGCGTTGCCGCCAGCAGCGCTTCGACGAGACCCCAACGGACCCCGCGGTCAGAGATCGTGAACTCGTCGGCCCCTGCAAACACGGCGAGCTGCTCAGCGATCAAGCAGCCAGCCAGGATCACGTCGGCGCGCTTTGGCTCCAGACCGGGCACCAGGCGTCGTTCCGCCAGCGGTAGGCAAGCGAGGCGCGCCCCGATGGTGCTCATGGCCTGGCTCGTCAGTTTGGCGCCATGAATGCACGCGACGTCGTAGGGCACGACCGCGTCTTGTACGGCCATCAGGGTCGTGTACGTACCGGCCACGCCAACCCAGGTCGCCTGCTTGGGCAGTGCCGGCAGGGTCGAGAGCAGGTCTCGGGCGTCCTGGCGCAACGCGGACTGCTCGGCCTCGCTGGGCAGCTCGCCGCGCAGGTAACGCTCGGTCTGACGGACCGCGCCCAGGTCGAGGCTGCGGGCCCAGTCGATCCGCGTGACGGCTCCCTGCGAGACTCCACCGACAATCACCTCAGTGCTGCCTCCGCCGATGTCGACGACCACGACCGGGCCCTCGACGCTGAGACCCGAGAGCGCGCCCGCAAACGTGAGACGGGCCTCCTCGTCGCCTGAGATGACTCGTGGGCGCTTTCCAAGAATCCCCTCGGCCTGAGCGATGAAGGACTCACCCCCCGCGGCGTCGCGAAGCGCGCTGGTACCCACGACGTCGAGCTGACTGGCCCCGGCCGTCCGAAGCAGCTTGGCGTACTCCGCGAGGCAGGCCAGGGTCCGCGCCATCGCGTCAGGGTCGAGCTGTCGGGTCCGGTCGACGCCGGCGCCAAGCCGCGTGATTGTGGCGCGCTCGACGACCGGCAGCGCGTGGTTCCGCGCCGCCTCGACAATCAATAAGAGGACACTATTGGTCCCGATGTCGATAGCGGCGACGCGCGAACTGGCACTCACGGCGCGGGAGTTCCGACGAAGAGTCGCTCGTCGGCGCTCGGCAGCATCACCAGCTCCACCCGGCGATTTTTGCCGCGATTCTCATCCGTATCGACTGCGGCGATTGGGTCGGTGTCGGCAAATCCGGCGGCGCTCCAGTGCAGCGGACTCAGGCCGCAACCGCCGCTGGCGGTCGGCTCGGTGAGGAACGCCACGACGCTGCGAGCGCGCATCGAAGACAGGCCCCAGCTGTCAATGAACGCGCCTGCCTTGACGGGCTTGCCGTCGGTGTGTCCCGTGGCTTGGAACTCACGCTGCGCCAGCGCAGGCTCGCTGCGAAGCACCTCAGCGAGCTGTCGCAGCAACCCCTGGCCCTCCTTGCGGAGCGCGGTGCCCTGGGCCTCAAACAGCATGTCTCCGGCGATTTGAAGCACGATCTGGCCATCACGCACGGTCGTCGTGACGCCCTGCTCGGTCAGCGGCAGGAGCCTCGTCTTGAGGAGCTCCAGCCGGCGCTTGGCATCGTCGACCTGGCGCAGGCGCTGCGTGTACTCGTCGACTGCCCGCTTGTGGCGCTCGATATCCGCTCCGGGGTGACTGAGATCCGCACCTCGCGCCTTGAGTTGGGCGCGCAGCTCGTCCGCCTCGTGCAGCGCGTCGGCATAGTCGGTCTCGCACTTGCGGCGAGCCACCTCTTGGGCGCCGAGCTTGCCGCGCATGGCCTCGGTCTCTCGAACCTTCTGATCCCATTCCTCTTGGGAGTAGCCACAGCCCACCACCAAGGCCAGGGTACCAAAGCGCAGCGACCAAGAGACGAAGGGGGAGAGAGCCATGAATACCTCAGTCGAGGCCCGCAATCGGGCCGGGGGAGTCGTGCGGGTAACGCGGGCCACGCAAACCGTCAAGCCCTGGGATTGACGGCCCGGGGGCGGATCGCCGACGGAGTCGGTGTTGACCTTCATTCGACGTTGATTCGCGTGAACCCTTCCAATCACGCTGCGTCGGCGTGGTGAGCTTGGTAGGTCAGCGCTTTTGGTCTTGGCCCGGTCCGCGCGGAGGACAGAGCTCGCCGACGGCGCTCCGCGAACGCGCGGAGGTTGCTCGGCGCAAGCACTCGAAGTGTCCAACGCTGCGCGAGGGTTGATCCGTCGGCGACTCACGTCGAACACCCTGCGCCGATGTGGTCTGATGCGCGCTTTGGTGCGAGTGAGCAGCAGCTCCTGATGGTGCGCAGGACCTGCACTCGCGACCGTTCACTCAGGTCGTCATCGCGGTCGCACTCATCGCACCTTCGCGCGCGCACATTGCCGTGCAAGGAACATTCGACAAGGCACAGGTCGATTTCTTTCGAGCAGCACTGAACGCTAAATCACTGAAAACCCGTGCAATTCGCAAGGGTTGCACGGCTAAAGCCCCGGAGAATTCCGGGCTTCGTAAATTGCAATGCATTTTTTTCGTTGACACTTCGCTATAGGTGGCAATATACGTCTTGCAACATACTCTCGGAGCGGGTCACCCGCCCCGGGGTCCTAAGGAGGAACGAACATGGCCGCAAAGAAGACCAAGACCAAGACCGCGAAGAAGGCTCCTGCGAAGAAGGCACCCAAGGTTGCCAAGGCCGCAAAGAAGCGCGTTGTGAAGCGCGCGACCAAGAAGGTTGCCAAGAAGGTCGCCAAGGTTGCCAAGGTGGCAGCTCCCAAGGCTCCCCGCGCCAAGAAGGCTGGCAAGAAGGTCGCGAAGAAGGCTGCCAAGAAGGTTGCCAAGCGCGCGAAGAAGGTCGCCGCCTGAGGCGCCTCTGGGTCGAGCCGGCCTCCTGCGGTTCGACCCATGTTCGGCGATGCGGGCACGCCTGGCGTGCCCTACCGAACCCAGGCCAAGCGCCCTGGGCGCATCGCCTAGACCGGGTATCGAACACTTCCTGACATTCCGGCCAATTGGCCCTGAGGTGTTGGTCCCGGCGGAGATGAGGGCAAGCGCCCTTAACTCGCGAAGAGCACGCGACCCCAGGGTCCCGTGCTCCTTGTCTTTTGTGAGCCGCTCACGAGCGCCGTTGCCCCTGGCCCTGTTTCGGCCAGCCGCTGAGCGCGCCCTGGTGGCGCTGGCTGGTTTTTCGCGGCGTGGACAAGCCTCTGCGCGAACCCAAGCGATGTGCCCTGGCCTTCGCCCGACCGAGCGGAGTCAGTCGCCAAGGTAGAGGCGCAGCGCGCCCGCTGCAGCACGCCGGTCGAACGCGACGCCCACCAGCACATCGCGTCGCGAGATCTCGTCAAACAGCTGGAGCAAAAAGCCGTGGAACGCCATGCACTCATCGATGGCTGACTCGATGCGCGTCGGGTCGAGCAGATCGGTGTCCTCGAGTCGACCGATCGCGGTCATGAAGGTGTCCACTCGCGGGTAGTCCGTCGAGCGCAGCAGCGGGTAGCCCATCGCGCGGAAGTAGGCGAGGAACTCGCGCACGTACTGGAAGTTGACCACCGCCGTCCAGCGATCGTCCGACGGTGAATGCTGCGCCTTAGTCGCGAACGCGCGCACGATCTGAGCGAACATCCAGACGTCGCGCCGCAGGCGTTCGCTCGTCTCCCGACGCGCTGCCAGATCATCAAATACGCCCTGATCTTCGAGGGAGACTCCCAGGGCGCGACCAAGAAAGAGCACTGCGTTCTTGAGCGCAGGCCGCAGGCAGTTGAGGGCCGCGTCGAGGGCTCGGCGCACTTCCGCCTCCGCGCGGGCGCCCTCCGGCGGAGGAAGCTCGTGATGGAACACGCGTCGCATCTCGAGCCGAAGGTTCCCTGCGACCGCCTCGAGCGCGCTCTTGATGTTGAGCAGCCGATGGGACGAAGCGCGCAGCTCGTCACCACGTTCGCTGAGCTCAGGCCCCGGAATCGCGAGCACCGTCTGCTCGAAGCTAGCGCCGAGCAGCACGCCTGCGTTGCGTCGCAGGTACTCCGCCAGTGCCCGCGCATCCGAGCGCAGCACCGACAATACGAGGTAGGAGCGTCCCACGACGCGACTGCGCGAGCGTCCGCCCTCCCCGGCGAGCTGCCCCAGCAGGTGGACGTAGCGCAGCATGCGAAACAGCGAGAGAAAGGTCAGCGCGACCAAACGGTGGGCGGCCTGTCCCGGCACATTGCGAATGAGCTCAAGCACCTGACTCGACTTGATGCGGTCGAACTCAGGCCGGAACTCCAGCGCCGTGAGCGGGTTGAAGAAGGCGTTTTGACCCACTTCACGCTGAGCCAACCCGAGCATCGCGTAAAACGTGCGATAGGGCACCCGCGGCGCGCGCAGCGTGCCCTCGAGCACTTCCAGGATGTTGGTCAGCTCGTGACGCAGGATGATCAGGCTGACCTCGGGCGTCGGTTGCTCGGGTTCGCGGCTGATCAATCGAGTCCGCGCTGAGTCCTCTGGGACCACCGTCTCAAGGTAGCGATTGAAGGCAAATGAGCGGTCGCGACTCCCAAGCAGCTGTCGCACGAGCTGCACCGCGCGGTGCATGCCGTCGCGAAACAGAGCGGTGGCATGCCGAAAGTCCTGCGCCACGATCGGGGCGCGTCGGGGCGGACCTGGGTGATTGCGCGGGTTCGAGAAACAGGCGGTCGCCTTGAGCAGCACCTCGAGCTCGAACAGCAGCTCATCTTTGCCCTCGATGCTGAGCGCAGCAAACCAGTCATCGCGCGCAGTCAGCTGGTCGTGCTGCAGCGAGCGGGTGCGAATCAGCAGGGTGTCGACGCTGGATTCGTCTGAAATCGAAGGAAGTCGATGGCGCGTGCCCGGCATGGGGAGTCCGGCATCTTCTCAGTTTGTCCCAGTCAAAGCTAGATCACAGCCAAACCGGCCCATCGGTGTGCATGTTGGGAGCTAAATCACTGTTGGAGCGAGCCTTGTGACCTGATGGAGCGGGGGGCTCCAGACACTGGCCGCCCCCCTCGGACTCGAGTGCCAGGCTTAGCCTTCAGGTGGCGTCGCCGTGGCCGCAACGGGCGCCGCAGTCCGACGCAGCTGCTTCCAAGCCAACAAGCAGGGCAGCACCAAAACTGCTGCGAGCAAGGTCGTAGCCTCGCCCACGGCAGCCGCAAATCCGAAGCTTCTCACGGCCCCGTTGATGGAGCCCAGCAGCGCCAGGTAACCGAGCATCGTCGTGAGCGAGCAGAGTACCACCGCTCCGCCAGTCTCCACCAGCATGCGCTGAAGGCCCGCCACGCCGAGCAGGCCGTGGCGCTTCATCACGTTGAGCGCGTAGTCGGCGCCGACGCCGATGCTGATCGGCAGGCAGACGAAGTTGAGGAAATTCAGCCTCGTGTCGGTCCACTGCAGGACACCCACGAGCCAGGCCATACCGAGCAGCAGCGCGCCGAGGGTCATCCAGCCCGCTGCTCGTCCGCGGAAGGCCAGCAGCACGATCGCCAGGGTTCCGAGTAGGCTGAGCAGGATAGCCTTCGGGGCGTCCTCCTCGACGTTGATCAGCATGTCGGCAAAGATCACCGAGTCCCCAGTGCCGCGAATGATCTCCCCATTGGGGAGCTTGGTTTCCCGGAATGAGTCGGCAAACTCGAGCAGATAGTCGGCGTCATAGACGCTTCGCCCGGTGCGGGGCACGATGTACACGATCGTGCCACGAGTACCGTTTTTCTCCGTGAAAGGGCGAGCGATTGGCTCCGGCAACGACTCGATCGAGATCGTCTTTAGCTCATCCGGCACATGGGGCGAGACGCGCTTCCAGTCGGCGTCCGACAGTGCCTTGTGCTCGCGGGCTCGCGCGACGCGATCCTTGAGCTCTTCGAGCAGCTTGAGCTTCTCGGGCTGCTCTTTGGGTAGGAGATCGAAGATACTGACGACCTTGTCAAAGGGCTCGTGACCCTTCGGAGCGCGAGCCAGGCGAGCCTCAAGGGCGCGGGTGAGTGGCTGAACCTGATCGACGCGTTCGAGAACGATCGCGCGTCCATCCTGCCCGAGTCGCCCCACGATCTGGTCGACGCGGCCACTGAGCATACCCGCGGAAGTGGGTGCGGTGCGGTCGTCGCGGATCTTGGCAAGATCACGCTCCATCGGGCCGTGGGTGAAGTACCAAGCCGACAGCCCAATTCCGGCGATGCCGCTCAGGAGACCGAGCACCGCAACCGAGCGAGGTATGCGCACCGTGGCCCAGGCGAACGGCATACCGTAAAAGCCTCGCACCTTGGCGCGCCAATCCTGCTTGCCCGAGAACATCGGCCGGATCCGCTCAGAAGCCACCAAGAGCGCGGGCAAAAGCGCGTAGGTCGAGGTCCAGCAGAGCAGCATGCCTGCGCCGCCGATGATGCCAAAATGCTTGAACCCGCGAAAATCCGTCGCTGCCAATGAACCATACGCGACCATGGCGGCGCCTGCGGCGGCCAGGGTCGCGCCCCAGGTTTCGCGCCTGGTGGTGTGGATCGCCTCGGTGACGGGGAGGCCCTCGTCACGGCGCGCTTCGATGTAGCGCGCCATGAAGATGATGCTGAAGTTGATCCCGTTGCCCGCGATGATGCTGACGAGGAATCCGGTGGCTGTGTTCAAGTAGCCGACCGTGAGCTGGGCGACACCAAACGACCAGACCAGACCGACGATGATCGTGAGCCCCATCGCCAGAAGCGTGCGGAGCCGCAGGAAAAACAGAAAGACGACGCCGAGCACCAGCAGAACGCCCAGGCCCCCGACGTGGGTGAGATCCGAGATAATGGCGCGTTGCTGCTCGGCACTGGTGATCAGATTGCCGGTGAACATGACCCGAAACTTGGGATCCTGTTTGGCGAACCCGAGCTCCGCGGTGAGCTGCTCGATCTTCTTTCGAAGTTCGAAGGCCTTCGGATCACCACTCCCGAGCGGGGTTCGCACCAGGATTGCAGCGAGCGTGCCGCCCTCACCGATGTAATAGCCGTCTTGGCCGGCCTGCGTCTTTCGCGCAGCATCCGCCTGGATTTCGAAGCGTTTGAGCACCGCATCGAGCTCGGACTGGGGCGGGGCTTTCGTCGAGGACGCGGCAGGCGCCGCAGCGCCCTGCGCCGTGGCCACGCCGGAGGCAACAGGAGCTGCCGGCTCGTCATCGTCGAGACCGAGATCGAACCCGGCTTCCTTGCTGACGGTGGCGTCGTAACGAGCCGCGACGTCGTTGCGCAGGTCGCGCAGGTCCTCGACCTTGGCGTAGAGGTGCTTGTTGGCCTCGAAGAACTGCTGCACCTCGCGCGGGCCAGAGTCCACGCCACTCACGAAGGTCGGGCCAAGAGCGACCAGTCGAGGGGTGATGGCATCGACATAGGCCTTGAGTATCTTCGGGCCTGAGCCCTCGACGACTATGCTCAGTGTGGACAAAGAGGAGAGCCTCTCGTTCACACGTCGCATCTCCACCACACTCGGCTTACTGTCCGGAAGCAGCTCGCTGAAGCTGGTTCGCAATCCCAGGTGGGATGCGAGCCAGCCTGCGGGAAACAGTGTCAGCAGGACTACCGCGATGACACGTAGGGGTCGTTCGACCTGCCAACGTGCAAGACCCTCGAGAGCTCGACGAAGCGGACCAAGCATGGTGGCCCTTGATAGCAGCCTCCGTGCCAACTGGCGCCGGGGCATCTGTTCAGGTCGGGCGGCGCGGCGGGATCCGCTCCCTAGAGCTGCCGGCGCCGCCAAGCAGGCGCTCCAGGGCGACTACTTCTGGATGTTGTTGAAGCCGAAATCGTAGCCAGACTCCTTCTCGAGTCCCTTTGAGGAGGCAGGAAAGGGGATGCCCTGGGCGACTTTCACCATGCAGTCCCCGACCGTGGTGACCTTGATGGTGCTCCGATCGAGGTCAATCCAGGCCTTCTTCACCTTACCGGCGGAGTCGAGCAGGACCTTGACCTTCACGTTGCCCTTAAGCTCCTTATTTTCCTTGCGCGCGGCCTCGTAGCAAGCCTTGAACGCCGGACGGTTGTCCTTGAACAGCTGTTCGATGGCGGCATCTGAGCGCGAGTCGTCTTTCGGGGCTTTGCCCGCCTCCGCAGCTGGAGCTGCTGCCGCGTCCGACTTGGGCGCGCCGTCCGCCTTCGGGCTGTCCGTTGGAGCGCTGTCCGTCTTGGGGGCAGAGGTGGCAGCATTCCCGGGATCGCCCGCGGCGGTGGAGGCCGGAGCGTCGGTGCTCGCGGCAGGTGAGCCCTCCGGCGAACCCGTCGAACTCTCGGGAGCCGCTGGTGGGGGGGCACTTGCGCCACAGGCGACCAAGCCGAGGGCAAGGAGGGTGGCTAGAAGGGGCGAGGTACAGGGTGCGCGCTGTGTCATGGGCCGGGATGATACGCGCGCTTGGGCCGCAAGAGGAAGGGGCACCGCTGCTTCCTCGACCCGGGCCGGTCTCTGGGCTATTGCCAGGCGCCATGGCAGAGCGAGCAACCTCCTCCAAATCATCGCGTCTGCGCCGAGCCTTCGTGCTGGGCGCTCTGACTGCCCTGCTCGCCGGTTGCGGCGCTGCCCAGAAGGTGGGAGACGGCTCGGATTGGCCTCCCCTGGCCAAGCGTTGGTACGACAGGGCGGTTGCCAGCCTGAGGCTAGCGGACGTCGATGACGCTCAGCTCGCTGCCGAAAACGCTTTGCGCGTGGATGGCAAGCGAGATGAGGTGCGACTCATCGCTGCCAAGGTTGCGCTAACTCGCCTCGATTTCGCGCGTGCCATTGAGCTGACCGACGGACTCGAAACGGCTGAGGCCTCAGGGATCCGTGGACGCGCTCTCTGGTACAGCGGGCGCATCACCGAGGCCGCTGACGCGCTCGAGCGCCTGGTTGCGGATCCCGACGTTCACGACAGCTGGGCGGTCGATATCGCCAAGCTCGCTCGTCGTGGCGCGGGCCGCAAGCCCTTCACGATCCAGGGCGGTCTGCTCGCCGTGACCGAGATGCCGCGGGTTGGTCGCGGACTCCTCGTTCCGATCGAGCTCGACGGTGAGCCCGCGCTCGCGATGATTGCCACGAGCGTGCCTGAGGTCGTGGTCGATGCTAGCGGCGGTGCGGAACCCAAGTGGGTCAGCCTGCGCTTTGGCGAGCGCCTCGAGGTGCGTGACGTGCCCGCGCTAACCAAGGATCTTTCCTCGCTTTCGCGGCAGCTCAATGCTCCAGTCAAGGCGCTGCTCGGTGTCAACCTGCTGCGCCGACTTCGCCCGACTTTCGATCTGATTGGTGCGCAATTCATCGTTCGCTCCTACGAGCCCCAGCCCGCTCCGGGCACCACCATTTTGCCACTCGCCTATGCCAAGGGCGGCGGGATGCTAACCCGCTGTCACTTCGGGCCGGCTGACAGCGGTGCGGCGGGCGCCTTGATGGTCGACACGATGATGGACTTCCCGCTCGCCCTCGACGAGGGCGGCTGGAAGAAGGCGGGAGTGGCGCTCAAGGATCTACATCCGATCCCGGGTAACAAGAACTTCACCCACGGAGTGGTTCCCCACCTGGCGCTTGGGAGCCTGGAATTGCCCTCGATTCCCGCAGTTCACGGCCAGCCGATCGCGGACGTAGAGAAGGTCATCGACATGGACCTCGACGGCATCATCGGCAGCAGCTTGCTGGGCCAGTTTCGCATTACGCTCGTTGACGGGGGCCGCAGCCTCTGGATTGACGCGCTCCCGATGGCGCCTGAGGCTGAGCCCGTGCCGAGCGAGCCACCGCCCGCGGCCTCCCCCGCCCCTGCCGCGAGCGCAGCTCCGCCGGTCGCGGCCCCGGGCAAGGCAGCCAAGCCCAAGCCCGCAGCTGCGCCCGCGAGCAAGAGTCCTGCCGGCAACGCACGTCCCTGAACGGTCTCAGAATATGCCCGCCACCACACCCAAGTTGGCCCTCTATGCGGGCAGTTTTGATCCGCCCACCAAGGGGCATTTGGATCTCGTCGAGCGTGCCTCAAGCCTCTTCGATCAGGTGGTCGTCGCGGTGGGGATGCACCCCACTCGCAGACCGCTCTTTGAGGTCAACCAGCGCTTGGATCTGCTGCGTGCCATCTGCACGCCGTTCCCGAATGTTCGGGTGGACTCGTTTGACGGGCTCCTGATCGACTACGCCCGAAAGCTGGGCGCGATCGTGATCGTTCGCGGGCTCCGCGCTGTGACGGACTTCGAGTACGAGCTTCAGATCGCGCATGTTAATGCGGATTTGGGTCCCGAGATCGAGACGATCTTCCTTCCGACGCGCTCCAGTTTTGCGTTCGTGTCAGCTTCGCTGGTTCGCGAGATCGCCAGCCACGGTGGAGACATCGAACGCTACGCTCCGCCGGAAGTGTGCGTCGCCCTGCGTCAGCGGTTTCCGCGCTAGGGCAACGCTTCGACCCCAACTCAGCTGGGTCGTCATTTGCAGACGGTCGCCGTTCGCCGTTCGCCGTTCGCCCAGCGAGCGTGGCGCTGGAACCAAGGTGAGTAAATGGGTGCGCCAGGGGCACCCTATCCGCCATATCTTGAGGGCTCCGCTGGGTCGACGTTGCGCGCGTGGCAATCGTCAGCCCGTAATTCTGCCGTATGCCTTCCGTGTTTTACCCGACGTGTGTCCTGTTGGTGGGTGGTTTGTTGGCAGCCTGTGATGGCGGTGGGGCGAGTTCACCTGACCCCGCCGCGACGGGCGGCGCTGCGACGACGGGTGGCACCGCGACGGGCGGCGCTGCGACGGGTGGTGTTCCCGTTGGGGCGCTGGTGAACGCCAATTTCGAGGCGCGCACCGCGGGGCCCTACAGCCAGGCACTCGTGGTGAGTGATTTTGCCGGCGCTCCCACCGGGAATAATGGCCTCAGCGAGGGGCGCGCGACGATTGTGGCCGAGGCGGGGAATCAGTTTCTACGTGTCAGCTATCCCGCAGGAAAATTCGGTTCCGCCGATGGCGGAGTCCACTTCAAGGTTCCGCTCGCGAGCAGTCACGATGAACTCTACCTGAGCTACCGTGTTCGATTTGCGGTCGGCTACAGCTTCGTCAAAGGCGGCAAATTGCCCGGGCTGGTAGGGGGATCGGCGCCGACGGGCTGCGTCGCGCTCAAAGACGGCTTTAGCGCACGAGCGATGTGGCGCGTCGGCGGCGCGGCCGTGCAGTACATGTACTGGCCCGACAAGAAGAACACCTGTGGCGACGACTTTGACTACCTCGACGCGGGGGCCAACGTCACCTTCGTTCCAGGGACCTGGCATCGCTTGGTCCATCACGTCGTGATGAACGCTGCAGGCCAGCTCAATGGAGTGATTGAAGCTTGGTTTGACGGCAAGCCGGTGCTGAGCCGTCGCGATCTGGGCTACCGCGTCGCAGGTCAGACCTTCGGGATCGACGCCCTCTATTTTTCGACCTTCTTTGGCGGAAATGACCCCAGCTGGGCCCCAGCAACCGCGCAGACGGTCGACTTTGACGATTTCGTGGTCTCTCCGACTCCCCTCTGAGACGCAGCGTCAAGAACGTGAGAAGGCCTCTCGTACCCAAAGGATGGGCGCGAGGCCTTCGGCTCACTCGGCGTCAGAGACGAGCCTAGGCTCGGATGTTGACGTTCCGACCGAGATGCTGTTCGGCGGGCTTAGGTACGCTGTCGATGAGCTGCATGGCCTGCTGGCCCTGCTGCTCGGTCAGCTGCTTTTGCTTGCGAAGCACCGCCACCTCAGCCTGCATGCCTGGAGATAGGTTTTCTACTGGGCGGATCATGTCCCTCCCCAGAACGGGCCTTCGGTTCCTGACCTGGAGCTAGTAATACCCAGTTCCGCGCGTCCCCGAGCCCACGACCGCAGACCCATGGCTTGACAGCCTCTCAAGCGTGGCTAGGTTGCAGCTCGCGGCTGGCACTCGCCACCTGTGAGTGCTGAAAAACCGCTAAAACAATAACAAAATCAATGGCTTGCGCAGGTGTTCAGCGGAAACCCCTCGCGACAGCGACCGAATGAGCGTTCAGACCTCGCTCACAGCACCCCAACCAAGCCGACACGGAGACCAAAGTCATGAAGATCCGACCCCTGCAGGACCGCGTGATCGTCAAGCGCGTCAAAGAAGAAGAGAAGACCAAGGGTGGCATCATCATCCCCGACTCGGCCAAAGAGAAGCCGATCGAGGCTGAAGTGATCGCGGTGGGCAAGGGCAAGGTCCTTGAGGACGGCTCTCTGCGCGCGCTCGACATCCAGCCGGGCAACCGCGTGCTGTTTGGCAAGTACAGCGGCACCGAGATCAAGATCGAGGGCGAAGAGCACCTCATCCTCCGCGAGGACGACATCCTCGGCGTCATTGAGAACTAAGGACTGAAAGGGAATACCAAATGGCAGCCAAGGAAATCGTTTACAAAGAGACTGCTCGCAACCTGATCCTCGCCGGCGTCAATGCCCTGGCGGATGCGGTCAAGGTGACCCTCGGTCCGAAGGGCCGTAACGTCGTCATCGAGAAGAGCTTCGGCTCGCCCACGATCACCAAGGACGGCGTCACCGTCGCCAAGGAAATCGAGCTCGAGAACCGCTTTGAGAACATGGGCGCACAGATGGTGCGCGAAGTTGCTTCCAAGACCAGCGACATCGCTGGCGACGGAACGACGACCGCCACCGTGCTCGCTCAGGCTGTGTTCCGCGAGGGCAGCAAGCTCGTTGCCGCCGGCCACAACCCGATGGAAATCAAGCGTGGCATCGACAAGGCCGTGGAAGCCCTCGTCGGCGAGCTGCGCACGATGGCCAAGTCGACCAAGGATCCGAAGGAAATTGCCCAGGTTGGCACGGTCAGCGCCAATGGCGACACCACCATCGGCAAGCTCCTGAGCGAGGCCATGGAGAAGGTTGGCCAGGAAGGCGTCATCACGGTTGAAGAAGCCAAGAGCGCCGAGACCACTCTCGACGTCGTCGAGGGCATGCAGTTCGACCGCGGCTACCTCTCGCCGTACTTCGTGACCGATGCTGAGCGTATGGAAGCCGTCCTGCAGGACTGTTACATCCTCATCAGCGAGAAGAAGATCGCCAACATGAAGGACCTGCTCCCGGTCCTCGAGGCGATTGCCCGTCAGCAGCGCCCGCTGCTCATCATTGCCGAGGACGTTGAGGGCGAAGCCCTGGCGACTCTGGTCGTGAACAAGCTCCGTGGCACCCTGACCTGCGCCGCCGTCAAGGCGCCGGGCTTCGGTGATCGTCGCAAAGAGATGCTCAAGGACATCGCCGTGCTCACCAACGGTCAGGTGATTGCTGAGGAACTCGGGCTCAAGCTTGAGAACGTCACGATCAGCGATCTTGGTCAGGCCAAGACGATCAAGCTCGACAAGGACAACACGACCATCATCGATGGCGCGGGCAACAAGGACAAGATCAAGGCCCGTCAGGCTGAGATCCGCGCTCAGATCGAGAAATCGACGAGCGACTACGATCGCGAGAAGCTTCAGGAGCGCCTTGCGAAGTTGGTCGGCGGCGTTGCCGTGATCAAGGTCGGCGCGGCCACTGAGACCGAGATGAAGGAGAAGAAGGCGCGCGTTGAGGACGCTCTTCACGCGACCCGCGCGGCCGTGGAAGAGGGCATTGTCCCCGGCGGTGGCGTTGCACTGCTCCGCGCACAGCGGGCGCTCGACACGCTGGAGGTCACTGCCGAGCAGAAGTTCGGCGTTACGATCATCCGTCGCGCGATTGAGGAACCCCTGCGCCAGATCGTTGCCAATGCCGGTGAAGAGGGCAGCATCGTGGTTCAGAAGGTGCGCGAGGGTTCGGGGAATTTCGGGTACAACGCCGCGACTGGCGAGTATGGCGACCTAGTTGCTCAGGGCGTAATCGATCCGGTCAAGGTGGTTCGGTCGGCGCTGCAGAATGCGTCGAGCGTGGCTGGCCTGATGCTCACCACCGAGGCGCTCATTGCTGAGCGGCCGAAGGATGAGAAGGCGGACGCGCATGCCGGACACAATCACGGCGGCGGGTTCTGAGAGAGCAACTAGCGCTGCCTTCGAGGTAGCGTGAGACACGGCGGATCCTGAGAGGGGTCCGCCGTGTTGCATTTGGGGGAGGGGAAAGGGGAAAGCGTGACGGGGCCATCGCATCGCCCTCTGTGCTCGCTGGCGATGGCTTGGGGTGACGGGGACGGGGTGGGCTGTTTGCGCTCGGCTTGTCATGGGCTCTGCGCCGGGGACCGCATGCTCCTTCCCCTGACGCGCTAGCGGCGCTCACCCGACTGAACCACGTCGCCGACAACAGGCGAGCCACGCGAGTCCGACCAGCACCAACAGTGGCGCTTGCTGCCGCGCTGCTCCTCCCGCGCGACAACCGCACGCGCCGCTATCACCGCTCCCCGCAGACGAAGCGTTTGCACCTGCCGTGCCCGCCCCGGCACGCCCGCCAGAGGCACTTGCGCCCGAACCGGGTATGCCGGGCTTGCCCCCGGCGCCGCTCCCTCCCGCCGGTAGCGGACTCTCTCCGCCGAGTTCATATGCCCCGACGTCGATGGCTTTGCCGGCTGTGCTGCGGGCGAGCAGCTTGCGTGGATGGGAGTATTGCAACGTCGGAACGAGCGAGAATCCGCCGGTCGAATCTGGAGTAACGCCCTGATCAACGGCAGGGGACGAGGGCGTGAGTCGACAGTCGAGGCTGCTTTGATCGACAAATCCTGCTGAATTGCTTGGGAGATTGTGATCTTGCGTGCCAGGTCCGCTGAGCGCAGTGCCGACGCCGACGAACAGATTATTCACAAGCTGCGCCGTTGCTCCGGCAGCAACGACGACGAAGCTGGCCCCAGCCGGGTGTGAGTTTATGAAGGTGTTGTTCACCACGTAGAGTTGCGAGCCGGGGTTGGTCAGTCCCTCTTCGCCAAAGCTCAGCAGCGCAGGGTTGTCGGTTGAGTCGCTTTGCTCGATCAGATTTCCGATCACATAGGCGACACCACCGTTGGGAAGATCGAGCTCGTAGCTCGCTGTTCCACCCTCATCGGTGAGCCTATTGTAGAGCACGTAGTTCGTGAGAGCGCGGCTCTTGAAGAGGTGACCAATCTTGGCGTCGTGGCTGTAGCAAGCACGCAGCGTGAAACTGCGTACGTGATTGATGTAGAAGTTGTGCGTGTAGCCGTCGCCGTAACCATTGTGCGCAAACTCCGTCGACTCGATCACGATGTCGCTCGTCGCGTTGTCGCCCGCCAGGATCCCGTTCTCGTTATCGTGGAAAGAGCAATCTCGCACGGTCAAACTAGCGCCTTCTTGGCGGATCCCGGCGCCGTTGTGGTCGGGCACCGTCGCACCGGAAAACTCAATGCTTTCGACGGTGGTACGGTCGCCCTGGAGCACCCAAATCCCCTTGCCACCAGCGTTCTTTCCCGACGCGTCCAGGCGCGCCTTGCCTCCGACGCCCCGCAGGACCAGGTCGTTCTGGGGCCAGGTTGCAACATCTCCCGCGTAGCTGCCTGCATCGATCTCGACGACATCCCCGTCGAGCGCAACTGCGGCAGCCGCGCTTGGAGTCTCGAGGGGTCGCCCGGGGCCGACCTGAAGCGTGCGCGCGAGCGACGAACTGGACAGAAACACCACCGCCAGAGGCAGGATTGAGACGCGCATGCGGGCTCCCTTTTGGATGGACGAGTGACCAAGAGTAACTCAGTTGGGGGTCACCCAGGGGCACACAAAACGACCTCGAACTGACACTGAGCCGCCGGGTGGTAGGGATACGGTGAGCCAGGCGTTCGGGTGTTGCGAGCCGCGGAGCGCGGAGCGCCCCACATTCCGAATGGTGCGGCGCTGAGGCTCTCGCGGAACTGCGATGACGTGTCACTCCGACGTGTCGGACGGATCGGGCGAGGTGAACTGCTGCAAATTCAGCTGCCGCGCCTTCTGACAGCGCTTGCGCGAGAGCTCCACTCCTAGCGCGTTCATGCCAAGCTCGTTAGCGGCCGCTAGCACCGTGCCGTGACCGCAAAACGGATCAATGATCAGGTTCGCGTCAAATTCACGCTGCAAGTACAGGCAAACGCGCCGACAAGCGATGACCCCCATGGCTTTGCTCCAGGGCTGTTCCCCGCCCACCGGTAATACGTCTTCCCAGGGATAGCGGTCGACGTGAACGGGTCCCTCGGGTCCCTGAAGGCCGATCAGATGCGAGTAGGAAGCTCGTCCTTGGGACAAGCTGCCGGCGGGTCTGCGGCAGACGATTCGATGCCACAGCTGGCGCGCACCAGCACGCTCCGCGCCCTCGAGCACCAGCTGGGCTTTGTCGATCCACACGCCTTGATGCCGTACGTCACTCTGAAAAAACACGACGCCACCACCCACAGCAGCAAAACCTATGACCTGGGCCGTGGTCGCCCGGAACCACTCCTTCCAACCATCAAGGCCGAGCTGCGATAGCTCAGAGACATCCGGCAGCGAGGTCACGATGCATGAGCCGACGGGAGCCCGGTTCTCGTTGAGCCAGACGTTGGCGTCTGCCTGAATCACGAGCCGCTCGCGAGCTGTTGTCGGTGATGCCACTATGCTGGGAGCCATGACGCCTGAGTCGGTGGGGAGAGGCTTGTAGCAAGTCGTCCGAGCCCTGCTGCCTTGAAATGGCCGCTCTGGACCACGAAAGCGTTGGTCAAAGGCGTTGCGGTCACCTAAATGACACGCAGGGCGACTACTGTCGGCAGGCCTTACCATGCGTCCACCCGCTCAGGTCACTCAAGGGCTCCTCGCGAGCCCGACGTCTCACCCCAGGTCTTTCTGCATGCAACTCCGCACCTTCGGCACTTTGTCTCTGATTGCAACGATGGCGCTGGCTTGCTCCAGACCGGCGGTCGCGCCTACGCCGAAATCGGCGGCGCTCGCCGCAGGCTCGGCGCCTAACGCGTCGCCTGCGCCTGTCGCGTCAGGCGCGTCAGCTGGTGCCGGTGAGGCCAAGCCGCCGGGTCCGATTCAGCACGTCCTGCTGGTGTCTGTGGACGGCCTCAAACCAGAGACCTATCTGCGTCCCGACGAATTCGGGCTGAAGATCCCCAATCTGCGCGCTCTGGTTGCGCGGGGCGCTGCCAGTGATGGCGCTGAGGGCGTTTTTCCAACGCTGACCTACCCTTCCCACAGCAGCATGGTGACTGGCGTCGTTCCTGGTCGGCACGGCGTGGTGACCAACATGACGTTCGATCCGCTCGGGATCGACCAGGAAAGCTGGCACTGGTACGAGTCTGAATTCCAGACGGATCCGATCTGGCGGCTCTCGGAGCGCGCCGGCTATCGCACGGGCATCGTCCACTGGCCGGTCACGCTGGGCGCGCAGGTGGACTGGCTGCTGCCTGAGTTTTGGCGCGCCAAGAACGCCAACGATCAGAAGCTCCTGCGGCTGGTGTCGACACCCGGACTGCTCGATGACGTCGCCAAGGAGCATGGCGACTTCTGGTCGCGCTTCATTCCCCCGAATGTCAGTGACGACTCACTCACGGACGTGGCGCTGCACATCCTCGAAAAAGGACGCCCAAACCTGCTGCTACTCCACATGGTTGAGGTCGATGGTGCCCAGCATCGCTACGGACTCAAGAGCCCTGAAGCACTGGCCGCGATTGAAGCCGATGACCGGCAACTCGGACGCCTGCTTGAGGCGATCGAGCGACTTGGGCTAGCCAAGAGTACAGCCATCCTGGTGGTGTCCGACCACGGCTTTCTCAACGTCAGCAAGATGGTGCGGCCCTGCGTACTGCTGCGCGAAGCCGGGCTGGCGCAGGTCAATGAGGCTGGCAAGGTGACTCAGTGGAGTGCCGTGGTTCACTCCAACTCGGGTCAGGCCTACGTCTACATCAATGACCCAGCGGACTTTCGCTCGCGAGAGGTGGCTCGGGCCATCTTCGCTGGCAAGGCGGGCAAGCCCGGTACCGGGATCTTGCGTGTCTACGACGCGGACGAGATCCGCAGCCGGGGTGGCGATCCTAAGGCATTTCTAGCGCTCGAAGCGGCGCCCGACTATCAATTTGGACCGGGCTGCGGTGGCAAATACGAGGCGCCGCCGCAGTATCGCGCAACGCATGGCTATGATCCGAAGAACCCCGAGCTCTTTGCCTCGATGCTCGCCGCGGGTCCAGGGATCCCCCACGGAAAGCTGCGGCAAGCACGCCTGATCGACGTGGCGCCGACCATTGCTGAGTGGCTCGGACTCAAGCTACAGGCTGTCGATGGCAAGCCGCTGCAGTACGAGGCGGCGGCGCTGAGCAAATAGAAATGGGGCAAGCTGCGCCCTCATGGCTCCAGGGCCCCTAGCGTGCATTTGTTCGGATCGCGCGGTTTGCCGCGCTGATCGGTACTTGAACAGTTGGTGCCGGCGCCAATCGCCGGGCTCTTGGCGTCGAGGGCGAGCGTTTGGGTCGATCCGCCACCATCCGACAGCGCCGCGGCAAGCAGCGGATTGGCGTGGCTCACGCCGGGTCCGCAGGCGTCTTTGTCGTCGGCCGGGTAGGCCAGGTTGTGCGAGCCTTGCAGCGCGTTGCGGCAATGTCGATTGGGGCTCGCCTTGGCGCCGTTCTGGTAAAATAGACTGTTGTTTGCTGTGAGCGTGTCAGCATTGCCAAATAGGGTGTCGCTGCCTGCGTCAGCGAGATTGCTGGCGAGCGTGCAGTTGTTGAGCGTCACCGACTGGTCCCCGTAGGACACCGCGCCGCCCCAGAGTGTGGCGTGATTGGCGTAGAACGTCACGTTCTCGAACACCGCCGGACCCCGCCCCATCCAGACCGCAGCTCCCTGACCCGCCGTGCGATTATCGGCGAACAGTGAATTGCTGACGAAGGCCTCGGCGTCGATGCGCATGGCTCCACCGAGCCCGGGGTCCTTTGACGTCACGCTGTTGCCGCGAAACTCGCAGCGATTCACGCTGAGCTGATCGATCCCGTACGTATAGAGGAACCCGGCTCCGGCCGATTTAGTGGCCTGATTGTCGACGAACTGACTGCCACACAGGCTGATGAGGCCCCCAAAGGAGCCATGCTCGGCCTTGGGTGGAACGTACGCGCCGTCGGTGAAAACCGCGCCGCCGGAGTCGCCGTCAGCGAGGTTCTTCTCGAAGTGGCAATTGACGATCGTGAGCTCGCTCAGCAGTGAGTAGACCGCTCCCCCGAGCGGCGCGGTATTGGACGAGAACGTGCTGTTGACGAGCGTCATCCAGCCCGACGAGGAGGTCGCGATTGCGCCGCCTCCAAAGCCCGCCTCGCCATCGGCGACGTTCTTGTTGAAGTGGCAGTCACTGATGTACAGCTTGCCCTGCCAGCCCCGATGTATCGCGCCGCCCGAGCCGTCGGCATCCGGCTTTCCGGCGAGTTGCTTGCTGTGTCCGTTCTGGAACGTGAGGCCCTTGAGGAGCACCGACGACTGACTCGCGGTTTGCAGAATGCGACTCTTGCCTGCGCCGTCGAGTGTCACCTTACCTCCTCCGTCAAGTGACGTGGCGTCAGGGACGAGTAGGGGTTCAGTGACGCTCAGCGTGAGCGCCTCAGTGCCGCAGCTAAAGCTAACATTTCCGCCTGATTCGAGTGCGTTGCGCAGGGCTGAGACCGTGCAGCTCGCCTTGGTACCATCGCCGACCACATGACTCTTGGCTCCCGCCAGGATGGGAGCGGGCGGCACCTTGCAGCTCGACGCATCCAGCGTTGGCGCAGGATGCGATTGCGGCGCGGGCTCACTCTCAGCGCTGCTGCAGCCGAGCGCGAACGCGAGTGGCAACATGCATCCTGGTCCGAAAAAGCGCGTGGGAGTCATTGTGACTAGGGTCGCCCTGAGCCCTCGCCGTCGCAAGCTCAATGTCAGCCTCGCTGCGTCGCTGATGGTTGGTGCGGCGTGCAACCGCGCTCACCGGTCGCGCTGGGTCAACGCGCGCAGCATCGAGTCGGCGCTGCTGTAGGCAAACGGCGCCGGACCGCCCGCATTGCCGTACTGAGCAGCGAGATTGAGCAGCGTGAACGCCGGAAAAGTCCTCGCGGGTGCCGGAAATGCTCATCGCAGGCGGCAAATTTGGGCAAAAGTCCGAGCTTGCGGCGGGCGCCAGTCTCACCCCGCTCGCACGGCGGGACCGAGACCAGTTGTAGTCACGCCGTTCAAATCCAAAGATGCTGGATCGATTCAAACGCACGCGGCTCTTGCTCAAAGTTCAGCTAACCTTCCGGGAGGTTCTCGTTTTTAGGTGTTCTTTCATGAGGTGTCGCGTGAATCGTTCTTGTCGCATGAGTCGTTCCTTGGGTGGTCTGTCGCTCTTGGGTTTGGTGTTCTCCATTGCTGCGGGCTGCGCCAGCGGGACTACCGAAGCGCCTGCGCCCGGGGGCCAGGTCCGGCTGTCTGCGCGGTAGGCCAGTGGCAATGCCCTGCCGGCTGCGTGACGCTGGCCTCGGACTTCAACAACTGCGGCAACTGCGGCGTGATCTGCCAACCAGGGCTCCTTTGCAGCAATGCCGTTTGTGCTGCGACCTGCGCCCCAGGCCAGAGCGCTTGCGGTGCTTCTTGCACTGATTTGGCCGCGGATCCGAGCCACTGCGGCAACTGCAGCGTCGCATGCCAAGCCGGTCAGAGCTGCCAGGCGGGACTCTGCACTGGGCCGATCCAAGGCACCGGGGGTGTTCCTGGTACCGGCGGCACACCTGGCACGGGTGGTGTTCCCGGTACGGGCGGCACACCTGGCACGGGCGGCGTTCCCGGTACGGGCGGCGTTCCCGGTACGGGCGGCACACCTGGCACGGGCGGCACTCCCGGCACCACCTGTTCGGGAGCGGTCTTTTCGACCGTTGCCGCCGGCTTCAATGCGAAAGGTTACGCCGCTTGGAAGAACTGCTGGGTGAAGCCTGCGACGAAGAATCCGGGCGCGATCATGGTCATCAATAGCCTCGGCTGCGGTACGGGCGATTGGGTCGTTTCCGAGGGCATTGGCTATGGGATGCTGCTTTCCGTTGGGAACAACGACCGCGCCACCTTCGATGGGCTTTGGAAGACTTACCAGTCGTACTACGACGCCCAAGGGCTGATGAACTGGTCAATCAAACTCGACGACGCGCCGGGCAACAACGCCTCAAATGCCGCAACGGATGCCGAGCTCGATGTTGCGATGGCCCTGCTCCAGGCCGATGCCCTGTGGACCGGGTACAAGGACGCCGCCTTGACCTTGATCGGCAAGATCAAGCTGCATGAAACCGACGCGAATTGCAGTGGTCTCACCGTGCTGCGGCCTGGCGACAAGTTCGGCGGCTGTCGTGGCGATGGCACGCTCAACCCTTCGTACTTCGCGCCCGGATACTTCCGCGTGTTTGCCAAGGTGGACGCCGCCAACGCGGCCTACTGGACCAAACTGGCTGACGATTCCCTCACGCTGTTGCTGGCGCTTCAGGGCAAGATGGGAGGCCTGGTTCCGGAGTGGTCGGACGTCAATGGAAACACGAGAGGCGACTATGGCTACAATGCCTGTCGTACTCCGTGGCGGGTGGCAACGGACTACGCTTGGTTCTGCACCCCTGCCGCCAAGCAGTTCCTCGATACCATGGTTGCCTATGTTGACGGCAAGGGTGGCGTTCAAAGCGTACCTTTTGCTGCCAACAGTGCTTTCCGAGGCGGGTTTGCCGTCGCCGCGATCTCTCAGGATCAGGCCAAGCTCGACGCCTACGTGAGCGGTTGGACTTCCTCTGCCACGCAGGACAACGCCTATTATCAGGGCTCGCTCAAGCTCGTCTACGCTCTGCTGGCAGGCAACCAGTTCCCGTCGACCGTGAAGTGACGCAGCCGAGCTGATTCGGGGGCTCGCCCCGTCAGCAGCGCCGGCCTGGTATCCTCGGATGCTTGGCCGGCGCTTTCGTTTGACGGCACGTCGGCGGCCATTGCTCCCGGGACGGGCGGGGCGTTATCTTGGAAGGCTGAGGATCCGTTCTTCAGGGGGGAGAAGTAGCCCGGACATGCATGATGGTGACGACGGCGAGCAAGACTGCCAAGCGCGCATAGGCACAGTCCTCTCTGGTAAGTGGACCCTGGTGGGGCTGCTCGGCGTGGGAGGCATGGCGGCGGTCTATTCTGGGCGCCATCGCAACGGGGCCGTTGCGGCGATCAAGCTGCTGCACGCTGAGCTCTCGCGCCATCCGGAGATCCGTCAGCGTTTCCTCCGTGAGGCGTACATCGCCAATAAGGTGGAGCACCCAGGCTGCGTGAAGGTGCTCGACGACGACATCACCGAGCAGGGGGAGCTCTACCTGGTGATGGAGCTTCTGCGTGGCTCCTCGGTTGAGGGCCTTGCTGCGCGCAATGCGGGCAGGCTTCCCGTCGGGTTGACGCTTGGCATCATCGAGCAGCTCCTGAGCGTACTCGAGAAGGCTCACGAGGTTGGCATCGTCCACCGCGATCTGAAGCCGGACAATCTCTTTCTCACCGATGAGCGGCAACTCAAGGTGCTCGATTTTGGCATCGCGCGCTTGCGTGAAGGTGCCGACATCAAGCAGACGGCAACCGGCGTGTTGATGGGCACCCCGGCCTTCATGGCTCCCGAACAAGCCCTGGGTCGCACCGAATCGATCGGTCAATGCACAGACATTTGGGCGGTGGGCGGCATCCTGTTTACCCTGCTCACCGGTCGCGGCGTTCATCCCGGCACCTCGCCGAATGAGATGATGATCAACGCTGCCACGCGTCCGGCGCAATCCCTGGCGCGTGTGGTGCAAGCGCCAATCTCGCTCGTCAAGGTGGTGGACAGGGCGCTCGAATTTGAGGTGGCGCAACGCTTTGCTACTGCGGCGGACATGCGAGCCGCGCTTCTGCAAGTGATGGAGGAGCTAGGCGTACCGCTGCTCACTCCTGTTAGTAAGGCGGAGGGCTCGGCAGGTCGCGTGGTGGTGGCGCCGGCGGTCTCGCCCGAGGGTTCTTTAGGTCGTGTTCCCGTGGCCGCGCCGGTTCGCGAACGCTCCTCGGCACAGGTGCCTGTGGCGGCGCCGGCTACCCAAGCGTTTTCGCCCGAGGGACCCTCGCGAGCTGGCCTGGCAACGGCCGTATTGGCGCCAAACGCAACCCTCAGCGCTGCCCAGCGACCCAGGGCGTCGGGCGCCGACTTCGACGTTGCCGCGGCGACACCCGAGGACAGCGCAGCGCTGCGCGAGCTCTTCACGGCGATGGAGCGTGCGCTCGTCACCAACACTCAGTATGGCAAAGAGCATCCCGAGGTCGTGCGTCGGTTCGAGCGCCTCTTTAGCCTGGTGGCGTCGGGGCTCATGCGAACGGACATTGGTCTCGTTTGGAATGTCACGCCCTACTCGTTTTCGCTTGGTTCTGAGTCCATTTGGGAGCCAAAGCCTCCGTTTGACCGCGTGCCGTACCAGCTCTTCTCGGACGGGATCCGCATGCTGGGACTCGTGCCTGGCCTGGGGCAAGACGAGTTCATCACGTTTCTCAAGCTCATCACGCTCGATCCCGCGACCGAGGTGGCTCCCGAAGACGATTTCGTGACCATGCTTTGGGACGCCGATTTCGAGCATGTGGTGCACCAAGCCATTGACTCGTTCGCCGAGGGCAACCAGGAACAGCGCGCGAATTTTGAGCGGGGTGTGGAGGACATCGTCGGGCTGGCGCAATTCGACACCTCACTGCAGCTCGAGGATTGCTGGCAGGAGCTTCGCAAACCGAAGGCGGAACCGTCACCGGTCGATACCAAGGCCCGTCTGTTGCGATGCCTCAGCGGCGGTTACGGCGGCGACGCCGAGTCCTTCGCGAAGGCAGCCGCCATGGAGCTGGAAGGGCCGACTCCCTCGGATCTCGTGATGAAACGGGCGCTCGAGGTCGATGGCGCGATGTTGCGGGTGATCGCCACGCGGCTTGGTCCCGACGTCCTGCTGACGGGCGATCGTTTCTCTCGGGCGGCCGTCATGGCCTTCCGTGACGCGGAGCTCTCGGGAAACCCTGCTTCTGTGGCGGGGCCGCTGCGCGCTGCGATTGACGGCCTCTCGCTGGCCGCGCCCGAGATGGCCATTGCGATGATCGAGCAGATTGCCAAGGCTTTTGAGTCGTTCGGCAGTCTCAATGAGTTCGAGGGCTCGCGTGCCGCCTTGATCGGGGCGATGGTGTCCAAGCGCACGATCGAGCACCTTCTGGCTGGCGCGGAGCGGACCGACAAGAGCGGTGAGGCCACCCTGCGTGGTCTTACCACGGTGCTCCAGTACCTTGACGCGACTCACGTTCCTGGCGTTATTGCGGTCTTAACGCAGCTCACGCGGCCCGAGGTGCTCGCGCCGCTCATTGCGTATTTGGGGCGCCTCGCGCATGGGCATGAAGACGCGATTGCCGCGCAGTTTCTGACGGCCGACGAGGAGCTTGGAGTGCAGCTCGTCAGGGTTCTCGTCACCCTGGCAACCCCAGCTGCCCGCGCCTCGATCATGGTTGCTTGCAAGAGCCCCCATGCGGTGGTGCGCATTGAAGCCCTTGGGCAAATCGAGGGAGCCTCGAGTGAGCGCCTTCGCACCGAACTGCGCTCCCTGCTCGAGGACAAGACCGAGGACGTCCGGGTCGCCGCTCTCAAAGCCATGGTGCTGCATCAGATCCGCATCGCGGGTCCGTATTTGGTGTTGCGCATCAAATCCAGCGGATTTGACAAGCTCTCAAAGGCGGAGAAGCGCGAGGCGTTGGCCACCGTTTACGCTCTGGCTCCGCAACGTGCCGAGGCGCTGGCGCTGGAGCTTGCGGCCGACTCCCAGCTGATGGGTGGTGATTCCCACGACGTGACTCGCGAGCTTGCGGCCGAAGTGCTCGGCAAGCACTCGCGCTCCCCCGACGCACTCAAAGCCCTGCGAGAGATTAGCGGTAAGAGGTGGGGCAACAGCGATCGCGTCCGTGCCACGGCCAGCGTCGCCGTCGAGCAAATTGAACCGCGCACCAAGACGGCGCCTGCTCCGACGCAGGCAGGCGGAAGGCGAGCATGAGTAGCCCGGATCTCGAACAACCAGACGAGCAAGAGCCTTCGCTGGGATTTTTGGCGGCTTGCTCCGCTCAGACCTCGGGCAATCCAATGCTCGAGTCGATCCGCGACCGCAGCGCTGAATGCGTGCTCGCGGTCTACCGACTCGTGAAAAACGCGCTCGTCCACGCCATCGACAACGAGGCCGTTCTCACAACCGCCGAGCAGAGCGCGCAGATCATCGACAGCTTCGCCGACGAGGTGGGGGTCGGCGTGACCATCACCTTCTCGGGCGATACCATCTTCGTCTGCGGTCAGCTGTTGCGCGCATCACGCAAGATCTACGAGGCCTGTCTCGAGCTGGGTAAGCTATTTGCCCGGATTGACGTGTCCGAAGTGTCATTTGGGCGCCAACTGAGCAAGGACGAGCTCTTGCAATTTGCCCAAGCCGTGGCGACCGCCGTGCGCGATCCCGAACGCCGCGCAGCCCTGCTCGAGGCCAAGATCAATCACGTCTCGGCGCGCCGGATTGAGCCCGTGCTTGAGCGGCGCGTCGATGACTCCAGTCTAACCGTGCCGCAGCAAGTCCTGCGCTTTTACGCTGTGTCCCTGATGGTGATGCGCGAATTCTATGAGAATGTTGCGGGCGGCACCACGGTGTTGCCGCAACGAGTTAAGCGCATTTCCCAGCGGCTCGTGGCACTGGCCGAGTCCAACGATCCGACGATTCTCGGGCTATCTGCGATGGCGACCACCCACCGCGACGACGCCGGGCGTGCGGTGCAAGGCGCCGTGCTGGCGGTTGTGCTCGGTCGACAAGTGACGCAGCACCGCGTGGATCTCGCGCGGCTCGCGATGGCTGCACTGATGGCGGACATCGGCCGAGCGCGTGTGCTCGGTGCGGACAACCGGACGCGCTTGATGATCCACAGTGACGCGGCCGAGCGTCGGATCCCGGCGGCCACTGCGGGCGCCTGTCTGGCCTCGGGCGGCGTCAACCTGCCGGCGGCTCTGCGCACGGTGATGGTGACCGAGTCCGCTTGGCTCGAACGCGTCGACCTCTTGGGTGCTCCTTTTGGCGGACTCACGCCGTTCCAACCATCCCAGATGCTCTTTGCCGTTCGGCGATTGCTCGAACGTCTAGCGCCGCGCGACGGCACCTCTCCCGTGTCCCCGACTGAAGCCCTGAGTCTGCTTGCCGAGGATGCCCGCGTCGATCGCAGCCTCGTTAAGCTGCTCGTGAGAGCACTCGGGATCATTCCCGCTGGCACCGTGGTGGAGTTTGAAACCGGTGAGTGGGCGGTGGTGCTCGGACCCTCTCGCCACCCCCAAGCTTGGCACATGCCGTTCGTCTCGCTGGTCACTCATCCCGGGGGCGCAGCCATGGATCCCCCCAAGACGATCGATCTTGGAGCACCCAGCGATAGTCGCGTGCTGCCGCGCATCGTGCGAATCGTTGAGGCCGCGCACAACCGCTTCAACGTGACGCAGTCCTTTCTCGGCTAGTACGACGGTAACGCGCTTTCCTACAAAGACAGCCAATAGTCGCGGAAAAATCGAGGTCCACAGGTAGAGGTCACGGTTGCTCTTGCTTGAGGTGCTGGCTCGCACTACGCCACGCCGCACCGTGACAGTCCGCGCCCCCTCCCTTGGGACAACTCGCGCCACGCGCCTGTCCTTGGTGCTGTTGGGTCTGCTCGGCGTGGTGACGGGCCCTGCTGTGGCGCAGCCGCGCGCAGTACCGACGCTACATGCATCGAAGGTTGAGTCGAGTCAGATTCAGCTCGATGGCACGGCTGACGAGGCTGTTTGGCAGGGCAATTCGCCGACTGGCGGCTTCGTGGTGCGTGAGCCCTGGCCCGGGCGAATACCCGTTGAAAAAACCAGCGTGCGCGTCGTCTACGACAGCGCAGCCCTGTACGTGTACGTGACGGCTGAAGATCGACACCCGGCCAGTATCACGGCGCACTTGGGTCGTCGCGATGATGTTGGACCGTCTGACTGGGTGGAACTCTGGCTCGATCCGACTGGTGAGGGCCGCAGCGGCTACCGTTTCATGGTCAATGCCCGCGGGATCCAGGGCGATGCGCGGGTGTCCAATGGTGGCGAGAGCATCGACGTCAACTGGGATTGCATCTGGGATGTCGAGGTGAGCCGCACGGTAACGGGATGGAATGCTGAGTTTCGCATTCCCTTCAATCAGCTCGAGTACGATCCCAACGCTCGCAATTGGGGCATTCAAGTGGTCCGGCGGCTGCGACGCGACAACGAGTACAGCGTGCTGTCCCCGACACCTCGCGCGATCACTCGCCCGCTGCAGTATGCGGGAAAGCTGGAGGGGTTGCAGGGGTTGCCCGCGCCCGGCCGGTTTGAACTGATCCCCTACGGACTGGTGGGCGTCGAGCGCGACCGAGGTGATTACAGCCCCGTCTATCGCGGGGGTGGTGATTTGCGCCTGGGCCTGGGTGCGCGGCATCTGCTGCACCTCAGCGTGCTGCCGGACTTTGGTCAGGTGGAGGCCGATCCGAGTCAGCTCAACTTGACGGCTTTTGCCACATTTCTGCCAGAAAAACGCCAGTTCTTTCTCGACGGACTCGATCTATTCGCCTTCCCTCTGGCCTTTCGCAACTGGGACCAAGAGACGCTCTACTACTCGCGACGGATCGGTATGCGTCCGACCTACGATCTTGGACTCGATAGCGCTCAGGTGCTTTCGTATCCACGCGCGTCAGAAATCCTCGGTGCGGTGAAGTTCACCGGGAGAAGCTCGACCGGCACTAGTTACGGGGTGCTCAGCGCATTGCTGTCCGAGCAGCTCGCCAACGTGCGTGTCAACGGGGTTGAGTCAAGGCCCACCGTTGCGCCGCAAACCACCTTTCTGATCGGGCGCGTGCGGCAGTCGCTCGATCGCGGCAAGAGCTCGGTCGGGTTCTTTACCTCGCGCGTGGATCGCTCGCTGACGCCCCAGACTGAAACTCAGTTTACGCGCGACGCAACGGTCGCAGGCTTCGATTTCGACCTCCGGCAGGGAAATGTGGGACTCGTGGGGCACGTCGCCTCGAGTCGAGTGGCAGGCTCGCCTGAGGCGATCGACGCACTGCAGCGCTCCGCGCCCCACTTTTTACAGCGCTCCGGCGCTGCGCATCTGCACTACGACCCTCAGCGCGAGTCCCTCGATGGCTGGGCTGCTGAGCTCGTGGGTGGCAAGCTTGACGGTGCTCCATGGCGTGTGGGCTGGAACGTGCGCGCGCGTAGCCCCGGCTTTGACGTTAACGACGTTGGATACCTCAAGCGCACGGATCATCAGCACGCCGAGACCTGGGCTGAATGGCGTCTGCCGGAACCGACCGGGGGTCTGCGCGCCCTCTCTGTGACTCAGGCGGCCTGGCTCGACAAGACCTTCGGCGCCGAAGTGATGGGTTACGGTTCGTCCGTTGGGGTGTCGACGACGCTCACGAACGCCACCTCGCTCTACGCTGGGGTGATGCGCTCGGAAGGGGGCCTCGATCCGACGTTGTTGCGCGGCGGACCCGCCTTCCGCACGCCAGGGACCTGGCAGGGCTGGTGGGGGCTCCTGAGCGATGAGCGGCGTGCGGTGGACGTGGGACTCACGAGTGATTGGGCGCTGCGTGACGAAAATAGTCGTCGCTTCATGCGTCTGACCTTCACCCTGCGAGCGCGACCCAGTCCAAATCTCGTGCTCTCACTGGCACCAAACCTCGAGAAGAGTCTCGACGATTTGCAATACGTCGAGGAACGCAGCGACGGCTCCGCGCTGCTGGGGCGGCTCAACCGACGAACCTATGCGCTGACGGCGCGGGCCAGCTGGGCGCTACTGCGGCGTTTGACGCTGGAGGCCTACGCGATGCCGTACATCAGCACCGGCCGCTATTCCGCGTTTTATGCGGTTGGGCAACCGCTCGCACAAGACTACGCCGCGCGACGCCTTCCGACCGAATACACGGGGGATCCTTGGGTTGCACTGGCCCAACTGAAGTCAAATCTCGTGTTGCGCTGGGAGCACGCACCAGGTTCGGCGGCGATGCTGGTGTGGACCCACGAGCAGACCAGCTCCCGCTTTGATCTCGGGCAGGGCTCGGTCACACGCGATCTCTCGCGCATCTCCGGCGCGGGCGCCCTCGACGTGGTGATGCTCAAGCTGCAGCAGTATTTGTGAGCGCAGCCAGCGCTGCAGTCTAGAAGCGGTCGCGATCGCTCGATGGCTCGACGCCCGGTCCGCGCGACCGCTAGGCACGGCGCGTACATCGATTGTTCGATGACGCACCTCGCGCTCAGCGCTTGATGCGCTAACGCTTCACGTAGGTGTGCACCTCGTTGATGCCGGGGCCCGAGATGATGATAATCAGCTGCGTTGGGGTTGCCGTGTAACCGACGACGCGGACGTTCTGCGCAACGGGGCAGTCGAAATGCGCCGAGATCTCCGTTGCGGTCGTGGTAAACGTACCTGAGGAGCGAGCTTCCGGATCGGCATCCCTTTGCGTGGCCGCTCTGAGCTGGAGGCCTGCCACCTGAAGCGTTTCCTTGCGTGTATAGTCGTCGACGCTTCCCGGCGAGAAGATTTCAAACTTGGTCAGCTCGTAGTCCCCATCGACAATAGTGCCGCCCGTCGGGGCTGGGAACGCGCCAACTCCGGCAGTTTCAGGCACAAATGTGCCAGTATTGGTCACATCAGTGCAGCTCGCTGCGCCGGCACCTCCGCCTGTTGCCGTGCCACCGGTCGCGGCACCACCGGTCGCAGCACCACCGGTCGCGGCACCACCGGTCGCGGCACCTCCGGTCGCGGCGCCGCCTGTTGCCGTGCCACCCGTCGAGGTGCCACCTGTTGTCGCAGTGCCACCGGTCGCAGTGCCATTTGATGGACTCGAGTCGCTGCTACTGCCGCAGCCGACGACCGAGATGGTGGACAGGAAGGTGAGTGCAAGGAACGTTGATTTTTTCATGCGGACACACCTCGGTACCGTGCACATTTGGCCAATTGCGCCCGATTTGGGAAGGAAATATGGATGGTGAATCATGCACAAACGCGCAGGCAGAGGCCACAGCGACCGCGAGCGAGCTCGCCGTGGGAAATCCCATGGTTGAGCGCCGAAACAAACAACAGCCTGGCTGCAGGCCAAAGAAATGGCGCGAAGTCCTTGCTGTAACAAAGACCGCCACTGCAACCCGTTATGGCTAGCCTCCGCCGTGCCGTCCTAGGCGAGTCCGTCACAGGCTATCTGGCTCGGCATCTGCCGAGGAGATCACTCTGTGAGTCAGGGCGTTCGATCAATGGCGAAGGTTCGGAGAATTGCTATGCCAATGAAGCACTCACGTGAGTTTCCGCGACTCCTAGGCTGTGCTGCAACAGCGCTCGTGTGGCTGATGGGAGTCAGCTGCAGCAGCGCTCGTGTGGCTGATGGGAGTCAGCTGCAGCAGCGATAGCCAGCCCACCGCGCCCTGAGCGAGGGAGGTGCCGGGGGAGCCGGCAGCTCGACGGGCGGCAGCTCAACGGGCGGGACTGGTGGTGCCCTCACCTACGCCTGCGGTAAGGCCACCATCTGTCAGGAGTATTGTTCAGCGCTGCACCCCTTGGCATGTGTAGAGACTTGCGAGGACTGCGTCAGCGCCTGTGACACGAACCGGACCTACATCAGAGACATCACGTGCACTCGCTGTGACACGGCGTACTACTCCGCGAGCCTCAGCTGCGTGATCGACGGTTGGCAATCGGGTCAGCTCTCCACGGTCGCTGAATGCATCGGTGGCGATGGCCCGGGCACTCCGAGGGAGCCCTCCCCTTGTTTGGATTTGGCCCGCAGTGCCCTCGACTGTTTCGACAACTGGACGGCCAACAGCGTTTACGACAAGCCCTCGCGTGACGCGCGAGCGCTGGAGGAACGCGCGCTTCCGCGGGCGCTAGGCCGTGCTGGTCACGCCGCACCAACACCTGCAGCTCAGCTACCGACATCCCACCGAACGCGAACGGCTGATGAGATCGTTGGACGGGCCGGCACGGCTGCCCTACTTGACAATCGGGGTCCTCGGCGCAAGGCCTTTGGCCATGTCCATGTACTCCGCTTCCGTTCCGCAGGTGTCGCAGATGCTCTCGGGGATTCTCGGATGGCTCGACAAGGCTGAGGCCCATGCCAAAGCCAAGAACTTTGACGCCAACCTGCTGCTGTCCATGCGGCTTGTGCCGGACATGTATCCGCTCGTTCGCCAGTTCCAGTCGGCTTGCGACACCGCGAAGTTCATTGGGGCGCGTCTCGCCGGCAAGGAAGCGCCGAAGCACCCCGACACCGAGCAGACGCTTGACGAGGTTCGCGCTCGGGTTCGCTCCACGCTGGAGTTTCTGTCGACGATCCAGGAGAGCGATTTTGTCGGTGCGGCTGAGCGCAAGATTTCCATCTCGTACCTGCCGGCGGACAAGCGCATGCTTGGTGCCGCTTACCTGAACGAGAACGCCCTCCCGAACTTCTACTTTCACTTCTCAATGGCCTACGCGATCCTGCGCCACAACGGCGTCGACGTCGGCAAGCGCGATTTCATCACGAAGGTCACGCTGGTTGACGCCTGAGATCACGTAGCGCGGGTGACACCCGGCGGCGCATTCTGCGAGTCGCAGAAGCTCCCTTGGTGTCGCTGTGGCTCGCGCCTGGCGCTCGATTCGCGCAGGTTGACAGCGCCGCAGATTGACGGCGCGGTGCCTGGCGTGAGCGACGGGCGTTGCTACTTTGTCGGCTCGATCGCCAGGTACGCCAAAAACGTGTACGAGTAGTCGCCCGTTTTGGCGGAGCGACCTCCGACGAGCATCGAGAGGCTGCCGTCGGTGATATCGAGCGTGATGCTCCGCTCCAGCCTGGGCGCCGCGTCGCTGGTGGGCTCATCGTCGATCACGCGCTGCCCTTCGATCGAGAGATTCTGCGGGTCATTCGCATAGCCGCGACCAGGGCGACCGACGCCAACGGTGACTTTGTAGCGCCCTGGTGCGAGCGAAAACTCGAACAGATTGTCGCGGCCGTAGTCGTCATACAAGTAGCTGCGCTCGAGCTCACTGGCACCCGCGCCGTCATCGTAACCATACAGCGCGATCGCCGGATCTGCGGTAAATTCCCCGACCCAACCGTAGCCGAGCTTGGCGTCGAACGGACCCCAACCGACCTTCATCCAGGTCTTGCCGTCGACCACCAGCGGGCTCGCACTGGGCGGACCCTTGGGGTCTTGGAAATTGATGTAGTAGGCGGCGCGGGGACGACTGCTGGCGACCTCGAGTACGGGCAAGGTCTTGCGACTGCCCTCCAGGTAGAGTCCGAGCTCGTGACGCAGCGTCATCAAGGCGTCCGGATCCTTGGTCCAGCTCGTCATCCCCGCGGCGACGCTACGCGCCGTGGCGTCGATGGGTCCGGTGACATCCACTTGCGGGTGCGCCTTGCCGTTGGCGAGGTACAGGTACTCGTAATCCTCGAATCCTTCGCGCAGGAGCTCGGCGGTGACTCCGGGCTGACCTGCCGCAAAGAAACGACCACCGTCGTAATAGGCCCAACCACGCACCCGGTGGGCCCAGGCGGTCCAGGGAATGATGCGGGCGTTGAGTCCGGTCCCCTCGTTGCTGGTCGGGTTGAAATACGGCGCGGGATCTTGATCCAAACTGTAAAACCAGACCTGCTCGGACTGCTCACGTTGGCGTTTCCAGGCGTAATCCTGCTGATAAGCGCGCACATGCGCAATCCAGATATCGTAACCACAGGCGCCACCCGGATCCTCGGCGATCTCGGGTTTCGGCTCTTCACTAATGGCAATGCGCAGCTGCAGCGCGGCAGCACGCGTCGAGCGGCAGAGGTGAGCGGCGAGCTTGTGATCGGCCGCGTTCTGGGGCTCGTTCTGAACGTAGTAGTAGGCGCGCTTGGTCAGCCCGTGGTCGTCGAGGTAGCTGCCGAGTTGCGTCAGCCATTTCGACCATGCCGCGTTGTACTCCGCGCTGCCCAGGTGATCCCCGCGAGCGATTCCGCAAAAGGTGTCGGGGCGGGGTGTCGAGTTGTCGACGAACTGAAAGAGCTCGCTGTCCGGAAAACCGACTCCATTCCAGCCTGTTCCAAGCAGGTAGCGCGGACCAAGCTTGCCAATCGAGTACTCGGGAGCCTCGTTCGGCTCGTCGTAGAAGGACTTGCAGCGCTGGGGTGACGCTGAGTTATCCCAGGTGATATTCCACGAAAATCCGCTCGGCCAAGTGGAGCTGGCGGGAGTCAGGCGATGCTCGAACAGCAGACTCTTTTTGGCGTCTACGGTCTTTCCGGCGAGCGATGCGACATCGAGGTTGATTTGGCTACTAAAGTGGATCTCACTCGGTAGCTCAAAATCATAGACCTGGAGTGTGACTGGTACCGCAATAGTGGCCCCACCTTCGGGCGTGAGCTTGAGCGTGGTTTTGTGGGTGCCCGCTGGCGCGCCCGGGGGCACGTAGATGGTGAGCCAGAGACCCGTGGCTTGACCCGCATCGAGCTTGAGCGTGTCGCCGGAGCTCAATGGCGTGAGCGTTTTTTGCCAACCGGCTTGGTACCCCGCTTGCGCGAGCTCCACTCGCTGCCCCGCGCCGAGCTGAGGAAACTTTGCCACCTCGACGCGCATGCTCGTGGCCACGGGTCCGAGCAGCAGCTGCACGGGCTCAAACTCGTTGCGCGCAGCGCTGACGGACAGGCCCGAACGTGCTTTGCCGCCTGGCGCGCGGTCAGCCGTGGTGAGCCGCCGCGTCGCCGGAGTCGTCCACAGCGGTAGAGCGGCAGTGCCCTCGCTGAGCGAGTAGGTGAAACTCCTTGCGGTCAGGGCGACCGGAGCGATCGGAACGTTTGCGCCCGGCTCGGGACTCGCCGCCCCATCACTGCTGCAAGCCGCCAGTAGAGGCGCTGCGCCGACCAGCGTAGCGAGCGTCAAACCAACGATGAAGCTTCGACGAGCAGCCATCCGGCCATGGTACGTCCAGGCAGCGCTCGCGGGGAATCCCCAAGGCGGCGCGCTGTGAGGCGATCGCTTCGCGCAGGTTTCCCTACCCGCAGCAAGCGCTTGCGGTGCTAGAAACCGCAGCGCTCTCCCCACGCTTGGTCAGGCAAGTCCATTGTCCGCATCCACCCAGAGTACTTCTCGAGCCTCGCTCGTCGTCGCCTTCGCCACGATCTACCTGGTGTGGGGCAGCACGTACCTTGGGATCCGCGTGGCGGTGCAGACCCTGCCCCCGCTGGTAATGGCCAGCATGCGGTTCATGCTCGCCGGTCTGCTGCTGTTGAGCGCTCTGCGGCTGAGGGGAGCTCTTGGCATCACGCGGCGTCAGCTCCGAGACAACGCGATCGTTGGCACGTTTCTACTGCTCGGCGGAAACGGGTGCGTGTCTTGGGCAGAGCAGTATGTGAACTCCGGCATTGCGGCGCTCATCATCGGCGTGCAGCCGTTGATCATGGTGCTCACCGAGTGGGCTTGGCCAGGCGGGAAACGGCCAAGTTTGCCCGTATTTATGGGACTTTTGTTGGGTTTTGGCGGCGTGGCTCTGCTGGCTGCTCCCTGGAACCACGCCGAGACTCCTCCGCCTCTCTTCCCTCTCATCGCGCTGGTCGCCGCCTGCGTCTTCTGGGCATTTGGCTCGATCTACGGTCGCCACGCTCGTGAACCCGCGCCGCCCTTCGTGGCCTCCGGTCTTCAGATGGTGTTCGGGAGCCTGGCTCTTGGCTTGGTTGGCGCATTGCGGGGTGAGTGGACCTCCTGGTCGCCGGCAGCAACGAGCCTGGCTTCCTGGGGAGCCTTCGTCTACCTCACGCTGATCGGCTCCATTGTCGGCTTTACCACCTTCGCTTGGTTGATGAAGAACAGCACGCCCGCGCGCGTAGCCACCTACGCGTACGTCAATCCGATCGTCGCGGTGTTTCTCGGCTGGCTCATTCTGCGTGAGCCAGTCGGTCTCGGCGTGGTCTTCGCAGCCGTCGCAATCGTCGCGTCGGTCGTGCTGATCAGCCTGTGTAGGCGCGTCCCTGCAGCTGCCAGCAGCCCTGAGCGGGGCTGCCGCAACGGCGCGGGGTGACCGTTGCGGAGGCGCTAGTGAGGTAAACGGCTGCTCACTTGCCGTGAACGCGGAACTCGATGCCGAGCTCCTTCTCGATGCGCTGAAGCGGGATCTGCTCGCTGTGGGTGACGAACACCACTGAGTTACCCGTGTTGCCAGCGCGCGCGGTTCGACCCGAGCGATGAACGTAGGCAGGCGCCGAACTCGGGAGCTCGTAGTGGAGCACCCACTGGATGCCGGCCACGTCGAGGCCCGTGGCTGCTTGATCGTTCGTAAGCAGGACTGTTGCTTTGCCGGCTGCGAATTCCCGCAGGGCTTGCTCGCGCTGCAGCTTGGTGCGCTCCTGGCTAACGGTGACCGTCTTGATGCCCTCTTCATTCAAGTAGCGATACAGATGCCGCAGAAGGTTGGGCTGATTGACAAACACGATGGCCCGGTCGCACTGCTGACCGCGAATGAAGCGCGCAAGCGCAAAGTCCTTTTCGCCCTCCTGGCGTACCTGCACCGCCCGGTGGGTCATCTGACGGTGCAGCGGATCAGCCTTGACGACCGTGCGCACGACCTCGGGGCCCATGAACTCACGAATGAAGCGCTCGGACTGGCTCCCGAAGGTGGCGCCAACCAACACGAGCTGCAGCTTGGGCTCCGGACGCGAGATGATCTCCACGAGGTAACCCGCGTCGCGACTTGAGAGCACGGGCTCAGGCTCGTCGAGTACGATCATCCCCACGCCCTTGAGCTTTCGCTTCTCGTACATCTCGAGGATGCGCCCTGGGGTTCCAATGATCAGGCGCGTGCTCTTCTCAAGGCGAGAGGCCTGCAGTCGCTGATTGCCGGTGGCTACCAGGGCCGCGGTCTTGAGCTCCTTGTCTCGATAGCGCTCACTCACTCGCGAGGTCTGTACTGCGAGCTCGGTGGCCGGCGCAAAGCACACGGCGCGGGACTCAGGGTAGTCTCGCAGCCGCTGAAGTATCGGAAGCAGGTACGCCAGGGTCTTACCGGTGCCGGTGCCGGACTCAATGACCACGTTGCGACCCGCCAGGATCGGTTCCATCGCCGCGAGTTGCACGTCCGTCGGGCTCGTGATCCGGTCCTTTTCCAGCGCTGCGGCGATCTCGTCAGTCACGACGAAGCCAGGAATGGCGGAAAATGAGCGATTGGTTTCGGGCGCGTCCACGGGTTGCCATAGCACCCGCGCGCCGTAGCGCCTACTGACCCTTAGACACGGTCACGCCCGACTCGCCGAGTTCAATCTTGGGGCCATGGGACTTGAGCCGAACCAGCTCGCGGCCCGCTTGCTTGCCGAGCGCCTCCGCCTCGAGCTCGACGATCCCCACACCACGGCAGTATAGGGTCCGGGTGCGCTGCGTCGGACTGCGCTCTTCGGTTTCGAGGCAGGCATCGAAGTGACCTGCCGGGACCGTCACTGAGGCATCCATCCGGAGGATGCGTACGGTGCCGTACTGGCCCTTGAACTCCGCGTTGGCGACCAGTGGCTGCTTGAGAACCCAGCCGCCCTCGGTGTGGCGAATCCCCTCAGTCGAAATGTCGAAACGACGAACCCGGCCACCAATGTCCAGCTCAGCCACGGCCGCCCGCGGTCGCGACACTTTCATGACCATCAAGCCTGGTTCACCGCGGCCCTCGACCTCGGTGACGTACGAGAGCACCGTGTCCCCCGTGAGCGGCAGATACTCACTGCAGGGCGACTTCGTGTCGTCGATGGGTGCGCTCGCCACCGTTTTTGCGGGGGGTGGTTCCGCGCCGCCACAAGCCAGAGCGAGCAAACCAGCAGAGAGCAGGCTGACTCGCGTCGCGGTCCGAACGATGCGCGAGACGGAGCTACTGTTCGTTGGGGCAGGAGTCGCTTGGCGGGGCTCAGGGCGCATGCGCATAGGCGATGAATACCACGATCAGAAACAGAGCGAGCGATGCGAAGAGCAGGCGTTTGGCGATCGGGTCAGGCTCGATCCGGTCCATGAGCTCCTCGGCGGCCTCACGCAGCTCATCGCCCTCAGGGCGAGCGAGCAGCGGGACCGCGAGGCGACGCAGCGCTGCGTAATCGCCCTGCTCGAAGGCGACGCAGAGCGGTCGGAGCTCAGCGCTGTCCGGAAGCTCGGCGAGGAAAGCGGCTCGGTCGACGTCGCTCATTAGAACTGGAAATACACGAAAGGCACCGACTGCGCCGTAGCCAATCGACGAATTGTCAGCGCCAGGAGGAACAGACACAGCCCCTGTGCGACCACCGGCAGGCGACCGAACTGCCGACGCACTTGATTATCCCAGCTTTTTGGCGTCGCATGGCTGATGAGCCCCAGGGCCAACATGCTCAGGATCAGAGGATGCAGGTTGGGGTGATAGGTGGACAGGCTCGCGATCCGCCTCAGCACCAGACTCGCCTTGCTGAAGTTCTCAGCGCGGAAAAACACCCAGCCAAGGCAGACGAAGTGAAAGGTGAGGGTCGTGGCAATGAGTCGCCGAGGCCAGCTCAGGCTCGTCGAAGCCCGCTTACCCCGCCAGCGCTCATAGCCGCGACTGACCGCAAGTGCGGCTCCATGCAGTCCGCCCCAGATCACGAAGGTCCAATTGGCTCCGTGCCACAGCCCGCCGAGCAGCATTGTGAGCAGTAGGTTCACGTAGGTGCGTGTCGAGCCACGGCGATTGCCACCGAGCGGCACGTACAGGTAGTCGCGCAGCCAGGTGGACAGCGAGATGTGCCAGCGGTGCCAGAAGTCCGCGATGCCCGTGGCCTGGTAGGGCGCGTTGAAGTTCAGTGGGAAACGCACCCCGAGCAGGGCAGCTGAGCCGATCGCGATGTCGGTATATCCCGAAAAATCGCAGTAAATCTGCAGGGCGTAGCCCACGACGCCGAGATAGCACTCGAGGCCCGAGTACATCAGCGGCGCGTCAAAGACGCGATCGACGAGGTTGATCGCCAGGGTGTCGCCGATCACGGCCTTCTTGAACAGGCCCCCCGCGATCAGCAGGATCGCCTCGCTCGCCTCGACGGAACTAAAGCGACCCGGGCCGGCTAGCTGCGGGAGCAGATCGCGCGGACGCACGATCGGCCCAGCCACGAGGTGCGGAAAGAACGCGACGAAGCTCAGGTATTCGACGTAGCTCTGGTGAGGCTTGAGTTGACCGCGATAGACGTCGATCACGTAGCTCATCGACTCGAAGGTAAAGAAACTGATCCCCACGGGCAGCGCGTAGCGCAGCAGGGGCAGCGAGACGTGAAGGCCGAGCGCGGTTGCCAGCGCGCTCACGCTCTCGATCCCAAAGTCGTAGTACTTGAAAATCCCAAGCACCCCGAGGTTCACCACCACCGTGCCGATCAACCAGAGTCGTTTTTTGTGCGGCTCCGTCGTGCGTCCGATGGCATGTCCCAGCAACCAGTCGATCGTCGAAGAGCCCCAAATAAGCGGTAGAAAACGCCAATCCCAGTGGGCGTAAAACACGTAGCTTGCGCCCAGCAAAAACAGCAATCGCAGCTGCCGGGCGCGCGCCAGCCAGAGCCACAGCAGCGCGAGCAGCCCGTAGCTCACCAGGGTGGTTAGGCCATGGGGCGACTTTAGGGTGCCCATCGCTTGCAGAGCGAGGCCCAGCGGATCCTGATGGCGTAGCTGCAGCGTCAGCCAGAGCAGTCCACCGAGGCTCGCCAGCGTAGTTCCGACGACCGCCAGTGGCGGAGGTGATTCCCCCGAGCGGGCGCGCAGCACCCAGGGCAGGGTGAGCGCGAGGGCCGCTGCGGTGACGGCAAAGCTCAGTCGTCCCGGAAAAGCGAACAGCGCAGTCGCCGCGAGGGCCAGCCACGGCAGGAGCAACGCCATGCGGCGATCGACCAGCAGCCAAGTCGTTACAAAGACGATTCCAAAGAATCGCGCGTAGGCGAGGGTGTTGAAGAGCACAGGATGGGGGGGCGTGAACCGGGGGCGGAGGGAAGCCCGCGCAGGAAAGCACCGCTCGGCCGCTCGGTCCAGCGCGGAGCCACACCAGGCCGACTTGCCCGGTAATGCAGCTCGATTGCTGCCGCAGTGGGTGCCCGTCCCGCTCGCTGCGGTGCTGGTGCTAGCGTCTGGTCGCGAGGTGCGAACCCCCAAACGGCCGCGCCTACGCTCTCGCCCCCATGCCCCTCGCTCGCATCCTACTCTGGGTCACCACCACCGGCGCTCTGACGCTTACGGCAAAGAGCTGGTTTTCGGAGCCACCACCGCTGACCCTGGTGCTCGCGTTGATTGCGTTCTACCTGCTGCTGCTCGCCGCCGGAATGCTCTATCCGCGCTGGCAGATGTACGCGGACGTGCTGGATCGGGGACCCGAGGGAAGGGGACTGGTGGCGCTGACCTTCGATGACGGACCCGATCCGACCACCACCCCCGAGGTCCTGAGGCTATTGGCCGAGGCGGATCAACGAGCGACGTTCTTCGTGATCGGTCACAAGGTGGAGCAGCATCGTGAACTCACCGAGCAGATCGTGGCAGCGGGTCACGAGCTTGCGCTGCACGGCTACGCGCACGCCAGGCTCACCGCGATGCGGAGCCCCCGTTGGATCGCTGCGGACATTGAGCGCGCCAGGCAGCTGCTTGAGCCGATTCAAGGCCGCAAAATCCCCTGGTATCGTCCGCCGATTGGGCATGTGAGTCCGCGCACAGCCAGCGCGGTTGAGCGGAGCTCGGTGGTGCTGACTTGCTGGACCGTGCGCGGGCTCGACGGAGTGCGCGGAGCCGTTCCGGACAAGGTCGCGGCTCGCGTCGCTCGTGGCCTTCGCGATGGGGCGATCGTGATGCTTCACGACGCAGCCGAGCTTGGCGGACGTAGGCCCGCCGGAGTGACGGCGCTGCCGGAGATTCTGAAGGAGCTCAAGGCTCGTGGTTGGCGCAGCGTGACGTTGACCGAGCTCTTGCCCTGGTCCGACAGCGGCGTTTCCACGCCGGTTAAGCCCTAAGCTCTACCGAAGGCAGCAGCACGACAAAGCGCGCGCCCGGTTCGGACTCGCTCTGTTCCAGCTGAATCGAGCCGCCTGCGCCTTCGACCAGACCACGGCAGACGGCGAGTCCGAGGCCAGTGCCCTCGCCGACATCCTTAGTCGTGGCAAAGGGCTCGAACAAACGTTCGCGCACCAGAGGAGACACGCCAGGTCCGTTGTCGCTCACGAGCAGGCGCACCCGCTGCGGCTCAATGGTCGCAGTCACGCGCAGCTCGCCGTCCGCACGCTCCGCCAGCGCGTCGACGGCATTGAGCGTCAAATTGAGTAGGAGCTGCACGAGCGCCTCGCGTCCGAGCACGACGCTCGGCAGCTGCGCCGGGAGCTCGTTGACAAGCGTGATGCCGCGTGCGCGCTTTTGCGGACGCACAAGCGCGAAGGTCTCCTCGAGCGCGGCGTTGATGTTGCCCGGCTCTTCGGCGCCGATCAGGGAGAGCGGCTGCGTCGGACGGGCGAAATCCAGCAAATTGCGCAGGATCCGCGAAATGCGCTCCGTCTCACGCTGCATGCGCGAAAGAAAATCACGCTGCTCTTCGGGGCTAAGTGGCGTCGTGAGCAAGAGCTCCTCGAAGCCAAGCAGGGCCGCGATGGGATTGCCGATCTCATGCGCGAGGCCCGCTGCCAAACGCCCAACCGAGGCGAGCCGTTCGGAGCGCACCAGTTGCTCCTGAGCGTGCTTGAGTTCTTCGGTCGTGCGTCGCAGCTCTTCAACCTTGTTGCGCAGCGAGCCCTCCTCGTCGAGCAGGCGGGTCGTCATCACGTGAAGGCTGTGACCGAGCGACGTGAGCTCGGCTGCGGGCAGGACCGGAACGACCATACCGCGCTGACCCCCCGCCACGCGCCGGGCCGCGGCCGCGAGTTGGTCGAGGGGACGCACGAGCAGTCGGGTCAGCGCGTAGTAGATCGCCAGGAGCAGCGCGATACCGACGAGCAGCATGTAGAGCCCGAGCAGCCGTCCGAGGGCCTGAGACTCACGCTGCCCGAGTCGCCGCGCTGTGGGCGCCGGCCGGCTCGCAGCTGCGGCCGGCCTCGCGCCTGGGCTCGCTAGGGGCCTTAGCGTGGCGAGCTGCGCCTCGGCCTGCTGTGCCCGCTCGGTTGCGGCCAGCTCACGCCGGGCCGCCCGCTCGAGCGATACCTCGGTGAAGGTCGTGGCAGTGAAGTAGAGCGGCGCGAAAGCCAGGCTGAGCAGGACGCCCAACAGGCAGAGAAGCTGGAGACGCAGCCCTGGTTTCACCGACCGAGCATCGCACCACTCCGGCCCCGACGGACAAGAGACCCTCGCGAGCTCGAAGCGAATCCACGGGGGGAGCGGCCCCGGGTTCGGATGCTCGCAGGAAACTGGCCTCGTTCGAGGGCCTTCTGATAGCCCAATCAGGCCCCATGGATCCGCTCGTACGTGTCGCCCTCGGCGTCCAGCACGGCCTTGCGCGGGCCTCAGGAATCGCCATCTGTCTCGGCCTCGGGACCCTGCTGGTGTTCCGCCAGGCCGGCTCCCTTGCGCCGTTCTGGGACCTCGGGATCTGTGTCGTGCTGGCGGCGTCGCTGACGTATCGGGTGATCGTTCGCTTTCGCAGCCTGCAGCCCGACGCCAAGGCGCGCGTCGATCTGGAGCTGTTCGCGCACCTGGTCGTCGCCGTCGAAATGGCTCTCCAGACCTTTGGTGGACTCGCTTCCCCGGTCTCGGCCGTGATTTACGTCGTGCTGATGTTGGCCGCGGCCTTTGCGCGTCCGGCCGCGTCGCTTGGCACGTTGCTGTTCACGATGCTGCTTGAGACGGGGCTGCATCTCGTCCCCGAGTCGGGACTCGGTTGGACCCATCTCTGGCCTCGGCTGGGGCTGTGCGTCGTGTTCACGGGTCTCAATCTCTGGGTATTCCGCGCCGAGATCACGCGCGTGCGCCGGCTGTCGCGCGCGCACGTCGACGCCGAGCTAAAGAAGGTCAAGGAGGCCGCGCGCTCGTATCGACTGCTCGGTGCTCCGGGTGGCGCACTCGAGCGTGGTCCGTCCACCCTGCGTGATGGTGAGCGAGCCATGCACTCGGGTGTCGAAGAGATCCGCGCTGCTCAGCAGTTTGGACTCGAGCTGCTTCGACGCAGCCTTGGGCTACGCACGGCGTTGCTGCTCTGGCTCGATGCCACCGGCAATCGACTTCACATTCAGGAGGCCTCGACCTTGGAAGGAGCGCTCAATCCGGGGCCCTTCAATGCCAAAGACGGCATCATCGGGGCAGCCCTGGCGCAGGGCAAGCCGGTGAGCCTCGAGGGTCCACGCGCTGCGCGACACATCCCGTACTACGTGGGGCCGGCGGCCATCGGCGCGGTCTCGGCCGTGCCAGTGCTGGAACGCGGCATGCCCCGCGGCGTGCTGGTGGTGGATCGTCTCGAGGACCGTCCGTTCCGAGCGGCTGACGAAGAGCTCTTGCTCGCTGCCACGCGCTTCATCCTGCGTGCGATCGACAACGAGCGCGTGTTCATCCAGCTCGAGCGTTCCAAGCAGGAGCAGGGCAAGCTCTACCGCGCCGTCGATCGCCTGGCAGCTGCCACCTCTGAGGCTCAAGTGATCGAAGCTGCTGTCAACAGCGCTCGCGAATTTGCTGCCTTTGATTTCGCCGTGGTGACTTTGTTTGATCGCACCCGTGGTGAACACGAGATCCGGGCGGCAAGTGGCGAAGGAACTGAGCTGTTGGTCGGTCGTCGCTACGCGCAGAACCAGGGTCTGGTCTCGATGGTGGTCGCCAATCGCCATCCGCTGCCCTACCGCGGCGAGCATGAACCCATGAGGCAGATGGTGTTTGCGCGCGGCATCGATGCGCCGCCACTGCCGTCGCTGCTGGTGTTGCCGCTGCTGGTGCACGAGCGCGCGCTCGGTACCCTCGTGCTTGGCTCCAAGCGCAAGAGCGCCTTTGGTGAAGCCGTGCGGACGACCCTTGAAGTGCTCGCGAGCCATTTGGCAGTCAGTCTCGACAACGCACGCCTGCTCAAGCGCCTGGAGGAGCTGGCGACGATCGACGGACTGACGGGGCTCCTCAATAAACGCGCCTTCCTCGAGTCCGCCCAACAGAAGCTGCGCAGCGCTCAGCGTTTCGGAAAATCCGTCAGCATGCTGGTCTGTGACATCGACTTTTTCAAGAAGGTCAATGACACCTACGGACATGACGTGGGTGACGTCGTGATCCGCGGATTTGCGGACGTGCTGCGTCAGATCAAGCGCGACATCGACATCGTGGGCCGCTTTGGCGGCGAAGAGTTCGTGATCCTGTGCGAAGAGACCAGTGAACAGGGAGCCGTTCAGCTCGCTGAGCGCATTCGCGAAGGGCTCGAAGCAGCGCGCTTCACCTGCGACAAGGGCGCAGTCCAGGTGACCTGCTCGGTGGGCGTGGCGGGCTTCCCCGTTGCGGGGCAGGACTGGGACAGCCTGTTTAAGTCGACCGACGAGGCGCTCTACGCCTCCAAGCGCGGTGGCCGCAATCGCGTCACGCTCTGGACGACGCGGCTGCAGGGTCAAGCGGCGTAGCTGGCAAGCGCGCCGCCGGGGAAAGCCCGAGGGGGCGAGACCCATCGGAACGCGCGAGTCAGGGGCTCAGCGGACCTGCCGAGATCGCTGCGAGAGCGATGAAATAAATCTATTTTGCAGTCACCCATTCGTCGGTGGCTGGCAGCGGGTGCTGGATGTCAACGGTGTCGCACATGCTGCGCAGACTCCTCCGCTTGCGCGAATTGCCGCAAATTCGCCGTGTTCCGTCCTTGAGCGTCAAGGCGTTGACACCCGCCGCTCGACCGCGCCCGCCCCAAACCCTCACTCAGGGGAATTGTCGGAACGGCCGCCAACGGTGCCGAGTTAAGTGGAATTCGCTGCAAAAGAATTTTCCTCAAGGTCCATAGGCCGGGCCCGTTCACACGGATTGCATCGGGTTACGGCTGACGCCGCGGTCGCGACGCAGAGACGACCCATCACACGGAGGCACCACCATGAGAAAACTGATTGGATCGATCGCTCTGACGCTACTCGCTGCGTCCATCGCAGGTTGCGCCGAAGAGCAGGCACCCCAAAATCAACCTATTGATAAAGACAACCCGTTTGCTCAGCTTGAGCAGGCCGCGGTCACCGCGATTGCTGGCAGCACCACGGGCACCACGGCGACGGACGTCGTGATCGACTTGGCGCAGGATGATATCGCCATCATCGCCAAGCGCGCTATCGACGGCGTGTTGACCATCAACGGCTACGCCGTGATGGACGCGGTCACTGTCCCCGGAACGCCGGCAGCAGTACTCGCTGCTGGTGTAAAAACGATCACCATTGGCGGCACAAACGCCAAGCAGGAGCAGGTCATCCTCGACTTCTCCAATGGCTTCTTCGCCAAGGGCAGCGCGGTGACCACGGATGGCATCTTCATTGACCTGAAGGATAGTGACGCCACCGCCGACAACGACACGATCGGTCTAAAGCTTGGTAGCGGTAGCGATGTCGTCTCCGTCACAGCCAAGAAGATCAAGCTCGACTCGGACGCCTTCGAGGACGTTCAGATCACGAACAAGGCGCCGGTAAAGATGTACCTCGGCGCCGGCAACGACAGCGTGGCGACCGCGGCCTCCACCCTGATCATGGCGCTCTACGGTGGTGACGGTAACGACACCTTCACCCAGACCGACAAGTCGACGGAGCTCATCTCCGGTGGCGCCGGGACCGACGTCGTCACCTATGCCGCCCGCGCGGCCGCAGTTACGGCAACGATGACGACTGTCGCGTTGCTTGGAACGGGCGACGACGGAGAATCCGCTGAGGTCGACGATCTGGCGGACGACATCGAGACCATCGTGCTCGGCGCCGGAGACGACGTTTTCACCTGCGGAACTCCCTCCTGCAACGTCACCGGTGGCGCTGGTAACGACACCCTCAACGGCGGAGCCGGTAACGACACCCTCAATGGTGGAACTGGCAACGACACGGTCAACGGTTTGGCCGGCGCGGACATCATTGACGGTGGCGACGGCAACGACACCATCGATGGTGGCGTCGCTGACGACAAGCTGACGGGCGGCCTCGGTGACGACACCCTGCTCGGAAACGACGGCAAGGACACGCTCACCTGCGGCGCCGGAAATGACACCACGGACGGCGGCCTTGGCGACGACGACATCAAGGGTGAAGCCGGCAACGACACCCTCGCGGGTGGCGCTGGCAACGACAAGCTCGACGGCGGCGTCGGCGACGACACCTTCGACGAAGGCGGCGCATCCAACGGCGGTGACGCTCTGACGGGTGGCGACGGCATCGACACCCTCACCTACGCCGGTCGAGCCAATCCGGTCATCGTGACCCTAGGCGCCGGAACGACCAACGACGGCGAGTCCAATGAGAAGGATGATGCCAAGGTGGACATTGAGAACGTAATCGGCGGCGCTGGAGACGACACCCTGACGGGCAGCGACGTGGCCAACGAGATCGTCGGCGGAGCCGGTGTTGACACCCTCGCGGGTGGCAAGGGCGACGACACGATCGAGGGCGGTCTCGGTCTGGACGTCATCGACTGCGGCGAAGGCATCGACGTCTACCTCGACGTCACCCTCGCGGCGGGCAACCCGATCAACTGCGAATTCCCCTGATGCTGGTTGCCTCCTAACTGATGGAATCTCGGTCCTTCTCCCAGGGGGACCGAGGTGCTCCGCGGGCTGGTGGAGCTCGACGGAGACCTTCGGAGCCTGCTGCAGCCTTGCAGCGGGCTCCACCTACTTGGGGCCAGGGCTTTTCTGGCCGACCGCGCCTCCAAACGGCGCCAGCGGTGCCCGTGCACGGTTCTTGCGTCCTCGCCGTCGACGGTCGTCGCACGACACGGCCCAACCCCTCGGGAACATGATGAGAAAGCTATTCGGATCGCTCGCTGTGACCCTGTTGGCCGCTTCAGTTCTCGGCTGCGCCGACGACGCGAGCGAGCCACGGCCCAGTCTCGACCGGGACAACCCGTTCCGCGAGCTCGAACAGGCTGCAATCACGCAGATCCAGGGCACCATCACGGGAGACACGACAGACGTCGTGATCGGCATGGCCGATGGGGACATTGCCATCGTGGGACAGCGGCTCAGCGATGGCGCGCTGCTCGTGAACGGCTACGCCGTGACGCTCGGCGGACAGCTGGTCTTGGCGACAGGTGTCAAATCCTTGGCGATCACTGGTGCAAACGCCAAGCGCGAGCGACTGGTGCTCGATTTTTCTAACGGTTACTTCGCCAAGGGGAGCTCCACCCCCAGCGAGGGCATTTTTATCGATCTGGGCGACAGCGACGGCAGTCTCGACAATGACTCCGTTGGCATCAAGCTCGGCGCGACCTCAGATGTGATGACGGTCACCGCTAACCGCATCAGTACGGATCTCGATGAGTGGGAAGACCTTCAGATTACCAACAAGGCGCCAGTCAAAGTCTACGGCGGCGGCGGCAATGACACGATCGAGACCTATGGCTCGCTCTTTACCATGGCTCTGTACGGCGGGGACGGTAACGACACCTTCACCCAAACCGACATCTCTTCGGAGCGTATTTCGGGCGGAGCCGGCACTGACACGGTCAGCTATGCCGGCAGGCTCTGGGACGTCTCGGTCAGCTTGAGCACGGTCGTATTGCTCGGCATCCCCGACGACGGTCAACTCGGTGAAAACGACGATATCGCCGACGATATCGAGCTCATCATCCTTGGAGAAGGCAACGACACGCTCACCTGTGGCCTTCCGAGCTGTTCGGTCACGGGTGGTCCCGGTGACGACGTGATCACAGGTGGAAATGGCAACGACAGCTTGATTGGCGAGGCCGGCAGCGACACACTGACCGGTGGACTCGGCAATGACGTCCTTAACGCCGGTGACGACAACGACAGTCTCAACGGCGGACTCGGCAATGACACCCTGACAGGTGGCAACGGGGACGACACCCTTACTGGTGGTGACGGCAAAGACACCCTGACCTGCGGTGCCGGCAATGATACTGCTGATGGCGGGCTCGGCGACGATGATCTCAAAGGTGAAGCGGGCGATGACCAGCTCACCGGTGGCGCTGGTAACGACAAGCTCGACGGCGGTCTGGGCGCCGACGTCCTACACGAAGGACCAATCACCAGCGGGGCCGACTCACTCACCGGTGGTGATGGGATCGACACCCTCGACTACAGCGAACGCACCCTGAACGTTACCGTGACCTTGGGGACAGGCGTGCTGAATGACGGCGAAAACCTCGAAAAAGACGACGCAAAGCTCGACATCGAGAATCTGCGCGGCGGCAGTGGGAACGATACTCTGACGGGCAACGACCTCGACAATGAGATCATCGGGGGTGGCGGCGACGACATCATTTCCGGCGGCAAGGGCAACGACACGATCGAGGGCGGCACCGGCACGGACACCATCGACTGCGGTGACGGCATGGACACGGTGTACGACGAAAATGCCCAGCTAAGCTGCGAGCTTCCGTAGCCGGCGGCAGCGCGCTCGCGACGTGCTGTCCGATGCGGGGCCGCGACGTGCTGTCCGATGCGGGGCCGCGTCGCGCGCTCGCGTCCGCCGCGCAGTCCGCCGCGCAGTTCGCCGATAGTCGCGTCGCGCGCTCGCGTCCGCCGCTCAGTTCGCCGATAGTCGCGCCGTGCTGTGCGAGCGCGCTCGCGTCGCGCTCCGAGTCGCGCGTCCGGCGGACGCGTCAAAGGTGTGACCGGCATGTCCGGCCCGTGTCAGTTTGCTGACGCTGCTGACCCACCCCTTCTCGAGGTCCGTGCACTCGCGGCGCCTGAGTTGGAGCTGCGCGCCGTGTCAATTCCGGCAGTTGCGCAGGAGTGGGGTCGCGCTCCCCACCTCTGCGACATTGGGCACGGGGCTTGCGTTTGTGGCGGACCTCATGCGCAAATCATCAAACAGTTCCGTGGTCGGGGGCATTCTGGGGACACTCGGGGCTGCCGTCGTGCTCATGGCATGTAGTTCGAGTTCAAGCGGTGGCGACGGTCCTGCTGCCGCCGCAGGTGCAGGCGCAGGTCAGGGCGGCTCTGGAGCCACTGCTTCTGGTGGCAAGGCCGGTACGGGCGGTCACACGACGACTGGCGGCACCGGGGGAATCAGCGGAACCGGCGGCACCGTCGGCACCGGCGGCACTGGCGGCACGCTCCCCGTGCTGCCGGATGGGGCGCCCCAGATCTCGCAGGCTGCATTCTTCAGCACGGAGCGCGGTCCTCGCATGATTGCGGAGGGAACCGTACCCGACAAGACGCTCACGACGCTTCGCCTCTCGTTTTACGGGGCCGACGGCAAACCGGTCACGATCGACATCGACGGCGACGGGGCGCTCGATGCCTCCTCCTTTGAGAGCCAGAATCCTTGGACTGGCGGACAATACTTTTTCCTCGAAAACCAGAGTGCGACCACCTTCGAGCCGAAGGTCACGCAGATCGGGGTCGAGGTGACCGACGCGGACGGCCGAAAGAGCAATCTGGTCAAGGCAACACTCGATGCGCGAACCGAACGCAAGGTTGGCGCCAGCTGTGACCCACGCGGGTTTGATCACTGCGCCGCGGGAGCCCTCTGCCTACCAGTGGGCGCTGCGGGGTCCTGCGTTGCCGAGTCTGGGGCAGCTGCCAAACGCTGCGCGGATGCGTCCGAACTCAAGCTGCCGGGAGCCACCAAGCCAGTAATTGTCCCCCTAAACGGACCTGATCTCTGGAGCGCGCCGGCTGGTTGCACGGGTCTGGTGGGAGCCGAACATGGTCAGGGTATCGTGCGACTCACGCTGACCGCGGCAGTCAAGGAACTCAGCCTCTCGACGGTCAACGCAGGCACTGGCGGAGACACCATGTTGACGCTGGTGCAAGGCTGTGATGTGAGCGGCACCATCGTGGGGTGCAACGACGACGCGACTAGCAAGCCCCGTGAGGTTCGCGCCAAACTCAGCCTCAAGGATCTTGCCGCCGGCGACTATGTCATCGTCATCGAGTCGATGAACCTCGCAGCAACGCAGGCCGAGCTGACGATCACGACCCCCTAGGCGAAGCAGGTAGTGATGCAGGCCAGCCGATTGTCCAGATTTGCCCAACTTGCTCTGTTGGGGACCGTGATTTCCTGTCAGCGCGCTCTCTCGCTCAACGAACGTCCGCTACAGGGCGGCACGGACGCTGGCGGTCAGGGAGGGGCGACCAGCGCTACCGGCGGAGCGGGAGCTGGCGGCGCTGCCGGAGCCCACTCCGGAGGCACCTCGACGGGTGGTCACGCGACGGGTGGTCACGCGACGGGTGGTCATGCCAACGCAGGTGGCGCGGGTGGAGTTACCAGCAGCGGTGGGTCGATTGCGACGGGCGGAAACGCTGGTGCCGCTGGCGCAGGTGGTGTTCCCCACATCGAGGCGCCGCTCAAGCTCACCCGGGTCGACGCGACACAGAGCGGAAAGCTGGGCAAGGACATCTCCCTGCACGTCCTTGGCTCTGCGACGACCGGCTCGATTGCGTCGGTGGAGGTGACGATCCTCGACTCGTCGAAGCGCTCGGTTCAAGCCTTCGACACGAACAAGGACGGGAAACTGGACTCGGCGACTCTCGGCTACGTACCGACCACCGCCCCCAAGACGGCCGATTTCGATCTGCCGATCCAGCTGCTCGGCGCCATGGTTCCAAACGCGGCTTCGGTGCGCGTGGTCATCAAGGATAAGACCGGCGCCTCCACGACCTCGACGACCGTGTGGCCCATCACCACGCAGCTCATTGCCAATGACGGGGACGCTTGTGATCCTGCCTATCTGGCGAGTCGCTGCGCCGACAGTCTCGTGTGCAGCGGAGTCCCACCGACCTGCAGCACTGGTACGGCGCCGACCATCACCCGAGCCGTCTACACGCGGAATGAATTTGGTCCCATCCTTGGGATTGAAGGGCTCGATCCAGACAATGACGTCGTTTCGATTCACCTCGAGTTCCTCTCGGACGGGGGCGATCCAGTTCAGGTGCCGCTCAATGGGGATGGCAGCTCCCCGCAGGGTTCGTTTGATCTTACCAGTAGTATCCTCACGCTCAACGGTACGTTCTCGCTAACCAACCAGTCCATGGTCGATTTCGACCTATTGGTACCTCAGCTTGCGCTGACGCCCGTTGACAGTCGGGGCAAGAGCGGTGCAACGCAGCGAGTCAAGATCGCCGATCCGGTCATGCAGGCCACGGGCAAGAGCTGTGATCTGCTCGGTTCACAACTCTGCGGCACTGGCCTGGTCTGTTCGGTGACGCCACCGGCACTGATCGGCAAGTGCGACGCGCTCAGCACGGTCCAGACCGCGCAGTGCAAGGCCGCGCAAGTGCTCAACGCCGATGCTGTAGTCACGCAGATCACGGGAACTCTGGATGGTGTCGCTCTCTGGGACGTGCCTTCAGGCTGTGCGTCGCCCAATGCGAGTGGTAACAATCGTCCGGACACCGTGGTCGTGCTCAAGCTGACCAAGCCCGCGCCAATCTTGAAGCTCAGTACCGCTGTGGCTCCGACCAACTCGGATACGCTGCTCTTCGTGCTGCCCAGCTGTAACTCGCTCTCCGACGCAAGTCTGGTGTGCGGAGACGACGTGGTCGGTGAGCGTCGCGCGGAGGTCATCATGACCAATGTTGCCGCAGGAACTTACTACATCGTGGTCAAGTCGAATGCTAGCCAAGGTGGTCCGTTTGGATTGAAGGCCGAACGGTTGTAGCGGTCTCGCGTATGTCCGCATATTGGTTTTGCACGGCGCGGTGGACGCGAGAGCGCCACTGCGCCGCGGCGATTGAACCCAATGGCGCGCCCGGTCGGAACATGACATAGCGGGCGTTGGTCGTCCCCCTGGTTTGATGCTCATCACGAGTCGCAAGCACCGGGCGATCCCTCGACCTTGGAGAGCCCGTGCTTCATTCCCTGACGTCCCACCTGACTCATTTTCTGACCCCCGAGCGCATCATGCCGCTCATTCGGGCCCTGGCCTTTTTGGTGCTCGGGCTGCCCCTGTCCAGGCTCGTGGGGGCCTGGTTGGCGCGACACATCTCGCGGCGTTTCGGGCCTGAACACGCTCCGTTGGCGCGGCGCTTCGGGAGCTGGGGCCTCTCGATGATGGCGATCGCCGCGGCCCTGCAGGAGCTCGGCTTTCAGATTGGCGTACTGCTCGGTGCGGCGGGCGTGTTGACCGTCGCGGTTGGTTTTGCCGCGCAGACGACGCTCTCGAATGTCATCAGCGGTCTGTTCTTGATGGGCGAAGCCCCGTTTGCGCTGGGCGACGAGATCGAGGTCGACGGGGTTGTGGGAGAGGTGCTTTCGATCGACATCCTGTCGACCAAGATCCGCACCCCAGAAAACGACTACGTTCGGATCCCCAACGAGCTCGTGCTCAAGACCAAGCTAAAGAACCTGACGCGCTTTGAAGCGTCGCGCCTGCAAATCGATTTTGCGGTCCCGCGGACGGCGAATCTCGACGAGCTGCGAACTCAGCTCCGCGAGCTGCTCGCGCTGGAACCAAGCTGCGCCGCGTCCCCGCAGCCCGAGCTCCACCTCAAGACGATCGGCGCCGCGCTGGACGTTTCGCTCATCGTGTGGACGACGGCACCGCAATCGCGTGAGGCCAAGGCCGCCATCATGAAGCGGAGTTTGGAGCTCCTGACCGGCCTTGACGCCCGCCGGGCTTAGTCGCAACCCGAGTCGGTCGCTGTAGACGCGGGCTGGCCCGGGCTCGAATTCCGCCGCCCTCGAGCCAGTCCTGTCGGGCTCAACGACCCAAACCTGCCGGGGTCCGCCCGTCAGAGCCCAATTTTATCGAAGGTCCGCCAATCCGCGCTATGATGTCGGCCGTGACTTCTGAGCTCGACTTGCAGGAAATCCGGCGCCGAATCGACGACGTCGACGCAAAAATCCTCGCTCTGTTCGCTGAGCGCGTCGAGCTCGTGCTGGAGGTTGGGCGCTACAAGCGTGAGCGGAACCTGGCCGTCTATGACCCCGATCGTGAACGCAAGGTGCTCGAGCGGCTCACCGAGCTGGCGCCGGCGGGGCTTTCGCCTCAGGTCATTCGCCGGGTGTTCGAGCGCATCATCGATGAGTCACGCCGCATCGAGCAGCATGACGTCTAGCGGCTAGTGCGGCGTGTGAATCCCGCCATCGTGCTCCACGGTATCGAGCAGCATGACGTCTAGCGGCTAGTGCAGCGTGTGAATCCCGCCATCGTGCTCCACGGTAGGGATCTCGGGATCGGTCGGCATCATCGGGCGCGTGGTGGGAGCGAGCCGCGTTGTCGGGTGAGACAGCACGATGTGCACCCGCTCGGTCTCGCGGAGTGCTGCAGCCTGCGCGGCTGCGCGCAGCGCGTCCTCAGCCGCTTCCTCCCGACCCCAGCGCGCTAAAATGGTCTGGCTGCGAACGCGCCTGCGGTGATAGCCCCAGAAGAACAGCCCGATGATCCCGATCCACAGCACCCCCGCGCTCGTGAGCACGGGCCAGAAGCTGTACCGACGCGCGACGTCCTCACGCCACTCAAACTCCAGGGTATTGCGATCGATCCCAAAGGAATCCATCATCGCACGCTCGAACGGTACCCCCGTGGACAGGCGCTCGACGAGCGAGCTAAAGCGATAGCGATCCTGTCCGCGCGCCAGGTAGCGAACGACGTCTGCAGCCTCCGCATAGGCGATCGAGACGTCCGTAGCGTTGGCGGGAAAGCTGCGCTCGAGCTCACTCAGAGGCAGCAGTGAACCACCGAGCGTGGCGGTCCAGAGGGTCTGCAGTCGCGGAAGGGAGCTCTCCCCCGAAGCAAACACCGCGAAGCCCTCGTTGAACCAGCGAGGGACGAACTGACCCCGAGTGGCGTCATGCAGGGCCACGTGAGCGAGCTCATGCTTGAAGGTCTCCATGAGCTCAAGCCGTTCGCGGGCTTGGGGTGGCTCCAGCGTCAGCAAGATGAGACCAATCTCCGAGTAGGCTACGCCGGACGCATATTTCGGATAGGGCGCGCCTTCTGGCGCTAGCGTGGCCATTTCCCCGGGAGTCCGGGCGATTCGCACGCTGACGTCTTGCAGCACCGCGCGACCGAGCCGCTCACTCAACTCCTGCCGAGCCGCGTCCGCCATGTTGATGAGCGGTTGGATGCGTTCACGCACTTCAGGTGGGTAGGCAAAATGGATCCAGCCGGCGTCGTGGCGATTGAAGCTGATCGGCGGAGCCGGACGGTGCAGCGAGGTCTCTGCCAGACGGGGCGCGTCGCTGGGTGCGACCGCCGTTGGCGCTTCAAGCGTCGTGGTGCCGAGACGAACGGGCTCAGTCGCATTCGCCACGTTCAGAGGCATGCCGAACAGCAACAGCGCGAACAACTGAGCTGTTGCGATCAATACCGCGAGGCTGCGGCGAAACCGACTTTTGGGTTTGGGCCGCTCAGTTGGCATTTCCTGAACCTAAGGATGCCTCACAATCAAGTCAACTGCGTCTGTTGCAGGGGCCGGGAACCGGGCAGAATGCTGAACAGATTGGACCCTGCGGGGCAGCGACCCAGCGGGAGCATGGCCTGCTGGGACCCTTAGACAAGCTGGGTCAGGGGGCGCAAACGCCTGTCTGAGAGGCCACCCGTGAGAGCCACGCCGTACCAACAGGCTGTCAGAACAGGTAGGCCCACAGGGCTGAGACGGACTCAAGTGCGGGCGAGGTCACCGGTGAGCGCAGCGCCACCGCTAATGTCAGCAAACAGACGGCGAGGGCCATCGGACCCGCGGAACGCGACGTGGACTCCAGCTTGCGCGGGAACCGAGCGAACCCACCGACCACGCCAAGCGCGAGGCCAAGGAGCCCGTCGAGCAGCAGTCCACCGAACAGTGGCGAGAGGCTCGCGACGCGCAAATACATCCAGAAATACGGCAGAGTCAGCAGGGCTGAAGCCGCGAGCCCCAGGGCGAGTAGCACCCAGCCATGAAGCCTGCGCGAAGGACGCGACGAGCGCAGGGACGTAATCGCGCGCACCGAGATTGCCAGGCAGCCGAGCATCAGACCGAGCGCGACGACTCCAAACGTCGCGGCGCCGAGTGGTCGGTGATGCGTCACGCGATGTAGCGTTGCTGCCACGACTGTGAGCGGACCCATCGCCATGCCCAGGGCAGCGATCAGTGCAGGCGTACGACTGGGCAGCGGTCGCGCGACGCGCAGCGAACCGACCACGAGCCCCAGCAGGGCTCCATGCAGCCCCAAGGCAGCCAGCCAGACGAGCAGGCGATGCGCCAGTGGTGCCTCGAGGCGAATGGCGATCGGGATCGCCAACAGCGCTCCGGAAGGCAGACCGTAAAGCAGACCTTCACCCAACGCCACGGCCGCCGAGGGCGGCAAGGCACGACGCTGCGCCTTCATGCCGACGATGCGATAACGGGCGGGATTGGGCGAGACGGAGAAACCGCCGGTCGGGCTCGTAGTCATGATGCAGCTCGCAGCTCGAGCCAGATACGTCGCGCCTGCAGGTTGGTCAAATACCCGTTTCGCAGGTACCAGCGCACACTTCGCTCGAGCGTTTCCCGAATTGGGCGGTGCTTGTAGCCGAGTTCACGCTCTGCCTTGGTACTGGTGACCCACAGAAAGCGCCCCACGAAATCCCGAGCCACGCGGCGGGTAATGATGGGCGGATCCCCCGTAGTTCTCGCCCATAGCTCGAGCAGTGCCCCCACCAGCGTGACCGTGCCACGCCCCACGCGATAGCCCGATTGGGACAGGCCGGTCAGCTCCGACAGCACGGAGATGAACTCCTCAAAGATCACGTTGTCCCCGCCGAGAATGTAGCTCTCACCCGACCGGCCGCGCTCCATGGCCTGAATGTGTCCCGTGGCGACGTCGTCGACGTCGACGACGTTGAAGCCTCCATTGGGCACCGGTAGGCGAAAGCTGGGATTGCTGCGCAGGTAGTTGACCACCAAGCGACCCGAGGGCGTGGGCTTCCAATCACCCGGGCCATGGATGGCTGAAGGAAGCACGCTCACCACGTCCAGCCCTTCGTCGACGAAGCGGGCGACTACTTCACGGGCCAGAATTTTGGCGGCGAAGTAGGTCTCGGCGTCCTTCGACTGTGGCTCGCGCATTTCGTCCGAGCTCTGGGGGCGATCGTTGGCGCCGAGAATCCCTGCCGAGCTCGTCACGACGACCCGACGCAGGCCGCGCTGGGTAGCGGCCTGGAGCACGCAGCGGGTTCCCTCCACGGCGGGAGCAATGATCGCGTCAGGGTTGGCTGCCCAGAACGCATAATTACTGGCGACGTGATAGGCCTCTGAGCAACCTGCCATCGCGCGGTACACGGTGTGACCGACCAGCGCGTCCCCGTACGCCAGCTGAAAGCGTTCCGGGTCGAGGCCCTCGAGCATCCGCAGGCTCGAGCCGGCACGCACGAAACCCTTCACGGATTCGCCGCGAGCTACCAGCTGCTTGACCAAACGAGCCCCTAGGAAGCCCGAGGCTCCAGTGACCAAGATCCAGGGACGCTTGCTCATCAGAACCGCAGCATTACCACCGGCGCGAGCTCCTGTCAGTGGGCAGCGCCCGCACAAGCCCCAGAGCCCGCGAGTAGAGCCTTTGCTGCGGCGCGGACCGGGGCGGGAGTTCCCTCTCCCTGGACCAGCGGCTGGAGCAGTTTGGGTAGGTCGGCGGGGTGGATGCGCCCGAGCGAAGCCATGGACGCCCCAGCCAGGGCGCGATCGAGCGACTCAAGTCCAGCGTCCGTCAGGCGACGTGCCTGCTTGGCCAGGGCGTCCCCGGCCGGTGCGTAACAGAGCAGCCCGAGCGCGCGCGCCGCAGCAATGCGCACCTCCAAGGCTTCATCGCTGTCCTCGAAATGCTCCAGCAGCACGGCGGCCGTGGCGCTGGCCTTACGCTTCACGAGAGCTTCAACGGCTCGAACTCGCACGGGCAGACTCTCATCACTCAGGGCCTTTACGAGTCGCGCATCGAGCTCAGGGTTGCTGCGGAAAGTGCCGAGTGTGGTCGCAGCTGCTTCGCGCACGAGCGGCCAAGGATCGGAATCGAGTCGCTCCCCCAGGGTCGCTGCGGCAAAGTCTCCGCCCGGTTGTCCGAGCGCGTTGACTGCAGCTTCGCGCACGCGCACCTCGCTGTCGGACAGCGCGTGCAACAGCTCAGCGGAAAAGAGCGCGGGTTGCCGCGTCGAGCGCGCCGCCTCGGCGCGGATGTGAGGATTCGGATCCCGCGTGATCGCGGTCGCCAGCCACTGACGGGCAAACGGATGCTTGTCCGCGATTTGGTGGCTCGGCGCGACGAGCAGAAAACGCCGGCGAAAATCGGCCTGTCCCACGATGCGTTCGAGCAGCGCGCCCGCCGAGGCGGCGTGCTGTTGGGCGCGCGCCCCGAGCGCGCGCAGCAGCTCAGTCGCGACGCCGAAGTCGAGCTTCGGATCGGCGAGCAGTTGCTCCACCACGGCGTCTCCCCGTTCATCGCGGGTGGCGCGAGCAATCACGTCTCGCAGCGCGCGCCGTTCGGCGGCGTTACCTCGCAGTCGCGGGCCGACCAGCTCGAGAGCCGCCGCGGGTGCGAACGTGGCGATCGCGTCACCGAGTCGCGCGAGTTCCGTCGGGCTGAGCTCGGCTGCGAGCTTGAGCGACTCCTCCCGTACCTGGACCGCGCAGCGGGGCAGCCGTTCGAGGACATGGATGCGCTGACCCTCGCTGGTGCCGAGCAGTGCGCGGAGAAACGTGGGCACCATGCGCTCGCAGGGCGCCGTGTCGAGCAGGTTCAGAACGACTCTGCGTCCGCCTTCATCCAGCTTGTCGAACGCGTCGATCGCGGCACGTTGTCCGGGCTCGCCCAGGCTCGCGAGCACGCTGCCTGCTGTCTCCGCGCGTTCACCACCGCCCGCCAGGGCGCCGACGAGGTTTTCGAGAGAAGCGCTGACGAACTCGGATTCGGCGGAAAATTCGGCAAATGTGACCGCAGCATCGGGTCGTTCGTCGAAGGCTGAGTCCGTGACGAGGGCCACGCAGTCGGTGCGCACCGGCGCAGGGAGCGCAATCTTGTAACGCGCACCCGGCCGCTTCCACGGGTCCTCAGCAAAACTGACCGAGTACACTTGGTGGCGCGTGGCCAGCCAGAGCTGCTGGGCGCCGACGCCATGGGGTACCGCGCGCTTTTCTGGGCGCACCCTCAGTTGAAACGAGGAGAGCGGAACGTCACTTGGCGCGCGCATCAAGACGAACTCACCGCGCCCAGCGCCGCCGCGGTTCTCGCTCCAGGTCGTCTCGGGATCGCCATCGGTGAGTGCGGAAGGCCAACCGATCGCGCTCGTGGCGCCGACTGCGCGAAGGAGAGACGCGCTCGGCGGCGCTAGCGGGGCTGGTGCGGCGTCGCCACCCGTGGCACTGGGAACGGTTGCGGCGTCGCCACCCGTGGCGCCGGGAGCGGCAACTGCGGGTGTGGGTTCGACCAGGGTCGCGGTGAGGCGAGGCGCTCGCGCTCGCTCCTCGACGCTGAGTCGCTGCACTTTTGCCGGGCGAAGCTCGAGCTTTTCTGGCGTCAGTAGCTGCGGGGCTAGTACGGCGGGGCGTCCACAGAGCTGTAGATCCTCCTGCTGTTCACCGACCACTACGCGCCGCACGCCCGTCGCGTCGATGGGTTCGGAGAGCTCGATGACCGCTCCGCGCCTCATTCCCTCTTCGCCGCGCACCCAGCCGGTTTCGCCCTGAAAGATCACCCGAGGCTTGGGCTCGCCGGACACGTGGGCCACCAGCGCCTGATAGCGAGGTTTGCCGCCCTTGGCCTCCACCGTGATGAGATGGACTTCCTGCGTTGGCGAGACTCGGATCCGCGTGGTCTCGAAGGGTCGATGGCTGTCGCGTCCAGGTGCGTCGAGTGCGACGCCTGAATCGAGCCGGCCCGGATTGTCGACGCTGGAGTTGGCGACCCACAGACGCCCGTCGGCGCCGTAGTCGAGCGTGATGGTGGGCGCAGGCCGCGCCGCCACGATCTCGCTTGGCCTTGCGACAGGCCCCTGCGCCACGGCCGGGCTTAGCCACGAAAGGAGCAGAATTGCGCTAAGCACGGGGGTCGGGCGGCGGAACATGGGGGCCATCCTACTAGAGCGTCGTTGCCGCGGTAGCGGGTGTCACCCGAAGTTGGCGTTTTCGGCACGAAATCGCCACGGTCGAAGTGTCAGGCTAGCCCCGTGGACTCGATCTCGACGCCCGAACGCTCCGCCCCAGGCTCCGCCCTCGGTCCTGTCCGTGTCGCGCCCACGTGGCTACCGATGGCGACGACCCGGGTCGGCCCCTGCGAGGATCTGCGGCGCGAGAGTCCCGAGCGAGCCACGCTGCGGCTTGAGCTCCTGGAGCGCTTCGAGCGCGCGTTTGGCGCCGTCGCCTGCATCGGGAGCGATCAGTATCTCTACTTCGATCCCGAGCAGCCCAGCCTGCGGGTGTGTCCGGCGCTGTTCGTGTGTTTGGGGAGCCCCGACGAACTGTTCGAGGATTGGCACACCTGGGAGCGCGGTGCGCCCCAGCTTGCGCTTGAGTTCGAGGTTCCTGGACGCCCCGCGGAGGTGTCGCTCGCCACGATGCTCGCGCGCTACAATCGGCTCGGCCTGCGCGAACTTTATCACTTCAGTCCGGAGGGAACTCCCGGCAGCCGTCTGCGTGCTTGGGAGCGCTGCGGTTCGGAGCTACTGGAGCGCTCCGTAGTAAACGAGCGCTGTTTTTCGCCGCTGCTCTCGCTACTGCTGGCCTGTCCGCCCAACGCAACGAGCGGCTATGAGCTGCTCGTTTGCGGGCCGTTGCGGCTCACGACTGAGCTCGCGCGCGCAGTGGCGTAATCGCTTCGCGCGAGTCGCCGCGGCGTAGTCGTGGCCAAGCGAGCCGTGTCCGCGCGCGCTACAGGCTCTTGACGAACTCGCTCGTCTCGGTTTCGCTCACGCCCAGGGTCGACAAGATCCGTCGCAGTTGGTTGCGCGGCAACGAGATGCGTGTGGGCATGCCGCCAGCGAGACCGAACATCGTGAGAAAATTGAGTCCACTGTCAAAACTCGCGGCGACAGAGACGTTTTCCCGGTCCACAACGACGCTAACGCGCTCGAGCTGTTGACCAAATAGTAGCAGCTGGGTCTTGTCGATGGTTTTTTGATGCGTGGTGACGTCCACTGCGGCGACACCGCCGCTCATGCGCACGTAGCGCTCGGCGACCGACGCGGTCTCCTGCTCGATCGCGTCGAGCTCAGCGGCGGCCTCGCTGAGGATCCGCTCGATGCTCGCGTCGCCTAGCCCGAGCGACAGGTAGCGTACGACTAGCCCCTGCAGGCCCTGATCGCGCGGACGGGCACGCAGCGCGCGATCCACCCGCCTTGCGATCGCCGAGGGCACCCCGATGCGGGTATCGATGCAGCGCGCATCGGCGTCGCAGCCCGGGTAGGGTTCCTGTCCGCCGCGGATCCACTTGGCGGCGCTGGCGAGTCCGTCAAAATCGTTGTGGCAGCAGATCGTGTCGTACGGCCCAATGCGCTCGACCAGCTCCGGATCCACTAGCTCAGGGCAGGCCCCATGCTGCGCCTTGGTGCGCAGGCGAAAGCGCGGGTCGTTGGCATAGCGCTGGTGCTCCGTGTGGTCGTGATGGTCCACCCAGGCGCGCAGTCGGTCACCCAGCAGGCGAATAAACGGCAGGGTGACTTTCTCGAACCCACCGCCCTGGACCCCGGCAAAGGCCACATCGAGCACCACGACGCGACCCTTGAGGTCGGCCACCCGCGGGAGTTTTCGGGGAGTGCCGAACGTGATGTCCGGAAAGAAGATGGGATCCGACATCGGGCGAGAACTCTTGGCTCGCGCGGCCTCCGTGTCCACGGGATCTCAACAAAATTAGCTCGAGCTCCAGTAAATGCGCTCTGGTCCGTCGGCCAGCCCATCGCACCCACGTGATGCTCGTGGTAGCGTCGTCGCATCGTGGCCTCTGTCACCCGAGAAACAATCCAGTCCGTCCTTCCCAACATCCTCCAGGTGACGCACCTTGAAGGACTCGGCACCCGCTATGAAGGCAAGGTGCGCGACAACTATTCGCCTGGGGATGGGCGTCGCATCATCGTCGTCAGCGATCGCATCAGCGCCTTTGATCGCATCCTTGGCACCCTGCCGCTCAAGGGCCAGCTGCTCAATCGCTGCGCGCAGTGGTGGTTCGAGCAGACGCGCGATGTGGCGCCAAACCACTTGCTCGAGGTGCCCGATCCGAACGTGACGATCGTGCGCGAGTGTCGGCCCCTACCGGTTGAGATGGTGGTGCGCGCCTATCTGACCGGAACGACCTCGACCAGCATCTGGGTGCATTACGAAAAGGGCGAGCGTAGCTTTTGCGGTCATGCCCTGCCCGACGGGATGCGCAAGCATGAGCGGCTGCCAAAGCCGATTCTCACCCCGAGCACGAAGGCGTTTGACGGCGGGCATGACGTCTCGGCATCGCGAGAGCAGATCCTCGAGATGACCGGGCTCGATGCGCGCGTGTTCGATCGCGCCGCCGAGCTGTCGATGGCGCTGTTCCGTCGTGGACAGCAGCTGTGCGCCGAACGTGGCCTGATCCTGGTCGACACCAAGTACGAATTTGGCACCACGCCCGAGGGTGAGATCGTCGTGATCGACGAGATCCACACCCCGGATTCGTCGCGTTTCTGGTTCTCGGACAGCTACGACCAGCGCTTTGACGCGCAGCTCGATCCCGAGAGCTTTGACAAGGAGTACGTGCGGCGTTGGCTGTCTGCGCGAGGCTTTCGCGGGGATGGTCCGATCCCGGAGCTCCCCGACGAGGTGCGCGTCGAGGCCACTGCGCGTTACGTCGAGGCGGTTGAGCGCATCACCGGTGAGCCGTTCATCCCAAACCTCGCGCGCGATCCCGAGGGACGGATCAAGCGCAACCTCGGGCTGCCATGACGCAGGGCGCCGACCACGCGCGCGAGCGGTTTGAGCTGGCCTTCTTGGCGACGCGCTACCTGCTCGGCTCACGAGGTGCGGCGCTCAGCCACGGTTTGCCAGAGCTTGTCTCAACGAGTGTCGGCAGGCTAAAGTCGGCTCTTTGTCATGCGGAGCGCCACCAGCGCGCCACCCGTCTCGCTCACGAGCTCGGGCGGTTGACCGCTGCACTCGAGCGAGCTCGACTGCGTCGGAGGCCCCAGTGGCTTTGACGCAGGGTCGTCTCATCAAGGCCTCGGTCCTGGGCGAAAAGTCAGCCTTTGCGCCGTCCGAACGCCGTTCGCGCGTGGTCGCCGCGCGGCGTGTCGAGGCAGAGCTGTCGGCGCGCGCGGTGCTGGCAGCCGCCGACGCTGAGGCCAAGCGCCGATTGCGTGCAGCCGGGCGGGAGGCGCAGCAGCTCGCCATGCGGGCGCGTGAAGAGGGGCTCGCGGCGGGTGAAGCGGCGCTGCTCGAGCGTCAGTTGGCTTTGGTCGAACGCGAACAGGCAGCGCTTGAGGCGCGCTCGGGCCAGTTACTGGAGCTGGGGCGTCTGCTTGCCGAGCGGCTGATTGGGCGTGAGCTTCAGCTGTCACCCGAGGTCGGCATCAGTTTGGCTGAGCAGCTGCTCGCCGAGGCGCGCGGGGCCCGGCGCGTCGAGCTGCAGGTTCCGCCCAGCGAGCTGCCGCGATTGGAGGCCGCGCGCGGGGCGCTCAGCGCCCGTCACCGGTTTGAGCTCTCGCTAGTGCCAAACGCGGCGCTCAGCTCGGGGCAAATGCGCCTCGTGACCGAGCATGGCGCGCTCGACTTGTCGTTGGCGGCGGCGCTCGATCGTTTGGTGGCGCGCCTGTCAGGGAGTGATTTCGGATGACCTCGACCGCGCGGAGAAGGCTGCTGCCTTCCTGGAGCCTCAATGCGCTGCTGTTCTTCGCCACTGTGGTGAGCGTGCTGATGGCGGGTGCGCAGTGGCAGTCAGGCAAACCCCCCGTGGGTTTTCTCGCAACCCTGCGTGCCGGGATCAGCTTCGCGCTCCCGCTAATGATGATTCTAGTCGCGCATGAGCTCGGGCATTACGTGGCGGCGCGCCGGCATGGGGTACCAGCCTCGCTACCGTACTTCATCCCGCTGCCGACGATCGGGCCCATTGGGTCACCGTTCGGCACGCTCGGGGCCGTGATCCTGATGACGCGTCGGATCCGCTCCGCGCGTGCGCTTCTCGACATTGGTGCTTCAGGGCCACTCGCGGGAATGGTGTTTGCGGTGCCGCTGATGTTGTTCGGACTCAGCCTCAGCAAGCTTGAGCCGCGCGTGTTGACGGGCTTTCAGCAAGAGGGGCAGAGTCTGCTGTATTGTGGGCTAAAATGGCTGGTTTTTGGGCATATTCCGGCCAACTACGATGTGGTCCTGCATCCGACTGCGCTCGCGGCCTGGGTGGGCTTTCTCGTGACCTTCCTCAACCTCGTGCCGTTCAGTCAGCTTGATGGCGGGCACGTCGCCTACGCGCTGCTCGGATCGCGGCATGATCGCATCTCACGCCTGCTCTGGTTGCTGCCCGTCACGCTCTGTATCTACAACGCTGTGGTCCACGCCGGACCGGCCATCTCGATCGGCTTTCGACAGGGTTGGGCGCAGGTCCCTGAGTCGCTAGCGGCGCGAGCGATCAGCGCGACCAGTCTCTGGTCAATGCTGAGTGTTTTGCTCGGCGTGGTGACGTGGTCGCGAGGGGGCACTCATCCCCCCGTGGAAGAGCCAGGTCTCGATCCGGTGCGGCGCGGGATCGCCTGGTTTACCCTGGCGCTGTTCGTCCTGCTGTTCATGCCGTCACCGCTCGTCGCGTTCTGACAAACCCGCCGGCGCAGCGGCAAGCTGAGCTCGCTCGCGTCGCGCCGGATGCGCTCGGGCGTCAGCTTTCGGCTAAGCGATGCGCGTCGCGTTGGCGATGGCCTCAGTCGTTGGGTTCGGTCCCACCTGCGCGAGCAAGCGCTCCGCAGGACAGTGGCCCTCGCGCCACAGAGCTTCGAGGCCCTCGAGGTACTGGGTTTCGTCACGGCCCTGCGCATCGAGCCGCGCGCGCCGCTGCAGACCACCGCGAGCGAGCCCGAGCAGCTCGAGCATCAACGGCTGCAGTTCGCGCCCCATGAGCTGGCTGCGCAGACCCTCCCGCACGAGCGCGGGGCGTGCCTCATTGAGGCCGGAAAAGGTCAGGAAGCTGAGCAACTTGCCGGCATCAGCCAGGGCGGATTTGTCGTAGCAGAGACCGGTCGTCAGTGCGGGGATCGCGAGCACCGTGTCAGCGGGCTGTGCGTCGATCGAGCGCAGCTCAAGTGTGCGCTTGAGTCGAACCTCGGGAAAGAGTGTGTTGAGGTGCAGCTTCCAATCGGCCAGCGTTGCGCGGTGGCCTGCAAATCCGCGGCGCATGAAGTCCCGAAAGGTCTGCCCGGTGTTCGCAACGTAGTGGTCACCACGCTTGATCAAAAACATTCCGGCATCGAGGGCCCACTCGATGTAGTCGTGATAGCCGGGATCGGGGATGTTGAAGACGGACTCGATCAGGCCGGAGCGGGAGGGATCCATGTGCATCCAGACCTGCCCGCGTTCACTCAATCGGCCGGTGGCGCGACCCTCGATCCAGGGAGAGTTGGCGGTTGCCGCGTGCAGCATTGGCGCCACCCGCAGCAGCAGCTGCAGCTTGGCGAGCGCGTCCGTTTCCGACGAGTAGTCGAGATTGACCTGCACTGTGGCCGTTCGCAGCATCATGTCGAGCGCACCCGTGCCGCGTGTCGGCAGGTATTCGCGCATGATGGGATAGCGAGGCTTAGGCACCCACGGCAGCTGCTCCTGACTCGCGAGCGGATGAAACCCGACGCTGAGCCAGCGCAGACCAAGCGGCTCCGAGAGTTCCGTGAGCTCCCGCTGGTGCTCGGCTAGTTCCGTCGCGACGCCGTGGACGTCCGCGTAGGGAGCGCCACTGAGCTCGAGCTGCGCGCCGGGCTCCAGGGTGAGCGACGCTCCATCACGACGCAGTTCAAGCAGTGGGGACGCTTCGCTTTCGCGCTCGGCCTGCCACCCACGGGACATGAACTCGAGCAGCACTTTGCGCACGCCGCGGGCTCCCTCATAGCCGAGGGCCAAGGGTGGCTGGTCGCTGACGCCGAAGCGCTCTGCTTCGAGACCGACGCGAAAATCTCGCTCCGGCACCTCAGCGAGTTCAAAGGGCAGTCTGAGCTCGGTCGCGTCGCGCAGGGGGAGGTGATCGGTTGCCACTGGAACGACCGAGAGAATAGGCACAGACATCGGTCAAGGCTACCTAACGCCAAATCCCCCAAACGGGAGTGGGGTCGCCGGCTCCCGCGGCTCTGGCTTGCCTGCGTCGAATCGCGGTGATTCCTGCACTATCGACCCGGGGGGACCTGATCGAATTCCGTGTCCGAGCGACGCGTTGGCATGGACGGATGCACCTCACCCAGGGCGCGCGCCAGGGCTGCCGTGTGAGTTTCCGTGGTGCCGGCGCCGCCTCCGATGATGCGGGCGCCCTTGAGATCAAGATCGAGGGCGCGATCGGCCCAGTGTTCTGGGCGTGAACCGGGATCGGGAAAGCCGCGCACGCTGAGCGGACCTGCCGCCAGCAAGACACCGGGAAAGAGCGAGCCATCGGCACTCATTGACGAGGCGACTCTTTCGAGCTGCGCGATGCCGTTGTCGATCGAGCTCACCTCGAACAGCACCGCGGTGGCGCCCGCTTCTTCAAGGGCCTCGATCAGTGGGCCCACCGGACCTCCGGTGATGAGCTCCCCGGAAGGCAGGCATTCGACGACCGCCCAAGTGGGCAGCTCGGTTCCAGACGCGGCCACCACGGCTGCCATCAAACCGAGACGTGAACCCTGTCCGCGCGCGATCAGCAGCTCGCAGCCGGCAGCAGCCAGCCGCTCCGCATGCTCGACGAATTCCTCATGCAGTCGATCGGCTGCCAGTGGGGCGACCATCTCGCTGCCAAGCAGACCCGCGACCGCGACCGGTTTCGGGCCCTCGGAGGCGGCATCGAGCGCGAGCTCGACCGCGCGTCCCGTGAGCATGGCGGCGCGGTGCTGCATACCCACCTCAGCCAGGGCACGAGGCGTCGTGTCGAGCGTGAGCGCGCACAGCACGTCCACACGACTACATATCTCTGCCCGGTAGTGCGAAAGCACGTCTTCTGGCCGCTCGCGTAGCAGTCGTCCAAGAGCTCCCGGCGCATCGATGGCGCGTCCGCGGGCTCGGAAGCTCGCACCTGTATCTGCATCGAGGACCAGAGGTCGTCCACGCTCCAAACGGTGCCGAATGCTCTCGTAGCTCATCTGGTCTGAAGGCTCGCTGTCCTAAGGCTCAACTACGTCCAAGGCAACGGCGCGTGAAGGGGGTGAGGGGGCTCTGGCGAAGACTGCCCTTGCTCATCCGGCAGGGCAACCGAGAAGAGCGGTCGCGAGGCGGGTAGCGACGAAATGCCACGCCGGGGGCCGGCTAGCCGAACGCGTTGCGCAGAAGTGATGCGGACAGCACCAGCCCGATCGTCACCACGAGCCCCCGAACCACGCGCACAGGGAGGCGCCGCGCATAGCGGGCGCCGGCGTAGCCGCCCAGCACCGCGCCGATCGCCATCACACCGGCGGACGGTAAATGCGTTGCCCCGCGCAGCACAAACAGCGTGGCTGCCGATGCATTGACCGTGCTGGCGATCAGGGCCTTTTGCGCGTTCAGATGGTGAATGTCGAGGCTGGTCAGCAGTGAGAGCACCGCCAGCGTGATGATGCCGATCCCCGCGCCAAAATACCCGCCATAGATGGCCATCCCGAGGATCGCGAGTCCCGACAACCAGGCCGCCTTGCCCGTTGGAAGGGCACTCCCCTGCTGAGTCGGGGCTGCAAGCCCCACAGCAGACGGCGAGCGGGAACGCGCGCCAGCGGACTTGGAGAGCAAGGCGAGCTGCTCCTTGAACAGGATGAGCAGCGTCGCTCCGAGCACCAAGCCGGGCACGACCATCACGTACACGCGCTCGGGCGCGAGCAGCACGAGCAGCGAGCCGATGGCGCCTCCAAGTACGCTCGGTCCGACGAAACGCAGCGCGAGGCGCCGATCCGTTTTCAGCTCGTTTCGGTAGGCCCAGGCTGAGGCAAGCGAGCCTGGCACCAGCGCGAGCGCGTTGGTCGCGTTGGCCGTGATCGGCGAGAGCCCGACCGCCATCGCCACCGGAAATGACACCAGGGTACCGCCGCCGGCGATCGAGTTGATGCCGCCGGCGACCGCGGAGGAGAGCAAGAGCAGGCAAGTGCGAGTGAGTGGCTCCAAGCCGGAGACCTTTAGCGCGCCTCACTCACCACTGCACGGGCGCCAGACTAGGACCAAAGACGTGAGGCCGTGCGACGATAGAGCAGCTCGAGCAGTACCAGACCGAGCACCAGCAACGCGCTCAGCGCTGCCAGGCTGCGTCGATGGGGGCGTCCGGCGTGCTTGGCGACGAGCAGCTCGGCTGCCGGTGCATTGAGCTTGCCGCCGAGCGCGGACACCAGCGCCTCAAATTCGCGACTTGCCTCCGGACGCGGGGTGAGCTCCAGCGGATAGGGTAGACTGACGCTGCCGCGACTCGTGCCCCAAGGCGTCGTTGGTCCGTCGAGTTGTCGTCGTTCGTGCTCGGCTTGCAACTGATAGGCGCCTGGTGTCGGGAGTTTGACCCGTGTTTCGTAGCGACCAGGCGCCACCTGCGGCAGCGGTACCGGAGCCTGCTTGCCGCTCGGGCCTGTGACGACGAGCGACGACGCGAGCTGATTGACGAAGCGATCATGCTCGTCAAACGCTTCGAAACTCACCTTGAGCTCATCTCCAAGCAGCTCGAGCTGCAGGGGTTGATCCTTGGCCTCCGAGAGGCGCGCGTGCCCGCGCAGCAGCTGTGCCAAAAAACGTCCGAGCTCGGGCCAGCGCTGCAAATCCGAGATCCAGGGTCCGCGCGACTCGCTCGTCCACGCCAGCACCCAGCCGAGCCCTTGCCTGGTTCGAGCGAGCAGGGGCTCACCTCGTTCACTCTCGAGGAGTGCCTCAGCCGGCGCCGGTTTGAGGGACGTCGACACATAGCCGTGCAGCAGCGGCGCGGCATCGAGCTCAATGCCGTGAAAACACTCCGCGGCGCGCGCGACGACCAGCTCCGTCGAGCCGTCCACCTGAGCTTGTCCCATCACCCACTCGGTCTCGCGCGTGAAGATGCGTGGGAGTTCTTCTGGGTTTGGTGCGGCGTGGTAACGCCCGCCGCCCGCCTCGGTCAGTGATGTCAGTAGACCTCCGTCCACCTGTGCACCCAAGCCGACGATGGTCAGCGTGATCCCGTCAGCGGCTAGCAGCGTAACGAGCTCCGGCAGGCCTTCGGACGGAGATTGTCCGTCGGTGAGCAACACCAGGTGCTTGCGGCGCGCCGCGACCCCGAGCAGATCGCCGCGCGCGAGATCCACGGCGGGAAAGATGCGCGTCCCACCGCCGGAGCGCAGCCGCGTGAGCGGCTCATCGTGCACGCGCGCTGACAGGGCGGACTGCAGCGAAAGGACCCGCAGAGGTGCATCATCGAATGCCACGACCTCAACTAGATCACTCGGGCCAAGGGTCGCGATGGTGGCGCGACAGGCGGATTTGGCCAGCTCGAGCGGCGCGCCCTGCATCGAGCCAGAGCGGTCGACCACGAGTGCCATTGCCACCTGAGGCGTGTCCTTGCGATGGTCAATCTCCATGCGCACCGGCGCCAGGTCCTCAAGCAGCGTGTGGCCCCAACCGCCGGGACCGTAGGCAGTAGGTCCACCTGACAGCAGCAAAGTGCCGCCGCGCTCGCGCACCCAGCTGGCCAGGCGCTCGGCTGCGCCTGGTGCGAGGCGCTCCCAGGCGACGTTCGAGACCACGACCGACTGATAGTCAGCAAGACACTCAACGCTGCTGGGTAGTTCGTCGGGGCGCCGCGAATCAACCGAGAAATGCTGCGCCTCGAGTGCGGCCGCAAACGGGGAACTGCCTGGGCGAGGGTCGAGCCACAGGACCCGTGGTGGCCCCGTCAGCTCAAGTTCGAGGGAAAACGCGTTGTTTTCCGAAAAATGATCCGGTTCGCTCGGGGTGAGCTGGACGGTCAGCTTGGTGATGCCCGGGCGTGTGATGCGCGCCTGCAGGGCGACGGGTTGGAGGCCCGGAGTGAGGGTCAGCTCACGCGCGGGTTCGAGCGTGCTGGGTGCGCCATCTTGCAAGAGCGTCAAGCGGGCGTGGGTGGCGCGGGTGGACGCCAGCTGGCCGCGCAGGTGAAAGGTGCGCCCAAGCTGCGGAATGCCCTCGGCCGTCAACTGAACGACCGCGATGTCGGAGGCCGCGGCTTGGCTCGGAGCGCGCGCAAACACCTCAGTCCCGGCAGCGCGCAGCTCCGAGAGGGTGCTTGGAAGCGAGCCGGCGGTACTGGCTCCATCACCGAGCAGCAAGAGGTGCCGCTCAGCATCAAGCTCGCAGAGCCCGCTCGCGAGGGCCAGCGCACGAGGATAGTCCGAGCCAAGCGCGAGCGGTGGGCGCCGCAGGGACGCGATGGGTGCGAGCTCTGCTCCCGGCGCCGGTGTCACGACGCGCGCCTGACTATCGAAAGCCACGAGCTGCACCTGATGGCTGTCGCTCTGCAAGTGCCAAAGCTCGCTGGCTTGTCGCCGCGCAGCCTCGAGCGAGGCGTCTGCGATCGATGCGCTTACGTCGAGCAGCACCACCGTGCAGGTCCTCTGTTCGATTCGCTCGAGTTGCGGCCGTCCGAGCGCGACAATTAGCAGAGCGAGCGCGAGCGCGCGCAGCGCCGTTAGCCTGGGAACCAGGCGCTTTTCACCGCGCGTGAGCTCACCGATCAGGCTCCAGAAAACCAGCGGCCAGGCGGCGAACAGGGCCAGTGCCCGGGGTTCGAGTAGCAGTAGCTTGCGCGAGCCAAACGCCCAGGACAGGGGCGCTGCGGACGAGCCGAGCCGACGTGCCGCGTAGCTCACCAGGACTCCCGCGAGCAGCAGCGAGCCGGCGGCCAACAGCGGTCGTCGTCCGAACCAGGCGCGCAGCCCTGGGGCGTGAAGCGGGGTCTTGCCGGTCATGCGAGCCACCTCCGGCGTAGCGCGAGTCCCTCGAGCAGCATCAAGAGCAGCGCAAGCACCAACGCCAGCCACCCCAGGGGACGATGGCGGTGACTCTCACCCGCTGGGGGGCGTGGCCAGCTCGGACTTGGGCCATCGCTGTTCAGCTGCGAGACCTCGGCGTTGGCGAGGTTGACCTCGAGCTGCCGTCGGGCCTCGGGGGTCCCCGGAAACTCCAGCGCGTAGCGCCCCACCTGGCCGGGCTCGAATTGAACCAGGCCCTGTTGGACCGGCAAGAGTCGTTGTCTGCCGCTGGGTTCCCGCAGCAGCGCGTGACTGGCGCCTTCAGGCGCGCTCAAGCGCTGGAGCTCACCGGTGCGCAGGGAAGAAACGAAGCGCGCTTCACGCTCCAGCAGCAGATTGACGGCCTTGAGCACGAACATCGGGAAGGCGGGTCTCAGGACAAAGTCGCTGTTTTGTGGGGAAAATCCGAGGGCAATGAAGCGACCCTGCGCGGTCTGGCCAGACAAGAGCAGCGGGCCTTGCTGACTGCTGCCGAGCACCGTCGTGTGTCCCAGCGGCTTGAGGGCTCGACCTTGCTGAACCTGGACGTCCTCGAGCCTCAGGCCGCGCACCAGCGTCTCGCCGTCCTTCACGTCGTCAAAACCAAAATCGGTCAGTGAGCGACCGAGGGTAAATCCGTCGGTCGCCACCGGTGGAGCCAGCAGCAGCTGCGGACCGACGAACCCTGGATTGGCCACACCGTCAAAGATCGCGAGCTCGAAGGGCCCCTCGGGCAAGCGCGCTCCGGGCGCCAGCGTCGTGATGTCCAGGAGCTCATCGAGCAACAGCGCGGCACTGAGGTACGTGTTGCCGCTTGTCACCAAGAGCAGCTTGCTGCGATGACGCTCAGGCAGGCGCGTGGTGGCCACATCGTCGAGTGCCAGGCGATCGGCGAGCCCATCGGTCGCATGCAGGGTTGCGGTCAGAACCTCGTGACTGGCCGGAATATCCGGCACAAATTGCCTCCATTGCTGACCCGGTGCGAGCGTCAGCGGCAGGATCGACAGCGGGCCCGCGTCACCTGAGAGGATCAGCTCGGCGCGGCGCGCCTGGAGATCGGCATTGAGCACCTCCACCTGGAGCTCGCAGTGAAGTGGCTCGCCTGGTGTGCGGCGCGCCGCAAACGACGTGATGGCGAGGTTGCCCCCACTGTGACCGACGGGCAGCAGGTATCGAGGCCGCGCGGGTTGCGGCCTCGCGGGGCTCGCACCGTCGAGCGTCGGAGCGCGATCGCTGACGACGATCAAATCGCCGCCCCGGCGCGAGGCCAGGATTTCGTCGGCGAACTCCAGCGCGCCGCTCCAGTTGGCGGGGCTGTCGACCGGTTGCAGCGTTGACAGTAGCGAGAGCGCCGTTGACGGCTCCTCGAGCCAGGGGCCCAGTGGTTCAGCATGTTGCGCGACCGCGACGAGCAGCACGCGATCGCGTGAACCCAGCCCCTTGAGCCAACGACCGAGCGCAAGCTTGCCCTGTTCGAAACGGGTACTGTTGCCCTCCTTAGCCTGCATCGAGGCGCTCACGTCGAGCAGCACCAGGTGAAAACGGAGCTCCCCGGTAGTGGACTTGGGGCGTGGATCACCCGCCGCAACCAGCAGACTCCCGACGATCGCCAGTGAGAGGAGCAGCGCCAACCATCGCTTCAGGCGACGCCAGTTGGCTTGAGCGGCCCGCGAGGGCAAAAGCTTTTCCCATAGCGCAAGGTAGACGACCGTCAGCGTTTGGCGCCGCTCGCGCAGCAGGTGCAACCCCACGACCAGCAGCACGCTGACCGCAGCGAGCGCCGACCAGAGCACGGGAGCCAGGCCCAGCAAAGTCATCGCGAGAGCACCCCGCCGCGCCGCAGTGATTCGAGCACGAGCTCGTCGAAGGGGCGATTGACGTCGGCCGCGACATAGGGAATGCGGTGTTCCCCACAGTGACGTGCTGCGTCAGCGAGCAGCGCGCCGTGGGCCGCGGCCAGTGAGCGTTCCAGCTCGGGAGTGACGGAAAGCTCGCGCTGCTCGTTGGATTCTACGTCGACCAGCGTTAGCTCGCCACTCAGCGTGAGGTAGGCGTCGGCCTCGTCAACCAGGTGGATGACCTCGAGCTCAAAACGCTCGAACCCCAGGGCCGCCAGTCCCGTTTCGAGCACGCTCGGATCATAGAGATCGCTCAGCAGGATCACGAGTCCGCGTCGCTTTTGACGCGTGGCAAAGCTGCGGAGGCTCCGCGACAGAGCGGTGCCCTTGGCCTGCGGCAATTCGCGCAGGAACTTGAGCAAACGGTGGATCCGGTTGCGCCCACGCTGCGGCGGCAGCTCGCACAGCACGCGCTGACCGAGCCCCACGATGGAGACTCGATCGAGCTGACAGAGCGCAATGTAGCCGAGGGCTGCGGCGAGCTGCCGCGCGAGCTGGATCTTCGGCTTTGCTCCGAACCACATCGAGGGGCTGCAGTCGATCAGGAGAAATACCGAGAGATCTTCCTCTTCCTCATAGACCCGCAGCCACAGTCGATCGAGGCGTTGCAGCGCGTTGATGTCGAGGTGCCGCACGTCGTCCCCGGGGACGTACTCGCGGTGGTCAGCGAACTCCAGCCCGCCGCCGCGTCGTCGACTGCGCCGCTCTGCCCGCATTCGACCTGAGGCCAGGCGCCGCGTCATCAGCACCAGCGTCTCAAGCTGACGCTCAAAACCCGGGCCGAACGCAGCCGCGGCGTCGCTCCCGAGGGAGGGCGCTCGACCGCGTGCGCGGGCTTGCTTGAAGGGCCAGGAGAACAAAACGATGGCCTAGAGCGCTTGCGGCAGCCCTGCCAGCAGGGTCGCGATGATGCTGTCGCAGCGTAGTCCCGAGGCCTCCGCCTCGAACGAGAGCAGGATGCGGTGGCGCAGTGCGCTTGCGGCCACGCGCTTGACGTCCTCGATTGCAGGCGCGCTGCGTCCGTCGAACAGCGCGCTGACACGCGCCCCGAGCAGCAGGGCTTGGGCACCGCGGGGAGACGCACCAGTGCGAATCGACGAGCGTAGCTCAGTCGGGCATTCCGGATGCTCGGGATGGGTCGCGCGCACTAGGCGCACGACGTAGTCCACCAGGTGGGGCGCCACCGGCACGCGACGCACCAGCGACTGCAGTGACAAGAGCGCCTGAGCGTCCGTTACCTGACTGGCGTGGGGTTGATGCTCCGTCGTCGTGCGCTCAAGGATCGTCGTGAGCTCAGCTGCCGAGGGAAATGGCACATCGATCTTCATGAAGAAGCGGTCGAGCTGCGCCTCGGGGAGAGGGTAGGTGCCCTCCATCTCCAGGGGATTTTGCGTCGCTAGGACGAAAAATGGCTCCCCGATCTTGCGCGTTTGCCGGCCGACCGTGATGCGATGCTCCTGCATCGCTTCCAGCATCGCGCTCTGGGTTTTCGGGGTCGCGCGGTTGACCTCGTCGGCCAGCACGATCTGCGAAAACAGGGGTCCAGGACGAAACTCCAGGTTGCGTCCCCCCGTCGAGGACTCGTCGATCACGGTGGTGCCGATCAGATCCGCGGGCATCAGATCCGGCGTGAACTGGATACGCGAGAACTCGAGTCCGAGGCACTCGGCCAGGGTCTTGACGAGCAGAGTCTTGCCGAGACCCGGGACACCTTCCAGTAGCGCGTGTCCCCCGGACAGAATGCAGGTGAGCACGGCGTCCACCACCCGCTCTTGACCCACAATCACGCTACCGAGCTCACGACGAATGAGCGTCACTTGCTCTTGAAATGCAGCGACATCGAGCGGAGCAGTATTGGGCGACACGGTCATCAGGGCAATTCCTTTTGGCGGCTCAATCGCGGGGACGAACGAGCTCAAAATAGCGGCGGACTTGAACGCGGACACCCGGAGGAACGGAAGGTTCCCCCAGCGCCGCTTCGGTGACGTCGAAGTAAGAGCGATAGACGTTGCGATAGGCGGGACCCACGAACCCCTTGGCGGCGGCCCCCGAGATCACCTCGGGTGACACGGCGCCGGTTCCCGTGTCTTGGCCGTTCACGGAAAGGTCGGTTCCTGTTGGCAGGGCTGAGGTGCGCTCTCCGGCAAGCTCCGGATCATGGCCCTCACCGGCGGAGAGTCCGCCCGCCGAGGGCTCGCCAGCGCCGTCACCAGGACTCGCTCCGCCGGGCACCGGCGCGCCGCGTCCGAGCGCGATGCTGTTGCCGCTCTGTCGCGGCGAGAACTCGAGACCGCTGCCGCTCTGTCCGGGGCCGCCCTGACCGCGACCGTCTTGACCCTGCCCGCTTTGGCCGCGACCTTGTTGGCCTTGTTTTCCCTGCCCGTTCTGTCCCTTGCCTTGGGCTTGCTTGCCAAAACGGGCCAGCTGAAGCTGACGTTGCGAGCCATCGCGACCCTGTTGACGAAGGGTTTCGCGCAGCTGCTCGAGTCGCTTGAGCAGCTCCTGCTTTTGCGCGTCGGTTTGTTGCTTCTGCGCCATCTGGCGCAGGGCGTCGGACATCTCCGACAGGGCCTGCTGCGAGAGGCCCGCGCGACTCGCGACTTCAGAGGCCGCACGAGCCAATGCGCGATCGAGCGCCGACTGAGCTTGCTGCTTGGGAGCTTGCTGTTGCCGTGTCAGCTGTTCGAGGCGGCGCTGATTGTCCGCGAGCGCTTGCTGCGTGTTGGAGGAGCGGTCGCCGGCGCGCTTGCGCTTGAGCAGGCTGTCTTGCTCGTCGCGCAAACGACGCTGTTCGCTCGTACGACGCTGTTCGCTGGCTTGGCGTTGAGCGGCCGCCCGCGTGACGGCCTCGCGGAGCGCGGGTGTGGCGGACTTTGGGCTGCGTTCGAGCTGCTTTTTGAGCTCGGCCACGGCGTTGTCCGTCTCCGTCTCCGCCTCGTTCGGCGACCTCTCGAGCGCTTGAGCAATGCGCGCGAGCTCACGCATGGCGGCCTCTCGTGACAGCTTGCCGGCGCGCAGCGAGTCGACGAGCTTGCGCAAAGCTTTGCCCTCACCCGCCAGTCCGGCGCGCTCGGCGCGCTCCTGCCAGCTGCGTGCTTGGGCTTCGAGCAGGTTCAGATCGTCAGGGCTGATCGTGAAGCCCGCGTTGCTCACGCTGGTTGGCCGATTGGGTCGCGCTGAGGCGTGCAGCGCTGGTCGAGCTAGCAGCGGCGTGAGTAGCAGCAGCCCGCCGGCGACCGCTGCCGCAGCGAGTGGCGCGAAACGTGGTTTGGGCCAGGGCGCTGCGGCGGCCGGAGCCAGGCTTGCGACGTGAGCGCGCGCCTCGCGCAGCGCGCTCTGCATCAAGGGGCAGCGCTCGCTCGGCGGGATCGCCAGAAAAGCGACCGCATTCGCCGTGAGGTCGGGGAGACCCGCCTGGCGATCCAGCGCTAGCGCCGCCAGGGTCGCGCTCGGCTTGTGGCGTGAGCGCCAGAGGCTGAGAGCGAGCCAGCCCGTCACCACGCCGCCCAAAACCCCCTCCAGCGCCCCAACGGGCGGGTGGGTCAGGTAGCGCGTGGTCCCGCCGACCAGACCTGCGGCGACCAAGGGCAGCCACGCGGTCTCGGCGAGCCTGAGCGTGGCGGCCTGAACGACGCGTCGTCGCTGGTACGCCGAAATGGCGACTTTCAGCGGTTCTTGGGGGTCAGGTGTGGAGGACAAGGCTGGCCAGTGGGGGGCTGCATCGAGGCGCGCGGCGTCGCTGCGCAAGGCTAGAGCCGATTCTGAACCCGCGGAGGGAAATCCGCAGAATTTTGCGGAACGGCCTTGACCCCGAGGCCGATTCCCTGCCCAAATACCCCTCACAACCCCCCCGGGAGCCAAAAGAGAATGGTGGACTTCGGCAACAAGACCGTGCTCGTCGTTGACAACGAGCCCGCAGCTCGCGCGACTGTCGCTCAGCACCTGCGTAATCGCGGCTTCAACGTACTTGAAGCGGGCGATGGTGATGAAGCACTTCAGCTGGCGCGTGCAGAGCTGCCGGACTTGATGGTGCTCGACGTGATGATGCCGGGCCTGAGTGGCTGGGAAGTCTTGCAGCGCATCCGTGGCACGGTTTCAACCGCGCACATGGCTGTCATCATGCTGACGGGGATCGGCGAGACGATGAACTCGATGATGTCGCCGCTGCATGGTGCCGACGCGTTCCTCGACAAGCCCGTGCGCTTCAAGGATCTCGATCGCGCCATCCTCGAGACGCTCGCGCGTCGTGAGGGTCACGTGGGACGGCCTGACGGTGCCGACGTTGAAGTCGTGCCCGCCGATGAAGCGGACTACGTCGAGTCGGTACCACCCATGGCGGATCGATTTGAGCCTGAAGCGAAACCCGCCAAGGCAGCGAAGGCAGACAAGCCGGCAAAGGCAGCGAAGGCAGCGAAGGCAGCGAAGGCAGCGAAGGCAGCGAAGGCAGCGAAGGCAGCGAAGGCAGACAAGCCGACAAAGGCCGCGAAGGCAGACAAGCCGGCAAAGGCCGCGAAGGCAGCGAAGGCAGCGAAGGCAGCGAAGGCAGCGAAGGCAGACAAGCCCGCCAAGGCTGAGAAGAAGGCAGCAAAGCCGGTATTGAAGGCAGCCAAGAAGGCCGCCAGGGCTGAGAAGAAGGCAGCAAAGCCGGCCAAGCCCGCGAAGCCGACCAAGCCCGCGAAGCCCGCGAAGGCCATCAAGCCCGCGAAGGCCATCAAGCCCGCGAAGCCCGCCAAGGTTGCGAAGAAGGCTGCGAAGTCAGTCGCCAAGGCCGAGAAGAAGGCAGCCAAGCCGGTCTTGAAAGCCGCCAAGCGGGCAGCCAACAAGGCAGCCAAACCCGCCAAGAATGCTGCCAAAAAGCCTGCCAAGCGCCGCTAGAAGACGGTTCCGACGGAAACGAGTTTCTGTCAGCTAGCCCCAACGGCTGGTCCTCGCTGAGGGTCAGCCGTTTTCGTTAGCGCAGTACGCGAGCCAGCGCGAGCAGCTGAGGCCGGAAGTTCACGTTCTGGCGCTTGGCGTGTCCGAGGTGGACGACCAGTCCGGGCTTACCACCACGCAGCTCAAATCCGAGCACGATCCCTTCGTCAACGTAGCTGGCTAGCGACGCGACGCTCAGCACGTGCAAACCATCGAGCGCGCTGGCGATCGCTTTGGCTTCCTTGCGAAACCCAGGCGCCAGGTAGAGCAGGGACGCACTCCGCGCACGCACCTCCTTGCCAACTGCCGCAGGCGACGTGAAGCTCAGCGTCTCCACCTGCAGCGGCACGTTGGCGATCGAACCCAATCGACGAAGCTCTGCCACCAGCTGTGAGGCGACGTGAACCGAATCACCCGTGTCGGACTTGACGAGCACGAGCGCCACGACGCGCCCCTTGGACGAGTCCGCCAGCGTGCGGTCGTAGCTTGCGACCTTCGCGGTCAAGGCCGCTTGCAGCTTGACCGGGACGTCCACGTCCTCAGCGGCGACCGTCAGGGTCACCAGCCCCAGCGCGCAACCCAAGGCAAGCGCCAGCCAGCGGCAGTGCAAGCCGGCGGGTCCTCGTCGGGGCGACTTAGCGGTGGTGCTGCTCAAGTGTCTCAAAGACATGGACGGCGAAGTCGGCAAGGACGTTAGCGTAAGTACCCTATTCGACGAAGCCGGGACTGAGAAGGTGCAGTTGGGCTCACGGCTGCTTCCGATTGAAGTATCGGCCCTTCGGCTGGCTCGCCAGGGGCTGCAGGAGGGGCCGCCGCGCAAGCCGGCCACCCCTCGACGCCCACGCTGCCGTGCCAGCTTGGGTTTGGTGCGTCGTGGAAGCGGGCAGGCGCGGTCGCAGGGACCTAGCCCCAGGGCTCCGGTCGTTGCTTGACTCCACCCGGGGCTGGCTGACGTCAATTACAAATACCCATCAGCGACAATTACACTTCCCCACCGACCTTGTGAATGCCTGCTTGTTGTCGTTGAGCTTCCCTTCTTTGCCTGCTCGGCGAACTCCGAGCGAACGCGGGGGCCACGGGTCACACCGGTGGCGCCGCGGCAACGGGCGGTGCCGAGCACACCGGTGGCGCGGTATCGCATGCGGGAGCACCCACCAACGGTGGCGTGAGTTCTACCGGCGGCGCGGGTGGCACCGCGACGGGTGCAACGGGTGGCAGTGGCGGCGCGACCGGCGGGGTGCCGAACCTCAGCACGCCAGGTGAAGTCGATTGTAACGGCAACGTTTGTAAGGCGTCGACCGGCAAGGGGACTTGCTGCTTATTGATGAGCCGGCAAACCGTTCTGGATAGCTCCTGTTTCGGAGAGGGCTATTGCAGCCACGCCGTTTTTATGACGACCGTGAGCTTTGAATGTGACGAGCCTGCCGACTGCGCCCCAGGCTTGGTCTGTATCGGAGTTACCATTAGTAGTTTCAAGATGGGGGGCGACTTCAAGTGTCGGTCGCCCAACTTTAACTCACCATATGCCTCTGAATTTCGTTTGTGCCGCTCGCCCGCGATGGCTGTTGATGGCCCCTGTCCTGCGGGTGAGCAGTGTGTCGATGCGCCGTCAACAATCTACCTGCCCGCAGGTTTGCGAATCTGCATGGTGAAGCCTTGAGGGGTTTCGCTCCTCGCCAGTGAGTACCGCGCTCGCATTGAGCAACGTGGCTCCGCCGCAAAACGCCACCACGCCGCTCCCACTCGAGAGCGGCGTGGTGGCGTTTTGTCACGAGTGACTCAGTCGCTCGCGCCGATTCCTGAGCCGCAATTTGCGGCAAAGTCAGGCGCTGGCGGCACGCGTGGCGTGCCGCCGCCGCCGACTGAGCTAGCGGTGTTGTTGTCGACTACGGCGAGCTGCGTGAACAGCGCGACCATGTCCTTGGACCAGGCGCTGTTCATGTCCCAGCTCTCGAAACCGAAACCCCAGTCCGCGGAGAACTGGTCGACGAACTTGCCCTCGGGGCTCTGCTCGGACTCGATCGCCCAGACGTCCCAGGCGGTGTCGTCAACCACGTACAGGCCGTAGTTCTGTAGCGTCCAGGCGAGCTGGCGAGCAGGTTCGGTCTGAAGCCCCAGAGTGTCGAGGTTTAGGTCGCCAGCCAGCGCCAGGAGCGCGCCCATCCGCACCGCGGAGGGGATGCCGCTGCGGCCGGTTCCGTAATTGCCGACGGCGTAACCGTCGGCGCGCAGCGCGGGCCAGCGAGAGCAGTCAGCGGCATCAGTGCAGCGAAAAAGGTGCATTTTTGCGAACAGATTGCCCTTGAGCGCGTGCCTCGGGGCGTGCTTGCCGGGGCGCAGCTCGCCGAGCCGCAACGTGCCACCGATGGCCGTCATGCCTGAGCCGCCGTGCGAGCCCGGGATGCCGTCGGTGTACAGATCGTTGTCCTCGAACACGTACATCGCGGTGCCGTGTCCGCCTGCCGTGCAGCGCGCGAAAGGCTGAGTCTGTTTGACGGTGTGTCCGTCGCTCATCAACACGGCGAGACCCGCGTTCGGTGTTCCTGGGCCTGAAGGCATCACGAAGCTGTCCGGGATCGGCGCGTCAAAGAGCTTGGCTCCCTGAATCGGACAGCGATCGCCTCCGCTCCAGCCCGAGTTGTTCGTGTAGATGCTGACGCTCGGCGCGGTCGGCGTCATCACGATCAGATCGGGATCGGTCGTCATGCCCGCCTGACTCACCGCCGCAAGCTGAGCCGGCACGTAGACGGCTCCGCTGCCGAGCGCGGTATTCCAGATGCTATTTTGCGCGAAGGGCCAGCGGCAGGGATTGCGCAGCCCCGTCGCACCCGGATCCGGGGTTCCACCGGTCCCAGCGGCGCCACCCGTGGTGCCGGCGCCAGCTCCCGTTCCAACGCTGCCGGTGCCGTTCGCACCGCCTGAGGTCCCCGCCGTGCTGCCGGTGCCGACGGCTCCTCCGGTGGCACCCAGGGCCCCTCCGGTGCCGTCAGGGCCCGGCGTTGCGGCGCCCGTGGAGTTGTCACTGCCGCAGGCAGAGAGCTGGAGACCGAGCAGCAGGAACGCGAACCCGTGGAGGCTGGTTTTCATGGCGGGTGAAGTGGCCTATGCAACATTCGTGCCAGCGGCGCCAGGCTTCGGCGCGCTCGCTTGGCGCCCTCCCGAGCGCCAGTCGGTGGCCTCAGCGGCGGTTCCGCGCCGTAAAAACCAACCAAAATCTGGCTGAATAGCGCCCTCGAGCGAGTCCGACCGCCTGGGCTCCCAAGCCGCGTAGCAGAGCGGCGCGATCCCCAGCGCTGGCTTGCTGCGCTCCCCCCGATCACGCGTGACCCGCCAGAGCCCGGCGTCGACCTCGTCTCGACGACGGGCCACGCGGTCGACTCAGAGCGACCGGGACCCCGTACGGTGGAACAGCCTGAGGGCCGACTGGCTTCGGCTCGCCCGGTTAAGGCGGCTGGCTTCGGCTCGCCCGGTTAAGGCGGTTGATGATCCGGCCGAACGTCCTTGGCCTTAACTCCGTGAGGCTTCGTGCCGGAGACCAAGAGGTTCACTGGTGTTGTTCTCGGCGTGGAAGGCCACAGCGGCGTCCACGGGGAACGACGAGGAATCCGATCTTGGTCCACGACGCACTCGGAGCTGACGCAAACAAGGCCACGCCCAGAGACGCTCAGGCCAACGGTCGCGCCATGGTGGACGCCAGCGAGGACGCTTGGCTCGAGCTGACCCTCGAGGGCGTGATCGTCTACGCCAATCCGGCAGCTTGTCTCTGGAGCGAGCAGTCCTTCGGCGAGCTGTGCGGACAGACGCTGGAGTCCTTGCTTGGCGCAGACGCGCGTTCGTCGGCGCGCTCGTACCTGCCCGCCCTTGGCCCCGGGCAAAGCACGGGCAGCCTCGAGGGTCGCTGGGGCGTGGGGGAACGCTACGTCGAGGTTCGCTTCAAGCGCTTCACTCGCGCAGTCGGACCCGACGCAATCCTGACGATCGCCAGAGACCTCACGGAGCGACATCGCTGCGATTTGGTCAGCCGGGAGAGCCAGGAGCGCCTGCAGCTGCTCATGGACAAACTCCCGACCGGCATGTTGTATGAGGTGCTGCTCGAGCCCTCGGGGCACAGGCGAGTTTTGTTCGTGAGCGCGGGGGTTGCTGAGCTCCACGGGCTCACCGCCGAACAGGTCTACGCCGACGCGAACCAGCTCTATGGTCAGGTTCATGAGGACGACCGGGCAGGCCTGCAAGAAGCCGAGCCGCGCGCCATCGCCAACCACGAGCCTCTCGTCGCTTCGCGCTCGCGATCCGGGCCACGGCGGACGCCGTCTGGGAGTGGGACTTGGAGACGGGCGTCACCTATTAGAGTCCGCGCTGGTACGAGATCCTAGGCTACGAGGATCAGGCATTTTCGATGGAATTTGAGGGGTGGAAACAGCGCTTCGAGTCCATTGGCAGGCTGGCGGGAGGCGTGGCCCATGACTTCAACAATCTTCTGACCGTGATCGGTGGCAACGTGTCCTACGTGCTTTCGGAGCTCGGCGGCGACAGCGAGCTGCGCGAGCCGCTGCAAGAGGTCTTTGAGGAGACTGGCATCGCCGGCAGATTGACGCGGCAGCTGTTGGCCTTTTCGCGCAAGCAAATGATAGCTTCGCGCGTGCTCGATCTCAATGAGGCCATTGAGCAGCTAAGGAACATGCTGCAGCGGCTGATCGGTGAAGACGTCGAGGTGAGGTATGAGCTGGCCACTGATCTCGGCAGGGTGAAGATGGATCCAGGTCAGCTCGAGCAGATCCTGATCAATCTCTGTGTCAACGCGCGCGACGCCATGCCCGAGGGCGGCACCTTGACGCTCACGACTAGCAACGCGAGCCTGGACGAGGATTTCTGCCGCTCGCGCGAAGCGCTGACGCCCGGGCAGTACGTTTCCCTGGTTGTTTCTGACACGGGCCTTGGCATCGACGAGCAGACCCAGGGCCGCATCTTTGAGCCATTTTTCACGACCAAGGAGCGAGGCAAGGGCACCGGGCTCGGGCTCGCGATGGTCCATGGCGCGCTGCACCAGAACCACGGCACGGTGACGGTGGAGTCCAATACCGGCTTCGGTACCTCGTTTCAGCTCTATTTTCCGCGAATTGCCGCGTCCGCGCCGTCGCGCCCGCCGGCAGCCGATACGGCTATGCCGCGCGGTTCCGAGATCCTGGTCGTCGTGGAGGACGAGGAGGCGGTGCGCCTGATGGCAACGCGAGTCCTGTCGCGTCAAGGCTACCAAGTCTATTCCTACCCAAGTGGTCCCGACGCGCTTGCTGAGTTGGCCCGGATCCCGGGTTTCATCGCGCTTCTGCTGACGGACGTCATCATGCCGGCGATGAATGGTCGAGTGCTCGCCGAGCGTGCCCAAGAACTCCTGCCCGGTCTCAAGGTGCTCTACACCTCGGGCTACACGGACGACGTGATCGCGCCCCATGGCATGCTGGAGCCTGGAACTCGGTTCCTGCCAAAGCCCTACTCGGTGTCCGAGCTCGCCCAGCGCGTACGCCAGATCCTCGATGAACTGCTCCAGGTGCGCTGAAGGCTCCGGGTCAACCTGCGTCGCGCACGCCTCTCGACGGACCTAACTCTGCGGGCTCTCGCAGGTGCCGTGGGTCACGTTGAGCCGCCACAGGGCCGCCAAGCGTGCGCGACGTGATGAAACCGTCGTCCGACACCCAACCGCAGCGCACGACGCCCAGCAAAAACAAAAAAGCCAGCGCGGTCAGCAGCCAGCGCTCAAGCGCGATCACGTTGGGGCTGCGAAAGGCTGACGAACGTGAGCTGTCGGTAGATTCCCCGGTCGGCATTTGAGTGGTTCCGACTGCCATTCTGCAAGTCTCATGTCAAGCCGAGCGCTGGCTCGGTCAGCAGAGAGCCGTAGTCGTTTGGTCGTGAACTGCCCTCTGCGAGAATTCCCTGGCATTTGGTCGGTTCGGCGCGACCTCGTATACTTTCCGCACCTCGGTCAGCCGTCGACCTGGCGCTGAAGTTAGCTCAAGGCACGAGCCAGGCTCGGTACCCCAGTCTCAGAGAAGTTGTCGTGGGAGGCACCCAGACTGCCGTGAAGCACGACACTCACGCGAGCTCGATGGCGCGGTGACTATTGCCCTTTTTAGCCGAATTGCTGCTCGGTGCGCACAGTCACCGCTTTTTGCGCGATTTGCCCGACTTGCACCGCTTGGTTAGCACTTTTGGGCCGCTCCCGCTCCCGCTGAAGCCGCTCGCTAGTCGAGCCGATCTGGCTGCAATGGTTTGTTGGTTCGGCTTCAACCAGAACGCTTTTGTTTTGGCCCGGCGTGGAAACGCGCGAGACGCTGCCGCGCGAGTGCCGCCAACCAAACGTGCGAGTGCGGCACATCGCGCAAGGCGCTGGCAGGCATATCAATACGCGCGCGTGACCGTGAACGGTAGGAGCACGCCTGGGGCGCCGCGCGCTGCATGACAGGGCGGTACGGAACCCGTCTCTATGCGGAAACCTGGTTCCTCGAGCCGAGCGGCGTCATTCGAGCGCGCATCGATGGTGCTCGCGACCATTTGGAACCCCCGTCAGCGGTGAGCGGAGCGGGCACCCCGCTGCAGAGGTGCCCCAGGATTGCGCCAGCCAGGCCTCACCCTACCGAGGCATGCAATGTGACTCGAGACCGACGGCGGCGATGCTGCCACAATGACAGGCGGTGTCGCTGGGTTCGTAGCCGCAGCTGACAGGTGCAAAGCCAACATAGCGGCATTGCTCGTTGGGTGAGCAGTCACTGTCCTTCACGCAGATGCGGCGCTCACAGCCATGAGCGTCGTAGATCGACAATGGGTCGCCACACTTCTCGTTGGCACAGGCCGCCGCGAAGCAGTCAGGGGCGCGGTGGATCGGGCGCGACCCTGGACATTCCGGAATCGACAGCGGCTCAGCCCCACCACTTCCACCGGAGAGTGACCCCGCGAGGCTCCCAGAGGGAGTCGCGCCCCCCTGGTCCCCGATTGCGATTTTCGCAGGAGCGGGCTCGACGTCAGCAGCGCAGCCACTGAAAAGCAGGGCCCCAGTGAGTAGTCCCAGGATGTAAGAAGTCATAACAGGTGCCTTTCAGGGGAATTCAACCCGCTTTGCAGCGACCAGGTTAGCCAAGAAGTCGTCAATGCGCTTGTAGAGATTGGGGTTTGCCTTAGCCTCAGCGGTAACGCCCGCTTCCGGAGCCTTACAGGTATGGCACCTCTCAATCGATAGGATCCCGACCGCATAGACGTCGTAGTACATACTCGCACCGGAGTGCCCAGCGCTAATATCGCATCCAAGCGCCACAGTGAAGTTGTAGCCACCCGAAAACGGGTACAGGAACTCGCCCTTTGTGCAGGCGGCTGTTTGTCCGTAGAGGTGCCCTGGCTTGCAGCTCGCTGGTCGGTTCACTATGTCGGAACCGCACCCTGGATACCCAACCGAATATAGCGACTTTGCGAGCGTGTCGGCTTCCGTCAGGTTGGCCCTGCCAAACCAGCCCGGATGTCCGTTGGGAAATCGATCCTCGAGCACCAGCAATGCCCATTCTTCGGGGACGCAGCGATCCCAAGAACCCACGGCCGATCCAGTGCAGTTGCTAATGTACTTTCCTCCCCATGATGCGCTGACGACCTTCTGTTTTCCGTAGGGTCCCGAGGTACCTGAGAATGCGGCCTCAAAGGTGGCGGGTACGTAGGTACCTGACGCAGTGATTACACAATGTGCCGCGGTCAGGACGAGTCGTCGACCGACCAAGGTTCCCGTGCAGCCACGGGCACCACTGACGAGACCAATTCTTTTGTACACCGCGCTATTGACGCTGCTGAGATCGACACGATTGTCGACACCGCCCGACCAACCAAGAGTTTGGCGACCCGGAGGGGCAGCCGCGCCGGGTCCCGCGGTTCCCGCGTGCGGTTCGGAAATGCCGCGAGAAAAGAGTGGCTTCACGGCCTCCGCCAGCTTGCGACGCTCATAGTGCATGAGCCGGGCTTCTCGGTCTGTTTCGTCCAGCACCGCAACCGTGTCATGCGGTGCTGTAGGGAGCGCTGGAATCCCCTGCGGTCGCTCAAACCAGCTCAAGCGGGAGTCCTTCAAAGCATCTTCCGGAGTCTCGCGTGGAACCAAAAAGGCCCCAACCTGTTCCCCCAGCATAGGCTCCACCCCTGCAACTAGAACAGCTTGCTCAAGAGCAAGCTGTGACTGAGCGGAAACCCCCTCGGATTTTTCCTCCGTTGCACAGCCCATGAGCATGCAAACGCATGTGAGGGCCACCCCTGCCATGCATCTGAACATCTGAACATTCCATCCTCCACACGTCGCATGCTAGCAGTCGAGATATCGGGTAATCAAGGGGAAACCCACCAGAGAGCCGTAGTCGTTTGGTCGTGAACTGCCCTCTGCGAGAATTCCCAGGCATTTGGTCGGTTCGGCGCGACCTCGTATACTTTCCGCTCCTCGGTCAGCCGTCGACCTGACGCTGAAGTTAGCTCAAGGCACGAGCTTCGCTCGGCATGTTAGACGGAATGCGCGCGTCAGCTCTGGTTCATGAGCATAATCGGCGTCAACAGTGGGGCTCAGGGGTGCGTCTTCGCACATCGGCTAAGGCAGCAGTTGTGGCCAACAGCCGAGCATCACGGATTGTGCTGAGCAGGACGCGCCACGGTTCATGGCGGCGACGGCCAGAGCGCTGCGTGACACTTCTGAAGATGGTGAGCAGTGAGTAGGCAATGCGGCGAAGCACCTTGATGGTGGCGGTCACCCTTGGGTTTTGCAGCACCCGGGGGACGGTCAGCTTCTTTGAAGGCGACGCCAAGAATTTGATGCGTGGATTCGACGGCCCAATGCCTCCGGACGACAGTGAACCACTGTTTGGCGGAGAACCTGTCGGTCGACAAACTGGCTCTTCAGGTGAGTCTGTGGGCGTGAAATCCCGAATCTCCGGGTGATGCGGTCGAGGGACACGCGCCGCAACGGCGATGCGCCTGTCGTCAACAATCTGTGCCGCGGGGGGCTCGTCGGAATCCGGTATCGGCGGTCGACACTCGGCGAACGCGACGGCTAGCCGAAACCTCATGCTCACGAGCCTGTTTTCTCAAGAGAACAGCCACGCATTGAGAGACACATCGTTTCGGTGTCAAGTGCCCACTGGCCTCGACGAGGCGCGAAGCGATGTGGCGCTTGGACCGCGCCGCCCTAGACACACGGTCTTACGCCCCGTGGTTGCGGCTCGGTGCCGGAACAACACAACGAGGCTCGATCGCCCACCCGCTCTGGACGCATCCAGCCTTTTCCTGGGGCGATTGAGAATTTGCGCACGCCCGACACCAGCCGCGTTGCCTAAGCGCAAGCCGCAGTTGTTACGCCGAACCAACAAAAAATGCCTACCCCTATCCGGTCCGACTTTCGAATCCGAGCGCTGGCTCGGTTGGGGCGACTTGCGGGCAGAACCCGCCGAGTTTTGCCTGGTGCACTGCGCGGTCAAGTGGCACTTGGCACAGTAGCGATGACACGCATGTCAGTCGAGTACGGGGCCGGAATCCGAAGAACGCAGCCGCTCGCTACCGGAGCCCGCCCAAGAACTCCTGCCCGACCTCAAGGTGCTCCATCGACACCGCGGCCTACACGGACGACGTGAGCCCAGTAGATAGACAAGCAGAGCACTGCCTCCGCAGCGAGCACACCATCGGTCTCGAGGGCGGCTCGGAACATCGTTCGGATCACGCCGATCGGCGTCGCGGGACCGCATAAACGCAATCACCCAAACTGCGTTGACAAATTTCACTCCAGCGGCGAGGTCCCCACTCGGCCGTGTCTTTCCCCCCTACAAACGGTTGGGCCATCCGAAGAGCCGCGTGTTAGAGGAGAGCGCGTTGGAAAACTCCCAGATTCCGGTTCCGAGCGCTCGAGCGGACGCAGCGTCGGCCAATTGCCCCGCCGATGGCGTCGACGGCGAAGAGGTCCGGTCGTTTGTTTTTGAGCGTGATGCGGCGCCAGTCGCGGCAGCGTTCGTCGTTCTATTTCTTGTCGGCTTTGCGCTCGCCCTTGCCATCAGTGGCACCGTTGTGCCCGACACCCAACTCTACTTTGCCAAAAATGAGTTGGACCTCGGGGTTCGGATGCGTGTGCTCGGCGCAGCGGCGGGACTTGGCCTATTTACGTCTTGGCTCGGCATCGCGCTGGTCGGAGTTCGAACCGTTGACGGGCGAGCCCGCCTCAGTGGTTGGGCAAGGTTCCTAGCGCCGCTTCTGGTGACTCCGGCACTGATGCCGCTACTTTCGCGCCCAACGTGGGAGCCGTTCTCGCTGATGTTCCTTGTCAGCGTCGCGGCACTCGGCTTTGCGCTTGAACGTCTCTTGCGCCAATCGCTGAAGAGCATTCCGCCTGAACTAGGACGATTGGGCACCCACTTGTCAGTCCCGAGGAAGCTAACCGCACCTCTCTCGGCCATGCTCTTAGGCGCATGCGTCCTCTACTATTTTTTCCACGTTGGGCAGCTGACTCAGATTAGTCATCAGAAGCTGCAGACGATGAGCTCGGACTTGGCCGAGTTCGACAACCTTTTCTTCAATGCCCTCCACGGACATCCGTTTCGCGCGCCGGCAATCGACGGGGATTTGCGGAACTGGGGCGCGCTTAAGGTTCACGCTGAGTTCGGGCTTTATTCGCTTCTGCCGCTCTATGCGCTAAAACCAGGAGCGGCAACGCTACTGTGGATTCAGACGGGACTGATCGCAGTCACCGCGGTGCCGATCTACTTGCTCGGCCGGGCCCGGCTCGGACCCCTGAGCGGCCTGCTCTTCGGGGCCAGCTATCTTCTTCTGCCCGCTGTCGAGTGCCCCAATTTTTACGACTTTCACTTCACGCCGCTCGGGATGTTTTGGGTCGCGTGGCTGCTCTACTTCGTTAGCGAGCAGGTATCCGGCAATCGTCGAGCCAGTGTTCGATTCGGTACGTTCATCACCTTCGCGTTTGCTCTGGTTTCACGCGAAGACATGGCGATCGGGCTTGCGGCACTTGGGCTCTTGCTATTCTTCCATGGCAAGCTCGTGCGACTCGGTCTCACACTGTTCGCCGTAGCAGCTACCTACTTCGGCGTCATGAAGTTTGCGGTGATGCCAGCGTTTGGGACCATGTGGTTTGATACGGTATACGAGGATTTGAAGGCACCCGGAGGCAAGGGCTTTGGCGCAGTTACGCTGACCCTCCTGACTAACCCGATCTACAGTTTGCGCACGCTCCTGATTGAACCAAAGTTCCTCTACGCCCTCCACATGACGGTGCCCGTCGCGGCCTTGTGGTTACGGCGCCCCGTTCTTTGGCTTGCCATCATCCCGGGATTCGTTTCGACGTTGCTCGTAACGAACCGGCTGCCCATGTATGAGGTGTCGTTTCAGTACACCTATCTTTGGGTGCCGTACATCATGGCCGCCTCGGTATGGGGTCTTTCCCTGCTCGCGTTGGAGGGGCGACCGCGGCAACTCGCAGCAACCGCAGCGCTCACGGTTTCAGTCCTCCTGTGCGGTCATCAGTTCGGCGTCCTGCTCGGCGGCAGCAGTATTCGCGGCGGACTTCGGGAAAAGACCTTTGAGCAGAGCGCGCCAGAGCGCGCTCGGCTGCAGAGTCTTGAGAGTCTGATCGCACGGATCCCCCAAGAAGCATCGGTTGCCGCCAGCGAAAGCGAGGGGCCTCACGTCTCCACAAGACTGGTCATGTACAGCCTGAAGTACACTCTCGGGGAAAACACCGACTACGTGCTGGTTGGCGATGCCGGCATACCTAGCGAACGTCAGCATCTCGTCGAAGCCTTGCGTTCAGGGCGTTACGGACTCGAAGCGCAAAACAGTGATTTTTGCCTTTTTCGGCGTGGCGGAACCGAGCTCCCGGACGCGGTGCGTGGTCGCTATCTCGGACGGCGCTAACTAAGTCCCCAGGGCGTTGTTGACGCAAGGATCATGACCCTCGGATCCATGAGTCACTCGCTTTGGCACCTGCGCAATCACCTGCTTGTCAGCAAACAGCGTTGCAGTAATCCGAAGAACGCTGCCGTTCGCTACTTTTCTCTGGATGCAAGCAGCGACGGGGCCAGCTTATCCCAGAAGCGCTGCACGCGGGCGAGCTCATCGGTGCGTCCGGCGGGTGGGAGGCTGGAGAGCAGTTGTCGTCCGTAGCCTTTGCGATGCAGCCGCTCGTCGAGCAGCGCGACGATGCCCGCGTCGGTGCGACTGCGGATCAGGCGTCCAAATCCCTGCTTGAGCGCGATGGCGGCCGCGGGGACCGAGTAGTGAATGAACGGGTTGAGGCCGCGCGCTTCGAGCGCCGCCGAGCGGGCGCGCACGAGCGGATCGGTCGGCACCGCAAAGGGGATCTTTTCCAGCACGACCAAGCGAAGCGCGTGACCCGGGACGTCCACGCCTTCCCAGAAACTCGAGGTCGCCACCAGGACCGCATTGCCGTCTCGGCGAAAGCGCTCGAGCAGCTGCGGCTTGGGCGCCGAGCCCTGTACGAGCAGCGGGAAGGTCGGCAGACGTTGCCCGAGCTCGGCGTACAAGAGTCGCATCGAACGAAGTGACGTAGTCAGCACGAACGCTCCGCCCCCCGTGATGCGGATCAGTTGCTCGATGCGAGCGGCCGCCTGCTGCACGAAATCGGGCTGATTGGGCGAGGGCAAGTCGCGTGGGGTGTAGAGCAGGGCGCGCTCGGCATAGTCAAAGGGACTCGGCACCGTGAGCTCCACGACCTCCGAGACGAGATCGTGCAGTCCGAGGCGAGTTCGCAAAAAGCCAAACGGGCCCGAACGCGGATTTGCGGCGAGCTCGCTACCGGCCGCGACGAGCCGTTGCGAGTCGGGTGGGGGCTCGCTCGCCGAGACGAACGCGCGAGAGGGACTCGCGCGTCCGCTGTCGCTCGTGAGCGTGGCACTCGTCAACACGGCTGCCGACACCGACTCAAAGACGCGTGCTCGGAGCAGACTAGAGAGATCGATCGGCGCCGCCGAGACCGTGACCCCGCGCTCGCTTCGCTCGACGGCGAGCACATGCTCGGCTTTGGGTTCTGCGATCGTGCGCAACGCTTCACGCAGTTCGTCGGCGCGGCGCTGTCCCACCTCGAGCGTCTCACTGAGTGCTGATAGCGAGACGCCGCTGCCGACGGCGCGCAGTCGTGGGATGCGACCCACGGTCGCTTCGGCCACCGCTGAGAGCGCCTCCAGCGCGGTATCGAGCCGCAGCCAGGCCTCGTGAGGCTCACCGAGCAGCGCCTCGCGCGAGAGCTCACGGCGGCCGTCGCGCCCCTCTGCGGCCTGATCCATCGCGGTAAAGTAGAGCGTCGTGGCGCGTCGCAGCTCAAGAAACAGCGAGTCAACTGAGCTCTCGACCAAGGCCGCATCGACCCCAATCAGCGAGTCGAGGGCTCGCTCCACATCGCGCGCCAGGCGCTCAATGCGTTGGGTCGAGATGCGGACGCCGAAAAAGTCGGTCGCGATGTCCTCGAGCTGATGGGCTTCGTCGAAGATGACCGCGTCATAGGCGGGCAGCACGCGCCCCGGATGGGGGCCTCGCAAGGCTAGATCTGCGAAAAACAGGTGGTGATTGACGATCACGATGCGCGCCTCTTCGGCAGCGCGACGCATGCGTGTCACGTAGCAGCGCTCGTAGTGCGAACAGCGATTGCCGAGCCGCGTGTCGCTCGAAGCCGTGATTTCACCCCACAGCGCTTCGTTTTCCGCCAGGTCGTCGACCTCGCCGATGTCTCCGACCTCGGTTTGGCGCTGCCAGTCACGGATCCGCTGTAGCGTGCGCGCCTGCTCGGCGCTCCGACTCGGCTGCACGAGTCGTTCCTCGAAGCGGCGTCGGCACAGGTAGTTGCCGAGGCCCTTCATCAACGCAACGGACGGTTTGAGCCCAAGCGTGCGCTCGATCAGCGGCAGATCCTCGCGCATGATCTGCTCCTGCAGCGCGCGGGTGGCCGTCGAGATCACGACCTTGGCGCCGCTCAGGATCGCGGGCACCAGGTACGCGAGCGTCTTGCCCGTGCCAGTCCCTGCCTCACAAAGCAGTACGCGTCCGACGCCGAGCGCCGACTCGACCTGGCGCGCCATCTCGAGCTGGCCCTCGCGAGCCTCGTAGCCCGGGAGGCGCTGCGCAAGAGGGCCACCGGGACCGAGCAGGCGAGCCGCTTCGCTCACTCGTCGTCTTCAGGAAAGTCGATGGGCGGCAGCGAGCCTTCGACGTCGAGGTACTGCAGGCCCGTGATGCAACCGCCACCTTCCTCGCGCACCCAGATGGCGCGGGCAGGGCGGGGGGGGTTGGACTCGTCGCCGATGATCACCGCGTAGTCCTCTCCGCGCACGACCAGCTCCTCGGCCACCATGCGAAGGCCACCGTGGCTTGCGTTCAGAGCCCAGCCCGTCAGGCTCTGCCCGGAGCGTGACAGTAGGACCGGTTCTGAAGCAGAGGTTCGAGCGCCTCCGGTCGAACGGCGCTGAGAGCGCAACTCAATGCTGGGGCTCGGGGGCACCGACGGAGTCAGGCTGCGCTTAGTCACAAGTTGCATTAGCTAGCAGACGTCCGACCCAAACGCAGAATTCCCGGCGATTCTGTGGAGGCGGATGTGTTCGGCTGTGTGACCTACTTGACTCTGACCCCGAATCAGTGCCACAGTCTGCTGGCCGATGGCTCTCCCGACGCCCCTGGTGCTGAAAAAGCAGCTGGTATCTCAGGGTTTCGAGGTATACCGAACGCTCGGCCAGCGGATTGTCCTGGCTGATCGCGTGAGGGATAACCTCATCATGGACAGCGGGGTTTCCGCTCTCACTGGAGAGTCGCTCGGAGTTCGGCTCGCAGTTCGCTCGCAAGCCGCCGATTTCACCGGCGAGAGCGAGGAAAGCCTGGTCGAGCGCGCCCGCGGGCTCGGCGCCGTCGCCCTCGCATGCGGCTATCGGGAAACCGAGGTGGTCGTGACCCCCATCCAGGATCCGGGGGATCGCTCTCGCAACCTCGACACCTGGTACGAGGTCATCTTCGAGCGCACGGTCGAATCCCTCGACGAGCTGTTCGACGAGCTCCGGCACGCCGTCACGTTCGAGAAGATCGTGCTGCCCCGCCCCCGCGGCTGATACGCGGTTTGGGTCTTGACGGCGTGGAAGCGCGCCGCTCGGACGCTGGGGGCTTCCCGTCGGCCGGACGCGGCTCCTCCGGCGATGCGCGTCAGCAACTCGACCCCAGGAGCACCGCGTGTTATCTGCCGCGCCCCTGGGGCGCGCGACTTGTCGTCGCCGAATCCCCCCAGCCTTGGTTATGAGGAGCGCGCCCCCCCAATGATGAACCTGTTTCGCGGCGAAGGCGCCGGCCAGTGGATCGTCGGTGCCGTCGCAAGCGTCGTCATCGTCGTGTTCGTCCTGGAATTCCGTCAGGGGCGCGGTGCCACCGGCGTCTCGCTGAAGGATGACTGTGCCGTCCAGACCCCCGCGGGTTGCGTCGACCAGAAGGACTTCTACGCGGCGTACAACCTGGCTCAACGCGGCGAGCTTTCTGCCAAGCAGATGAAGGCGCTCAAGCTCTCCGAGCAGGTGCTCGACGGCTTGACGGAGCGCGAGCTGCTCGCCGAGGAGGCCCGCAAGCTTGGCTTTGGCGTGGGCGAAGCGGACCTCAACAAGGAGCTCACCCAGGGTCGCGTGCTCGTGTCGCTGCCCGTGGCGGTGGCTCCGATGCTCGGAGCGCAGCTGGGTCTGTGCATGCCCACGAGCGGTCTCGGCGGTTGTTCGCCGGCCTCTGCCATGGTTCGCACCATTCCCGTGCGTCGCGGCCCGGACGGGGAGTTTGACCCCAAGCTCTACGAGCGCATGGTGCGCAACCTGACCAACCGGGGCACGGTTCAGTTCCGCAAAATGCAGGAGCGTGAGGCTCTCGCAGAGCGCATGCGCCAGTGGATCCGCAGCACGGTTCGAATCTCGCGTGACGAGGCCTATCAGCAGTACGTTGCAGGCGCGAGCAAGGCGACCGCCAAGTACGTCGAGCTGGAGCGCGACTGGTTTGGGCGCTTCGCCGTCGACCTGTCGGACAAGGCCGTGGACGCTTGGCTGGGTCAGCACAAGGCGCAGGTCGACGATGCTTGGAAGACGGACAAGGATCTTTGGAAGGCAGGCTGCCCGCTCGTGAGCGAGGTACTGCTGCCCTTCCCACCTGACGTCAGCGATGCCGACAAGACCGCCCTGCGCGCTAAGGCCGACGCTGCTCTTGAGCGTCTGACCAAGGGCAAGCAAGCCTTCGCGACGGTGGCTCGTGAGGCGGGCCAGGGCGACGCGGCGTTGCTCGGTGGTTCACTCGGTTGCTTGACGCCTTCGTACGGCACCGGCGCCGATGCGCTGCTCGAAGCCGTCAAGGGGCTCGCTCCCGGCAAGACTTCCGCCGTCATCGAGTCTAAGCGCGGCTTTCACATTCTGCACCACAACGGACTGCTCGCCGAGGCTGAGCTCGAGCGCGTGGGTCAGCGTGCGGTCGCGCGGCGTCTTGCTGCACGCTTCCTCGCTGACGAAGCGCTGCGCAAGGTCGGGACCAGGCTGCTTGAGCTCGCCAAGGCTGGCAGCTCGCTCGACGATGCTCTCAAGACGGTGCTCGACGAGACGATTCCGACGCCCAAGGACAAGGGCAAGCAGTCTCCCGCTCTCGCGGACGGCGTGCGACCGAAGGTGACCACCTCTGACTCGTTCACCCGCGATGGCTCACCGGGCGAGAGCTTCTCTCCGTTCAGCGGTGTTGGCACCAAGCTGTTCGGGCTTGGTAAGGCTGGCACGCTGCTGCCTGAGCTCGTCGACACGCAGAAGGGTGTCGCGGTGCTCAGCCTCGCGACACTAGCCCTCGCAACGCGCGAAGAGTTTGAGGCCGTCTCCCCCCGCTTGATGGAGCGGATGCGCGAGTTCAAGGCGCTCGAGGCGCTGGTCGAGCACGTCGAGCGGCTGCGCAAGGCGGCCAATGGTAAGCTCAAGGTCGACGAGAACCTGAAGAATCTCAAGGTCCGCGGCTCAGACGACTAATGAAGCCAGAAATCACCCGGGCTAAGCTCGCCAACGGATTACGAATCGTCGTGGCTAGCTGCCCGGGGGTGCACAGCTCGATGCTCGAGCTGCTGACCCGCGTCGGCTCGCGTTTCGATCCCGAGCCGCTCGCGGGCATCAGTCACTTCCTCGAGCACATGCTGTACCGCGGCACGCCGAGCTTGCCCGGACCCTACGAACTCGCGCTCGCGCTGGAGTCCAAGGGCGGCGCGCTCGATGCGGCCACTTACGTGGATCACGGCACCTTGGCGCTGTCAGTGCCGCCCGAGAACCTGTTTGCGAGCTTTGACACCTTCGCCGAGGTGTTCCGCTCACCCATCTTTGAAGGGATGGAGCTCGAGCGCGGGATTGTGCGCGAGGAGATCCTCGAGCTGCTCGACGACGACGGGCGTCTCACCGACGCCGACGAGGTCATCCGGCGTCTGGCCTTTGCTCCTCACTCGCTTGGGCGCCCGATCACGGGGCTGCTCGAACAGCTGGAGTGCTTCAATACGGACCTGCTGCGGGAGCATCATCAGCGCTGCTACGTGGCTGCGGGCACCGTGCTCGCGGTGGCGGGTCCCGTGGACGCGCAGCGCGTGCTCGATACGGCGCAACGCCTCTTCGGAGATCTACCGACGGGCGAGGCGCCCGTCCTCACGCCGCCGGGGCCCTTCGCGGGCCCGTGCTTTGAGTTCGTCAAAGACGTGGACAGCCAGACGGCGGTGCGCCTGTCGTTTCGCGCACCGGGTCAGAGCTCACCGCTGCAGGCGGCGACCGAGCTCGTTGCCCGCGTGCTCGACGACGGGATGAGCACGCGGCTCTATCAACGCATCTGCAACACCCTGGGACTCTGTTACGACGTGGGCGCGTTCTACGAGGTCTGGCAGGACGCTGGCGTCCTTGAGATCTCAGGAGAGTGCGCTCATCCGCGTGCCAACGAGCTGGTCGACGAGCTGCTCACGCTCGCCGAACGGTTGCGTCACGAGGGCCCGACCGAGGCCGAAGTGGAGCGCGCCAAGTCACGCGTCCGCTGGCAGCTGCTTGAGCTGTGGGATGACGCGTCCGAGCTTGGCGAGTACCTCGGTTACGCGGAGCTCGCTGGCACAGCCACGGATCCTGCAGCTCGCTGGGCTGAGTTTGAAGCGCTCGGCGTGGCCGACGTACGCCAAGCGGCGCACGAACTCTTTGCTCCGGAAGGCCTCGCTGTGGCCTGCATCGGTCGCATGACGCAGCGCGAGCGGCAGCGCGCCGAAGCGCGCGTCACGCGCTACCGCTGAGTCGCCGCTTGGCGACATTTCCCAGGCTCAAGCTCGTCGCTCGCACCGAGGCGTCACCACGCCGCGCAGACCATCAGGGATTGCAGGACGAAGCAGCTTCGGCGGTGATGCGCATTCGGCGAGCTGGCAACCGGGCGCGCGCTCCGTGGCGCCAATGGTGCGCTAGCCCGAACGCTGCACGGGGCGGCGCGTGGAGCGAGGCAGCTCGTTTGGGCGCTCTTCGCACACGAGCGCTTCGACGACGCGCTGTACTCGGTCGAGCATCGCAGGACTCAGACCATCGAGCAGTGCCGACAGTCGGTCCGCGCGCGGCCGCACCACGGTCTCGTGCAGCAAGAGATCAGCCAGATCCACACCCAGCGCTTCTGCGAGTCGCGTCAGCGTGTCGAGCGACGGGTTGAAATTCGCTGAGGTCCGACCACGCATCACGCGCTCCAGACGCGCAACCGTCTCGACAGTCACGCCTGCTCGCGAGGCAAGCGCTGCTTGGGTCATACGCGCGTTCTGGCGGAGTTGGCGAACTCGCTCGGCTAGTCGAAGGGCGACGTCTTGCACGGTATAGTGGGAAACCCCCAATGGCGACGGTGTGGGTCGAAGTGGACTCGCAGGCGCGATATCGACCTAGGGTACGGGTTTTCACAAAAATGTCAGCAGACGGCTATATCTGGACTTGGATCTTGAACCAGAAGTGCGGCCTGCTGTTCGCCACAAATGGGGGATACCCCTCCATCAGCTCACACCTATGGGAAATCCCAGGGGTGGCATTTGTAGACTGGACATCCGTTCGGTTCTCCGTAATCTGTCGCCCTGTCGCCCTGTCGCCCTGTGGCCGGGCGAGGGGACCTGTGATGAACGCTAGACCCGAATCCATCCTGCTCGTCGACGACGATGATGTTTTCGTCCGTGCGCTCACGCGTCACCTTCGCGCCCTCGGATTTCATTTCGTCTATCGCGCGGGCACGGCAGCCCAGGCCGTCGCTCTGCTTGACCGCATCCAGCCAACGCTCGTGCTCTCCGACATGGTGATGGAGTCGCACACCGCCGGACTACGAGTCGTCGAAGCCGCGATGCAGCGCGGACTCACGGTCGCCGTGATCTCAGGCATGCCGACCTTGGAGCCTCACTCGCTGCCCTGTCGACTGTTGCGAAAGGGCCAGCTCACCGGAGCTGAGTTGAGTCGGCTCGTCAACGAGCTGCTCGACGAGCGCCGCCAGCGCAATCTCGACTCGCTGCGCGCCGTCGAGAGCGTCGCCTAGTCGAGCCGCCTAGCGCGCGTCGTCCGGTCGAGCGCGCTGCTCACTCGAACCGCTATCTTAGCGCGCGTCAGCGCGGACGCGTGAGAGGCTGCGCGCAGCGGTTGATGGCGCGTCAACGGGGACGCGCGAGGGGGCCGGGCACAGCGACTGACAACGTGCGTCAGCGCGGACGCGCGAGGGGACCGGGCGCGCCGGTCGATGGCACCCGCGCTTCGAGCTCACGCAGCGTCAATCGAGGCAAAATCGCGTCTACAAACAGCGAAAGGCGCTCAGCGAGCTCCGCTTCAGCACCCTTGGGTGTGTGCAGCGTGGTGACGACGAACAGGCAGCGTCCAAGTCCCGCAGCGACTCCGACGACTTCACCCTTGAGCTCTCCACCCGACGCCTCTGCGACGGTCGCATAGAGCTCACCATCCCATTGCTGACTCGGGGCAAACGGGCGTGGCGGAATGGCCCCCTGCGGCGAGGGAGCGGGTAGCTGTGGACGCGCCAGGTGAAGTTCCTCACGACACTGCGCGAGAGTCACGAGGCGCGCTGCGCGCGCGAACCGCAGTTCCAGCCGGCTGCGTGTCGCTTGATGCTCGACCGTAAGCCAGGGGCCGCTTGCATCGTCGACGGACCAGGTCCGCAGCTGCGGCAGTGTGAGCGTCACGGGCGTTCGCGGGGGCGCGAGCGTTTCGAAATCACGTGGCTCGAGGGTCGTGCGTTGCCGTGCTGGCGCTCTCACGGGTGCAGCCGGCGCAGGTCCGACGGGCGTCGGCGCGGGCGCGCAGCCCAGCGCGACCAGCATGACCAGGCCAAGGCAGCTTCGGGAACCCCCGCATCGACTCGAATTTCGCTGCACAGATGTCACGCCTATGCTAATTGCCAACCCCGAAAGGTGCAAGCGAGCGTCTGTCTTGGCACGCGCACGCCACCCTCCGCAGGTCGGATCCATCTCAGTGACCGACCCCCAGTGGGCCTCAGGCACATCAGGAAGACCTCATGGACGGACAGCGTCATGGTTCCGGGGACCGTCATCGACGACGACGTCCCAAGGCCGACCCGCCGCAGCGGGAGGCTCCAATTCTTATCGCGGCTCGTCGCCCGGATGCCCCCAACGCGCGTCCTCCGCGCCGACTGATTGCCGCTTCCGCTCAGCCGAATAACATTTTTCGCCCCTCGCCGAGCCTCGACGAGGGGCGGCCCACGGCGGACTGCGTCGAGGCGGCGCCGCGCCGCGCCGCGCGGATCGTTCAGGTTGCCAAGACGGACCTGGATGAGCGGGAACGCCAGCGCCAACGCCTGCTCGATCGCCTGCTGCTGAGCGAAGGTCGTTTGGCCATCTCGCGGGCAGCCAATGACTACCTGAGTGCCGGGTTTGATTTTCCCGTCGTGCAGGACGTTCAGCTGCAGCTGCTCGAGCATTTCGACGAGGGTCGTGCCCGCAAGGCGATCGACCACCTGGAGTCATTGATTGAGAACGAGGAGCCGATCAAGCGCCCCCTGTTCGAGCAGCGGCTCAAGCGCTTGGAAGAGGTCGCCGAGGATCCGACCACGCGTCAGTGTGCTGCTGGTCTTCGGCGCTCGATTCGTGCGTGAAAACTCGATAGTGTAGGGGAAATATGGGTCGAGAGTTAACGTCTAAAGAGTTCGAATCCCGTCTGCGCGACCTGATCCACAAAGTGGGTCGCGATGCCGCGAACACGGGTTGCGTGCAATGCGACGGCTGCAAGAGCTGTTCAAACTGCACCTTCTGTAAAGAGTCCGAACGCTTGATGCGCTGCCACTACTGCGTGCGCTGCATCGGGTGCACGGACTGCTCGCATTGCCGCGACGGCAAGACCCTGATCGGGTGTCAGCATTGTGTCGACTGCGACGCTTGTTCTTCGAGCGCGTATCTGACCCGTTCGGTGGCTTGCTCAGGTTGCACTTACTGCTTTGGTTGTGTCGGACTCTCCGGCAAGGATTTTCACATCCTCAACGAGCCCTACTCTCGCAGCGATTACTTCGCGGTGGTCAAGCGATTGACCCGCGAACTCGGACTCTGAGCTGCTCAGTTTGTTCGCGTTGTGGTTGCGTTTGGGGTGAGCGGTCCCCCGCCGGCTTGCAATCCGAGGAGCACGTGGCACTAGATGCAGTCTTATCCTGCTGTGCTGGGGCCTGGGTTTCCACGGGTTCCCGCTGGCGAAGTCTTGGTAGTGGAACGTTTTGACCGCTTTGGCATCCGTCTGCGAGGGAATGTCTGCTCGCACTCCGACGTTGGTGTCATGAATTTAACCCGCGTTCTCGGTATGCCTTTGGCCTGCTTGGGTCCAAGGCGGAAAACCTGACGGTACCCCATGAAAAAGACGATGTTCTTCAGCGCGCTGACTCTCCTCACCATGGCCTGCGGTGGAACCGATCCGAAGCCTGCGGCGGCACCCGAGGCAACTCCCTCGGCCGCTCCGGCGACCTCGGTCAACACTGCTCCGTCAGCCGCCAAGGTGGACAGCGACCCGACCAAGGGGCAGCTCAACATCTCAGACGCCATTCGCAAGGCCTGTGGTCTCACGGATTCTGAGGCCTTTTTTGCCTATGATTCAGCCAATGTCCGCCCCGCAGACAAGGCCATCTTGCGCAAACTTGCCGAGTGTTTCACCAAGGGCCCGCTCAAGGGGCGGGAGATGCGCCTGGTCGGTCACGCAGATCCGCGCGGTGAAGAGCAGTACAATCTAGCGCTCGGCGGCCAGCGTGCAGACAACGTCAAGCGCATTCTGGTGACTGAGGGCATGACCGAGGCCAAGGCCAGCACCTCATCACGCGGTGAGATGGACGCCAGTGGCCAAGATGAGGCCGGTTGGACACGCGATCGCCGCGTTGACGTCGCGCTCGGCGACTAAGCGGCTCCGGCGGCCCTCAGCTCAGCTCGACGCGCCCCCCGAACCCCGGGGGGCGTGCCCAACAGCTGTGGCCCTAACATTTCGCTGAACATGGCGGTATATCCGACCCTATGAATCCCTCTCAGGTAACCATGCCGCTTGGCCCAGCGCCCGCGGAAGCTGCGCCGAAGGCACTCGATCCGTTTCACCTGATGCTGGGTGCTTCTGGGGTCGTGCTCGTTGTGCTGCTGCTTCTGCTCGTCGCCAGCACGCTCGTGTGGTTGATCTGGGCCCTCAAATCTGCCCAGCTGCGGCGGCTGTCCGCAGCCCAGCATCGCTTTGAGGTCGAGGCTGAGCGGGCCAGTTCGGCGTCCGAGCTCGTACGGCTCGCCCAGCAGCATCCGGCCTCGCCTGGGGGCCGCGTGGTGCTTGAGCTCGCCAAGCATCAACACCTCGCCGCGCACGGCGCTGACTATCTGATAGCCGTCGGTCGGCGAGCATTGGCGAGCGAGCAGCAGCGCGCTTCGGCGCTCATGCCAACCCTGCAGAGCATTGCGAGCGCCTCGCCCTTCATCGGACTATTTGGGACCGTCTGGGGCATCATGGACGCGTTTCTTCGCATCGGCCTCGAGAAAAGCGCGAGCCTGCCCGTGGTGGCTCCTGCCATCGGTGAAGCGCTGATCGCCACTGCCTTTGGGTTGGTCGCCGCGATCCCGGCCACGATCGGCTTTAACTACGTCGACAAGCGGATCGGGGATCTACTCGAGGAGCTCTCGGCTTCGATGGAAGTCTGGGCGCGCTTGTTTGCCGGCGATCTGCGCATCGGCAGCAACCCCGGGGGCGGTTGAGCGATGGGTGCGTCCGTCGGTCGTCGTGGACGAGGCTTCCGCGAGATCAACGTTACGCCTCTCGTGGACGTGATGTTGGTGTTGCTAGTGGTCTTCATGGTGACCGCGCCCCTCCTCACGACGGGTCTGCGCATTGCCCTTCCTGAAGTGAAGGCCGCCAACACGCCAGTCAAGGATGCGCGCTTGCTCGTTACCGTCACCAAGGACGAGCGCGTGCTGTTCGGGGAAACGGACGTGACTGGACGCGTGGACCAGGCCTTCAAGGAGAGCGGGCGCGTGCAGAAGGAGCGCGAGCTCTACATTCGCGCAGACAAAGACGCGCGCTACGGCATCGTGGCCTCTGTGGTGGCCGCTGCCCGTTCGAGCGGCGTGGAGTCCTTGAATCTGCTGGTGGAGCCCGTCGTCGAAGAGCTACCGCCTGAAGCGGCCTCACCGGCTGACGCCAAGCCATCTGCCCCTGCGGGCAAGTTTCCAACGACTAAGTCGCCGGGGGGCGCGCCGGCGGCTACCGGACCTCGCCCATGACCTCGCAGCCCGCTACTTTCGCCCCAAGTTCGCCTGAGGGCGGGGCTGCCGCGTCGAGTGATTTCACTCGGCGGGAATGGCGCATTGCTTGGGCCGCTGCGGGGGGGCTCCAGCTGAGCTTGTTCGTGATGTTTGCGCTCGCGAGTCGCGGCGATGGGGTGCGCATGGTGCCGCCCGCCGCCACTGACACCGCCATCCCGATCGCGGTCACTCCGGTGCTCGACGACCTTCCGCTGCTCAAGTTGGGTGGCAAGCGCGTTCGCACCAAGCTGCCCGATCTGTGGAAGAAAAACCCACCGATTCAGCGCTATGAGGCCGCCAGCGCGCCTTCCCCGATGGCGTCTCAGTCGCCAGAAGCCGCCGCCACGAGTCCGCTAGCGAAACTCGATGCCGCGGTTCCGCCACCCGATGCGGAAGTGGCGCGTGAGGTGGATCAGGTGTTGCTCGACGCGGGGTCTCCCGATGCACAACCGTCCGTGGAGGGTGAAGGGTCACCTGATGGTGTCAAGGAAGGCACCGAGACCGATCCGATGAAGGCCCGCATCGCGAGCCAGTATCTCATGAAGATCCTCGGCTGGTTCAATGCGCGCTTTCGCCAGCCCGACATCGCCTGCCACGAGCTTAAAAAACTTCGCGTCTCGGTGGCCGTGCGCGTTGGACCCGATCGCTCGGTGACCGGTTACAACATCGCCAAGCCGAGCGGGGATCCGCGCTTTGATGACCGAGTCCGCTCAACGCTCGACTCGCTGATCGGGCAGACCCTACCGCCTCCACCGCCACTTTATCCCGACCTACTCGACACCACTGTTCGACCGGTATTTCAGGGCAAATGCGAATAAAAACTCTCGCTCTCCTGGGTCTGTTCACCATGCCCGCGCTCGCGCAGGTTCCCGAGGCCAAGCCCGATGAAGGGCAGCTAGGCGAGTTTGTGGTGACCGGCACCCAAGTCGAGCAGGTCACGCGTCTCGCGGTGCTGCCGTCGTTCTCACCGGATCTCGAGGACGTGATCCTGCGCAGCGTGGTGCGTCACGATTTCGAGCTCTCCGGAATGTTCGACGTCCTGGCGGACGCCAAGGCACCCGCCGGAAGCTACTACTTTGACGATCCGATCGACGTGGACGCGTGGAAGAAGGTGGGCGCTGAGGTGATCGTTAAGGTCGCCGCCAGGCGCAAATCACCCGATCGCATCGAGGTCTACGGCCTGGCGTATTTCCTCGAAACCGGCAAAGAGCCCGTGTTTGAACGACGCCTGGAGGTCAAGCCTGAGGAGCTACGCGTCACGGCGCACCGCGTGACGGATGCCCTGCTCGGAGCGATCACGGGGCGCCCCGGAAGCTTTGCTAGCCATCTCGCCTTCGCGACTCGCTGGGGTGCGGCGCATCGCGTCTTTACGATGGATGCCGATGGTGAGTCGTTGGTCGCCGTGACTGGCACCGAGGCGACCGCGATCGCTCCGCACTTTGCGCGCGACGGACGGTTGTTTTACGTCGAGAGCGAAAACTACGCGCCATTTCGCGTAAAACGCTGGGAAAACGGCCAATCGCTGCCCGTGGCGCTGCCGATGCGAACGAGCATCTACAACGCGGTGCTCTCGCTGGACGGACGGCGCATGGCGCTCGCGGTGGCTGAGGCGGGGCGCAGCGTGGTCTACCTCGGCAACGCTGACGGCACCGGCATGCAGCCGCAATCGACCACCGAGATCGCGGTCGCACCCGCCTTCAGTCCTTCGGGTAAGCTCGCTTGGGTGGGCGGTGGTCCACGCAATGGCGGACAGCGCATCTATGTCGACGGCAAGCCCATCTCTCCCGCCGGCTTCAGTGCCGCCTCCCCCACGTTTTGCGACACGGAAGATGGCGTGCGCATCGTGTATTCGGTGTCGGTTGGCAGCGAGCGCCAGGATCTCATCCTGAGTGATGAGCATGGGCGCGGGATGACGCGGCTCACGCAAGGTCAGGGCTCCAACTACGCTCCCGCCTGCAGTCCCGATGGGCGCCTCCTGGCGTTCACGTCCACGCGTCGCGGCGGCGAGGGGCTGTACTTCATGAGCCTCAAGCGCTTCACGACTCAGCGCGTCAACGGACAGCGCCCCGACTCGCTCTCTTGGGCGACCCTACCTGGTCCCGCTCTTCTGCCCGCGCCGCGCCCCGCACCGAAGGCGGCACCGAAAGCCCCGCCGCCGGCAGCAAGCGCGGTGACTGTGACCGCGCCGGTCGCTTCAGGGCGGGCTCCGACGACCGCGCCGGTCGCTTCCACGGGGTCAAAGACCCCAACGGCTCCTCAGAAGTCCAATCGCCGTTAGGGCCGCGGGCAGCCTTGGCTGTGACGGTGTGGAACCGCGAGTGACGGAGCTATCCTCGCGCGGGGCTTTGGTCGTAAGGCCCTTGGCGCCCCTGACCTGTGGTTACTTTGAACGGTCGAAGCAACCAAGCGCTGCACGAGAGTTGACCATGCAGACTTCCCCTCCCAGCGATTGGTTCACGACTGCTGCCCTGCCAACGCTGCTGCTGTCAGCCGCTCTCGCGCTGACGGCTTGTTCGAGTGGTGATGGCCCGGCCGCGCCTGGGACCAATGGTGCCGCGGGCGCTGCGCAGGTTGGTGGGATGCTCGATGGTGGAGGAGTGCCCCTGTCACCGCCCAATGGGGTGCTGGCTTGCCCGCCTGGTGCTTGCAACTACCAGACGCAGCATGGTTGCAAGGCCACTGAGGCCTGCGCGCCTGCGCTGGCTGGTAATTCCGTCAAGCCCAGCTGCGGGCCCGCGGGCAGTAAGAGTGAGGGAGCCAGCTGCGCCTGGGGGGATTGCGGCGCGGGGATGTTCTGTGCCGAGGGCAAATGCCGACACCTTTGCTGCGGTGGGGACTGGTCGGCTTGTCCGAAAGGTCAGGCCTGCAGCGAGTCCTTGTCCATAGCTCCCACCGCGGACTCCAAGCCGATCTCGGCGGGCGTGGGGATCTGCAAACCGGTCGATCACTGCAAGCCCCTCGATCCGCAGGCTTGCCCCGCGGGTCGCAGCTGCCAGCTCGTCGACGGCAACGGCGATTGGACCTGCATGCTCTCGGGCAGCGCCAAGTCCGGCGAGGCCTGCGGCGCGGATGCCTTCTGTTCACCTGGCTACGGCTGCTACGGCGGCACCTGTCGGCGGCTCTGTCAGCCGACGACCGATGGCCAACCCGCTTGTCCCGCTAGCGAGGGCGTGTGCGTCCACTTCGTGCGCGATCCGGCTGGGATCGGCGAGTGCACGCCTCAGGGTCAGTGACCCCCGTTGGCCGAGCGAGGGCCGCGCGAGGGGCGAGCGTAGGGGTGCGCGGCGGGCGCGACCTAAGCCTTGAGCAGCTTGGCGAGGGCGTGGGTCTCGCGCGCGCCGAGCAGCTGAAACTGCACGCCGAAGCCCTCCGGCTTGGTCCAGCGCACGATCCCGGGTAGGGGCACCGCGATCTGGTTTTCGCGGAACGTGACGCTCACGTTGGCCCCGAAGGCGGGGACCTCGCTCGACTCGACGAACATGCCTCCAACGCTGAGATCGCGGGTGATTCCGGTGACGGATACGCCAACCTCAGTCGTGCAGGTGACTTCGATTCGAACCGGGAGGCGGGAGTGAGCGCGCTTATCGTGCAAGGGAGCCTCGTCAGGTGGATGCGGCTACGGGACGCGAAACACCACCAAAACCAGCTTATGTATGGTAACCCGTGGAGCGTCAAGGGAGCCCCCCTGCGTCCCATGTTCCCCGCCAATTCATCCCGTCGCTCACCGGTTTGGCTCACTGGCGGGTTACTGCTGGCGCCCCTGCTCGGTCTGGCATTGGTGGTCCTGTTTCTGGCCATGCCGCGCGCGATCGCGCCCGGCGAGCTACCTCGCCCAGTGCTCGAACCGCGAGCAATCGCGCACGAGCGGGCGCTGCATTCCCAGCTGGTGGCTGAGGCCTACGCCCAGCCTCTCCCGTTTGAAGTGCGAGCCGTCGGGGAAGCCTTTCGGGTCGAGGGGCAACGCATCGGTGAGCAGCGCGATCCGTTGACCGAGCAGCGGCTGCAGCGCTGGCGTCATGCGGTCGAGCGCGCGCGTGCCCAGCATGGTCCGCGTCAGCTGCTCATCCTGCGCGCAGTCCAGGCAGAGCTATTTCTCGACGCGCTCGCGGCCTGGGAAAGAACGGGTCGCGCCGGTCGTGAGCTGCGTGAGCTCGGGGGCGATTTCGTCGAACAGGCCACGCTGCGTGGTTGGTGGAACGCGGGGCGCCTTGACCTCGAGCGCGACGAGCGCCGCGCCCTGTTCGTCGCGCGCTGGACCGAGCTTGCCGGACTCACTGCGGATCCTCTGCTGGGCACCCCGCAGGTGTCCGTGCGTCTGGTGGCTCGGCTGACTCTGACGAGCTTCAATCAAGGGCGACTCGGACCGCGCGCCGCTCTGGCTGCGATCGAACGGCTCGCGCCGCTCGACCGCGATTATCCCGCCGAGTTGGCACGTGGCTTGGTCCTGGCGCGCCAGGGCGATCTGGGTGGCGCCGCACAGTCCTTCGAGCGTCAGCTGCAATCGGGTGGGGATGGCCCCTGGGCTCTGCGAACTCGCAATCACCTGACCTGGGCCCTGCGCGCGGCTGGCGTTGTGAAGGGCGGCCTGCCCTGGTAGAGACGCGCCCGTGAGCGATTCCGAGCCCAGCTTTCCCGACGTGAGCCTCGAGTGGCGGGGCGCCCTGTCGACCTCGGAGGTCGCGCGACGCGCGCGGGAGGGTCGGCTCGGCGTGGTGACGGGCTGTGCGGGTTCGGCAGCCGTGCAGGTGGCGCTGGCCTGGTTGTCGCAGCTGGCGTCCATGCCGGGCGGAGCGCGCGCGCGGCTCCTGCTCGTGGTGCCCGACGACGACACCCTGCTGACCGCGGTCGCCGACGCCGAGGGCCTCGCGTCGCTTGCAAGCAGCCCTGGAGCACCACCGGTCGAAATCCTCGCGTACCTGCCGAGCGAAGAGCTGCCCTGGGCCCGGGTGCAACCCGAGCGTCGGGGCGCGTTTGCACGCCTTGCCAGCCTAACAGCCCTGCAAACGAGCCAAACCGCCACCCTGCTCGTGGTGCCGGCGCGCGGACTTTTGCGTCGCACGGTCGCGCCTGCGCGGCTTGAGCGCGAACGGCTGCGACTCGCTGCAGGCGAGCTGCTCGACCGCGACGCGCTCATCACGCACCTCACGCGACTCGGTTACCTGCGTGTGCCGCTCGTGGAAGACCCAGGTACGTTTGCGGTGCGCGGTGAGCTACTCGACCTCTGGTCGCCGTCGACGGATTTGCCGGTGCGCGTCGAGCTCGAGGACATTGCCATTTCGCGACTGCGCTCGTTTGAGCCAAGCGATCAGCGCACGCTCAGCGAGCTCCCGGAAATGTGGGTGATCCCGGCGCGCGAGAGCTGGCTCAACGTCGAGGACGAAGCGCCCGCGCGCGCGGCCGTGCTGGCGCTGTGCGACGCGGCCAATACCCCGTCCTCGCGGGCACGCGCGCTGGTCGACGAGCTGCTGTCGGGTCGCCCATTTCCGGGCGTTGACGCCTATTTGCCCGCCGCTTGCCCGCTGGCACCGCTGTTGGCGCACCTGCCGTCCGCTGCGCCCGTGTTGCTCGAGGATCCGGTGCGCTGCGTCGCGGAACTTGAGCGCGAGGCTACCGCGCTCGCACTGGCACAAGCGCAGATTGAGCCCCCTCACTTTCCCTTGTCCGCGTTTGCCCTGAGCTCAAGCGAGCTACAGAGTGAGCTCGCCACTCGTCCGCTCTTGCGCGCGCTGCGTCTCGCTCAGCTTGGCGCGAGCGCGGCGCCTGAGGGGGAGCCCACCGACGCGAGTGAATTCACGTGGCTCGAGGCGCTCGACGCGCGCGCGCTCGAGACCCTGGCCGCACAGGACATGACGCGGCTCACTCCGTCACCGCGCCAAGGCTCAAAATCGAGCGCGAATCACCAGAAAACCACGCTCGAACCGCTGCTCGCCGCCATGCGGGGCTGGACCGAGCAGGGTCTCGAGGTACGGCTTACGGCGCGCAGTCTGACGCAGGCCGATCGACTTGCGTCGCTGCTCACCCATCGGGGTTGGCGCGTATCGCGCGAGCTCACGGGACCCGCGTTTGCACCCGACGGCTCCCCGCGCTTGCGCGTCCTTTTGTCGTCGCTGGCACGCGGGGTCGTGCTGCCCGGCGACGGGCGCGTCTACGTCACTGAGGAGGAGATTTTCGGTCAGCGTGCCCACCGCCGACCGAACCGAGAGCGCAGCCCGCAGGCCTTCATCGAGGATTTGCGTCAGCTGCTCCCGGGAAACTACGTGGTGCACGTCGAGCACGGTATCGGTCGCTACGTCGGGCTCGAGCGGCGCGTCGTCGGCAGCAGCTCGCTTGAGTTCCTGGTGCTCGAGTATCTTGGCGGTCGGCTGTATTTGCCGGTGCACCGGCTCGATCAGGTGCAGAAGTTTTCCGGTGGGGATGCCGAGCCCAAGCTGGACCGCCTGGGCGGGCTCACCTTTGCCAAGACCAAAGCGCGCATCCAGAAAAAGGTGCGCCAGCTTGCCGATCAGCTGCTGCACCTCTATTCCGAGCGTCTCGCGACGCGCAAGGTGCCCTGCCCCGAGCGCGATGACGCGTATGCCGCATTTGAGGCCAGCTTTCCCTTCGAAGAGACGCGCGATCAAGCCAACGCGATCAGCGACGTGCTCGGCGATCTCGAGCGCGAGATGGTCATGGATCGCCTGGTTTGCGGGGACGTCGGCTTTGGCAAGACGGAGGTCGCGCTTCGCGCGGCCTTCCGCGCCGCGATGTCCGGCCGTCAAGTGGGACTGCTCTGTCCGACCACCGTGCTCGCGCAGCAGCATCTCGCGACCTTCCGCAACCGCTTGTCCGAGTGGGGCATCGAGGTGCGGGGGCTCAGTCGCTTCACGCGCCCGGCCGAGGTGAGCGAGACGTTGATTGGACTCAAGCGCGGCACGGTCGACGTGGTGATCGGCACCCATCGCCTGCTGTCCAAGGACGTGCACTTCAAGCAGCTCGGTCTGCTGGTGGTCGACGAGGAGCAGCGCTTCGGCGTCACCCACAAGGAGCGCATCAAGCAGCTGCGAACGTCCGTGGACGTGCTCACGCTGAGCGCCACTCCCATTCCCCGCACGCTTCAGATGGCGGTCGGCGGACTGCGCGATTTGTCGGTTATTTCCACGCCACCCGTGGATCGTCGCTCGATTCGCACCATCACGGCGCACCTCGATCCGGCCCTGATCCGCGAAGCCGTGCGGCGTGAGCTGAGTCGCGGCGGTCAGGTTTTTTACGTCTACAATCGCGTGGCCGGGCTCGAAGAACGTGCCGCCAGGGTCATGGAGCTCGTGCCCGAGGCGCGCGTGGCCATGGCTCACGGTCAGATGTCGGAGGTGGCGCTCGAGAAGGTGATGGTCGACTTCATCCAAGGCGACTACGACGTCCTTGTCTGCACCGCGATCATCGAGAGCGGTCTCGATATCCCCCGCGCCAATACCATGCTCGTCGACCGAGCCGATCTGTTCGGGCTCTCCCAGCTTTACCAGCTGCGCGGTCGCGTGGGGCGCTCCAGTGAACGAGCCTACTGCTACCTGCTGGTGCCAGCGCTGAGCGGACTGACGGACGAAGCGCGCTCGCGCTTGGAAGCGCTCGAACGCTTCACCGAGCTCGGCTCGGGTATGCAGGTGGCTACCCTGGATCTCGAGATGCGGGGAGCCGGCGATTTCCTGGGGGGCGAGCAGAGCGGGTTCGTTGCCACCGTGGGGTTTGAGCTGTTCTGTCACATGCTCGAGGATGCGGCGCGCGAGCTGCGCGGAGAGCCGCCCCAAGAGCGGCTCGAGCCTGAGCTGTCCTTCGACGTCGAGGCCCTATTGCCCGAAGAATACGTCAGCGACGTCGGTGTGCGGCTCACGCTGTACAAACGACTGGCCTCTGCTCGGGACTTGGACGATGTCGAGCAAACCGCCTGGGAGATGGAGGATCGCTTTGGTCCGCCCCCCGACGAGGCGCGTCGCTTCGTACGACTGATGCGCCTCAAGACGCGCCTTCGCAGCCTCAAGGTGCTGGGTTGTGATGCTACGGCGCGCGGCGTGACGCTGCACTTGGCTGAGTCAACTCCGCTCGATCCCGCGCGCATCGCGGCGCTCGCAGCGCAAACCAAGTCCGGCTATCGGCTCACGCCCGACGGGCGCCTGCATCGACGTCGTCTGGATCCCGAGCCGCTAACGGACGGCCTCGAACTGAGTGAGCGCATGCTCGGCGAGCTCGAGCCATGCGTAACAGGTACTGATCATGCCAAGTGATTTTCTGTTTGCGACCTGCGCTGCGACCTCCACCGCTTGGCTCAAGGCGGATCTGCGCGAGCAAGCGCCCGAGCTGCGCCTGGCCTTCGGGCGACACGGTTTCGTGACCTTCAAGGGCGGGGCGACCTGGCCGAGCGAGCGTCCCTTGCCCAGTCCCTTTGCGCGTTGCAGCGGGCATTCACTGGGTCGCGCCAGTGACCTCGACCAGGCCAGCGCGCTGCTGGACGGTCTCAGCCTTGAGCTGGGAGCGGACCCCTGGCATTTGCAGGTGCTCGAGCGCCGCGAAAGTGAGCTGCCAGCGGATCTGTCAGCGCTCGGTGAGCTCGCTCTGCGCGTGGAGGCGCAATGGCGTGCGCAGTTCGGCGAGCGCTTCGTGACAGCGCGCGCTGCGCTGCCGGGCGAGCTGGTGGTCGTCGTGTTGGTGGCAGCCGACTCCCAGCCCGATCAGCCCTGGTTCGTGGGTTGGTATCGCCACGCAACGGGGCGCGTTTCGCTAGCCCGCGGCGGTCTGCCGTTCCCTGTTCCAAACGAGTCACCATCGCGCGCTTACGCCAAGGTGGAGGAAGCGATCCAATGCTTTGATTTGGCCGTGCGTGCTGGCCAACAAGCGCTCGAAATCGGAGCCGCACCCGGCGGCGCGGTTCTTCGATTGCTTGAACGAGGACTGCACGTGCTCGCGGTCGATCCGGCTGAAATCGCCCCTGAAGTGTTGGCGCGGCGTGGTACCGGTGGGACCCGCGCGACGCACTTGGCCAAGCCCGCCGGTGAGGTGACGCGAGGCGAGCTACCGCGCAGCATCGATTGGCTGCTCTCGGACGTGAACCTCGCTCCCCCCGTGATGCTGCGCTACGTCGAGCGACTGCGCGGGCTCGCCGGCAAACCGCTGCGCGGCGTGATCCTGACGGTCAAGCTCAACGACGACGCTATGCGCCGGCGTGTCCCGCAGTTTCTCGAGCGGGTGTCCAACTGGGGACTGGGCATCGCTCAGGCCATCCAACTCCCGAGCCATCGCCAGGAAGTGGTGATCGTCGCGGGTGAGCGCGAACGCGTCTTGCCGGTTGCGCTCACGAGTTCGGCAGAGCGGGCTCGCTAGTGATGAGGCCAAATTCGCGCAGATAGACGCGGAGCGCCTCCTTCTGGATGGGTTTCACCAGGTAGCCGTCGCATTCGCGGCGAAATGCCTCCATCACATTGTCCTTGTCGCGAAGTGCGCTCGTCATGACGACTTTAGCACCTCTGCCAGGGAAAATGCCCTGCTTGGCCTCGAGGGCTCGGATCTGACGCAGTGCCTCCTGACCGTCCATTTCGGGCATCATAATATCGAGGCAAATCAGAGCGAAGGGTTCGCGCTCGTCCAGCGCCTGTTTCACGGCAGTCACAGCCTCGCGCCCGTTGACCGCAAAGCTGGAGGGACCCAGCTCGCGAAGGAGTGCTTGAAGTAGGGTGCGGCTGGTCAGGTCGTCTTCGACAATCAGGGTCTTCATGTTCAGGTATCTCCCACTAACGTGAGTAGTTTTGACTTCAGCATGGTCAATCGCAGGGTCTCGAAACGCTGTTCGAGCTGCGCAACACGACGGTCGAGGTCAGTCCAATTGCCGGACGCGCCCAGCCGCTCAATGTCAGCCGCGCTCGCTACCAGAGCTCCAGCGCCGACCACTGCGGCCGCGCCTTGGATCGAGTGCGCTTGCTGGGTGACTCGCTCCGCATCGCGCAGCTCCAGGTGCCGGCTCAGCGCGGCCAGCTGCTTCGGAATATCCTGGAGAAAGCCATACGCGATAGTGCGCGCCAAATCCGCATCGTCCATCACGCGTGCTAGCATGGCGGCTTCATCGAATATCAGCGCGCAAACGGCGCCGTCCGGCTCGAGAGCGCCGCGCTGTTCGCTCGGCTTAGAGCTCGAACGCGACACAGAAGTGTCCGCTCGCTTGAGCGGCGCAGTGAGTTTGAATCCTGGCCACGAGTTGCGGGCCGCCGCGGCAGAGCTCGGGGTGGGTCGATGGCTGAGCGCACTTGGAACGCGTCCGGAACTCACCAGCCACTTGGTGAGCAGCGAGGTCAGGCCTGCCGATGACACTGGCTTGGAGACGTAGTCGTCCATCCCAGTCGCCAGACACCGCTCCCGATCGGCCGGCAGGGCATGGGCAGTCATCGCAATGATAACAAGCTCGGGAGTCGCGCCCGCACGCTCGAGCGCGCGAATCGCGCGCGTGGCACCGAGGCCGTCGAGCTCGGGCATCTGCACGTCCATGAAGACCAGGTCGTACGGAAGCGCGGAGACCGCCTCAACCGCCTCAATCCCGTTGGCAACAACGTCAGCGTTGATGCCGAGCTTCTTCAACAGACCCTGCGCTACCTTCTGGTTGGTGATGTTGTCTTCGGCGACCAAGACCCGGAATTTTGAGCCGGCGAACGGGGGTGTGGCCTCGCGCATGGCGCGACCCACCGTTAGGGGCGCTGCTTCAGCGCCCGCGTCGCTGCGCGATGCAAGCGCTGTTGACAAGGCCTGGCGCAGCTCGGCCTGGCGCACCGGTTTGGTGAGGTGGGCTTTGAAGCCGCTCGGGGCGGCCTGCTTGAATCCAACCGGTACCAGCAGCACTCCGCGCGTGCCGGACAGGCGTGGTTCGCGCTGAATTGTCCGTCCGAGCGTCACCCCGTCCGTGCCCGAAAGGACGAGATCGATCACAGCGATAACAAACGGATCCCTGGTGTTCTGGCCGTCAAAGAGCACGGCCAAGGCCGTCGGTCCGTCTTCGACCGTGGTGACACGTAGACCCCAGGCGGACATTTGACAACGCAACAACTCGCGACTCGTCGGGTTGCCAACGACCAACAGAACACGAACCCCTGAGAGCTTTGTGGTTTCGACTGGAGCCACGGGCGCGTCGTACTGCTTGACCTCCAGCGGAACAGTGAACCAGAACTCCGAGCCCTGGCCCTCGACACTCTGGACGCCGATCTGACCGCCCATCAGCTCGACGAGCTGCTTGGAAATTGCCAAACCCAGCCCCGTTCCTCCAAAGCGACGGGTGGTCGAGGCATCCACCTGAGTGAACTTCTCGAATGAGAAGCGGAGCCTGTGCTGGGGCATTCCGATCCCGGTATCGCGCACCCAAAAGCGCAGCGTGACCGTTCCAGGGTTCTGCGCGCTTTTAGGACCGGAAGCCAGCGTCACCCGAACGACGATCTCGCCAGCCTGCGTAAATTTCAGGGCGTTGCCTAACAGATTACCGAGCGTCTGCCGCAGCCTGCCCGCATCCCCCCACAGCCTGTTTGGGATTTGGGGATCAACAGAGACAAGGAGTTCCAGTCCCTTCCCGACGGCAATAGCGGCGTGCGTCGAGACGAGCTCCTCAACGAGCTGGGTCAGCTTAAACTCGAAGCGCTCCAGAGTCAGCCGTTTGGCCTCAATTTTTGAGAAATCCAGGATGTTGTTGATCAATCCGAGCAGTGACTCCGCACTGCTGCGAACCGTCTCGGCATATTGACGCTGCTCCGGCTCGAGCCCTGAGTCGAGCAGCAGCCCGGTCATGCCGATCACGCCGTTCATAGGCGTGCGGATCTCATGGCTCATGTTAGCGAGAAATTCGCTTTTGGCGACACTCGCGCTCTCCGCCTGCGCAGCCATCGCATTGGCCCGAGCGGTTTCCAACTCGAGACAGCGATTGATCTCGAGCAGCTCCTCCTCCGCGCGCTTGCGATCGGTGATATCGATCATGATCGCGAGAAAATACTGGCGACCGTTGACGGTGATCAGCTCGCCGGAAAACAGGCCGTGAAGAAGACCACCATCCTTACGACGCACCGTGAGTTCCAGGTCCGCGACGCGCCCGGTGGCGGCGAGTTCCTCTGCGAGGCGGAGCTTTTGTTCCTGATCGGGGAAACAGCCCAGCTCGTCCGCTGTGCTCCCAATGACTTCCTCGCGCGAAAAGCCGAGCCCCTTGAGGAAGGCGTCATTGACATCCACGAGCCTCCGCGACGGCAGCTCCGAGTAGGCCATGCGCGCCGGGTTATTGCGAAACAGTTGCTCGAACCGCTGCTGCGCCTCTTGCTCGGCGGAGAGATCCTTGCTGATACTAAAAACGCAGTCGGTCCCATTCCACTGGCCGCGCCACAGTCGCGTCTCGGCGGGCAGAACAGTCCCGTCCTTGCGTTGCAGCGGCAGCCGCGAAGACGCTCTGTCATCTCTCAACACTGCGGCAAAAACCTCGGCACCCTCCATCCGGAGCTGCGCTGGCTGAAGCCTCGAAAACCCCAACTGCTGCAGCTGCTCGAACTCGTAGCCGAGCTTGCGCACCGCAGCGTTATTGACGTGATGAATGATTCCGTCGAGCGTCGCAATGACCAGGATGTCATCCATCGACTCAAACAGGGAGCGGAAGTCCTGCGCGCTAGCTAGCAGCAGCTCTTGCGCGTGGCGCTCTTCAGTAATATCGCGAACGGTGGCTTGTATGGCAAGCTGGCCGTCGAATTGAACCCGATTCAGAAGGATTGAGCACAGCACCCGGCGACCATTGACGCTCTGGTGGTGCCACTCGAAGCTGCAGTACCCGACCTCGAGAGCCGTCTCAATCATCCGACCCGCCTTGTCGCCAGACTGGGCGCCGTCCGGCTGCCGCTCTGGCGATACGTCACTCGGGCTAAGCAAAGCCAGCTCGGCGGCATTGGCGACCCCGAACAGCTGCCAGGCGGCGGGATTGCTGGCAGCGAAGTGCCAGTCGGGTGCTTTCAGGATCATCAGCGCGTCGCGGGATTCACGGAACAGCTCGCCGTACTGGACCTCACTCCGTCGCAGCGCCTCCTGCACAGCCACGCGCTCGGTCACCTCACAGGCGATTCGCTCCTCGAGCCGCGCGATGCTGTGGAGTGGCGCTGACTGCTCTAACTCGACTGTCTCGCCGGTTGCGAGTGCAGCGACAACCGGCATCGCAAGGCGATTTAGGAGCTGAGCGTTGACGGCTGTTCCTGCGACCACGCCTGCTTTCGAGCGGATTGCGGAGAAGCTGGCGCTCAGCAGTCGCTCTGGCGTGGTTGGAGTCGCGCAATGGAGTGAGAAGACCGCCGTCTGCGCCTGCGTCTGCGCGACCACCTGCCGCAGGAGCTCGCTCACTCTGGAGCGGTCTTCGACCGCGACCAGCGTTTCCACGAATTCAAAACCCAAAGGAGAGCCAGCCTCCAACCTGAACGCGGCTAGCGCTGCGGCGTTCAGGTGCTCGACGCGCAGCTCCGCATCGAGCACGCAGAGCAGCACGCCTGACGCCTCATAGGCGGCAAGGAGCCGGGTCTCGCTCAGCGGCCTTGCGACACTGTCCACTAACATCGAGTTCGTAGGGAGCTAAGCGACCAGAGCGCGAGGATCTTCAGGCCGCGCGGACCGCTTGGAGGCCGAACCGGCAGCCGCTGGCCCATTGACATATGTCATGACGGGCCAGTTTTTCCCATGAAATCGGGCTCTCGCGGGCCCGCAGTCACTCCTGCCCCCGATTTGGTACGGTCTTGCCCATGACCAGCGCGCCAGGCCCCACACTCTCGCGTCGCGCGAGTGACCTCATCAGCTATGTCGGTGCCGTGCTCGTGTTCGGCTTCGTGCTGCTCATGCGCCTTGGCTCGGTGAGCGGGCCCGGCGGACTGGGCGCAGGCTTGCTCGTCGCAGCCGCTGCTTGGCTGCTCCACTTCGCACGTCGCAGCGCTGAGTGTCTCTGGGTGCATCGCTACTCGGAGCGACGCAACCCGCTTGGAGATGCGTTGGTCGAGTACGCCTATTACTGGGGGTTTGGCAGCTGGATCGCTTGGTCGCTCAGCAGTCACGCGGGGCGCGGGCTCGACGCGCTCGCTCTGCTGGGGCTCGGCCTGTTTCTCTTGGGCGAGCTCGGCAACGCGTGGGCCCATCAGAAGCTCCGCGCGCTGCGCGCGCCGCAATCCCAGGAGCGAGGCCTGCCGTCGGGGGGCCTCTTTGACTGGGTTTCCTGCGCCAACTACAGCTACGAAATCCTGAGCTGGCTTGGGTTTGCCGTGATGACGCGCAGTCTGGCTGCCGGCCTGTTCTGCGGCGCGGGCGCAGCCATCCTCGCAGGCTGGGCCAAGGCGCGTCACGCTCGCTACCGCGAGCTCTTTGACGGACGCGAGGGGCGTCCGCTGTACCCGTCACAGCGCCGCGCGCTCGTCCCCTTCGTTTGGGTGACGTTCTGAGCGCTCAGAGCGCCGCTTTGCCGCACTGCGCTGTCCAGCGCAGGTAATGATCGGCCAGGACGAGGGCCACCATGGCCTCGGCGATCGGCACCGCGCGTGGCAAAAGGCAGGGATCGTGTCGTCCGAGTGTGCGCACCGAAGCTGGTTCACCGCTACTGGTCACCGTGGGTTGCGGCCGCGGGAGGCTGCTGGTGGGCTTGAGTGCCGCACGCAGGATGATCGGCAAGCCCGAGCTGATGCCACCGAGCATGCCGCCATGTCGGTTGGTGAGCGTCGAGATGTTGCCGTCGTCATCAGCCGTGAAAAAGTCGTTATTCTCACTCCCGCGCAGGCTCGCTGCCTGCATCCCGATGCCATATTCGACGGCCATCACGGCGGGGATGCTGAACAGGGCTTTGCCGAGATCGGCCTTGAGTTTGTCGAACACGGGCTCGCCGAGCCCAGCGGGGACGCCGGTGGCGACGATCTCGGTGATGCCGCCAATCGAGTCGAGCTCGCGGCGCACCTGATCGATCAAATCGACCATCGCGTGGGCAGCCTGCGGCTCGGGGCAGCGCACCGTATTGGGTGAACCGTCAGGCAGCGTCTCCACCTGCTCGAGGGTGACCAGGGTCGGGTCGTCAATCTTTGCGACAATCGAGCCGACCTGCTTGACGTACGCCACGACGCGACCACCAAAAGCCTGAGCGATCAGCTTTTTGGCGACAGCACCCGCGGCGACGCGCGCGACGGTCTCACGCGCACTGGCGCGGCCCCCACCACGGAAATCGCGAAAGCCGTATTTGCGGTCGTAGGTGAAGTCCGCATGACCCGGACGATAAGTGTCCTTGATGTCCGCGTAGTCGCGACTGCGTTGATCGGCGTTGCGCACCAAGATTGCGAGCGAGGTGCCCGTGGTTCTGCCATCGAACACGCCGCTCAGGATCTCTGGCGAGTCGGACTCTTGGCGCTGCGTGACAAGCGCGCTTTGGCCAGGCCGGCGACGGGCAAGATCGACGAGCAGATCCTCCTCGCTGAGCGGCAGCCCTGGAGGACAACCATCGATGATCACGACATTGCCGGGACCGTGCGACTCGCCGGCGGTGGTGATGCGGAAGGACTGACCGAAGCTGTTACCAGCCATGCGGTGGCAATACTACGTCAGCGCCTCGCGGCAACCACGCAGCGCTCAGAGCTGACCGGGCTCAGAGCCGACTCGGACGCGTGGACCGCTGCTGCTGAGCAGCGATTCGATGATCGTGACCAGCTCTTCGACGCTGGACTTGGTGAGCCAGGCCTGAACGATGTCCACCGGCGGGCGAGGGCCACTGTCATGAGGGCGCCCGGACAGAATCATGCGAATGGCGCGAGGAGCAAACAGCCGCGCGCGCTCGAGGACCTCGATCCCGTCGAGATCGGGCATCTCGAAATCCGAGACGATTGCGTCGAAATCACCCTCGCGCAGGAGCCTCACGCCCTCGGTGCCTGAAGGTGCCGTGATGACCTCCCAGTGGGGTCGCCGCGCGACCAGCATGCGACGCACGCTGCGCAGGACCGCTAGATCATCGTCAACGAGCAGAACTCGCAACAGAGCGGCCACCGTGCGTGGCTGTGACCTGTCTGGTGCGAGTAGGTTCATGCGAAGGGCCTCATCGGCTGGCGGAGTTCTGGTGGGGCTGGAAAGAGGCGAGCGGCCTACCAAGCTTTCCTCTATGGGATTCCCGGTGTTGCAACCATTAGCGTAATAGCTCAGCCCGCTACGGTCGGCCAAACGAACCGCAGCATTAATTTGACATAATCAGTTGAAGTGCCCCAAAACCATCGGTTTTTCCCCACGGCTTTCTTGCGGCGGACGGGTCGGCCACCTGGGGTTCCATGCCCCAAGCTTGATCTGCCGCAGCCGTGGTCGCCCAAAGCCCGTCGCCGGGTGCCTGGCTTGGCGCTCACGCGCGACGCCAGCGGACATGCCAGCGCCCCCCAGGGGACCGGGCGCAAGGCGTTCACGGGCTGCCAAGCGGCCTATCTACGGTGTCCGACGCCAGAGCTAGGCGCATGGCGTGGTGTTGTCTGTGAGGATTGATGGTGCGAGGGCGTGGTGCCTGTGAGGGCAAGTGGCGTGGGGGCGAGCAGCGCAGCGGTTGTTACTGCGGGTGCTCTCTCAAGTGAGCCTTTGGGTTGGCGCGGCGCAGTGCTGCCGCAAGTGAGCCTTTGAGTTGGCGCGGCGTGGAACCAAGGCTCACGGACAGCGCGTGGCCTTCGAGTGCAGGGCCAGAGCCCCCACGCGAGTTCTCACTTGTCACGCGGCGTACTTCGCCCCATGAATCGAACAACCATGGAGTCTGGACTCGTCACTCTCGCGTTCATCGTTGGCACTCTCGTCTCGGGCGCAGCGATCATCCCGATGCTGCTGCTGTTTCACCCAGGCGCTGAAGCGGGTGAGCCCGTGATGGACCTGAGCGAACCCGATCACTGAGCGCCGTCGGGGTTGAGCGAGCGACGGACGTGACGGCGGATGGAGCGCGAGCCGACGCCTCAGTGGACCGTGCGTAGTTCGCGAGCGGGTGTAGCGAAATGCTACGCGTGTGGGAGTGCCTCTCCGAGCAGCTCTTTGCGGCCAATCAACGTGAGAACCTCGTGGAACGGATCGGGGTGGGACAGTTCACCCTACGTTTTCGACACCCGTTGGTCGAGCGAGAAATTGCCGTTCGAAGCTGAAAAAACCCAGATGCCCTGGCGGGGCGCAAGACACATCACCTTGCACTGAAGACGCAGCGCGTAGGGCTTTGCCTGGAAGAAAGCCTCCACGAAGTCGCGCTGCGAGCTCAACTGGAATTCGGTCTCACGACCATTCGCGCACTCTCTTCACCGCGAAGAGCGACAGCCCCAATGGCGTAATCAGGGTAGTTCCGCTCTCCACGACCCATCCTGACCGGCATCTGGCGCACCCAGTCCCCTGAGGCATAACCGAGGCGCTCAAGCAGGGGCTCAACGAGCTGAACCTCGACGTCTCGCTCCGAAAGGAGATCTACCGCTGGAAGTCCAACGGCAGCGGCCAGGCGTGGCAATGCGGACAGATCCTGACCCTTTGCCGCCATGGCAGCCAGCAGCGCTTCGTACTCCTCGAAGCTGAGCGGAACCTTGCCATGCAAGCCCTGAAAATTAGCGCGCACGGCTGACTTCGACCCAAACACGGGATGGGCTCGCAGTTCATTCAGAGACACGTTGGCAACCCTGAGCGCCGCGCCGATCCAGGCGATGCTGTGATAGTGCGATACCGGATCGATGAACCCGTCCGAGCAGGCACGCCAAATCGAGTGAATCGCGCCCAGCGGTCGAACAAGGTACACCACCAGAATGTCGCCCCGCCTGACGGCAGCATTCGCACCCCAGCCAAAGACCGCAGTCGGCTCGGCCGTGTCGGCGACCTCAATGTCCCACGAGCCGCCGGTGACCATCCAGACCTTCGCTGGTGCCGGCAGATCTGCGGTACTCGTCGCAGGCACGAGCTCGCTCGCGAAGTCGTAGAGGAATGCGCGCATCTCGCTGGGAGAAAGGCCGTGTAGTGCTCGAAATTCCTGCCAGGCGGCGTTGACATTGAGATAGAATCGAGCTCGCTGTTCCTTCTGCTGTTTGCCAGGAATTGCCGGGAGAGGGATGCCAAACTCGCGATGCACGGCTTCTAGCTGGTGCAAGCGACGATGAAATTCGTACGGCAAGAAATAGTCTGAATGGGCTTGATACATCCCGAGTGAGATCGGACCAGTGTTGTCGTACCAGCTCTCCTCGTCCTGCTCAAATTCATCGAGCGTTTCACGCTGACCGTCTCGATTGCTGGCCTGACACGGAATCCCGCGAGCGTGCAGCTCAAGAAAGAACTGCTCAGCTTCTCGCAACGTATCAAAGCGCTCTTCGCAAACTGTCGCGCGTACCAGCTCAGCAATGTCAATCGTCAGGGATTCTTCCGCAAAACGCGCGGCCTCTTCCTCGCTGAAAAGTAGCTCCAGGGTTCGCACGTCAGGATCGACAAACTCGCTGGTCAACGACGCAAACCGCGCAAGAGCCGTTTGGCCTCGCTAGGTGGCGCGATAGAGATTCCAAATGAACCTGTTGAACCTCATGGGACCACTCACTCCGGACGAGCGACGAGGAGCTTTGTCGCGCCAGCAGACTCTAACATGCGTCCATGCGCGATGGCCAAGCGCGTCGCGCAACTCCGCTCGTCCGGTTGAGACCCACCGCGTCATGCGCCTCGGTGCCGCAGGTGACCAGACGAGTGGGAATGCTTACGGATCCCGACGACTCACATAGTCACCGAATCGTGAACTGCGCGTCATAGTCCCGCACAGGAGCCATCTCGTGTTGACGTCGTCCAGTCCGACGGGCAGCCTACCGTGGCGTAGCCGGTCCCCTTGGGCCCGCGGCGGAGGGCGGCAACATGGAAGCAGCGGAGGGCAAACGATGAATTGGTCTAGAATTGTTGCTCTGTCGCAGTCGGGCGCAGTTGCACTGGCTGCTGCCCGCACGCTGGCGTCCGGAGTCGGCGGAGGCGTCTACAGTCGACGAGGGGACGTCATTCCGGTAGCGCCTTCTCGAGTGGCCTTGGTTTGCTGCCTCGTGGTCGCAGCCTGTTCGTCGTCTTCAGACGGGACAAACTCGACGGGAAGTCAGAATGGAGCGGACGTCGTGGGGACCTATTCCATGGAGGGGACCTACGTCCCCACGTTTCGACTCCCATCTGACGGTTCACCTTGCGGAGCGCCGGACGCGCCTGTGTTTTAGCACGGCGCAAGTCTCGCCATTGCTTCGACGGAGACAGGTGAGTTTGCTGTCACTGAGTCGCCCGGCGGATGCACCGTTCGCACGCGCGACACACCGAAGGGCCTGATGAACTCCTGCATCGCCGTGGACGAGAAGCTGCAGGACTATCCGTGAACGTGAGCCCCATTCAAGTGCGAGCTGCGCGGATGCCCGCTGCTCGTATGCGTTCAGCCCGCCTGTCGCTGACTGTCTTCATCTCAGGCGCTTTTGCGAGCAACGCATTCGCCGGCGAAGTCGCCACCGTCGCCATTGCTGACGTGTCAACGGAGACGTCCCAAAAGCCAGCACCCATCGTCTTTGAGTTGGGGGTCTTGGCGGGCAACGGCGCCAAGTTTCTCCAGTTTCCGGATTCCCCGATCGCCGTTCGGGCTCGCGGGAGGAGTTGCTGCGGGCGTCCCGATGCTGGACAAGGTCTAGGTGGGGACGCAAGCAGTGCGCTACCTCGGGACCACCGGAACGACCCACGGCCAACTGAATAGTGGTCCGCTAGTTCCGCCGAAGTCCTACATGGCGACAGTGACGTTCGACGCCGGCTAGCAGTTTCGGGTCAGAGCGGCCGCGACTGTTGCGGTGCGCTCATACGTCGGAGTTGGATTGCAGGAGTACCTCAGCTCTCCTGAATAATGCGCGGATCTACATCACCACTTGCCCGCAGCCCCAAGCCTTGCCGTCCTGCTCCCGATTGCCCCCGGCTACTGCGGCGTGGACGTTCGCTACAACTGGGTGTTCGAACCGACGAATACGATAGCAAACACTTCCGGGTTTCTAGTCGCTGGCTTGGCGTTATAGGCGGCAAGAGAGTTGACTGTCACGGTGCAGTCCTGGCCGGATCCGCGAGCGGTTCCACGCCGCACCAACCCAACAGCGCTGCGGGGCTGAGCGGCGCAGACACGAAGTGGTCTACGGTCGGGCCCAAGGCGAATCCGCCGCGCGGAGTTCCGGGACGAAAAGGCGCCCGCCTAATTCAGCGACCAGCCATGCAGCGCCGTCTCAACGCTTCAACGCGACGATTAACACTAGCGTATCGAGCAGCAAGACTGCCGCAAGGAGCAAGCCGGTGATCCAAAAGGCAGCTCGGCGCCTCCCCCGGGCAAAGTAGACGCCACTGACAACCATGCCCAGCAGGCTCGGGAAAAGCAGAAACTTGCCGATAAGTCGACCCCACTTATAGTCGTCGACGAGGCCAAGGGCACCCGCGATGTAGGCCACGAGCATGAGCGCGACAAGCCCAACAAGCGTCCACGCGAGAGCCAATAGTATCGCCTTCACCGTCTTCATTCCGCCAGCCGAACACTATCCCGTTCAGCTGTGGCACGGTCAGCGGGATAGGTGTCACAGTTCAAAGGTCGTGAGTGCGACGTACATCGTTTCGAAGTTGAAGGTCTCGGTTGCGGGAGCAACGCTGAGTTCGTCAAGGGCGCCGTCCTCACCCTCCGCGAGGTGGGTCCAAACCGGGCAGTGCTGGAGATCGCTTAGCGTTGGGTCGTAAATCTGCTTCGGCATCGCCTTTGCTCCATGGATCCGCCCGTCTAACGTGTCAGTTCAGCTGAACCGCGCAGGCGAGCGAAGCCCCGCCGGAACGGGTCTGCTGCAACTCATGGCTAGCAGTCGCATCCGGTCACTTCGCGGCCACGCCGACAAGGCATTCACCCGGCACCTCAAACCCACCTGACGATTCAAAACTCCGCATTGAGCCCTCCACTTCGTTCCACACGGACTCGCGCTCCTGAGGGGTCAGGTGAGCCATCATGGCATTGAACGCGCCAAATGCTTCTCGGGCCACCCGCACGTAGTCGGCAGCGCTGTCCATCCTCAAGGGCACCGACACGGCGCGAACTTCAAGCTCGGAAAATCCGGCTTGACGCAAGCAGCCTTCGAGCACCCCGGCAGCGCCAAGGCTGAACGGGCCGGGCTGCCCAGGAACGGGAGGCGGGAGCTGCGCGCGCCGGCGGATGATTGAAGCGGGCACAGCACCCCAACTGTTTTGATCCGGCGTGGAAAAGACAACGACGGCGACCCGACCACCCGGCTTCAGAGCACGGCGCCACTCGTGCAGCGCAGTCACGGGATGCGGCATGTACATCAGACCGAGTCGACAAAGCACCGCATCAAAGGACGCGTCAGGGAGCTCCAATTTCTCGCCGTCCATGGCGCGCGTCTCAACCTGTTTGAGTCCACGCTCACGGGCGACCTGGAGCGCTAGCTCAACGATGCCTTCCGAGATGTCGGTCGCCAGCACGTAACCGCCAGGGCCAACTCGTTCAGCGGCACTGACGGCCGGTTCACCTGCGCCGGCAGCGATGTCCAGAATTCGCTGATCCGGCTGGATCTGGGCCAGATCGAGCATCTGGCGGGTCACTTCGCCGTACCAACGATCTAAAGTGGGATTCCAGCGTCGCCATGCTGCGCCGTCCCTGTTCCATTGCTCTCGCTGCGAGTTCTTGTACTTAGCTGCGTCGAATGAGGGCTTCTGTTCGGTCACGCGAATTCTCCTCTCTGTTCGGCTGCGGTTTCAGTCGCAAGTGTACCGGTGTTAGGCGGCATCAGAGCGGGCTGTTGTGTGCTTTGACGTTGAACTCGATGGTATCGAGGTTGAAGCGCAAGTACGAGTAGTTTCCTGCCGGCGCATGCCAGACACCCTCGCCCTGGGACATCAGTCGGAACGAGCCGAACTGTCGATAGTGGCTCAACGGAGTTGACCAAGGCATCTTGGTGAAGGACTTGCCGTCTGCTGATGCGGCTGCTCGCCCGTCCGCGACGAAATCTATTAGCTCTCCCTCGTCGTTGAACGAAAGTACCGCGTGAATGGTATGGCTGAGATTCGTAAACGAGGCGCGTACGGTTCGCGGAGCGAGCTCCTGCCACTGGATCCTTTGGTCGATAAGCGCGCCAGGTGCGAAGATGCAGAGATCGTTGAACAAGGTCACGGTTTCGGCTTCGTCCATCACTGGACCCTTCGCGTCGACCATCATCACGAGCGAGGCAATCCTAACTCGCATGGTCGCGGACGGCCCGACGAAGCGATGAAAAGCTTGGAACGGCACACCGAGCATCGAGGCGTCCATTAGAAACAGACGCGACGGTGGCCCGTAGAAATTCTGCTGCTCGCCTGTGAACGACATCCAGCGCGCCTCGGGCCCGCTACGGATCTGGCCGTGAAAGCGCGCACGAAAGTTACGCACCCGCGGCTGTCCGACGGCGCCGCTGAGACGAATGTACTTCTGGACAACTGCGGGGAGCGGCGCGAGGTCGACATCGGTAAGCGGCGCTGCCGGGTTCACCTGATCAGGTCGCTGCGCAATGTTGCGCTCGTACTCGGCACGAAAACTCCAGGGAGCTTGCGAGAGAAATCCGAGTATGACACCCACGAGTACCAAGATATTCGCGACCGTTCCGTAGCGAGCGTCGGCCCAAGACGTGATGATCACCAGCTGGGAGACGACGATTGCCACTGCCCCTACGGTCCACCACGAGCGAGGCCACGTGAAAAGCGTTACGGCTGTCGCAATGAGCAGCAGGGCAGCCAATAGCCAAAGCGCGCCCAGCGGTTTGCCGATCTCCTGTGTCAGCTGCGGAAGCTTTGCAAGCCTCATCGCCTTTGCAATGCCGAGCAGATGAATGAGCCCGTGAAGGACGAGAAGGAACGCGAAAAGGATTTTCACGCTCCCATGAGCGGGCACTTTCCCCAGAACGTCAAGCATCTTGGAGCTAGACTCGTCTGACGCTTCAGGTGCCCAGCGCTTGGCTCAGGCAGACCGCCGAGGGCTCGCCCGGCTTTAGTTGGCAATGAGCGAGCCCCTGGGCTCGCATCATCGCTCTAGCTGAGGTCGATGGAAACGGTCATCGCAACAGCCCTTGTCGAACCCAACTGCGAGTTGGACTGCACGCGCAAGTCGGGAAACTCACGGTTTTGCCCTATTCGGATTCCGCCCTCGGAATAGGCTGGGAGAGTTCACGCAAGAGATTTGCGAGTCCATTCTTGTCGAGGGTTCGTGAAGACAAGGCCATCATTGCAGCGTAAAGCCGCTGATCGGGCTCCAGAACCAGCCAGTCATTCACGTCCAGAAATACCAACGCGGCATTCAGGCCTGTGCGCTTGTTGTCATCCAGAAACGGCTGATTCTCGGCGACGTGGAAGGCGCAGGCCATCGCGAAAAGATCAGCATGCAAGTGGACGCCGTCGAATGTCGCCGTCGGAGTCGCCACAGCTGATTCGAGCGCCCCTTGATCACGAATACCGTCAGAGCCACGGAACAGCCGCAGTTGGTCGGCATGCAATTCCAAGACATCCTCAACTGAGAGGAAGAACGGCTCAAGCGGCTCGGATTTCACTTGGACAACTTGAGAAAAGCACGTCCGTGATTTGCCAATGCACGAGCGTGCGCTTGAGCGAGGCTGTTCTTTCGGGTTCCCTCCTGACGAAGAGGCGTGATGATGAGGCGCTCTCCATCCGTCGATATGTCGAGTTGGGTCTCCGGCTTCAGCGGCAGCTTCAAACTGATCCAATCTCGGCATTGGCAGAGCTCCACTCAGGCCTTGGAAAAGACGGAGGCGGCGGCAGGATATTGATCCACTGCCGCCGTGAGTTGCTCGGGGACGTAGACGCTGAGGTTGACGGTGAAGAACCCGTGAAGGTTCTCGCGAAGCCCCGGGACCTAGGTCGTGCCCGGCGGGTCCGCTGCACCCATCTGAAGGCTTACCACCTGAACTAGATCCTCGTCCGTCATTGCGGTCGAAGGTACGCCCTTCGACCCTGAAGCCACGCTCCTTCAACCAGGGTCGAAGCGCACCCCGGAACTCGTCGACAGCTTGAGCACGAACAGACTTCGTCATGGGCGCCGATGTGGGAAGTTAGCCGGAGCCGACCTGGAGGTCCTCGGGCCAGAGCTCGTCGCGTTCGAGACGGTGTCGCTGGATATGCAAACCTTGCCGTTCCCGCTGCGCGCAGTAGCCAAAGTCCCGAAGCCTACACCCTCAAGTAGCTCGCGCCCGATGCTCCACGCCCGCTTCTACTCAGAGAGGATCGAGTCTATCTGCTCAGCGCGAAGGGATGCCTGCGCCGCACGCCGCAGCTCACAGCGACCGATCCAAATCCTCGGGAATGGCTGCCCGGTCTCGCTCGGATTGGGATCGAACTGTCCGGCACCGTCGTCTAGTAGACAGTTGTAGAGCACGGTCGCACCCAGGTCTTGGGCGGTACGCCAGAGGGCTTGGTATATGTCGAAAACGTCGGGCACTCGATGGCTCTCGCCGCTTGTCTCAAGCAAGTTTGCCATCGAGCAGTAGCGTTTACAACCCACGTCGCAAGCGCAACGCTAATCTCATTCTGCGTGACCCTTCGGTGCGAGTCTGCCAGCCCATTTGCGGGGCGGTTTGCTGCGGTGGTAGCCTCGCGCAGCGTTGCGGCTGCTCGTGAGGGAAGCTTTGGCGCAGAAGGTGCGTACGACAAACACAATGAGAATTGCGAAAGCAGCGGCGGCATTGGGCCTGTGGGGACTGACGGTCGGGTGTACGACGATGCGGATGGCGGTGCCGCCCGACGTGGCAGCCGGAGCTGATGCGGTCCAGGTGACTGAGCGCAGCCGGTTCAGTGGCGCGCTCGCCAACGAGGGTTTCAACCTGGCCAGCTCGCGGGTGGAATCAGTCGACCGCAACTGGGATTCGTCGCGCTCGTTGGGCATTGGCCCCTATCAATCCGCAAAAACGGAGGGAGGCTACAGCTACGTTTGGGTGGCCCCGGGCGGGCGTTGGGAGGGCGTTTGTGCCTCGATTGCGGAGCGACAAGATGTGGGAATGGCCTTTGGAGTCACGTTCTCGGAGACGTCCAATCGGCTCGGGTGCACCTGCAAGTCCGGGGAGCGCTACGCGTCCCTGGCACTCGGACGCAAAGGCATGGATGAGTACATCGGGCAGGTGACGAGCTCAGGCGGCGAGAGCTGGGTGGTTCTGGGATTGCGCGAGCTAGACAGTGGTTATCGCGACGTCAAACCGGCGGGATATCGCCTGGATCGCGATGCCCCCACTGCGGACTCCCCGGGAAAGCTGGTGGCCGCGGTGGAGGTACTATTCCCAGGGCGCATATGGTTTGCGCGGGGGCTCAGCGAAGCCGCCAAGGAAGAAGCGGGCTGTTTGCTGGCGGGGTTGCTGCTCTATTCGCCAAAGGAGGCGAAAGAGCGGCAGTAGTGTTTGAGCAAGCGGGCGCGGGGCATTCGAACCATGCCCCGCCCTTGTGTTCACGCGGACAAGACTCAGAGATAGCTCGCCAACGCCCCACTAGCAGCCCAGCGTTTGAGTGCGGTGTAAATGCTTCCGGAGCGCTGTGGAGCCACCGTAACAGCCTGTGCCGCCGCCGTGCCTTTACGCTCCGCAAGCTGCGTCAGGTAGAGGCTGCTTGGAAGCACATGGCTGGCCTTGGACTCCCACCAACCGTCGGGCTCCTCCGGGGAGTAGTCCGAGTCAACCTTTGGTCCGATGCCACCGACGACCTAATTCATCGCACCGAGCGGGGCGTCGCACACCAGCTTGCTTGACGCTTCGGGATTCCAGAACATGACCTGTGCGCCCGCCCAACCGTGGCCGATACCCCCAGTCTCAGGGAAGTTGTCTGAGCATCGTCACGTCGATGGAGGGACTCTGGTATCCGGTGCACAAGCCCCGTCCTTGTCAGCGTCGCTCAGTGACGCGATACTCGCATCGTGAGCGACGGCACAAGGTCAGTTCGATACAGTCTGCTCGGTCGGGCGCGCCAAGGGCGGCGGGACCGTGAGCGGACCGAT
>JBBRAB010000004.1:0-222132 GCA_038207155.1 Polyangiales bacterium
GTACGGCGGCTTGGGGCATCTTCAACACCAAGTGCTGGGATAACTCGGGCACCAAGTACGCCAACGAGGCACTGGCTGCAGTGCTCTTCCTGGTCCCTGGGGATCTCACGGCTGTCAACTACAACGTCTGCGTCGCTGGCGTCGGCTTCGCTGGCGGCGGTGGCGGCGGAACGGGTGGCACCACCTCGACCGGTGGCACCACGTCAACCGGTGGCAGCACCGGTAGCGGCGCTCAGGGTGGCAGCGGCACGCTCTCGGCCACGGAAGCCAAGGCAGTCGTCAATGGCGGTCGTAATTACTACGTCCAGAGCAACCTGTGGGGTGGCTCGGGTTCGCAAACGCTCTCGTACACCGGGACCAGCTTCACGGTGACGCAGCAGACCTGCAATAACTCGGGCAGCGGAGCTCCCTGCTCGTACCCGTCAGCCTTCATCGGCAACAATAACAACCGCGATCCGCAGGGCGATAACCTCCCCAAGCTGGTGAGCAGCATCGCCAGCCTACAGACAAGCTGGTCCACGAACGCCGCGACTGGCGGCATTTCGGGCGTCTACAACGCAGCCTACGACGTCTGGTTTACTGACAGCGCCGCGAGCAACATCTCGACTCCGACCGCCTTCCTAATGGTCTGGCTCTATGATCCGAGTGGGAAGCAGCCACGCGGCACCGTCAAGTTTTCCAACGTGACGATCCCGGGCGTTTCGGGCACTTGGAACATCTGGGACGACGGCCAGTGCATCAGCTATGTGGCAACGCAGAACATTGACAGCCTGACCTTCGATCTCAACAAGTTCATCCAAGACTCCACGGGTCGCAGCGGGACGATCAAGTCCAACTACTACCTCCACGATGTCTTTGCTGGCTTCGAGATCTGGCAGGGCGGAGTTGGTCTCAAGACCAACGATTTCTATGCCATCGTGAACTAACACCAAGCTAGCTCACAAAGAAAGAGCCGTCGCACTCAGGTGTGACGGCTCTTTTCTATTGGTGCGGCGTCCCTACGCGCTGCCAACCTCAGGCGAGGCAGGCAGCCGAATTCCGCAGCGACTAGGACTTGGACTGCACGCGTCGGAACGGGTGCAAGAAGCTCACAAGCGAGCTCGGGTTACGCGTCTGCATCCAGAGGCGCCCTTGCCCCCGGAAGTTGCAGACCAGCCCTTCACCTGAGAAAAACAGGCTCTTGAGGCCACCAACCTTCTGTACGTCGTAGCTCAGGCCCTGCGTGAACGCGACCATGTGCGTGTTGTCCACGATGTAACCGGCATAGCTCGCGCCGATGTCCACCGCATGCATCGCTCCGTAGGACGAGAACCACAGTAGGCCCGCGCCCTTGGCCTTGAGCAGAAAGAGCCCCTTGGCGAAAAAGCCCTTGGCCCCCTGCCACTTGGTGTCGAGCTCCACGCCTGGCGTTGACGCCAGGTAGGCCCCCGACTGCAGGAACAGTTCCATCCCGGGCTGCAGCTCGATGCACTGAATCGAGCCCTCAGCGGCGGGAGCGAGCCAGAGCGACTGCCCAGGGGCGGTCGCCGTGAACGTGTTCTGAAACAGGCTTTCTCCGCCGAGCAGCTTGCGCTTCATGGCGGCCCCGATGCCCGACTGGAGAGACGTCTTCATTTCGATCGCGGTATCGCGTGCGAGCATCGCACCCGACTCGGCAATCACCTGTTCACCGGGCGCGTCAAAGACGACGCGAAGCGCCGCAAAGTCCGGATTGTTGACGATTTCTTGCTTCATGCTCGGCTCCCCTCAGTTCTTTCGCGGCGGGAGCATTGGCCCGATCGCGCCGCCGTATTCAGCCGTATTGCGAGACTGGAGGTAGACGATCCCCTGTCCCTGGAAATGACAGACCAGGCCCTCGCCAGACAGCCAGGAGGCAATCCAGCCGGAACCGCTCTTGCCAACTGAATAGGTTAGGGTCGACTCCCAAGCCGCGATGTGACCCGTGTCGATCACGAGGTCCCCGTTAACTTGAATCGCTTCGAGCGCCCCATAGGCACCGATCACGATCTGCCCCTGTCCGGCGGACTCGAGCATGAAGAGCCCGGCGCCGGAGAAAAATCCGCGCATCCCCCCCGCCTTGGTGTGGACGTCCACCCCCATGGTCGAAGCCACGTACGCGCTGTTCTGGATGTTCCATTGACGCGCACCGCAGTCGAGCACCGCCATGTCGCCGCAGAGCGCCGGAGCGAACAGAACCTCGCCGCCGCCACCCTCAGCCAGGAAGGTGTTGCGGAAGAAGGACTCGCCGCCAAACATGCGCTTGAGCCCCTTGAGCATGCCCCCGGACTGAGTCTGCATCTGCACATTCGGGGTCATGCCAACCATGGCCCCCGATTCCGCAAGCACTGATTCCCCAGGTTGCAACCAACACTGAGCGAGCGCCTGAGAGGGTTGGTAAAGTAGATTGATTTGCATGAAGTTGTCTCCTCTCAGCCGGGAAGCATGGGGCTCAGCCAGTCGACGAGCGCCGAGGCATTTCGGGTTTGAATAAACACGCGCCCCTGCCCTTTGAACTCACAGACCAGGCCTTCGCCGGAAGCAAAGAGCCCCATGAGTCCACCGCCCGCTGAGCGGATGTTGAAATCGAGAGAGGAGTCGAAGCCGACGAGATGACCGTTGTCGACGATATAGGTCCCATTGACGTTGACCTGCTGAATAGCCCCGTAGCTGGTCGCGAAGAGCGAGCCACTGCCGGAAACCTCAATGAAGAACGCGCCCTCTTTGGCAAGCAGAGCGCGCAGGCCGCCCCAGCGCATCTTCATGTCCACTTCGCCCGCGCTCGCTAGATAGGAACCGGCACTCAGCAGCATGCGCTGACCCGCCAGCGGCAGGTGCAGGATGTCACCGCTCAGAGCGGGCGCTACCCACACCTGGCCGCCAGACGGTCCTGAGAAGTGGTTAACGAGAAAGGTCTCGCCGCCGATCAGCTTGCGGATCAGAGCGATAAAAACGGCCTTCAATTTGCCGAAAAAACCAGCATTTCGGCCGGCATTGAGCTTGACCTCCATCGCGATGGCATGCGAGCGGGCAACCATGCTGCCGGCTTCTGCCATGAGCGTCTCGCTGGGGCCAAGCTGGACCTGCAAGAGTGCGAAGGAGGGTTGATGTTTGATGAGATGCTGCATCTCGGGTCCTTTCGATGGGCTCCCCTTGGCCCGAACTTGGAGACAAAGAAACCAGACTGACTTATACAGTGGGACTGAGGCCACACCAAGTGAGAAACCAAGCACCCGCCGAACCAACGACCGGCACTCGCGGATTTGCCCATAGTTGGCAGCGTAGCGGCCTTGAATTCGGCGCTGTCGCGTTGTTCCTGGTGGGCTGCTATTTCGGCCTCCGGGGGCTGGCCCTGCTCCTGGCAACCCCTCTCGTCCACAGTTTACCTCCAGACGTGGATCGTAGAATCGGGCAGCTCTCAGCACAGAGCGTCCGTGCTCAGCATCAACTCACAGCAGCGCCCTCGCCCGCCCAACAGCAGCAGGCACAGCGCGTTTACTCGGAGCTACTAGCGCAGCTCACTAGTGAGGAGCAGCGTTGGCTTGGTGCGGCGCGCGTCACCGTTCTGACGGATCCGCAGGTCAATGCGTTCGCCCTGCCGGGCGGGGAAACCTTCGTTTTTACCGGGCTGCTCGACAAGGTCAAGCTCGACGATGAACTGCGCGGAGTCGTCGCTCACGAGCTCGGACACGCAGTGCGACGCCATGGGCTTCGGAGTACCGTCCGCAACGGGATCTTCGGACTCGCACTGGTCTTCATACTCGGAGACGTCGACTCACTCACGAGCGCGATCGTGGCTGGCGCCTCTCAGCTCGACACCTTGAACTTTAGTCGAGAGATGGAGGAGGAAGCGGACGATTTTGCGTACAAGCTGCTGCGCCGCTCGGGCCATAGTCCTGAGGGACTCGCCCATTTCTTTGACCAGCTTGAGGACTGGAACATCCCTACCCTGCTAGCAACCCACCCAGCGCCGAAGCAGCGCGCCCAGCGCCTTCGAGAACGCTACGCGCGCGAGCGCGCCCCGACGCACCCCTGATGCCAGCGGCCATCGTGAGGATGGCGGAGGCAGCCGTCGCTCACTCCCCGGACGCGACGCGAACCGCGGCCTCGCGCGCTGCTACGGGAGCGAGCCGCTCACGCAGCTCGGCGACGATGCGTGACGTCCCTTCCCGGGGCGCGCGCGTAAAGGCATTCCACGCCGCTGCGGCCAGCGCGCCATCACTTAACCAATCATCGAACCAGCCCGGAAGCTGGTCGAGATTTCGCTGCTTGAGGCCCGCACCCATTTCGCGTAGCCAGCGACGATTGTAGCGTTCGTGCGAGCCCACGGGCGGAGCAATCACGATTGGGATCCCGAGACCGGCGTAGAAGCTGAGTTCGCTCGGCTTGGTCCAGAGCAGATCGCTCTCAGTCACGGCCTCGTCGAAGCGCTCAAAATACTCAGTGATGTTCGGGGCGTACAGGATCCGTACTCGCTGCTGGTCAGACCCAGTGAGACCCAAGCCACAAATCACTTGTTCGAATCGTTCCGCGACCGCACTACGCGTCCCTGCCACGAGCTGGATCTCCAGGCGACCCGCGCGGATGGAAGGCACGAGCCGCCTGAGCACGGACTCACCGAGTTCCACCTGCCCCCCGGCTCCGCCTACGGCGAACAGCAGCTTGATGGGTTGCCCGTCGTCGCTCGGAACGGTTCCGAGCACCTGCTCTAACAGCCCGGAATACAGCGAACGAAATGTGCCCATTGGATCGAGCCGAGCGATTCTCCGGGCTACCACGCGCCGCAGCTCTGTGAGGTCCTGGTCGTGGCGGCAACCTGACAGCGGGAATCCGGTATGCGTGATCCGCTCGGGCGCGACGCCGTAGGCCCGCAGACGCCGCACGACCCGGTTGCTCGCCGCAAAGTAGTGAATTCGGCTCTGTTCTGGCACAGCAGGCACCCAGATCCGCGCGACATCAGCGTCGGTGACCACCACGTAGATGTGCTCGAGTCCGGCAGCGTCAGCGATGATCGCGGGTGCGTAGAACGTCGTCAGCAGCGCGTCGCCGCGCTGCCTAAAATAGTCGACTAGGGTCGAACCAAATCCTCGCTCAATGGCCGCAGCCAAAAGCCGCGCCGCCAGATCCGGTTTGCTCTGATCCTTTTGCGAGTAAAGTGGCGGAATCACGGTAACCGCATCCATCAGGGCATTCGCCTGTCGAACGAAGCGCTCAAGTCCGGGCGGATTGGACAGCCAAACGTGACCCTTCCGAAGTGCGGCCCAGGTGGCGGTCTCCATGGCCGTCGCGAGCGGTAGCTCGTCAGCGGCTAGGACTGGCGTTCCAAGCGCCTTGGACAGCGGCCAGGCTGCTCGCAAATGGCCGTAACCCATGTCGAGAGACACCAGCTGAACCCGACCGAGCACGTCGCCTTGAGCACGCAGAATTCTCTGATTCATTCCACAGACTTTCGATCACGCTGCCTGACGCAACGCCACAGCCACGTTTGAAGGTTGCATAGCCACGAGACGCGTCCCCGCCGTCACGCGATAGTCGCGCCCACGCCAGCTGACTTGAGAGATGAACCAACCCTGTGCCCAGATCAGCAGACCCAGGGTCTGCTCAATCGGCATGGCCATCAGCGTGACGAGCGCGCGCGACGCACCATGTCGACGGAAGGCGTTGAAGCCATAGGCGGCGAGCCAGACACCGAGGGAGGCACCGACGAACGCGAGGCTCACGCGACTGCGGCCCTGAAAGTTTCCCCAGAGCAGCGCGCTCGCGGCCCAGGGCAGCGGGAGTAGCAGAATTTCGAAGGCGAACGCGGTCACCGACAGACTTCGACGCAACATGCACCAGCGAACGTGGCGCGCCACGAACTCCCGCACCGTCCAGCTCGGACAGGGAGTGTCAATCGTAAGCCGTGCGGTGCGAACGCCGTAGCCGGCGTCCGCTACGGCCTTACCCATCAGATAGTCTTCGGCGAGCACCATTGCGAAGGCTTCAAAGCCTCCGATGTCTCGCAGCGCAGAGCGGCGAAACGCCATCGACTTTCCAACCACGCAAGGGTGACTTCCGACCACCTCCGCCAGCGCCACACCGCCAGCAACAAACCCGAGGAGCCGCGCGGATTCACAGAGTCCGCCCAGACCCCGCGCGTCGGCGCCGGCGATCAGATGCGTCACCAAACCGAGCTTCGGCTCCCCGAGTATCGCGACGATCTCACTGACGTAGCCGCTGGGCACACGAACGTTCGAGTCCGAAACTACGACGATCTGCCCTTGCGCGTAGTCGCACAGGTTTGCCAGGTTCCGAACCTTGGGATTGGCGCCACCGGCTCGCTCACCAGACACAATTCGCAGTCGCGCTCGTGGGAATTTGCGCCGAACAGCGCGAGCGACGTCGAGAGCCGGATCCTCGGGATCGGCCGCACCGACGATCAGCTCAAGGTCGGGGTAATCCTGACGACAGAAGCTCTCGAGATTCTCAGCGAGCGAAGCATCCACGCCCTTGAGTGGCTTGAGGATACTGACGAGCGGTTCCAACGCCGTGCGGCTCTGAGTCGAGTTGCGGCGCGACACCCACCAGACACAGAGCTGAGCTCCCGCCGCTGCGAGACAGGAGAGCGTCGCTAGGGTTGCCAGAACTAGATAGCCGCCGAGAAGCGCCATGCTCCCGGAGTAAAGACGAGTCGCGTGTCAGCCCCGCGACAGGCCAGCAACCTTGCCTCGACAGAGTAGTGTCACGGGCGGCTTGCGGCGTCACCACGGGCTACAAAACCAAATTCCGCAGTCACTGAGGAGGGCCAAGCCGCGCAGCTCTTCGGCTGTCAGCGCAATGTGTCGAACGCATGGCACGCCCCGTCAACGGGCAAGGGCCCAGGGCCGAGCGCAAGTCGGCAAGAATTGCGCGAAGAGCTCTAGAAATTGTTCTGTCATTCCGAATAGTTACAGAGTTTTTCGGCGGCCCGCTGGCCGCAGCTCACGAGCGCTTGCACTCCATGCTCGGTGCATCTATTTAGCCCTCGGTTCGTCGAAGCTCGACCACCCTCCCAGCGCGGAGACAAGGTCAGCTGTTCGACGCCGGCGCCGCGGCTGTTGCGAGCGCCATCCCTTCTGAGAGAGGAACGCGTCTCATGGCATTGAAGATCGGTATCAACGGGTTCGGTCGCATTGGTCGCCTCGCATTCCGCGTGGCTGCGTCACGCAGTGATGTTGAGATCGTCGGGATCAATGATCTCATCGACGTCAACTACATGGCGTACATGCTCAAGTACGACTCCACCCACGGCCGCTTCGCTGGCACGGTTGAGGTCGTCGACGGCAAGCTTGTCGTCAATGGCAAGGCCATCCGCGTCTCGGCAGAGCGCGACCCGGCCAACCTGAAGTGGAACGAAGTCGGCGCCGACGTCGTCGTCGAGTCCACCGGCCTCTTCCTTTCGGACGAGACCGCCCGCGCCCACATCAAGGCTGGTGCGAAGAAGGTTGTTCTCAGCGCCCCGTCCAAGGACGCGACCCCCATGTTCGTCATGGGCGTCAATCACGAGACCTACGCTGGCCAGGACATCGTCTCCAACGCGTCCTGCACCACGAACTGCCTCGCGCCCGTCGCGAAGGTTCTCAACGACAACTTCGGCCTGCTCGAGGGTCTGATGACGACAGTTCACGCCGTCACCGCCACGCAGAAGACCGTCGACAGCCCGTCCGCCAAGGATTGGCGCGGCGGTCGCGGCGCTGGCCAGAACATCATTCCGTCCTCGACGGGTGCTGCCAAGGCCGTGGGCGTCGTGATTCCGGCCCTCAAGGGCAAGCTCACGGGCATGGCGTTCCGCGTTCCCACGCCGAACGTCTCGGTGGTCGACCTGACCTGCCGGCTCGAGAAGGCCACCGACTTTGCCGCCATCAAGGCCGCGATGAAGGCTGCCAGCGAAGGCGCGCTCAAGGGAATTCTCGGATACACCGAGGACGAGGTCGTTTCGACCGACTTCCTCACCGATCCCCGCACGTCGATCTTCGACGCCAAGGCTGGCATCCAGCTCACCCCGCACTTCGTCAAGGTCGTTGCCTGGTACGACAATGAGTGGGGATACTCGAACAAGATCATCGACCTTGCCGTTCACATCAGCAAGTAATCGAGCGCTCTAGTTGACGAAAGGCCACGCCCTCCGGGGTGTGGCCTTTTGCTATTTTGGGCCATTGGGGCGCCGCTTGACGCGGCCGCCGGCCAGCGCTCATGCTCTAAGAGGCTTGGGCGCCCGGGCGGGACTCATTCGTAGTCAACGATACGGACGCCCCGGTTGTGGCGCTGCGCTTCGGCAGCCACGCGCAGCTCTTCGTAGAGCTTGAGAACGTCGGTTGGGAGCGCCACCAGGTGCAGCTCCGGGGTCGTCTTGTCCATCGCCTGGACAACGATGTTGCCCGTCCCGGCGATGCGCTGCAGGAACGGTCGCTCGACGACGAAATCGGTGACCCGGTGCAGATCCACCTGTTCCAGCCGCTTGCTGAGCACGCCCCGCTCGATCACCAGCCGCTCTGTCGTGATTCGGTAGTGGACCCCGACTTGGCGCAGCTTGAAATAGAGTAAGGCCAGTCCGAAGGTGACGATCACGAGCGCCCAAGCCCCGAAACTTGGCAGCAGGGCGGGGTGCCCCTCGAACAGCACTCGCTCAGCCAACCGCGGTCGCGACATTTCGTCCGTCATGCCGGGATCATCGCGCGCTGACGCTATAAATCAAGCACGGTGTGACAGCCCGCAGCGAACGCAACCCGGACACCGGGCGTTACGGACGCCGCCGCGAAAGCGAACGCAACCGGGGAACGGGGCGCCTCCCGTTAGGGGCGCCGCTTCGAGAGTGAGCGCAGCCGAATCAGTCGAAAGATTGCATCGACCTGACTGACCAGCTGATCGTCGTCGCCCTTACCATGCAGGCCGCCGTCAAAGCCAAGACGCAGGCCTTGGTTGGCGACCGCTGGATCCGACGTGTAGAGATAAAAGCGCGTCGGGTGCCCGAGCTGGGTCGCCGCCGAGCGCAGGGACTCAAGGACCGCCTGACCGTTCATGCCAGGCATGTGGTAATCGATGATCACTAGGTCCGTGGACCTGAGATGGCGCGCCGCTCCCACCGTCTGACTGGAAGTGATGACGGTGTAGCCAGTGTCCTCGAGGCGCAGCTTGACGCGAGACAGCACGGCCTCGCTGTCGTCAATTATCAGAATCTGTCCTTGAGTCATCGTCGCTGCACTCGCTCAACTGGCGATTGATTACTACATATCACAGCCCGGAGCCCGGTAGGGCTGCCCGGCTGCAGCGAAATTCCAAAGCCTGCCGCCCGCAGCTCTTCCCGAACCGCGGCCAGGCCGACCCCGCGCCCAGCAAGCTCTGACGTGTCACGTGCCGTCGTGAGACCACTCGAAAAAACCGCTTCCTCGGGCGCTATCCCTGAGGGGAGACCAATCGCGCGGGCAGCCAGGCCAATGGCCTCTTGGTCCAGTCCCTGACCATCGTCCGAGACGGAAATCGTGAGCCCCTGAGGGCCGAGCTCAGCCGCCATCACGATGTTTCCGTGAGGCGGTTTCGCCTTGGCCCGTCGCTCCTCGCTCGGCTCGATGCCATGCGCAACGGCGTTCCGTACCAGGTGGGTCAGGGCTCCTGGCAGGGCACGGGCGAGGGCTTCTGGAATCGGCACCTCCTTGCCTTCAACAGACACAACGGCCTGCTTGCCCAGCTTGGCCGCCCAGGTTGGGGCGGTGTCCACGAGATACAGCAGCATCTCACCGAACGGTCTGGCACTCAGTCGGCGAGCGGCCTCCCCAAGCGCATCAGTGCGATTGGTACTGAGCTCAAGGACCTCTGTCAGATCGCTGCGACGGACCGTCACCTGCTCCAGGACGGCAGCCCCGATCGGCGAGGCCTCCACGAGCATGATGGCGGCACGCTCAACGGCGGCTGCCGACGCGGTCAAGTGAGTGGTGAGCTTGTCGCACTCGTCACGGGTCAACCCACCACTTGACGCGATGCGCGAACGCACGATGGCCAACTGGTCCTCAAAGGCGGTCACCTCGGTCTCGAGATCACCCAGGTCGAAGGCTCGTGCCTCGCCCTTGATGGTGTGCACCTGCTGAAAGACGGACTCGACCTCGATTCGCTCGAACACCGGGCCTTCGAGGATCTGACGGCAGACCTCCAGTCTCTCCCTAGCGCGATCGAGCAGGCCGACCAGAAGCTGCCCTCCACCCGCCAGCAAGCGTCGCATTGCGCGCATCTGCCGAGCGTGCGCCGCACCTTGCTGCTTGACGGCTCGCTCGAGGCGAACCTTCTCCGTCTCATCAGTGGCTAGGAGCATGACCCGCTCGATGCGGTCGTGGGCTCCGATCGGGATAAAATCCAGTGCCAAGTGGCGCTCGGAGGCCTCGCCTCGCCCTACAACCACCGTGCGCGGCGCGAGCTCAGCAATTGCGTCCCAGTCCTCGCGTGACGACTCGAACACGACCTCCGACCATTCCGCAAACGCGCGCGCTTCGATGGTCTCCTGCACACCGTCGTAAAGCAATTCCGCCAACTGCGTGTAGCCGGGTTTGGTGTTCGGAAACAGCAATTCGGCGGGTTTTGACGCAATTTCCTCAACGATGCCTGAACTATCGAAGACTAGGATCGCCTGACGCATGTGGTCGAGCAGCTCTTGCCGCTGCGCAGTGGCGACAGCGAGGCGCCGCTCACGGTCCAGGATGGCAGCCGTCATCGTGTTGAAGGCGCGCCCCAGCTGCCCCACTTCATCAGCCGAGGTCACCACAACCCGCGCAGCGTCGCCCTGTTCAAGCTGACGCACGGCTCGACCGAGACGGCGCAACGGACCGACCACCAGCGACTGCATGAGTAAGATGATCAGCGCGGCGAGCCCAGTCGCGACGACAGCCGCATAGACGAGGGTTGCTCGACGGGTCTCCAGGTAGCGCGCGTTTTCGGGCGCCAGTGAGAAAAAGATCGCCGCGACGCCGATCGGAGTCCCATTGGGTTGTCGGACGACTCGCTCGACGCGGACCCACTCGGTCGTCATCGTGACGCGATCGAGCAGGGCGGGCTTGGTCACCAAAACGGATTTGGGACGAGTGCCGAATTCCCCAAAGGGCGCGCTGGAATCATCGTTTTTCCACACGCCGGCGTAGAGCACGTCGCGATTGGCGCGCAGGTGACCGAGTTCACTCGTTAGCGCTTCCGCGTCGCCAAAATCCACAGCCGGCGAAATCGTCGCGACCAGCAGCTCCGAGAGCATTTCGGCCGCAGCGCCCTTGGACGAATAGAGCCGCCCTCGATCTTGTTCAGACAGGTGCCGTGCCCCGTAAGCACCCACGAGCGCAAACATCACAATGACAAACGCCGCCAGCTTCAACCCGATCGGAAGGTAGCGGCGGGAGGGAGGCGACGATGCGAGCGGCTGGATCAGGCTGGGAGTCATGGTCAGAAAGGACAGCGCGTCAAAGAACAACTGGCGTGACTGATGCACAACGGCTCGGTCACGCACGCCACGATGGTGGAGCAACAAGCGTTCTTGAGGCAGGCGCCACAAGCCGGATCATCATCCATGGCGCCTGCTGGAATGCTGCACGTCACCTTCGCGGGTACCTGACCCAGTTTGGTGCACTTGTCGGCGCAGCCGTGCGCCTTTTTCTGCGCGGTGCAGCCGAGAATATTGAGGAATTTCGTGGGATCCCCGCCGGTCTCGTCGAGACATCCCTGCATGCAGGGCGACACGGTTAGCGCGCCGGCATAGCCGCCCGCGCCGACGCCGCCGTGACCACCCGCGGTGCTACCGCCAGCGCCGCCAGCAGCGACACCGCCCGTGGCAAAACCCGCATCGGTGCGGCGCGGGGTCTCCTGGATGTTGAGACACGCGGGCAGCAGCAACAGGCTCAGCCATGCGAGGAGAGATATCCGACGTACGGTCACTGGGCTAGTTCCAAGCGGCATATTCAACCCCGAAAAAGACTCGATAGCGCTCAATGCGACCACGACGATACTCCGGCGTCGCCGATTGAATGGGCGTAGTGGAGACCACTGACAGGGTGCCAAGCTCAGTGGTCGCGAGCTGAGCTCCAGCCCGGTAGCGAAGCCCTGCGAGCCAGGGCAATTCGCCCGTAAAGGTGAGTCGTGCACGCGCACTTGCGGGCGCGTAGATGCCGGTATACTGAATACTGGGGGTCAGATAGCCAACGACCACGCGATCCTGGGCCGCTCCAGCGAGGCCGACCGTGAGCCAGCGGGGCAGGCATTCCACGGAAAAATGAGCATTACCGTGTAGGCGCGGACTCGTCGCTGGGGGGGCCGAGTCATCCATCAGGCCGCTCGAATCCTGACGTTGGACAGCCTCAGTGGCGCTGACACCGTAGCGAATCCGCTTGGCCCAACTCGTAGCGTCGTAGCCGACGGTCATTCCCTTAGACTCAATGCGCGATGCATTGGCATAGTGCAGGGCAGCCGGCATAAACGGTGAGAGCTCACCAGCGGACTTGGCCCGCGCGATTTCATCAGTCGAGAGCGGGACCAGTACCACCATGTCGGACCAGGTCGTGCTGAACAGTCCCAGGCTCACGTGGTGAACGCCTAGGCGCTGATCAATCACAGCCTCAAACGAGTGAACCCGCTCGGGCTCGAGTGATTTTGGCGACACAATAAATACGCTGGCGCCATGTTCTTCGCCGACCGTCGGTGCGCGGAACGCCGAGGAATACAGCAGCTTCAGCGTCCCACCGGACCAGGGCTCGAACATGAGCGCAGCGCGCGGGGAGACGGCGGTGTCAAATCGCGGATCCCGGTCTAAGCGAACTCCCGCATTGGCCGTCATCCAGCTCGTGAGATTGCTCACGTGCTGCGCGTACACGCCCAGAGTGGGGAGCCATCGATTGTAATACCCGAGGCTCCCAGGGTTGTCTCCCGTCGCCTTGTCGAGCGCGTTGGAGACGAAGGCCAAGTGATCGACTCGCGCGTCGACGCCAACCAGCGACACCTGACTCACATCACCCCGCCAGTCAAAGTCCGCTTGGACCTCTGAACCAAGTCGCTCGGCGCCGCCGTCAAAGCGAATCGTGCAACCCTCATTCATCCCGACGCGGCAGTAATTGGCGCTGATAGAGGTGTAATTCAGGCGTTCCCGCGACTCATCTCCATAGACGCGCAGGCGCAAACCACCAAGCGAGCCAATGCTGGCGTGGTAGCTGAGACCCAGCGAGCCCGCTCGGCGGCTTTCGTAGGCGTCGGGATTGTCGAAATCGAACAGCACATGGGGGTGGCTCGACCGTTGAGTGAGCGCGCGAAGTCTCAGCTCCCACGCGCCAAGACTTACCCGCAGATAGCCGCTGGAGACAGTCGATTGGTTGTGGTCCCAGGTTCCCCCATAGATGCCGTCCGCGGGTCCTCCGGGTCGAGTGACGACGGGACCCCCTGTAACCGCGTCCCGCCCCACGTTGATGGGACGAACATCGAGCGGGTAGTGATACTCGACGTGCTCGGCACCCACGATGAACTCACCCGTCTGTCCAAGGAGTTCGAACGGTCTGCCGGCGCCCGCAGTGAGACGCCACTCGCGCCCGGGGGCTGCATCTGCGCCCACGCGAACCCCCTGAAAATCCTTGCCCTTGCGTGTCACGACGTTCAGCACGCCAAACATCGCGTTGCCACCGTAGAGCACGGCGCCCGGGCCCAGCACAACCTCAATGTGGTCGATCATCTCGATCGGTACGCCTAGAGCTGCGCCCGGGTAGGACCAGCCCGTTAGGGCAGCATTGGTGACATGACCGTCGACCAGCAGTAAAACATGGGAGCCCGTGTCGAGCGGCAAGAGCAATCCGCGCGCGCCCGTGTCCGTCGAGCGCGCCGAGCTCGCCATGAGCATTCCGTGCCCGAGAAACGTCAACGCATCGGCCAGCGTCAGGATGCCGTGAATCCGTAGATCCTCGGCCGTGATGGTCGAAGTGATGGCAGGAGCGCTGCTTGACGTCTCTGGTGTTTTAGACGCCGTGGTGACGACGTCCTCGCTGAGCAGCGACTCGAGCTCGGCATCGGCTGCCCGCGCCTGGGGTTCGCCAACGAAGCTCACCGCGGTCGCTGCGAGGATGAACGCCAGACGGGGAGCTGTAAGGGGCGGGATTCGCACGGGCGTTGGGTGGGCCTCGCTCGATCTGCGTCCTTGGAGGAGTCGCAGTTAAGTGGTTCCCCCATATTACCCGACGGATCTGGCGGTCTGCCGGCCAAATTGTCGAATTGGCGGGGGTGTCACCCGCTAGACCGAGGCCGCGGGACCTCGCGCAAACGCCTGAGGAGTCCCCCGCGAACGTCCCTGAGCGCCGCGCGGTGTCGAGGCGCGAGCCCCAACGCGAAGACGCCAGCTCCCGAAGAGAGCTGGCGTCCAGCGAAGCGCGCGGTGGTCGGGGACTTAGAAGTCCATGCCGCCCATGCCGCCCATGCCGCCCATGCCGCCCATGCCGCCCATGCCGCCCATGCCGCCCATGCCGCCCATGTCGTCGCCGCCCGCGGATTTCCCAGCGGGCTTCGGCTTCTCGGCGATGAGTGCCTGAGTCGTCAGTAGCAGACCAGCAACACTGGCCGCGTTCTCAAGGGCCGTACGGACCACCTTGGTGGGGTCGATCACGCCGGCAGCCACCAGATCGCAGTACTTGTCGGCCGCGGCATCGTAGCCAAAGCCGCCAGCGGACTCGCGAACCTTCTGAACCACCACGGAACCATCGGCACCCGCATTGGTCGCGATCATGCGGAGGGGCTCCTCAAGCGCACGACGAAGCAGGCGAACGCCGGCCATCTGGGTGTCGTTTAGCTTGAGCGAGTCCACCGCGGTCTGGCAACGGAGAAGAGCCACGCCGCCACCGGGCACGATGCCTTCTTCGGAAGCTGCGCGAGTCGCGTGCATCGCGTCTTCGACGCGATCCTTGCGCTCTTTCATCTCCACTTCGCTCGGCGCGCCAACCTTGATCACCGCAACGCCACCGGCAAGCTTGGCCAGTCGCTCCTGCAGCTTCTCGCGGTCGTAGTCGCTCTTGGTGTCGGTGGACTGACGGCGAATCAGCTCGCAACGAGCCGTGATCTCCGTCTTTACACCAGCACCATCGACGATCGTGGTGTTGTCCTTGTCGATTTCGACGCGCTTGGCACGACCAAGATCGGTCACCTTGATGTTCTCGAGCTTGATGCCGAGATCCTCGCTCACGACCTGGCCACCGGTCAGGACGGCGATATCCTTGAGCATCTCCTTGCGACGGTCTCCAAAGCCTGGGGCCTTAACGGCCGCACACTTGAGAGTGCCACGAAGGCGGTTGACGACGAGAGCGGCAAGCGCCTCGCCCTCCACGTCCTCGGAGATGATCACGATCGGCCGCTGCTCGCGAGCGACCGCCTCGAGCACGGGCACGAGGTCACGCATGATGCTGATCTTCTTCTCGCAGATCAGAATATACGGATCCTCAAGCACGCACTTCATGGCCTCAGCGTCGGTCACGAAGTAGGGGCTCAGGTAACCGCGATCGAACTGCATGCCCTCGACGACGTCGAGCTGGGTGTCGAGGCCCTTGGCCTCTTCGACCGTGATGACGCCCTCTTTGCCGACGCGCTCCATGGCTTGAGCAAGCATCTCGCCGATCGTAACGTCGCCGTTGGCGCTGATCGTGCCGACCTGCTTAATCTCATTGGAGCTATCGACCGGCTTGGTTTGGGCCTTGAGCGCGTCGATCGCCAGGACAACCGCGGCGTCGATGCCACGCTTGAGATCCATCGGGTTGTGGCCGGCGGCGACGAGCTTCATGCCCTCGCGGCAGATCGACTGCGCCAGGACGGTCGCCGTCGTGGTGCCGTCGCCCGCGGTGTCAGCCGTCTTGGAAGCGACCTCGCGAACCATCTGGGCGCCCATGTTCTCGAACCTGTCAGCAAGTTCGATCTCCTTGGCAACCGAGACTCCGTCCTTGGTCACCTTGGGTGACCCCCAGGACTTCTCGATCACAACATTCCGGCCCTTGGGACCGAGCGTGACCTTCACCGCATCAGCAAGGGTGTCCACGCCCTTGAGGATCTTGTTCTGCGCTACAGCGTCATAGACGATTACTTTGGCAGCCATTGTGCAATTCCTTCTAACTTCTGCGCTCAGCCTTCAACCACCGCGAGCACGTCGTCCTCGCGTAAAATCAGGTGCTCTTCGCCGTCAATCTTGACCTCGGTGCCGCCGTACTTGCCGAACAGCACCTTGTCGCCGGCCTTGATGTCCATCGCGCGCACTTTGCCGTCCTTCAGGATCCGACCATGACCAACGGCGATGACCTCGGCCGTGATGGGCTTCTCTTTGGCGCTGTCAGGGATGATGATGCCTCCCTTAGTCGTCGTCTCCTCGGCGAGACGTTTAACCACTAGGCGATCGTGTAGCGGGCGGATCTTCATGTGTGAACTCTCCAGAACGGCAATGATCCGGCTCCGAACGAGGCACCCGAGTGGGGGACGGACGGATACGGGTCGTTGGGTTGCGCGGCGGCAAGGTAAGGCTCCCCTCCGCCCAGTCAAGAGCCGACCGTCGCAGTGAACCCGTATTCGGCCGACTGACCCAGCTTCACGGAAGCCCTGGACCGCCGTCAGCAGCAGCCAATCAGCGGTAATCGCCGACCTCCCCTGGCTCGTGAGGGCGCCGCCGCCCGCGAGCCCGTCACTCAACACCCGTTGCCGAAAGGGCTTTCTCTGGTCCTCGAACGCGGGCCGGAGACGCCGCTGCTCGCTCCAAGCGAACTCCGCGCATCAGCGCCGGACGCTCCACACGGCTGGAGGGCCCAGACGCTACAGCTCAAGCAAGATGCGGGTTGGATTCTCGATGTACGACTTGACCGACTTCAGGAAGGTCACCGCCTCACGTCCGTCCACGATTCGATGATCGTAGGTCAAGGCAACGTACATCATCGGACGAATCACGACGACGCCATCCTTAGCCACTGGTCGCTCGGTAATGGCGTGAAGGCCGAGGATGCCGCTCTGTGGAGGGTTCACGATTGGGGTCGAGAGCATCGAGCCATAAACGCCCCCGTTGGTAATCGAGAAGGTCCCGCCCTGAAGCTCATCGAGTGCAATGCGATTGGCCTTGGCGCGAACTCCAAAATCGGAAATCGTGCGCTCGACGTCAGAAAACCCCATCCGCTCGACGTTACGCAGCACCGGTACGACTAAGCCACGCCCGCCGCCAACGGCGACACCAATGTCGTAGTAGTTCTTGTAGACGATATCGTTGCCACGGATTTCAGCATTGATCGCTGGAGTCGCTTTCAGCGCTTCGACGGTCGCTTTAACGAAGAACGACATGAGTCCGAGCTTCGTCTTCCACTTGCGCTCGAACTCTTCTTTGAAATCATGCCGTAACTGTTGCACGGCAGACATGTCGACCTCGTTGAACGTCGTTAGCAGCGCAGCCTGATGCTGAGCGGCAAGTAGCCGCTCGGCGACCCGCCGCCGAAACGGGCTCATGGCTACGAGCTCTTCAGGCCGATCCGGGTGGACTGGCGCCACAGCCGGAGTGACTAGAGCGGGACTCGCCGGCGACGGGGTCTCGGCCAGGTATCGCTCCACGTCCTCCTTGAGTAGGCGTCCACCGCGACCACTTGCAGCCACGGTTTCCGCAGAGAGACCGTGCTCAGCAAGCGCGCGCCGCGCAGCAGGACCGGCCCAAGGTACGGGCTCGGGAGGCAATACCGACGACGCCACGACCTTCGGGCCTTCGGCAGCCGCAACCGGGCCTTCGGCAGCCGCAACCGGGCCTTCGGCAACAGCCTTCGGCGTTGAGGGGACAGCTGCGGGCGGAGGACTGGACGCGGCGAGCGGAGGCGCCTGATTCGTCGCCAGTCCCACCCCCGCCTCAAAAATGCCGACCACGTCGCCCACGCGCGCTGACGCACCCTTCTCAAGCACGATGGTCACCAAGCGACCGTCGGCCGGAGCCACGATTTCGACCGTTACCTTGTCGGTGTCAATGACGACGAGGGGCTCATCGCGTCGAACATCCTCACCGGCGCGCTTGAGCCAATCACCGATTTGTACCTCGGTGATTGATTCTCCGACCGTCGGAACCCTGAGCTCGATTGTCATGGTGTCGTGCAACTCCGTAGCAGCTTCAGATCAATAGGTGGACGCGATCAACCTGGCGCGAAGGCCTTCTCCAGCAGTTCTTCCTGCTCGAGCTTGTGACTGCTCGCCGACCCGGTGGCTGGACTGGCCGACTCAGCGCGCGAAATGCAACCGAGGGGATGCCTTGAGAACAGGTGCGCCCCAAACCGAGCGCGCAGGTGGCGCCAAGCCCCCATGTTTTCCGGCTCTTCCTGGGTCCAAACGACGGGCACGCCGGACGCGTAAGGCTGCAGCGCTGCTCGCAAGTGCTCATCGGGCAACGGGTACAGCTGCTCGAGTCGCACGAGTGCGACGTCCTTGCAGCCAAGCTCCTCGCGGCGCTGCTCGAGCGAGTAGAAGGCCTTGCCCGTGCATAGGATGACGCGGCGAACAGCGGATGAATCGAGGTCCGCCATCACAGGATCCGGCAAGATGCGCTGGAAGCGCCCCGACGAAAACTCGCTGAGCGCACTGGTGGCCTTGGGGTGCCGGAGCAGGCTCTTCGGAGAGAGGATCACCAGGGGCTTTCGCCAGGGACGCAAAGCCTGGCGTCGCAGCAGGTGGAACAGCTGCGCTGGCGTGGTTGGTTGGGCCACCTGGATGTTCTCCTCCGCAGCCAGGAGCAACCATCGCTCCATGCGCGCACTGGAATGCTCAGGACCCATTCCTTCGTAGCCATGTGGCAGAAGTAGCGTCAACCCGCTGAGCTGCTTCCACTTGTCCTCGGCGCTCACAATGAATTGGTCAATGATGACCTGCGCGACGTTGACGAAGTCTCCGAACTGAGCCTCCCAGATGGTGAGCCCTTCGGGACGCTCGAGGCTGTAGCCATACTCGAATCCGAGCACCGCAGTCTCACAGAGCGCGCTGTTGTGGATATCGATGCTTGCTTGGTCAGGCTCAAGATGAGCCAGCGGCATGTAGCGATCACCGTTAGTGATGTCATGCAGCACCGAGTGGCGGTGACTGAACGTCCCCCGCTCGCAATCCTGACCCGTCATTCGCACGGGAATGCCCTCAGTCACGAGCGTGGAAAGCGCCAGGGCTTCTCCCGCCCCCCAGTCGAGCAGGCGCTCGCCGCTACTCATTTCCCGACGCTGCTCGAGCAGTCGCTCGATCTTGCGGTTGGGCCGAAAGGTCTCGGGCAGACGGGTCAGACGGTCCAGCTGCTTGGTCAGACGCTGCAGGTCCACTGCCGTCTCAACCTCTGGAACCGAGGACTCGGGTCCACCGCGATACAGCTTCCACGCGTCTTCAGGATCGTGGACCACCCGGACGTAGTCCGTCCGACGTGCTTCGTAGAGTTCTCGCTCGAGCACATTGCGGCGCTCGATGGCGATCTGATCGGCCTCCTCGACCGTAACCCCACCGAGACGGAGCAAGTGGTCCAGGTAGCCGGCGCGAACCCCGCGACGACGGGTGATCGCGTCGTACAGCAGCGGCTGCGTGAAAGTCGGCTCGTCCCCCTCATTGTGACCGTAGCGGCGATAGCCGTACATGTCGATGAACACATCCCGACCAAATCGCTGTCGAAAATCGACCGCGAGGTCAACGACCTGAGCAACGGCCTCGGGATCCTCGCCGTTGACATGGAAGATCGGAATATCCAGCATCCGAGCAATATCAGTGGCGTAGGTGGTGGAACGCCCCTGCCAGGGCGGAGTCGTAAAGCCGATTTGATTGTTGATGACGACGTGAAGGGTTCCGCCAGTCTCGTAGGCCTGCAGCTGGCTGATGTTGAGCGTCTCCTGAATCACGCCCTCGCCCGCAACCGCCGCATCGCCATGAATCAGAATCGTCATCTTGCGTGAGCGCGGAGTAGCTGGCGCCCTGTCCTGGCGCGCTCGAGTCCGCCCCACGGCTACCGGGTTGACGAACTCCAGGTGGCTCGGGTTGAAACACAGCGACAGTCGAACGCGCGCGCCGGCAGGCGTGTGATGGTGCGACGCGTAGCCGAGGTGGTATTTGACGTCTCCGCTCCCGAGGAACAGCTCCGGATCCCGATCCTCGAATTCACGGAAGATCTCGCGAGGGGCCTTGCCCATGGTGTTGGCGAGAACGTTCAATCGTCCGCGGTGAGCCATCCCGAGGACGACATCGTCAACGCCGGCATCTCCCGCGCGGTCAATCGCGCAAGAAAGCAGCGGAATGAGACTCTCCGAACCCTCAAGCGAGAATATCTTGGCCCCAAGGTATTTGGTTTGAAGGAACTCCTCAAACATCACCGCATCGGTGAGCTTCGTCAGAATCCGGACCTGTTCAGCTCGGCTGATATGGGCGCGATTCTCGCTAGACTCCATGCGCTGCTCGAGCCAATCACGAACCTCGGCGTCGGCAATGTGCCGATACTGCACGCCGATCGCGCGACAGTAAGTATTGCGCAGGCGTTCGATGATCTGACTGAGTGTTAGAACGTCGGGGCCGTGAATGGTCTTCGCGGAGAACGGGCGCTCCAGGTCCTCACGAGTGAGACCATGAAACTCAGGCTCCAACTCAGCGCGAGGCGGTCGCGGCAGGCCAAGCGGGTCCAGACTCGCGATGAGGTGACCCCGCTCTCGGAAGGCACGGACCAATTGAGCCAAGCGCTCCTGCTTGACCGCGTCCTCAGACACTCCACGCAGGGGTGGCGAGGCGGAGGAGCTAACGCCACCGGCAGTGAACAATCGCGGTGGGATGAAGCTGGGTCCGACTCTCGCCCCCTCGGGCAGCGTGCCCTCAGTCCGGAGTGCGTTAAACCAACGACGCCAATCCTCCGGAACACTCGAGGGCTCGCGCTCCCAAAGCTCGAATAGGTCTTCGACGAACGGCAGGTTTTGGCCACACAGGGCGATGAGCGAATCTTCCATATTGAGCTTGCGGCAGGAACACCGGGCTTTGACAAGCGACGAGACCCGGGACCAAGGCGCGGAAACCAAGTGGGCTATCATGTCGGGTTGCCCCCCCCTGGGGTCAAGCGGGGGACGCCACCGGCCAAGCGATTTCTGAGGGTTGAATGGCTGGCTGTCGCTGACTCACTAAAAACGGCGTGTCTGGGGCTGACGGGGAGCGAGTACTAGAACCTCGCTCGTTTCTCGAGCGTTTCAGCGTTTAAGCCGAGCATCGCTGATAAACGCGTTCGGCTGTAGGGTGAAGTTCTCCGCTGACGCCGCTCCGGGGGGACTAGGCAACAGCGGGTCTCTAGGCAGGCCGACGGGCAGCAGGCTTGTCGTTCTTGGGTTTGCGCGGCGTGGTGCGAGCCCGGGTCCGGTCGACAGGGGTACGGAGGTAGCCCGCCGCCAGGAAGTCGAAGATCTGCTGCGTCAGAACATCCGCGCTCTCCTCAGCCAAGCCGAGTGTCACGGCTTGATAGAGCAATTCCTTCAGCGCGCCGATGCTTAGATAGGCCAGGACTCTCGGTTCACCGTCAGCCACGATCCCCAAACGCTGACCCTCGCGCAGGCTCTCAGTGAGCAACTGCACGACGGTGTCGTAGAAGGTCGCGATCTTTCGATCGAAGTCGGAATCGATCCCGACCGCGTCCGTGAACAGGATCTTGGTCATGGGGCGCTCGGCCAGGCACGCCCCAAGAATCGCGCGGATATTGGCGCGGACCTGGTCCGACACCGAGCTACGCGCATCTTCGGTCTCGATGCTGACAATCGCCATGGTGATCTTGGCCGCGAACCGGTCGACCAAGTCCGCAAACACCGCGCGCTTGTCCTCGAAATAGAGATAGAAGGTACCGCGCGCCACCCCCGCGCTTGCCACGATGTCGTCAATCGTGGCCTGGTGATAGCCGCGCTTAGAAAAGACTTCGCGCGCCGCCGCGAGGATCTGCTGACGCCTCTCGCCCTTGGGTAGCCCCGTGCGCTTCTTCGACGTTCGTCGAACTGCCATGTCAGGTTGGTAGTTCGTTGGCAGCGTGGCCGCAACAGAGAATGTGGCCTGCCTCCCCCGGACACTCGGCGCGGTCCCCCTCGCAGGTGCATCGCGCACTGGCGACAGGGCGGCTCCGCCAATCCCCGCAGGGTCCTCGGAGCCTCTGTGGGCCGTCCCCCCGGGGCAACTCCGGCCTTGCCCCGCCCGCGCAACTCCTCAACACTGACGTCAGCGTCACTTCTTGAAGCAGTCGAAGCAGGGAACCAGGACAATATGGCCAACTCCACAACTGACACGTACGTCATCGGGCTCGATGTTGGTTCGACGACCGTCAAAGCCGTACTGATCGATCCGACCACGAACGAGACGCTCTGGAGCGACTACCAACGACACCACACCAAGCAACCTGAGAAAGTCTGCGAGCTGCTTGAGGATTTGCTCGGTCGATTCCCCGGCATTCCGAATTCCTCGTTCCAACTCTTTCTGACGGGCTCTGGCGCCAGCCCCCTGGCTGGCCCGCTCGGCGGTCGCTTCGTCCAAGAGGTCAACGCCGTAACCATGGCCGTCGAGCACCTGCATCCAGACGTCGAGAGCGTTGTCGAGCTTGGTGGACAGGACGCCAAGATCATCATCTTTCGGACTGATCCGAACACCGGAACGCGCATCGCTAACGCCTCGATGAACGACAAATGCGCTTCTGGCACGGGCGCGACAATCGACAAGTGTCTCATCAAGGTTGGCGCTGCGCCCGAGTTCGCCAATCAGCTTCGTTTCGATGCCTCGCAGTTGCACCACGTCGCGGCCAAATGCGGTGTCTTCGCTGAGACCGATATCGTCAACCTCATCAAGAGCGGCATCCCGAAGGACCAGGTTCTCAACTCGCTAGCTGATGCGATCGTCATGCAGAACCTCAGCGTGCTAACGCGCGGAAGTACGCTGCGCGCCCGCGTCCTGCTGCTTGGCGGGCCCAACACGTACCTCCCGTTCCTTCAAGACTGCTGGCGCCACCGCATTCCGGAGGTGTGGAAGGAACGCGGCTATGAGCCGCCCGCTGGACTGACGCCCGAGGAGCTGGTTTTCGTACCAAAGAGCAGCGATCTATACGCCGCACTTGGAGCGGCATACTTTGGCATGGCCGATACTGGCCTGCGAGTTGAGTTCCAAGGGTTGTCTGGGCTGCGTGACTTCGTCCAGAACGGACGACGCGCACGGCTAGGTGAGAAGGCGGGACCACCGCTGGTAAGCTCAAGCGACGAAGCGGCGCTGTTCGGCGAACTCTACGGCGTTCCACGCTTTGAGCCCGCTCGCTTTCAGCCCGGAGAGCTCGTGCGCGGAGTGATCGGCCTGGACGGCGGCTCCACCTCGTCCAAGGCAGTGCTGCTGGACGATGATGGCACTCTCCTGCTCAAAGCCTATCAACTGTCGCGTGGCAATCCGATCGAAGACTCCAAGGAGCTGCTTGGAAAACTCCGTGACCAGGTGGTGGCCCAGGGGGCGACGCTCGAGTGCCGTGGCTTCGGTGTGACTGGCTATGCAGCAGATGTCCTGGACGAATGCCTGCAAGCCGATGCCAATGTGGTCGAGACCGTCGCCCACATGAAGAGCGCGACTCACTTTTTCGGTGAGATCGATGTGGTGTGCGACATCGGTGGCCAAGACATCAAGGTTCTGTTTCTCAAGAATGGAGACATCCAGAACTTCAAGCTCTCCAACTCCTGCAGCGCCGGCAACGGTATGCTGCTGCAGGCCATGGCGGACCAATTTGGGATCCCCGTCACCGACTACGCCAAGACCGCATTCGCGGCCGAGCTTGCCCCGAATTTCAGCTACGGCTGCGCGGTATTCCTTGATACCGACCGAGTCAATTTCCAGAAGGAGGGTTTTCAAAAGGAGGAACTCCTGGCTGGTCTCGCCCAAGTACTTCCGAAGAACGTTTGGCAATACGTCGTGCAGGCGCCGCGTTTGGCAGCGTTCGGCAAGCGCTTCGTGCTCCAAGGTGGGACTCAGTACAACCTGGCAGCGGTCAAAGCTCAGGTCGACTATATCAAGCAGCGCGTCGAGGGGGCAGAAGTTTTCGTTCATCCGCACACGGGAGAGGCGGGCGCGATTGGGGCAGCCCTCGAAACCCTGCGACGACTCGAACGCTCGGGGCACTCCCGCTTCGTCGGTCTCGAAGCAGCACTGAACCTCGACTATCGCACGCGCAATGACGAGTCGACCACCTGTCACTTCTGTCCGAATGAGTGCCGACGAACCTTCATCGACGCCGATCGCCCAGACGGCTCCACCGCGCGCTACATCGCCGGATTCTCGTGCGAAAAGGGGACCGTCGAAAGCGAGGCCGCGATGCTGGCCCTGGTAGCCACTCGCAAGCAGCTGGCCAAAGAGTTCCCAAACCTGCTCGACTACGAAGCCAAGCGCGCCTTTGCCCATTTCTACAAGCCTGCTCCACTGCCGGACGCCGACACCGTCATCGAGGACATCCGGGTTACCTCAGGCATTTTTCGAACCAAGCGCGAGCGCTATCAGAGAAACTTCCGGCGCTCCTCCGCCGAGGCACTCGCAAAGCGAAAGAGTATCCGCATCGGGATCCCGCGAGCGCTTAACGTCTACACGATCGCTCCATTTCTGCGGACTTACTTCGAAACGCTGGGCATTCCAAAACAGAATGTCGTTTTCAGCGAGCCAACCAGCGAGGAGATGTTTCAGAAGGGAGCACGCTATGGCTCGATCGATCCCTGCTTCCCAAGCAAGGTCGTGCAGGCCCATGTGCACCAGCTGCTGTTTGAGGCTCACCAGCCGCTCAAGCAGCGCGCCCTTAGCTACGTATTTTTCCCAATCCTGACGCACGTGGCGTCATTCGTGGAAGACACGATGGACAACGCCTCTTGTCCGATCGTGGCCGGCACGCCAGAGGTCATTCGGGCTGCGTTCACGAAGGAGGTCGACTTTTTCGCCGAGCGCGGACTCGAGTACCTGACCCCGGCGCTAACGTTCACTGAGCCCAATCTACTGGCTCGGCGAATGTTCGAGACCTGGTCCGAGCGGCTTGGAATCACCGAAGACGAGAACGATCACGCCTGTCGGCAGGCTTGGCTCGCCATGGCCGAGTTTGACCGCGAGCTCCAGGAACGCGGCCAAGCCATTCTTGAGACAGTCGAGCAGGAGCACGGCATCGCGCTGCTGGTGCTCGGACGCCCCTATCATGCCGACCCGGGCCTGAACCACGGTATCCCCGAGGAATTCCAAACGCTCGGATACCCGATTCTCAGCATCCGCTCACTCCCCAAACAGCGAGCCTATCTCGACCGGTTCTACGCCAAGGACTTGGCAAACGGCACGATCAAGTCGCCACTCGAGCTCAACCATATTTGGCCGGAAAACTACTCTGCCAATAGCGCTCAGAAGGTGTGGGCCGCCAATTTTGCAGCTCATCACCCGAACGTTGCCGTACTCGATCTCTCGAGCTTCAAATGTGGCCACGACGCCCCCACCTACGGCCTGATCGACTCGGTGCTGCAAACCGCGCGCACCCCGACCGCCGCATTGCACGACATCGACGCCAACAAGCCTGGTGGCTCCATCAAGATCCGAGTCAAGACCTACGCGCACTCGCTGCGTCTTCAGCGCGAACGACTGGAGGACAGTGCGAAGCGACACGTTGAGCTGGAGCTCTCGATTGAAGCCAAAAAACTGGAGCTCCTCAAGCGCAGCAGCTCAAACAACAGCCCCCAGCATGGCGAGGTGGAACTTCGCCTGTCCGAGCTTCGCGCCAGACTCGCGCAGTACCAAGCGCCCAAGGCCACCGCCAGCGCCGAACGAACCAAGCTCGTTCAGCTTAGGCGCAAACCATTGCCTGAGTTAACGAATGAATCCCAAGCGCCTCGTCTCGCTGCCGCCGAATGACGGCACGCCGTTCCAACCAACATCAACGCACTAGCTAGCTCGCGACTGGAGTACCGATCATGCAAATCACCACTGCAACGACCCATCGCAAACTACCCCTCATCGGGGGTACGCTATCCGCGTCTGACAGCGCGGAGCTGCAGGCCTTCGAGACCGGCGAACGAAGCCGCCTCGGACTCGACACGAGTCCAAAGAACTGGCTTGAGACCATGAAGGATCTCAAGTTCTCGCGCTCGGAGCGCCCAAACGTCACGATCCTACTGGGCGGATTGACACTCGCCCACGACCGACTTGTAGAAGGCGCGTTTCGCGGACTCGGCTATCGCATCAAGGCACTCGAATGCCCCAATCTGGACGCCCTGCGAGTTGGCAAGGAATTCGGCAATCGCGGGCAGTGCAACCCCACCTATTTTACGGTCGGCAATCTGGTTAAATACCTTGAGGATCTGCGCGTCGCGGGACAATCGACCGAGGACATCATCGCAAACTACGTTTTTCTGACGGCAGGAGCCTGCGGCCCTTGTCGTTTCGGAATGTACGTAACCGAGTACCGCAAGGCGCTGCGCGATGCGGGCTTTGACGGATTCCGCGTGGTGCTCTTCCAGCAGCAGGGTGGCCTCAAACAGGCGACGGGAGATGATGTCGGACTGGAGATGAATCCACGCTTTTTCATTTCGCTGCTCCAGGCGCTACTGGCTGGCGACGCTATCAACGCGCTTGGCTACCGAATTCGCCCCTACGAGCTCGAAGCCGGAGCGACCGATCGCGCCATCGAGAATGCCAAGTCGCTCTGTTACGAAGCGCTCTACCAGCAAAAGAGCGTGCTTGTCGCACTGCGCAAGGCTCGCAAGGGGTTCGATAAAATCGCGATTGATCGAACTCAGCCCAAGCCAAAGGTGGCGGTGATCGGTGAGTTCTGGGCGATGACGACCGAGGGTGACGGCAACTATCATCTCCAACGCTTCATCGAACAGGAGGGCGGGGAGGTCGACATCCAGATCGTGACCGCCTGGCTCCTCTACAACGTGTGGGAAGTCCGGTTCGACACGGCGAACCGAGCCGACCTTCGAGAAGAGGATTCGGCACCTCAAGGCCTGGCAGGTTTGGGGGACTTCGTGGTTGCCAAGCGTAAAGTCTCGCTGTGGGCGGCGGAGAAAGCCCTGCGACTCGCCTTCCGCACCTACGGCGCGGCCATCGGCCTTTTGGACTACCCTCTGGCGGACATGAACGAAGTCGCGCGCCTTGCGGCCCCCCACTACAACAACAATCTCCGTGGTGGCGAGGGTCACATGGAAGTGGGCAAAGTCATCATGAACGCCCTGCACAGCAAGAGCAATCTGACGCTCAGTGTAAAGCCCTTCGGGTGCATGCCGTCATCTGGCGTCAGTGACGGAGTCCAATCGCTGGTCACGTCGCGACACCCCGAAGCGCTGTTTTGCGCGGTGGAGACCAGCGGCGAGGGCGCCGTGAATTTCCAGAGCCGCGTGCAAATGTTTCTCTTCAAGGCTCGGCAGGCGGCGCAGGCGGAGCTCGACCGCGCGCTTGACGCCAGCGGCACCACGTTGCCGGAGGTGCGCGAGTGGTTGGCAAAGCATCCGAAAGTTGGTGGTCCACTTCACAAGCCGCCGCACCGTGCTGCGGCCAGCTGCGCTGATTTGGTCTACGACGTGGCTCGACGCCGCAACCCGCCCAGCGCGGCGGAACGGCTCAAGTCGGTTGGCGCGGCGGGCTCTGCTCTCGCAAGTGGCCTAGCTCGCGCCCTCAAGCGAACGCCGGCCACGGCAGTCGCTGGGCTCGATGTCGGTCAGCGGGCGATTCGCGAGCTCGTCGAGATCGCTCAGGAGCGCTTTGCGGCGCGCCCTTCGGGTGCCGAACCGGCCAGCGTCGTTCGCATCACGCCCGACGCGCCACGCAACTCCGAGTCGCGCGCCGCCTAGCGACGGAGACTTAACCGCGCTGAGCTGCGACCCGCGGCCGACGACTGTCCGCGCAACCCTCGGACAGTTGTCGTTCGCGTAGACGCGTCCACACGCCGGCCACATCATAACTGCCACCTGCCTGCTCCAAGTGATCATAGAGCGTGACGAGCGCAACTCCCAGGGTGACGAAATCGGGATGGAACGTCGTGCCGCTGCGTTTGCACAGCTCGAACACTGAGGTGAACGTGTGCCGAAAGTCTGACAGCTGAAAAGTGGCGGCATGCCGCCGCACTCCGCCAAAAGCGCGCTCGAAGACGGAACTAGCTGCCTTGACCCCGAGTCCCTCGAGCGCGGGAATGTAGGCGCTCGACTGATCGCGATAGAACGCGTCGTAGATGCGCGTCATGCCCGCGCGAAACTCGGGGGTCCAATCGGCGAACAACTGCGTCGGACTAAAGGACAGCTGGCCCTGCGCGCTGCGATGAAAACTGCTTTGACGCAGGTCGAGCAGCATCGGTCCGGGCAACAGCACCTGCCCAAAAAACAGGGTTAGGGCCGCGTCGGGCGCGCTGATGAGCGGGACGCGCGGACCCAGATGTTCCGCGTAGCAACGCAGCGACGGTTCAAGCTGGCTTAGCTGCCCATCCCGCAGGCGGCACGCGGCAGTAAAAGCGCTGCGATCGAGACGATTGCGCGTCAGCTCAAGCAGGCGGGCGGACAGCTCTCGCGGCGGAATCAGCGCGAATAAAGCTGGCGAGAGGAGCCCAGTGAGCTCCTTCCAATCACCACTGCCGAGCAGTCGCCACAACATGATTCTATTGCTACCACCAGTCTTGGTCTCGGCGACCATTACTCACGGGGGGGCCGCCAAGACCTGACGGTTGACAGGCGCGCTGCGCCAGCAGCCCTAGGTGCGCGACGGTACGAATTCGGGCGGGAGCGCAGAGCCCTCCCCGAAGAAGAAGCGCTCGCACTCGGTCATCCAGATGCGCTGACCAGAATCGCTGGTCAGGTCGAGGCGGTACTCGTTGATCAGCATCTTCGAGTGCTCGAGCCACATCCGCCACGCTTCTTTTGAAACAGATTCGAACACTCGCTCCCCAAGAGGGTTACGAAATGGAGGCTTGTCGAGCCCCTCCGCCTCGCGTCCGAGCTTCACGCAGTTGATGGTCCGAGACATTGCTGGCCAAATTGTGGCGCTCGTTTCCGCCAGGTCAACTAGGCGGGCCCCCCCGCCCATCATTCTCGCTCCGACTGCTCAAGCCGCTCCCGAGCGTCGCGTGGCCGGTTAGCCGAAGACGGCTCGGGCGCAGCGTGAGCTGGCTCTGTTGGTTCCTGGTTCCCCGGTAGAACCTCGGGGTAAGGCTGGGCAACCGTTAGCGGATAGCTCACCGAGCCACGCCAAAGGACGCCCGCCATCGAGCCGCGACGCGCTACGCGAGCCGACAGGACAAGGCCAATCACCTCACCCACGTGACTGACGGGCAAGCCGTCGACTTGAGCGAGAATGTCGCCGTCGGCGATGCCGAGCCCCAGCCCGGCCGCCCCGTAGACCGCAATACCAGACGGGTGCTCCCCGGTCGCACCGACCGGGCGCCCCCAGGGACGACGCCCCGCCCTGGCCAGCTCGAGGACGCGCCCCGCGGACACGAAGACGCCGTGGGACGGGAGCGGCGGCGGGACTTGCGATACTGCACGACGCCTGGGCGCCGTGCGCGTCGGGGGGCCGGCTCTCAACGGTGCGGACTCCCAGTCCGCGTCCTCGGGTTCGAGCCCCTCGTGAAGCTCCGGCGGTTGAGCGAAGGGATCCAAGGCCGCTCGCCGAGCGGCGGCCGCTGCCCAGGGGGCGAGGTGCTCAGACGCCCGCCGCCCAAGCACCCTGCCGAGGTGCCGAGCCAAGGGCACCTCGAGCAGCGGCAAGAGTAGCAGCGGAAGTACGAGGAGGGACCTGCGCAGCAAGACTCCCAGCGAGATCGTTGAGCGTTGGGGGTTCAGACCAGGCGAGAGCCTCCGACCTGGTCAGGGGCTCGGTCAGCGCTTCGGCTCGGAGTGGGCGAAATAGCGAAACAGGCTCGAACCGGATGACAAGACCAGGGTCGTGTCGGCGTCCACGGTCTTCTCGTAGGCGGCCAGGCTGCGTGTGAAGGAATAAAACTCGGGATCCTTGCCGTAGGCAGCTGCGTAGATCGCCGCGCTCTGGGCATCGCCCTCGCCACGCACGGTCTGGGACTCTTCGTAAGCCTTGGCGAGCAGGATGGTCTTTTCCTTGTCGGTATTGGCGCGGATCTTGGCGGCTTCTTCCTCACCCTCCGACCGGTACTGCTTGGCAACGCGATCACGCTCGGCGCGCATACGCTGAAATACGCTCCCCTGGACTTCCTGCGGAAGATCGGCGCGCTTGATGCGAATGTCGAGAATGTGGATGCCAAAGTCACGCGTCTGAGCGCGGGCATTTTCCGTAACCCGTTGCATCAATGGCTCACGCGCATTGCCAATAATGTTTCCGAAATCATGACTGGCAAGCTCACGGCGCAGCTCGCTATTGACGATGTCGTCCAAGCGCGCCTTGGCCTCGATCTCACTGTGCACGGTCATGTAGAACCGCAACGGCTCAGCGATCCTCCAGCGAGTGACCGGATCCGCCACCAGTCGCTTCTTATCGAGCGTCAGATACTCGGCCATGGGGGCGTCGCTGCCGAGCACGCGGCTCTCCAGCTTGATCACGGCCTGATAGGGCAGTTTGAACTGGAGCCCCGGGCGCGTGATGCTCCGGCGAAACTCCCCGAACTGCGTGACGAGCGCCAACTCCGTCTCGTCGACCACAATAAATGACTCCCAACCGGCCCAGGCCACCAAGACCCCTGCCAGTAGCCATCTCGCCATGCCGGCCATTAGCGCTTCCCTCCCAGGTCCGAAGATAGCGGTAGTACCGGCACTGCGTTCTTAGCGACGCTCTCGTCCATGATCGTCTTCTTCGGTGAGCGCGCCATGACGCGCTGCATGGTCTCTATGTACAGACGTTCGCGCGTGACTCGCGGGGCCTTGGAGTACTCCGTCAGGACACTGGCAAACTGGGCCACATCACCCTTGGCTTCCAGCACGCGCTGCTCGCGATAGCCCTCGGCGTCGCGCAAGCGCTTCTGCGCCTCACCGCGCGCCTTGGGGATCAGATCCGCCTGGTAGCCCATGGCCTCGTTGATCAGTCGCTCCTTCTCTTCACGCGCGCGCACAACTTCGTGAAAAGCGTCACGCACCGGATCGGGAGCATCGATGTCCTGCAACTTGACCTCGGTGATGGCGATTCCACTCTGGTAGACATCCATCAGACGCTGCAACCAGTCCCGAGTCTCCGCCTGGACTTTCTCGCGGCCGGTCGTGATGACTTCGTCCACGCCGGTACGGCCGACGATGCTGCGCAAGGCCACTTCGGCTGTGGCGCGCAGTGCCTCCTCGGGCGCGAGGAGCTTGAACAAGTACTTGCTCGGATCGATGATGCGATACTGGACGATCATCTCCACCTCGACGATGTTGGCATCGCCGGTGATCATCTGGCTTTCGTCCTGCACGCGCTGCGTTCCGCGCGCCCCCACCTCGAGCCGCGCGATACGTTCGACGTTGACCACGTCCACCTGTTGGATCCCAGGCATTCGGACGTGCAGCCCTGGACCCGTGCGTCCGGTTTGTTTGCCGAAGGTGCGAACCACCGCCTGTTCGCCGGGTCCAACCTTGTACATGCCTGCCCAGAGCGCGAGCAGCAGCACTGCGCCGACGAGCCAGGGCACCAGCTGGCGGAGCCTTCCGACTATTTGCTCTCGGACGCGCTCAAGCACATCCTCGGGTCGCGCACTATTTCGATCATCAATTGGGTTTCGCATGGACGCCCTCCGTCTTCACGCGACGAGCCACCAGATTGAGGGGGCCCGTGGACATGCTGACCGCTCAGAATGGCAGGGATTGACCGATCGGCAATGACTGACCCGCCGCACACGCAGCGCGGCCCAAGGGCTGCGTCGAGCGCATTCCGTCGCAACGAGCTGTGACTACTGGCGAATTCGCCAGTTACCGATGAAGGTCTTGCCGACCTCGTCACAAGTGGGATCCGTCACTATCAACTCAGGTCGCGAGTTCTGACAGTAAACGACCGTGTTCTGGCGGAACGTGCGTCCAAAATGCACCGCCTCGTCGCGATCGATCCCATGCGCGATCCACCCCGGTTCGCGCCAAGTGCCCTCGGGTTCGTCGTCATAACCGACGCAGGCTTCCACGCGATAGCAGCCAAGAATCAGCAGATCGCGCATCACTTGATGACGACCATCGTTGACCTTGCGCGGGAGCAGCATCGAGCGCGGGTTATACGCCGTCAAGATCGCGAATTTCGATTGGAGCAGACTCGGCAGCGCGAGTCCGTCCTTGACGATTTCACCATCGAGCGACACTCGCAGGATCCCCGATTCTGTCGGAAGCTCGAAAACCGTCGCAAAATAGGAGCGCAGCAGGTTCTGATCCACGAGGCGAACGTACCCCGCCGTTCCAAACGGTCAACCCAGTCGCCGCGACAGAGTGCTTGGCCAACGGGCCACCCCGCGCCCCTCGATGAACGCCGCGAGTGGCCAGAATCGGTTTTTTCGGGGGGCTGGCGCCGTCGAAGCCCCAGAGCGCTCTCCGTCGAGGGCAACCCCCAGCGGCGCAAGCTTGAATTCCGCGCGAATCCGGCGATTTGTGTTGGTTCGGCGTGGCGCCCCCGAGTGACGTTCGCGCCTGGAGAAATCAGCACGGGGACCGACGACCGAGCCTAGAGCCCGAGTTCGTCGACCAGCACCGACAGCAACTGCGCAACCGCCGTCGACTGAGCCGGACAGGCCCGCGGGCGATGCGGCGCATCCCCGTCGGCCATCTCCGCAACGTGGAGCAATGCGAGCGACTCCTCCGCAGCGCCCTCGACCAGCTCAATCAGCTCTTGCCTGAGCGCTAGATCATCTGGGGCCAACCGGCGGGAAGCGCGCACGAAATAGCCCAGAAGATGGGGCCATACCGTGCCCTGGTGAGCCGATCCCTCGCGCTGCTCAAGCCCACCTTCGTGGTAACCCTGATAGCGAGAATCATTGGGGGACAGAGTTCGGAGGCCGCGTGGCGTCAGCAACTCTTGACGAGCACGCGTGACGATCGCGGTGGCCTGCCAATCCTCGAACAGTTCGGGGGCAAGCGCGAGGGCCATGAGCGCGTTAGGACGAACGGCAGCGTCAGTCCAACCGCCATCGCCCGGCGGCCGCTCGCTGACGCAATCATACGGGTGGTCGGATTCGTGACACCAGAAGCGCTGCTTGAAGGAAGCGCGTGCCTTGTTGTCAGCCTCGGTGGCGCAGGCCATGAGCGACAGCTCGCCCTGTTGGCGAGCAAGACGCGCAATCAACTGACAGCCCACCACCCACAGGGCTTGCATCTCGATGGCAAGACCGCGCCGCGGGGTCACCACCCAATCGCCAACCTTGCCGTCCATCCAAGTGAGCGGGCGATCCTGCGCGAAATTTGCCAGTAGCCCCTCGGGTGAGATCCAACCGAGCCGTCCCCGACGAGAACGAAGTCGAACAAACGCGCGACGAAGCGCCGGATAGAGACGCTGAACCACGAAGGGGTCTTTGGAGCCCACCGCGGCGATGTAGCTTCGCGCTGCATCGAATAACCAGAGCGTCGAGTCCGGCGAGGGTTGCCCGCGATTGGCTTCAACCTCGGTCAGCATGTCCGTCAGCAAGCCACCGCGCTGAGTCGACAGTGCGGTGGCGAGCGTGCGGCGGGCGAAATCAAGCTTACCCGACACGAGCGCGATGCCTGCGAGAGACTGAAGCGTCTCGCGCAAGTGGATCCCGTACCAGGGATACCCGGCGATGATTGAGCAGCGGGTGGGCGACTCGACGCGATAGCATTCCGCCGCGATCAGCAAGCGCCGCACGCTCAGTGCTCGCGTGGGACCCGGATCCAGGGCAGTCAGCTCCGCCACCGTCTCATCGAGCAAAGTCTTGGCCGACTCCGTCGGTAGCGAGCCGACCGCAACCATGAGGTACTGCGGACGGTCAGGCAGGAGCTGCACCTCGAAGGCACCCGGAGTCCATAAGTCCTCCTGGAATTCGCCGGCACGCGTGCGGTCCTCGAGGTACTCGAAGCGACGCCACCAGTCCGGAGAGCCCACGAACATCCCGCTGTGCCGGAAGCAGAGCGGCGGCAGATCGAGCAGCGGCTGGATCTCCACCTCACGCTGGCGGAGCGCCACGCGCTGCACCATCGCTCCATGCTCGTGCATCAAGCCGTGAATGCTGCGAAGTGACAACAGCGGTCGAACCACCAGGGTGGCGGGTTCCTTACCGCGCCAGGTGAACGTGAGTACGGTGACTTCGCGACGCCGCGCGTACGACAGCGTCCGCTCGAACTCCTCGTCACCGATGCGATAAGTCCAGTGCGGAATCGGGTCGAGCGCAAAGGAGCGCAATAAGCGATAGCCCGGCGTGGGAGCGAGATTGGGAAACTGGTGCGTCGAGAGGCGAAAGTGGCGTCCCTGCGCGTGGAGTGTCAGCTCAAGATGGTTGAGCAGCACGAAACGACGCAGTGGCGGCAGGAGGGGAGCGACGAGCAGCCCGTGGTAGCGCCGCGTGTGCATCATCGACACGGTGCTCATGGCGTAGGCGCCCGCACCATTGGTGTGCAGCCACTCAGCCGCGTCGAGCTCTGCGTAGGTCTCAACTCGTGGCCAGGGCCCGACGAGCGAACTCACAGGCTCCTCGCTGGGGGGAGCCTGTTGTAGCTGCTTCATCTCGACACTCTCTGCTCTCAACTCAACCCTCAATTCCCCTTAGGGGATCACTCATCGTCGTCGTGCAGTGGCTCGGTCGTCAACCACCTTCGCCACTACGGCATTCCCTCTCGCATACTTCAGCCACAACCGTGCCCTCACCGAGCCGTAGGCGCAGAATGTCGCCTACCTCCACCTCCCGGGCGGTCCGAACGGCCCGACCATCGGGCCTCGTGGCGATGCTGTAGCCCCGACCGAGGATAGACAGCGGAGACAAGGCATTCAGCCGAACGGCCGCCTGTGCGAGCTGTGAGGTCGAGGCCATGAGCTGATTCTGCTCGGAGGAGCGCAGCTGCACGACCAGGGGACCGAGGGCACCCCGACACTCCGCCAACACCGCGCGGGGATGGCGGGTTGCCAGACGCTGCGAAAGCGACGCGAGGGCCGGGCGTCGGGAGAGGTGCAGCCGGTTGGCCGCCGACTCCAGACTCACTCGCAGCTCGTCGAGCCGCTGTTGGCGTTGAGCGAGCTGAAAGCGCGGATCGGGTAGGCGCCGCGAGAGCGTGTGGAGCGTGGTCTGATCTTCGGCCAGTCGACGTTCCATCATGCGGACGAGTTCTGCGCGAGTCTTCTGGAGACGCGACAGCCGCTCGGCACCATCGGCCACCACGAGCTCGGCGGCTTGCGATGGAGTGGCGGCTCGCAAGTCCGCCGCCAGATCCGTGAGTGAGTAGTCCACGTCATGCCCAACAGCACTGACGATCGGCACGCGCATTGCGGCTACCTTGCGCACGACACGTTCGTCGTTGAATGCCATCAGGTCTTCGCCGGAGCCGCCGCCCCGCCCGATGATCACGACGTCAACGTCGGGGACGGACTCGAGCCGAGTGAGTGCGGCGAGCAAGCTATCCGGAGCCCCCTCACCTTGGACGAGCGCTGGGGCGAGCAGCAAGCGAGCTCCCCCGCGCCGAAACGCGACCGCGACGATGTCGTGCAGCACCGCCCCCGCGGCGCTCGTGACGAGACCAATGCGTCGAGGCTCGGGCGGCAGCGGGCGTTTGCGCGACGGGTCAAACAAACCTTCTGCCGCAAGACTGGCCTTAAGCCGTTCCAATGCCTCGAGTACCGCTCCGCGTCCTGCGGGTCGCGCGCGCTCGATGATGAACTGCATCCTCCCGCGAGGCGCCCAGAGCGTCGCCTTGCCAAGGACTTGAATCCGAGCGCCATCGCTGAGAAACCGCTCTGCAAGACGCGCTTGAGCGCGGTACATCACGCATTCGACGAGCGCATCCTCGCGTTCGTCCTTGAGCGAAAAATAGATATGACCACTGGCGGCGCGCTTGAACGAGGCAACCTCACCCTCGACCCAGCTGCGCTGATCGAGGCCCTCAAGCACACGGCGGAGACGCCGCGACAGCTCAGCCACCGACAGAACACCAACCGAGTTATCACTCTCGGTCACAGACGCTTGAGCTCCTCGATGAACTCCCAGTCGGCCACGACGTGCTTCTTCATCAGGACCTCGAGCAGCGCTGAAAACAAGGCCTCCCACTGACCGTGATCCCCGAGCACCTCGCTTGAGTCCTGACCGTGAAGCTTGGCGCGCAGCGCCTGAATGATGTCACGCGCGGTGAGCGCATCGCCCTCCGATGGCGGTGATTCAGCCATCTTGGGAGCGATCCGAGGACGTTTGGCGGGCAGCGTGACCTGCGTGCCATCGAGCAGGGTCAAGGTGATCAGTCGACGTTGCTGCGAAGCCCGTCTGGGGCGCGGCATGGCGAGTTCCCGGACGTCAACATGAGGACTGCTGTCCGGAATGTCTTCGATGACTGCGGGAAGCGAGGGATCGTGAGCGGGCGGCGGAGGAACCGAGATCTTCAAGCGAGGCTCTGAGGTCATCGCGAGTCGAGGTTCCGAGACCAGTTGCAAGCTTGGCTCACTGGCGAGCTCTGCCGATGGGATGGACTCCAGCGTGGCGTCGGAATCCCCGGTATCGAGGAATCGATCGAGACTGGGTTCGGTGATCTGGCGGTCACGCGGGGCCTCACCCTCGACGCGAGCCACCGCGGGTGCCTGCGAGGGAGACGGAGGAACACCGTAGTACGCGCTCAGCGCAGAACGGATATCCGAAGGTGGCGCGATCATGGCGCGCACGGGCAGGCCCGCGTACTGTCCCACGGCTCCGAGCGCGGCGTCGTCCGACGGGTCGTCCATGGCGACGTAGAGCGTGTTGCCCTGGCCCCGAACGCGTCGCACGAAGATCGGCACGAGGCAAAACTGCTCGGCAAGCTGACGGGGCACCAGATCGAGCAGCTGGCGGGAAAAATCGATGTGGTGGAGCGAGACCCAGGGAACTGAAAGCTGCTGGCTCAGGATCTGCGTTACCTGAGTCTCGGTTACCAGGCCGGAAGCAACCAGCAAGGTGCCGAGGCGCCGCGGATCGCGCTTTTGCTGCTCAAGTACCTCTGTTAGCTGCTCACGAGTGAGTATCCGAGCCTCGACGAGCAACTCTCCCAAGCGAACTCGCAGAAGCGCCATGAAGGCATCGTACACCCGGTCCTTGTCGCGGGTCACGAGCGATCATGGCTCTGTCCAGCGTTCGGCCAACGGATCCGGCCGAACAGCCCGCAGGGCCCCCTTTTGTCGGACTACACCTGGACCTCGGCTTTTGGGATACTCCGCCTAACGCGAGAGATCGCTCCACGTATTATGACGAGGAGCTTTGCGCGAGTGACCCAGCCCCATGACGTCGATAAGTCCGCCACGCGCCTGTCCCCAGTGTGGGACGGTCAGTCCAAGCGAGCATTCGTACTGCCCTGCCTGTGGGTTCCCGATCGGGAACCTTTCGAACGGCAAGGGTAATGAGGATCGCTTCGTCGGTCAGACGTTGCCCGGCGGCTATCACATTCTCGATCTCATTAGCGTCGGGGGTATGGGGCGAGTCTATCGGGCCGAGCAGAGCGTGCTCGGACGCACCGTTGCGGTGAAGATCATCCATCCTCACTTGCTCGCGGACGAAAATGCTGCCCTACGCTTTTTGACCGAAGCGCGCGCGGCAAGCCAGCTCAACCATCCGAACTCCATCGCAGTCTTTGACTTCGGCAGAACTGACGATGGCCAGCCCTACCTCGTCATGGAGTTCCTGCGCGGAAGGGATCTGGCGCACGTCTGTTTCGAGCAAGGAAACCTGCCATTTTACCGCATAATTGACGTACTGTGTCAGGTGCTTTCGGCCTTGTCCGAAGCGCACGCCCTCGGGATCGTGCACCGCGATCTCAAGCCCGAGAACGTGATCCTCGAACCGATGCGTCGTGGGGGCGACTTCGTCAAAGTCCTCGATTTCGGACTCGCGAAGCTCAAGGCCGATGCGCAGGCCCCACGCAATGTCACTAGCCCTGGCATCGTCTGCGGCACCCCTGACTACATGGCGCCCGAACAGGGCCGAGGGGACGCGATCGACGGTCGTAGTGATCTCTATGCCGTCGGGATCATGCTGTTTCAGCTCCTGACAGGGCGCCTGCCCTTCGAAGCGGACAGCCCGACTCAGGTCGTGATGATGCACCTCACGGTGCCGGTCCCCGATCCGCGCGAGTTGGCGCCGGAGCGAGGGATCCCCGACAGCCTGGCTGAGATCGTCTTTAAGGCGCTGCGGAAAAACCCACAAGACCGTTACCAAGAAGCCGAGGAATTCGCGGACGCGCTCAAATCCGCGATGCACACCTCCGCGGCGGCCCCGAGCACAAGTCGGCGCTCGCTGATGCCTGCACCGTCGGTTCGACCACAGACCACGATCGCCTGCCCTGGTTGCGGACTGATTGTACCGGCGGGACGCTATTGCCTCGAGTGCGCCACCCGGCTGCCGACGTTGAGCAGCCCACCGGTGCGCCCGAGTCAGGTGCAGCTGCCGTTGGTGCTGCTGGAGCGCGAGCAAGACTGGCAGTGGCTCATCATGCGTGGGGAAGCGGGTAAGCGCGAGCTCGCGGCAGGACGCGTCGTTGGTGAGCAGGGCATCGGTAAGACGCGACTCCTGCACGACTTTCTGCGTCATCAAGAGAACGCCGGTGCGCTCGTCGCCATCACCGGCCCTGATCCCTACTTGGCCGAGGTCCCCTGTCATGCGCTGCGCGACACGATCGAACAACTCGTCGTCGTGGACACGGACGAGCTAGCGCAGGGACCACGCGATGGCCTCGAAGAGTCGACACGGCTTGGTCTGCTCGAAGTGCTCGGAGGGACACTGCCGCTCGACGACCAACGCGACCCGCTTGAGCTCAGGCGGGCCAGAGCGGACGCCTTGCGCTGGGCGCTGAACGAAGCCTGTGTCCAGTTCTCGCCGAACCTCATCGTGCTTGCCATCGACGACCTTCAGCGTGTGGATACCCCTAGTCGAGACGCCTTCGCCGACCTGGTTGGTGACCGGTTCGAGCATCCTGTCTTGGTGCTCGCGGCGCACTCGAGCGCGTTTGAGCCCGGTTGGAGCGCTCGCCACCCCGCGCGAGTGCTGAACCTGTTGAGTCGCGTGATCGCTGAGCGCATCCTTCAGAGCGGTCGCGTCGACATCCCGGGCGGGGCCTTGCCCGAGGGCGGCGTCACGCCGCTGCTGATCGATCAAGTCCTGCGCTTCAATTCAGAGGGAGGCTCGGCTCCAGTCGCGCGGCTCGCGGATCTCGTGGGTCAGCGGCTGGATATCCTACCGCCAGACGCGCGCAGAGCACTGCAGGCCCTCGCCATCTTGGGGGATCGTTCAACCGCGGAGCTGCTCAGCGAGCTGATGCACAAGAGTGATGACATCCATGCCGCACTGAAAACCCTGGAGTCGCGCGGGATGGTCTGGTTGGCTGGGCCTCACGTCAGCATGGACCACCCGCTGCTGCGTGATCTTGTCATTGCAGCCATTCCCGTCGCTGCCAGAAGGGAGCTCTACACACGTTCGGTGCGGCTCTGGGACCGCCGCGGGGCACCTCTCGAGGCGCGCGCGCAGCTGGCCTACTTGGCGGAGGACTCGTTCCAAGCACTGTTTCTCCTGGAGCAGTCGGCGGAGCGGGCTTCGGTACGGGGGGACGCCAGTTCTGAGATCCTGTCGCTGCGACGCGGTCTTGAGCTGGCGCGGCGCGAGATTTCCCGCGGGGAGCTCGACGATCCACTGCGTGCCGTCGTGATCTTTAGTCGCAAGCTGGGAGCTGCGCTCACGCGCGCCGGCAACTACTCGGATGCCGAGGGCATCCTGCGAGAGGCGCTGGACTACGCCGGTCCGAGCGGTGGGGAGCGCGCGCGCTTGCTCGGGGCGCTGGCCCACGTCTCTCGGGGTCGGGACCGCATCAATGAGGCCCTGGCCTACCTCGACCAAGCCCTCGATGCGGCTCGTCAGTCGGGCAGCCATGACCTGGTTCAGGCATTTTCTACTATTCGGGGAAGCTGGGCTGGCGAACGACTACCCATTGGACACTCCTAGGGGCTGGAAATGCTCCCGAAAGTCCGCTAGTTTGCTCGCCCATAGGTTGAGGCCCCCTCCAGACGAACCCTCAGCGGCGTCGTGGCGAGGACCCCAGTGTCATTGTCGGCCATCAGTTCAAGGGGTCGCCGTGGATAGCGATCTGTCCGAATCTCTCGCCGCTCTTCGAGCAGCATTTCAGAAACGCCGTATTCCGGTGAGCTTCGGTAAGGCCGATGCCGAACTGGTGCAGTCGCTACGGCAAACGCTCAAGCTGCCTCGTCGCTACCGCGAGTTTCTTCTGGAGAGCGATCCCATCGCCGCGGAGAGTCGCACTCCATCCGAGAGCATTCGCCTCCTGCCCGCGCTGGAACTGCTCGACGAGCAGAAGGGCTTCGCGCTCACCGAGTCAGGCGAGCGCTGCGATAAGCCGCTCGCTCATGGCTGGCGTTCCTCGTGGATCATTATCGCCCATAGCACGGTCCTCGGCGATCCGTATTTCCTGGACACGGCGCGGCTAGACGCGGAGGGAGACTGCGCGGTCTTTACTGCGATGAGCGGCACCGAGCACTGGAAGCCACGGCTGTGCGCCAGCAGTTTTGCGCTGTTTCTCCGGATCGTGGCCGTGGGTCTCGAGCTCGGACAGGGCTTCGCTGCGGACGCCGACTCCGAGGATGAAGCAGTGTTCCGCGAGTCGCTAGGACCGCGCATTCGCGAGTACGATCCCGCTGCGCTCAAAGCAGGTCACTGGACCTGAGTCCGTGCGCGCGACTCGGCCCCTGTCGTGCCGGCTACTTTGGGGCGAGCTGCAGGTAGCCACGCTCAAGCAGCGACTGTACGACCCGACCCGTTTCGAGATCGGTGTGCGAGCTACGCTCGAACAGAACCTGAATGCTCGGGCAGTTGAGCGCCATTTGCAGCACGTCGAGGTGCGTCGGTTCGAGTTCGTGCAGTGGAGCTTCTAGCGGAGTCTTGAGGATCAGCCGCGCCTCGAGCGGTGGGAGCTGCTCGCGCACCGTCCCCAGTTCATCCTGCTGACGGAACACTTCCATCAGGAGCTCTTGCACGCCCATGTTGAGCGGCTTGGGGAACTGACGGGCGTCGGGAGGCTCGAGTTCGAACACACCGCGACGCCACTCAAGCATGCGGTACGCGGCCTTGAACGGGGACAGCTCTGGCTGCCCCTCTATCAGCGCGTAGTGCACCCGCCCCTCGTCGAGAAACGCGCGACCAATACGCGAGTCGGTTCGAATCACCAACACGCCGCTCTTTCGGCTGGTCGCGAAGAGCTGGAGCAGATCGGGGAGAGGGACCTCCTCGATGTTGCCGGTCATACGCGGAGCTTCGTCAGGCGCGTAGGTTGCCGGCCGCTGCCGCGCAGTCACGCGGCGCACCGCGACCGATTCCAAATTGCGACGCGACTCGGCCTGGGCCGCGATCGGAACGACCTTGAGGATGCTCGTGCCGATCAGCACGCGATCCCCTTCGCGCAGAGTCGACCGTTGGATCTTCTCGCCGTTGACAAAGGTTCCATTGGTCGAGCCCAGATCCTCGACGGAGATCACGCCGGACAAAACAGAAATCCGAGCGTGACGGCGCGACACCATTTCCTCAACGAGCACCATGTCGAGCTCGCTGGAGCGTCCAACGATGATGTCCCTCCCCTCTTCCAGCGGGTATTCCCCACCCTGGTACTTTCCAGAAATGAAGCGGAGGGCGAGCCCAGTGCGTTGGGTCGTTGGGGACATTCGTGGGGAGCTGGGCGAGATGGCGTCAGACATGACCGGGGCACAGCCCTACCGACCCCGCGAGTGACAAGGGTCGGCAACGGAGGGTAGCTAAGCAACTATCGGACGGTCAAGATCGGCTCTTCGGTAAGGGGACTATGTCTCCTCGACCGCAGTGCGCTCGGCTCCCAGACCCCGAGAAAACGGCCGAACGTCAGGCGGCTCGACCGATTCCTCGGCCGCCGGCAGAACCACGCTGAACGTGGAACCCTGACCGGGTTGAGACGCGACTTGAATCCGCCCCCCCATGGCTTCGATCAAACGCTGGCTGATCGCGAGTCCCAGGCCGGTACCAGCGCTCTTGGTCGTGAAAAAAGGGACGAACAGGTGACTGAGTACCTGCGGCTGGATTCCGGTCCCCTCATCCCGCACCGCAAGCTCCACCCAATCGGACCCGGCCTTTGGGCCTGCCCAGGCCGGACGCCAACCGCGGCGCTGCCAAGTCGTGATCGTGACCAGCCCCTGTCCATTCATCGACTGGACCGCATTGCGAACCAGGTTGAGCAACACCTGACGCAGTTGCTCAGGGTCGGCGCGGACTGGGGTGAGCCCGTCCGCGAGCCGGGCCTCGAGCTGCACGGCTTCGTTACGCTCCACTGACAGCAACTGTAGGGTCCGCTCGACAACGCTGTTGGCGTTGACAACCCCGGGATTGCCTTGGGACGGGCGGGCGTAGTCGAGCACGTTGCCGACCACGCGATTGAGGCGCTCGACCTCTTCGAGAATGATCGTGACCCACTCGCGGGCTCCGGCATCAAGCGTATTGCCCTCGTGATCTTCGCCGAGCAGCTGGGCTGCGCCCTTGATGGCGCCAAGCGGGTTCTTGATCTCGTGCGCGAGCCCCGCAGCCATTTGCCCGAGCGCAGTGAGGCGATCCCGCTCCTGCATGCGGCTGTACTGACGCGAGTTCTCGATCACCACGCCCATCTGCACGGCCAGAGACTCCAGCAGAGCGACCTCGTCCGAGGAGAATGCGTCACGCACGCGGTCGTCAGCCACCAGTAGCAGCCCACGCAGCGAGTCGTCTTCGCCGTGGATCCCGAGGCTCACCGCGCCGCGAAAGGGACCGAGCGCTTCTGCCGCGGTCATCAAGCCCTCCTCCGCCTCGGCTTCACGCAGCTTACCGCGACGCCGATACTCCGCCGTGGAAGCGGCCAGCTGCTCTAAGACAACGCTCTGGCTTTCCGTCAGGCGCTCCAGCAGCGGTCTGGTGATCGCGGCGTCCAAACGCAGCGGTGCGGTCGGACCAAAGCCGCGACCAAGCAAGAAGTCATTGCCCAGCGGATCACGCAGGTACAGGGCAGCAGCCGTCGCGCGATGAGACTGCTCGAGCGCCGTCATGACAACCTGACCCATCTCGGCCACTTCGAGCACATGAACGAGTAGGGAACGCGCATGTCCCAGCGAGCGTTCGAAATCCGCGCGCTCGCGAAACAGCACGTTGTGGAGCGTCGACTCCATCTTCTGACGCAAAGGCTCGAATAGAACGAGGATCACGGTCGCCGCGATCGTCGCGCCAAGGTACATCGTCTCAAAGCCGCCAAACAGCACGACAAAGACGTAGAAGATCCCTGCAATCAGAAACGCAAGAGCGGCATTGAGCAGCAGGTGTCCGAGCAGATCGTAGAGATCGACAAGCCGCTCACGCGTGAGCGACTGCGACAACACGTAAACAAACACAACGCTGAGCACGGCTCCGATCGGTGGCAGTGGGGCACCGATGAACCACAGAAAGTCCGCCAACGAAAAGGCCCCCGCGAGCGCCCCGATCAGGACGACGAAACGAACGCGACGCTGGATGGCCCGTGAGCCACTGCGCTCCCCTCTCAGGGCTAGGCCACCCAGGCCCGAAGCCATGAGTCCGATCGCGTAAGTGTAAATCAGGGCGCGCGCCCAAGAGGTCGAGGCAAACGGCGAGATGGCAAGCACCAGCATTGGCACCATCAGCGAGCTCGCCACCCGCAGGAGCGAGCTCTTATGCCCAGCCCGTGGCAAAAATGACTCGAACAGGTGCACCGCGAACTGCGGCAAAAGCACCGCCAGGATCGCAGTAAAGCGCCACCAGACGTTCAACTGCGCCCATTGGTACAGCCACTGCGCGAGGTACCAGAGCCCCATGTCGATGGCGAAACCGGCAAACAGTGCCTCCTGCCGCCGGATCCTGCCGCGAAGCAGGATGGCTATGCCGATCGCTAGCGCCAACGCACCGCAGAAAAACGAGGTTCGGGTCCGGAGATCCACGGCACCAAGGTAGACCCGCCCCCGTGGCGAAGCAATCCATTGAGCCTGCCGGCACCTCGGCCAACTGCGTGTGCCGCGCAATCAGCCGCGCTGGCCGGCCATGACTCAAGCTGCACGCCATCGAAAGCCGCGTCAGCGCCTGGGAGTTTTGTTGGTCCGGCGTGGGCAAGGCGGCTGCTCCCATGCCTCGTCGCGCCATTGCTGTCCCCGGTCCCGGTCGCGCAAAGCGGCTCGTCCTCACGCTGACCTCACTGAGCGATGCAGAGCTTGTTGCATTGCTGTTCGACCGGCCCTCGTCCGTGCCGCTGAGAAAGCTGCGTCAGAGCGGCCTTGAGCTTGCGGTGGTGGCCGACTGCAGCCCCGAGGCCCTGAGCGAGCAGTTCGGGCTGTCGGAGTCCTACGCGCTTCGTCTCAGCGCCGCCTTCGAGCTCGGACGGCGCTCGCTGGCGCGCCCCATGGACCGTGAACCGGTGCTCTGCTTTGAGCAGGTCGTTGCCTGGGCCCGGCCACGCCTCGGAGCGCTCGAGCATGAGGAAGTGTGGCTGCTGTGTCTCGATGGTCGAAACCGGCTCCGCTCGGCGCGTCGCGTCGCTCAGGGCGGCCTTCACGGCTGCGCCATCTATCCACGTGATATCCTGCGACCCGCACTTCGCGACGGCGCGAGTTCAATCGTGCTCGTGCACAACCACCCAAGCGGCGATCCTGAGCCGAGCGACGAGGACCGGGTGATGACGCGCGAGCTTGCCGCGCTGTCTCAGGCCCTCGGAGTCCCGCTGCTGGACCATGTGATCGTCAGCCGCGAGGGTGCCGCGTCGGTGCTCGATCCAAGCAGCATCGTCGCTCTTGGATGAGGCGCTGCGCGGCCCGGAGCAGCCGCGCCGGACTCCGAGAGCAGCCGCGCCGGACTCCGAGCAATTCTGCTGCCAAATATAGCAACGCGCGACTCGCTGAGCGAGCCGCGCGTTGTTATTTGTAACTAGCTTCTCGTCAGGGAACGATCTTGACGTCGTCGAGCCAGAAGTCGAAGGCCGTCGCCTCTTTAATCGTCCACTGGAGCTCGGTCACCGAAGCCTTGTTGAACGTCGGAGCCCTCGGTGCGCCGTCCGCGCCCCAGCCCCAGCCCGGGTTAACTGCCAGATCGGTGAACTTCACGGTCGCCACAGTCCAGTCCGCCGCGGCGGGCACCGTGGCGGAGTATTGGTTGAAGCACGCGGTGCCGGCCGTGCACTCGCCGTGGGCCGTGTCCGGAATGGTCTCGCGGGTCGGCACCTTGAAGGTAACCGCCGCGTTGCTCTTGTACTTGAAGGAAATCCCCGAAGCCGCCGTGAGATCATAGGGGCACTTCCAGAGCTGACCACCATCCACGAACGAGACGCCAACCCCGGCGCCCCAGGAGGTGAAGAGGGCGTCGCCTGTTGAGTGGAAGGCGAAGGTGTTGCCGGGCGCGCCGGTAATGGCCTCGGGCATGTAGGCGTCGACGACGGGCGCCGGAGTCTGCTTACCAGGCGTCTGGGCATGCTCAGCGTTGTCGTTGAAGACGTACCAATAGCCGCCGCGCATGTCGTCCCCGAGCACCTTGTTTTCACCATCCTCGAAATCGTCGATCAAGGTGGCCGATTTGAAAGCCGCGCCCTTCACGCAGTTGACGTTGACCCCGCCACCGGAGGACGACCCACCCGAAGGGGCGCCACCCGTGCCAGAGCCGCCAGAACTTGAACTGCCCGTGCCAGAGCCGCCGGTACCGGAGCCGCCTGAGCTTGCTCCAGCCGCGCCGCCGCTAGCCCCTTCATCAGGGTCGGTGCTGGAACTGCAGGCCCCGAGCACTGCTGCCGCACTGAGAGCCGCCGCCAACCACCATTTGGATTGCTGAGCCATCTTCGCCTCGTTTTCGCTGAGAACTAAGGATCCATGGGAGATGAGGCGCTGCGGAACACCGCGCAGCGCCATCTACGTAGCCAGGTTAGTGCGGCGGGAAGCTGGGCTCCCGCCGAGTGGGGTTAGAGAATCCCCCGGTTAACGCAAGTGCACGTGTTCGCCTGCTCGTCCACCAGGCATTCTTCCTTGCCGACGCAGGCCTTGCAGCCCTTGTTGCCCTTGGCGTCCGTCGCCGTCGTGTCACAGGGGGGAAGTCCGCTCCAGTACGGAGTCAGCGCTGAGTCTCCCGAGTTCTGGAATGGGATCCAGACTGCTGCGTAGGAGCCGTCCTGACCGGCGGCGACCTTCTTCATGTCAATGCCAGCGATCCAGATCTGATTCGAGAAACGGGCGAGTGAACCGTAGTCGCGCTTGGAGGTAAACGAGAGGAAGAACAGCTCATCCGTCTTGCCGTCGACCCCCTGACCGAAGGGTGTGAACTTGGGCCAGGTGTTCTTGCGATCAACCTGAGTTCCGTTGGCCACCGTCAGATCAACCGGCGTCGAGCCCGGCGTGGCTCGAACGATGCGGAGGCGTCCCTTGACGGTCTTCTGGCTGCCAATGCCGGCCTCGATCGGAGCGGTCACGAAAGCGAGCCACTTTCCATCCGGGGACCAAGTGGGATAAAAGTGCATCTCCGCTTTGCTGCCCGGCACAATGACCTGCGGAGTGCCGAGAGTTGTGCCGTTAGCGGGCATGACGGCGATCGAGCCGTTCGATACCTCGGAAGCCCACAGCTGTTTGCCGCCGACTGCCAGGGTCACAGCAACGCTCTTGCCGTCCGGAGAGAACTCGGGGAAGACCGCCATATCGCCGGGTTTGAAGACCGCGTCGCCCGCCTTGTGGCGAGTGACGCTCGCGCCGGTCTTCGTATCTCGGAATTCGAGATACATCGGGAAGTTCACCCCCTCCGGGACGCCGTTAACAAGCGCTCGATCACCGTTCGGGCTGAGAGCCACGTTGTGCCCGGTCTGATTGGAGGGCGCCCCCTCCCAGCCGCCCCATTCGTTGCAAACCGTGCAGGCGGAAGTCGAGGTGGTGGGCCAAGGCGAGGTTCCCTTGGTGGGCTTGACCGTCGGGGTATCGGGCGAGAGAATCGGAGAGAACTGAATCGCCGAGCGGTTTTCACCCGAGCCCGTCAGGGCTCGGTTCGTGGAATTATTGGGTGTCTCCGAGGCGACCGCGAACGCGATCACAGTGCCGTCGCGCGAGACGCTGTGGCAGGCCACGCAAGCGAACTCGTTTTGCTTGGAGTCCGGCGCGATGAAGATCTCCGAGCCCTTGGCGCCGAAAGCACCGCGCTTGATGGCGCGCGACGCCGCTGCCCAATAATAGAGCTGGCCGTGGACCGGCTCTGGGGAGAAGGTGAGAGCCACCGGCCCCGAGGAGGCGACGGGAGAATTGTCGACGGAGCCATTGGTACCGGAGACCGTTAGAGTGACGGATTTACCTCCGGAATTGCGACCGATATAGTACCACTCGGCTATCGGCAGCTCGAACGAGCAGGCGGTGCTGGTGCAGTCCGCCGGATAAAACTCGTAGGTCTTGTCTTCCACCTTGGCCTGGATTCGGAAACGCTCGAACCCGAGACCGTCCCCATACATGTTCTTCGAGCATTCCGTGGTTCCATCCTTGGCGGGGAGAGTCCACTGAACCGTCACGAATCCCATGTTGTTCGGGAGCAGTGAGCCCGCCGTGGGATAGATCAAGCTCGGCTTACAGACGTCGCTCGCGGGCCCGCCAAACTTCTTCCGGGCGTCGTCGGGCGCGGCAGGATCCTTGTAGCCCCAGACCTGCTTGGTTTCATCCTTGAAGTACTTCCAGGGATCCCCAAAGAATTTCTGAAACACGCCGCCATCTCCGTACCCCGGTGCCGCATCTCCGACGGGCTTCACGAAACCAGTTCCACCGCTGCCGCTGCCATTGCCGCCGCCGCCACTTGCCTCAGGATCACTCCCGCTGCTGCAAGCAAAAAAAGCACCGACCAAGGATCCGACTGAGACGAGGGCAACCACGCGCTGCCAAGTAAAAAGCTGACGAGAAGACATTCGTTCCTCCACTATCGCCCGAACACCGATAGATACTCTACCTGGGAAGCGCTCTAGGGCAATCCTTGAAAAGCACGTTGGGTGATTGATTTTTGAGCATCAATGAGTTGCGGTGGTCCCGCACGACGCGGACTGGGATGCTCTGTACAACTGGAAGTGAAATTTCTATCTGGGGTTGTAATCGGCGAGTGTAGAATCCGACTGGAACGCAGATAGAAACACAAGGTAACCAGAGGTACGCAGAAACCTCTGGACGCTGAAGTGGGAGTGGCCCCCCAGGTACCTCGCGTCGCCGCGCGGGGTCCGACTGGAAGTACCGAGCGACGAGGCGCGGACTGCCGGCCGCGGCAACGGCCGTGAGCGACTGACCCGGTGACCCTAGTGGTCGACTGGCCGAGAGCTGGGTTTGTTGACCGCTTGCACGCAGAACAGCCCATCATTTCAGCGGAATCCGAGCCAACGCGGGAAGTTCGATCCGCAACGGATGCGTTGGGATATGCTGTCGGCCCGCATGACGACCGACCTTAAATTCGGAGCCCGCACGGATGTCGGTCGCGAACGTGACCACAACGAAGACAATTTTCTCGTCGACAAAAAGCTCGGCCTGTTCGTTGTGTGCGACGGCATGGGGGGGCACGCGGCAGGTGAAATTGCCAGCGCCCTGGCGATTCGAACCTTTCACGAGCAGCTCAAGACTCACGCCGAAAAGATCGCGGCGTACACCACCCGGACTGAGGCAGGCAGCCGGGTTGAGCGGCGCGATATCGTTAGCTTGCTTGAAGAAGCAGCCGATCTCGCCTGTACGCTAGTGCACGCCGAGGCCCAGAAGGATCCGAGCAAGCGAGGCATGGGCACCACACTGGCCGCCCTGCTGGTTGCCGCGACCGAAGCCTTTGTGATCTGGGTGGGAGACAGCCGGATCTATCTGCTTCGTGATGGCGTGCTCGAACAGCTCACCGAGGATCACAATGTTCTCAATGAGCTGCTGCGTCGCAAAAAGCTCCCACGCGAAGAAATCGAGAAGCTCCCTCAACGCAATGCCATCACACGCGCGATTGGTGTCTATGAGCACACTCAGCCAGAGCACCTGATCGTCGATCTGCTGGCGGGCGACCGATTCCTGCTCTGCAGCGATGGCCTGTCCGGCTATTTCGAGGACGAGGGTGAGCTCACCGAGCTGGTCGGGATGCTGGGTGGTCCCGACGAAACCCAGGTCGTCGCTGCGCTGATCGACGCGGCTAATGCCAAAGGCGGACGCGACAACATCACCACGATCCTCCTCACCATGGGAGATCCGGCTGTCCGCGACGAGCAGCGCGCAAGAAAACTCCAACTCAAGCGCGACATCCTGGCGCGCATGCCCATGTTTCGAGCCCTCGGGGACCGCGAGATCCTCCGCTTGCTTCAGGTGGTCGACGTCGTGGCGTTCCACGACGAAGAAGTCGTCATCCGCGAAGGCGACAAGGGCGAGGAGCTCTTCATCGTACTCACGGGCAGCGTCAAGGTCGTGCGGGGCGACATGGAGTTAGCTCGCCTCAAGCCGGGCGACCATTTCGGTGAGATGGCGCTGGTGCGCAACCAGCCGCGCTCCGCCACGGTTATCAGCGATTTGGACAGCGAATTGATGGTGATCCGGCGCAGTGACTTCTTCGAGATTCTGCGCACTGAGTCTCAGATGGCCGTCAAGCTGCTGTGGCAGTTCCTGAGCGTGCTCGGGGATCGCTTGGCCGACACCAGTCGGGAGCTCGGCAAGGCGCGCGAGGAGCTCGCAGCCGAGGACATCACCGCTGAGATCTTCAGCGAGCGAGAGGAGACCCGTCGCTCACCTGCCCGACCGCCGCCCCCTTCGCTCCGCAATCCAGGCAGTCGCTAGCGACGCGATCTGGGCGATTTCGGTACCGGCAGGTCGGCCGAGAGCGCGGGTCCACGAGCGGCTCGCTCCCGAAGAATGGACCGGGCCCCGGCCCGGTGTCCGCGCTGATTGACACCTGGGGTCTCGGGCGGCTAGCGTGCGCCCCCGAAGGCTCCGATGCGTGCCGCTATCCTTTCCAGTCTCCGCTTAGGTTCTCGTCGACCGCAGCTCGCTGTGCGCTCGGCATTCCTCGTGGCTCCGTTGCTGCTGTGCGTCGCCCCAGCACTCGCCGAAGAACCGCGACCCGCGGGTGAGCCTCGGCTGATGGCCGAGCCCGCCGAGGTGACGCAAGTAGCGGACGCGTTTGACGATGACGATCCGTTCGATCTGCACCTGTCGCTCGGCTACCAGTACTCGCACCAGTCTGGTCACATCCTGCGCGAAGCGTCGTTTGACGCGCAGGGGATGTCGTCGGGTGGGTACACCAAGTCGAACATGCGTGTGGCGAACACGAGTCAGACCGTCAATCGTCTGAATACTCGCGCGGATCTCGGTCTGTATCGCGATGTTGCCCTCGTGATCCGCATGCCAATCGTGCTGTCGGATCAACGCAGCCTGACCGACTACGACGGAAGCTCTCGCTCACCGACTGTGACCGAGGGAGCGCCTGGTGAGTCGCTGTTCTCGGTTCCGTTCACGTCCCCGACCCGCAGCGGTATTGAATACCTTGCCGTTGGCCTCGATGTCGGCGTGCTGAACCAGTACCGTGATCGCACCAAACCCACCTGGGTGATCGGTGTCGAAGGGCGATTTGACGTCTCGACTCCAATGCATGCGTGCAACGCTCAGCCCGCCGCAGGTCAGGTCAAATGCGCGCCCCCTGGCGACATCAACCGCAATGGCGCGTACGACAGCGGCGCACGCGATTCGACGGGGCAGTTTCAGCTGGAAGCGTCCAACATGTCGAGCCGCAACGCCGGCGTGAGTCGCGGCGTTACGGGGCTTGAGTTTCACACGATGCTGTCGCGCCGCTACAAGTACGTCGAACCCTACGGCGGACTTCGTTTCCTGGCCGAGTTCCCAACCAGCAAGAGCGACTACGGTACGTCCGATTTCAAGGGTTCGCCCGCCCAGCGGCCACCGCTGGTCGGCACCCTCACCACGGGTATCGCAATCATTCCGTGGGAAGTCCGCGACGGCTATCAACGCGTCACCTTCGATTTCCGCTTTGACGGCACCTATCGCTCCGAGGGCCGCGACTACTCGGAGCTGTTCGACGCCCTGGGGTCCAGTAGCTCGGCGAGCCTGCGTGCTCCCAACTGGGCAGAATACCAAGCCGGGCCGAACGGCACGAGCGTCGTCAATCCACGGTCCCAGAAGGTCTATATGACCGGGCTCACGGACGTGCAGCAGCACCTGTCCAACCGCTACAGCGCGCAGTTTACCTGGCAAGCGGGGCGGTACATCAAGTTCACCTTCGGAGGCGCTCTGAGCGTCATCCAGGGGCACTTCATTACCTTCGATCAGGCCTGTAACTCAGCCAACTCGGGCGACGCAGGGCAGTCGGGTCCCTGCCGCAAGCTGACGAGTTCGAGCGGCAACGGGGACTCGGTCTACACGACGACCGGCACCGCGAATCCCCACTACCGCCCGATGATTGACGCTGTCGGACGCCGCTTTCGCGTGGCCGACTCGCAGGGCTTTGACGCTTGGTTGAACGCCACCGTGATGTTCTGAGGAGGTTCGGATTGGCCCAGTTCCAACGCCGCTTGACAGGCGCAGTGCTCGGACTGGGCTTCGTCGCTGGAGTCAGCTCTGCCATCGCGCGACCCGATACCTGGCACCTAGCGCTGAGGCCTGAGTCAACTGCGACGGCCAAGCAGCCAAGTCCACCCGAGCCTCGACGCATTCAACTGGCGGCGCCGCAATTGATGATCGAACCTGGCTGCGCGCTGAGTGCGGGGCATGAGGAGCGGGCGCGCGACTTCGCGCGCCACCTCAGTGAGGTGCTGACGGAAGCAGCTCACGACCTCGGACTCACTCCAAGCCCGTCACCGCCGGGGAATAACGGTCCACGCGAAACAGCCGCGCCTCCCCAACCTGCGGCCCCCGCCGCGACGGCCGACGAAAGCCCGGCGACCCCGCCTCCTTCCAGCAGTTGCCGCGCGAGCCAACCTGCCGAACTGGCACCGCCGGAAGGCCAGGACGAGCTCTGGCTTGGGTCCCGCCTTGAACCTACAGCTGGCGGCTATCGTCTGACACTGGCGCTCGCGACCCCTCATAGCCGCGTACTACGGGTTCGCGTGCAGCAGCTGCCTGAAGCGGAGTTGGACGTGCGCGCGGTGGTGATGCTGGGGGACTTGCTCAAGTCCCTCGACGAGCAACGTGAAGTGGTGGTGGTCCCGCCCGCTGGCGCGACCGAGGCCAAACCCGCTGCGCGCTCAAGCGGACGCGGGGTGCTGGCGCTCACGAGCGCGGTGCTCGGCGCCAGCATCGGCTACTCGCTGCAGCGCGCCGGAGGTTCAGATGACCCGCGCCTCACCTACCCGATGATCGCGCTCGGCACCGGAATTGGGCTCGGGACTTCAATGTTGGCCGCGGACGAATGGGACGTCAGTGTGGGCGATGCATGGTTCATTGCAGCGGGCGCGAGCTGGCCCGCCGCGAGCGGACTGCTGCTGGCTTCGGCCTACAACGTGCACCCGTCGACCGATCGCTATGTCTACGGCATGGTCGGAGCGACTGCTGGAATCTCACTGGCATCGTTTGCCTTGTCGTTCCGAAACATGACCGAGCCTGACGCGCTGATCGCCCACTCAGGTGGGGCGTACGGCACCCTGCTCGGCGGGATCGTTGAGATGACGCTCAACGGCAACACGAAAACTACGCCGCTTCGCGGCATGGGCTACGGCGCTGGGCTCGGAGTCGTTGCGGCGGGTGCCGCCGCTACTCAACTGAGGCTTTCCGCTGCCCAGGTGGATTTCATCGATCTGGGTGCAGGCCTGGGCGCGCTCACCGGAGCCGCGGCAGCGAGCCCTCTGCTCTTCGTACGTGAGGATCCCTTACCCGTCGGACGTCAACGCGCCTGGCTAGCCGCCGTCGGCGTTGGTTCGCTCGCAGGAGCCGCAATTGCCTGGTACGGCACGCGTCAGTGGGAGGCGGACAATGCGCCGCGCACGAGCGGTGGGCTGACGCTTCCGTGGGCAGGGCCGCTGCCGAGCATGACCTATGGTTCCCCGCTCGCCTGGGGCGGAGGCATGCAAGGGACCTGGTGAGTCGCAAACACTGGACGATCCCGGCGACGCTGGCTGGGATGCGAGTCGACCGAGCTCTCGTTGAGTTGGTCGAGGATCTGGGGCGACGTCGAGCCGGCGAACTCTGCGCGGCGGGCAGCGTCCGAATGGACGGACGAAGGGTCACAAAGAGCATCCTGCTGCGCGCAGGCGCGGAGCTCGAAGTCGAGCTCGAGCCGGCGCGCGCCGCGCTTGCCGAACCCGGCCTCACGCTGGATCTGCGCCTTGAGCGCGCGGACTTGCTGGTCGTCGAAAAGCCCGCACTGCAACCCAGCGCGCCACGCGATGGGAGCGAGCGAGGCGCACTGGCTAATGCCATCGTCGGCGCCTTTCCGGAGACCGCGACCGTCGGCTACGATCCGCGCGAGCCTGGCCTGCTGCATCGCCTCGACAACGGGACCTCGGGACTGCTGGTGATCGCTCGTCAGCCCCCGGTGTTCGACGAGCTGCGCACTGCGCTTGCCGCCGGACAGCTCGAGAAGCGCTACCTGGCCCTGGTTCGAAAGGGTCTCGCTACCAGCGGCGAGGTGAACCTCCCGCTGCGACCTGAGTCCCGCAGTTCGTCACGCATGGTGGCTTGCGAGCTCGGCGAGCGCGGGGCCCGTCCCGCCAGCACGAGCTTTCGCGTATTGGCCGAAGACTCAACGCTGGCCTGCGTACAATTGACGGTCCACCGCGCGCTCCGACATCAGATCCGGGTGCACCTGGCAGCGCTTGGATTTCCGCTGCTGAACGACCAGCTCTACGGAGCCGCAATCGAGCCAAGGCTGGCCCCCGGGCGGCACGCGCTTCACGCGAGTCGGGTCGCGTTCGCTGGCTCTTTGACGATACCCAGCTTCGGCGTCGCCAGTCGAATGCCGGAGGACCTCGCGACCTTGCTAGCCCCCGACGTCGCTCGTTCGCTGGCCTGCTGACGCGTCGCCGCCTGTCCGAGAGCAACCAGCTCCGTCACCAGCGACACGATTCGCCCCTGGAGACGCGGGTGAATGATGGCCACGCGTTCCTCGGAACTACGTCCGCGAGTAAAGCTAACGTGTGTCGCAAAAACTTGATGCGCGGGAGAACCTTCGCGAGCGCGCAGCACAAGCGCGAGCGGCACGTCCGTTACCTCTTCGTCGCAACCGAGTTCGAGCGACAGCAGTCCCGCGATGGGATCGCGCGGGACGATGCGCAGACGAACTTCGTCGCTCGCGGTGCGCCCCTCGGGGAAGCGGCCGACGGGCGAACAACGAAACTCTGTGCGGCGAACCAAGTGGCGCTGCACGCGCTCAAGCCTGCGGCGCGCGGCATCCCGGCGACCACTTGGCAGCTGTCGCCGAGTCCCGGTCAGAAACACCGGCAAGCAGAGCGGCAAGAGCAGGGCCGCCAATACGCCGAGGTACGGCTCACGACGAAACAGGACGGCGACCAGCACAGCGAGTGGGACCAGCGTGAGACTGAGCGCCAGCTTGCCGCGCCCCTGCGAAGCATCGAGCCAGCAGCTAGCCGTGGTTGCGCGCGGCCCGGAAAAGGCTTCTTCCAGGCTGATCGGGAGCCAGCGTCCGGGCCCCCGCAGGGTGCGCTCATGACGCCCCTGGACATAGGTGCCGCAGAGTGCGGCGAGCGCCCCGGTGAGAGCACCCAGCGTCGGCTGCTCGAACCGAAGAGCGAGTACCACGGCGCCACCAAGCAGCACGCCGCCAAGCGCCACGCGAAGCAGCGGTGCAAGCGGCACCAGGGCGCGTAGGACCGCTCGCTCGCCGACCGCGTCACGGCTAGCCTTCTGATGCTTCAGGAGCATGAGAAGCGCGTACAGCATTCCGAGCGCCGAACCGAGCAGGAGTGGCAACGCGCGACGCGGGGCGCTCTTGCTCGGTAGGGTCGGACTCGGTACCGTCATGTCGCTGGCAGCCGCCTGAGGCGCGCTGACGTCGAGCGCCGAGGGGCTGGCCCAGAGGCGCCAGAGCACCGGCTCGCCGCGTGCCACATGCGAGCGAACGAGCTCGAGTTCGTCACTTCCTGCCCCATGCCGCAGGGTGCTTAGAAACGAAGCCGCCGGAGCCTCACCGTAGGCCATGGAGTCCGCGTCGGTGTCGATCTCTGGTAGGCGCGGCGCGGTGACGCCCGCTGGCATTCGGAACGTCACCTTGGCCGCATCGAGACCGGACGGGAACCTTGGACCGACCCAGCCGAGCTCCACCCAGGAGCCACGAGCTCGGATCAGACCGCGACCTCGAAGGTCGCTGCGGTAGCGAAAGCGCAACGTCCAAGTGCCGGGGTGCAGCCCACGCTCCGACTCGAAGCCAAATCGCAGCGCCCCGTCGTCCCCACGGGTGACCAGCAAACCAATAGATTTTCCGCCAGAAGACTGGATCGCCTGAGCTTCACCTTCCGGCTCAGCGTCCTGATCGACTCCTTCAAGGTGATAGTTCTCGAGGGGGGAGCCCTTCACGCGCAAAACCAGCTCGTGCGACACGACTGCGCGACCGGCTCGGTCGATGTCGAGCGAAACCCCGTCGGAAACGAGCGTGGTTTCGACCCAAGCCCGCGCTGGCGCCACCGTGAGCAGCGTGCCCAGGAGTACCAGGAAGCTGAGGAGTCGGGCTGAGTGCGACATGTAGGCCTATCGAGTACACTAGCTCGCTAGGCCTGACCAGTTTCCTGCAGGTGCAGAGCCGCCCGGCGCCACTCAGGGGAGCGGAACCTACTGAGCAGCGATGACTGGAACCGCAACAGCCATGTCCGTCAGCGCCGCTTTGGGGACCGTGCAGCCCAGTTCGATGAGCGAACCAGTCCCCAGCGCCTTGGCTGTCAGCGAGCAGTAGAGCGGCGTCTCCCCATGCGCCGGGAGTGTGGCGAGCACCGATTCTGGGGAGAGCTGCGAGTTCCCGGTCGTACTGGGATGCTGCAGCATCGCCCGCAACAGCGCCGCGACGGTCATAACCGTACCGGAAAGCGCCGGACGGTCGTCGAATCCTGGCAGAGCGCGGGCCGGCGGGGCCTTGTGGGACGTCAGGCTCGTCAAGCGATTGCGCAGACTGTCGGGGTTGCTCCCCATCAGGATCCAGGTCTTTTGACCCTCGGGAACTAGGACGAGCAGCAGCTCAACTGGCGCGACGGGCTTGGCTGCCTTGCCCTTCTGGGCGCCAGCCGGGGCAGCTTTCTTGCCTTTGGTCCCATCCGGGGCTTCGCTCGGGGTCGCTTGCGACGGTGCAACGCGCTTCGCCCAATCCATCGCGGAGGAATCGAGCCGCAGTCGGTAGGCCTCAGCCTTGGGGGGAAGCTTGGGCAGGTTGACCTTGTCGAAAGACAGCAGGAATGCTGCAGGTAGGCCGAGCTTGGTCTCCGCGACCTTGCGCAAAGCCTTGTCCGCGAGGAGCTGCGAGGTCGCAGCGAATGCGGCGCTCCAGCGCTCCGGTCCCTCTTCGATCAGGCTCGCCGACTCACCAAGCTTCAGCGGGTCCTTGCTCGCGTCGGCCGCTGGCCAACTCGCCCCGACCACGACGGGTTGCCCCTTGAGGATATTCGCATAGGCGTTGGCGACCTTGTCGCGCAGCGCCGGCTTGGCGTCGACGGTCGCCAGGAGTCCGTCCAGCAGAGCCCGAACGCGCTCGGCTGGCTTGGCCCAGAGCGCCGCATTACCCGCCGCGGACCAGGAACGTGTCATTGCGTCAGCTGGCAGCTCGCGCCAAGCAGCGGGCGGCAGTCGCATCGAGCGCGTGTAGCTGTCCGACAACTGCGCGGTGAAGGACGTCTTCGATCGGAACTGCAGTCCGAAGCGCATGCGGGCCTCGTCCGGAGCCTTGCTCACGTCAAAGTCGATGTTGATGCGGTCCAGATCGTCGACCACGTCGAGCACCTCATCCCCGAGGGACTGAGCCAGATCCGAGAGCGGACGCTCGAAGCGCGGATCGCGCAACTTGAGCGAAGAGAGCAGCATCGGGAGCAACATCGCTTTGCCCGCCCGAAGCTGCGTGCCAAAGCGCGCTCGCAGCGGTTCGGGGCGGAACTCAATGTGAAGCGCGCTACTCGACAAGTGGGTCAGCGGAAGGCCTCGCCCCGCAAACGCGATCAGGTCACGAACCGACACGAGATTCGAGCCGCACACGATTCGCACAGGTGCCTTGCCGAGCGCAGGAGAGACTCCGCAGTTGGGGCCATCCGGATCTTCCTTGGTCGGAAGCCAGACGGACGGTGCCACCTCGTGTAGCTCCGCTTTGGTGGCCTTCGAAACGAGAGAGCGCGCGCCCTCCAGCGTCGAGGCACCGATCGAGAAGACCATGCGAGGGGTAGCGTCCTCGTCGACGCCGGGCCCAAGCACGACAGCGGCTTCAAGCGGTGCATCGAGCACCAGCTCCTTCGAGAGCCCCGCCTCGATGTGATCGAGCAGCTGCGGCTGCAGGGGAACGCCGATCCAGGACGCCACCTCGTTGGCGGACGTCCACGGGCGCTCGAAGCGCGCAATGGCGATCATCCCCTCTGGCTCAGCCACGGGTGACATGTCGACCTGTGCAGGAGCGACCACCACCGGTGGAGCAGCACCTTTTGCCGTTGTCGCGGGCTTAGGCGCGCCGCCACAACCCATCACGAGCCCCACCGACATCACGAGACCAAAGCAGCCAATTGCCTGACGCATGGCGGCACTGTAAGGCGGAATCAGCTGACGTGGATCGAAATCCGAAAGGCTCCGCGCTAACGCCACTTCACTCTCACTGAAACTGCCGTCGTGGACGCCTCAGAGGACAAAGACCAACGGCGCACTCCTGGGGCCGTTGCCCTAAGAATGCGCCGTCTCGTCGCTCAGAAAGGCGAGTTAGTTGGTCTCTTCGAACTCGGCGTCGATCACGCCGTCCTTGCCACCTGCAGCGGGACCGCCAGCAGCTCCGGGAGGCGCGCCCGGGCCCTCGCCTGGAGGCGCGCCGGCCGACTCATAGAGCTTGGTGGCCATCTGGTGTGCCTCTTTCTCAAGGGTCGAGAGAACCTCTTGAATCTTGGCGTCGTTCTGCTTCTCGATGGCCTCGCGACCCTCCTTGATGAGAGCCTCGATCTTGCCAAGATCGAAACCGGCAAGCTTGTCCTTGTTCTCCGAGATCTGCTTTTCGAGCTGGTAACACATGCCGTCCAGCTTGTTGCGACGCTCGACCTCTTCACGACGCCGACGGTCTTCCTCTTCGTGGGTCGCTGCGTCCTTGACCATACGCTCGATGTCGTCCCCGTTGAGTCCGCTGCTGGCGGTAATCGTGATGCGCTGATCCTTGCCGGTCGCCATGTCCTTGGCAGCCACCGAGAGGATGCCGTTGGCATCAATGTCGAACGTGACCTCCACCTTCGGCACGCCGCGAGCTGCTGGCGGCAGACCTTCCAAGTGGAAACGGCCCAAGGTGCGGTTGTAGCGCGACTCGGCGCGCTCACCCTGCAGCACGTGAATCTCGACGCTGGTCTGGCTGTCGGCAGCCGTGGAGTAAATCTCCTTTTTCTGCGTCGGAATTGTGGTGTTGCGGGCGATCATCACCGTCATCACGCCGCCGAGCGTCTCGACGCCAAGCGAGAGCGGTGTGACATCGAGCAAGACCACGTCCTGAACGTCGCCGGAGAGCACGCCACCCTGGACGGCAGCTCCGATTGCCACGACCTCATCCGGATTGACGCCCTTGTGGGGCTCCTTCCCGAAGAACTTGGTCACGGCGGCCTGCACCATCGGAATGCGGGTCGAACCGCCGACGAGGACGACCTCGTCGATCTCATTTGGCCGCTTCTTGGAGTCGTCGAGCGCACGCTTGACGGGCTCGAGGGTGCGGTCGACCAGCGTCTGAATCATCTGCTCGAACTTCGAGCGGTTGAGGGTCTTCTGCAAGTGCTTCGGACCGCTGGCATCCGCAGTGAGGAACGGCAGGTTGATGACCGTTTCCTGCTTGCTCGAGAGCTCGATCTTGGCCTGTTCAGCGGCATCCTTGAGGCGCTGAATGACCATCTTGTCCTTGGACACGTCGAGGCCCGTGTCCTTGCGGAACTCGGCGACCAACCACTCCATGACAGTGATGTCGATGTCGTCGCCACCCAGGTGGGTATCCCCGTTGGTCGCGATCACCTGAACGACGTTGTCCCCAACCTCGAGGATGGAGATGTCGAAGGTACCTCCACCGAAGTCGTACACCGCGATAACCTCATTGGTCTTGCTGTCGAGCCCGTAGGCCAGAGCAGCGGCGGTCGGCTCATTGATGATGCGCCGCACCTCAAGCCCAGCGATGCGACCGGCATCCTTGGTAGCCTGGCGCTGGGAATCGTTGAAGTACGCGGGGACGGTGATGACCGCCTCGGTCACCTTCTCGCCGAGGTAGTCCTCAGCCGCCTTCTTGAGCTTTTGAAGCACCTTGGCCGCGATTTCAGGCGGCGAGATGTCCTTGCCGCGCACGCGGACCCAGGCATCCCCATTTTTGCCCTCGACCAGTACGTAGGGCACTCGCCCCGTCTCGCCCTGGACCTCATCGAACCGACGACCGATGAAGCGCTTGGACGAGTAGACCGTGTTCTCAGGATTCGTTACGGCTTGCCGCTTGGCGATGGTACCGACAAGGATTTCGTTCTTGTCGTCCCAAGCAACTACCGACGGAGTTAGGCGTGAGCCCTCCTCGTTGACAATGACCTTGGGCTCCTTGCCCTCCATCACGGACACGACGCTATTAGTCGTACCGAGGTCAATTCCGATAATCTTACCCATGATGCACTTCTCCTGAAAAACGGCGACGGGGAGTGGCTGGCAGGCTCCGCTCCAATGACGTCGGGCGCCAACCTAACCACGCAGCCCGCGCGGTCAATGGTTCACCGTCGGTTCGGTGCAATTCGGGCCCTTGCCTGCGGGCCAGGGCGTGCTGGAGGGCCCAAAGGGTCCGGTCGTCTGGACGGAGGTCGAAAATGACCAGGGATCCGACGGATATTCATGTTTTCTGGTTGACTCCCTGAACCGGGAGGGTACCTTCCGGGTCCCCAAATCGGGGCAGTAGCTCAGCTGGGAGAGCGCCGCGTTCGCAATGCGGAGGTCAGGGGTTCGATCCCCCTCTGCTCCACTCAAGGATCCTTAGTTTGATCCACCCACCGCCGAAATCCGGTAGTAACTGAACCGTGACTCGGGTCGTTAGTGTTCGGCAGGTGGTCAGTGCTTCGAGGGAAGCGCTCTGGCATGCGTGCTCAACCGCGCGCGGTCTGGCGGCTTGGCAAGCTGACGTGGTCGTCGGCGACGCCGTGGAAGGCGGCACAGTGTCCCTCACCTGGCCGGCACTCGGCATTTCGGTGACGGCGCGGGTCACGGAGGTCGTGCCACAAGAGAAGGTCGTGCTTGAGGTTGGCTCGGCGCGGTTGACGTTGGAGATCGATCCCGGGGTGATTCGGCTCACCCACGAGGGACTCCACTCGGACGACGAAGAGGACGGCATGCGCTCGGCTTGGCGGGTGGCGCTGGCCGTGCTCGGACACGGTCTCGAGCACCATCAGGGCGTCGATCGTCGCGTGCGTTGGTTCGTCGCGCCGGTTCGCGCCACCCATGGCTTTGCCCACGTCTACTTCACCGACGCCTCGGCCCTCCGGCAATGGCTCGCGCGCGCAGGAGGCATCGCCGGGACTGGGGAAGATTACCAACTGGAGCTCGCCGATGGCAGTCCGATGTCGGGGCGTATCCTCGGGAACATGCCCGACCGTGACGTGGCTCTGAGTTGGACTGAGGATCACAACTCGCTGCTCGTCTTGCGAACGTTCCCGTCTCCTCGCCATCCCGAGGAGCGACTGATTGCGCTCAACTGGTCTCGCTGGGGTTCGGAAGCATTTCCCGAGGCCAAGAGCCGCTTGCTCGAGAGCTCACTCGAGCGACTCGTTCGTCATCTGAAATCCCGCGGCAACGCCTAGCCGCCGACAGGCTCAGTGAAGGTCGCGACAACAGCGCGTGCCCGTCGAGTAGTCGTAGTAGCTCGGAGCATGACTGCTAACGCGTGCATCACAGCCCTGCGTCGTTGAGCGAGCATAAAAGCCTCCGAGAAACCCGCCGTCTTGGTCGACCCACTCGTCGAGGTTGCCAACCATATCAAAGAGCTTGTCACCGCCCCAGCGACTAACGCAGGCCGGCGTGGTCCCGGTCGGATGCAGCAGGGCGTCGCGCTCTTCTTCGACGAGTAGGTTGAGTCGGGGGTCGGTGTGCCCGAGCGAAGAGTTGCCGTGCAGCAGAAACGCTGGGTGAACGGGGCGAGCCACATTGCAGCGACCGACTTGGTAGTGTTCTCCGTAGGGAAAGCGCGCGCCCGCCTCACCGCGACAGGCCCGCACCCATTCCTCGCGCGAGCAGAGTCGCTTGCCTGCGGCAGCACATACGCGCCCCGCCAGCTCACGCGACAGGTAGCCCTGCGGCACGCTCCACGCTTGGCTCATGGCCATCGGCTCAAAGCGCCGCTCCTGCTCGAGCGCGGGGAGCTCCGGCAGCGGCATCGAGCGCGCCCAGTCCGGACCCCACAGCAGACGTTCAACCTGCCAAACGTCGAAAATGCGCTCAAATAGCAGCGTTGCGGGAGGATAGTACGGCGACAACGGAGTTCGCGTCTGACGATCGACGGTACTGACTTCATAGCGATCGACGCAGACGGTTCCAGTGTCGACCATGTCCGCGGGACAACGTGCAGCCCGCGCGGACGTCACCACGCCGGAACAAACCATCAGCTGGCAAACGAATCGAAGACTGCGCACCCGATAGGGACAGCGAGACTGCGGCGCGCGCTGCGCTGCGCGCTGCTCGGTCAGTCGCGTCATGCAGAGCCAATCGTGCGAGTCGTGAACGCCATCGGAGACGTACCGCGAAGCGCATAGGCCTTTTCCCAGACATGAGCACGGGGTTCGTCAAAGACGAGGCCCACGTCGATGTCGAGCGGCAACCAGGCCCCGCGCCCAATCTCTTCCTCGAGCTGCTCGGGAGCCCAACCGGCATAGCCCGCCATGCCCACCACGCTTGCAGCGGGCGTGCCCTGCGCGATTTGCTCGAGCACGCCACGAGACGCGGTCGCGATGATGCCGTCTCCCACCTGAAACTGACCGTCGATGAGCTGAAATCGATGCTCGGATTTGTAGAGGAGCCAGACCTGCTCGCGTGACACAGGCCCGCCCACGCGCACCACGCCCTCGAGATCGGGGCCCGGCGTCTTGACGTCCGCGCGCTCTATCAGCTCGCCGAGCGTCATGATTGCGGGTCCATTGATGACCCAACCAAACGCTCCGTCCGGACCATGGGACGCGAGAAGCACCACCGCTCGCTCGAAGTTTGGGTCGCCGAGCGGAGGCGCAGCGATGATGAGTCCAGGTGCGAGCGGCGACATGTCTGAGACCCACGGTACCTTGAGTCCTGCCAAGCCAGCAAGACCGACCCTAGGGCCCCTGGTTTTGCGGCAGGGAGTCCTGAGAAGACCGCTGGAGAACAATCCCGTACGGGCGCTGGGCTGAAAAACGAAGCAGTCTGAGCCTGTCGTGCCCCGACACTGGTTGCTGCCCGCGTACTTCTTCGTCGCCTTGGCGTCGCTCGGTATCTTCATGCCGTTCGCGTCACCCTGGCTGCTGGCGCAGGGGCTGAGTGGCTTCGAGATGAGCTGCGTCGCGGCAACCCGACCCCTGAGCGGCATTCTGGCGCCGCTGGCCTTCGGTGTGCTTGCCGATCGTTTCGGTTGGCGCGGCACACTCATGCGCTGGGCGAGTCTAGCGGCGTTCGTAGCCACGGCCCTGCTCGCGCTGCTCGCCTGGCAAGGCCCGCTGCGCTTCATCCCGATCCTTCTCGGGCTCGGCGCGTTCTCGTTTTTTCGCACGCCGATGATGCTGCTGGCGGATGTCGCCGCGCTCGAAGCCAAGACGAGCTATGGCGGACTGCGGCTGTGGGGCTCGCTTGGGTTTCTGGCTGCTGCGGTCGCCGCAGGGCAGTTGATGTCCGTCACTCGTCCGGCACCGCTGCTGCTCGCTCTGGCGGGTTCCTTGTTGGTGGCGTGGCTGGTGTCGCTCGGACTTCCCGCCCGTGCGCCGCAACATGTCCCGCCGCGAGCGGGCTCCCTGCGGCGCCTGCTCGCTGAACCTCGCCTAGTCGTCCTGCTGTCGGTGTGCGCAATTTGGGCGGCCTCTCACGGCGCCTATGACCTCTGTCTGTCGCTGCACTTGTCGCACCTCGGGGCCTCGTCAGGAGAGATTGGATGGGCCTGGGGGATCGCGGTTGCAGCTGAAATCCTGCTACTTGCGGTATCCGGCAAGCTACTGGCACGCGTAGGATTGGAACGTTGTTGGCGGATTGGCCTCGCCGCGACGGCTCTGCGCTGGGTACTGCTCTCCCAGCTGCAGTCCCGCCCTCTTCTGCTCTGGCTCCAACCCCTGCACGCCCTCAGCTTCGCGCTGGTTTGGACGAGTTCGCTTGAGCTCCTCAAGCGCTTGAGTCCGCGGGAACTGCTCGCGACGGCCCAGGGTCTTTTCTCTACGGCCCTGTCACTTGCGACCACGCTCGGGCTCCTGGCTTGGGGTCCCCTGTTCGAGCAATCGGGTGGGCATTGGGTGTTCGGGGTGGCCGCCGTCGTTGGAGCGGTGGCCGCGCTCGGCTCGGTCACTCTGGACCTGAAGCAACCCTCCTGGGGGGCACTCACAGCATCCGGGGTTGAGGCCGGCGAAGGCAGCTGGCTGGCGCGGACGCTGCGCCGAACTGCGGCTCCCCCCGCTCCTTAGCCAAAATCCCGGCTCCCTGGGGGATTTTTCGCACTTTGCTTGCATCCTGACGAGAGCCGGGTGAAATCCGAGGACCCCCATGTTGTCCGTCGGCGATCACTTCCCCGAGTTCTCTCTGCAAGCCTTGGTGTCACTCGAGAAGGGACAGGAGTTTTCCGAACTCTCTCGAGCGAGCTACGAGGGGCGTTGGTTCGTGTTGTTTTTCTGGCCGATGGACTTCACCTTCGTGTGTCCCACCGAGCTCGCGGAGTTCGCGCGTCGCAGCCGGGATTTCGAGGATCGAGACGTGCTGCTCGTTGGTGCAAGTACGGATACCCATTACGTGCATCTGGCCTGGCGCCAGCAGCATCCCGACCTTCGTGACCTGAGCTACCCGATGCTCGCCGACATCAAAAAGGAACTCGCGTCGGCTTGTGGCGTGCTCCATCGCGAGCTTGGCGTCGCCCTGCGCGCCACCTTCGTCGTGGACCCACAGGGCATCATTCGCTGGGTCTGCGTCAACGACCTGTCCGTCGGCAGAAGCATCCCGGAGGTGCTGCGCGCGATTGACGGTCTCCAGAGCGGCGAGCTTTGCGCCTGCAATTGGGAAAAAGGCCAGTCAACCTTGCTGCTGTAGCTCCGTCGTGCCCTGCCGTGCGCCTGGCGGCGCTAGCGCAGTCCGCGGCGCCAGGGCACGACATACTGGCGCGAGTAGCCGCGCGTGGTGTTCTCTATCTCGATCGAGATACTACCGTCGGGCCCGTAGCAATAGGTCTCGACGATCTGCTCACCATGCAGCCCATCGCAGCGTGCCACGGCCAGCTCGCCAAGATCTTGCACGGCGGCGAGCTCGGGAGCGTAGGGGAACAGCATTTCCCCCCACGGCGTGAGATCTCCCGCGGGCTGCCCCTGCTCGTCGACCTCGGTACACTCGAGGTAACGCAGGTGGCCGACGGGATGAGCGGGCTGATAGTGTCGCTTGATGACGATCGGCTCCTGCTCAGGCGGCGTCATGTTCTTGGGGATGATCGGATCAAAGAGCTTGAGACGTCCCCCATCCCCCTCGCGCCAGACCCCGAAATGCCGAGTGGCTGCCTCACGAACAAATACCTCAGCGCCAGGGTCGCAGGCGATCGCCAGCCCGACGGCTGTGGCAGCGTGAGGCTGCGGCGCCAGTTGAATCTTGCGCTTGTACTCGCGGCGAAGCGCGCGACCAACTGAGGGAAAGGCCGTCGCTCCGCCCACCAGATAGACCGCGCCGAGCTCGCGTGGATTGTTCGGATCGATGCCGTACCCCTCGAGGCTTGAGAACACCTTGGCTAGCAGCGCCAGGGTGCGATCCACGAGCGGGGCGCAGCGTTCGTACAGCGCCTCAGCGTCAATCACAACTTGACCTGCTTTGCCCTGATGCCAGTCGGGCGGGAGCAGTCCGTCCACCTCGACCAGCAGCCGGCGGCTGGAGGAATGCAGGGTTTCCTTCGCTTCGCGGCAACGTTCGAGCAATAGCGAGCGCGTCGAAATATCGAGCTCGTCGGCACGTCGTCCGAGGCTCTCCATCACCACGTCGAGAATGACCGCGTCCAGGTCGTCGCCGCCAAGCGCGCCGATACCCTCGCTGCGCAGGAGCTCAAAGCGCCGACCCGCCAGCGAGACGGCAGAGGTATCGAAGGTACCTCCACCCAAGTCATAAACCACGACGTAGCGCTTCGGCGAACGCCGACCGATCGCGCCTAGGCTGCGATAGGCGAACTCAATGGCAGCCGCGGTCGGCTCATTGAGGAGCCCCATCACCTTGAACCCGGCACGCGTGAGAGCCTCGACCGTGATGTAACGTTGACCGGTGTTCGCGTTAGCGGGCACGGCGGCCATCACCTCAAGGGGCTCGTCGGGTGAGAGATCGAGGTTGCTCTGCTCGAACAGCATGCGATGTACAAAGCGCAGGTAGTCCGTCGCCAGATCGAGGGCTGCAGGCGCCGGGTCAAGCCCGGGCACGAGCTCATCGGGCGCCAGACTGCCCACGAGTCGCTTGATGGAGCGCAGGGCGAGGCGGGACTCCTGATCGGTGGGGGCCCAGCCAAACTCCAGCCCGCGCGGCGTGGAGAACGCCAGTCCCGGTAGGTAGTCGGTGAACCCGCGGGGGGTGTCAAATACCGCGATCGGGTAGCGGCCACTGTCGACGGCGGCCACCACGGTTCGAGTCGTTCCGAAATCGATGCCGAGGCGCATGGTTAGGTCGCGGGGCGATGAGGCACCGCATCATGCGACGGGCGGGGGCCCGACGCCAAGCCCCTTTGGCGTCGGCCTCAGGGATAGGTAAGCCCGTGACCAAAAGCAAACAGCGGTTCGTAGTGGGAATCGCCGATATTGATGGGCAGATCGGCCATTTGCTTTGGCCAACTGAAGCCCAGTTTGCCGGTCGGTTTCTCACTCCCGAACAACACGTCGGCCACGCCCGCGCCTTCACTTCCTGGGAGCCATGCGGCAATCAGGCCGTCAGCCAGGTCGGCAACCTCGCCGAGGATCATCGGGCGTCCAGAAATCAGGACCACCACTACCTTGGCTCCGGTCGCTTTGGCGTTCTTGACGGCAGCCACGTCCTCCGGATCGAGGGACAAGTCTGAGCGATCCCCATTGCCCTCGGCGTAGGGTCGCTCGCCGATCACCACGACCGCAACCTCTGTTCCCGCGGGGCCATGACCATCACGAACGTGAGTGAGCTGCGTGGTGGGACCAACCGCTCGGCGAATGCCTTGCAGAATCGTGGTACCGGTCGTGATCGGACCCGAGCCGCCCTGCCACTCGATGGTCCACCCTCCGGACTGGTTGCCGATGTCGTCGGCGTTACGACCCGCCACGAGTAGTCGACTCACGTTCGACGAAATCGGTAGAGTGTCGTTGCGATTCACCAGCAGGACGAGGGAGCGTCGGACGGCTTCCCGCGCCAACGTGCGATGCTCGGGAGAGCCGATCACCGACAAGGGCGGCCGGGCCCTTGGAGCATCAAACAAGCCCATTTCGCATTTGACGGTCAGGATCCGACTGACTGCGTCATCGATGCGTGACATCGGAATATCCTTGGGAACCAAAGCGGCCAAGGTCGACTGGAACCCCTGAAAGGTCTTGGCCCCCATCACCATGTCGACGCCGGCACCAATCGCTGATTTTACCTGCTCGGTGTAGTTGCCGGGGAGCTGTTCGATTGCGGCGTAGTCCGACACGACGAACCCGGCAAAGCCCATCTTGCCTTTGAGAATGTCGGTGATGAGCCCGCGCTGTGCGTGCATCTTGGTTCCATTGAGACTGCTGTAGGACACCATGACGCTGCCGACACCTGCATCGACCGCCGCCTGGTATTGTCTCAGGTGGAGCGTCAGCGCCGCTTGCGCATCGACGATCGCGTTGCCACGATCCTTGCCAAGCCAGGTGCCGCCATCCCCAATGAAGTGTTTGGCGCAGGCGAGGATCCCAGTGGGCGAGCCACCCAGTTTCGGCCCCTGAAACCCCCGGATCGCTGCCGGCCCAAGCAGCTCCGCTAGCTCGCTGGTTTCACCGAAGGCCTCGTAAGTCCGCCCCCAACGTTCATCGCGGACGGCGGCCAGAACCGGCGAGAAGGTCCAGTCAATCCCCGTCGCTGCCACCTCTTCTGCGGTGGCGCGGGCCACCCGCTCAACCAGCTCCGGCGAGCGAGTGCAACCGAGCCCGATATTGTGGGGAAAGATCGTGGCCCCCTGCACGTTGTTGTGCCCATGAACCGCGTCGATGCCGTAGAGCAGTGGAATCGCCGATTTGGTGGCACGTGCGGATTTCGCGTAGCCATCCACCATCTCCAGCCAAGCCGCAGGTTCGTTGCGCGTCGGCCCAGAGCCGCCACCACTAAGAACCGAGCCGAGTAGGTATTTCTCGACGTCCCCGGTGCCCGTAAGCTGCCCGCGATCGGGTTGCGTCATCTGGCCAATCTTCTCCGCCAGAGATAGCGTCGCGAGCTTGCTGTGGGCGAGCTCGACGCAACGAGGCGATGGCCATTTTACGGCACTCGGACCGGGCTCGGGCGCCAACCACTCGGTGACATTCGGAGCCGCCGGCTCCGGCAATCCCGAGGCGATCGGCGGCTTGGTCTCGACCGGCACCCAGGGGGTCCGATGCACATGTCGCGAGCATCCAAGAGCCAGTAGTGAGCTACCAACGAAAACGGAGATTGGAAGGCTGTGGCGGATCACGGTGCTCAGCGGGTACCAACCCTGCTGAGATTTGTCGAGCCGGGACGCAGAATCGGTAGTTCGTTGTCCCCCAACCTGCTCTCCTTGTAGGCCTGAGGGCCCCCGGGGCGGGACGCACTGGCCGAGAGGAGCAGCTCCGCGTCGCCCGCACGCGGGCTTCCGGATCTCACTAGAGACTTGGCAGCCCCCCCCAATCCCTGTATGGGAGAATTCATGAAGGCGATGTTCCATCGTGAGGGGTTGCTAGTGCGTGCCGTTGTTGGATTTGCCGCCGCGACCACGTTGTTGGTCGGGTGCAAGCTGTTCAAAAAGGAGGATCCGGCGCCCGCGCCAAGCGCGTCGGCGGCTGCAGCGGTGGTCGTGGCGCCCGAAGCCCCCCCAACCTTTGCATCGAGTGCGCCAGTGGTGCCCGAGCTTCACCCCACGCCTGGCCGCGTGGCACCGCGTCCGAGCGGAGCACCCTCGGCCAGCGGAGCGCCGTCGGCAAGCCCCTCGGCAAGTCCCTCAGCGAGCACCAAGCCAAGCGCTTCGGCAGCGCCAACCGCGCAGGTCATCCCACCGACGTTCTCAGCGGAGTGTATCGGCAAGTGCCGAGCGGCAGCAGCAATGTGCGTTGGCGGCAAAGACAATGCCGCGGATCGCGCCAAGTGCACCGAAGCGATGGTGGGTTGTTTCCGAAAGTGCGGCCAACCGTAGCTCCGACGATTCCGGCTCGGTCGTGGTCGGCACAGTCGACACCGGGCAGCGGGTCGCCCCACGCGTCGAGTATGAGGGGAACCAGAACGGGTTCCCTCTCTCCCCCGTAGTCAGCGCATGAGCGGCGGTTGACCGGTCGCCTCGATCACGTCGCGCCAGAGCGCGCTCTCGGGATCGACAAAATTCCGCTTACCGACGGCCAGCTCCATCGGGACGTGCACGTAGCGCGAGTTGACGAGCCCCACGAGGCACTCTGTGCGTCCCGCCATGGCGGCATGCACCGCGTGAGCGCCCAGTCGCTGACAGTAGATGGCATCGCTCGGATTGGCTGGCGCGCTACGGATGATGTAGCTCGGGTCGATGTACTTGAGATTGACCGCGCGCCCTTTGCTCTTGAAATAGGCAGAGATGCGCTCCTTGAGCGCGAGCCCCACGTCCCGTAGCCGCGCGTTGCCAGACGCATCGGCCTCGCCCGCTGGCGCAAACAGCGACTGCCCCGCCCCCTCGGCAGCAAGAATGACGGCATGGCCGCGAGCGTCGAGTCGCCGTTCAAGGTGGGCGAGCAACCCGTTTTCGCCGTCGAGCACGAAGGGCACCTCAGGGATCAGAACGAAGTTCACGTCGTTCTGGGCGAGCGCTGTGTGCGCGGCAATGAACCCGGATTCGCGCCCCATCACCTTCACGAGGCCAATACCATCCATGGCATCACGCGCCTCGATGTGGCCTGCGGCCACGGCGTGCACCGCTTCAGCCACCGCCGTTTCAAAGCCGAAGGACCGCTCGACGAAACTCAGGTCGTTGTCGATGGTCTTCGGGATGCCGATCACTGAGATGTTCGACCCCCGACTGGTGAGCTCACGCGAGATCGCCAGGGCGCCCTTCTGAGTCCCATCGCCGCCGATGGCAATCAGTAGGTTGATCTGGCGCGCGGCAAGCACGTCCGCCATGCGGGCGGTTTGCTCCCCGCCTCCACGTGACGAACCGAGCATGGTGCCGCCGTGGCGGTGGATATCGCGCACGACGGAGGGAGTCAGCTCCAGTGGAGGAACGTTCTCGATGTCGTAGAGCCCGCGATAGCCGTAGCGAAGGCCGGTAATGCGGCGAACCCCGTAGCGATGCCAGAGCGTCATCACCACGGCGCGCAGAACATCATTGAGGCCCGGGCATAGCCCGCCCGCCGTCAGAACTGCGGCGTGGACCTCGGCCGGCGCGAAAAAGAGCTGCTGACGCGGCCCCGCCTTCTCGAGGCTGCCACCGGCCGCGGCTGAGGCAGTGACATGGAGAGCACTCGACTCGATGTCATAGGCGACGCGCTGGTCGTCGGTCACGTAGTTGGCGATGAAGTCGCCATCCCGCGTCGACAAAGCGATCGGAGACGGATGGCTAGCCTCACCAAGGCGGCGAATCGTGAAGTCGAGCAGAGCGTCACTCATGGGGTACGAACCTCTTGCGCGTGAGACTACGACAGCCCAGGGCATCGGCGAAAGCGCCGAGCCGCAGCGCGCTCAAAACAGCCGCCATCGGCGGACTGGGACCGATGCTGCGCCCTTCAAACGGCCTCTGCGGCCGCTATTTTGAGGCGAGGATGGGATTCGAACCCACGTATAACGGTTTTGCAAACCGCTGCCTAACCACTTGGCTACCTCGCCGAACCACACTGTCCGCCGGACCGACATCACTGCTGGTCCACTCGGAACGGGAGCGGAAGCTGCCACGGCAAACCGTTCGTTGCAAGGATTTCCCGACCCAAACCGAAGGCCCAAGTCACAATCCCGCCGGGCCGCCTACTGCTCCCCGAGATCATCTTCAAGGTAGCTGAGTATCACCTCATCGAGCGACTGCTCGCTGATCGAACTATCGCCGAAAATCGAGCGACTCTCTGGCCGTGGCGGTTTTCCGAAACTGGTCGCCGGACGTGCGGCAGTCAGACGAGGAGGCAGGTTGCTCGGACGCTTGGAAGGGTCCGAGGCACGCTCAGGGGGTGCCTGATTAAGCAGGGACGGAGGGCTGGTCTGCGACAACGCCTCGAGCCCCGTGGTGTCCAGCGGGACCTCCCCCTGAAAGGCCAGTGGACTCAGGCTCTGCGGACGCCGGAGACTCGGGTTCGTCAGATTCTTTTTCGGACGATTGCTGGGTCGATGGGGAGGACGATTACTAGCCCGTTGAGGCGGTCGGTTGCTCGGGCGAATAAGCTTCTCAGGCGTGACGGCGGTCGCCACCGCCACCTCCGCGGGGCGCGGAGCGGGCGGCAGCGGCACTTCACCGAGCAGGCGAGCCTCCACCCGTTCGCTCAAGGTGGGACCGGGATGGGAGATGGGGGCCGCGCCGACCGGCTCGACCAAGCGCGTCGAGGCCGGCTCAAGCGACTCGATGCTCGTCAGAACCAACGACGGCTGAGGCTCGTCGCGCAAACGCGGCTTCTGACTGAGGGGCATCGAATCATCGGGAGGCGCCCAGGTATCGCCAAACATGCGTTCGACCAAACCGTCCAGATCCCCCTGACGCAAGGCCACGAACATGGCCTTGTGCTGCTCCTTCATCAGAACCCGGACCCTGGCGACGAGGTCAGCGGCACCGAGGTGCTCCACGTACTCGGTGCGAGTCGTCTTGACGATCCGGCCGCCGTCCGCAAACAGATGCGTGACGACACGGCCGTAGCGGGTTCCCGAATCCTCGGTTTGAATGTGAAACGTCCGCCCCCGATGGCGGACATTATTGTTGTACCCGAGTAGGGGCGGGGACGCTTTTTCCACGAGATCGGGCTCCACCGGTAGCCACTGAGTCTAGCACAGGCGCGGCCGCGAAAAGTCAGCTCATTTCGGGGGCAAGCCCCGGCTGACGCTCGCTCGTGAGAGCAGCTGGCCCCTGCAGCGAGCGCAGTGCCGACTGCCTAGCGATTCTCTTCGTCCAGGCGACGCATGCCCTCGAGGAGCAGCGCCTCGGGGTTGGCCTGGATCAGCTGCTGCGGCGCTTCGAAGGTGGGCTCGAGGGCAAACTCACCCTCGGTCAGCTTCAGCAACGCGTACACCGCGTCCTCCCCGCGGGCCGTACCAAACAAGGCGTTGTAGATCGCGCCTTTGACGAAATGGAGCTCCCCCACTTCGTTGCCTGAGCGCACCTTGAGTCGCCCAGTCTTTCGGCCATGCCACAGGACCTGGATCATCTCCGGCAGCCCCATTTCCTGGAGCGAACCCGAGACGCCGCGGTTGCCGGTGCCCTTCGTCGACTCGCGTTCGAGGATCTGCTTGGCCTTGGCGACGAAGAGATCCGCGCTGACGGGCTTGTTGAGATAGTCGGCTACCCCAAGGTCGAACGCCTTCTGCGCGTCTTCACGACCTGTCCGGCCAGTGACGATGATCCACGGGAGCCGACGCCCCCAGGGTTGCTTGCGCGCCTCGACCAGCAGGAGGTAACCATCGCCCTGCTCGAGCTCGAGATCACTCACCACGAGTTCAAACTCACCAGTGGTCAGCAGCTTGAGCGCCTGCTCAGCGCTGCGCGCCTGATGCACCTCGAAGCCATGTTCGACCAAACGCAGCTCAAGCACCGTCGTCTCCTCAGGATCGGAATCGACGAGCAGGACACGATGACGGTTGGCGAGCAGGCGCGCCTTGAGGTCGTCGCCGGTGACGATCAAGCGGAAGAGATCGACCAGGTTCGGATCGAAGACCGCCCCGGCGTAGCGCTTGAGCACGTCGCAAGCCTGTGGGGGCTTGAGCGACTGCCTGAACGGGTTACGTGGATTCTGGGTGAGGTCGGCGTAGGTGTCGGCAATCGACAAAATCCGCGCCCCGAGCGGGATCTCCTTGGCGCGCGCACCATCGGGAAAACCCTTGCCGTCAACCCGCTCGTACATCGCCGAGAGAATCTCCTCGGTCTCACGCGGGAGACGCACCGCCTCCACGAGCCGCAGTGGCGAAGTGACTAGCTTGACCGCCGAGCTGCGATGCCCCTCGTACTCAGCAACGTTCAGACCTGTCAGGTGATAGGCCCCCATCTTACCAAGATCGTGCAGGTAGGCGGCCACGACGAGCGAGGTGGTCTGCATCGCAGACAGTCCGATACGCTCGGCAAGCTTGCGACACAGTCGAGCCACATGCGCCGAGTGTCCGCGCAAATCCGGACGAGTATTTTCGAGCAGGGTCACCAGCACGTTCAACGTCTCGACGTAGGACTCGTGACTAATGCCCTTGGTCGACGAAAACGCCGTCTCCCCGCGACGCTGCCCATCCAAATCCTGCGTCGACAGCACGCGCTCTTTGCCAACCGACTCGTTGGCAAGCGACTGCACCATGGACTCTTCGGACACGAGGTTGCGCTCGAACACGTTCATCATCGACGCGAACTGGTCCTGCGCCGAGCGGTCGAGCGTCGCAAACGCGTGAATGTCCCCTTGGTAGGCCTTGGAGATGGCTGCTTTGACGGCGCGGGGACGGCCCACGAAGGTCTTGATGTGCCTCACGGACGCCACCAGCTGAATCTCTTGCACGAGACCAAGATCGTCCGGATCAGGAGTGACCACGCTCAAGGTACCCGTGGCGACGTCAAAGAGCACCGGAATGACAGTGCGCTTTTCGGCGAACTTGGCGGGGATCTTGTCGAGGGCGGCGCGGTCGATATCCGCCTTCGCGAGCTTTTCCGTCGACACGAAGCGGGTCTTGAACTCCGCAGCGATGAACTTGAGCAACGTCGCTTCGTCGAGGGCGTGCAGATCGAGAAGCGCCTCCTCAACTCGTTCGCCGAGACTCTGGACAACGTTGTGGGCGGCCTCCCGCTGCTCAGCGGTGATGAGACCAGCGGTGACGAGCTTTTCGAGCAGCCGCGGATTGCCTGTCGGGTGCATTCGGAACCGGGATCTTCGTCTGAGCGGGGCCCTCACCGCAAGGGCGCATGAAAAAAGCAAGACGAAAACCGACTGACCGTTCGGCGCTCAGCAAATTTCTGGCACCCCGAGCCCCCGGGCCAATCGTCAAATTGTCGCAAAATATCGCGATTTGGCGCGGCGTTCCGGCGGGGCCGTGCTAGGGCCTCTCTGGTCGTACCCGTTGGGTCGTCATGCGGATGCGATCACGCGCCTTGACGGCCTGGCCCCGAGCGGCTAGTAAACGGCCCCTTTCCGGCGGGCCTGATGCCCGGCACCGAGGATTCACGATGCGCACGTTCGTCGAAAAACCAGCTCACGCGCAAGCCACCCGCAAGTGGTGGATCATCGACGCCACCAACCAGCCCCTCGGGCGCCTCGCCAGCCGCGTCGCCTCAGTGCTGCGTGGCAAGCACAAGCCTACCTTTACCCCGCATGTCGACACCGGTGACTTCGTCATCGTGATCAATGCGAGCAAGGTCCGCCTGACCGGGCGCAAGCCCGAGCAGAAGAAGTACTACCGCTACAGTGGTCACCCAGGTGGTCTCTCCGCGGTGACCTTTGCTTCCGCTGTCGTCGCTCATCCTGAGCTGCCGATTCAGCACGCGGTCAAGGGCATGCTTCCCAAGAACGTCCTCGGACGTCAAATCGTGACCAAGCTGAAGGTGTATGGCGCCGCTGAGCACCCGCACCAGGCCCAGCAACCCGAGCCGCTCGCGCTGTGAATCCGAGGAATTGACCGATGACCGAACCGACCTTTACCTACGCCACTGGCAAGCGCAAGACCGCGGTCGCACGCGTGTTTATTACCCCGGGCACGGGAAATATCACCGTCAACGCGATGCCGGCCGACAACTACTTTGAGCGAGAGACCTCGCGCATGGTGATGCGGCAGTCGCTTGAGATTCTCGAGCTCACCGACAAGTACGACGTCCGTGCGACGGTTGTCGGCGGCGGCAAGAGCGCCCAGGCCGAGGCGATTCGTCACGGCATCGCGCGCGCGCTGGCTGGTCAAGAGCTGGAGATGCGTCAGGTTCTCAAGCGCGCCGGCTTCATCACCCGCGACGCTCGCCAGAAGGAACGCAAGAAGCCCGGTCAGCCCGGCGCTCGTAAGCGGTTCCAGTTCTCGAAGCGCTAAACGCGGTTCGGAGCTCCTGCAGCCAAGGCGCATACCCAAGCGGTGTGCGCCTTGCGCGTTTTTGTGCCTCCACCCAGGCGGGCCCCGCAAAGGCTATGGTCATTTGCACGTTCGGCGCTAAGTCAGTCAGACTGTGACACGTGTGGCTGGGTTCAAGCTGCGGAGTGAGTTCGAGCCGAAGGGGGATCAGCCCCAGGCCATCGAGAAGCTGGTGCGCGGCATTCAGGAGGGCGTCGCGCATCAAACCCTGCTGGGGATCACGGGCAGCGGCAAGACTTTCACGGTCGCCAACCTGATTCAGGCCGTTCAGCGCCCGACGCTGATCATGGCCCCCAACAAGACCCTGGCGGCGCAGCTCTACGGCGAGATGCGGGACCTGTTTCCCGACAACGCCGTGGCCTATTTTGTTAGCTACTACGACTACTATCAGCCCGAGGCCTACCTCCCGACGACTGACACCTTCATCGAGAAGGACGCGATCATCAACGATCAGATCGATCGCATGAGGCACGCCGCGACCCAGGCCCTGCTGTCGCGCGAGGATGTCATCATCGTGGCGAGCGTCTCGTGCATTTACGGAATCGGCTCAGCGGAGACCTACAAAGAGCTCCTGATCGAGCTCACCAAGGGCGATGACATGCCCCGAGATGTCCTGCTCAGGCGTCTCGTCGACATCCAGTATGAGCGGAACGATACCGATTTTCATCGCGGGACCTTCCGGGTACGTGGGGATGTCGTGGAGATTTTTCCGGTCTACGAAGAGTCCCTGGCGATTCGTATCGAGTTTTTTGGCGATGAGATCGACGCTATCTGCGAGGTTGATCCGCTGCGTGGCCGGGTACTCCGCCAACTCGAGACCTACTCGGTCTACCCTGGCTCACACTACGTCACGCCCCGACAGCTGATGATTCGGGCCATCGACGGGATCCGCGTCGAGCTGCGCGAGCGTCTCGAATTTTATGACAGGGAGGGGCGCTTTCTTGAAAAACAGCGCATCGCCCAGCGCACCTCCTATGACCTCGAGATGCTCGAACAGATGGGTTTCGTGCAGGGCATCGAGAACTATACGCGGCACCTCTCCGGACGCCCGGCAGGCGACCCCTCGCCGACCCTGATCGACTACTTCCCCGACGATTTCCTGCTGATCATCGACGAGTCCCACCAGACCGTGCCGCAGATCAACAGCATGTACCGGGGGGACCGCTCGCGGAAAGAGACGCTCGTCGACTTCGGATTTCGCCTCCCGAGCGCGATGGACAATCGTCCACTCAAGTTCGAAGAGTTTGAGCGCTACATGCGCCGAGTCGTATTCGTGTCCGCTACGCCAGGCGACTATGAACTCGAAAAGAGCGGCACTCACCGGATCGAGCAGCTGATCCGACCCACGGGACTGATCGATCCCGAGATCCTTATTCGACCGGTCGCGGGTCAGGTCGACGATCTGCTCGGCGAAATCCGTCTGCGCGTCGCGCGCGATGAGCGCGTGCTGGTCACGACACTGACCAAGCGCATGGCCGAGGATCTTACCGAGTACTACGCCGAGCTTGGGATCCGCGTGCGCTACCTGCATTCTGATGTGGAGACCCTCGATCGCATCGACCTGCTGCGCGGACTTCGCGCAGGAGAATTTGATGTGCTGGTCGGTATCAACCTGCTGCGCGAGGGTCTGGATCTGCCTGAGGTGAGCCTGGTGGGCATCCTTGATGCTGACAAAGAGGGATTTTTGCGCAGCGCGCGCTCTCTGATCCAGACGATTGGACGAGCCGCGCGCAACTCGAACGGCCAGGTCTTCATGTACGCCGATCGCATCACTGCCGCGATGCGCTACTCGATTGACGAGACCGAGCGACGCCGGGAGATTCAACGAGCCTACAACCTCGAGCACGGCATCACTCCCGAGACGGTGCGGCGGGCGATCTTCGAGATGAACCCGGCCTCGGGCACCACGGACTACTACGCGGTGTCGCGGACCGCGCCGACGCGCGGACAAGAGCAAGCGCCAAAGACTAGCAGTCCCTCGCAGCCGCCCAAGCCAGAAGACCTGATGGAGCAGGTGGAAGCACTACGCCAACGCATGTTCCTGGCCGCGGAGAACCTGGAGTTCGAGACCGCGGCGCGTCTGCGCGACGAACTCCGTCGACTGCAACAGGGGGCTGGTCCCGGCGACCACGCGAGTTCGGCAGCGCCCGTGGCCCGCGCCGCGCCAGGCAGCAAGAAGTCCAGCGGACGTCGCAAGCCCGCCGGCTCCGAACCAGGTCAAGCGAGCCGCGGCGCGCGTCGCCCGCGCTCGTGACGCGCTCGCTGCTTCAACAACTGCTCTAGGGCGCGCGGCAAACGGAATTGATACCGCCGACGAGCTGATCTTCGCGCTCAACCACGGCTCCGAATTCAGCTTGGGCTTTGAGAGCGGCCGCGGCGTCGCGCGCATCAAGCGCCGCTGCGACCTGACCGGCGAGCGCACTAGCTTTTGCCACCATGGCCCGATAAGAAGCGGCACTTTGAACGAGCTCGGGGCTCCGCAGTTTGAGCGCTGCCACGCGCTGCCCAAGCTCAGCGTAGCGCTGCGATAGCTCGCGCATATCGCCGGCGTTCGGCACCGTGCGAGCGGTGCGCTGCGTGAGTTGATCGATCGCCGCAAGGCGCTCGTTCACCGTCACGACGAACTGACGACAATCCTCCGAGCGCGCCGAGCGACAACCCACGCTGAGCAGCGGGAGAACGAGCAAGAGCGGAACGAGTCGACTACGCACGAGGGAACCGAGTCGTATCTTGCCGATGAATTCGGAGCAAGGCCCTCGTGCGCGAACGGAACATTGCAGCGCCGCGCCTCAGTTCAGAGGGCGAGCCTCGGCCCCCTGCCCTGCCGCTTGCTTGACGACCTCGCATGGCCGAACAGATTAAGTTGCTCGCTCGGCGCGGCGCGACCGCGCGGCTTAATGCTGCGGCCAGGCGCGTGCCAGGGCCAGCGTGGCGAGCGCCAGCGGCGCCACCCAGACAGCAAACCAGGCAAATCGCTGACGAATCACCAAGCCGCGCAGCATCGAGAGCGCCAGCAGCCCGACCACGAACGCGGTGCCTGCCCCGACCAGCGCTGGTCCCAAAGAGCCGCCCTCATTTACGGCCTTCGGCGCCTCCAGGAGCAGCGCTCCAGCGACCGCCGGTAGCGACATCAGCATCGAGAGCTCGAACGCGCGCGAAGGACGTACGCCCAACCACAAGGCGAGCGCGATCGTGCAGCCACTTCGCGACAGACCCGGGAGCACCGCCAGCCCCTGAGCCACTCCGATCAGCACTGCACCCCACGCCGTCGGGCCGGCGGCCTCACCGCGCGGCGCGCGCAGGGTCGACAGCAGGACCGCACTCGTCGCCGCAAAACCAAGACCAACCGCCAAGGGTTGCTCGGTCCAGGCCTCCACGCGGTGTCGAAGCGCGAGTCCGATCACAGCCGTCGGTAGCGATGCAAGCAGCACCGTTCGCAGATCCAAGCCCGACTCCTCGAGCATTAGCGATGGCCGCGCGAGTGATGAAAAACCGGCGCGAATCAGCGCCAGCGAGGGCTTGTGCAGGATCACCAACGTTGCCAGGAGCGTCCCCAGATGCAGAAAAATGTTGAGGGCCAGTCCCCCACCAGTGATCTTAAACAGCAGCTCAGCCAAGGCCAAATGGCCGTCGCTGGAAACTGGAAGGAATTCTGTGAGGCCTTGCAAGACCCCTAGGGCTGCAGTCTGTCCGAACGACGGGCTCATAACGCGCCCCTAGCTAGCCCCAGGAAGGTGGTTTCGACAACCCCCGATTCGCACTGGGCGAGTATAACCGCCAGCGATGCTCACTTTCCTGAGAATCCGGGGACTCGCCCTGCTCGACGACGTCACGCTCGAGCTCGAACGAGGCATGAACGTCCTCACCGGCGAGACCGGCGCGGGGAAGTCCATCATCATCGACGCCCTCACGCTGCTGCGCGGAACCAAGGCGCGCGCCGAGATCATTCGCGCTGGGGACGATGCGACGCGGGTGGATGCTCAGTTCGAGCTCAGTCCTGTTTTGACGGCGCGGGCCACGATGGTGCTCGAGCCTCACGGGATCACAGCTGGCGAGGACCCCGAGAGCTGGGTCGTGCAGCGCGTGGTGCCGCGCGCCGGTCGTGGCCGCTGCTTCGTCAATGCGCAGCTCACCACGCGCGAGGTTTTGGCTGAGCTCGGCGAGCTCCTGATCGACGTGTGCAGTCAGCACGAGCACCATTCACTGACGCAGGTTGCGCGACACATCGAGCTACTGGACGCGCATGCCGGACTCGACGCGTCACTCGCCAAGTATAGCCAGGCGTACCTGCAATACCGCGCGCAACTCGCCGAACGTCAGGCGCTGGCCGCCAAGTGTCGCGACGCGGCCGCGCGCGGCGAGTTCCTGCGTTTTCAACTGGAGGAGCTCGACCGAGTCGCGCCCCAGCCCGGCGAGTACGACGAGCTCAAGTCCAAGCTGGAACTGTTGAGGGATGCGCAACGTTGGGCAGACTACTCGCGCGATGCGGAATCGCTGCTCTATGAAGCCGAGGACTCGGTCATCCTGAGGCTTGGACGCCTGATTGAGCGCGCCAAGCGCGGAACGGAGAGTTCCTCACGACTTGCGCTACTGGTGGATCAGCTGGAAGCAGGACGAGCTGCCTGCGAGGAGGCCTTGGTCCTGGTGCAGCGCTTCGGCACCGAGCTTGAGCTCTCACCTGGCGCCGTTGAGACAGCTGAAGAGCGGCTCCACGAGCTCAGCACCCTGCGTCGCAAGCACGGCGGCGACCTTGAGGATCTCGCGACTCGACGCCAACAGATGGCAGCCGAGCTCGAGACGCTGGAAAACGTGGACGAACGCCTCAAGAGTCTCGATCAGGCCAGCGAGCAGCAGCGAGCAAGCTGTGTGGAAATTGCGCTCGGACTTCGCAATTCACGTCGCAAGGCCGCCAGTCAGCTGAGTGCCGCGCTCGAGTCGGGGCTAGTCGCGCTGCACATTCCGCGCGCCCGCTTCGAGGTACAGCTTCAGAGTCTCCCGCCGGAACAGCTCGGTCCAAAGGGACTCGATCGCGTCGAGTTCCTGTTTTCGGCGAATCCCGGCGAGCCGCCGGCCTCCCTTTCCCGCGTGGCCTCGGGGGGCGAGCTGTCGCGCGTGCTGCTCGCGATTCGGGGTGCGGTCGCCAATGCGAGCGCGGGCGTGGCGACCTACGTCTTTGATGAGGTCGATGCCGGAGTCGGGGGCGCGGTTGCCGAGGCAATCGGTCAGCGCTTGGCACTAGCCGCCAAGGGCACTCAGGTGCTCTGCATCACGCATCTGCCGCAGATCGCCGCCTTCGCCGAGGCGCATTTTCGTGTTGAGAAGCGCGTGATCGACGAACGCACCACCACTCGGGTCGTCCGCCTCAACATGGAAGAACGCGTCGAAGAGCTGGCAAGAATGCTCGGTGGCGCCCGCGTCACCGACACCGCCCGCGAGCACGCCCGGCAGCTAATCGCGGAAGCCGCGCTCGCTCGCGAGGGCGCAGAAGGCCCGAGCAAACCCCAGTCCTCACGGGCTAAGGGCGAGGCGCAATCCACCCCGAAGGGAGCTCAACGCGGAACCCCGGCAGCGACCACCAAACGCTCGAGTCGCGCGTAGCTCGTCACGCCGTGAGTCACGTCAAAGACGCGTCCCTTGGGGTCGACGATCACGAGCGTGGGCAAGCTGTTGACTCCGTAGCTCGCGCCCACTGCTCCGTCCTCATCGGCTAGCAATGGGTAGCCCGCGTCGTGCTGAGCGAGGAACTGCCGGACGGTGGAGGGAGGCTCTGCCTGGTCGACTCCGAGCACAACCACGTCGCGGGCATGCTCCTTGGCGAGTCGAGACAGTGCGGGCATTTGCGCGCGACAGGGCTGACACCAGGTCGCCCAGAAATCGAGCACCACGACCTGCCCCCGGAGTCCAGACAGGGCCATGCGTTGGGTGGTCTCTTTCGCTTCGACAAGAGGTAAGGAGAACTCGGGAGCAAGCTCGCGCGGGCCCTCCACGCGCTGACGATCGAGGTATGGCAGCACGAGGAAACCCGCCAGGAACGCCAACAACACGACGAGCACAGGCACGACTGGGCCGTCCCAACGACCACGCTTCTCACTTGAGTTCGAGTTCATCCTAGTGCACCTCCGGAATCCCCTGGTCCGCCCCAGATGTGCCGGCTCGAGGGCGGCTCTGCTTCGGCCAGAGCGGTGAGCAGACGTAGCCGCGAAGCACTGCCAGCCCCGGCGATCGGCAAGCGGATCCTCATGCTTGCACCACCCTCCGGACTGACTTCGGCGGAAATCGTTCCACCATGCTCGACGATGATCTTCTTGACGATAGCCAGCCCGAGCCCAGTGCCATTGGCCTTGGTCGTGACGTAGGGATCGAACACGCTGGCGCGCAGCTGCTCGGGAATGCCGGCTCCATCATCGTCAACGTCGACGAGCCACCAGTCGTCGACCTGAGCGACCCGAATGGCTACGCACGCGCGACCCGACGACCGCGCTGGCCTGGCCTGCACCGCGTTTCGGATCAGATTGATGAATACGCGGCGAAGCAGCTGGGCATCAAACTGTGCAGGAAGCAGGCCTTTTTCGAGCTCGAGCACCACTCGAACCGCGCCCGCTCCCCCCTCTGCGTCGTCGCCGAGTGTGCCCTCCCCTTCGTCTAGAAGCTCAAAGCCGCGTTGCTGAGAGCGGAGGAACTCGCCGAGATCCCCAACGGAGAGGTTGGCCTGCGGCATGCGGGCGAACGAGGAGAACTCCGAGACCAGACGCCGGAGCGTCTCCACCTCATCCTCAACGATTTGCAGCGTCGTTTCCATCAAGCGACGAAAGGCGACGGGCTCCTCCGGACAACGCCGGTGGGCTTCTTGCACCGCCAGTTGGATCGGAGTGAGAGGATTCTTGATCTCATGAGCGAGACGACGAGCCATCTCTTGCCAGGCGCCGATGCGCTGGAGGTACTCGATGCGCGCGCGTGAGGTCTCGATTTCACTAACCATGCGATTAAATGAGCGCGTCAGATCGCCGATCTCGTCGCGGCTCTGATCGGGCACCCGCACCGTGAGATCACCCGCCCCGACCTTGCGAGTCGCCTCTGCCAACCCGACCAACCTAAGCGTCGGACCGCGTGCGAGCCAGAGGCCCGCCCCAGCACTGAGCACTACGGAAATCCCAAGCAAGGCGGCGAACGCCAGGACGTAACTGCGCTCATCCTGCCCCCGCCGACCCTCGATTCGCCGGTAGGTGTCGATAAACTGCCCCATTGACTCCAGCTCGTCGAGTCGAGCGCGACTCGTCACGAACACCGCCCGCAATCGCAACGATTCGTCGGCATTGAGCGGGCGACGGAGTTCAAGAGCCTTCTCGGTCGCATCGTCGACGGGTCGACCGCGATCGGCGTGAGCTAGGCTCCGCTCGTCGGCGTCCTCGACGCTCAACGCCACAAGCCCTGGGTAATGCTCGAGCAACGCCACCAGACGGGACTGGACAAGATCCGTATCGCGCGCGGCAGCCGCGCGCCGGAGCTCTGGGTCATTGGCCGCCGCATCAGCGGCGTGACGCATTGCCACCTTGATGGTCTTGGCGAGCTCCTGATAGAGCCCGAGACTCTGGTCGAGGCGCACGCCCACCTCGGGCCGATAGAAGCGCTCGGCTGACTGGCGAACCATGCTGCGCGCAAACACAGTGGCCACGAGTAGGGGGACGAAAGCCACGGCAGCAATCGCGAGCGCAAGGCGCCAACGAATGCGCCCAGAGAGGGTCATGCTCGCCATGTTGCGCCGGGCCGGGTACAAGGTCAAACCTGGACTGTCTGGAGTGACCCAAGATGCGGATGGAATGCCCCGTTACCGATGACCTGCTCGCCTTTCTGACCAGCACCCCAAGCCCCTACCATGTGGTGGCCGAGGCGCGACGACGACTTAGCGCTGCGGGCTTCCGTGAGCTCGATGAGCGCCAGGATTGGGAGAGCGCGCCGGGCCTCGCCGGGTTCGTGGTGCGCGGTGGGGGCAGCATCGTTGCCTTTCACATTGGCAGCGGCCCGCTCGCAGAGCAGGGCTGTCGCGTCATTGGGACCCACACAGATTCACCCCAGCTCCGCCTCAAGCCGTGCTTTGACCAGCGCTCCCCGGCAGGGGTGTCCCTAGCCGTTGAACCCTATGGCGGAGGGCTCTGGCATACCTGGCTCGACCGTGAACTGTCACTTGCCGGACGCGTCGTTCTTAAGGACGGCAGCGTCGAGCTGATCGATTTTGCGGCTCCCGTGGCTCGCATCCCGAGTCTCGCGATTCATCTCAACCGCGACGTGAATCGTAAGGGGCTTGAGCTCAACCTGCAGCAGCACCTTTGCCCGCTGTTGACCCTGCCCCGCTCCGTAGACGAGGCCAATCCCCTCATGGAGGCCCTCGTTCAGCTGCTCGCGTCACGCCGGACAACAGCTGTCCGCGCCGACCAAATCCTCAGCTTCGATTTGGGCCTGATTGACGCACAGCCCCCGGCGCGAGCGGGACTCGACCAGGAATTCATTTGTTCGGGTCGGCTCGATAACTTGGTGAGCGTGCACGCCGGATTGAGCGCGCTCCTTGCCGCAACTCCGGGCTCTGCGACCCATGTCTGGGTGGCGTACGACCACGAAGAGGTGGGAAGCCGTTCGGCGCAGGGAGCGCAGTCCACGCTGCTGCTCGACGTCCTGGCGCGCCTCACTTGCCCAGGCGCGCAGGCCCCTGCGCAGAGCCTGGCCCGATGCGTGGCAAGCTCACTGCTCCTTTCGGCCGACATGGCGCACGGACTTCATCCAAATTACGTCGACCGACACGACGACAAGCATCGCCCGATTCTTGGTGGAGGGCCCGTGCTCAAGCAAAACGCCAATCAATCCTACGCAACCGATGCCCCATCGGCGGCCGCCTTCCTGCTCGCCTGCGAGCGTGCGCAGGTGGTGCCCCAGCACTTCGTGACGCGCAACGACATACCCTGTGGCTCAACCGTCGGTCCCATCACGGCAGCGCGCCTGGGCATGCGCGCCGTGGACGTCGGCAGTCCGATGCTGTCGATGCACTCCTGTCGGGAGCTGGCGGCAGTCGCGGATGTGGCTCCCTACCTGCGGGTTATGCGCGCATTTTTTGAGCTGGAACAGCTCCCAGACCCGCGCTGCTAGGCGCGCTAACCGCCCAGACCGAGCCGCACCCAGGCCAACAGGGCCGCATAGCTCAGCACCCAAATCATCATCAGCCCGGCTCCGCCAGCGAGGCTCCGCTCCTGACGTGAACCGAGTTCCGACTCCCGCCGTTGGCGCGCCGCAGCCAACCCAAACAGGCCCAGCATCGCCAGCGCACCGACCAGTGCGCTGGCAGCAACGAGCGCGCTGACTCTCTGGCGATTTAGGCGCCGACGAGCATCGCCACCCTTGAGTGCGCTCGATTTTCCGTCAAGCAGCAAAGGCGAAACCAGCTGCAACACAGGCCTAACCTCACCGGGCGAGGTCAACGGCCAAGCGAGAGCGGAACTGAGCTCGCCCGCTTCAGTGACGAGCAACCAGGCGGGCGCCGTGAGCCGGGCGGGCCAGCCAAGAGAGCGGGTCGCAGGCGCGGAGGACGGCTGAAAACGTAGCGTCTCGCGCTGAAGCCAGCCCTGCTCTGAGAGCCACGCCAGCTGAACCTCGCGCAGACCTCCGACGAGAGACAGCTCAGCGAGCTGACCCGTTTTGCGCGCCATGGTGGATTGTCGAACCGTGGGGACGCCGGCAGACCATGTCGAGCGCAGAACGTCTCCATCGAGTAACTGCAATTCGAGACTCGAACCAATGTCGATGGGAAAAACTGCCAAGCGCACCACTCCGCCCCTGATGGGCCCAAAGCTGACCCGCGTGGCAGTCTGTTCGATTGCCGCAGGTTCGTGCTGAGCTGCTTGAAATCCGAGGTCATCGCTCAACGCAACGAGCCGCTGTCCGGGCGGTACCCCGCTGACAAGCAGCATTCCCGGCATCTGCGCTGCGAGCAGCCCTGATTCGATCCCAACGCGTAAAACCGGCTCACCTGACACGCGCCCCTTGAGCCACCCCCCCAGCGAGCGACGCTGCTGCCACCATGAGCGAGCTGACTCAGGCAGCGCGCCGCTCGCCCACAGGCCTTGACTCCCGCGAACCTCCAACGAACTCACTCGGTCGTGCAGAGGAGAGGCGAGCGTCAGCTGCGCCTCTCCATCGTCGCCGGTCTGAAATGGCACGCTGACCCGAGCGCCATGCGCGAGCTGAAGCAGAAGCTGCCCCTGCTGCCGACTCGGACGCTCGTCGGTCATCATCCGGAGCTGAAAGAAGGGGGATTGCCCGGCGTCGCAAGGACCGCCGCTCACCCTGGCCCACCGGAGCTCAGTAGACTGGCTCGTCGCGAGGCTCGCGAGCAAGGCGACCAAACCGAGGAAGGGCGAGCCGAGCACGCTGCCGTAGAGCCATCTTTCCCAACGGCGCGAGCGCGGTAACTCGAGCGGGAGCGGGGAGTCTGTCGGCTGGGGCATCGCGCTTCCTGAAGCGCCAAGGCTCGCACGATTGACCGATCGACACGAGCAGAACGACCAGCGCGGAACGCTCATTTTTGGAGCCGGGCCGGCCAGAACGCACCGCCCCCTAGCCAAGCGGGGGCCATTTGTGCGAACAAGTCTACACCCATGACCTCCGCCATGCAGCCCTCTGAGCTCCGAGAACGCCGGTTTTCAGCCAGCTTTGAGCCGATTCCGAAACCCGTATTTGCGCTCGCGGCGCTGTCTGCGGCAGCGGTGGGTGCGGGATTTTACGACAAGTTCCTAACGGGCGTTCAACACGACGAAGGCATTTGGCTGATCCTGCTGGGTCTGTTCGGCGTGGGAGCGGCGGCGTGGCGCCTGGGGCTCGGTGCACCGGATCTGTTGCTCGGGGACGCGGGTATCGCGGTCGATCGTGCTGACGAAGTGGAACGCATCCCCTGGTTCGAACTCAAGAGCGTGACACGTTCGGGTGACTCACTGCACCTGGTCGGTGACTCGCGTCGCATCACGTTACCAATCACCGCCCACCGCGTCGGGGTTGCACAGCTATTGAGCGAACTGCGCAGCCGCCCCATCACGCTGACCGAGCGTCTCCCCGAGCTGTCGGGACCGATCCCCGATTGCCCTGTTTTACTAGCCCAACCCGTGCGAGGCCTACAAATTACGGGGCGTCGTTGTGCAGCAAGTCATCTGCCGATCCGCCTCGAGCGCGACGCACGACTCTGCCCACGTTGCGCGCAGCTCTACCTGGTCGGAGAGCTCCCGGTGAATTGCACGACTTGTCAAACCCCGCTCCGCCAAGAGCCTGCGGCCACCTGACGCCACCAACCGCGTCGAGCTCGAACGGGCTGGAACGGGCTCGAACGGGGAGCTGGACGCCTCAACGCAACCGAGCAGCAAAGCGGGCGCGCGCGAGGCTAGCGCGCGCGAATGCCTGTCGACGAGAGAGGCTACGGTGCGCGCAGGATCTGCAATTTGCCCTGTTTTAGCTCGATGGCTTCCGGTGCATGGGGACCGTAGTAAGCCGACAGCCCCACGTCGATGCGCACCACCTTGCCGCCGCAGGCCTCCGTCACCCCAGTCTTCTGCGGCGTATGCCCGACCACCAGACGTTTTGCGGCTGCGGCTGCCAGCATTTGCTCGAGGCCTGCGCAGTCGGCCTCCGAGAGCTCGCCGCCGTAGTCCCGAATCCAATAGGGCGAGTCATCACTACCAAGCGCCGCAGGCAGCGCGGCGGTCCCCCACATCCAAGCCGCGATCTCGCGATTGATGCGCGAAAGCCCATACGTTACATGCGCGAGCCGCAGTCCACCGTGCACAAATAGCGTATCGTCCACGCGCAAGACGACGGGATGAGCGGCGAGCCAACGCGCCCAGCGTCCCCCCGGGAAGAACGCGGCCGCACGCCCGCGCGCCTCGGCGGGAAGCCGCTCTAGCGCAGCGCCGGGTGCAGGGCTGCGCTCGCTTGCGAAATCAGCAAAGCCTGGCCCCGTGACGTAGCGAAAATCACCCGCGACGTTCATGATCTCATGATTGCCATTGAGCACGAGCAGCGCTCCTCCGGCAGCCTTGGCTTCGGACTCAAGCTGCTGCAGCCACTCCAGCAACTCACGCTCATTGCTCCCGCGATCGAGCAGATCGCCGGTCTGCACGAGCACGAGGTTCCCGCCACGCCAATGGCCCTGGTCGTCGCTTGCGCCAACCAGCTGAAACACGCGGCGAGCCGCCGCAAGATCCCCGTGAAGGTCCCCGACCGCCACCACTCGCCGGCCCTTGGGACCTTCGTCGAGCGGCGTAGGCGGCGGGCTGGCTGCCACCGGAGTCGCTGAAGAAGTCAGGGACTGCGACGCAGAGTCGGTCGCGACCTCGCGATGATGACAGGCCACGGCCAGGTGAAGCGCTAGCCCAAAAGCGCAGCCGAACGTCAGGCGGTCAAGCAGGGACATGGTGAATGTGCACCTCGACAGTGGGCCGACTCCCGGTCTCCTCGTGCAGCATGCGACGAGCGACGCGGCGAACTTCTTCCTCAAGGGACGCAGATTGACCGCGATAGCGCTCCACCTTGCGCGCCACTTCACCGGCGATGCGACGAGTCACCGCGGTTCCCTCGATAAGCAGGGGAATGCCGCGCCCGGTGACCGTCGGTGGCAGCAGGAGTCGGTCGCGCTTGTCGAGCACCAGGCTGACGACGGCAAACCCGGTACGGCCCAGCTCGCCGCGCTCGCTCAGCTCGGCATTCGAGAGGAGCTCTCCTCCGTGATCGATCGCCACGCGACCGACCGGGACTTTGCCTCCCGCTTCGAGTCGCTCGTCCAACCGCAGGGTCGCGCCGCACTCGATCACAGCAACATCGTTAATACCGAACTCGCGCGCCAATTTGGCGTGATTGAGCAGGTGGTGCAGCGAGCCATGCACTGGCACGAACGACTGCGGCCGCAGCAAGGTCATCATCAGCTCGAGCTCGGCTCGACTGGCGTGCCCACTCGTATGCACATCCGGCTCGAGCCCCCGAGTGATCACCAGCGCTCCACGGCGCAGCAGGGTGCAGATCAGGTCGTGAACAGGCCGCTCATTGCCGGGAATGACGCGACTCGAGAAGATCACCGTGTCGCCGGACTCAATGTCGCCATAGCGGTGGGTGCCATGGGCCAAGCGATACATGGACGAAGCGCGCTCGGCCTGGGTTCCCCCCGCGATGATCAAGATCTGCTCGGGCGCTTGCGAGCGCAGCTGCTCGGGCGCAATCACGAGGTGCCCAGGCCAGTCGAGTTGCCCCAGCGACAGGGCGAGCTGAACCTGATTTTGCAAGCTCAGTCCGAGCAGACAAATCCGACGACCCGTGCGCCTGGCCAGCTCCCCGAGCGCCGCAATACGCGGAAGATTGCTCGCAAACAGCGTGACAAATACGCGGCGCTCCGCCGCCAGAACGAGCCTCTCGAGCGTACGCCCAACGAGCCCTTCGGTGCCTCGACGACTCGGCACATCGATGTTGGTGCTGTCACTGAGCAAGAGGCGCAACCCGGCATCCCCGAGCGCCTCGAGTCGCGCCTGATCGGTGAGCTCGCCATCGAGCGGTTCGGAGTCAAAATCGAAGTCGCCGGTGTGCAGCACCTTTCCGGCGGCCGTGTCGATCGCCAGCGCGGTCGCATCCGGTATCGAGTGCGACACGCGGATCGGCTCAATCGCGAAGGGCCCCAGCTGGTATTCCCGACGCACCTCGGCAACGCGAAGATCGAGGCGCTCGAGGTCAAAGTCGTGCTCCACGAGTCGCCGCTTGACCAAGCCAATGGCATGGGCTGGACCGTAGACGGGCACCGAGAGTTCGCTCAGGAGGTATGGCAGGCCACCAATATGGTCTTCGTGCCCGTGCGTCAGAAAGACCCCGTGCACCTGCTCACGTCGATCGAGCAAGTATTGAAAATCGGGATGCCAGACGTCGACACCAAGGTCATCGCTCGGAAACGAGGTACCGCAGTCAACGACCATGATCCCGCCTGCCTGCTCGAGGCAGAGGCAGTTCATGCCGATCTCCCCCAGTCCGCCGAGGGGAACGATGCGAAGGGCGCCCGTGGTTAGCTCTGAAGGCACGATAGGTGCGGTTGCATTAGCCGAGATGCTCCGTCAAAGCCAAAGCCCCGAACGCGGCCTTTGGGCCGCATTGAATCCCGGGGCCAAAGCCCCCCGTGCAGAGCAGGGGTCGACGAGTCCCCCGCCCCGCTCTAGCTTCTAGGCCTCAGCCATGACCGACATCCGAAATGTGGAGCCCACGGAAGCCCAGACCCTGCTCGAGGCGGGCTGGATTTATCTCGACGTCCGAAGCGAACCGGAGTTTGAGGCCGGCCACGTGCCGGGTTCGCTCAATATCCCCCTCTCACTGGCCGGGGACTTCGGTCTCGAGCCGAACGAGGCCTTCCTGGACGTCATTCAGGCGCTCTACCCGAAAGACGCGCTACTGTTGCTGGGCTGCCGCTCCGGCGCTCGCTCGAGGCGCGCAGCCGACATGCTGGTCGCGCTCGGCTACACCACCCTCGCCGATCTCGTGACGGGCTGGGAGGGGCGTCGCGACGCCTTCGGGCGCGCGCAGCCGGGCTGGAGTCGCTCGGGCCTCCCCGTCGAGGCAGGGCAGCCTGAAGGACAGAGCTGGGAGTCGATCGCCGCCAAGGCGACCGCGGCCGGCGTGACCCTCCCCGAGCGTCCCTGAGCTAGTGACTTGGACGTGGGGCCGCTGGCGACAGCTCGGCCCCGCGAGCCCGCTGATAATCGCTGGCGGCCTGCTCGATCAAAGCGGCATCGCGCGCCGCGCGCTCGGCCTCCTGTGCGAGGACTGGCGTGAACTGGGTCATGCCCCAAATGCCATTATCGCGGCGCCTAAACGGGTAGCGCGTGCCGTGGGCCGTCACGACAGTCGCGCGATCCCCGCGCACTTCCACCCGAGAGATACCGGACAAATCGCGCCTGAGCCGCGTGAGCCAGCCGCGCTGTCGCGCGTAGAGCGCAAACACGTCCGCGCCGTCGGAACAATCAGCGTAGGGCCGATATTGCGCGAGCCAGCGCGAGCGGTCAGGCTCGGGAAACGTCGCGGCCACTCGCTCGCTCGACCGCTTGCGGTAGTCGCGGATGGTGTAGGAGGCGTGCTGCGCGGCCGTCTCGGTGTACGCGAAAAACCGGGCTGGATCACCCTTGTTGACTGCGATCACCACCCGCAGATAGGCGCCCTCAGGGGTGTGATCGCTTGGAAAAGTCAGCCAAGCGAACAGCACATAGCCGAGAGGCAGCAGCCCCAGCGTCAGCAAAACGAGCAGGACTCGGCGTCGTCGCACGGCGGGCCCCGACGTATCACGTTCCCCGACCCGGCGCCCGTGTACGCCCATCGCCGGCACGCGGGCTTGGCCGGCCCCACCTTGCGCGCGAGCTCGACCTCCGCTACCCCGGAGTCTCCCTTGCGCGCCTCACCCCGCATCGCCGTCGTAGTGCCCTGCTACAACGAAGCACGCCTGATCGGCCGGATGCTGTCGCGGCTGCCTTCCTTTGTGGATGATGTCGTCGTGGTCGACGACGCGAGCCCGGATCAGACTTCCGAGGTCGTGCGCGCGCGAGCTGAGACCCGCACCCAGCTGGTCCGACATCCGCAGAACCTGGGGGTGGGCGCCGCCATCGCCAGCGGATACGAACGCGCCTGTCAGCTCGGAGCCGAGCTCATCGTGGTCATGGCGGGTGACGACCAAATGGACCCGGAAGATCTACCACAGCTGCTCGGTCCGCTGCTCGCAGGGCGCGCGGACTACGTCAAGGGCAACCGCTTCGTCCACCACGAGCGCCACTCGATGCCGCGGCTCCGCCGCCTCGGCAGCGCTGTGCTGGCTTGGTGGACCCGCGCGCTCACGGGCCTGCGCGTTGACGACACGCAATGCGGCTACACCGCGATCACCGCCAGCATGCTGAGACGGTTAGACCTCGGCTCGCTCTGGCCGAGATACGGCTACCCCAACGATCTCCTGGGTATGCTGGCCACTCAACGCGCGCGCATCGTCGAGGTGCCGGTGCGACCGGTCTACGCTGACGAACGCAGCGGGCTACGCCCCTGGCACGTGCTGCAGATCGCCGGAGTGGCGCTGCGTCGCAGGTGGCTCGAGCGACGAGCACCGAGCCCTCTCGAGACCTCCGAACTTCGCCCGATGGAACCATGATTACCCCTGAAATTATGCTCGATCCGGGGTTCACCCCGCGCCGCGTTGATCTGCCGCTGGTGCTCGATTGGATGCTTGGCGACGACAGTGACGTCGCTGAGCGTGCCGAGCGCGCGTTGATCCGCGCCGGCGTGAGCGCCGCAGTCCCTGCGCGCGAGCGGCTCGCGTCCGCGAGCCCAGAACAGCAGCCCTCGCTGCTACGGCTGCTCGGACGTCTAGGTCGCGACAGTCAAGACGAGTCCCTGCGACAGTTGATGCTCGAAACCTTGTCGCACCCCTTGCCGCGCGCTCAGCGCGTCGCGATTCAAGCTCTCGGGAAATGGGCTCACCCCGAGCATGGCGCGCGCTTGTTCGAGCAGCGCGAGTCCGTCACGGGACCCGAGCTACGCGCCCTGGTCGAGGCCCTCGGCAAGCTGGGCTACGCGCCCGCTCAGGCCTGGCTCTCGGCACTCCAGCCCGAGGACGAGAGCACCCGTCGCGTCGTCGAGCGGGCTCGCCTCACGATGGGCCGTGATGTCGCGCGCGCCGAGGGCGGCGGTGCGGTCGACCTGTCGCGCAGTATTGAAGAACCCTGCCTGGTTGCGCTGACCTGCCGACACGGGCTTGCCGCCAGCGTCCTGGAAGACCTCGGGCCGCGCGACGGACTCGCCGTGGACGCGCCCGATCGCCTGCTGTGGCGTGATTTCACGGGTCCGCTCTCGGTGGCCTTTGAGTCACGCCTGGTACTTGAGCCAGCCCTGGTCGTGCCGGTTGAGCCGGGCACGGACGAGGACCTTCCGGCGCGCTGGGCCGAGAGTCTGACTCAACCCCGCCTGCTCGCGGCGCTTGAACGACTCACCGAGGGTCGCCCGCGAATACGACTTGAGCTCGCGAGCGAGGGCCATCGTCGCGCGCTGCTCTGGGGCACCTCCGAGGCGGTGAGTCGACGAACCGAGCGGCTCGTGATTGACCCGACCAGCGCCTCCTGGGTCGCGCGCCTCTGGCCGGGCACGCGACACCCCTTCTGCGCGCTCGTGCCACAGCGCTTCGAGGATCCGCGCTTTACCTATCGTCGCTGCGACGTCCCGGCGGCTTCACATCCCACCGTCGCCGCCGCCCTGGCGCGCGCGCTCGGGGTTTGCGATGACGACGTGATTTGGGATCCCTTCGTCGGTAGCGGACTCGAGCTCATCGAGCGCGCGCGGCTCGGTCCCTACCGTCAGCTGATCGGCAGTGACATCGACACGCGAGCGCTCAGTGCAGCGCGTGAAAACGCGGCTGCGGCTGGCGTGCAGCGGCTCACACTGGAGCGCTGGGACGCCCGCACCGCCGCGCCTGCGCGCGTCACGGCCATCGTCACCAATCCTCCCCTGGGGGCTCGACTGGTACGCGACGGCACGCTCGGGGAGCTACTCGACGCATTTTTGCTGCGGGCCAAGCAGGTTCTGATGGAGTCGGGTCGTCTGGTGTGGCTCTCGCCCATGCCTGAGCGCACCGCGCAAACGGCCAGGCAACTCGGGTTTTCGATTGAGCGACGCGGGGCGATCGACGTCGGGGGACTTCGCCCCGAATTGCAGCTGATGCGAGTCCAGCCTCGCCGGGTCGTCGCGCGCTAGAGGGACGTCATGGGGCGACTACTGCGTGAGTATCGCCCCAAGGTGCGCATCCCGAACTGGGCACCCCCGCAGCCCCGCCCGCCGCGCAAACGACCGGTCATCCTGCTGCTGGTGATTGGCTGGCTCGTCGCGGTGACGTTGGCCCATGGCCTGACCAAGGGCTGGCTTGCACTGCCGGCTCGGTTGCGCGCGGCCCTGCCCGCTGCCGCGGCCACGGCCACCGACGCGCAACAGGTCGCGCGCGAGCAAAGCGAGCTCGCCCCAGCCGTGGTCCCACCGGAATCCACGCTGCAGTTCGAAGCAGTGCTCGACGCCCCTCAGGATACGGCCCCTTTACCCGGCTGCCGGGAGGCGCGGGACGCGCTCGTGGCAACAGCGGATGCTGGCGATGAATTGCCCGCCGATCTCGCCCGTTCCGCCTGGGGTTCGTTAGCCAATCCTGGACGATGGGCAAAGGACTGCAGGGGCCCCAAGGCAACCCGCGTGCGACTCTGCCTCGTGGTCCGTGCGGGACGCCTGCTTGGGGTGACGCTGCGCGCCGAGCTCGGCGGCATCGAGCTCGAGCGCTGCGTCGAGCGAGCGCTGCGTCAGCTGTCATTTCCTCCCGAAACGGTGGCGCGGACAGTCCAAACCGTGCTCGAGCTCCCTGCGCGGGAGTGAGCTGCGGCTAGTCCTCGCCCGGCGCCGCCAAGCGCTGCAACGTCTCGGGGAGGGTCAGCTCGGGACTCGCTTGGCACAGGGCCTGGTGCCAGCCGAGCGACCCCGCGTCATCGCGGGCGCGAAAGACCCAGGTCTTGCCCCCGGGCTCGTACAGCAGAAACAGCTTGGATTCCGCATCGAGCGGAGCCAACGCGATCATGTCCGTGCAGGCCTGCTCGCCCTGACCGTAACCAAGCTCGGCGACCGAGACAAACCAGAAGCGACCCGCAGACCCCAGGTCGAGTTGCAAGGGTTGGCGCCACTGGCCACCTCGCGACATCACCCGCGGACTGCCAGCACGCTCTACTGGGCTGCAGCGCCGCAGGGGCTCGGGTCGGTCCAAGTTGAGGCCTTGGACCTGAAGGGACGCGGAGAGGTCCGCGGCAACGGAAACGAACCAAGCTTGAGCACTGGCCTCACGCGCGACCGTCGGCCCAACCAACCAACCCGGGATCTTACCGGAGTAGGAGAGACGGCTGGTCAGGGGAACCGCAAAGCGCCGCAAATCGTAGCCATTGACGGTCAACATCGTGTCGCGCGACTTGCCGTCACGCGTCTCCTGAACGACCCAGCTCGCGTCCTTGTCACTCGCCATCACGAAGGACCGCAGCTGCCCCCCTGCGAGCAAGAGATCCCGCTCGCTTTGCTGCCACAATCGCTCGGGAAACGCTTCGCTCTGGACGCCCGTCGACGAGAACGCGAGCAGCGATGTGCCCGCGCCGGGCAAACCCACAAGAAGCCTCTCACCCACCACCGAGACAAGCTTGGGCGCTAGCTGTCCTAGCTTGTCGGTCGTCGGGAGGCTGCTGATTAGCGCGCTCAAATCTGCGACGGGGACGGTGGTCTTTCCGACCCCGTGACTCGAGTGGATGAAGTTGTCCCAGCCCGCTTCGAGCGTAAACGGCAAGCGCGCAGGCAGCGCTTCAGGCAATACGACGCGAAGCACCGCCACGCCTTCAACCTGCGGCACGACTGCAAGCGCAGCATTGCGCACCCCAGGTTTGAGCAGGACGCGCGTATCAATCCGGTCCGCTGCGCGATTGTAAGCGTGCGAGGACACCGCGCCCGTCTGCCAGTCGGTGGAGGTCACAAACCAGCCCACGTCCCCGAGGCCTGCGTGAGTGATGCTAGGAACGTAGTCCGCGTGGGCGATGGTCCTCCACCCACGCGCATCAAGCTGACAGCGCTGCGCGGCACGAAACGCGGGAGGAGACGCCGAGGCCCTGTTGACCCCTGGCGGCAGGGGCGTCGGTGTTGCAGCAAGCTCGTCGTAGCCGAGACGTAAGGACACTCGCTCGTTGCCGAATAGACAGCCAGCCTCGGCGCAAGCGAGGGCCTCACTCCCAGGTTCACTCGCGCGAAACCCCGGCGGGCTGCCCCAAGCGACGAAGGAGGCGCCACCATCGCGACTGAGCTGGAGCTCGCCCGACTTGCTCAAGGTCACGAGACCTTGCGGCCCCCAAGCTGCCGCCAGAGTGTCGGTGTCGAGCAAGAGCGCTCGTTGACGCTTGGTGTCGAGCTCGAGCTCCCAGGCGAGGAAACGCTGGGTCACGGATGCCAGGAGTTGCAGCCTCGTCTCGTGCCAAGTCAGGGACTCGACGCGGAACGCGCCGCCCTTGCTCGAGAGCGTCGGTAGATGCTCCAAGCTGAGCTCGCTGAGGTGCTGAGCGCGATCCGAGCTGAGCCACAGGGTGGGCTCGGTGGCACCTTGACGACGCGCCAGGACAGCAACCAGTCCGCGAGTGGGCTCGGTGGCGGTCGCCAGAGCGCGCTCGGTCAATCCCGAGACAGTCAGGACCTTGGGCACGCCGAGTCGCGCCGGCTGCGGTGCGCCGAAGGTCGCGGTCGCCAGGCGGCTCCCAGGGCAGCCCTTCTCAGCGCAATAGCCTTGCAGTAGAACCTGACCCGCACCGAGATCGCGCAGCAGCAGGCCCTCCCCCGCGAGCGATGGTCCAAGCTCCGCAAAGGGTCCTTCGGGGTGCTCGGTCACCCTGCGCACGGTGAATTGTCCCGTGCGATTCTCGCAGCTCACGACCAGCTGTGCGCCAAGCCAAGTCAGGCTCGGACTGGCGCAGTGCTCAGCGCGTCCAGCGAGCGTCAGAGGTCCACCAAACGACCCCGTCCAGAGTTCTTGTGGGGCCCCTGAGGTGGCGCCAGGACGGAGCAACGCCACCTGTCCTGCCCGCTCGACGTAGCGTTGCTCTCGTAGCGCGCGCGGGTCGGGCAGCAGGGCTGGGGCGGCGCTGAGCGTCAGACTGACGAGCGGTTCGGAAGCCTCCACCCAACGACCCTGAGGCGTCAGCAGCGCCGGCTGCCCGCGCGTCGCAACGCGTAGTCCTGCGCTGCTCGCGCTGAGCAACTCTCGCGCGCCGACGGGCGCCACGTCGCGGCGTTCGAACAACCCGGGCGAACTCTCGCGATACAGCGCCTCGGGAGCGGTCAACAGCGCGAGGCGTGAGCTCTCATCAAAGCGCAAATCCGTCAGCGCTCCCGCAGGGCCCGCGACCGCGCGATAGTGCACGCCGCGATCCGTCGAGCGCCACAACTCGCGACGGGTCGTGACGCCCGCGAGCTGGCCGTCAGGCGCCAACACGACGCGCACGAAGGGCTCGGCGGGAGGTCGAGCGTCCACCCAGGCCCCGAGCGGCGAAGCGGCGCGGTAGACCTGCCCCGAGGCGCCCAAAAACTCCCAATACCCCTCAAATTCTCCCAGAATCCCAATCAGGATCTCTGGCGCGCGGTAGGGCGACAGCACGGGCTGGGGCGCTTTATCGAGCCAACGCTCGCCGTCGCCGTCCACACACAACCGTCCGGTCCCCCAGCGCTGGCACTGGGTGAGACGGCCGACGCGTCGACGCGTGCTGACCCAACCCCCGCGCGCCTCCTCCAAAGCGAGGACGCGCGCGAGCAGGTTAGTGGGAGGAGCGTAGCGAGCCGGCTTGGGCGTCCCCTCCCCCGAACAACTCGCACCCAACAGGCTCACGGTCAGGGCGAGCGGCGCGCAAGCGCCGCTCCACCTCACTGGTCCACGAGCTCGGCCAAGCGCTGCTTGGTCGTCAACCCAACGTGCTGCGCCGTGCGCTGGCCGCCCTTGAACACCATCACGGTCGGCACGCCACGGACGCCGTACTTGCCAGCGGTCGCGGGGGACTCATCGACGTCCACCTTGCCGACCTTGATCTTGCCAACCTGTTCGTCGGCGAGCTGCTCCACGATTGGGGCGAGCGCCTTGCAGGGCCCACACCAGGTGGCGGTAAAATCGACGACGACGGGTACGTCAGACTTGAGCACCTCCTGGTCGAAGTTGCTGTCGTTGAAGCTGCAGACGTTCGCTGATGCCATGGCGTTCCTCGTTGGCGGAAGGGAGCAACATAACGCGCCAACCGCGGGTCGGAAACCCCTAGGTCAGACGAAACATGACGCGGCCGTCGGCCTTCGCCTGGACTGGTTAGCTGACCCGGAGCCTCAGCCGGCCCGCTGCTTCGTGCGGCGCGAGATGAACATGCTAGGGGGCGCCAGCCGTGAAGCGCTCTACCTCCGATGTCTTTATGCCCGCCGACTCCCGCCGCCGCGACCCTTGGGCAGCCCCCTGGAGCGCGCAGGGCGTCGTTGAGGTGCTCGAACCCTTAGTTCTCGAGGCACGAGCGAGGCGGCTCCGTGACGTCCTGGCAGCCCGCATCGACGCGGTGACGGTCGTCCTGGACTCCCCCCACGATCCCCACAACGGAGCGGCCGTGACGCGCTCGGCCGACGCTTTCGGCCTGGCGTCAGTCCACGTCATCCAGCACGTCGAGCCCTTCGTCATCACCCGCTCGGTGGCAATCGGCACCGAGCGGTGGGTTGACGTCTTCACGCACGACGAGCCAGGACCTGCCATCGAGCAACTGCGGTCCGAGGGCCGCACACTGGTGGTGGCCGACGCGGAGGGCGAGCTCAACCCCGAGCAGCTGCGGACCATCGACCGACTCGCGCTCATCATGGGCAATGAGAAGAGCGGAGTGTCGCCGGCGCTTCGGGCAGCTGCCGACCACACCGTGCGGATACCGATGCGCGGCTTCGTCGAGAGCCTCAACGTCAGTGTCTCGACGGCCATCCTGCTGCGGGCGGCAACCGAGAATCGCCCGGGTGATCTCAGCGAAACCGCTCAGACACGCTGGCTTGCGCGCGGCCTCTTTCACACCGTGGCGCGGCCCGAGTTCATCCTCGCCAACCTGACCCCACGCTGAGCGGATCGCCGCCCGCCAGCGACCGGCGAGCGCCCTTTTTGCGGGCGTAATGGCAAGGCCGTCGGACCCGGCTGCCGGTCGAAACGACCGTCGATGGGAAATCCGCTCGCTCACGGGTGACAGGAGCCCCGGGGTGTACTAGCGTCCCGGCCGCGTTCCGATGTCCGAAAGCAACGACCTCAGCGTCCTAGGCCCCGCGACTCGCCTCACTGGCCGCATTTCCGGCCGGGGAGGGCTCCGCATCGAAGGAACTCTCAAGGGAGACGTGAATATCACGGGTCCCGCCGAGCTCACCGACGGTGCCAGCCTGGCGGGAGATCTCGGCGCGAGCTCACTCGATCTCGGCGGAAACCTGATCGGGACCGTCACCACGACGGGCCCCATCATCATTCGCTCGAGTGCAGTGCTGCGCGGTCAGGTCAAAGGCTCTGAGGTGAGCATCGAGCCGGGTGCGAAGGTTTCGCTCCGACTCGACACCGCCTTCGAGCTCGACCTCGGACTCACCAAGAAGCGCTAGACGAATACCCCGGTTATCGACACCGACGGAAGAGGCGACCCCATGGCAACGGTGATTGGCGAAGAGCTGACGATCGAAGGCGAGCTCACGAGTGATGAGGAGATTTCCGTGCTTGGCACGGTGCGAGGCTCCTTGAGCAGCTCGGATGCCGTGCAGATCCTGCAGGGAGCGGTCATTGAGGCAGACGTGTCAGGCGCGAGTCTGAGCGTCGCCGGTCAAGTCATCGGCAACGTGACTGCGCAAGATCGCGTGGATCTCCAGGCTGGTGGGCGTTTGGTGGGCGACGTTCGCTCCGCCCGCCTCACCATTGCAGACGGAGCCTCCTTCAAGGGCAACGTCGACATGGACGTGTGAGGTTCCGCCGATGAGTTCAGAGTCGGTAATCGGTTCGAGCACGCACATTCGAGGCAATGTCTCGGGTGCGGGTTCGCTTGAAATCTACGGACGCGTCGAAGGCGACGTCACGATGACCGGTTCGGTCGTCGTCGGTGAAGGTGCGATCGTTCAGGGCAACATCCGCGCGGAGCAACTCAGCGTCGCCGGAACCGTTGCAGGTGATCTCACCGCTGATGGGGCGCTCCAGCTCGAGCCAGGCGCGCGCGTCGTTGGTGATCTGGTGGGCGAAAGCATCGGCATTGCCGAAGGGGCGCTCGTGCGCGGTTTCGTCCGGACCTCGGGCGAGTCTCCGCTCAAGAAGCCCGCAGCCGCGGCCGCGCCCGCAGCCCGACCGGCAGCCGCTCCGCTTGCGCGTCCCGCTGCCGCTCCGCTTGCGCGTCCCGTGGTTGCGCCAGTGGCGCGTCCCGTCGCAGCCGCGCCCCCACCCAGACCGGTCGCAGTCGTTCCCGCTCCCAGGCCGGTCGTCGTGGCGCCTCCCGCCGTCGAAGAGCCTGAAGAGGACTTCGTCGAAGAGGTCATCGCGCCGGCGCCCAAGCCCGTCGCGGCCAAGCCGGCTGAACCAGTTCGTCGTGCTGCTCCCCCACCGCCAGTGGCTCCCGCATTGAAGAAGCCGCTCAAGGCCAAGAAGAAGACCTCAAGGGACAAGTAAGCATGACGACGCCATCTCTCACGCGCCTGATCGAGCTCCTTCGCGAGCTCAGCTTTGAACGCAAGCGCGTCATCCTGGCAAGCGGCAAAGAGAGCGACTTTTTTATCGACTGCAAGCAGACGATCCTCACGGCTGAGGGGCACGCGCTCGTGGGTGAGCTCATGTTCGACGCCCTCGCCCAGCTTCCCGCGGTTCAGGCCGTGGGCGGCGTCGAGCTCGGCGGATGCCCGCTCGCAAGCGCGGTGTCGCTCGTCAGTTTCCAGCGCGGTCGCCCGCTGCCCGCCCTCTACGTGCGCAAGGCCAAGAAGGATCACGGCTCAGCCAAACTCGTCGAGGGTGACAAGGCCCTGGTGCCGAACATGGCTGTGGCCCTGCTCGAGGACGTCGTCACGACCGGGGGCTCCAGCCTCCGGGCGGTTGAATCCTTAAAGGCCGTGGGCGTGAACGTGGTCGGGATCATCGCCCTGGTGGACCGCCTCGAGGGCGGCCGGGAGACGATCGAGGCAGCTGGGATTCCGCTCGTGAGCCTGGCGACCCGTCGCGACTTCATGGACGATTAAGCCTCGGTCAGAGGTACGGCAATGGAGGCGTAAGTGCCCCTTTTCCCTGCTGAAATGCAAAACTCACGGTCTCCTCCGGGAAAGCCGTGAGTTTTTGCTATATTGGTGGGTAATGCTCACCTTCGCCTCCCCGTGGTTCTCCAAACGCTCGGTCGCCTCGCTCTCAGTGGTCGTCGCGGTTGCCGCCGGGGTCTACGGTTGTGGTGGTGGTGATGGCAACTCGGCGACGCCACCGTCCAAATCCGATGCTGGTCTCGGCGGCGTTGACGGTCTTGCCGGCGGCAGCTCGGTGGCAGTTGGTCCCTGCCCCGTCAACGGCGAGCGGGAGTGTGAGATTTACTTCAAGGCGGCCAACGGTTTGCCGCCATCCTGCTTCGTTGGCGTGCAGTACTGCGTCAAAGAAGTCTGGTCGCATTGCGACGAGCCGAAGGACGCTGGTGCCGGCGGCGCGAGTTCCACCGGCGGCGCGAGTTCCACCGGCGGCACCGGTAAATAGTTTCTCGCGGGCCGCGCGCGCGACGCTTGCCTAACGCGCTGCTCGCGGACTCTGCGGGCTCCTACCGAGCCGCGCGTGCAGCTGACTCGACCGCTTCACGCCAACCGTAGGGCTGCGTGAAGGCCTGTGCTTTCGCTTGCTGTTCGCCGGTGTAGTTCGAGCTAGCGGGAGCATTGTCTGGGGGTTGGTTCGACGTGACCACGGCCCTGGCGAACAACACGTCTGGCCCAAGTCGGTAGCTGAGACGCGAACCTCGAGAGCGAGCCAGCAACACGCCAACCTCGGGGACGTCCCAGCGCTCCTCGGGGCTCGCATCGGCGCGGGCTCTCGCGGTTCGCCGCATTCCGCGGATTTCAATGCTGAGCTGTTCCCCAGAACGCGGCACGGCGGTAAGTGAGAGCGTCCGCGCTGACGCGTTCCAATCGAGCGCCGAGAGAGTGACGCCGGAAGAGACGTAATAATCCCCGCGCGAGATGGCCTCGAGCAAGCAGGGCGCCGTCAGCTGAGCCGCGCGAACGACGATCCAGGCGCGCCCCGGGAGTGCTCCCGGTCCCGGGGGATAATCGTGGACGTCATCGCCAGCGAGCGCGAATACCGGCGCCCACCCATGCGACAAGATCCGCTCGGCATTGGCTCTGTCCCAGAGTCGCTCGACGCTGGGTCGAGCGAGATCCCCCCGCGACGCGGTGTACGGGTGACCATTGAGCAGCTCGATGAACGCGAGCTGCTGGGTTGACGCGATCACGGCTGCGTCAATCGCCCAGGCAAAATTAGGATGATTGAGCGAACCGAGCACGGGCTGCGCTGGCTCCACCCGCTGCTCGGCAATTTTCGCTAGATCGCGAGCGAGCGCCTCCGGAATGCTCGCCCCTCCCTGCGGAGTCACCCGCGAGGTGAGATTGACCGCGGTCAAATGAACCGGATGTTCCTCAACCGCGTCGGTGACTTCCTCGCCGGCTAGCAGCAAAAAACTCGAGGGGTGGTCAAAGCGCTCACGCAGTTCTCGATACGGAGTGATTCGAAACTCACGACCCTCCCCCTCACCGCGCAGGCGCACGCTGGATTTGCCAAACCTTGACTCAAGGCGAGCGAGCACCGCCTCACCGCTGCGTTGCTGAACGAGCGACAACGGTCGCCAGCTCTCCTGATCGTCGATGTTGTCGTGATCGGACAAAGCCAAAAAGGCGTAACCGTGGTCTCGATACCAAGCGACCAGCTCTTCCGGTACCCACGCACCGTCGCTATGGAGACTATGCGCGTGCAGGTTACCGCGATACCAGTGCTGGCTGGGTGAACGCGCCGAGGCAGGCACAAGCGCCGTCAGCAGCGAGAGACAGCCAACGAGCAGGGGGCGACGAACATGAGCCAGCGAAAACATGGTTAGCGGGGGGACCTCACCCTAGCACGCCGCTGTCCAACGTCAGAGCCGCGACTATTGCGCGACCGACCCTTTACACGGCGCGTCGCCGGCCGCATGTCGATAGCGTGAACGAAGGACAAGCCCCCAAGGCCGCAATCGACATCCGAGTGGAGTGCGAGTACTCGCCGGAGCGTTCTTCCCCCGCCAATCGGCGCTGGTTTTTCAACTACCACATCGTGATCGCCAATCAGGGCCCCGAGACGGTGAAGCTGCTCCGGCGCCACTGGATCATCACCAACGCCAAGAGCAAGGTGGAGGAGGTGGAGGGGCCAGGCGTCGTCGGGGAACAACCCGTGCTCGAGCCGGGGGGATCCTTCGAATACTCCTCGGGATGCTTGCTTCAGACCTCGTCTGGCACGATGCAGGGCACCTACCTGATGACGACCCCATCCGACCAGCAGTTTCGCGTGCCGATCCCGCTGTTCGCGCTGCGTTTGCCGAACACCATGAACTAGCGCGCCTACTCGTAATCCGGCGAGGTGTCCGGCATTGGAGTGAGGTCCACGCCGACCTCAATCCGGTGCTCGCCGCCACCGTGGATGACACCTTTGAGGGGACGGCAGTCGCCAAAGTCACGCCCCCAAGCCAGCGTCACGTGTTCGTCGGCGGGGAGAGCATTGTTGGTCGGATCGAGATCAACGAAGCCCCAACCCGGCACGTACAGCGACAACCAAGCATGGGAAGCGTCGGCGCCCACCAGGCGAGGCTTGCCAGGAGGCGGACGCGTCCGCAGCTACCCGCTCACGTAACGAGCCGAGAGCCCGAGCGAGCGCAGCATCCCGAGCATGAGGTGCGCAAAATCCTGACACACGCCGCGACGCAAACGGAACACGTCACGCGTCGGGGTCGCGCTCGAGGTCGTGCCCGGTGCGTACTCGAAATCGCGATAAATGCGAGCCATGAGGTCGAGCGCGCCTGCCAGTATTGGCCTGCGGGGAGCGAAGCTGAAACGCGCGTAGTCGGCGATTTCCGCCGTTTCGGTGCTCAACGGCGAAGACAGTGAGAATTCCAAAGACTCTAACTCGAACGGCGGGCTGTCCATCCACCCGGGACTTCCATCCCACGCAGGAGTTTGCGCGGCTTGGGGCTAATCGGGCACGAACACTTCAACGTCCGCCTCAGCCACAGCGGTCAGCACCGAGTGAGCGGACTCGAGGGCAAAGTACTGCACGTGGTTGCCGAAATAATCCAAGCGCTCGAAGCGATCGGCCGGCAGCGGCCCAACCGTCAGCTTCGAACTTCGCACGCTTTGGCTCGAGGTGGCCCGAGGAAGCAAGCGCGCTTCATTGTGGGAGACGTCGACAGGTGCAGCATAGTGGTAGCGCGTCGTGTGACAAATACGGTACCTCATCTCAGCCTCCCTCCCCTGCGCTACCAATGGAACTTCCTGGACGGGCATGGGTGAGGTAGGCGCGGGTCAGCGCGTCGGCGATTTCGCCTGCCCCAAGCTCGACCTGTTCCAAGAGCTGAAAACATTCCTCGGGCACCTGCTCGGGTGAAGCGAGTCTCCAGCGGGCCGCGTCCGTCAATCGCAAGACCGACGAGACTCGCAACACGGCGCGGTGATCATCGCGCAAGTGACGTCGCAGTTCCGACGCAGCGAGTGTCACGATCTGTTTCTCAATGACGATCACCTGAGCCAGCGCCGAGCGCGGATTCGTCTCGTGCGCGAGCAACAGATCGAGTACCGGAATGAGCTCGGGCGTCCCGGCGTAGCGACTCCCGTAGTCGAGCATCCAGGGACGTGTCCCGCCACGCGCGTCCCCGTGAACCGTTACGGTCACGCCATGGTCACGCAGGAGCCGTGCGAGTTGGGTCTGCCTTCAAGCGCGTTCGTCGTGAGGCAGGTCGAGTACCGCGCGGCAAATCTCCTGAGGCGTCTCGGGAGGTCCGGAATGAAAAGAGTGTGAACTGTCAGCCACGGCCTAGGTGAACGATCCACGGGCCCTGTTTCCGGGAGGTGACTGGAATGAGAGCCCCCGTTACCAAAATGATTCTCCGGGAGAGCGGTGCGGAGCGCTCACCCCGTCGTTTTCTGCCCGCCGCAGGACTATTCCTTAAATGGCCCGAGCCTTGCTAGAGTGCCCGGCCATGAGCCCTTATCGATTGCGGATCCTGCCGTTGGTCCTGCTCGCTGCGGCCTGCGGCTCGGAAGACAACGCGTTTCATGGCGTGGCAGCTGTGGCCGGCACGTATAGCGTTGCGCTCACCAACTCAAGCAACAGCTGCGCGTTGCCGAATTTCGAGCTTGGAACCACCAGCCAAGGGGTCCCCGTGGAAGTGACTCAAGACGGCGCCACGGCGAGCGCGCGGATTGACGGCATCGCCGGTGGGTTTCTGCGTCTGTGGCTCGGCACGGCCCAGTACGACGGCAGCGTGGAGGAGAGCGCGGTCGATCTGACGGCACGCGGCTCGACACCGCTTCGCCAGGGGCGGTGCACCTATACGGTCGATAGTCGACTGCAAGCGACGCTCACGGGAGACTCGCTGTCCGGAACCTTGACGTACACGCCACACACCAATGGGGATCCCGACTGCGCCCAGCTGCTTGACTGCAGTGCAGCGCAACGATTTGCCGGAAGCCGACCGCCGCCGCCTTGAGCCGGGTTGGGTCCAATCACCTCTTGTTTGGCCATTCCAGGGGACGCGACAGCGGGAGCACAAACTTCCACGCAAACCCGGGTGGTTTCCCTGGCTGCGAGGGAGCCTCAAAAGGTGGTAGCACTAGGGTCCTTTTCCTACGTTGCCTTCGCCCCCCCATTACTCGAATATGCGTCACGCCCTCATTGTTGCCTCCGACTACTCGGAGAATGGTGCTCTGGTTGCCCGCCCCGCGTTTCCGATCACTGGCGAGGCGTTCGCTGAACGGCTTGCTCGCGACGACACGGGATTTAGCGTCACGCGACTCGATGCGAATCGAGAGCTCCCGGAACGACTCGAAGAGTTTCTGACAGCGAACACCGGTCGACTCGAAACCTTGATCGTCCACTTCTCGGGCTATCTGGCGTTCAAGACCGAGCGCGGCCCCGCGATGTTGCTCGACGGCCCGCGCTTGCGCGCCTTCCCGCTGTCGCGGCTCCACGCCGCACTGGCGGCTGCAACCCAGCAATCCTTGGTGATTTGCGATGCGGTCGGCCTCGATGACGGCCAACGCACGATGAGCGAGCTCGTGCCCTTCGTGGGTCACGCCGTTCAAAACCAAAATGGTGCGCTGAGCAGCCTCACGAGCCTTCATCCTGAGTCCAGCTCGAATCGTCCCGGGGTGAGACGTCTGACCGATCTCTGGCTGCTCGCTCTCGATGAGGTGGCACGACTGGCCAACGGCGGGCTCGGTCTCGCGAGCGCGGTCTACGCGACGATGCAGCATGAAAAGCTGGGTTTTTCCGAGATTCCTGCGCTCGAATATCGCCCGGGTTACTACGATTTCGTCCTACTCCAGGGTCCCCGTGTTGGAGGCGTCGCCGAAGACGCGAATGCTGCCGAGCAAACCAGTACCGAACCCGCGACCGATCCACTGCTGCAGGCAGCGCCCACTGAGGTCGACGACGACAGCAGCCCCACGCTCGTCACCGACACGCTCTCACTAATTGAGTCGCCCATTCGCGACACGGTACCGGGCCCCGACACCGAGGGCTCTGGCGCCTTCTCCGAGACGGAGGCCGCGACCGAAGGTGGGCACGTCGCGAGTCAGGACGAACCGGACACCACTCGCGAAGCAGTCGATCTGGACGCAGAGACCCCGCGCCCGGCAGCGGCCAACTGGGGCGCGGACGCGGCCTATTTTCCAAGCGCACCACCGCCTCCGGTCGAGCATGCCCATCGCCCGCCGCTTGGTACGCTACCCGGGGTGGCGCCGCTCGCTCCGATTCATATCGGGGAGCAGTCGACAGAGCACAGCATTCCCACCGCGTTTGAGCTGCCCGAGGCCGCGAGCGCAGCGGTTGAGCCGAGCGAGCTTCCGTCTCATACGGCAGACCGCATTCCGAGTGTGCTCGACACCGATCCGGTGACCCTGGCGCTCGATGACGCGGATCGGCTGATGTACCGCGGAGACGCGGCTGCTGCTCTCCCGAACTACGAGTGGGTCCTCGGACAGCTTGCGTCCCTGGGGGACGAACGCCTGCCCAGTGTCTACGCCAGAATTGGTGACGCCCAGCGCGCTCAGAACCAGGGGCCCCAGGCCCTGCTGTCCTATGAGCAGGCGCTCACCCTCGACCCGCGCGATGAGGTCGCCTTCGACGGAGCCTGCGAGCTCTACCGCCATGCGGGGGATTTTGAGGGGCTCGTGGTCACGCTGCGACGTCGCATCGGTTGCGGGGAATCGCTGGAAGCTCGTTTGGACCTGCTCGACAACATCGTCGAGATCTGGGCGACCGAGACCAACGAGCTCCCGCGGGCCATCGAAACCCTTGAGGAACGCCTCAGTCTCCGCGAGGATCTCGCGACGCTCGAACGTCTCGTGGAACTCGATGATCTGACGGGGGATCCGACCAGTCGAATCCTGACCCGTGAGCGACTTCTCACATTGATCGCCCCGGCGTCGGAACAGTCAGCATTGATTCTCCTGGAGTCCGCCCGTATCGCGGCAACCAACCTTGAAGATTGCCCACGCGCAGTTGAGCTGCTTGAGCGGGCGCAGCAGGCCGAGCCAACCTCGCTCGAGGTGCTCGAGACCAGCGTCGAGCTGCTCACCAATGCCCCGGAATCCTCGGCACTGGTGCGCCTTCACGAGCAGGCGCTGACAGCCTGCAGCGAGACGGAGCGCGCCGAGGACATCGCGGGCCGCATGCTCGCGCTGCTCGAAGCGCCCGAGCATGCCCAACACCTCACCACCGCCAGTCTCGTGCAGCTGGCCAAAGTGGGCAATGCTTCCCCGGAGCGCACCGCGTTGGTCGTGCAGGCGCTGCTGTCACGCGATCAACTGGAGCTCGCCGCCACGACTCTCGGCGGAGCGCTCGAGCGTGACCCGCGTCACCCAGCGATGCTTGAGCAGCTGAGCGAGCTCCTCAGCAACCAGGGAGACGTGGAACGCGCTGCGAACGTCGCCTCGGTCCGCGTCAGCTGCGGGGACTGTCCGCCGGCGCTCACGGAGCGCGCGGCCGCCCTGGAGCTTAGCGGGCTACCCCTCGCGAGCCGCGTGCTCGGCGCTCCGGACTACACCGGCCGGCTGTACCCCGCGAGTCTCAATCGCGAGCTGACGGAGGCGCTGGGCGCGCTTGAACCCGTGCTCGTCGCCAGCGGAGCCGTCCCTGCCCCACCCAAAGGCACCGTTCCGAAGGACGCCACGATTCTCGATCCCGCCACCAGCACGGCAACGCTCGCGCGCAGTATGGCATGGACCGCGCGCTTCTTGGGCATTGAGGTGCCGCAGCTCGTCGTCGTGCCTGAACACGAGTTCCCATTGGCACTCGTGCCTGGCAAATCGCCTCAGCTGCTGCTCACGCGTGCGCTCGGGAGCGGACTGTCGCTGACCGAGCTTGGGTTCCTCGGCGCGCAGCAGCTGGTGCTGCTCCGACCGTCCTTCGTGCTGCGTTCCGACCTCGGGGTGGCCCCGCCGCTCAGTTCCGTGCTGGAGGTCCTGTTGATTCTGGCCAGAGAAGGGGAAGACGCGGTCAAGAAGCTGCCAGCTGAGCAGAAAAAGCTGGGCAAGCGCCTCGACGTGCAATTGGAGATGGAACCAGAGCTCAAGCCCCGCCTGTCGGAACTCGACGCGGCGCTCAAGGGCGAGGCTGATCTCGGTGCCTGTGCGCAGCTCTGGCTCGAGAGTATCGATCGAACTCGACTGAGGGTCGCCCTGCTCGCCTGCGCTGACCCTTCCCATGCCATCGCGCTTTGTCGCAAATGGCCGATGGTGAGTCCCCTCTCGCTCGAGCAACAGCTCGACGAACTCGCGCAGTACGCCTGCTCACCTGCCTACGCCGAGCTCCGCCGTGAGCTTGGACTCGCACTCGGTCAACCGACGCAGTGACCCGCGGGGCGACCCAAGCGCGCGACTAGCGCGACGGCCGCCCCCACAGCGCTCCGAGGCCTGCGGTGACGGCCGCCAGCAGCGCGAACGTCAGCGGCGATTGACCTGCGGCGCAGGTCGTCGCCGCCCCGAGCGCGACGCTCGCAAGCCAGGCGAGGGTTCCTACCCCCAAGGACACGAAGATGGCCACGAACCAGCGCGACCTGAGCAGGCAGCGCCAGGCCCCCCTCGACCTGTGGGGCGAGCACGCCTCCTTCGGTGAGAGCTGACTCCCCCAATCCTCAGTCATTGGGTCGAGCTACGCGCGCCCCGGGGCCATAGTTTCACTGCTGCGCCGCCCCCCCATCGCACGAGGGGTCGACGCTAGTACAGCATATAGTGGCAGGCGCCCCTCAGTACTGAAACGAACTGCCGCCAATGAACTCCCGCAGAATGGAGGTCGGGGGCACTCGATCCGGGTACAGCGGTACGATTCGGTCGACAAGGCGCAGCAAGCGGAAGGCAGTGGCAGCTGCCCGATGATCGCGTGGCACTTCCAACAGGTAGCGCTCAGCAAATACCTTGAGGACCGCGATTTCGTAAATCAGCGAGGTATCAAAGACGGCGTCCGCGTTGTGCTGAAACGGAAAGATGTGCTTTCTCTCGCCGGCCCGCACGCTTTCCCAGCGCGCGATGGTCTCAGCCGCGGAATAGCCGCGAGAGTGACGATCACGCACGATCCGTCGAATCAAGCGAATGTCCGAAGCGTGCAGGCGAGTCACTCGGTCAAACGGAAGCTGAGCTAGTGGGCACACGAAAATCCGAAAAACCTCGTGCTGACCGATTGGACCGAGCAGCCCCGGGTTCAGACCATGGATCCCCTCGAGCATGAGGACGCAGTTGTGATTGAGGCGAACCGAGGCGCCCCCCTCGGTCGCGCTACGACCCGCTTTGAAGTCGTAGTGAGAAGTCTTCACGGTCTCACCGCGCAGCAGTCTCCCGAGGTGCTCTTGCAGCATCTCCAGCCGCAAGGCCTCTAGCGCTTCGAAGTCGTATTCACCCGTGTTGTCCTTGGGCGTCAGCTCGCGATCACAGTAATAGTCGTCCAAGCTGATGGCGATCGGGTTCATTCCCAGGACCTGAAGCTGCACCCTCAGTCGCTGGATGAAGGTGGTCTTGCCCGAGCTGCTCGGCCCCGCAATGCACACAATGCGCGCCGATTTTCCGCGCCCGTGCACCTCATCGGCGATGCGAGTGATCCTCTTTTCGTGAAACCCCTCGCTCACGTTGATGAGCTCACCCACGTGGCCCGTGATGCAAGCTCGGTTGAAAGCGCCGACGCTCTTAATATCGAGGGTCTCGAGCCAGCGCTCTTGCTGCTGGGTCATCGAGAGGGTCTGACGAGACACCGCCAGCGCCTCCTCATTGCTCACCGAACGAAGTCCAGCGTGCATCATCGTCGCTGGCTCTACGCGCAGCATGCCTGACGGCTCCGCGTTCTCCATGGTGGTGACTGGGGGACCACTTACGGCAGCGCGCTGGGATTGCGAACGCTCGGAGTTGCCGAATAAGAGCAGTAGTCCCCCGTGATCCGCCAGAATTCGAAAGCCCCCCGCCAACGCAGTGTTGTGGAGCAGCGGCATCATCACGATGGCGTGCACGCGGCCGTAAGAGGCCAGCGGGACGCTGGAGTCTCGCCAGGTGGCGAGCAACTCAACCGTGTCATTCCAGCGTACCCGCTGAAAATACTCCATCGCCTCGGTTGGTCCGACCCAAGACTCGTTGAGCGGGAGCGCCTCGGCCACGAGACGATTCATCTCTTGCTCGAGCTGGGCAGCGAGCGCTTCCGCCCGCTGCTTGAAGCCGAGGCCGATCAGGACGCGCCGACCAAACCCCACCGAATGGGCCAGCCGAACCTCCGCTTCGGGCGCAATGCGTTGGGCCGCCTCAAGCAGCAGGAGCGACTGGCTCATGCGATGGATGCGCTGACCCTCGAGACTGTCGATCGTTAGCGGTTCGACATCGGCGTTCCAAGTTGGACGAACCGATAGAGACACCGGACGCTGTCCGAGGAGGGCCGCCACGATCAGACTACCGTGATGCTCTCGCGGCAGCGTGTCACTCAGCGGAGTGCCCGAAGCCACCACCCTGAGCTCGCCGTCGTAGCGAAGCACGACGGACTCTGGTCGCGGCACCAGCGGGGCTTCGTTCAGGTCAGCGTCAACCCCAGGGGCGATCGGTCGAAGCGTCACGCGCAACTCGGACATCGCGTTGAACCTCACCGGTCTCAGGGCGTCCGTCAAGCGAAAGGCCGGCGAGCGACCTGCGACTTGGACCGATCGGTCCGAGTTGCGCGCTAGCGGCCTCTCAGCCGGCGCATTTGACGAATGGCCCGTCTGCCCCAAGAGTTGCGCGCGTTGCCTCCAGGTCCGTCCCGCCAGAGTTCGTCGCCACGCTGGTTGGCGTGGACTGCGTTCGCGTCCGTCTCGGTGTTCTGGGGCACGACCGCGCCCGCGATCAGGTACGCAGTGGGGTATTTCCCGCCGCTTGAACTGGCGGGACTGCGCTTCGCCATCGCCAGCTTCGTCATCCTGAGCGCTCTAGCGCTCCTGAGGCGTCTCCCCCAGTCACTCGGGAGGGCTTGCCGAAGCGTGGTTCCCGGGGCCGCTGCCCTGGCGCTCTCCAACGCCCTGGTCACGTTCGGGTTTCAGCGCGTCCAGAGCGGTCCGGGAGCGCTATTGCTCGCCACGACAGCGATGAACATCGCCCTTTGGGATGCGCTCTGGCCGGGCTCACCGCGACTGCCATCACCCTCACTCGGGCTTGGACTCCTGTTAGGTCTGCTCGGCGTGGTGGTGTTGCTGGGCGACCGAGCCGGCGGCGGACACAGTGATGTGCTCGGCTATGCGCTGCTCTTGGCCTCCTCGATGAGTTGGGGTCTCGGAAGCGTTTGGCAAGCGCGTCGACCGAGCGGGCTCGACGCCATCACGACCTCGGGACTGCAGATGGCGATGGCGAGTGCGGCGTTGCTGCTCACCTCCCTGCTCAGCGGAGAGACCTTCGCTTGGCCGCACACACTGGGGCCTTGGGCGGCGATGGGCTTTCTAGTCGTGACTGGCTCGCTCATCGCGTTCGTCGCCTACCACTACATACTGGCGCACCTCTCCACGGCCCTGGTCGGCCTGTACACTTACCTCAACCCGCTGGCCGCGACGCTTGCTGGCGCAGCATGCCTCGGTGAGCGAGTGGGCCCGCGCTTCTTCGCAGCGGCGTCGCTGATTCTCGGCGCCGTCGCGCTCGTCCAGCTCTCCGAGCGTCGCCGCCGCGCCGCGGTCAGCTCGAACGGCTGAATCCAGCTCCGACGTTGCTCCGTCCACCCTGCAAATATTCAGCTTCTCGCGAATTCCAAAAAAAGCGTCGTCGCGTATCTCCCTCGCCAGAGCAGCGGCTCCGCGGTAGCATCCAGGGTCGGGCGCTCGCCCAAGGACGGAACCCATGCGAAACGCAATTCTTCTCATTGGCTTGATCGGCGTCTCTTCGGTGGCTTGCAGCTCAGGGGACGACAGCTCTCTCTCATCGACCCCTGGCTCGGGCTCAACGGGCTCAGGCTCAACGGGCACAGGAGGGGGCATCCATCTCGGAGCAACCACTGGCTCGGGAGCAACCCCCGGCGTCGTCCCAGGAGGGACCAAGGGACCGAACGGCGGACTGCTCGTCCCGGTCATCATTCGCGACTTCCCGACGACCTTCCCGGACATGGAGTTCAAGACTCATGAGCCCGCCATGAGCGATCCGGCCAAGAGCTATGCCGCCGATCCGGGCATGGTCGCGGTCGACATCAGCGCGGAGATGAAGCCGGTCTACGCGGGCCCTGCGACGGGCACTGTTTCCACGACCGGACCAGCCAACTTCGCCATGTGGTTCAACACCGTCAAGGACGTCAACTTCGAAGTGCCTTACGCGCTCGAGTTGATGCCGCAGCCGGCCGACGTCAATGGCGTCGTCAACTACGTCTACGACAATCAGATCTTCTTCCCGCTCGACGCGGTGCCGACGCCTTGGGGCATCGACGCGGGAAAAACTCACAATTTCCACTTCACGCTCGAGCTGCACGCCATGTTCACCTACAAGGCCGGGCAGGTCTTCACGTTCATCGGTGACGACGACGTGTGGGTCTTCGTGAACGGCAAGCGCGAGGTGGACCTCGGTGGCATCCATCTGCCCCTAACCGGCAAGATCGAGATGGACAAACTCGGCCTCGTCCCCGGCAAGGATTACCGGATGGACTTTTTCTTCTGTGAGCGCCACTACGACCAGTCGCACTTCCGCGTCGAGACCTCGATCTCCGAGTTCAAGCCGGTTCCGCTGAAGTAGACTCTGCCGAGCGCCCGAGGCCCGGAGCCTCCTCACGAGACGCTGGGTGCTCGCGCAGGACCGGAGCCCACTACGTTCCGCAAACAGCAACACCGAGTCCCGGTCCTAGTCCGGGCTCGGTGTTTTTCGTTGAGGCAACGCTCGAACGCATGCCGCGCCTAGGCGCGAGCAGCAAGCTCGGCCAGCGTTGGCTGCTCGTCACTGGTCACGCGAAAGCTGAGGGGCTGCCCCTCAGACTCGCAACGCTCAACGCGCGCGCCTTGCGGAAACAGGCGCGCCGCCAGCTGCTCCAGCTCGGGACGAACCGCGGCTTCACCCTCGGCGGTGGCCGGAGTGCGGAGTCGATCAACGAAGCGGAGTTCGAGCTCCGAAGTCAAAAATTGAACGCCTGTGAGGCTTGGTTCCTGACCAAAGCTCACCGCGCTCGCGAGGGCACGCGTGACGATGCTCCCAAGTCGCTCTGCCGGCGGTTCCTCGCCCCGCTTGCGCAGCACGAGCAGACCAGGTCGCCCACCCGAGTGGTCAAATACATGGTCCGTGGCATGCCCCACGAGCAGCACGCTGGGCCCGCTCGGAACGTGACCGTAGTCGGCAACATCCACCAGCACGTCGGGCACGCGCGACTCACGGATCCAGGCGTGAAACACCTTCACCACGTCCGCGGTCGCCGGTTGCGTGCTCGGTTCGATGAACAACTTGACGGAAATGCGCTGCTGAGATGTCACGATGCCTGTCCTCCTGCACTGCTCGCTGCACTCGCTGCAAGCGCCGCAAGTGCCTCAAGCTGGCGCGCCCGACACTGATGCGCGGCCTCAATGAATAGTCCCGCTTCCTCGATCAGCTGATGCGTGGCATCGGCCGAGGCCTGCGGCTGGGGGTTTTCCACGGCGCGGAAATAGTATTGGGCGAACTTGAGTCCGACGAAAGGATCGTGGAAACGTCCAGTGTCCACCAGGTGCTTGCGGAAGCTCGCAAGCACCTCGGATTGCTCGGTTGAGATGTTGAGATCCGCCTCACGCGCGAGAGCGCGCGCGGCGGTCGACATCCCGGCGATGGCCTGACGCACAGCCCCGGGCCAGTCCGACTGATCGAGCAGCAGCTGCGCCTCGAAAACCTCGCGCTCAGCGGCCGCCAGCGCCATCTCGACCGAACCCACGACCTCACCGGCGCATTCACCCACGCCCATGTCGCCGATGGTGTACTCGCGTGGGTCGCCCCAATCGGAGTAAAAGCCCGGCTCAACCTCGTAGCTTGGCACCGGCGAGAGCTCGTCGACGAGCTTGCGAATCTCTTTTTTCCCAATGCGCTCAACGAACACGCGGAAGGACTCTTGCCCTTGACGCTCACTCGCGAAGCGTTGCGCCAGACGACGCACCAGCTCGGGCGCGCGCTTGGAGGGAACCGCGCCGATCGCGAGCCCGTGATTGAAGCCATTGCCGCGCAGCTCACCGCCCACGACGAGCTGGAAGTGAGGGACGCGGCGACCGCCCACATTGCGGCTCACGCCGAGCAAACCAATATCAGCCACATGATGCTGACCGCAGGAGTTAAAGCAGCCCGAGCACTTGACGTGCAGGTCCTTGGCAGCGCCAAGCTCGGCGTCACTGAGAACCGTCAGCTGACGACGCAGCTCACGCGACAGGCCGCGTGACGAGGAGATCCCGAGCTTGCAGGTGTCTGTGCCGGGGCAAGACGTGATGTCCGTGATGGTGTCAGCACCGGCTTCACCGAGCCCGAGCGCCACTAGCCCGCGGTACAGAGCGGCGATGTCGGCTCCGCTCACGAAGCGCAAGACGACGCTTTGATCGACCGTGAGGCGCATCGCGTCGCCCACCAGGGGGGCAACCAGACGAGCCAGGCCGCGCGCCTGATCAGCGGTGAAATCTCCGAGCGGCAGCTGCACCTTGACCGAGCAGTAACCCTCTTGTCGCTGCGCCTTGACGTTGTTTCGGATGAAGCGCGCCAGCTCCGGCTCGCTCGCGCTGGGCAACGGCGCCGCCGGCCGAACCGGAGTCTCGTCGTAACGAGAGAGCTCGCCAAGATGCGCGGTCCAACGCGGATCGGGACGCAAGAGCTTGCGCTCTTCACGCACCAGCCGCTGAAACTCCTCGATTCCAAGCTTCTTGATCAAGAACTTGATGCGTGCGCGCGAGCGATTGTCCTTCTCGCCGAGGCGACCGAACACGCGAGCCACCGCCTGCGACACCGGCAAGAGCTCCTCTTCCGGCACCCACTCTTCCAGCAGTTTGGCTGGCTGCGGTACGGCACCGAGACCACCACCCACCCAGAGCTCAAAACCACGCTTGGCAACCCCATCCACCTCACGCATGAGCGCGATGGCGCCAAGATCGTGGAAACCCACTAGGCCACAGGCCCCGTCGCGGCAGCCGCTGAACGCGATCTTCACCTTGCGACCGAAATCGAAGGTGTCCTCGTGACCCATCAAAAACCAGGTCAACGCAAAGGCATGCGGCGTGGTGTCAAACGGTTCACCGCCGCAAGTGCCCGCATAGGGACACTGCGTCACGTTACGGACCGAGTTACCACAGGCCTCACGGGTCGTGAGCCCTACGGCCCCCAGACGCCGCATCATGTCCGGCGTGTCCTCCAGATGAACGTAGTGGAGCTGGATGTCCTGACGCGTGGTGACGTGCAGGATCCCGTCAGAGACCTCCTCAGCGAGTTCTGCGAGCACCACGAGCTGCCGCACGCTCATCTTGCCCGTGGGAAGCTTGATGCGCTGCATCCCGGGGGCGTGCCAGACCGTGCCTGGCCCCTTGGTGAGCTCCGGCTCGGGGAACGCCAGCTGACGATCACGAGTGCCGTCGTTGCGCTTGCCGTTGTCGTAGCGCTGACCGTACGCTCCCCGACGCAGCCGAGTCTCGGCAAAGAGCTTGTCGTCAATTCGCCCGCGACGCTTGAGCTCCAGCTCCGTCTCGAAGACCTCGATCTCGCGCGCGAGCTCGGGGGCGAGATCGGCGGCAACAACATCCTTCCAGCTGGGCTCTCGGTTCATCCTCGGTCCTTCAGGGCTAGGGCAGCGCAGGCTGCGCTTGCCCGTCAACTATAACCGCCTTTTCCGATGCGTCCAGTGTACTTTGTTTCATCCGGCCAACTGGAGGGCAAGTTCAGTGGGCCAGCCTCGTTTTCGAGGAAAACCCGATGCAAGTTCACGCGCAATGACTGCGTTCGGTCTATCTCAAGTTGAGCCGGGGCCGGTCCCCGTGCTAGCTAGCCCCCACGAGCGCGCAACTGGCATCAGCGACGCGCGCATTTCCCGGCGCCTCTTTGCGAGGTCGCCTTGGCAAGGAGCTCGAACCTTGAATTGCTCGAGACCATCCACATCTGTAGTTACGTCCATGCTGGCGGGCATCGCAGCCCTGCTGCTCCCCTCACTCGCGCGCGCTCAAGAAGTGCACCACGGTGGAGAGGCCAACCTCAAGCTCCCTGACCTCGCGAGCGTTACGGTGCTGGGTCAAACGGGACACAAGCTCCTCACGCTCGGGCTCATCGTGCCCGTGCTCGGACTCCTGTTCGGCTACGTCGTGATGCAGCAGGTGAAGAACCTGCCTGTTCACAAGTCGATGCTCGAGGTTTCCGAGCTCATCTATGCCACCTGCAAGACCTACCTGCTCCAGCAGGTCAAGCTACTTGTGTGGCTTGAGGTCGGCATCGGCTCGATCATGCTGTTCTACTTCAAGTGGATTCAGCAGCTCGACTGGTCGCGCGTGGCGATCATCCTCGCGTTCAGCGTGATCGGTATTGTCGGCAGCGTCGGCGTGGCGTGGTTCGGCATTCGAATCAACACCTACGCCAACTCACGCACTGCCTTCGCAAGCCTCCAGGGCAAGGCCTACCCGGTCTACGCGATTCCGCTGAAGGCTGGCATGAGCATCGGCATGTTGCTGATCTCGGTCGAGCTCATCCTGATGCTCGCCATTCTGCTGTTCGTCCCAGGCGACCTGGCCGGCGTTTGCTTCATCGGTTTCGCGATCGGCGAGTCCCTCGGCGCCTCGGCCCTCCGCATTGCGGGCGGCATCTTCACCAAGATCGCCGACATCGGTTCGGACTTGATGAAGATCGTCTTCAAGATCAAGGAAGACGACGCGCGTAACCCCGGCGTTATCGCTGACTGCACCGGAGACAACGCGGGCGACTCCGTCGGACCGAGCGCGGACGGCTTCGAGACCTACGGCGTTACCGGCGTCGCGCTGATCTCGTTCATCTTGCTGGCTGTTCACGATCCCAAGGTTCAGGTTCTCCTGCTCGTCTGGATCTTCGTGATGCGCATCATGATGGTCATCTCGAGCGTAGGTTCCTACCTCGTCAACGAGGCCATTCAGAAGGCTTCGATGGGCGACAAGGCCCGCGTCAACTTCGAGCATCCCCTCACTGCCCTCGTCTGGTTGACCTCGATCATCTCGATCGCGCTCACCTTTGTGGTCTCCAAGGTGATGATTCCCGAGGTCGGCAACGACACCACGATGTGGTGGAAGCTCTCCTTGGTCATCAGCTGCGGCACTCTCGCCGGCGCCCTGATCCCCGAGGTCATCAAGATCTTCACCTCGACGGCGTCCAAGCACGTCCGCGAGGTCGTCAACGCCTCTCGTGAGGGCGGCGCTTCTCTCAACGTTCTCGCTGGCCTCACCGCTGGTAACTTCAGTGCCTTCTGGATGGGCGGAGTCTTCGCCACCCTGATGGGCGTCGCCTACGCGACGAGCACCTGGTTCCCCGAGGGCATGATGCTCGCTCCCGCCGTCTTCGCCTTCGGCCTCGTGGCCTTCGGCTTCCTCGGCATGGGCCCCGTCACCATCGCAGTCGATTCCTACGGCCCGGTGACGGACAACGCCCAGAGCGTGTTCGAGCTCTCGCTCATCACTGAGATCCCGAACATCGAAGCGGAGCTCGAGAAGGAGTTCAAGATCAAGGCCAACTTCGAGGATTCCAAGGATCTCCTTGAGGAGAACGACGGCGCTGGCAACACCTTCAAGGCCACCGCCAAGCCGGTGCTGATCGGTACCGCTGTCGTCGGCGCAACGACCATGATCTTCTCGATCATCATGGTGCTCACCCAGGGCCTCCAGCCCGAATTGATCACGAACCTCAGCATCCTTCACCCCCCGTTCCTGCTCGGCTTGATCGCCGGCGGCTCGGTGATCTACTGGTTCACTGGCGCTGCCAACCAGGCCGTCTCCGCGGGTGCCTACCAGGCTGTTGAGTTCATCAAGAAGAACATCAAGCTCGACGGCGTCACCAAGGCGTCGATCGAAGACAGCAAGAAGGTCGTTGAGATCTGCACCAAGTACGCCCAGAAGGGGATGCTCAACATCTTCGTCGCGGTGTTCTCGGCTACGGTCGCCTTCGCCTGCCTCGACTCGTTCTTCTTCATTGGCTACCTGATCGCGCTGGCCCTCTTCGGCCTGTTCCAAGCACTCTTCCTCGCCAATGCAGGTGGAGCCTGGGACAACGCTAAGAAGATCGTGGAGTGCGAGCTGAAGGAAAAGGGCACTGAACTTCACGCGGCCGCCGTCGTTGGCGACACCGTGGGTGACCCATTCAAGGACACCTCCTCGGTGGCCATGAACCCGGTCATCAAGTTCACCACCCTCTTCGGTCTGCTTGCCGTCGAGATGGCCGAGGGTCTCCCGACCGCTCGCATCTACCTCGCCGGCTTGTTCGGCGTGTTCATGTTGATCGCAGTGTGGCGCTCGTTCTACACGATGCGGATCATCCCGATGGCAACCCCGAAGGCGGAGTAATCCTCCTTCGAGTCTGACGAGCGACGGCTCAGCGGGAAACCGCTGGGCCGTTGCCCTTTTGTGGGTCCGGCGTGCAAGCGGTGCGGGCACGGATCCGGGTGCCGGCGCGCAAGCGGTGCGGGCACGGATCCGGGTGCCGGCGCGGGAGGGCACTCCCCAGCGGGGGCTTCCTCGGATATAGTCCCGCGGTGCGCTGCTACGCGCGCAGACTGACGCCGAGGAACCATGTCGACACCACGCACCGTAGACCCGACGCAGGTCATCCCCTTCAGTGAGAAATTCGGCTACGCGCTGGGGGATTTCGCCTCGAACCTGTTCTGGATGCCTTTCATCCTGTTCGGCAACTATTTCTACACCGATGTGTTCGGGATCTCCTCGATGTCGGTCGGCTTCATGCTGCTCGTGACCCGTATCTGGGACACAGCGATTGATCCCCTCGTCGGCATCATCGCGGATCGCACCCGTCCGAGCCCGACGCTGGGTCGTTACCGTCCGTACCTGATCTGGGTCGCGCTCCCCTTCGGTTTCATCAGCGCCGCCGCCTTCTACACGCCGAACCTCTCGCCCGGCGGCAAGCTCGTCTACGCCTGGGTGACGTACACGGCCTTCGGGATGATCTACTCGCTCATCAACATTCCCTACTCGGCGCTGATGAGTGTGCTCTCCAAGGACCCCGGAGAGCGCAGCAACACGAGCTTTTTCCGCATGGTGGGTGCACAGACCGCGGGTCTGATCATCTCGACGGGGCTGCTCTATTTCGTGTCGAAATTCGGCAATGGCAATCAGCAGCGCGGATTTTTCATTGTGATGTCGACGATGGCTGCCCTGGCGGTGGTCTGCTTCGTGCTCACCGGAAAGATGACCAAGGAACGCGTCGAGCCGCAGCTCAAGGCCTCCGGCGATGTCCGCAAAGATCTGGCCAGTATCCTCAGCTGCTGGCCCTGGTGGGTGCTGTTCGCGGTCTCGTTTTTCACGATCGCTGCCTTTACCCTGAGGTACGGCGTCGCAGCCTACTACTTCAAGTACTACGCCGATCAGCAGGCCGTCGAGCACTGGACCCTATTTGGGCAGAAGCTGTTTGACGGTGGCGCCGTCAGCGCATTTTTCACCGCTGGAACGATCGCCAGTCTGCTTGGTGTTGTGGCTTTTGGCTTCATCGCCAAGCGCCTCGACAAGAAGGTGCTCTACCTGAGCCTCATCTTGATCGCTGGCCTGGTGTCCCTCATTTTCAAGTACATCCCGAACGACAACGTCACCGGAATCATCGCGACGCAGGCGCTGTTCGCCTTCCTCACGGCTCCCACCTCGGCGCTGCTGTTTGGCATGTACACCGACATCGCGGCGCACATTCGCAACCGCTCGGGCTCGGCCTCCAATGGTCTGGTCATGGCCGCAGGCTCCTTTTCGCAGAAGTTTGGTTGGGCCATCGGCGGTTCCATGACGAGCCTATTGCTGGGGCTAGCCGGCTATGTCCCCGGCAAGGTGCAGTCCGACGGAGTCCGGGACGTCATGAGCTTCATGATGAGCTGGGCTCCCATGATCGCCTGCGTGATGGGGGCCGGCGTGATGCTGCTCTATCCGCTGAACGACAAGCGCATGCAGGCCATCACGAACGAGCTTGAGGCCAAGGGTCTGGCAGCCGGCGAGCAGTAGCCGCTGCGCTCTGACGGATCGCGGTCGCTCCCACTGGACCGGGGTACTGCGATCTCCTGAAACGCGGTTTTACGCCGTGCTCCCCGCACTCGGGCTGATTTCAGCTCCACTGCAGTGAGACACGGCGTTTGCGTTGGTGATGGCTCATCGCACCCTGGCCCCGCTGAGCGCGAGGCCGTCCCCCATGCGTTGCATCAGGAGACAACGAAACCCATGAGCCATCGCGCCCTCTTACTGGCAAGCCTCGTCACTCTCGTCGGCACCTGCGCCTGCAGTTCGTCCGAGTCCGATCCCGTGGGAGGCTCGGGCGGCAGCGCCTCAGGTGGAGTGCTGGGCAATGGCGCCGGGGCCGGAACTGGAGCTGCGACTGGAACTGGAGCCGCGACTGGAACTGGAGCCGCGACGGGCACCGGGGGGAGACCGCCAAAGAGCACTGGGGCGGACCGATGCCCTGGCAGCTCCGCCTTCCGCAGGACTTCATTACCCTGCCGTACGACAAGTACGGCGCCAACGACGCGAACCTGTCGGCAGCCTTCATTCAGCCTGACGACAGCATCATCCAGCTGAACTACACGGGTCGCTGCGCGGCTGGAGGCCCGCTGATCGGTACCCCGGTGTGGGAGTTCATGGTGTCTCACCGCAGCACCGATGAGATCAGGGCCGATCAGAAGATGCACGCCGGCATGGGGATGTACGGTGGACATGGCGGCTCGGCCTTGTCCGCGCATGGCGGCAACCTGCGCGTCGGTGAGTTGCTCGATGACGAACCGATTCACCACGCCCTGTCGATGGATATCTGGGGCCTATTTATGTACTACGAGGACGCCTGCTCAGACGCCTACGGCACCTGTCGCGGCTATCGCTGGCCCGCCGCCACCAATACCAATGATGGAGCCGCATCTCAACAAGCCAATGACCCTGGCGGCGGTTACTACGGCACCGTGAGGGACTTTCGTATCGGCGCGCTGCTCGCGCTGCTGCCAAGTCTAACCGAGCAAGAACTGGGGCTGCAGACCAAGGAGGGCAGCAAGCTCTTTCATGCGTTGCAGGACTATGGTGCTTACGTCGTGGATGACACCGGTTGGCGCCGCACCGACTTCAACATGGACGTCGAGGCCATCAAAGAATACGGGCTCTTCGTCAGAATACGGGCTGGGGTATCAGAGCGCGCCGAGCAGCTCAAGCTCTACCATGACCTTCTGGCGCTCGTGACGCGGCTTTCTGTCGTCAGTAACAACAGTCCGACCAGCATCGGCGGTGGTGGCAAACCGCGTCAGCCCTTGGCTCCGGACTTTGCGCCCTGAGGGAGCGGCGTGAGTCGGCTGCGGTGGACAACCTTCGCCCGCCGCAGCGACACGCCGTGCAAACGGTCGGCGCAACGGACCCTCACGCATCCAGAGCGGGCGAACGCTGACGACAGCGACGCGCGCCGTGGTCGCTGCCCCCTCGCCGTCGCGTAGCGCACAGCCTCGTGAGATACGGGGGGATGTCCCTCGAGGTAGCAGTTTCGTCAGGTGTCACTGCACAAGCCGGACTGAGACTGCAGCGAATTGAACGGGAATTGTGGAAATCAGGTACCCGATTTGCCCCTTGTCTAGTTCTAAATGCATGAAAATTCCGCAGTGGTATCCTTTCCCCATGCGTCGTTGGCTCCTCCCGCTGCTTGGTCTTTCCCTTCTTCCCCTCAGCGCTTGTGATCCGGGTAGCAGCCCGGAAGCGGAGAAAAAGATCGTCATCGCTCCCGCGCCGGCGACCACCAATCCGCTGTACCCGATCCCTTACGCACCACCGGCGGTGAAGATGGGCGCTCCCAAGGCGGGAGCCGTCACCGCGACGACCCAAAACAAACTGCTCGGACGCGGGGTTAACCTCGGCAATAGCCTGGACGCACCGAACGAGGGGGATTGGGGTCCAATGATCGAGCCCTGGATGTTCGAGGTGGCCGCCAAGGCGGGCTTTGATTCGATTCGTCTGCCGGTGAGGTGGAGCACCCATGCTCTCGAGAAGGCACCGTACACGATCGACAAGGCGTTCTTCGCGCGAGTCGACTGGGCCATTGCGCACGCCCTGTCGCGCAATCTCACGTTGGTGCTCGACGTCCATCACTACGTGGAGCTGTTTAAGTTCCCTGCGGAAAACCATGATCGCTTCATGGCGCTCTGGAAGCAAATCGCGGAGCACTATGCAAACTACCCGGCAGGGCTCTATTTTGAAATTCTGAATGAGCCGAATGGCGCTATCCAAGCCGAGTGGAACAAGTACGTCATCGAGACGATGGCGATCATCCGCAAGTCGAATCCCGGTCGCACCGTGGTGATTGGCGGGAACGAATTCAACAAGTGGTACAAGCTCGCCGACGTCACCTTCCCGCCGGGCGACAAGAACATCATCGCGACCTTCCACTACTACCGCCCGTTCTGCCTCACGCACCAGCAGCCAGTCACCTGGGAGGTAGGCTGTCGCGCAGCCAAGGACACGGCGAACGTCGTCAACTCAGATGTGGCGAAAACTTGGCCGGTGCTATTTCCTGATTCCAAGGACCCCAAGGCCGACGCCAAGCTTCAGCAGGACGGCATCGCTAAGGATCTCGCCGACGCCGCCGCCTGGTCCAAAGAGACCGGGATCCCGCTGTACATGGGTGAATTCGGAGTGCGCGGAAAACCGGAGTATGGCCACGAGAACCTCACGCCTCCCAAGGACAGCGTGCGGGGAGCCTGGGCTGGCTACCTCGTCCAGCAGGCAGAAAAAAATGGCATCAGCTGGGCCTACTGGGATCTCGCGGCGGACTTCTATGCCTGGGATACCACCACGATGGCCTGGAGTGAGCCGCTCATTGAGGGACTAATTCCCGGCTACAAGCCGAGCACGTCGACCCCGGCCCCCACCGGCAGCGCCGCGACTCAGTAGGCGCAGGGCGCGCCCCGTGCTACGGCACGGGGCGATTATGCGCTACCAAAACGCACTTCTCCCGACGCTCAAGGAAGCCCCCGCCGACGCCACCAGCGTGAGCCACCGCCTGCTGCTGCGCGCGGGCTATGCTCGTCGTCTCGGGGCAGGGATCTACAGCTACCTGCCGCTCGGGCGGCGGGTGCTCACCAAGATCGAAACCATCATCCGCGGAGAGATGGATCGCGCGAGCGCCCAAGAAGTGCTGCTGCCGGTGCTTCTGCCGGCGGATCTGTTCCGCGAGACCGGTCGCTGGGACATGTTCGGCGACACCCTGCTGCGTCTCAAGGACCGCAAGGGTGGGGACTATCACCTTGGTCCGACGCACGAGGAGGTTATCACGGATCTCGTGCGCCACGAGGTCAAGAGCTACCGCGATCTGCCGCTGAATCTCTATCAGATCCAGTCCAAGTTTCGCGATGAGGCGCGTCCACGCGGTGGCCTGCTGCGCTGTCGTGAGTTCGTGATGAAGGACGCCTATTCCTTCGATGTCGACGAGGCCGCGGCTCGCGTCAGCTATGAAACGATGCGCGCAGCCTACGTGCGGATCTTCGATCGACTGGGCCTGACCTACCGCATGGTGTCGGCGGATTCGGGCGCCATGGGCGGCTCGGGGAGCGCCGAGTTCCAGGTGCTCGTCCAGAGCGGTGAAGACATCATCGCGGCCTGCACCAAGTGCAGCTACGCCGCCAACCTCGAGGTGGCGCGCTCGCCCGCCGGCCCCGCCGGGGATGCGTCGGGAACCCCGCCGGTGGAGCAGCTCTCAACCCCGAAGCAGCGCACCATCGAGCAGGTCTCCGCGTTCCTCGGGGCCCCGCCCGAGCGCTTCCTCAAGAGCCTCGTGTACCTCGTGGATGGCGCGCTGGTGATGGCCGTCGTGCGCGGCGACCACGAACTCAATGAGATCAAGCTCGCTCGCGCGCTCGGCGCGACGGACGTGCACATGGCGAGCGCCGAGGACGTCTTTAAGGCCACCGGAGCGCCGGTTGGCTTCGCCGGTCCGGTCGGATTCTCAGGGAAAATCCTGGTTGATCGCGAGGCTGCTGCCGTCGTGGACGGGATCACGGGCGCCAATGAGCGCGACGCGCATCGCCAGCACGTCGTGTTCGGTCGCGACTATCAGGGCGAGATCCACGAGTTGCGCAGCGTGCGCGACGGGGACGTCTGCCCCGACTGTGGACAGCCCTTGGCGCTTTACCGCGGCATTGAGGCGGGACACATCTTCCTACTCGGAACGCACTACTCCGCCAAGATGGGGGCGCAGTACCTCTCTGTCGAGGGCGAGCGCAAGACGATCGTGATGGGCTGCTACGGGATCGGCGTGTCACGCCTGATTGCGACCGCGGTCGAACAGCACCACGACGACAACGGCATCCTCTGGCCGATGTCCATCGCCCCCTATCAGGTCCACATCGTTCAGCTTGGCTCCGAGCCGGAAGTGCTCGCCGAGGTCGCGCGGCTCGAGGCCGAGCTCACCACGCAAGGGATTGAAATCCTGATCGACGACCGCGACGACCGTCCCGGGGTGAAGTTCAAGGATGCGGATCTGATTGGTATTCCGCTGCGCTTGACGGTCGGCGCCAAGTCCCTCGCCCGCGGCGGTGTGGAGCTCAAGCTGCGCACGGAGACCGATCCCAAGAAAGCGGAGCTGCTTAGCTGCGCTGAGGTCGTGGGTAGCGTCGTCGAGCGCGTGCAAGCCGCCTTGCGCGGGTAGAGGCGCACACCGCTTCGCGGAGCTGATGTCACAGGGCCGCCGCAGCGCGGTCCGGAGCGACTGTGACAATCCACTACCGTCAGGAGTTCGAACACCCGGCCGCCAGACGCCGGGCGTATAAGCTCCCGACTCACCGCGCTGCGGGGTCCCATGGCGGGAACTGGTGGGGAGACACAACCGCGCGTTTCCGATATGCTCGGGAGCGCGGTCGGTGGACCGCTTAGAGTCAGTTGGCACAGACCAGTTGGCGGCGGAGGACGGAACTCGAGTGATGACGCGGGGTGGACTGAAAACGAGGTTCGTGCTCGACCTAGTCGCGGCAGGGCTACGGGGTGCGAGCTCCGCATCTCTCGCGCGACTGCGTGCTCGGTTGTCCGGGGAGGCGCTCGCCCTCCTGGAGCGCGTGCACGGCCCAAGCGCGGCCGAGTCTGACGTGACCTCGTTCGACGACGCCGAAGAGCTACTGCTCACCCTCGATGCCCAGCTCTGCGCGGGCTCGGGGCAACTCCTTGAGCGCGTGCTCGAGGAAGCCATCGTGCCCCATGTGACCAGAAGTCAGGGACTCCTTCGAGCGACGGCGCAACCCGCGGGCCTATTTCAACTGCGAGCCCTGATAGAGCGCCCCTGGATCGACGCGCGGCCGCAGATTGAGCTCGACACGAGCTCCGGACGCTACCGTTGGCTGCTCAGCATCCCGGGGCGGGCGCGCTCGACGCGCCTATTTGCCCTGCAGTGCTCAGCTGCGCTGCGAGCCCTTCACCACTTCTCCGCCGGCGCCGACGAGGGACCCCTCCGGATCACGCTGGAGTATTTCGGTGATCGGGCCAGGCTTGAGCCCCATCACGGTGCGGTGCGCAGCACCATGCCGCCCGCCCCAGAAGCTCCGGTCTCGATTCGCTCACGTTCGGCGTCGCTGCGCCGGGTCTCGCGGCCGTCGCTCAGCGCCGAGGTCGAGGAGATCCTCGGCTCCACCGTACCCGAGACGCGCCGACCGTCCCAGCTGCCCCCAGCAGGTGGCTCCAAGTCCGCTGCTAATCCCCTTGAGCGTCGTCCATCAAGTCAATCAAGCCTCGCGGTGACTCGTGCGCCGAGCGGACCGCTGCCTGGGCTGCGCAGCGCGTCCACGCCGCCACCGCGGCGCAGAGACGACGAGTAGCGCTCCGCGGACTCTGTCCGCAGGACTGCTCAGCCCGCGCGCCGTTGCTCACTGCTCAGCATGGTCACGAAGGAGCCATGCTCAACGGGCTCACAGCCGCTCGTCTTGGCCCAGCGCGCGGCGCGGTCCGACTTCAGAAGATGGATCACCGCGGGCGACGGCTCGAACTCAGACTGGAGGGCTTCCCAAACCCGAAACATTCCGGAGCGGGGTTCGCCCGCCACCATCGCCTCGCCCACGCACTCAATTTCAAAGTGATTCATACTACCCACGCTACCGTCTAGAGGTGACGAGCGGTTGCCCGTTCGGCAACCAGTCTGTGTCACAAGCACCACTCCGTCGACTTGGGCCAAATACTCGCCCATTGCCGGCCCATGGGCTGCCGCAGTGGCCCATGCTACAAGCGCTCGGTGCCACGCGCAGCACTGCTCCCCTGCCTCCTGCTGCTCGCTTGCGGAGCCCGGCCGATAGAGGTCCCGTTGAGGGCGTCAGCGCCGCCTCAGCAGCCCCTTCCGGGTCCAGGCGCCGCCCGACCAGCCCCCTCGATGGTCGTCGTGAGCCCAGTCCCGGACTCGCCGGTGACCAAGCCAGGCCTCCCCCTGCTGACGGAGTTTGAGGCGCCCATCGAGCTGGGAGCCCTGCGAGCGCCTGCGGTGCCGAGCTTGACCGTTTTCTGCAGCCCCCAGCTCGACCGCCCCTCGGTGGATGCCCTCGACTGGGAGCCCTGGCTCGCCCTGCCAACCGGGAGAGAACACCTCGAGGGACCGGTGCAGTTCAGCGACGATGGTCGCTGGTTGGTGCTGTCGAAAGCGGGCAGACGCGTCCTGTCCGATCTTCTCACGGGAGACTCGCGCGAGCTGCCGAGTGCTGAGAGCCCAGGTGCTGCCGTAGCGCTCGAGCCTGGCGAAACCACCCTGGCGTTTAGCGCGGACTCGACCCTGCTCGGATACCTTGGCGGCAGTCCTGAGTCTCGCGAGCTCACCCTGTTGGGGTTGCTTACCGGACAGCAGTCCACGACGCCGGTCGGGTTGAACGTCGTGCTGCGTCGTGACGGTGGCTCCCGGTTGCTCGCGAGCGCGCATGACGCGCGCGCGCGAACCAGCCCCCCCGCGCGCGCGCGCGCCGCCGCAGCGCGCTCGGCGTCGTTGGTCTGCCCAGTTTCTGGCACTTTGCGGCCATTTTCTGGCAACTCGGGCCGCGCAACGCCTACCCTTCTGCTCGGGAGCGAGTCCGCGCAAGCAGCTACGCCTGGGTTTCTCGTCAGCCTCGCTTCGCGTCAACTGCGCCGCAGTCGACAGTCGATTGAACTCGTGTCCGTCGGCAGCAACACCGCGGCTGCCACTTGGCGCTGTGACTCCCCGCGCTTGGTCGCAAGCTCAGCGCGACTCCCGCGTGCGCTCGTCGGCTGCGGTGGTGGGCCCGAGCGACCTCGACTCTACTGGGTCGATGAGCAGTCGGCGCGACCGCTCGAGCCGCGGCCCCCGAGCGGTGAGGGCGACGCGTTTGAACCCTGGCGCGAGCGTTGGTACCCCCTCTACCTGGGCGCCGAGAGTTGGCTCGTGGATCTGCCGACTGGTGAGGTCCTGCGACTGGCCGATCGCACTCAGGTGCTGGCCTTCGACGAGGAAACACTGCTCCTTCGCCAGGACCAACAGCTGCTCATATTTCGGCCAAAAACGCAGGAACAGCTCCCATTCGGGACCGTCAAGCGCGGCGCCCAGCTCTTGCAGGCGGGACGATTTGCGACCGTCGGCAATCGGCTCGTCAGCGCCCGCCCCGACGAGCCGCCACGCGAGCTCAACAGCCGGCCCCTCGCACTGACACGCTCAGGTTGTTGGCTCGGCGCGCAAACGACCAGGGACGTTCGGACGCAACGTTTGACTTGGCACTGCGACCAGCCAAGCGCGCAGTCACTGTGACGAAATAGGACCGGCGCCACCGGGGCAACTGCCCGAGTGACGCCGGAGCTCGCAACAGCGCTCGCTTAGGGCAAGGTCGGCGGCACGACGCCCGCGTCCTTGGCGCGACGACAGCCGCGCTCGATTGGAGTCGGACCGTCCTCGGTCTTGGCGATCTTGAACTCAACGCGACGATTCTTGTCGTAGGCCTCGACGACCGTACGCGAGTCGAGCGGGCAGTACTCGCCGTAGCCCTGCGACAGCAGGCGCGAGGCTGCGACCCCGCGCTTCTGCAGAGCCGAAGCAACGGCTGCCGCACGTAGCTGCGTCAGCTTGAGATTGATCTGGTCGCTGCCGCGCTCGTCGGCATGTCCGGCCACCTCAACGACCTTGAACTCCGGGTGCTCACGAAGCGTCTGAGCGACCTCGTCGAGTAGCTTGGTACTCTCCGGGCGGATCTGAGCGCTTCCACGCTGGAACTGCACCTGTTCCAGGATCACGATCGAGTTCTCCTCGATGATGACCTTGTTCTTTTCCGGACAACCGTCGTCGTCCTGGAAGCCGTTGTAGTTCTCGGGATCGGTCGGACACTTGTCGCGAGAATCCGGGATCTGGTCCTTGTCGTTGTCGTAGTCGGGACAGCCGTCGCTGTCCTCGTAGCCGTCCTTGTCCTCCGGATCGTTGGGACAACGATCGTCGCCGTCGAGGATGCCGTCGCGATCATTGTCCGGCTCGGGACAACCATCCTTGTCCTCGTAGCCATCGCGATCCTCGGGATCATTGGGGCACTTGTCGCGCGCGTCGACGATGCCGTCGTGATCCTTGTCGGTGTCGCGGATCTCGGGGCAGCCGTCCTCGTCCGCGTCGCCGTCCTTGTCCTCGGGCACCGTCGGGCAGCTGTCCTGATCGTCGGGGATGCCGTCTTTGTCTTTGTCGAACTCGGGACAACCGTCGGAGTCCTCGTCGCCGTCCTTGTCCTCCGCGACGGTGATGCACTGATCCTCGTCGTCCATGATGCCATCGCCGTCTGTGTCGCCAATCGAGGGCTCGAGCACAAAGCCGAGGACGAGACGTTGATCGGCTGCCATCGCACCGGTGGAAAAGACGCGTCCACCGGCGCCGAGCGTCAGAAAGCTATTGGGATCGACGTACAGCTTGATGCCGCCGAGCAGCTCTTGACTCACCTTCTGGCGCGAGTCGGCGTCCGCGAGCAACACCGTGCCGTAGGTTTCCCCGACCAGCTCAAGTGCGTCGATCACGCGTAGCGAGAGACCAGCACCGTAGGTCCCGAGATTGCCGTCGACGAAACGCCCGGACACGAGCTGCTCACGCCCCTGCGGATCAAGCTCGAAACGGGTATTTTGTCCGGTGTGACCGCGATAGCCGACGCTAGCGGTCGCGCGAAAGATTCCGCTGTCGCCCAGGCGCCCCTCGGCAACGACGCGAGGCCAATACCAGAAGCCCGGATCGGCGCCGAGCTGCCGAGGCGCACTGCCTAGGGGAACACCCGCCTGACCGATCAGTGCCAGCCCAAAGCCCTGGGTTGCGCGTAGCAGCCGCAGCTTGGCGTGGAGAGCGAAGCCTCCGAGCTTCTGCGCATTGAGGTTGTCGGCATCGTAGGTCGCCCCCGTTGGACCGATCCCCGAGGCGCTGCCACCCGACAGCATCACGACCGGGACGCTGGCGCCAACGCTTAGGAGGTTGAACAGGCCGTAGTTGACGCCAAAAGTAGCCTGGAAGGAATGGGCGACCAGCGCTGAAGCGCCACCCGTGGACTCGCCGTTCGGGAGGCGATTGCGGTCAGGGTTCACGCGCAGCAGGTTGCGTCCGTAGTCGAGCACCATGCCGAAGCTGATGCTCTTGTGGCCAAGCACCTCAGTTCCGTTGGAAGCGATCTGCCCCTTGGAGTCGATCGCCGGACGAAACAGATGGGTATCCATGCCGTCGCCGTTGCCAGCCGGTGCGCGGTCGCGGGTCGTTTGCGCCTGGACGACGCCGACTGCGGAGACCAGACCCAGGGCGCTGAGCGCGCTGAGAAGTCGGGTGCGGGAGCTACCCCTCGAAAAGCAGTACATTTGCATTCTCCTCATCTGCGCAAAGCTGGCCAAGTGGCCAAAGTTGAACCGAGTCCTGATAGTGACCGGGAGGCTATCCTGCCACAGCGCAGCGATTTCTGGCCAAATCCCGGTAAAGTGCGTTGGTGTTCAGCGGAGACTTCACGAAACCGGGTCGATCGCCGCTATGATGCCGGCACGATGAAGCGAGCCCTCTGGGTGCTCAGCGCAGTTCTCTGCTCCAACGCCGCTCTGGCTGATGACGCGCCGACCTTGTCAGGGCGCTGGTCTGCCAGCGCCCTGCGGACTTCGTTCAATCTCTCGGGATGGGGGCAAGCCTGTGGCCCACGCCCCTCGTCGAGTAATGAGCCTGGCGGCGTCGTGACAGTCAGCGCGCAGGGGAGCGAATTGTCGATTGCCGGACTCGGTCGCAGCTACAGCACGCGCACCTGCTGGGAGAGCCTTCCAGGGGTTTCAGTGGTTGGACACTCCAGCTCGGCGCGCTCGTGGAACACCCGCTGCAGCAGTTCTGCTGGGGATCCGCGCCGGACCACCATCACCACGACGCTCAGCGCCAGCTCGAACGACCAACTCCAGTTTACCGAAGTCGGACTCTACGAGTTCGACATCAACGGCGAGCATTGTCGCGCCGAGGCGCGCAGGACTCGAAGCTTCTCGCTCGTCGAGCGTGAAGGGGAGAGTCGAGCTGCGCCCGCGCCCCTGCCCCCCGAGCCGCCAGAAGCTCCGCTCGCGCCGACCCCAGAGCCTGCCCCCAAGACCTGCGCCGCGCCCGGTGTCCCCGCGCGCCTTGAGGTCCGTCCCAATCGAAAGCTGCTGCGCGCCGGTGAGTCCTTTCAATTTCGAGCGCGCCTGCTGGACGCCGAGGGCTGCCTAACCCTGGCAACAGCGCGTTTTTCGTTGGCAACCTCGACGACACGACTCGAGGTCACCGTCGATGGCAAGGCAACGGCAGCCGCGGACGCTCCCCGCGGCATGGCACGCATTGAAGCGAGTTTCGAGAAACAGTCGGTCTCGGTCCAGCTTGAGGTGGTGTCGAAGGACGAGTACGACGCGCTGCTCAAAGGCGGCGCGTTTGACGCATCGGGAGCAACGGGCGCGGCAGTGGCCACGCTCGCGTCGGCTGAGCTCGGTGCGGGCTCGGCCACACTGGAAAACAAGGCGCGGAGCAAGCGACTCTGGTTGCTCGGTTCGCTTGGCGCCCTCGCCGGACTGCTCGGCGCGATGGCGCTCTGGCTAATGCGACGACGTCCGGATACCTATGAGCCGGGTGACGAGCTCGGGTCGGAGGAGAGTTCCCCAGAGTACGCGCCGACCGCGACTCCCGTGCCCGCGCCCGCCACAACCAGCAGCTGCCCGACCTGCCACACCGAGCATGAGCCAGGGCAACGATTCTGCCTGACCGACGGCAACCGACTCGTCCCCTCCCTCCCGCCCGAGCCGGCACCTGGAGGCGTCTGTCCGATCTGTCGCAAGGGCTACGACCCGGGCACCAGCCGTTGCCCGGTCGACGGGGAGGCGCTCGTTCCAGCCGCACTGCTCGCCTCGGCCTCGGAGCCGCTCCGACGGATCTGCCCCGTCTGCGGCACAATTTACGAAGGAACCGTCCGGTTCTGCGGACTAGACGGCGCGACCCTCGCCCCACTAAACTAGTCCCCACCAATTCCGTTTGGTGGAATCTTGCGAAATTTCTCGCCATCCGCGAAAATCCCAGTTCCTGAGCCTCGCACCCCTTGAGGTGCCCGCTGCAGTGGAGATTGCTTCGTCATGAAAGTCAGCTGCCCTTCTTGCGACTCCAAGTACACGATTGCCGATGAGAAGGTCGTCGGGCGCAAGGTCAAGGTTCGCTGCAAGTCCTGCGGTGGGCAGATCGTCGTCGACGGCACTCAGCCAATTCCGCCCGAAGCCGCCGGAGGCAGCGATGCCCCTGAAGCGCCCGAGGCAGTGCCGAGCATCCCTCCACCTGCCGGTGCCGACGCCAAGGGTGCCGCGACGGCGGCGGCCAAGCCCGAAGCCGCGAAAGCGGCGGGAGCCGGTGTCGGCAGCGCCGTCAAACCTGCCTCCAGCCCGCAGGCGGCCAAGCCCGCGGCAGCCGAAGCTAAGCCCACTGCGGCGGTGACCGCGGCCAAGCCCGCCGAAGCCAAGCCCGCGGTGACCGCGGCCAAGCCCGCAGGCGAGCCCGCCCAGACGACTTCCTGGTCGGTCAATCTCAGTGAGACCGACGAACGGGAGCTCACCACCGACGAGCTAGTGGCTGGGATCAAGTCTGGGAATTTCCCCGACGAGATCTTTGTTTGGAAAGAGGGCATGGGCGACTGGGTATCGCCCTTTGAGGTCCCCGAGCTCGCTGCCCTCTTGAAGGACTTCAAGCGCCCCGGTGCAGTGGCTGAGCCCGCAGCAGCGGCGGCCAAGCCGGTGGCGGCGGTTCCTGTCGCAGGCACCCCGAAGCCTGCGGCCACGCTCCCCAAATCGAGTCCCACGGCGGCCAAGCCGCTCGAGACCAAAGCGGCGTTTGGGGCAGGCGACAGCAAGAAGGCCGCGGTCAAGCCAGCCGCGCGCATTGCCGCCAAACGCACTGAAGGCGCGCACGATCTGTTCGCAGGCGCTGGCACCGAAGGTGCCGACGGCGTCTCACTGGACGTGTCGGTCGACACCGATGCTCAGAAGATGACTGGCGCACGCAACGAGAGCAGCGTGCTGTTTTCACTCGACGCCCTCAAGGCGGGCGTTGAAGCGCCAAATGCGAAAAAGAGCAGTGAAGCGGCCTCTCCCCGGAAGATCGAGCAGCTCCTCGGAGGTCCGCAGATCGGCGGTGCCGCTGCAGCGATCGCAGCGTCGAAGAATCAGGCCGATCTACTAGCGGCGGCGCCTCCGCCTGCGCCAAAGCCCAAGGTCGAGCTGGCGCCCGCCGTGTACGCCTATCCGGATCCGGCAATGGCGCCGAAGAGCAATCGAGGCTTGCTCTTCGGCATGGGAGGACTCGTCGTCGCGCTCCTCGTGGTCGTCGGGTTTCTCATGATGAACGGCAACAAGGACAAGTCGGACGCGACGGCGGCCGCCAGCGCCGAGGCGACCAAGCCCGCTGAAGCGCCCAAACCTGCTGAGGTGGCCAAGCCTGTAGAAGCGCCGAAACCCGCTGAGGTGGCCAAGCCTGCCGAGACGGCTGCTCCGACCGAGACCGCCAAGCCGACCACGGTCGCAGCCACCACTCCCGCGGGCGCCAATCCCGCCGCAGTAGGCAAGCCTGAAGAGAAGAAGCCCGAGGAGAAAAAGCCTGAAGAGAAGAAGCCCGACCCGGCACCTGCCGGTGGTGGTGAGTTCGATACGGGCGCCGCCAAGGCAGCCCTTGGCGTGTCCGCGTCTCAGGCCTCCAGCTGCAAAAAGCCTGACGGCCCGACGGGCAACGGCAAGGTGGAGGTCACCTTCGCCACGAGCGGTCGCGTCACGACGGCCAACGTGATCGATGGCACCTTCGCGGGAACGCCCGTCGGTGGTTGCGTCTCAAGCGTGTTCAGGCGCGCGCGCGTCCCGGCCTTTACGGGTTCGCCGGTCACGGTCAAAAAGAGCTTTACCATCACGCCCTAAGCCTCGACACGGGCTCTGCGCAAACGCCACGCTCCCCCGGGATCGCGGCGTTCGTGCATTTGGGACGAGTGCGAAAGCGCCCAAGCAGTTGGTTGGTACGGCGTGTATCAATGCGGGGCCGCGTCGGCGCGAGCACCCAGCATCAACGGCTCGCGTGGCGCCGCGCACTCAGGTGAGAGCACGGCTGCCGTGAGCCGCTGCGCGAGCCAGGTGGCGCGTTCCTCGCGCCGGTCCTCGGACACGGCCAAGCGCATGGCCTTGGGTTCCGTCACTAGCACGCACAGCTTGCGCGCCCGGGTGACGGCTGTGTACAGCAGGTTGCGCGTCAACATGACGTAGTGGGTCGTCATCAAGGGGAGCACCACGGCGGGATACTCGCTGCCCTGACTCTTATGCACACTGACGGCGTAGGCGAGCACGAGTGCGTCCATCTCCGCCTCGTCATAGCGAACCAGCCGTCCGTCGTACTCCACCGTGAGCCGACGACCCTCGGGATCGAGCGACTGAACCCAGCCGACGTCACCGTTAAAGACATCGCGCTCGTAGTCGTTGCGAGTCTGCATGACCTTATCCCCAACGCGCATGGGAGCGCCGCGCAGCATCATGGCCGGCCCCTCCCCGTTGAGCGCGGCTTGCAACCGAGCGTTGAGTTCGACGGTACCAAGCGGACCTCGGTGCATGGGGGACAGAACCTGAATATCGCGACGCGGATCAAAGCCGAATTTCTGGGGAATACGCGTCACCACCAGCTCGACGACGTCGTCTGCGGCGCGCTCCACCTCGCGGCGCGTGACTACGAAAAAGTCCGCGCCCTCCCGGCTCGGCTCGGAACCTTCGGGGAGCAGCCCGGCCTGGATCCGATGCGCGTTTTCCACGATCGCGCTCTGATGCGACTGGCGATAAACGCGCCCCAGGCGAACGCTGGGGATGACGCCGGACGCCAGCAGATCGCGCAGCACCGCGCCCGGGCCAACGCTCGGAAGCTGATCGGCGTCACCCACGAGCACCAGCCGCGCATGCTCGGGCAGGGCCGCGAGCAACGACGAGAGCATCGGGAGATCGACCATCGACGTCTCATCGACGAGCACGACGTCCGCCTCGAGCGGCGTCTCCACGCCGCGCACAAACCCACCCGTACGAGGATCGAACTCCAACAGGCGATGAAGCGTACTGGCATCGCGACCCGTGGCTTCCGCCAGACGTTTGGCAGCTCTTCCCGTGGGCGCAGCCAGGCGCAGTCGACGTTGCTCGCCTTCGCACAGCCGCACCAGCGCGCGCACGAGCGTCGTCTTGCCGACACCCGGGCCACCGGTGATCACCGCGACGCGCGCCACCGTCACCATCTCGACCGCGGCGCGCTGCTCCTCGGCGAGCGTCATCTGGGACTCTTGTTCAAAGGCGGCGACGGCCTCAGCCGCTCGCTGAAGGGGTGACGGGGCTTTCTGCAGGCGACGCGCGAGCTGCTCGCAAATCTCCGTCTCAGCGCTGAAAAACCGTGTCAGAAGCACTCGGTCGCCTTCAATCACGACCTGACCCCCAGCCCAGAGCTGCGCCAAGGCCACCTCGAGCCAGGGGCTCTCGACGCTCAAGCGCTCGCACGACTGCGCCAGCAGGGCCTCGCGAAGCATCAAGGTGTGTCCGCGCTCCGACGCCTCGGTGAGAGCAAAGATGAGGCCCGCCTTGAGACGTTCGGGATCGTCCTTGCGGATCCCAAAGGCCATCGCGATTGAGTCCGCGGTCTTGAAGCCAACCCCCCAGATATCGGTGATCAAGCGATACGGAGACGACTGGACCATCTCGGAGGTGCGATCGCCGTAAAAGCGCAGGATGCGGCGAGCGAGCCCGAGCGCCACCCCGTGGCTCTGAAGGAGCACCATCACGGTGCTCTCGGCGCGCTGCTCGGTCCAGGCGCTGCGCAGCTCAGCGACGCGCTTGGGCCCGATCCCCGGGACGGCTCCGAGCTTCTCTGGGGCGCTGTCGAGAACCTTGAGCGTGTCGGTACCGAAGGTCGCTACGATGCGCTTGGCGAGCCCGGCACCGATCCCGGGCAGTATGCCTGAGGCCAGGTAGCGCTCCAGCCCATCGAGGGTCTCAGGCTCCACGATCACGAGACTGTCGGCGCGTAGCTGTTCCCCGTGGCGCTCGTCGGTGACCCAGCGCCCCGTCACCCGCACGCGAGTCCCCGGACCGACATTCGGCATGGTGCCAACGACCGTCACCCGCCCCTGCTGTCGCTTGCCCCCGTCCACATTGCCGAGCCGGACCACACGGAAACCCGTGTCCTGGTTTTCGTAGGTGACACGTTCCACCTCGCCGCTCAGGGTGATGATTTGGGACAAGCCCCCTGACGATACTCGGCCGGCGGGGCCGACGCCACGCTTGCAGATCGCTCGGCTTCTGACTATCGACAGAGCTGTCATGCGAAATGCCAAATTCTGGAGCTGCTGTGGCGCTTGCCGATCCACCCCCTCGCGCTTCGTGCTGCCTGGCACCGCTCGCCGCTACGAGCGCAGCTGTCCGTTTCGCGTCGAGCATCTGGCGCTTGAGCTTGAGCTGGACATCCCGCAGCGCCGAGTCGAGGGCATCGCGAGCCTGACGCTCACGCGGCAGTCGCCAACCGAGGACCGGCTCAAGCTGGATGCGGTCGGGTTCGAGCTCGAGCGACTCTGTTGGGTCCATGAGGACGCAGACGTCCCCGTCGACTTCAGCTACGACGGCCATGTGATCTCGGTCGCGGTACCGCGCGCGAGCGAGTCCGCGCAGCTTGAGATTCACTATTCGGTCACGCCTCGCAAGGGGATGTATTTCCTGCAGCCGGATGCCGAGGTGCCGAATCGCCCCGAGCAGGTCTGGACGCAGTGCCAGGACGAGGACGCGCGCTACTTCTTTCCCTGCATCGATGCGCCAAGCGTCAAGATGACCTCGGAGCTTCGGGTCACCGTGCCTGCGGATTGGACGGTGCTTTCCAACGGCAACTGCGTGGAAGCGGGTCTCGTGTCCGATGACCCGACCCGCAAACTGTTTCACTTCCAGCTCGCTCGACCGCACCCAAGCTACCTGGTGACGCTCGTGGCGGGGCGCTTTAGTTTGCTCGAGGATCGCGCGGCGGTCCTCGCGGACGGTCGCTCCATCCCGGTGCGATACTATGTTCCGGCGGGACGCGAAGCAGAAGCCTGGGCTAGTCTCGGCAAGACACCCCAGATGGTGGAGTCCTTCTCGCAGCGACTCGGCGTGCCGTTTCCCTACGACAGCTACAGCCAGATCGTGGTCAGTGATTTCGTGTTTGGCGGCATGGAAAACACGACCGCCACGACGCTGTACGAGTACGCGCTGCTCGACGAGCGGGCGCAGCTCGACGTCTCAATGGATGACCTGGTGGCGCACGAGCTCGCGCACCAGTGGTTCGGGGATCTCGTCACCTGCCGTGACTGGTCTCACGCCTGGCTCAACGAGGGATTTGCCACGTTTTTTGAGCATGTGGAGCGCGAGCGGCAGCTCGGTCGCGACGAGTATGATTGGGGCGTGCTGGCAGATCTCGCGAGTTACCTCGAAGAGGCCAAGGGCCGCTACGACCGCCCGATCGTGTGTCGGGACTATCAGAACCCTATAGATCTGTTCGACCGCCACCTATACGAAAAGGGCGGATTGGTCCTTCACATGCTCCGTCGCGAGCTGGGGGACGAGCTGTTTTTTGGCGGCGTGGGAGACTACCTGCGCAGTCACAGCGATGGCGTCGCCGAGACGCTCGAGCTGCAACGCGCGCTTGAGACGCGCAGCGGGCGCTCACTTGAGCGCTTCTTTGATGAGTGGGTCCACCGCGCGGGTCATCCCGAGCTTACAGTGAGCGCCAGCTACGAGGACGAACGACTGACGGTCACCCTCAAGCAGACGCAAACCGGCGCTTCGGAAACGCCCTTCAGCTTGCCCTTCGAGCTTGAGCTCGTGACTCACGAGGGCGTCACGCTGCGCGTCCGCAAGAACGTGACTGAAGCGGTCGCGGTGCACGTCATCTCGCTGCCGAAGCGACCGCGCTCGCTGGCCTTTGATCCCGATTTCCGGGTCACAGCCCCGCACAAGCTCGAGTTTGGCGCGGACTGGCTCACGGCGCTCGCCACCGAGGGACGCAGCCTGCGCTGCCGGGTGGCCGCGGTACAAGCCCTCGGTAAGCGCGACGAACATGCCAGCCAAGCCGCGCTCGGCCGCATCCTCGCGGACGCCGAGGCTCCCTGGATGCTGCGCGTCGAATGCGCGCGCGCGCTCGGCAGCCTACCGAGCCCGGATGCACTCAAGCTCCTGCTCGGTCAGACGAGCGCTCCGCACCCCAAGGTGCGCCGTGCGGTCGCTGCTGCGCTCGGGGCATTTCGTCGCCCCGAGGTGGTGGCGGCCCTCACCCCGCTGGCTGAGCAGGATCCGAGCTGGCTGGTACAGGCGGACGCCGCACGAGCTCTAGGTCGCTCGCGTCAGCCGGGCGCGCAAGCCGTGCTCCTGTCACTGCTGGACCGCGAATCCTGGGCGGACGTGGTGCGCGCCGGAGCGCTGGACGGCCTGGCCGCTCTGCGCCAGCCGGAGCTGCTCTCCACGCTGCGCGAGTACACCCGCTACGGACTCCCGACGCGTGGTCGACGCTCGGCGATCGCGGCGCTCGGGCATTTTTCCGATGATCGCCAGAGCCGTGAGCGGCTCGAAGAGCTGCTCGACGACGCCGATCCGCATTTGCGCATCGACGTGGTCGACGCCCTGGTCGAGCAGGGTCAGGCTGCGGCGCTCGCGCCGCTCACGCGACGCGAAGCTCGCGAGCCCGATGACCGCGTCGTGCGTCGACTGCGCGAGGCACGACGCAGCCTTGAATCCGCCGGTCAGGCCGCGCTCGGGCGCGTCACCGATGAGCTCGAAGAGCTCAAGCGTCGGCTGCGTGAGCTCGAGCTCGGAGTCGCTCGCGTGGCGCCCGCACAAATGCTGACGCCAAAGGCGGACACGGGCAGCACGGCTCGTCGGTCCAAGTCCGCCAAGGCTGACGACAAAACCGCGAAAAAGCGTAAGAAAGCGGACAAAGCGGACAAAGCGCGCAAATCAGGACGACGCGCGTGAGTGACGTCCTGCTGCTCGAACGGCCCCTGCCCGGGGTCGTGGTGCTGCGCCTCAATCGTCCCGCGGCAGCCAACTCGCTGTCGCGCGAGCTGGTGGGTCGACTGGGGCAGGTCGGGACCGAGCTCGCACGTGAACCGGAGCTGCGCCTGCTCATCGTGACTGGCTCAGGCGAGCGAGCGTTCTGCGCAGGTGCGGATCTCGTGGAACGTCGCAGCCTGTCGGAGGACGAGGTGCGCGAGCTACTCGTGAGCTATCGCCGGGAGCTCGGCTGGCTCGATCCATTTCCGGTGCCTGTCGTAGCCGTCATCAATGGCGCGGCGCTTGGCGGCGGGCTCGAGCTCGCGCTCTGTTGTGACCTGCGAATCGCGGCACCTGGAGCCCTGCTGGGGCTGCCCGAGACCTCACTCGGGATCATTCCCGGAGCCGGCGGGACCCAGCGACTTCCGCGTCTTATCGGGGAAGCGCGGGCGGCTGAGCTGATCTTACTCGGCCGCCGTGTGACGGCGCAGCAGGCGCTCGAATTTGGGCTCGTCAATCGCGTGAGTCCCGACGGGGTTGAGGTCCTGACGGACGCGCTCGGCTGGCTGCGCCCGATTCACTCCGGCGCCCCGCTGGCGCAGCGCAGCGCGCTGCGTGCACTGCGCGCGGCCGCCGAGCTTCCACTAGCAGAAGGACTCGAGGCCGAGCTTGCCGCCTACGAGCCTTGCCTGCGTTCACAGGATCGAGTGCGCGCACTGAGCGCGCTCGCCGCCAAACAAACCCCGAAATTCGAGGGAAACTAGTCATAAACGGGAGTCCGCGCGCGCTCCAAGCGCGCCGCGCGCTGCGGACATGGCGACAACCAGAATCGCGGCGCTCAGCGCGGCGGTTCGATCGCCACGCGCGGACTCTGACCCGCTGCACCCTTGAACGTCACCCGAAAGAAGCGCCGCACCGGACGACGATTCTCGGTCGTCGTACCGAGACCCCAAATCCCGACCTCGAGCTCGAGTGAGTCGCTGGCACTGAGGGCCAGCGAAGTCTCCCCTGGAAAGCGTCGCGTCACACTCACGCTTTCACCTGGTGTCAGCAACCGGTCGTCGCTGCCGACACGCTTGTCGCTGAGACGCTCCTCCTTGCCGCCGCGCGTCACGCGACCGGCAAACGCCAACGCGGACTGCGCTGGCACCAGCCAATGGTGAGTGGCCCCGTCCTTCACCTTTGCCGCGACCGTGACCTCCACACCCCAACCCTTGCCGAGCTTTACCGCCGTCGCCTTGGGCACGAAGCGCACTCCGCCGACATCGATCTCCGTTTCACCTTCGGCGACCAGGAATCTCACCTGCAGCTCTGTCCCCGGCGTGAGGTTGTCGGAGTCCGACTCAGCGCCCGCTTTCGCTTTCGGAACCTGAGCGGTGGTCGTTGCAGCCTCAGGTTGGCTCGGCGTGGTGGACGCGCCAGACGCGCCAGACGCAGCCGGCGGCGCGTTGGCGGCGGACTCGGTCTTGGCGGCAGACTGGGGTGGCGCGTTGCTCGGTCCCGATGCCGCACAGGCAACGCAGCAGGAGAGCAACCCAAGGGGCCAGAGAGGGTAACGCGTCATGCGCTAGACTCTACTCGACCCCGCTCGGATCCGAAAGAGACGCGTCAGCCAGTCACTTCGTCGAGCTCGGCGGCGGCGTCCGGAAGCTCGTCGAGCTCGACCGTGCCCTTGACGGGAATCGAGCGTGCCGCAGCCACCCGCGCGAGCGCGCGCCGCAGGGCCTCGGTATCGGCCACGCGCGGTAGCTCCACGCGTCGACCGTCCCACAAATCGATGCCCACTGATTTTGGGGAATCGAGCCGCAGGCGGTCGATTTGCGCCCAACGAATGCGGCGGATGCGCGGGATCAGCAGGCCGACCATGTCGCGATACTCGACCCCGTCGCCCCGGAGTCGCACCCCGCGCATGGCGGCGCGCAACACCGAGGCAGACGCACTGATGCCCAGGCAGAACACCGCGGTCCTTGGCGTCATGAGCCGGCGCGAGTTGGCTTCGATCACCTGGACGTAGAGCTGCGAGTTCGAGCCGCTTGTTTCCGCGACGAACACTAACAACCCCAAAGCCAGCGCCAGGCCCAAGTAGAGGTAGGCGGGCCAACGCTGGGTCCAAGGCGCCAGAAAGACCCGCTCGGCGGGTCGATAGGTCATGTCGAAACCAGGAGGACGAGAGGGGCGCGCCACGGGCAGTCAGGCTAGCGCGACTCGCCCCTCTGGGCGAAGGACTACGTCGCGGCCAGGTTCCAACCAAAGGCGCGACAGTCGATATCACCGTTGAAGAGCTGGTGTTCGAGGTCAGGAGCCCGCCCGAAACCCTGAAGTATTTGTGGCGTCGCCGTGATCACGAGCACCCGTTGCCCCTGGTAGGTCGCCAGTTTTTCGCCGAGACGCTGCTCGAAATCAACGCCCCCGTCCATACGGACACCGTAAGGGGGGTTGGTTACCACCAGGCCGGGCAGCTCGGGAGGATCGGTGCGAAGCACGTCGCGACGCGCCAAAGTGACCTCGACACCCGCTCGGCGAGCGCTGGTCCGCGTCAGCTCGAGCGCATCAAGCTCGATGTCGGCGCCGACGATGGGCGCCGAAGGGACGCGCTCCTCTGCCCGCGCCTGCTCGCGCAGTAGCTGAAACGAACGCCGATCTCCGGGCGACACCCGCGCGAAGCGTTCCAAGCCAAAGCCCGTTCGGAGCGAGCCTGGGGCGCGATTGTGGGCGATCAGGGCGGCCTCGACCGCCAGCGTGCCTGAGCCACAAAGCGGATCGAAGAACGGCTCAGTCCCATCGTAACGCCCGAGGCGGAGCAGGGCAGCCGCCAGGGTCTCCTTGAGCGGAGCGGGAGCGCTCTCAGGTCGATAGCCGCGCCGGTGCAGCGGCACCCCAGAGAGATCGACGTACAGCGTGAGCTCATCTTTGACCAGATGGGCCTGCAGCTGCACATCCGGATCGTGCGCATCGACGTCCGAACGACGACCGTGACGCTCCCGCTGCGAGTCGACCACCGCATCCTTGATGCGGCGCGAAACGAACTGAGAGTGAGTCAACGCGCTTGAGCGTAGCGTGGCGCTTACCGCAAACGTCCGGGAAGGCTCGAGAACATCGGACAGGTCCAGAGCACGCAGTTCGTCGTAGAGCTCACCCTCGGAGCGAGCAGGCACGGTCGCTCGATGCTCGAGCACCCGCACCGCGATGCGACTGTATAAACAGACGCGGAAGGCATCGAGCAGTGAGCCGCCGAAATGAACTCCGCCGCGATCGCCGCGAACCTGTGGGATCCCGAGCGAGCGAAGCTCGTCACGCAGCAGCCCCTCGGTGCCCTTGGCCGCAGTGGCAAAGTAGGGCGACACGGACTCTCGCAGTGGCGGTCCCTGGGGAGGACCGACGGAAGCGGGCGGAGGTGGTGCGGAGCGGACCATGGCCCGGTCCACTGCGACATCTCCCCTCCTCTGTCAAATGCCTCTGACCTGCTTGGGCATCCGGCAAGGGGCTCAGGGGCGGCCGCCGTGCTTGCTCGCCGGTCGGGCCTGATGGTCCCAGGTCATTTCGTCGGGGGGCGGCTTGAGGGCGGCGCGCGGCCGGGTCAACTTGCTCGGCCAGGAGACAGCCATGCCGACCTTCGTCCAGCGCAATGCCCCTCGTCTGCCTCGCCTCTCAACACCGCTCGTGCGGCGACTGGGCAACGCCATGCTCGCTAAGCTGGGACGCGCCGACGCAGAACTGAGCGTCGTGCTGACCAGTGACGAGCAGATTCAAGAGCTCAATCGTGAGCATCGCGCCAAGGACAAGCCCACCGACGTGCTGTCCTTCTATTTTGATGCCGCGTTTGGCGACACCCCGTTCGCAGCGCCACGCCTGCTCGGCGACGTTGTGATCTCACTCGAGACGGCTGCCCGTCAAGCCGACAGTCGCAAGCGCTCACTGGCCGCTGAAGTGCGTTGGCTGCTCGCGCACGGCGTCCTGCATCTGCTCGGGCATGACCATGCCGAGCCCGAAGAGAAACGCGTCATGGTGGCGCTCACGCGCCAACTCGTGCGTGCCGCACCGCTACCCGACGAGCTCAGCTTGCCCGTCCGCGCCACGACCAAAAAGGTCCGCGCCACGACCAAAAAGGTCCGCGCCGCGACCCCGAGCGCGCGCGCGTCTGTCGCTCGCGACGCGCCGATCCAAAAAACGGCGAGTGTGAGGAGCGCCTCGCGCGGGTCTGGCGAGGCTCGCGCACGCGCGCAGAGGCCGACGCGCAGCGCGAGCACGACCGTAAATGGGGTTGCACACACCGATTCGGCCCAGCAATCCGCGAAAAAAACGCAGCCTCGCGCTCAGACGGGCCGGTCGACACGCGATCGCAAGCGCTAGGGCGCTGAGATTTTACATCGATGATCTTGCGATAACGCTGCAGGACTATTGAGCTATATCGCGAATCACACAGCTCCCAGACAGGCCCTTGCGGTGTCCGTCCCACATAGCGCAGCTGTCACAATCGAGGGTTGCGGCCGAGCAACCGTGCTGCCTCGAACCCGGCGTGGCAGGATTTTGGGGACATTTCGACATGCCATTTACTCTTTGTGCTTGAACGCGGGAGAAACCCTTGTTATCCGTGGCCCTGTCTTGAAACGCATCGTCGACACCGGCAAATGTCGATCGGCGAAGCGACGAGGCGGGAGATAATCCAGGCGCTCGGCACGGATTTTTCGGAGAAACTAGGAGGAATCGCATGGCTGGAAAGAGGCTGACGAAGGCTCAGGTAATTGCAGAACTCGCTGAGGCTGCTGATCTTGATAAAAAGAGTGTCAATCGAGTGTTCGACTCGATGGCGGATCTTATCCGCAAGCAGTTGTCGAACCGTGGCCCCGGTGAATTCGTGGTGCCCGGTCTCGTCAAGCTCCGCGTTGTGAAGAAGCCCGCGACCAAAGAGCGTCAGGGCATCAACCCCTTCACCAAGGAGCCCATCACGATCCCCGCGAAGCCCGCGAGCAAGAAGGTTCGCGCGGCACCGCTCAAGGCGCTTAAGGACCTCGTCCAGTAAGCGCACGGTCGCTCAGCGGCTAACCCGTCTCGGGTGAAACTGCCGAGCCGCGTCCCCGGTTCTTCTTCGGAGGAGCCGGGGATGTTTCGTTTCACGGCTCGAGCAGCTGCACAGCGAGCCCGCATCGTCCATACTGCGCGCGTGCCGCGCGTCACCATCAAACCAGGCCACGTTCAGCCACTGTGGGCCGGTCATCCCTGGGTCTACGCCCAGGCCGTTGAGCGCGTCGAGGGTGGCGCCACAGCGGGCGAGCCCGTCGATGTCCACGACCCTCGCGGCCTCTGGCTCGGGCGGGGGCTCTATTCGCCGGGATCGGCGATCCCGGTTCGCATCTGCAGCCATGAGCCGGATGTAGCGCTCGACGCCGGCTTTTTCGCCAGACGGCTCGAGGCGGCCCTCCAGCTCCGGCAAAAACTCGGACTGCCCTCCGAGCGCACCAACGCATTTCGCCTGGTGCACGCCGAGGGAGACTACCTACCCGGACTGATCGTCGACAAATACGCCGACGTTCTCGCGGTGCAGTTTGGCACCCTGGGCATGAAGCGCCGTGAGGCTGAGCTCCTCGCAGCGCTTGAGCAACTGCTCAGGCCCCGCGCCATCATTGATCGCACCAGTGAGCGCGCCGCCGAGCTCGAAGGCTTTCAAGCGACTCGAGGACAATGCCGCGGAGCTGAGCCGGTAACGGAGCTCGACTTCCGTGAGCGGGGCCTGCAGTGGCGGATCCCGCTCGAGCTTGGACAAAAGACGGGCTACTACCTCGATCAGCGCAGCCTGCGCGGACGCGTTGAGCAGCTGGCCGCAGGTCGCCGCGTTCTGGACGTCTATTCCTACGTCGGTCCGTTCGCGCTGGCAGCGGCGCGCGCGGGAGCCAGCGAGGTGGTCTCGGTCGACTCGAGCGCCCTGGCGCAAGAGGTGGCCGCCGACAATGCGCTGCGCAACGGCCTGGCCGGTAAGATCCGCTTCGAACGCGACGACGCGCTCGAGGCCATGGCTCGCGCGGGGCGCAGCGGTGGCTACGAGCTGGTGATCTGCGATCCGCCCAAGCTCGCGCAGAGTCGCGCAGCCCGTGAGCGCGCGGCGGGTAACATGCGGCGCGTTGCGGCCGCAGCCTGCCGCGCGACTGCTCCTGGAGGGCTGTTGGTGCTCTGTTCCTGCTCGGCAGCGCTCGGTCCGTCCGAGCTCGTGCGCTCGCTGGCCCTTGGGGCGCGCGACGTCGGCCTGCAGCCGCGGGTGCTCGAACGTTGGTTTCAGGGGCCCGATCACCCCGTGGCCGCCGCCTTCCCGGAAGGGACCTACCTGTCGACCGTCATCGCGACGCTCAACCGGATCAACTGATGCGGCCCTTGACGCAGCTCGACCAGGCCGTCGCCTGTCACTTGCGCGGCCTGCTCTTTGATCTCGACGACACCCTGCTCGACCACGGCTGCCTGAGCGAAGCCGCGCTCGCGGCGCTGTACCAGCTCAAGTCCTCAGGGCTCGCGCTGCTGCCGGTCACGGGTCGCCCGGCGGCCTGGGGCGACGTCCTGCTGCGACTTTGGCCTGTTGACGGCGTGGTGACAGAAAACGGCGCGGTCGCCCATCTGCCCGGGTCGGGCGCGCCGCGCCTGCTCGACGAAGTCTCCCCCGAGCTGCGCGCTCAGAGGCGCGCCCGTCTCGCATCGCTGGTCGCTTGCCTGCGCGCGCAGTTCCCCGAGCTACAGCCGGCGTCGGACGTGCCGTGGCGCCACACGGACTACACCTTCGACATCGGCGAGACGCGCCAGGTCGCTCCCGCGCTGGTCGAGGCCGCACGTGCCGCTGCGCGCGCGGCCGGAGCTCGCACCGTTCGCTCCTCAGTTCACCTGCACGTGAGTTTTGACGGCAGCGACAAGGGCAGCGGCGCGCTGCGCGCCCTAGCGCTGCTGTTCGGCGCAGACCCGACCGAGGCCCGGTCGCGCTATGCCTTCATCGGCGACAGCGAGAACGACGAACCCGGGTTTTCAACCTTCCACACCTCGATCGGCGTGGCCAATCTGCGCGGACGACCCACGCTCCCTCCGCGCTACGTGACTCTCGCCGAGCGCAGCCAAGGCTTCGTTGAGCTGGCCGAGCAGCTGTGTCGCCTGCGGGCGAGCGCTCCCCGCTAACGCGGGGCCGCGCTGGCTCAATGCGTGGGCGCGACGGGGGGCCGCGCGGACTCAATGCTCGTGCGCAACGGGCGCATTGCCGCCGGGATGGGCCTTGAGCCATGCCGCATAGCCGCCATCGGTGAGCAGGGCATCGGCGGGCACAGCCTCGACCTCGCGCAGGGCCTCACTTCCATCCCAGGCAGCGCTGAAACGCTTGGCCAAGTCGAAACGCACGAAGCGTCCAAGCAGATGAGGCGCCTCGCTGACCCACAGGATCCGCGCGGTCGCGTCCATGACGACCCCGTGAGCCGCGATCAGGGCGCCGACGGCGCGGCGATCCCCGAGCGGAAGCTCGCTGTCATTGAGCCCGCGGCGATCACGGAGAAACCCGACCAGCTCACTGGGAGTTACCGGGTGATTGACGCGCGAGAGAAGCTGCTCACCGCGCTGCTGCCGCTGCACGGTCGAGGTGCTGCTGCGGACGTGAAGATTCTTCGGGTCGTCAGCACTCGGTCCAACCAAGTGGTTGGTGAGCACCGTTTTTTCGCCCAAGCGATAGCGATAGGTGGGGCGCCCCGGCACTCGCTCGAGCGCCCAGGCCCCACCGCGTCCATCGACCACGATCACGACGTGACTCACCATCGGCTTTCGCGCCATCAACCACTCGGCGGCTTCGTCGGCGTTGTGCGCCGTTTCAAGCACGTGACGCAGCGAGTGGATCATCGGCTCGCCCGAGGTATCGAGCACGCCGGCGCGCCCGCCGTGCACCACCACCCCCACCCCTTCGGAGTTCATGCCGGAAACGACGCCGATCAAGCCTGGCCAGGCCACCGACGCAAAAGACAGCTTGCCCGGCTGCTCGACGAAGTAAACGACCTTCTTCTCGTCAAAGACATTATCGACCTCGAAGTCGAAATTGCGGGCCAGCAGCGCATGACCCCCCGCACCGGCGGCGCCGTGAACAGCGAAGGACGTGCAGCCAAGCAGCGGCGATTCCTCGAACGAGAGCGAGATGTCGTACAGCGAGTTGAGGTACAGGAGTCGCTGATAGGTCGGCAGCACCGACTCGAAGGGATCGGGCTGAAAGGTCTGCGCCATCGCCGAGATTTCGCGCAGCCGCTCCGGAGTCATGGCTTGATCGACCGCGTGAAACCGCAGGCGCGCCAGATCCATCATCAGAAAGCGCGCCCACGGTTTGGGCACGTAAACAGCGAATTTTGAGAGAAAGCGCTGTTCGAGCTCGATCATCTCGGGTCGCAGCAGCGCGACCTCCGCCGCTCCGAGCTCCTCAGGAGTCCCCGAGAGGCGCACTTCGAGCAGACCTTTGGACAGCACGGCGTAGCTGCGTCCCGCGCGGCGCAGCTCTCTCGACGGGCGGGCGACCTCAGGAATCGAGACGCTCACCGGGACCGGGCGAGGGCGCGTTCCCAGCACGATCCCGTAGTGTACGCACAGCGGGGTCAGCACGACGACCAACAAACCAATCCAGAGTTTCCGATGTCGGCTTGCCACGGTCACTGCTCCACCAAGGTTCGAATCACGGTAGCCACGATGCGAGCTGGATCTCGCCAGACGTGAAAGTGCGAGAGTCGCTCGGACGGCGGAGGATAGTAGACTTCAGTGTCGAGCTGTTCAATCGCCACACCCCGCTGAGCCGCCAGAAGGAGCACCTCGGCCTCAAAGGCGTAGCCGGTGGCACGAGCGCCGAGCGCCAAGGTTTCGCGCAGGGGATAACGCCGCAGACCGCACTGAGTATCGCGCAGCGCAAGCCCCGTGAAGGCGGACAAGAAATGATTCGACAGGCGATTGGAGAACTGGGCCGAGCGCGGCGCGCGCGCCTTGGCCAGGTTGCGGACACCGAGCACCAGCGCCCGGTCGGCGCTCGGATGCTGAGCCAGCCGCAGGGCCTCGGCTGGGGGATGTTGCCCGTCAGCGTCGAGGGTCACGACGGCCTGATATCCCAGCTCGAGGGCCGCAGTCATCCCGGTCACAAGCGCACACCCCTTGCCCCGATTGACGACATGCTGAAGGACCAAAGCACCCAGCTCGCGTGCGACTTCCGCGGTGCCATCAGTCGAGCCATCGTCGACCACCAGCACCCGGCCTTCGTGACCGGCGCGCTGGCAGACCGCGCTCAACTCCCGCAGAACCGCGCCCAGGTGACTCGCGGCCTGGTGGGCGGGGATCAAGAACGCAGTCGACATGCCAGTCAGCCTAGTCTGCTCCCCACTTCACTGCACCCACGGAATTATCCGCCTCCAGTGCATCTTTTCCCGGGTACCCAGAGAGCTTGGCGGATCGGGCGGTCCTGAGACAAACTGGTACTCGCTTGATTGGAGAGGTACCCATGCGACGGATTGGCTTATTGACGGCGGTTGCGTGTTTGTTCTTGGCCTGTGCGTCCGGCAACGAGCTCAGTGGCTCGGATAAGAACGCGGGCGGAGTTGGAAGCGGAACCGGGGGCGCCGGCACCGGCAGCACGGCGAGTACCGGCAGCACGGCGAGTACCGGCAGCACGGCGAGCACCGGTTCGGTCTCGAGCACCGGCAGCACGAGCAGTACCGGCGGCACGACCAGCACGGGTTCAGTCTCGGGCACCGGTGGCGTTACCTTGGGCGACTGCACGGACAAGAAGACCAACGGCACCGAGAGTGACGTCGACTGCGGCGGCTCCTGCGCGCTCAAATGCGCCGACGGCAAGACCTGTAACTCCGCGGCGGACTGTGAGTTCAACGGCTGCGGCGCGGACAAGAAGTGCTCGGGCTGCGTCAACGGCGTCAAGGATGGCAGCGAAGGCGATGTCGACTGCGGCGGCACTTGTCCGCTCAAGTGCATCGGAGAGGTCTGCAGCGCGCCGGCGGACTGCGCCTCGCGCAACTGTGACGCGAACAAGTGCGCCAAGAGCCTGCATCCGCTGGCGAACATCCCAGCGACATGTGAGGTCTGCAAGGTGGGCAACGCCAGTGACAAGCCGATTTGCCAGAAGTTCCTCGACTGCTACTTGACGAACAACTGCGGCCCGAGCGACTGCGGCGGCAATGACGGCACCTGTGGCGTCAACAAGCTCGGCGGCGGCTCAGCGCCGCAGACGGCAGCCAACGCCACCTACGACTGCGCCGCTAAGGCGATGTAACGCGCTTGGACTCTCCCTTCGCGAATTCCCCCGAGGTCCTGCAGCAGCTCACGCTGCAGGCCAAGCAAGCCCTGCGGCGCAAACTCCGCGCGCTGCGCGCGGCCATCCCGGCTGCGCGTGCCGACCAGCGCAGTCAGGTGATCGTCGAGCGCCTGCAAAGCTTGCCTTGGGTACAGAGCGCGCGGAGAGTTGCGCTGTTTGCGCCGCTGCTCGAGCGGCGTGAGGTCGACCTTCGGCCGCTTGATACCTGGCTCCGTCAACGGGGCTGCGCACTGTATTATCCGTTCATGGAGCCAGCCGGCGATGGCCTGCGAACGGGCTTTCGACTGGTCGACAATTTCGGCGAGCTTGAGGAGCGCGGTCGCCGCTTCCCCGAGCCACCGTCAGCAGCGGCGGAAGCCGGTGCCGGCGAGCTCGATCTAGTGCTCGTCCCAGCGCTGGGCGTGACGCTCGGCGGCCAGCGACTCGGCTACGGTTCTGGCTTCTACGACGCCACCCTGCGGGAGTTCTGCCCACCGGCGCGTTCAGTCGTGGTCGCCTATGACTTTCAGCTGCTCGCCGAGCTGCCGACCGAGCCGCACGACTTTGGCTGTGACGCCGTGATTACCGACCGCGGGGGGCCGCTCGCGGCTTCCCATCACCCCGGCTAGGCCGCAGCGCCCGGACCGCCCGGCGCAGCCGCAGCCAGCGGCCACACCGCCAAAGCAAGCTGCAGCAGGCCAGGAGGGACCGAGTTTTGTGCGTCCTGCGGCTACACCGGTGCAGCTCGAGTGGTTTTTTTGGCGGTCTTCGGGCCCTCTGGAGTGGCCAAACGGCGCCAGGTCCACTAAACCTCCGCCTTCCCGATGTCGACTCAACCCGAGCTCCTGGCCGTCGCGGCCGAGCACCTCTACCCGAACTACCGTCAGCCCGCGCTCGTGATGGCGCGCGGTAAGGGCAGCGAGCTTTGGGATCTGGCGGGCAAGCGATACCTCGATTTTTTCGCAGGCATCGCCGTCAACACGCTCGGACATAGCGAACCGCGGCTCTCGGCGGCTTTGGCGACTCAGGCGCAAGAGCTCCTGCACGTCTCCAACTACTATTACACGGCCACCAATCTGCATTTGGTGGCGGCGCTCACGCGGCTCACCGGCTACCCGCGCGTCTTTTTCTGTAACTCCGGAACGGAAGCCGTCGAGGCGCTGCTCAAGCTAGCTCGCCGGCATTTTACAGCCTCGGGACAGCCCGAACGCTATCGCGTGCTGTCGTTCGACAATTCTTTCCACGGTCGCACGCTCGGCGCGCTCTCACTCACCGGTCAGCCCAAATACCGCGAAGGCTTTGGGCCGATGTCAGGCGTCACGCACGTCCCCTACGGCGATCTGGCAGCCGTTCGGGCAGCGGTTGGTCCTGATCTGGCTGGGATCATCGTGGAACCAATCCAGGGCGAAGGCGGGGTACTCGAGGCTCCGCCGGGGTTCCTCGCAGGACTGCGCGCGATCGCTGATGAGTGCGGCGCGTTGCTGCTCGCTGACGAAGTGCAGACCGGGATCGGTCGCACCGGCACGATGCTGGCGTTCGAACAAGCTGGCGTTAAAGCCGACGCGGTCGCTCTCGCCAAGGGTCTCGGCGGCGGGGTCCCGATCGGAGCGATGCTATGCACCGAAGCCCTCGCCGGCGCCTTGCCACCGGGCACGCACGGCAGCACCTTCGGCGGCAATCCGCTTGCCTCGGCGGCCGCTCTCACCGTGCTCACCGTAATCGAGCAGGACTCACTGCTGGCAGCCGTCACGCGCAAAGGCGCCTTCCTCGCACAGCGACTCGCCACCCTGGCCGCGGCGCACCCCGGAAAGATTGCGACCACGCGCGGCCTTGGACTTCTACAAGCCGTGGTGCTCACCGAGGCTATGGATCCCGGAGCCGTGCTTGCAAAGGCGCGCGACGCCGGATTGCTACTCACGCTGGCCGGGAGCCACGCTCTGCGGATTTCCCCGGCATTGACCATCACTGAGGCTGAGCTCGACGAAGGCATCGCCATCCTCGACCAGGTACTTAAAGGCTAGGCAAGCAATGCGTCATTTGCACACCCTCTCCGATCTCGGAAAAGACGACCTGCTGGCGTTGCTCGATCGCGCTGATCGCTTTGAGCAGGAACGCGGTGAAGACTCTTCGCGACCCCTGGCTGGCAAGTCCGTTGCTCTCGTCTTCGAGAAAGCCTCGACCCGCACGCGCGTCTCACTTGAGCTCGCCGTCGTGGAGCTCGGAGGGCACCCCGTCGTCATCACGGGCAATGGTTCTCAGATGGGACGCGGCGAGCCAATCGCCGACACCGCGCGCGTGCTGTCGCGCATGGTCCACGTCATCACCTTCCGGACCGCCGGTGACGAGCGCTTCCTCGACATGGCCAAGCACTCGAGCGTGCCTGTGCTCAACGCCCTGACCGACACGGGTCATCCGCTGCAACTGTTGGCGGATCTGCAGACCGTTCGGCGTTCGCTCGGCAAGCTGGAAGGCCTCAAGTACGCCTGGATCGGCGATGGCAACAACATGGCGATCTCGTGGATTGAGGCCGCCGGGCTGCTCGGCCTTGAGCTCGTCCTGGCCTGCCCGCAGGGCTACCAGCCGGCGCCCGAAGCGGTGCGTGCGGCCAATGCCAAGGGCGCCAGAGTCAAGGTCGTGACCGATCCCGCTACCGCGGTGCGTGGCGCCGACGTCGTCAACACCGACGTGTTTACGAGCATGGGCCAGGAGAGCGAGCAGGAGGCCCGCCTTGCGGCCTTCGCTGGCTACCGCCTCACTCAAGAACTGTTGTCGACCGCCTCCCGCCATCACATCGTGCTGCACTGCCTGCCGGCCCATCGCGGCGAGGAGATTGACGCAGATGTGCTCGAGGGGCCTCACAGCGTCGTCTGGGCAGAAGCTGAATCGCGACTTCACACCTCGAAAGCTGCCCTGCTCTGGGCACTCGAGCGAGATGGCTAATCAGCCATCGGTCGCAGGAGCGCGAGCCGTCTCGGCAGGTCGGTCTGACACGCGCGTCCCCTGTGCCGCTTGTCAGGGAGCGGTCGACCCCCTGCGCGCCGAGCGCGTGGCGATTTGGGGCGAACGCGTCTGTTATTTCTGTAGCCGTGAGTGCCACGAGTCTTACACGCCCGGCAACCCGCCGCCCCCTCCGGCCAAGCGGCGTCATCCCCGTTCGCTCAACCGACTCGAGCCCGCGCTGAGCGCTGAGCGCATCGAGCGCCTGGAGTCGCGCCACGTCACGCTCGCGCGTCGAGCGCTGTTCGAAGTCGAGGATTTGGGCGTTCACAGCGAGCTTGCTCAGGATCCGGCGATTGCCGATCCCGCACTAGAAATGCCCGCGGCTCCTGCAGAAGTTGCCGAACCGATAGCCTCGACCGCCGCCGATCTCGGGACGCTGCTGCTCACGCTGGCCGTGCTCGGCGGAGCGCTGTCACTGGCCCTGCTGCTGGTCGGTGACGTCGGCGTCGCGCTCACCGCGCGGCTCCTGGTCGCTTGGGTGGCGCTCGCTGCTCTAATCACAGAGGCGATCCATGCCGAATCCGACGCCGCCAACCTGCGTCCGGTGCAGCTGCTGGTGCCGCCGATCGCCGCAGTGTTGCTGGCCACTGGCGCCCGCATCATTGAGCCGGCGCGCGCTGGTGTGCTCGTCTCCCTCGCCGGTGTGGTGATCGCCGGCGTCGCTGGTCAGCTCTGGCTGCTGCGGCGTGCACGCACCGGCACGGAGCAGGGTCGGCGTCTGCTCACCAGCGCCCTAACCGTGCCGGCCCAACGCGTGGTCGGCGATGCGCTGGTGCCTGCCGCTCCGGAGGATCTGCGACCGGGCGAGGAGGTTGTCGTCGGCAGCGGGGAGCTGATCCCCGTCGATGGCACGATCGTCGCGGGCAGCGCCGAGCTCGAGCCTTGGTTTGGTTGTACCGACGTGGTGACGCGTGGCGAGGGGGATCCCGTCGTCGCAGGCGCCAGGCTCCTCGAGGGGCGACTGCGGCTCGTGGTGAGTTGGGCCGGCTACGATCGCTCTTGGGCGCGCTTGGCGATCGATCCGCGACGCCGCGCCGATGTCATGAGCGACATGGCGCGCTTTGGTCGCACCGTGGTCTCGCGAGGTGCGCCGCTCGGAGCCATGATCGCTGCGCTCACGGCTTTCACGATGAATCAGGGGATTTTTGAGCTACTCGGCCAGGTAGTACTGACGCTCGCCGCGCTCGGCAGCGTGTCCCTCGCCGAGCTCGGCGCCCTGCACGTCGGGCGCTGTATCCTCACCGCCCTATCGAGAGGCATTGCGTTTCGCTCTGCCGACGCGCTCGATGTCGCCAGTCACACCTCGACCGTGGCCTTTTGCGCCCGCGGCACGGTGCTGCTTGGGGAACCGGAACTGGCGAGCCTCGAGCCCTTCGGAACCTTCAGTGTCGAACGCGTTCTGGAGTTGATCGCCGGGGCTGAGAGCGGCGCCAGTAACCCAATCGCAACGGCGATTCAGCGTGCGGCGCGCGCGCGCGGAGTACGCGCCGACGCGGTGCGTAGCCCAAGCATGCAGCAGGGGCTTGGCGTCACGGCTGTGGCCTCTGACGGCCAACCGCTGATCGTTGGCACGCGCGCGCTGATGCTGCGCGAGCATGTCAGCGTCGCGGTCGCGGAAGCCAAGATCACCGAACTCGAGGCGCTCGGGCGCAGCGTCTTGCTCGTAGCCCTTGGGGGCCGCTTGGTCGGACTGGTGGCGCTGCAAGATGGTCTGCGGCCTGGCGTGCGCGCCGCGGTTCAGCATGTGATCGACGCCGACGTCGAGCCCGTGCTGCTCTCGGGCGAAGCCCGGGAAACCTGCGAAGCCCTCGGGCGCACGCTGGATATCGATCACATTCGCCCCGAGATTTTGCCCTCCGAACGCGCCGAGGAGATTCAACGCCTCGCCGACGGAGGAGCCATTGTGGCCGTGATCGGTCGAAGTCCGCTCGATGACGCCGCGCTGGGCGCAGCCGACGTCTCGGTTGCGCTGGCAACAGCCGGAGCGAGCTCTGCCGAGTGGCACATCCAGTTGGCCTCGGACGACGTTCGCGACGCGGCCTACGCCCTGCGACTCGCGCATCGCTGTCGCCACGACGTGCGCATCGGCCAGGCCCTCACGCTGGGAGCCGCCGCACTCGCCATGCTCGGCTCGCTCTTTACGCTGTACTCGCCCTCAGTTGGCGCCCTGATCGCTGCCGTTGGCGGACTCGCCGCAGTCTTTCGCTTCCAGGCCCGAACGCCCTAGGCATGGGTCGCGGACGCTCCGCGCCCCGCGCGCTCGGCTCCCCGAAGTAGCGCTCCCGCCGCTGGGGGGAGGCGGGCCCCAGACAAGCCGCGAGCCCGACGAAAGCTCGACAGGGTTTTCGGCTTGGGCTTTGTTGCTCGGGGCACTAGGATCGCTCCTCCCCCCTCCTCGCCATGGCCCTGCATTCCTCCCCCCCGCACAGCCCAAGCCCGGCCGACGCGGCCGCGCGCGCCGCCAAGGCCGAGCGTCTGCGCCGAGGGCTGGAAGCGTACATGGCAGTGCACGGGCTGCGTTCGACCGACCAGCGCCGGCTGATCGTCGAGACGTTTCTCACGACGACGAGCCATGTCTCAATCGAAGACCTACTCGCGCTCGTCAAACAGACGGACTCGCGCATCGGCTACGCCACGGTCTATCGCACCCTAAAACTGCTCGCTGAAAGCGGCGTGGCGCTCGAGCGCCAGTTCGGGGACGGTTTCACTCGCTACGAGATGGCCGATGAGGATGTCCACCACGATCACCTGATCTGCGTCGACTGTGGCTTGATTCTCGAGTTCGAAGAGCCTGCCATCGAACGCTTGCAGGAAGAGGTGGCCATGCGCCACGGTTTCCAGCTCGCGCATCATCGACATGAGCTGTACGGACGTTGTGACCAGTGTGTGCTCGCACGCGCAGCCGCCAGCGCTTCTGGACGCGAATCGACCTAGACCTGCTCGCTGCTCGCTGCTCCTAGCCGCGCGACCGCGCGCGCTCAAGTCCCAGCCAAGCACCGGCGCAGGCGAGCCCAAATGCCAGTGGGGCCAGCGCGAGGCTCAGTACGCCCGCCACCGGCTCACTCATCCAGAGCAGGACCGACAGAAACACGATCGCGACGAGCGCGCCCATGCCTGGCTCAAACACGCTGTCAGCCGCGCTCGCGCGCGACACGAGATAGCCGGCCGCAAGAAACGCGAGCAGGACCGCCACCACGAGCAAGGACAATGGCGCCATCGCACCCACGTCCGTGTCGTCGATACGAGAAAGATCAAGTCCGAGTCCGTTGGCCAGCGCGACGGCACCAGCCAAAGCCAGCAAAGTCGCACCGAAACAGACCGCCGCGCCCAGCACGATCCAATGCAAGAGTGCGGGTCGATGCTTGTGCTGCCAAGCCGCGCGCACCTGATCGAAGCTCGGCGCCTCAGGCAGCATGCTGTGACGCGAATGACGTGCGGAGGACTCCGGTCCCCCCGCGAGTTCGCCCAGCTCACGCAGCAGTTCCACGCCCGGAAGCATCGACTCGCGCGGCCCCTCGAGCTTGGTCAAGAAACTGCGAGCTGCCCAAACCGCAGCGAGTCCAAGCGGGACTAGCGTAATGAGCAGACCAGGACCGTGCCCATGCGCCAGATGCTCGACGAAGCCACGCAGCAGCGTGGCTGAGAGCCAGGCCACGGGAAGCCAGCGACTGCGCTCATGACGACTGACACCCAGCGTCCAACCCCACAGCCCTGCGGAAAAGCCGCTGGTCGCGACGAGCGCGCAGGTCGCCACGACCTCCCAACCACGCCCACTGGTGGCCACCGTGAAGGTGCCATCGACCAGCCCGAAGCCGAGCGCCACCAGCACCGCCCCAAGCACGCCCGAACCAAAGCGAGGCAGACCGCGCACGCGATAGAGCGGCCAGAGCACGAGCACCAAACTGAGCTGCTCAAGCGGAGCGACCACCAAGCAGGCAGCCGCGAGTGAACCTGCACGGCCTCCGGGAAGCGCCGCTTCGGACCATTCCAGAGTCGCTAGCAGCCAGCTCTCAAGGAGCAGAGTGGGCGCAGCAACGACCATGCCGGCGAGCACCAGACCAATCGCGCGAGGTCGCGGAAAGTGAACCAGCGATCCGACCCGGCGCATCGCGAGCAGCGCGAGCCCCACGGCCCAGAGAGGAACGATTAGCGCGAGCAGTGACACGGACTAAAAGTGCAAACCGACGACAGCCGTCAGCGTCGCAGCGGTGCCCATGCTGGAGCCATCAGCCGCGTAGAGAGTCTGCGCCTGGGCCTGGACAACGGCGGGATCGGTGCCCGGTGCAGGCGCCTGACCCGCCGACGCGAGCTTGCTCGGACTCACCCCTGGGCGCGTGAGAAAGAGCATGTCGCCAGTCGCCAGTGCGCCAAACGAGACCACCGGCGTGACGTAGTAGTCGAGGCCGAAGCCCGCACGCACGTTCCAGCCATGGATCTGCACGCCGGCGCCCTTGAGATCGACCGAAGTGCTCTTGGCGTCAAAGGTTCCGAGCGACGCGTAGCCACCACCAACCATGAAATGGGGCTCGAGGTTGCCGAGCGGGATCCGCAAGCCGAGCTCGGGCCCAACCGTCCAGACCTGCCACTGATCGAATTTCGCGAGACGAAAGCGCGCGCCGAGCGTCAGAAAGACGAAGCGCAGTCCCACCGCCGCGCCAATGACGGGCCCATTCTGGGAAGTCTTGGCAATGCCCGCGTCGACCAGATTGTTGGCGCGCAGCGTCTGGAGGCCGAGGATCTGATAGCCGGCTTCAGCGTTGAGCCAGACGAACTCCAACCCGCGACCTGAATCAGCCGCCTCCTTGTCGCTGGCAGGAGCTGCTGGCGCGTTCGGATCGTAGGCACCGCTGCCAGCCGGGGAACCCAGCCCTGGCGGCGCCAGTCCGCCCGACTGCAGCCCGCCAGACCCGCCGTAGGGCTCCTGGGTCTGAGCCGCAGCCGAGCTGCCCCAGAGCAGCGCCGCAGCCAGGGATGGAGCCAGCACAGCCGAGAGTGGCAACCGAACGCCCCGAGGATTGAGCCAAGCCATAGTCTTAGTGAGCACTATCCGCTGGAATATGGCGCCAGGCAAGCGTCGCCCGGACTGCGGGGCCGAGGACCCAGCCGATAAGCCAGGCAGCCGCTTGGCGCTTGCGACGCTGCGCGGTGGTTTTCCTTGCCACCAGGCCCGGCGCTAGCAAATAATCACCAGTTGCCGCTGCACACCTCGGCGGGCAAAAAGGCAGGTTCGAGATGCTCAATTGGCGCAAAGTCGCGGTCTACTCTTCCTCGCTCTCGGTGCTTGGCATCGCAGCCTGCTCGCTCCTCACGGACGTCGATCGAGGCAAAATTGAGGCGACCGGCGGCAACTCGATGGGCGGCCAGCCTGCGACGGGCGGCCACAGCAGCGGAGGCAACAGCAACGGCGGCAGCGCGACCGGTGGTGCCGGCGGGGCCACGGGCGGAGTCGGTGGTGCCACGGGCGGAGCCGGGGGAGCAGCAGGCGGAGTCGGTGGTGCCTTGGCCGGAGCGACCTCCACGGGTGGTGTCGTTTCCACGGGTGGCGTCGTTTCCACGGGTGGCGTCGTTTCCACCGGCGGCGTCGTTTCCACGGGTGGCGTTGCGCCGGGAGGTGCTCCCGCGACCGGCGGCGTGATCTGAGCAGCCCGCGCGCCGGACCGGCTCGGCTCGTAACCGCTTGCAGAAGGTCGGCGTGGACCCTAGGTTCCGCGCCTCATGCTGCCCATTGATCTTCGTGGACGTCGCGCGCTCGTGGTGGGCGTTAGTGACGGCGTTGGTTTCGGCTTTCAAATCGCGCGCTGCCTGGCGCAGGCGGGTGCCAGCGTCTGTCTCGGGTCCTGGCCTCCGGTGATGACCGTGTTCGAGCAGCTCCTCGAGCGAGGCAAGCTCGACGAGGCACGCCGGCTCAGTGGCGGCGAGCTGTTCACCCCAGAGCGCCTCTACGCCGTCGACGTCGGTTACGACCATTTCACGGATATTCCGGCAGAAATAGTCACAGATCGTCGCTTCGTCGGCCGAGGCGACTTCAGCGTCGATGGCCTCGCGTCGCAGCTGATCCGTGACTTCGGTGAGCAGCCGCTCGACATCCTGATCCACGCCGTCGGCAACGCCCCTGAGGTCAAACGTCCGCTGCTCGAAACCTCGCGGCGCGGTTACCTCGCCGCCCTGGGAAACAGCGCTTACTCGTGGGTGAGCTTGATCGCGCGTCTCGGGCCGCATTTCCGCCCAGCAAGCTCGGCGACGACCCTGTCGTACCTGGCCGGCGAGCGCGTCGTCCCGGGCTACGGTGGCGGCATGAGCTCGGCCAAGGCGGCCCTCGAGAGCGACACGCGCACCCTGGCCTTCGAAGCGGGCCGCCGCTACGGCCTGCGTGTCAACGCCGTCTCGGCCGGGCCCTATCGCAGTCGGGCAGCCGCAGCGATCGGCATCATCGACGACTTGATCGACTATTCTCGCCAAAATGCCCCGCTCCCCGAGGATGTGAGCGGCGAGGAAGTGGCTGCGTCGGTGGCATTTCTATCGAGCGCGCTGGCCAGTGGCATCACGGGCACCACGCTCTACGTCGACAAGGGCCTCCACGCGATGGCTCGGGCGGTCCCAGCGCCGGCCGCTCGCGCGGACGACCGCGGCTCCAATCCACCGCCGAAACAGGATGCCGGCTAGTTGGCCGCCATTGCGTCTCATAAACCGCCGGAAATTCCCTCTGCAAAGGGTTGCCAGAGCCGCGCCCCCTCGTGCAGCATGGCGCCAGCATGATGACCAAGCGCCTGAAAGTCCTCGGGTTAGTCCTGGCAGGCGGCGAGGGAAAGCGCCTCGCCCCACTCACTCGTGATCGCGCCAAGCCGGCCGTCCCCTTTGGGGCCAATTACCGTCTGGTGGACTTCGTGTTGAGCAACCTGGTGAACGCCGGTTGCCTCCGAATCGCGGTGTTGACCCAGTACAAGAGCCACAGCCTCGATCGACATATCGCCCAGACCTGGCGAATGTCTCCGCTGTTCAACAACTACGTGATGAGCGTGCCCGCGCAGATGCGCATCGGCAAGCGATGGTTTGAGGGCTCCGCTGACGCGATCTATCAGAACCTGAATCTGATCGTGGACGAGCGCCCCGACTACATCTACGTGTTCGGCGCGGATCACATCTATCGCATGGATCCGTCGCAGATGCTGCGCCAGCACATCGAGTCGGGCGCCGGTGTCACGGTCGCTGGGATCCGGGTTCCGCGCGACGAAGCCTCGCGCTATGGCGTGCTGCAGGCGGACGCCACCAACCGCATCACCCGCTTCGTGGAAAAGCCTCAGAACTCCCCCGGTTTGCCGGACAATCCCAACGAGGTCTTTGCCTCGATGGGTAACTACATCTTCTCGACCAAGACCCTGCTCGACACGATCCGCGCCGACGCCGACGACGCCACCAGCAAGCACGACATGGGCGGAGACATCGTCACCAAGCTGGCAACCGCCGGCCAAGCCAGCGTTTACGACTTTGCGAGTAACGTCGTGCCCGGCACCACGGAGCGCGACAAGGGCTACTGGCGCGATGTTGGAACGCTCGACAGCTACTACGACGCCAACATGGATCTTGTCAGCGTCCACCCGATCTTCAATCTCTACAACGACCAGTGGCCGATCCACACCTGGTACCCCTCGCTCCCTCCCGCCAAGTTCGTATTCGATGAGGACGGTCGCCGCGGTCACGCGGTGGACTCCCTCGTGAGCGCTGGCGCGATCGTCGCAGGCGGCACGGTGCGTGGCTGCGTGCTTTCCCCCGGTTCGCTAGTCCACTCGGGCGCCCTGGTGGAAGCGTCGGTCATCCTCGACGGAGCCGACATCGGTCGCGGCTCAATCGTGCGAAAGGCCATCATCGACAAGGGCGTGGTGGTCCCCCCGGGCTGCCAAATCGGCGTCGATATTGCTGATGATCGCGCTCGAGGCTTCACGATCTCCGACAATGGAGTCGTGGTGATTGGTAAGGGCGATCCCGTTCCGATGCAGCGTTAGTTTCCCCTATGGCACCCCGCGATCTCACTGTCGGCATTCTGTCCCGCGAGTATCCCCCCGAAGTTTACGGGGGTGCTGGCATTCACGTTGAGAACCTGGTTCGCTTCCTGCAGCGCCACGTGCAAGTGGCGGTGCATTGCTTTGGCAATGCCAGGGTCGCAGACGAGGTCGTGGGGAGCTATCAACCCTGGGATGCACTTGAGGGTTCAGCGGCTTACCTGTCCGCGCTGCGGACCCTGTCGGTCGATCTCGCAATGGCGGCTCGGCTGGACCGCGTCCAGTTGGCGCACTCGCACACGTGGTACGCCAACTTCGCGGGCCACCTAGCGAAGCTGACCTATCGGATCCCTCACGTGATGACCTCCCATAGTCTCGAGCCGCTTCGCCCCTGGAAGGCGGAGCAATTGGCGGGCGGCTACGCGCTGTCCTGCTTTGCCGAGCGCACCTCGATCGAGTCCGCGGACGCCGTGATTGCCGTGTCCCGCGGCATGAAGCAGGACATCCTGCGTTGCTATCCGACGGTTTCCGCCGAGCGGGTTCACGTCATCCACAACGGCATCGATCCGAACGAGGTCCAGCCGGATCTTGGGACGAACGTGCTCGAAGCCAATGGGATCGACCCCAAGCTCCCCTATGCGGTGTTTGTCGGTCGCATCACCAAGCAAAAGGGCATCATTCACCTGCTCGAGGCAGCTCGCGAGTTGGTGCCCGGAACGCAGCTGGTGCTCTGCGCCGGGGAGCCCGATACGGCCGAGCTCGCCCAAGAGGTTCGTCGGTTGGTCGGTGAGCTGCGCGCCACGGGGCGCACGGTCATCTGGATCGAGCGCATGATCGGCCGCGCCGCGCTGGCGCAGGTCCTGAGCCATGCGCGTGTCTTTGTCTGCCCAAGTGTCTACGAGCCTTTCGGGATCGTGAACCTCGAGGCAATGGCCTGCGGCGTGCCCGTCGTGGCCTCGGCGGTGGGCGGAATCCCTGAAATCATCGTCCCGGGTGAAACCGGCACGCTCGTGCACTTCGAGAACGACGGCAGTCCGTTTGGCACCCCTGCCGATCGTGAGAAATTCGCCCACGACCTCGCCAGCGCCATCAATGACCTGCTCGAATCCCCTGAACGCGCCCAGCGCTACGGGCAGGCCGGCCGCGCCCGTGTCATTGAGCACTTCAGCTGGGCTAGCATTGCGGAAAAGACTGCAGAGCTTTACAGACAACTCGTCGACGGTCGCTCCTAACTCCCTCTCGCTCGCCCAATGGCTCAACGCTGAGTCAAAAGTACCAGGTTCGCTCCTGGCGGCGCCGAGCTGACTCTGGGCGCTTCCGTTCGGCTGCAACAGCGTCGAACGGAGTGCCCTATGTCGAGAGAGACTGAATCCCTTCCCCGCGAGCCAAACCTGACGCCGCGCTTTCAGAAGCGCACCAAGATCGTCGCCACCGTCGGCCCCGCCTCAAGTCATCCTGAGGTGCTGCGGGCCATGTTCCGCGCGGGCATGAACGTGGCTCGGCTCAACATGAGCCATGGGACCCATGAGACGCACCAGGCCTCGCTTGAGCTGATTCGACAACTGAGTCGCGAGACCGAGCGACCCGTAGCGATCCTGGCCGATCTTCAAGGGCCAAAGATCCGCACGGGCAAGCTGGCGGGGGACGCGCCGGTGGAGTTGCACGCCGACGCCGAACTCGTGATCACCGTCGCCGACTGTCCTGAAGGCACCGCCAGCCGCGTTGGCTGCACCTACGCCGGACTCGCCAATGATGTCTCGCCGGGCGCGACCCTGTTGATCGATGATGGTCGACTCCGGCTCACCGTCACGCAGGTGGATGGCGAGGACGTTCACTGCCGCGTGGTGGTCGGTGGGCTTCTCAAGAGCCACAAGGGCATCAATCTGCCCGGCGTCAAGGTCTCCACGCCATCGCTGTCCGACAAGGACAAGCTCGATCTGGCCTGGTGCATCAATCACGACGTCGACTTCATCGCCATGAGCTTTGTGCGCTCAGCCCGCGATGTGCGAAACCTCAAGAATCGAATCGCTGAGGCCGGGCGCTCGATTCCAATCATCGCCAAGATCGAAAAGCCCGAGGCCGTCGAGGATATCGACGCGATTTTGGCCGAAGCCGACGGGATCATGGTGGCCCGCGGAGATCTCGGGATCGAGATTTCCACCCAGCGGCTGCCGATAATTCAGAAGGATCTGATCTACAAGGCCAACAGTCTGGGCAGGCTGGTGATCACCGCCACTCAGATGCTCGAGTCCATGATCGAGAGCCCGATCCCCACCCGCGCCGAGTCGAGTGACGTCGCCAACGCGATCTTCGACGGCACCGATGCCGTGATGCTCTCGGGCGAGACGGCCTATGGCCACTTCCCGGTGCAGGCCATCGACGAGATGACCCGCATCGCCGCCGAGGCAGAGCGCAGCATGTACCTGCGCCCGATCACGCTTGATCCGAGGGCGGCCACCTTCAACCATTACGCCCAGGCCATGGCAATGACCGCGGCGAACCTCGCCCGCGCAATCGAGGCCAATGGGGTACTGGTCCTGAGCCAGCGGGTCGACAAGGCGCTGCTCCTGAGCAAGATGCGCGGGCGCCTGCCCACCGTCGTGATCTGCCACGACGAGCGGATCTGGCGAAAAATGTGCATGTACTGGGGCGTTCTAGCCGTGATTGTCGCCCCCTCGGATGATCCTCAGGATCTGATCGAGCGAGCCGCCAGCGAGTGTATTCGCCACGGGATGCTTCGGGACGGCGATACCGTCGTGGTGATCTACGGAACGAGCGAACGCGGCGCCAACACCGTTAAAGTCGTGCAGGTCTAGCAGCGGCAACCGTGTTGCCGACGCCGAGCCTGGCGCGCTGGCTGCGAGACACTCCGAGCCGTGCGAGCCTCGCGGGCCTCGCGGACGTGCCTCGCGGGCCTCGCGGACGTGCCTCACGGGCCTCGCGGACGTGCCTCGCCGTCAGAGTGCGTTCACCGATCGCTCGGATGCCCTCTTCCAGAATGGGCAAACTCGCGCTAGTACAGCGGTGATGAGTCTCATCCCCGAGGCCCCCCGCGAACGACTCGATGCCTTGGTTGAGCGCGTCGGTGCTGGCCCCTCCCCTCGCCTCCCTGAGCCGATGGTGGGTGGCGCGTCCACGCGTCGGTTCCTGCGAGTGTACCTGGCTGATGGTCGCAGTGCGGTCGCGATGTTCGTGCCGGAGGCTGCCTCCAGCGATGAGATCACCTCGCACGGTGATCCGGGTCGTCCCTGGCCCTTTCTCGAAATCCGTCAGCTGCTGAGCGAGCGCGGGGTGCGAGTGCCAAAGCTGCTCGGAGAGTCCTGCAGCGACGGCCTGCTGCTCGTCGAGGATCTCGGCGAGCAGACGCTGGCTGTCGCGCTCGAGCATCACCCCGAGCAGCGCGAAACCCTCTACCGCCAGGCAGTGCTCGAGCTTGCGCGCGGACAGCAGCTCCTCTCGCCGCTACCTGAAGACAGCATCGTGCGTCAGCGCTCGTTTGACGCCCAGCTGCTGCGCTGGGAAGTGGAGCACTTTCGCGAATGGGCCCTGGAGGCGCAGGGCATTGAATTGAACGCTCAGGATGGGGAAACGTTTGAGCGCGTCGCCAGCTACCTCGCGGACACGATTGCCGCCTGGCCCAGTCGCTTCGTCCATCGCGATTACCAAAGTCGCAATTTGATGGTGCTCGGCGCGGGCACAGCGAGCCCCGCCCTCGTCTGGATCGATTTTCAGGACGCACTGCTGGGTCCACGCGTCTACGATCTGGTAGCGCTGCTCAACGACAGTTATCAAACCTTCACGCGGGAGTTCGTTGAAGCTCGGCTCGACGATTTTTCCGCGGCGCTCGGCCTAGACGCCAGCGAACGCGCGCGACTCGGCTACGAGTTCGATTTCGTCACGATTCAGCGCAAGCTCAAGGACGCCGGGCGTTTCATCTTCATCGACCGCGTCAAACACAACCCGAGCTTTCTCGGCTTCGTGGAGCCCACCTTGAAGAAGATCCGCGCCACCCTGCGGCGGCTGCGCGACGACCCGGAGCTCGCCGCCCTCGAGGAACTGCTCGAGCGGCTAGGACTGGGCTCGGTTGACTAACGTCCGCTTGGACTGAGGTCGCTCGGGACTGGCCAATGGCCTTCCTGGTCGCTACTCAACGACGTCCCAAGGGAGCAGTCGTAGTCCTGCGCGAGGACTCGCCAGGGCATCGAGCAGCGTCGGCGACCGCAGCAACACGACCAGAGCATCGGAGGCCAGACCGAAGGCAGCGCCCACCAACGCGCCGCGCTGGCTCGACGAGAGCCGCTCGACGAGCTCTCGCTCCTGCTGCTCGCGCCTAGCAAGTCGCTCAGCAGGGCTGCCTACGACGGGCCAGAGCAGAGAAAAGAAACGCTCCCCGCAGCGCGAGAAACGCCCTGAGAAGAAGGGCTGCCCCTCCAGGTGGCACTTGGTCGCCTCGGGAACACGCGTCGAGAGCCAGACCACATCGCGCTCGGGCTCCATCTCCGCGAGCTCCGGCTCTGGCTCAGACTCGAGTACGATCCAATCTGCCGCGCCCAAGTCCGCGCCGAGTGGTTCCACGGGCAACCCACCCACCACAGCAGCCACTGCTGCTTGGAGTGCGGGTCCGAGTTCGTCTGCCGCAAGTGGAGGCAAGGTCAACGTCGCGCCCATGACAGGCAACGAGCGGCGACGCGAGAGCGGGCCCACGCGCACCTCACCCACCCAGTCCTCAAAGCCCTGCCGTCCGAGTCCCGCGCAGACGAACGCCTCGGCCAGCTCAAGCGCCTCTGTCTCGCGCAGCTGGGGAAACTCAGGGTGAAACAGCGTCACCTCGACCAGGTGTCCGCGACCAATCCCGACGCGCGCGCGCAGCTCAGTCCAGTCAAAACCAATCGGCGCCGCTCGTCCGCGCAGCGCTCGCTCCCAAGCAAAACGTACCGAGCAGCGAAGCTGCTCCGATTCGAGAGTCCAGAGAGGTGAATTCATGGACTCGCCAGCACCTCAACGCGCACGCGGGCAACACCTGCTTGGACGAGGCCGAGCTGTTCCGCGGCTGCGCGCGACAGATCGAGGACCCGCTTGCGACGCCCAAAGGGGCCTCGATCATTGATGCGACAGAGCACGCTCGCTTCGCCATCGACCCGCGTGACTCGCACCAGTGTGCCAAACGGCAGACTAGGATGCGCGGCTGTCAGCAGCTCGCGTCGATAGGGCTCCCCGCTGGCCGTCGGGTGTCCAACGAGACTGTCGGCGTAGTAGCTGGCCTCGCCCTCGAAACGCCCGACCACTTCCCTCTCAGGCGCGGGCGCGTTGTTCGGAGGAGCAATGCTGCCGGTATCCGGGGACGTGACTGAGCCGCCGTGAATTGCGCAACCGATCACCAGAGCGATCAGAGCGACCGAGGCATGCTCGTGCAGGCGATAACCAAGGCCTCCCAGCAGGCCGCGCTCACGCTCGTGGACGCTCGGCACGGACGCGCGTGAACCCAAGGCTTTGGCCTGGTTCCGGCGGCGCGGGGTTCTGCGTGCTAACGTCATGGGTCGAGAGGCTTCGTTATGCTCCTGGAAGTGAACCCCGAAAACCCTGAGCCCCGCAAGATCCGCCGAGCGGTCGATGCTCTGGAGGCCGGGGAAATCGTCGGTTACCCAACCGACACGACCTACGCCCTGGGGGTGGATCTCTTCAACAAGAAGGCCATTGACCGGCTTTATCAGCTCAAGGGCCTGGGCCGGGGCAAGCTCCTGGCCTTCGTCTGCAAGGACCTCACCGAGGTCTCGCGCTACGCCGTGATGCACGATCGGGTCTTTCGCTCGATCCGCGGCCATCTGCCCGGTCCGTTCACCTTCATCCTGACGGCGACGCGTGAGGTGCCCAAGATCGTGCAGTCCTCACGCAAGACGGTCGGGGTTCGTGTCCCCAACCACCCCGTCGCGCGCGCGCTGGTCGAAGAGCTCGGTCGCCCGCTGCTGACGACCACCGCCAATCGGCCCGGTGAAGAACCGATGCCCGATCCGCGGGAGATCATGGACGCGTTCAAGGCGCTCGCGCTTGTGCTCGACGTCGGCGCCGGCGGCCTACTGCCCACGAGCATCGTCGATCTCACGGGGGACTCCCCCGTGATCGTGCGCGAGGGTGAAGGCGACGTCAGCGCATTTCGCTGAGCCGTTATCCCGAACGAGTCAAGTAGCGGCCCAGCTCAGCCTTGCGTCGCCGTGCTCACGCCGACTCGGCCAAAGGTCCAAGGGGCGACAGCGAGCTCGTCCGCCTGCCGCAAAGCACACCGATCCTTGGAGCAATCGCGCGAGGGTTTGCAGCCTCCCTGGGTTCGCTGTAGAGGTCGGGGCCCCAGTGCCCCCAACTCCAGCACTGCGGAGAGATTGCGAGAGCACCATGTCGTCACTCACCCAGTCCCCCGCCTGGACGGCGCTCGTTGAGCACCATGCCGCGACCCGCAACCTCAACATGCGGGACCTGTTCCGCGAGGATGCCCAGCGATTTGATAAACTCCACCTGCGCCTCGATGACCTGCTCTTCGATTTTTCTAAGAATCGCATCACGAGTGAGACCCTGCGGCTGCTCGCTGAGCTGGCCGAGCAGGCCCAGCTGCCCGCTTTCATCGAGCGCCTCTTTTCCGGCGACAAGCTGAATCTCACGGAGAATCGCGCGGTCTTGCACGTGGCTCTGCGCAATCGCAAGAGCACCCCGATCCTGGTCGACGGTCAGGACGTGATGCCGGGTGTGAACGCGGTGCTCGCCAAGATGCGCCTGTTCACGGACAAGGTTCGCAGTGGAGAGTGGCTCGGCTTTACCGGCAAGGCGATCAAGCACATCGTCAACATCGGTATCGGCGGCTCGGATCTCGGTCCCGTGATGGTGACTGAAGCCCTGCGCCCCTACTGGCAAGACGGGATGCAGGTCCACTTCGTCTCGAACGTGGACGGCACGGATATCGCCGAAAAACTCCGGATGATCGAGCCCGAGACGACGCTCTTTTTGGTGGCGTCCAAGACCTTCACGACCCAGGAAACGATGGCCAACGCGCAGACCGCGCGCGCCTGGCTGATCGACAAGCTCGGCGACGCAGCTGCCGTCCGCAATCACTTCGTGGCGATGTCCACCAACAAGTCCGCCGTGACCGGGTTCGGGATCGACGCTGACAACATGTTCGAGTTCTGGGACTGGGTTGGCGGTCGCTACTCGCTCTGGAGCGCGATCGGGCTCTCGATCGCCTGCATCGTCGGCATGGACCGCTTTGAAGAGCTGTTGCAGGGCGCCCACGACGTGGACGAGCATTTCCAGACCGCGCCGCTGCTGCGCAATGTCCCGGTCGTGATGGCCCTGCTCGGGGTCTGGTACGCCAACTTCTACGGCGCCAAGAGTCACGCGGTGCTGCCCTACGACCAATACCTCCACCGCTTCCCCGCCTCCCTGCAGCAGGCGGACATGGAGAGCAACGGCAAGAGCGTCGACCGCGAGGGCAACCCGATCACGGACTACACCACGGGGCCAATCCTGTGGGGCGAGCCGGGAACCAACGGACAGCACGCCTTTTATCAGCTGATTCACCAGGGCACTGAGCTGGTGCCGGCGGACTTCCTGATGCCCATCCACTCGCAGAACGCGATCGGGACGCATCACACACTGCTCGCGTCGAACTTCTTCGCTCAGACCGAGGCCCTGATGAAGGGCAAGACCGCTGAGGAGGTCAAGGCGGAGCTCTCAGCCGCCGGACTGCCTGCTGAGCGGATCGAGCAGCTGACGACTCACAAGGTCTTCTCGGGCAATCGTCCGACGAACTCATTTTTGTTCGACAAGCTCGACGCCCGCACCCTCGGACGCTTGATCGCGCTTTACGAGCATAAGATCTTCGTGCAAGGCATCCTCTGGAACGTCAACAGCTACGACCAGTGGGGCGTTGAGCTCGGTAAGCAGCTGGCCAACCAGATCCTGCCGGAGCTCGAGGGCACGAGCAGCGTCTCAAGCCACGACTCTTCAACCAACAGCCTCATCAACGCGTTCAAGCGCGCCCGCTGAGGCTCAACCGTTGACGCAAGGCCGCCAGCCCCATCGGGGCCAGGCGGCCTCTGCGGGCCGTGAAGGCTTAGTGCCTGAGACCGAAGTAGCGGAAGATGACGAACGAGAGCGCCGCGAAGACCGCGCTCGCCGGGATGGTCACCACCCAGGCGATCAAGATCTTGCGGGCAACGCCCCAGCGCACGGCGCTGATGCGCTTGCTGGTGCCGACGCCCATGATGCAGGCGTTGATGCAATGCGTGGTCGAGACCGGCACACCAAGGGCGCTGGCGGTGAGGATCGTGATGGCGCCGCTCGTCTCAGCGGCAAAACCCTGCAGGGGGCTGAGCTTGATGATCTTGGCGCCCATCGTCTTGATGATGCGCTTGCCGCCCGCCATGGTACCGAACGCGATCGCGGTCGCGCACGCCAGCATCACCCACTGGGGAACATCCACGACTTTGCCGTGGACATGCGGGGCTGCCCAATGCGGCAGCGCCTTAACGGGGTGAGAGGTGACGTAGCCGGCGAGGGCCATCGTGATAACACCCATCACCTTCTGCGCGTCGTTCGAGCCGTGTGAAAGCGCCATGAAGCAGGCCGAGACCAACTGCATGCGGCGCGAGTACTTGGTGACCGTTTGCGACCGCATCCGGCGCACGATCCAGAGGAGCCCGATCATCAGCACCAGCGCGACGACGAAGCCCATTAGAGGCGACATGACCAGCGGAATGAGCACCTTCTGGTACAGGGCATGCCACTTGAACGCGCCCCAGCCGCTGCAAACCACGACCGCGCCAGCGAGTCCGCCGATCAGTGCGTGAGACGAGCTGGAGGGAATGCCATACCACCAGGTGATCAGGTTCCAGATACAGGCGCCGAGGAGCGCCGCGAGCACCATGGTCTGCGTGACGAGCGCAGGATTCGTGAAGCCGCTCGCGATGGTCTTGGCCACCGCGGTGCCGATCAGAGCGCCCGCGAAGTTGAACAGCGCCGCGATGAGCACCGCGGTGCGCAGGGGCAGCACCCCGGTCGAGACCGAGGTGGCAATCGCGTTGGCCGCGTCGTGAAAGCCGTTGATGTAGTCGAACACCAGGGCCGCCACGACGACGGCGATCAACAACTCAAGCATGCTTCACCGCGACGTTGGTCAGCACCTCGGCCACCTGGTCGCAGCGGTCGACGGCGGTCTCGAGATGGTCGAGCACCTCGCGAGCACGCAGGATGTCCTTGGCCTCAACCGAGGGATCGTGAAACAGCCGGCTGAGCTCTTCGCGGAAGGTGCGGTCCGCCTGCTTCTCGAGTTCGTGGATGCGCTGGCAGCCACGGATGAGCGGGTCGTACTGTTTTTTGCCGAGCGACGGCATGATCTCGTCGAGGATTGTGGTCGCCTCCTGCAGGAGCCGAATGAGCTCGAGCATTGGGGGGCTGGGGCGCTTGACCCCGAAGATGACGAACGAGCGAGCCGTCACGTTGACGAGATCGAGCACGTCATCGAGGCGCTTGGAGAGGCGCTGCAGGTCTTCCCGGTCAATGGGCGTGACGAAGGTCGCTGAGAGCGCCTCGAGCAGGTCCATAACGATCTTGTCGCCCTCTTTTTCGAGCCGATCGACGTCAACGCGAATCGCATCGGAGTCGGAGCTCTCCTCGCCCACCTTCGCAAAGACCGCCACCGCCTGGCGGGCCACATTGGCCTGGCGCTCGAGGTAGGTGAAGAAATGGTCCTCGCGAGGGAGCAGCCAATTGATGATCCGTTGAAGTGACATTTGGGTGACAGCTCCTTGGCAGTTGCGCGGGCCTATAGCCCGGTCCCCACGAAGCAGAAAGGGCCAATCCGCATGCTGTCATTCAGTTGTCACCCGTTCGTCACACTGCAACGAACCTCACGCTTCCAGGGTGCGCAGAATTGCCGCCAAGCCCCATAAATACTGGAAGGTGGTCGGCAATTCCTTCGCGTCATTCGTGTGTCAGGCCAACTGGCCCGCCCTAAACTCACCCAGGCTGGAACTGGATCGGGTAGGACACCGTGACGATTCCGCCCTCGGGAGCCGGAAAGCTGAGTCCGTAGAAGGACTGAATCACGCAGGAGCTCACGGTTGAGTTCTGCAGATCCGACCCGGACTCGCTCACGTTTGACACCGCCCCGTCACGTCCGATCACGAACCGAACCCCAACCCGCCCGGCCAGCGAGGGGTTGCCGGCCAGCCCTTTCTCGTAACAGAACCGGAAGCGGCCGTAGTTCTGCCGCACGATGCGCTGGATGACCTCGGGCGGCAGGCGTCCGGAGACATCGACGCTAGGCGTTCGAATCTGTGGAACGCGTGTCTTGTGCGAGCCCTGACCGTGACCAATCCCGTGACCAGTCCCGCGCCCCATGCCCGTGCAGGGGCCGGTCTTGGGATCGCAGGTCCCCAGGCCGCCGCCCATGGTGCCGACGGTGTCAATGCCGTAGCCTGCGCCGCAGTTGGCGCCCTTGCAGCCGCCACCCGAGCCCGTCCCGGTGAGGCCGAGTCCTCCGCTGCCGCTCCCCTCACCGAGCTCGTCGGACCACAGGTTTCCCATGGCGCTCAGGGGATCGCGCCCGACCGCCGTGAGGTCCCCGAGCGCGTTGAACGGGGTGGCGCCCGAGAGGGCATTCATCGAGCCCAGCAGGTCGTTGATCCCGAAATGCCGCGCCTCGTCGAGGGCCTGCGCCCTGGAGAGATGGGGGTTCGGCTCATCGGGCGTCCCCTTGACGGCCATGCGCCCAGAACGGTTCCGGACGTTGACGCTGCCTGCCTTGCCGTCCTCTCCCGGGGCCCGGGCACCGCTCTGGCCTGCCTGCGGCGAGCTCGATTGGTTTGGCGAATCGTCGTGAGCCAGCTCGCGTGAGCGCTCAGCGCTCGTAGCGAGGTATTGCTGAATCAGCCGGACCTGGTCGTCGCGCGCGCCTTCGTCGGGCTCGAGTCCGATCGGTGGGACGTAGTAGGCGACGACACCGAGGAACGCGCCCACCAGCGCAAACGAGCCGAGCAGCGCATAGCCGACGCGCTGGTCGAGCCACTCGCCGAGGCCCGCCCTGGGCGCCTTGGCAGCCGTCACGCTGGCGATCTGCACGGTGAACAGTCCGAGCTCGAGTCGCGCTCGAGCTCCCAAAGGCAACGCGATCGAGCGGGCTCCGGGCACCTGAACCTCGGGCTCCGCTGAGCCGCGCAGCGCGTCCCAAGAGGTGCGAACACGGGCAGCGTCCTCGAGGTAGCCCTGCGCCCGAGCAGGAACGCACAAGCGCACCTCGCCAGCCACCACCGACACGACGGGCAGCAACGTGAAGCCCAGGCGCTCACTCGGGATCAGAAAATCCGCGGGAGAACCGTCAGCAGCGCCCTCACCTACGGTAAAACCGCGCGCCGGATTTTGGTGAACCACGTGCAGCACGGTGTCACCCCAGAAAACCAGGATCTCAAGGGCATCCGGAGTCCCTGTCTCAAGCTCACGCGTGGGAACTGGACTGCTCGGCGCGAAAGCGTAGAGCGCCTGCTGCGGCGCGCAAGAACGGGTCGGGCGCTTGTCGTGATTGATCGAAGTGTGCATTGGGGAACCTCCAGAGTCCGCCCCCAGCACTCTGGACAGAGCTGTCCCTTGGCATCATCGCGCAGCTGCGCGCTGCAGCTGAGAGCCTCAACAGAGACTCCTGTCGCTCGATGGACCACGGGCGCTCGACACCAGCTGGCGGAGGCCGTTCGCGACACCCTTGGGCGTGACCTGCGACCATCGCGGTCCTCGCCTTAGGGCTGTTTTCGCCCGGTTTAGAGCGCTCATGGGATAGGACGCCGGTGGGGTAGCGAAAGTTCCCAGGGAGATGTCAGATTGGCCTAGGAACGCAGCGGGTGGTACCTGCCGCGCCGATGTCCAGCCAGCTGCCCCACAAGCCACCTGTCAGCGCCCAGCTAGCGGTTGCGCTGGCTGCTTCCTTGTGGGGAACCTGGAGCCTCTTTCTGCGTCACGCTGAGCGAGCGGGGGCCATCGCCCCAGCCGTCGAGGTCTTCGTCGCGATGGGCGCCGTGATGGTGTTTTACCTCCCGTCGGCACTGCGTGCACCCTGGCCACGCGGTGACCAGCGTCGACTGATCGTGTTGATCGTGCTCGGCGGACTCGTCGACGGCGTCAACAACCTGTGCTTCTTCTCAGCGATGCAGCACACCACGGTGGCCGTCGCCGTCGTGACGCACTACCTCACTCCCCTGCTCGTCATCGTGCTGGCGACTCCGCTACTCAAGGAGCGTTTTCCGAAGCGCGGTTGGCAGGCCGTCATCATTGCGCTGCTCGGACTGTGGCTGCTGCTGCGACCCTGGGAGAGTGCCGCTGGGACCGCTTGGCTCGGCGCGGCGTTGGGCGCCGCGAGCGCCGTGTTTTACGCGCTCAACGTGATCATCTGTCGCTCACTGCAGTCGCGACTCGGCGCCACGCAGACACTCGTGTATCGCCTCCCGTTCGCGCTGCTCGTGCTCGCGCCGTTCATTCCCAAAGGCGGATTTGTGATCGCTCCGCACGCTTGGGGTTGGCTCGGCGCGGGCATCCTACTGCCCGGACTCCTGGGAGCCTGGCTGTTTTTCCGCGGACTCGCCAAGGTCCCCGCCAACCTCGCGAGCGTGCTCACCTTGCTCGAGCCGCTGATCGCGACGCTGGTGGGAACGCTGGCATTTGGCGAGAAGCTGCCCTGGATTTCGTGCCTGGGCGGCGCGCTGGTGCTGGCTGGCGCAGGACTCGCGTTGACGACTCCTGCGCCAAAGGCCGCTAGCGAACCGCAGTGAGCCGGTAACGACCGCCCACCGGCAAGACGCGTGGCTGCTGGCCTGGGCCCGCGTTGACGGCCAAGCGCATCGCTTGCTCAGTCACCACTTCACTGGCGAGCCCCTTGCCAACGCCAAACAAGAGTGACGACTTTCCGGCGGAGGACACCTCTTGGATTTGAATCGGCGGACCTCCCGCAGTCATGCCCGCGGGCAGATTGTGGCCCACCACGTAGCGACGAGCGTCGACGTCGAGCGTGCACTGCTTATCGTCGAGAGTCTTGACCTTGACCATGCTGTAGGTGACGACATCAAAGCCCGCCATCGTTTCGCGCGAGGTCACCATCCAGAATGCGCCAATGCCCAGCTCTTCGCTCGGAGCCGGGAGCTGGGCCGCCTGCAGACCCTCGGCGACGGCCTCGAGCAAATCGCGAAGCTCAGCCGAGCTGCCCTTGCCAAGCTCTGTGGCAAAGCCAAACGCGCCGCCATCTTTGGCGCGCCGAAACGCGACCGTGCTCCCCTTTAGGGTGGCGAGCTGGCGCTCGAACTCGGGCGGGATCCCAGTGGCCCCCACCTTCGTTGACGTGATCTTGGCGCGCAATGCCTGCGAGTCAGTGTCAGCTTTGTCCGCACTGTCCGGCACCAAATCGAAATTGACGGTAATGGGAGGAAGCCCCTGTCCACCGCCGGCGTCGAGAGTCACCTCGAGCTGATACTTGCCGCGGCTGAGGGTCGCTGGCGTCGCGAGTCGCCGTCGGGGTTCGGTCCCCGCTCCGCCGAGCTTGACGCTGGGAGCCTTGCCCCGAGGCGCCTCTGCATCCGCGCGCGCGGGCTCGAGCACGCCGTCCGCGGGTGGCCCCGCCTTGGCGCCGTTTGCTGAGGCGCCGGCGGAATGCGCGGCGGCTTCAAGCGCGCGAGCGAACTTGGACTCAGGCTTGGCCTGTGAGCTTGCTCCTGCCGCACCCGTCTCTTTGCTGGGCTTCTGCTCGTGTGATTGGCAGCCCAGCACGCTCAGGATCAGTAGCCCAACGCAACTCCGCAAGACCTGCTTCATGACTCAACCTCTCCGGCACAGTTCTGCACCGGCCAAGCAAACGTTTCAACGTAGAACCCACTCGACAATCGCTTTACTCCGCGGGTAACTCAGCGGGCGGGTGCGCCGGTGGCGGACCCTCCGCAGCCGAGGCCTCGGGGGCTACAGCCGGCGCCCCGGAGTCCGGCGGTAGGCCCGCGTCAGCATCGGGAACCGGAGCGGCGCGCTCGACGGGCGCCGTGCCCGCAAGGAATTCCTCCTCAATCGCGTCGACTTGCCCCTCCTCCGCGAGCAGCCCAGTTTTCGGATCGATGCGCTCGAGCTGAATCCCGGCCGGGCGCGGAAAGGCCGTGGCAGGTTGCGAGCCGAGAGCCGCCTTCATGAACGCGATGAACGCGGGCAGCGCCGTCGAACCGCCCGTGTCGTTAGCTCCTAGCGACAGGGGGTCGTCGTAGCCCACCCAAACGCCGACGACGAGCTCGGGGCAATAGCCGACGAACCAAACGTCCTTGGCGGAGTTGGTGGTTCCCGTCTTGCCGACCACAGGGCGACCGAGACGCCTGGCCGCCATCGCGGTCCCCGACTCGACGACGCTGCGCATCAAGCTCGTGGTCAGATACGCTTCCTCTTCGGTCATCACACGACGCGGGAGCGGCGCGGGAGCAAGCTCGAGTTCCCGCCCGCCGGGGCCCGTCATCTGAGTGATCAAACGCGGAGGAGAGAAGACCCCTCCGCTAGCGAAAGTGACGTACGCATTGGTGAGCTCAAGCGGCGTGACTTCGTAGGCACCGAGCGCCAGTGATGGCGTCGGCGATAGAGGCGAGTCGATGCCAGCGGCGTGAGCCCAGCCCACCACGTTCTCAGAGCCGACGGCTTCGAGCAGCCTGCCGGCGGCCGCGTTGTCACTCTTGGTGATCGCTTCGCGCACCCGCATCGTGCGGGGTTCCGGACCATGCTTTGGGTCGGGGGGTAGCTCGAGCACGCTCGCTGGCGTAAAGCGACGCGAGTGCAGCGCGTAGGAGTAGAGGAACGGCTTGAACGAAGAGCCCGGCTGACGTCGCGAGCGCGTCGCGCGATCAAGCCCGCCAGTGACCGCAGAGAGACCTCCCACCAGCGCCACGACATCCCGCGTGCGCACGTCGATCGCCACGAGCGCGGACTGCGGATGAATCGCCAAACGCAGCTCGGGATGGGGGGTTTCCAGCTCGCCTTCGAGCTGCACGCGCAGGGTGGCATCGAGCTCGGCGAATTGACTCGGTGAGAGGTGCTTGGGATTGGCCTGCGTCTCCTGACTCAGGCGGAGCCGCCCAAGCACGGTACCGACTTGCAGATCGAGCGTCCCGGCGGCGTCGTCGACCGCCACCACTTTGCCGACGTAGGCATGATACCTGCGGGGCACACCGACGAAGACTGGCCCAAAGGGACGGCGCCCTTTTGAAAACGGGGCCTCGAGTTTGGCGCGATGCGCGTAGGCTTCGATGTTGTCGCGTACGGCCTGGCGCGCCGCGGTCTGAAGCGCTGGCTCGAGCGTGGTGCGCACGGTGTAGCCACCGTGCCGGTACGACTCACCCGCGGAGCTCTCGAGCAGTCTCCGCGCATGCTCGACCATCTCGGGAGCGAGAGCCGACTCATCTTCGGGTGCGGGCGCCAACCGTAGCGGGGCTTGCTCAGCGGCCTGCTCCTGCTCGGCAGATACGAAACCTTTGTTCGCCATTTGGCGCAGCACGAAGCGCCGGCGGTCGAGCGCGAAGCGCGCGTTACGACGCGGGGAGTAGCGCTCGGGCGAGGCCACGATGCCGGCGAGGGTTGCCGCTTCCGGCAGGTCGAGCTCAGTGGCCTTTTTACCAAAGTAGAAACGCGCGGCCTCCTCGATCCCGTAGCGACCGTGACCGAGGTAGATATGGTTTAGGTACAGCCCGAGGATGTCGTCCTTGGACAGGGTGCGCTCGAGACGCTGAGCGAGCATTGTCTCCTGAACCTTGCGCTTGAGGGTGCGCGCGGGAACCAGCAGGACGTTTTTGCAGACCTGCTGCGTGATGGTGCTGCCGCCTTGCACCATCCTGCCCGCGCGCAGATTGACGAGCACCGCGCGCGCCAGTCCGAAATAGTTCAGGCCCTCATGCTCGTAAAAATGAGCATCTTCGGCGGCCAAAAAGGCCACCTTGACGTGGGCGGGTAGTCCTGCGACTGGGATCACCGTGCGTCGCTCGGTGTAGATCTGCGCGAGCTCGGAACCATCGCGCGCCAGGATGCGCGTGACCTGCGGCGGACGATAGGCGGTGCGCAGCTGCTCGACGTCGGGCAGACCCGACTCGAAGTGCGTCCAGACCGCCCAGAGGGCGACGAGACCCGCCAGAGTTCCAAAGAGTCCGACCCAGAGCGTCAGCTTGATGAGTCGCTTGAAAATGACCCAGATTCGGGCAGCTTTCACGATTCCCCGAGCTCCCAGAGCGACAGCGTCATCGTGACAGCCAGCGCATCACGACGAACGTTACCGCGATGCCCACAACCAAAAACAGGGCAGCAACGGCCAGTAAGAGCACCACCGGCACAGGGCGCCGCGTGGGCGCTTGGACGACGCCCGCGGCTGAGCCGGCACCCGGCCAAACGGGAATGACCGCGGGCGTTGCGGGCGGAGGCGCAACCAACGAGGCTTCAAGCGCGCGAGCGAACTCGTTGGCCGTCTGCCAACGATCTTCGGGCTTTTTTGCCAGAGCGCGCGCGATCACCGCGTCGAGCTCGAGCGGTAGACCTCGCTCAGGCGCTCGATCGTTGAGATGCAGCGGCGCGTCCATGACATGCCGTTGGATGAACTCCATCGGCACGGCCGCGTCGAACGGCAGCTTTCCAGTCAGCGCTTCAAAGAGAATGACCGCCAAGGAATAGATGTCGCTTCGCGCGTCCAGCGTGCGCCCCTGCGCTTGTTCTGGCGACATGAACTCGGGTGTCCCAAAGACCATCCCCTCTTGCGTGAGAATCAGTGAGCCCGGACGCATCTGCTGCTCGGTGACCTTGGCGAGCCCAAAATCGAGCACCTTCGGGTAGTCCGTCAGCCCTCCCTGCTTGCAGAGAAAGATGTTCTCCGGCTTGAGGTCCCGATGAACGATGCCCATGTCATGGGCTTCCTGAAGCGCCCCGCAAACCTGGGCAAGGATCGGCACGGCGCGGTCGGCGGGGATGGGCCCGTCACGTCGGATCGCCTGATTGAGATTCCTCCCCTCGAGCAATTCCATGACGATGTAGAGCGACCCATCCTCGAGCTCGCCGTACATGAACACCTTTGCGGTGTTCGGGTGCGTCAGCTGGCTCATTGCCCGCGCCTCGCGCCGGAACCGTGAGGCTAGGTCCTTTCTCCCCGTCAGCTTGGGGTGGAGGATCTTGATCGCCACCATGCGGTTCATGGCAGGCTGGGCAGCGCGGTAAACGCTCCCCATGCCGCCGGTCCCAATTTTCTGAACGATCTGGAACTGACCGTCGAGGATCTCTCGGCCGATGAACGGATCCTTCGGTCGCATGCCTGGCCCCCATACCACTTTAGGCTCGGGGCAGCGAGGCCCCCGGCTCGAGCACTTATGACCCATCCCTCCTCCCTCGAAAGTCCCCTCCTCCGAGCCGCCGGCTTTCGCCACGGCTTTTTCACCCGCCTCGGCGGGGTCTCAACCGCCCCCTTTGACAGCCTCAACACCTCGCCAGCAGGCGGCGACTCGCCTGAAAACGTTGAAGAAAACCTGACTCGCATCGCCAGGGCGCTCTCGGTTTCACCCGACGCCCTGCTGCTGGTCACTCAGGTTCATGGCACCAGGCTCCTCACCCTCTCCCCAGACACCCGTCGCGGCTCGCTTGCCGGTCAAAAGGCCGATGGATTGGTTGCAATCTCCGGAGCCCTGGCCTGCTGCGTTAGAACCGCGGACTGCGTACCTCTGCTGTTGGCGGATCCGAAGACGGGCACGGTGGCCGCCGTCCATGCTGGTTGGCGCGGCGTGGCGGGACGGATCTCGGTCGCCGCCGTCGAGGCGCTTTGTGGTCTCGGTAGCGTGCCCGGCGATATGCTCGCCGCAATCGGGCCGCACATCCGGGTCGAGGCCTTCGAGATCTCGGAGTCGGTGGCCGACGAGCTCGAGGCCTCCGCGCCTGGAGTCGGAGGGATCCGTCGGGACCTCGGACCAAAGCCGCACGGCAACCTGGCTGCGCTCGTGACCGCCCAGCTGGTCGAGAGCGGACTGCGGCCAGAGTCGCTGGATGACTTGGCGGTCTGCACCCATGCCAACCCGTCCAGCTTTTACTCCCACCGGCGGGACGGAGCCCCGTCGGGTCGACTCCTCAGCGCCATCCGGCCCGGGAGGGTCAAAGAGGGGTGTGCATCTGGACAGCCATGCAGCTGACCGACGCGTCAGCCGTGACTTTATGGTTCTTACAGTGTCCATTGAATTTAGAGTGCATTCGACGAAGGCCCAGCTGGCCGCTTTAATGAAAATCGTACACCAGGGATCATTTCGAGCGTGACGACTCAGGTGAAACGTGACTAAGTGTCCGCTGTCGGCGTCGTACGGCCCTGCACGCAAGGTGCCGCACCCAACCGCCCATCCCGCTCGTGGGGAACTATATACGAGTGGGGTCTTCCCCAAGGCCTCGCTTCCCCCACGCCCTTGCACCGCGCGGCGCCGACACTAACTACCCCCAGCCCTTGAGCTGGCCTACAGCACGCGAACCACTCGCGTGCTTTTTCGTTTTGTGCGTTCGGGGGTTGTCGAGTGGAGGTCGGCTTGGCCGCCCGGTTGGAAGCTCTCGCGCGGACGTCGGCTTGGCCGCCCGGTTGGAAGCTCTCGCGCGGACGTCGGGACCGCTTCAGCCTCACGGAGCAGGACTGGCGCTTGGTCGAAGGCGGGGACAGTCTTGGCCGCGTGGTTCCCGCTACGTCCGAGCTCATCACCGCTGTCGTTCAAGATGCCCTAACGGGGGAGATCCTGTGGCTGGGTTCACTCCCGAAGGAGTCGCCCGCCGAGGCGCTCGCGTCCGGGGAGCTCACGCTCGAGCTGCAGGGCCTCCCCCAGCGGCTGCTGCTTCGCCACCTGGCGCGCTCCAGAGACGGCGGAGGTCTGGTCTTTCTCGTGGAGGGTCCACAGTCGCGCGGACGACTCGATAGCCTGGTCCCCCAGAGCTCGCCGGATCAGGGAATCGCCCCAGAGCTGGTCGAGCTCGAGCGCGTGCTGGCACGCCGACGCGCGGACCCGGACGCGCGTAGCTACACCCGCAAGCTGCTCGATGCCGGGGTCGGCAGAATTGGGGAAAAGCTCGTCGAGGAGGCGGGCGAGGTGGCTCAGGCTCTCGCGAGCGAGTCCGACCAGCGGGTGGCTGAGGAAGCCGCAGACCTCGTCTATCACTTGATGGTCGGCATGCTGCTGCGAGACGTGCCCTTCCGCGCGCTCGTCGAGGTATTGGCAAAACGCTCGGGAACGAGTGGGCTGGTTGAGAAGGCGCGCCGGGGCAAGCCCCAGGAGGCCTAGTCCCACGGGCCGATCAGAACAGCGGAGTCACACGAGTTTGACCCAGCTCCAGCGGGTCCGATATCGTTGCTTCCCCGCTTGTGTTCGGCGCGTTACCGCGCCCCCCCTGCTCCGGATCCCCGCATGACCAAAGTCCTCGTCTTCGAGAGTGATTCCCAGTTTGCCGCAGAGCTCGACAGTGCGCTTACCGCACTCGGCTGTGAGACCACCATCGTCGATGACGCCAACCTTGGGCTCCAGGCAGCGGCGTCGTCGCGGCCGGACCTCATCGTGCTCGCCATCGAGCTCCCGAAGATGAATGGGTTCTCGGTGTGCAATCGCATCAAGCGAGATCCGGCGCTTGAGACCGTCCCGATCGTCATCACGAGCACCGACTCGACCGAGGCGACCTTCGAGCAGCACCGCAGACTCCCGCGCACCCGCGCCAATGACTACGTCAAAAAGCCGATCTCCATCGCCGAGCTGCTGGCGCGCATCCAGGCCGTCATTCCGCTAGGTCACGCGAGTGCTCCGATCGAGGAGGACGAGATCCTGATCGACGACGAAGTGGAGATCGCTGAAGTCGGCGACGAGCTCGATGAGCTCGAGATGGCCCCGGTCGAGATGGCCGACGAAGTGTCCGATTTTGCCGATGCGGCCTTCGACTCGCTGATCGAAGAATCCCCCACGCGCAATTCGTTGCCTGATCCGCCGCCGGCCGCACCCGAAGAGCACCCGAGAAGCGGGCCCCCACCACGCCCCTCACGCGGCCCCAACTCACCCGAAGCGGCGGCGGCTCCCGTTGCTGAGGAGGCGCTCCCCCCACCCGAGCCCTCCGCGCCAACTGCCGCCACGGCTCCGTCCGGCGCGCTCTACGAGGAGCTCGAGCGAACGCGAGGTCGTCTCGAGCAGTTGACGGGTCAGCTGACGAGCGCCAATGACCGCGCCGCGCAGCTCGAGTCCGAGAGTGGCGAACGCGAGAACACCCAGAAGACCCAGATCGCGCGACTCGGGCGTGAGATCGACGATCTGAAGCTTCGTGCGGCGAGCTCCGGCAAGCCCAGCGGCGCCCCCACGGCCCGCGAGTTTCTCGATCTGCGTGAGCAGCTCAACAAGAAGGACAAGGAGCTGCTGGAGCTCCGCGATCGGCTCACCCAGAAGGACAAAGAGGTCCTTCAACTCAAAGATAGCCAGCTCGCCCTCGAGCGCGAAAAGGCCGATCTCACCGACAAGGTCGACGAGACCTCACGCGCTCTGACGGACTCACAGAAACTCGCCGACGCCAACCGCAACGACAAGGACGCGGCCAGCAAGCGAGCGGAAGACTTCAAGCGCAAATCCGAGAAGCTCGCAACGCACCTCGACGAGAAAAACCAGGAGCTCGAGCAGGTCCGCCAGCAGCACAGCACTCAGCTGATGCAGGCGGAGGAAACCCGCAACACCCTGGCCGCCAGCCATGAGAGTCAACTCCAGAGCCTGCGCCAGGACCAGGCCGCAGCGCTGGAAGCGGCACGTCAGACCGGGCTTGCCAACGTCGCCGCCTCCGAGCAGGCGGGCCGCGACGCGCTCGACAAGGCGGTCTCCGAGGCGCGCGCTGCCGGTGAGCAACACAAGCAACAGGCACTGCAAGCGGCCACGCAGGCAGCGGCGCAGGACAAGCAGCAGACCCTCGCTTCCCTCGAAACGCGCCTGCTCGCGGTAGCCAGCAGCGACAAGACTGAGGCCCTTGCGGTGGCCAAGTCTGAGCGGGAGGCCAGCGAGGCCGAACGCGACGTTCGGATCTCCGGACTGCTGGACCAACTGGGCGAGCGCACCGAGGAGCGCGACGAGGCACGCACCGCCCTGCAGGCCCACGAGGCCTCCTTGGCCGATCGCGACCAGCAGCTCAGCGAGCGCACTGGCGAACGCGATGAGGCGCGCCACACCATCGAGGAGCGGAACTCCCGCATTGCGAACCTGGATCAAGACCTGCGCACTCGCACCCAAGAGCGCGATCAAGCCCAGGAAAACGGTCGCGAGCTCGAGTCCCGCGTCGACTACGTTGAGCGCGAATTGACGGATCGCACGCGCGAGCGCGACCAGGCGCTGGGCACTATCACCGACCGCGAGTCCACCATCGCGACCCTCGATACATCGCTCGCCGAGCGAACGCGCGAACGCGACACATCGCTCGCCGAGCGAACGCACGAACGCGACGAGGCCCGCACGACGGTGGAAGCCCGCAACACTCGCATCGCGGAGCTCGACACTGACCTCGAGCACAATCGTGAGCAGCTGCAGCAGACGCAGGCCTCCCTGGCTGCTGAGCAGGCACGCCTCCAGACTGCCCGAGACAAGTGGACGGCCGATCGCGGCAATCTCGAGCGGCTCAAGGACGCCCTGGCGGCGGCACTCGCGCAGGTCGACTCCGTCGAAGAGCGCCCCTTTTCGACCGAATAGGGTGTAACCGAGCTAACCATGAGGTCCGGGGCAAGCGCGCCGGACCTCACGCGTTTTGTGGGACCTAGTCGCCCAGCGCCGCGCAGCTGCGGGTCCCCCGGCTAGGGCTCGCTGCGACCCGCAGGCTCACTTCTGAGCGCTAACGCAGGGCCGCAGTGGTTGCGTGAGCTTGGCCACCTCAACCCAGCGGTTGTCGCGAAGCTGTTGATGCGGCGTGAAGCGGGCCTTGTAGGCCATTGCGCCAGAGCCCACCACGTAAAGCCCGAGGTACAGGTACTTCATGCCGAGCATGCGACAGAGCTCGATCTGCTTGAGAATCGAATAGGTACCGAGGCTCAGGTGCGGGAGCTCGGGCTCGTAGTGGCAATAGACCGCCGACAGGGACTGACTCCCGCGGTCGACCACGGCGAGCGCCACCAAGATTCCGTCGAGGTGGTACCGCATCTCGAAGGTCTCGCAGCAGGTATCGACCAGAAACGAACGATAGCCGTCCAGATCGATGCAATCGCCGGGAGTGCCAAGGCCGCGCAGACGCTTGTGCTTGTTGTACAGCTCAACGCGCTGCTCGTCGGCCGTCGGTGGACCGATCGTGAGCGCAAGTAGGCGGTCACCCTTGTGCAAGATACGACGTTGAGTCTTGCTTTCCACGTAGCTCGTCACGTCGATCCGCATCGGGACGCACGCATCGCAACCGGAACAGCTCGTGCGATAGAGCACGGGCCCCTGTCTACGGTCACCCGAGGCCAGGCGCTCGTCGAGCTCATCGGTGCGCAGGAGCCGCGCCGGCATTCGCAGCGGGAGCCTGGCGGGACGCCCACCGAGGTACGGACAGGGCGAGGGACGATCGTAGACGAGCAACTCAGGCGGACGCCCGGGCAAGATGCGCAGCACCGAAGACCCCTCCTCGTCGGTCACTTCTGCTCCGCCGACGCGAGTGCGAACCGCTCCGGCAGCAGCGCCGCCAAGGAGAAGCGCTGACTGCGGCGCGGCGTGCCCACGATCACCCAGGCATCCTCGGCGAACTCTGCCAAGACCTGACGACAGATCCCGCAGGGCGTCGCCGGCGGCTCGGCATCGCTAAAGACAGCAACACCCTGCAGCTTGGTTTCGCCAGCGGCCACCATGACGCAGACCGCCGAGCGCTCAGCGCAGATCGTGGCGCCGTAAGTCGCGTTCTCGACGTTGCAACCGACATAGATCCGACCCGACTCGGACAGGACCGCCGCTCCAACGCGGAACTTTGAGTACGGGGCGTAGGCCCGCTCACGCGCGTCGCGAGCCAGATCGAGCAGGGCTTGAGGTTGCATTGTCACGCAAGAGCCTAGCGCGTTTGCGGGCTGGAATCAGTCAACCTTCGGGCTTTCTCCGAGCTGCGCGACGAGACGTTCGACGAGACGTTCGACGAGACGGGCGAGGTGGTCACGGGCCCCCGCAGCGACAGACTGCACATGCTCGTGGTCGAGCACCGCGCCTGGCACACCGGCAGCTGCGTTGGTGATGCAGCTGATGGCGCAGACTCGCGCCCCCGCATCCACGAGCGCGATGGTCTCAAGTACCGTGCTCATGCCGACCGCGTCGGCTCCAAGACGACCAAGCGACCTCACCTCCGCCTTGGTCTCGTAGCTCGGACCGAGCAAACCCGCGTAGATCCCCTCAGCGAGCACGACGCCTACATCGACGGATGCGGCTCTCGCCTCGGCGCAGAGCTCGGCATCGTAGGCGTTCGAGAGATCGACGAAGCGCGGAGTGTCCTCGTACCAACCGACGAGGGGATTGTGGCCCGTGAGGTTGAGGTGATCGGTGATCAGCATGAGCGAACCAGGCGTGAGTGCTGGAGACACCCCGCCGGCGGCATTGGTGAGCACCACGACGCGACAACCAATACGCTCGAGCAGGCGAGCACCAAACACGACGCGCTCGGCGCCATGCCCCTCGTAGAGATGGACGCGGCCTTGAAGGCACGCCACCCGCGCGCCGGCGAGGCCTCCCACCACCAGCCGCCCAGCATGCCCGGGCACGCGGGAAACCGGCATCGCGGGGATCTCGCCGCTCGGCAGCGACACGGGATGACTCAGGCGCTCCGCGAAGGCACCAAGGCCCGAGCCAAGCACGAGCCCAACCGTCGGCGGTTCACCAATCTGCCGGAGGACGAGCTCCGCAGCAGCATCGAGGGCTCGATGATCGAGATCCGTCATCCCCGCAGTCTGCCAGAGTCCCTCACTCAGACTCCACGCCTAAGCGCTCAAGCCGGCAGCCCGAGGCGTGGCGGCGGCTCGCCTAGGCGCGGACGTTGAGGGCAGCCAGGGAATCGCCAGGCGCTCGGACTGTTGGCCGCCAGAAGAATGTCCGACAAACGCGCACAAACTGCCCCCGGTTGCCTCTCACCGCCGGCGCCCGTGCAGGGGTCACCTAGCCAGAGGACGGTTGCGTGCTATGGTAAGCCTCCTTCGGAGACGGCCATGTCCACAAAGTTCGCGAAATTCCTCGAGGAAAGCAAGATTGACCCCCGTCGGCTCATCGCCGCGTCGCAGCAGCTTGAGAGGCTGACCCGCGAGGATCGCGAATTTATCGCGGTGACCGCTCGCATCAAGTCGCTCGCTGGGAAAAAGACCCCCGCGACCGTAGAGAAGAAGAAGCTCCACACGGGCCGCTATGTGAGCCCCGCGCTCATCACCGCAGCCTCGGTTGGCAAGTCCGTCTCGGGTCCCGCCAAGTCCCGTGTTCTGCGCGCCGTCAACCGCATCCTCGAGCAGCGCAAGCTGCCCGCGGTCGAGCTGCGCGCACTGTTCTGAGACACTGTGGGGAACGCTCCGCTTCGTCGGCGCGGCCCCCAAAAGCAGAACGGCCCATCGATTTGTCATTGAACCGACGTGGCGCTGAAAAGCAAGAGGAGGACGCGCATCCTGAGGGGACCGCGGCGACAGGGGCGACCCTGCACCTGGTTCCGGAAGTGCTGATGAATCGCCCTCACTCGCCCAACGCTGAGCCTCCCAGCGACGATGAACTCGTCGAGCGGGTGCAGGCCGGCGAGCTATCGGCGTTTGATCAGCTCTATCGACGTCATCGGGAAGATGTAGCGCGTCTCACTGCGCGCATGCTCGGTTCGCGTGCACGCGTTGATCAGGCCGCGCTCGAAGACCTCGTGCAAGAGGCCTTCGTGCAGGTGTTCCGTAGCCTGCCCAGCTTTCGCGGTCAGAGTCGACTGAGCACCTGGATCTACCGCATCACCGTCAATGTGGTGTTGATGGCGCGGCGTGCGGAACGGTGTCGTCCGCGGCTTGCACCGGAAGACTACGCGGTTGATGAGCCACGCGATGTGGAAGCTCTCCCGGATGAGCTGACTGACCGCCGCAGCCGACTCAAGGCGCTGCAGAGGCTGCTTGAGCGCCTCACCGAAAAGAAGCGCACGGTCTTCGTGTTGCACGAACTCGAGGGCCTCGCGCCGACAGATATCGCGCGAATCGTTGGGGCTCCGGTGCTCACGGTGCGCACGCGCCTGTTCTACGCACGGCGTGAGCTCACCGCCATGCTCGCCGAGGAGCCCTCCCTTCGTCCGCTGCTCGCGTCACTCACCGACAGCCTCACTCCGCCAAGCGAAACGCTCAGCGCGGCTCAGTCGAGGGAAACGGTCGGTTCGGGCGTGCACCCGCGTGGTGCGTACGAGCCGCGCCACACGGGTGCTGCGGACCAGGTGGTGAGCCCCACCAGCAAGGCCCAGCCATGACTGACCCGCGTCACCCTCAGGACCCGCTGGACGAGCTGGTCGAGCTTAAGCGGAGTGAGCCCGCGCCCGAGCTGCGCTGGTCGCACGTGGATGCCAAGCTGTCTGCGCGCATTGCGCGTGAAGTCCAGCAATCACGCGCGGAAATGCCGGGGCGGCATTCGCTCACGCGCTGGGCCGTCTCGCTCGCGGCGGTCGCGGCGGCCGCTGGCGCGCTCTGGTTCGGCACCGGTCGCGGCGCTTCGGTGCGTCTGGGCTCGCCCTCCACGCCAGCTGCTGAGGCCGCTCTATCACTGCCGAGCGAGCTCGGTTCGCTGCTTGAGGCGGGCCCCGCTGCGCGCAGCTTTGTCGCGCGCGGCCTGGCTGAGGTCACGCTCACCGCTGGCACTCGCGCCAGGGTGGTGGGCCTCTCGCCGCACTATACGCTTGAGCTACTGCAGGGCTCGGTCACTGCACAGGTGGTGCCACGGTCCGCCCCGGAAACCTTTGCCGTAGAGGTCGAGCAACTGCGCGTAGCGGTGCATGGCACTCGTTTCGAGGTCATCCGTCAGCCGGGCTCCGAGGTGCGTCTGGTGGTGACTGAGGGGCGCGTCGTGGTGGGCCATCGCGGTCGTCCCGGCCGCACCGAGGGCCCGCTCGTGAGCGCCCCAGCCGTGCGCCTCTTTGACTCGAGTGCGTCCGACGCGTTGCTCTTTCCGACCCCGCCGAACGCCCAAGTAGCCACAGCCATCGGCCTGCCGCTCGAGGCGGGCAAGCCCGCTGCGATCCGGTCACGTCAGCCCGCAACAGACGGGCAAGCGCGCGTTGCCGACGGCAACGGCAGCGAGCTTGCGCAGACGCCCTCAGACGTGCAGCGCGGCGTAGTTCAGACTCAGGTAGTGGCGCTCGCAGAGCGCTGCTTTTCGGCAGAGCACGCCGCTGAGGCCGAGCTGCATATTTCGCTGACCACCACGCTCAGCTACGTCGTGTCGCGCGAAGGGTCGCTCGCAGAGCTCCAGTTCTCGCCGCCGCTTAGCGGCGGGGTCGAAGCCTGCGTGCGCGCGGGACTCCAGGCCCTGCACTGCGAACCCTCCCGCGTCGGCGTGTTCGAGACTCGACTCATTCGCCTCGGGCGCTAGAGCACGGGCGGCTGAGCCCTCGTACGTCACCGCACGGCGAACCACGCGCGTTGCGCTCGGGGCCGCGCGAGGCTCAGCGCGTGGGGGACAAATGCCGCAGCGCGTTGCGCGGGCGAAAGCGGCGCGAGGCGGTCCAGAGCGTGGGCGAGGCCTCTTTCCACGCAGCCCAGGAGGCCACGTCCCGATTGTCGACGGCGGTCTTGCGGCGAGCCTCGTTCGAGTAGACGACGAACAGATAGCCTTCGGCACAGGCCAGCTCGCTCAGCTGTTCGAACTCACGCACGCGCTCCTCGAGCAAGATCCCCTGCACCCGCATGCTGCGCGGGCTCCAGGCTTGATGACGTGGACGGCCATCTTCGTCGATGTCGAGCAGCTCGTGCTCAGCGCGCAGCACGTGGACGGCGACCGCGATATCAGGCGCCAGGGGTTCACGCCTGGGAGTTGGTCCCAAGCCGTACAGCTGGTGAGCGTCGATCAAGATGGGCGGACGACGTCCGGCACTGTCGACCAAGGTCGACTCGGAGACGACGTACGACGAGGTATCGAAAAAGAGTCGATCCCAGCGCGGCTCAGCGAAGTCGCGGCGAATGCTGGCGCGCAGGCGCTGAGCGAGCTCAAACACGATCTGCTGCTCAGGGCGCGCCAGACGGCAGATCCGCGGCTTCTGCACGAGCCAATCCAGTACCTCGTCCCAGGACTGGGCCACGATTCGCTGGAGGTCTTGGAGGCTCAGGGTGGGCATAAACCTTGGGCGCCGGCGCGAACGCCAGCCTAGCCGAGGAATGAAATAGCGCGAAGCCTATCGCGACGGAAACTGGGGTGCGCCTCCCCTTGCGGCGCCGAGACGGCGCCGCGACGGCGCCGCGACGGTTCCGGACGGTCTGGAAGCGCCCAGGAAACGGTTCCACACCGCTCCAGCAAATAATTTACCAATAGACCTACATGTGGGTAGCATGTCCCCATGTCTCGCCACCTGACTGCTCCCCACACTTGGACGCTTGGCCTAATGGCTCTCGGACTCGGGGTGTCAGCTTGCGGGCACCCCGTCGAGCGCCGACTGGAGGGCCACTGGCAGGGTGACAGCGTCGAGAACGTGCCGAGCGAGCAGCTCGCGGCCGCAACCGGTTGGGTGCGAGGCACGCGCTTCGACTTTGCTGCCGGCAAGATGAAGGTGACCATCCCCGCCGAGGAGCCTCGCGAGGGGCGCTTCGAGGTCGCCTCGGTGCGCGAGCACAAGGTGCGTCTCGAGGTCAAACGCCCCGACGGCACGAGCGATCCGGTGGACCTCCAGATGGACGACGAGTACTCCCTACGCTGGAACATCGGCGAGGGTCGTACGGTCGTGCTGCGCCGCGCGAACTAGCGTCGCGCGGCGTCGCGGCTATTTGCAGCAGCGCATGCCGAGGCTGTAGTCGGCGTATTGGCGAGGATGCGCGGTCACCCGGGACTCGCAGCCTTCACGCGTGCTACGCGAGAAAAAGCCGCCCTGGAAGGCGCTGACGCTGTCGGCGACCCATTCGTCGAGGTTGCCGACCATGTCGTAGATGGCGTCGTTGCCCCACTGGCTCTTGCAGCCGCTCGTCTCACCCGTGCGACGCAGCAGCGGTCCGGAGGCGCACTGCACCTGATTGAGGCGCGGATCCATGTGGCCGATCGAGGCGTCACCATGCAGCTCGGCCGCGGGATGCGCCTCGCGAAACACGTTGCAAATCCCCTGCACGTAGCGGTCCCCGTAGGGGAATTTGCGCCGCTGCTGACCCTTGCAGGCGGTGATCCATTCCGCCGCCGTGCAGAGTCGCTTGCCCGCTCGCTCACAGCTGGCTTCGGCGGTCTCGCCGTCGAGGTAGCCGTTCGGCAGCTTGCCCGCCTTGGAGCTCGCGCGCGGCCCCGACCTCGCTTGTAACTGCCAGCTCGGCAGCTCAGGCACGTCCATCGCACGTGCGGACTCGGGCCCGATCGTCGCGTGCCGCGTCGCCCAGTCGTCATGCGCGCTGCGCGCCTTGCTCGCGAGCGGCGAGTAGTACGGCGAGTAGGCTCGTCCGCGCTCGTCCTCGAGACTGGCTTCCCAGCGATCGACGCAGAAGCGCCCCTCCACGTCGACCATCTCGGCCGGACATCGGTTGCCCGAGGACGGTGGAGGCGCCACGGGGCCTGCGGCTGCGGGGGGACTGCCGGAAGATGCAACGTCTCCCCCGTCCGCAACAAACAGTACGCGGGGAGACGCAATCGGTGCCGCCGCCGGGGGCGGATTAGGCTGCTCGTCAGGAGCGGAGCACCGACAACCGGACGCTAGTCCACCGACGATGGCAGCAAGAGCCCAACGGCGCATTTACTTGCCGCGGTAAACAATCAATCCGTGCGAAAGGTCATAAGGGGAAACCGCAACACGCACGCGGTCACCAGGAAGCACACGAATGTGGTGCCGGCGCATTCTGCCGCTGAGCTGAGCCCGAACGATGGCTCCACCCTGGTCGACGCGAATGTTGTACTGGCCGCCACCGAGAGCGTCCTGGATTACGCCCTCCATTTCGAGAAGATCGCCTTTACTCATTTGCCGAGAGAAACCTCCACCGGGGACGCTCCGGGTCGGGCACGCTGGCACGGCTGGCTAGGGAATGCAATATGGCGTGCCGTCTTCAGGCAGCTGGCCGAAGACGCTGACACTCGGCCCTTTGGCCCAGGAGCGTTCACGGATGCGATTCACCTCCTACCTTTTCGACTACAACGGGGTCCTCGTCGACGACGAGCAGGTGCACCTCGACGCGTTCCGGGACGTGCTCACTCCCTTGGGGATTGAGCTCTCCGAGGCGGCATATTGGGAGCGTTATCTGGGTTTTGACGACGTTGGAGCGTTCCGTGCGGTCCTCACTGACCATGGGCTGGCCGCGTCTGACGTGACGGTGGCGTCGCTGGTGGCTCAGAAGGGCCCCTGTTACCTGCAGCGCGCGCGCGGCAGCCTCAAGGGCTTCCCCGAGGCTGGCCGGGTGCTGCGCGAGCTGAGCGCCGAGGCCCGACTTGGCATCGTCTCAGGCGCGCTGCGGCCGGAGATCGAGCTGGGTCTGGAGGTGCTCGAGGCCAGCGCGGCCGTCAGCTTCATCGTGTCCGCTGAGGACACTCAGGCCTGCAAGCCCGCTCCCGAGGGCTACCTGCTTGGACTCGCGGCGCTCAGGGCCATCGATGCCCAGCTGACCGAGCGCTGCTTGGTGATTGAGGACTCCCTCGCTGGTATCGAGTCGGCACGCGCCGCTGGGCTCCCGTGCCTAGCCATCGCCCACAGCTACGACGCGAGCGTTCTGCGCGCGGCGGGCGCCGTGCGCGTCCTGCCGCGCCTGGCCGAGCTCACGCTGCCCCTGCTCGAAACCCTGAGCCGTGAGCTCTATGGTTGAGCCGTCCGTAAACCTTGGTTCCACGGCTCACCGACCCAGGCCAGCGAGGCGACCGCTGGTGACCCTGGGGCTAGCAACGCTGTTGGCGGTCGGGATGACCGTCGCTCGCGCTACGGCGGCTGAGCCGAGAGCGAGCGCCGAGCAGCCCTACCCGAGCGGGGCTTTCGCCTGGCGGAGCACGCACGCCAGCGAGGCGATTCGCGGAGTCACGGTGGGCCCGATCGAGAACCAGCTGCACCCGGGGCGGGGCTACGGCAGCCCGGCCTGCGCGCGCACGATGGGTGAGATCCGACGACTCGGCGGCAACTGGGTCAGCCTGACGCCGTTCGGCCGCGTGTGGGATCTCAAGCCGACCGGGATCTCGCTCAGCTTCGAGGCGCCCTTCGTCGAGAACCGCCAAGCGCTGCTGCATGCCATCGCTCAAGCGCACGCCGAAGGGCTGCGCGTGCTGCTCGTGCCGCACCTGTGGGTGGAGACAGGTGAATGGCGAGCCCTGATCGATCCAGGCACCGACGAAGGCTGGAAGCGTTGGGTCGAGGCCTATCAGCGCTTCGTGCTCACCTGGGCCAAGGTCGCCGCCGAAGGCGAAGCCGACATGCTGGCTTTTGGGGTGGAGATGCGGCGTGCTCTGACGACGGAACGCGGAGCCGATTTTGCGCCGCTGCTCGAGCAGGTCCGCAAGGTTTATCGCGGTCCCCTGACGTACGCGGCTAACTGGGACGACGTCAATGACACGGTCCTGCTGGGGCAATTTGACGTGATCGGGCTCAATGCCTTTTATCCGCTGGCACAGCACGAAAACGCCAGTTTTGAAGAGCTGCAGAGCGGAGCCCTGCGCGTTCGCGATGAGCTCGCCCTCTTTGCGCGCCGTTGGCAGAAACCAATCCTGTTTACCGAGTTTGGTTACTCGAGTCGGCGCGATCCCGCGCTGCGCCCCTGGGAATGGCCCGAGCACCTCGCCAAGGTGGTGGTGGACGAGCAGGCCCAGGCCCAGGCCTATCGCGCCCTGTTGGCAGGCGTGAAGGACGAGCCATGGTTCGCAGGCGTGTTCCTCTGGCGTTTTTACGCCGATCCCGACGACGTCTCGCAAGAGGCCGAGTGGGGATTTTCCCCGCGGGGCAAGCTCGCGGAGCTCGAGCTGCGCGACGCCTTCGCCTCGCACTGGGGCGGCGATGGGCCGCGACCCTACGCGTCCTTTTTGACGCGACCGCGCGCGGACCGCGTGGGCTTGTACTGAGAGCCGCCGAGCCCCCGTCGCTGCAGGGCGCGAAGCGCGCGCCCGGTGTGCGACTCCTCGCAGCTCGCCACCTGCTCGGGCGTGCCGGCCACCACCAGATATCCCCCACTTGAGCCACCCTCGGGCCCGAGATCGATCACGTGATCAGCCGCGGCGATCACGTCGAGATCGTGCTCAATGACGATCACGGTGTTGCCCGCGTCAACGAGCCGACCGAGCACGCGCAGCAGCTTGGCCACGTCGTCGAAATGGAGCCCAGTGGTCGGCTCGTCGAGGACGTAGAGCGTGCGCCCGGTGTCGCGACGTGCCAGCTCGCGGCTCAGCTTGACGCGCTGCGCTTCCCCGCCCGACAGCGTGGGAGCCGGCTGCCCGAGGTGCAGGTAGCCGAGGCCAACGTCCGCCAACGTCTTGAGGGTCGCCACCAGCGAGGGAAACGCCGCAAACAGCTCAAGCGCGTCATCGACGCTCGTCTCGAGCACATCCGCGATGCTGCGCTCGCGGTATTTCACCGCCAGCGTCGCCTCGTCGTAACGACGCCCCGCGCAGATCTCGCAGGTCACGAACACGTCCGAGAGAAAATGCATCTCGACGCGCTTGACCCCATCGCCCTCACAGGCGCCACAGCGTCCGTCGGCAACGTTGAAGCTGAAGCGCCCCGGACCGTAACCAAGCGCGCGCGCGTCCGGCGTCTGGGCAAAGAGCTGGCGGATCTCGTCGAAGGCTTTGGTGTAGGTGGCGGGGTTCGAGCGCGGGGTGCGACCGATCGGGGATTGGTCCACGAGCACCACTTTGTCGATCGCGTCTGCGCCCTGCAGGCTGCGAAAACTGCCCACGCGCCCCTGAGCGTTGTGTAGACGGCGCGACAGCTCCGGCTGCAGGATCTCGGACACCAGACTGCTCTTGCCAGCGCCCGACACGCCGGTCACGGCCGTCAGGGTGCCGAGCGGAAACGCGACGTCCAGCTCCTTGAGGTTGTTCTCACTGGCCCCAAGCAAAAGCAGCTCACCCTTGCCGGCGCGGCGTTCGCGCGGCTCGGCCACCACGAGGCGACCCGAGAGGTAGCCCCCCGTGAGCGTGTCGGCGGTGAGCAGCTGACGCGGCGTTCCCTCGAACACCACAGCACCACCAGCGCGCCCCGCACCCGGACCAAAATCGACGATGTGATCGGCGGCCTCGATCGTGCCGCGCTCATGCTCGACGACGATCACGGTGTTGCCGGAGTCCCGCAGCCGCTCGAGCGTCTCAACCAGCCGCTGGGTGTCACGCGGGTGAAGTCCGATCGACGGTTCATCGAGCACGTAGAGGACTCCGGACAGCTCGCTCCCGAGCTGCGCCGCCAGGCGGATGCGCTGCGCTTCACCGCCCGACAGGGTCGCGCCGGAGCGCTCCAGCGACAGGTAGCCAAGACCGACGGAATCGAGGAATTCCAGGCGAGAAACGACCTCTCGCAGTAGCTCCCCGCCGACCTGACGCTCACTCGCGGTGAGCTCCAGCTGTTCAAGTGCCTTGGCGGCCTCGGCCACGGGCAAGGCCGAGAGCCGATCGAGCGAGAGCGTCGCAAGCCGGACCGAGCGCGCGATCGGCGACAGCCGCGCTCCGCCGCAGTCCGGACAAGGGGATTCTCCCATGAAGGAGGCGTAGTGGCGACGCATCTCCTCGCTCTTGGTCTCGCGGAAGCGGCGCATCAGCAGGTTGACCACGCCTTCAAACTGCATTGGCCAGCTGACGCGACCATGCGTTCCTTCCCAGCTGACCGCCACGCGGCGGTCCTTGGTACCGTAGAGCACGAGCTCACGTTGCCGCTTTGGCAGCGAGCGCCAAGGCGCGTCCAAATCGAGTCCGAGCTCCTTGCGCAGCGCGTCGAAGATCCCAAATGAGATCCCACTGCCGCGCGCCATCACCGAGGCGTAGGGCACGAGCGCCCCTTGGCGCAGACTGAGGCGATCGTCGGGCACCAGCAGCTTGGGATCAAGCTGGGTTTGCACCCCCAGACCGTTGCAGGCCGGGCACATTCCAAGCGGTGAATTGAAGGAGAAATGCTGAGGGGTGAGCGCCGGGAACGCGATCTGACACTGCGCGCAGGCGCGCGCGCGCCCCAGCCGCAAGGCCTCCCCCCCGGTTGCGCTCTGCGCCAGCAGCAATCCCTGCCCCTCGCGCAGCGCCGTCTCGACCGAGTCCGTCAGGCGCTGCAGCGACACCCGGCTCGGCGAGAACCGATCCACCACCAGCTCGAGCTGGTGTTTGCGTTTCTTGTCGAGAGCCACCAAGCCCTCAAGCCGCACCACCTCGCCATCGAGCCGCACGCGCACGAACCCGCGCTGACGCAGGGACTCGAGCAAGTCACGATGCTCCCCCTTGCGCTGCTCGAACAGGGGAGCGAGCAGCAGCTGTTTGCCGCTCAGCTGCTTGAGCCGGGCCATGATTTCCGCGCTCGACAGGGCCTCGACCGGCGCTCCACAGTCGGTGCAGTGCTGGCGTCCCAGGCGCGCAAACAGCACGCGCAGAAAATCCTGAACCTCGGTGATGGTGCCGACCGTTGAGCGCGGATTGCTGGCTGCGGTCTTCTGTTCGATCGCGATGGTCGGGCTCAGCCCACTGATGTGTTCGACCGCCGGTTTCTCGAGCTGACCGAGGAACTGGCGGGCGTAGCTCGACAGGGACTCGACGTAACGCCGCTGCCCCTCAGCAAACAACGTATCAAAGGCCAGCGAGGATTTGCCCGAGCCGCTGACGCCCGTAAACACGGTCAGCGAGAGCTTGGGCAAGCGCAGCTCATCAATCTGAAGATTGTGGTGACGCGCCCCCCGGATCACGATGTGGCTCGGTTCCTTCGACATCGCGGCCGAGCCTAGCTCGCCCAGCCGCCGCGCGCTCAGCGAGGCCGCACGAGACCAGGCCGCTCGGACGAGGTCTGATGCTGGGTATCACCGAGACCGATCCGGATCCCGAAGCGCCCAAACGAGGCCTGCTCGTCATTGACCACGTCGGTCAAGCTGAGCCACAAGCCTTCGGCGCAGAGAAACACCGGTCGCAGATCTGCGCAGGTCGACAGGCGCGTCGAGCTCGCGTGGGTGCCGAGACCACCCACCAATTGATCGACCTCGAGCCAAGCGGGTCGCCATTGCGCTCGCGCAAAGGTCTCAAAATACAGCGGTCCCGTGCCGCGATTGACGCCGTCGGAGGTCACCGCCAGCCAGCCGAGCCAGGGGGCAACGCCGAGCTCGAGGCGCAGAGCCCGGGTCGACCAGACCACACCGAGGGGCGTCCCAATGCCGCTCAGCACCACCGTCCGGTCGCCATGAGAAATGAACGTGCCGCCGCCGGCCACCCGAGCCAGCGCACCGCTGCCGTGATGGTCGAGCGCAATCAACGCGCCCGTGCCCAGATCACCGTGAAGCAGTCCGAGCGACTGTCCGGCGGTACCTCCGAAACCGGCGCCCAGCACGAACCGGGACGAATGCCCGACGCTGCCAACCTTTGGCTCGAACGTGTCGGCGACCGTGCGAAAGAGTCCGTCCACGTGCAACTCGTCCGAGCGCAGACGCTGCGTGCCGGGACGCCAGAATTGCCAGCCGTAGCCCAAGTCGATCAGCAGCGTGCGCGTGCTCTTGGTGACGCGCGGCCGCAACACTTCCTCGGGGAGAGCGGGCTCGTCCTCAAACTCGTTAGCAGGCGCGGCGCCGCGCCCCTTGGCCCAGTCGAGCATGGTCTCGGCTCGAACGGGGGACGTGCCCACGACGGCACAAAAACCAAATAACCAATTGAGATGGCGAAGGAGCATCTTGGTCAGCAAACGACAAGAGCCAAGCGGGCATCGCCGGCTCGAGCGATGGTCACGCTAGGGTAACTCGGCCCCCGGCGTTGACGCACGCCCTACCCGCATCGCCGGCGCGTTTGGGCTGAAATAAGCCGGAATTCAGCACAAAAATCGGCCTGCCACAGCTCGCTAGGCCCACGCCTGCCGGAGAGCTTGTCAGTAGAGTCCGGACGGATCCTGCAATTCCTTTGGAAGCGCCAGCTCGAATCCTGTCGGGATGCTGCTGTCCCCAGCCAGGCTGCGGTAGACCCAGAGGTTGGAGAACACTCCGTAGACGTAGTTGCGCGTCTCGGCGTAGGCAATGCGCGCCACAAACAGATCGAGCGGCAGAGCATGCTGCTGCTGGGCCCAGTGGTGCACGATATTCGGTCCAGCATTGTACGCCGCGATCACGAGCGCCAGATGTCCACCGAGGGCCTGATGCAGCCGCCCGAGATACGCGGCCGCCAATTGCAGCGAGACCTCGGGTTCTTCGAGACTCCCGGGCTGCGCAACTCCAATCTCGCTGGCGATACGACTCGCCGTCGAGGGCATCAGCTGAAGCAAGCCAACGGCGCCCACCTTCGAGTACACGCGCGGACGAAACGAGGACTCCTGTCGCATCACAGCGTAGAGCAGCTCGTGTGGCATTTGGCGAACGTCACTCTGAAGCGCGACAAGCTCCGGATAGGGACGTGGGTAGCGACAATCCCAACGCCAGCGCGACGCGGCATCCAGGGGCACCGAGAGCTCAAATCCCGGATCAAGCTCACGCGAGACCACCAGGCGACGATCCGCGGTTTCCGTCAGCTCCCAGGCCGCGCAGAGGCGCTGGGCGTCGCCGCTCTTGTTCCGACGCAGACTGCCTTGTTGCGCGCTCAGTCGTTCGGCAGCCAGCTCGGTGTAGCCCCAGTCGCGCAGCTTGCCGAGCTCGGGCGGTAGATCGAGCGACATCGGCGTGGCAGGGGCCACTGTCGGCAAAGCAGGCGCGGCTTCACCGAGGGCGGCGAGACGCAGCCGAGCAAAGGCCGCAGGCGCAGAGAAGGGCACCTCGGCGGCAATTTGCTTGAACAGCGCCGTCGCTTCAGCTTGCCGCGTGAGTCCGAGCAGCGCCACGGCACGCAGTTCATCCCAGCGAGCGCGAATCGCTGCGCTCGAGGAGCGCTGAGCCTGCTGCTCAAGGCCTGGCAACGCGACCGCCCAATGCTCAAGCGAGAGATGGAGCAGCACGACATCAGTGCGAGCGGTGTCCGCACGTGGCCCTCGCGGGTAGCGCGCTAGATGTCGTTCATAGGCCGTTAGCGCGCTCTTATCCTCGCCGCCCACGGCCAAGGCACGTGCGCCGAGGTAACTCGCCTCTTCCGCCTGCCGACCCCCGCGCGAATCGACACGCGCATAGAGCTCAGCGGCCTGGCGATCTTGCCCAGCGCGCGTGCGCAGGCGCGCTGCATCGAACCAATGGGCGCTCGCCTTGCTCGGCTCAAGAGAGGCGGCCTCCTCGTACGCGTCGGCCCCCGCGCTGTGTTGCGCGCGCGCGCTCGACCGCGCCAGACCGCGCAAGTTCGCCCGACGCGCAGGGTCCGCCGACTTTGCCAGCGTTGCCAGCGCAGCCTCGGTGCCCGCGATGTCTCCCGCCTCAGCGAGGGCGGTCGCGCGCTGCCAAGCGTCACCCGTGACTGGCGCCACTTTGAGCGAGCGCTCACGCGCCACCTGAGCGCGTTGACAGCGCGCCTGAGCGAGGCGACGGAGCCCCTCAGCCCAGGGCACCTCGCGCTCGCGTGCCGCCAGCTCGTCAAGCCCGGAACAATCCCCGCCAGCCACGCGCGCCCAGGCCTCGGCGAGCCGCAGCTCGACATGCTGCCGCTGACTTGGAGGCAGCTTCTCGAGCAGCTGCCGAGCCTCCAGGAACCGCGCCGTGCGCAGCAGCGGCGCGAGCGAGGTCCTTAGTGCGGGAGGCGGTGCTGCGATCGGTAGGCTGTTTGTCTTGGGCGTCGTGGAACCCAGGCTGACGGACGGCTGCGTCGCCGCGCCGCCACAACCCAATCCGAGCCCGCGCCCCGAACCGCAGGCACAGAGCAGCAGTAGAGCGAGGCCCCCCCCGATGCGCGACCGCATCACCAGCCCCAGCGCTTCTCGAACCGAAGCAGACCGGTGGTGTACGGCATTGCAGACGAAGCGCTGACGGAGTCCAGGGGCAAGCTGTGAAGTCCGACGGCGAGCCCGAACCCCCAGTCGCGCCGGAAGGCGTAGTCAAGTCCAAACATCAGGGAAACACCGGGCGAAATGCCGCGCGCAAGGTCTGGGCTCAGCTCGGCCCCGCGATAATGCGCACCCACAAAGCCTCCAACCCAGGGGATCCACTGAATCACGTCGAGCTTGTAAGCCACGCCGAACAAGGCGCTGCCATTGACAGCCCGGCTGCCGGCCGTCGATTTCGGAGCCGTCCACAGGGTCTCGGCGCGCAGATCGAACATGTCCGACAGCCCATAGGCGCCATGCACACCCGCCAGCGGCAGCAGGCTCGGCTCTGCACCCGACAGGTGCGCGCCACCAAGTCCTCCGCCAAGGTGCCACTGCCCCTCGAACGCCGCTGCCGGGGACGCCAGGGTCCCAAGGAGAGTCGACGAGAGCAAGAACCAGGGCAAACGGCGCATCGGGAGGCCTTATTGCACGAACCCGGCAGGGGAGCGAGAGGGTGCTGGTGGCGGCTGGATGCTGGGTGCTGTCGCAGGTTGCCATGCATGTCGTTTATTTGCGGCTTTTTCGCGGGGAAAATGCGCGGCGTTGCACTGCTAATTCGTGGTGTTCTGACCACAGTCGTGAGATAGCTGGTTTGATGTCGTGGCAACCGCCTTCCGTACGGGTTGCAGGCTCCGGCCGAGAACCAGCGGCAGGGAACGAGCCTGCGGCGGCGCGCGCTCCGGCCTCGCTGCGCAAGCCCGCCTCGCAGCAAGGCTCCGGTTCAACGCGTGAACCGATCTCTTCTCGTTTGCCCAAAGGCGTGCTCATTACGTTGCACGAGCACCTCACGCTGGCAGCGCTCGAGGCCGAGCTGAAGCGCGCCACGAGCGCGATCCATTCCGCCTCGGACAAGGTCGTGCTGACCGTCGATTGCCGCACCATGCACGGTTACGACGGGGACGCGCGAGCGCGCTTCGTGCAGTGGAACAGCCAGCACCGCAACCGGATCCGCTGCGTCGCCGTTATTACGCACAAGGCGCTCTGGCACATGGTCGTGGGCGCCATGGCGATCGCGAGCGGCCAGAAGATGAAAGCCTTCGAGCATCTTGAGCAGGTCACGCCCTGGGCGCTGACGATCGACTAGCCGCGCGCCGCATCAGAGCATGTTTTGCGGATCGATATCGACAATCAGTCGCACACGGCGGTCGCAGCCCGCGCGCAGCACTCCCAGCAAGGCGCTGCGCAGCGTCACGCGCTCGCTGGCTTTGATGAGGAACCGGAAGCGATAGCGATTGCGAAGGCGCGCCAGGGGTGCAGCCGCGGGACCGAGGATTTCGAGCTTACCTCGCCCTTCACGACGCACCTGCTCAGCAAAGCGCGCGCAGGTCTGCTCGGCCAAGCGCTCATCGACTGACTCACAGCGCACCAGTGCCAGTCGCGAAAATGGCGGATAAAACAGGCTCTCGCGCTCGACGAGCTCGGCAGACACGAACCCCTCGACGTCGTGGGCCATCGCGTAACCGATCGCGGGAGCCTCGGGTTGTCGCGTCTGGACGAGCACGCGCCCCGGACGCTCAGCGCGACCGGCGCGCCCCGCGACCTGCACGAGTAACTGAAAGGTGCGTTCTGCAGCTCGAAAGTCGGGGATCGAGAGAGCGGAGTCGGCATCGAGCACCCCGACCAGGGTCACCATCGGGAGATCGTGCCCCTTGGTCACCATCTGGGTGCCGACCAGGATATCGAGCAATCCGGCACGCATCTTGTCGAGCACGACCGCACTCTTGGCGCCAGCGGCCACGTCGCGATCGAGCCGCCCAATGCGTGCCGAAGGGAATGCCTTGGCGAGAGCGGCCTCGATGCGCTCGGTACCCGAGCCCTCTTCGCTCAACTGGGTCGCCTTGCAATCGGGGCATTGCGAAGGCAACTCCATTGAGTAGTCGCAGTAGTGGCAGACCATGCGCTGACCGCGCGCGCGGTGCACGGTGAGCGCGACGGAGCAATCCGGACAGCGCACGATGTGACCACAGTCATCGCACAGCAGACTCGGAGCGAAGCCACGCCGATTCAGGAACAAAATAGCCTGTTCCCCAGCGCGTAGCGTCGCTTCGAGTGCGCGGATCAGGGGCAGCGTCACGAGGCGATCCCCGGTCGGACCGCGTCCCATGCGACGCAGATCCACGAGCTCGACGCTCGGCATGGCCGCGGCGGCGCGCGCCCGCCCCGGCAGCCGCAGGCGCGTCAGCTGCCCGTTGCGCGTCAGCTGCTCAGTCGCCAGGGACGGCGTGGCGGTACCGAGCACCGCGACCGCGCCAGCGCGAAACGCGCGGAGCAGAGCCATATCGCGGGCGTGATAGCGCACGCCCTCCTCCTGCTTGTACGAACCGTCGTGCTCCTCGTCGACGCAGATCAGGCCAAGCTCCGCGATGGGCGCAAACAGAGCTGAGCGAGCCCCAACGGCAACGCGCAGCTCACCCGAGCGAAGACGCTTCCACATCCCGTGGCGCTCGAGTTCGCTCAGCTCACTGTGAACGACGGCGATGTCGTCACCGAGCCGCGCGCGAAAGCGCGAAACGAGCTGAGGCGTGAGCGCGATCTCGGGCACCAACACCAACACCCCGCGCCCGAGGTCCAGGCAGCGTTTGGCGGCATGAAGATACACTTCCGTCTTGCCCGAGGCCGTCACGCCGTGCAGCAGATAGCCCTTGCGCTCGCGCTGTTCGAGCGACTGGCAGAGCGTGGTCACGGCCGCGGACTGGGCCTCGGTGAGTGACGGCGGCGCGTCGCGCTCGACCGCTGCGGCGAAAAACGGATCGCTGGCTCGCAGCTGAGTCGTGAGCTCACAGAGCCCCAGCTCGACCAGCTTTTTTGCTAGGGGACGCGCGGTCGACCAACGCTCCTCGAGCAGACTCAGGGTCGTTGGTCCCGCGGTCCGCACATGCTCGTAAAGCTCCTGAACACGCGGTTTGAGTGCGGGCAACGGCACCGGCGGGTCGCTGATTGCCGACAGCAGCTGCACGCGGCGACCGAGCAATTTGGTGCCCGTTGTCAGCAGTTCCTGCTGCTCGGCGCCTCCGCGCTCCACCGCGGGCAGAGCGAGTCGCATCACCTCGCCCACCGGCGCTAGGTAGTAGCGCGACAGCTCGAGCAGAAAGGACAGTAGCTCTTCAGGGAACACGGGCTCCGGATCCACCACAGCCAGCACGAACTTCAGCTTGTCCACCTCGAGCTCCGGCTCGCGGTCACTGCAGTCGAGCACCACGGCCACCGCGCGTCTTCGCCCAAACTCGCAGACGACTCTGGCGCCCGGCCGACAACGCGACGCGAGCTCCGGCCCCACGCGATACGTGAAGGCCAGGCCAAGCGGCACAGGGACGGCGACACGGGCAAGCAGCATGAACGGCCCTTATAGCGCGTCCGGGCAACGCGACGAGCGCGCCTGTCGCCGCGCCCTGACGAGCGCGCCTACAGGCTCCCCTGCGGACCTCCTTGCGCCTCGGCCGCTCGCGTCGGCTGAGCCAGCGCGTGCGCGCCGGGGGTTTCAGGCGTCGCACGCCGTACAGCGTCGTGTGTCGAATGGGACCGATGCCAACGTACGAGAGCGTGCCCGTCCCGAACGCCGCATGCACGCTCCCACGATGGGCCAACCAATACCAGATCCATGGGCTGTCCATCGTGGTGACGACCCGTGACGAGCGTCCCTTGAGCAGCCCCATGGGTAGCGCGCCACCATCGTGGCGGTACGCCCAGCCGGGCAGAAAGACGCGATCGCCTGGTACCCGCAACGAACCCGCCGCGGCGCTCGACCCACCGAGCTCGACGTGCGAGGCGTCGGCGACGAGCGGCCGACCCAGCAACCTGCGACTCCCCCCACCTGACACCGGGCTATAAAATCCCAGAGACCCGTGAAACAAAGTCAGTAACTACCCACAATTACAGTCTTTTTGTGATAGCACTAGTAGGAACTGCCCCCGCCGTGTTCCTATGACTGCGAAGTCAAGCCATCACACCGGGGGGAACGATGTCAATTGGAGCTCAGGAGTCCTGCCAAGTAGGCAAACATCGGTTGTCGTACCGTCGCGGCGGCCGGGGCTCGCCCATGCTGTTGCTCCACGGCATCACGACCTACTCGTTCATCTGGGACACGCTGTTCGACCGTCTCGCGCAGTCCCACGACGTCATCGCCCTCGATCTGCTCGGGTGCGGGGATTCCGACATGCCGCTCGACGTGTCCTACTCGCTCGCGGACCACGCCGAACGCTGCGCGCGGTTTCTGGCAGAGCTCGGGCTCACGGGCGTGCACCTGGTCGGCCATGACCTCGGCGGCGGCATCGCTCAGTTGCTGGCGGTGCAGCACCCCGGACGACTTGCCTCAGTCGCGCTCGTCAACACGGTGGCCTTCGATCACTGGCCCGTGCAACCGATCATCGCGCTACGCGCGCCCGTGATCCGCTCGCTGCTGATGGCCAGCTTGGATCTCGGGACATTTCGGCTCGTGGTGGAGCGCGGCGTCTACCACCAGCAGCGCGTGACAGGCGCTGTCATGGCGCAGTTTCAGCGCCCCCTGGAGACGCCTGAGGGACGCAAGGGGCTGCTCCATTTTGCCCGTTGCCTCGACAACTCTCAGCTGGTCGCACTGCGCCCCGGCCTGGCGCAGCTCACACTACCTGTCTTGCTCATACACGGCGACGCCGATCGCTATTTGAGCGCTCAAAGCAGCCTGGAACTGGAGCAAGTGATTCCGGGCAGCCGCCGGGTGACCATGGCGACGGCGGGGCACTACATCCAGCTCGACGAACCTGACTGGTTGGCGACGCAGCTGCTCGAGCATGCCGGAAGGGTCACGCCCGGCAATGACTGAACGCGCCGACCACCAACCGCATGAGCTGCAGGAACTCCTGCGGTTGGCCCAGGCGGAACTGGCCTTGCTCACCGAGCAATCCGAGCAGCTGCTGTTGCTTGGCTCGGTGAGTGAATGTCTCTCGCGGGACGCGCCCCCGGCGGAGCTGGTCTACCAAGTCCTCGAGCGCATTTCCCTGCTTCGCCACACCGATCTCTGCCTGCTCGGAGAGCCCACTGGCGACGAATTCATCGTGCGCGTGGGCTACTGCGATCGCGAGGCGGAGTCGCCGGTCAGCTTACGGCTACCGGCAGACGCACTGCGAGTCGTCGAACAGGGCGAACCCTGGTGCAGCGACTATCCCAACGGGGTCGAGCTCGAGTACCTCCCAGCGCGCGGTTCGACCAGCGCCAACGCGGACACTCGCGATTGGCTGACGCTGAGCGCGACTCAGCTCGTGCTCATCCCCGCCCGCTCCCGCTGGTTGAAAAGCGGCCACCTGGTGCTGATCGTGAGCTCATGCTCGGCGCGCTCACTGACGCCTGAGCTGCCGACCTTGGCGCGCCTCGAGCGCCTGCTCAGTCTCCGGTGTGACCATTTGGTCCTCGTGGACGAACTGAGAGCCATCAATGAGCAACTCGACGGACTGGTCGAGTCGCGCACGCACCAGCTCACCCACACCAATCAGCAACTCGAGCGCAGCGAACGGCACTTTCGCAGCCTCGTCGAGGGTGCGGGTGACGCCATCTTCGTGGTGGCCGCCGATCAGCGCATCGTGGACGCCAACCAGCAGGCCTGCGTCAGCCTCGGCTACTCGCGCGAGGAGCTACTCGAGCTCGTCGTCGCCGACATCGAAACCGGGCTGACTCGCGATCAGATAGCGGTCCTAAACCAACGCGTCAGCGAGCAACAAGTGCAGAACGCCGCCACCTCCCTGATGGGGACTCACCGGCGCAAGGATGGCTCGACCTTCCCCGTGGAGGTTCGGCTGTCACCGGTCATGGGTGGCCCGAACGAGCTACCCTCAATCCTGGCGCTCGCGCGCGACATCTCTGAGCGTCGACAGCTCGAGGCCCAGCTGCTCCAGAGCCAGAAGACGGACGCGGTCGGGCAGCTCGCAGCGGGGATCTCACACGATTTTAACAACCTCCTGACCGCGATCCTCGGCTACTGTGAGCTACTGCTGATGACGCTGCCCGAAACGGAGCCAGGTCGGGAGGATGTTGAACAGATCCAGCTCGCGGGCGCGCGCGCCGCCGCGCTGACTCAACAGCTCCTGGGCTTCACGGGGCGTCAGGCCGTGGCGATCCAGCAGGTGTCGCTCGGGCAGCTATCTCAAGACGCTCGAAAACTGCTCGGACGCCTGCTCGGTGAGACCGTTACGCTGGACTTTGAGCTCCCTGATGAGCCGCTCTGTACCCGCGCGGATCCGATTCAGCTGCACCAGGTCCTGCTCAACCTTGCCCTCAATGCGCGCGACGCCATGCCAAATGGCGGGCAACTGACGCTCCGACTCGGTCAGACTCTGCTCGACGAGGCCGAGGCGACGCGACTTGGCTCACTGGCAGCAGGACCCTATGCAGAGTGGACGCTCACCGACACCGGCATCGGAATGAGCGCAGAGGTCCAAACGCACCTATTTGAGCCGTTTTTTACGACCAAAGCACCAGGCGCTGGTACCGGGCTGGGGCTCTCCACCGTCTACGCGATCGTTGCGCGCTTCGGCGGCGCGATCATGGTTGAGTCCGCACCGGAGCAAGGCTCAACCTTCCGGATCTGGCTGCCCCTCGCGACCGAGCCCTGCAAGGCCGCCGCAGCGCCTGAGGTCGCGCGGGTGACGCTCCGCGGCGGCAGTGAGCGCATCTTGGTGGTGGACGACAACGAGGCCGTCTTGCGCTTCCTGTGTGAGTCCCTGCGCCGCCTGGGCTATCAGGTCGATAGCGCCACCGACGGGATTGACGCGCTCACCAAGCTGAGCACCGCAGGTGCACTGCCCAGCTTGGTATTGTCAGACGTGGTAATGCCCCGCCTCGACGGCTACGGGCTGGCACGGGAAATCGCCGAACACTACCCGTCACTGCCGCTCATTCTGATGTCCGGCTGCACGCCGTCAGCGGAGAGCGCCGAGGGAGCCCAGTCGCGCAACACCCCGTTTCTGAGAAAGCCGATTGCCCTGGCTCCGCTCAGCGAAACGCTGCGCGCTGTGCTTGACGCGAGGTAGCAACGCCGCGCCGAGGTGCTTGACGCGGACCGCACGCCGCCGACGCGGCGGTCGCCGTCGTAGTTTGGAAGGGCGTTGAGCTGCGGGTGGAAGTGGGACGCCCGATCGCTGAGCGACCGCACTGGGTCAGTCGTGTCGTGGAGTTCTCCGCCAACGATGCTCAGCTCGAGCGCTGCCTGCCTCACCGCGCACGCCTGCGCCACAACTCGGGCTGACCGGACTAGGCGTCGGACGCATGACTCTCCCGCGGTCGCGCCCTGCCCTGGGACTGCGCCTTGAGCTCAGCATTGCAGAGTATGGTCGAGGTTTTTTGGGTTTATTCGGCGTGGAAAGCACGAGCCTCGGCCTCGTGTCGCCAGCGGGCACCGAGGCCGAGCTCTCCTGGTTGAGCGCAGTGCTGGGTGTCGGCTATCGACGGCCACTTGGGCCTGTCGTTGGCACTGCGCTGTGGAACGCGGAGCTCACGCGACTGCGACTCGCAGCACAGGGCCAGGACACCAACGGAGCGAGCTCACGCTGGCTGCCAGGAACCAGTCTGGCGGCGGAGCTGGCGTTCCCAGTGCGCCGAGGCAGCTGGACAGTAGCACCGGTACTCCGCTCTGCGCTCGAGCTCTCACCGCCCACGGATTTACGAGTCGCCGATGACGCCTTGACGCGCCTCAGTCCCGTCGCCTTCAGCCTGCAACTCGGGCTGCGGCTGCAGACTCGCTAGGCCGGCGTTAGGGTTCGCGGACCGTAGCGAAAAACACGTCAGGCCGAAGCCTGACTAAAACTCTCAGCGGCACCGCTGCCCGTGAAGCTTGTCCAGTGCAGCCGCTCCATCAAGTCAGGCGACAGGGTATAAATCTGCGCCTCCACCTGAGGAGCGGGGCCGAGCAGCTGCGTGGCGATCGTGCGGAGCTCACGTACGGGGGGGTGCAGCAGCCCGCGTCGCCCACGACGTGCAGGTTCCCCTTGCCATCAACCGCCAGATCCCGTGGGTCCCAGGCCGCGGCGATCGGAGGCACGGCACCAGAAATGCGCCCCAAAATGAAACGTCCTGCCAGGCGAGTCCCGCTGACGGGATCGAGGGTCGCCACCAAGCCAATGGACCGCGCGCCCACCCCGTAGGTCTGGTCGTATTCGTCGTAATGACCCGCGCGGGGAGCAATGGTGGTGAGCTCTTGCGGTTCGCGATCGAAAACCGAGTTACCTCCGTCGCTCACGCCCAAGAATGCGAGCCCGTGGCCGGAACGCACGAGCCTTCGCCCGCGTGACGACGCACAGAGAACTAAGGCTCCCGCTGTCGATTTGCCCTGCTCCCAGCCGGTCCAGCGCGGCGTACCCGCGCGGTCGTAGGCACGGAGAAACGGTATCGAGACCCGTGCCGCCGAGATAACTGGCCATGCAAGGCGTGAATTCAAGGCCCGTTGGCGTGAGATTGCAGGATAAAATCGGGATATTGACGACTCCCGCCGTGCCGCCGGTTCCACCGCCCGAAGTAGCCTGACCGCCAGTGCCGCCAGTGCCGCCCTTAGCGACTGATGCGCCATGGCCGCCGAGCACGGACAGTTCCCCGGGGGCCCAGCAGGCCGTGAGCAGCAGTCCCACGCCGAACCAACCAAACAGCAAGCCTCGCGTTAGGATTGACCTGAGGCACGGGCTCTGGCGGAGCAAGTGCCACGGGAGGCAGCGACGGACTGGTCTGCGCTGCGCCGACCGCGCTCTGTGGAGCGGACTGCGTCGAGACGGCTTCGGATCCTAGTCACTGCGGAGCCTGCGACAAGGCCTGTCAGGACTCGGAAGTATGCGCAGTCGGCAGCTGCGCCGCGAGCTGCGCGGGCGGCCTGACCAACTGCGAACGCGCCTGCGTGAACCTCCAGTCGAGTCAGAACCATTGCGGCGCCTGTGGAACTGTCTGTGCCTCCACTCAGGCCTGCTCGGCAGCGCAATGCGTGGGAGACGTTCCGACTCCCGGCGCTCCAGTTCCCGCCAGTGACGCGGCGGACGCGTCCTCTGGTTGCAGTTGCAAGCTGAGCGACCGAGCCAACCATGGGCACTGGTCCTGGCTCTTGCTCGCTGTCTCGACGGTCCTACTCGGACGCCGCCGCAGTCCGCCCAATCACCGTTGATCGAGAAGCTCTCTTTGGGTCGGGGCATCTACCTTGATGCTCAGCTGTCCGATGCCACGGTCCGAAACAACGTCTTCGATATCAGCGTCGCCATGCCGATAGACGCGCCAATCGCAGGCCGAAGGCCGGAGTACCCACAACTCCAAAGACAGCGGGCCCCAATGGGGCTAAAAGAGCTCAGCAACCATGAGCAGTGCCAAAAAGACCCTGCGCGCCCCGATCCTCGCCAAGGAGCTGGAGCTCGTGCCGCTCAGTTCGCTCAACGGTGTGGAGCTCACGCAGAGCCGTATTCTGGACTGCGCGCAATCGGGTGCGCGGGGACGGCATGTGAATCTTGATGGTGTGCTCGTCGTGGGAGGCTCACTGAGCGAAACCACCATCTCGCAGCTGAGCTGGCTCGACGTCGTCTGTGAGCGCTGCGATCTCTCGATGTGCGAGTGGCCGGCTGCCAAGCTCACGCGCGTCGAGTTCCGAGACTGTCGCCTGACCGGCGCACGATTCTCCCAAGCGGAGCTCTCGCACGTTCGCTTCGTCGGCTGCCAGCTGGACTACGCGGCATTCTCACGCGCGCAGTTTCGCCAGGCATTGTTCGAGAATTGTCGCCTAACGGAGGCCTATTTCTCTGAAGCGACGCTGGCCGGAACAGCGTTCGTCGGGTGCCAGCTGGACGGCGTCGATTTCACTCGGGCCAAGCTGCAAGGGGCGGACGTGAGTGAGTCGACGATGACGGACATGAGGATTGGCGCCGAAGACGTGCGCGGAATGGTCGTGAATGGAGCGCAGGCCGTCGCGCTGGCGCAGCTGTTTGGCTTGGTGGTGAGATAGGGCGGGACGCGGCGCTGCCAACGTGTGCCTGAACGGACCACGCGGGGGCTCGCCACCAGAGCATGTTGGCGATGGTGACGGACTGCGTAAACTCGCGGCGTAGCGTCGACATTCTCCGAACCGGGCACCACCTGCTAGGGTGCATGCGCCAGCAACATTCTCTGGTGCCCCCCCCTTGCGAGCCGCCCATGGATGAACTCTCCCTCGCCCGAAGCCAGATGGCCTTCAGCCTCGGATTTCACATTGTCTTTGCCTCGATTTCCATGGTGCTTCCGTTCTATATGGCGCTGGCCCACCGCCAGTACCAAAAGACGGGCTCGGTGGTGCATCTGCGCCTCACCCGCGCCTGGTCCCGAGGAGCCGCGGTCCTGTTCGCCACCGGCGCGGTGAGCGGCACAGCCCTCAGCTTCCAGCTTGGCCTGTTGTGGCCAGGCTTCATGAAGCACGCCGGGCCCATCATCGGCATGCCCTTCTCCCTGGAGGGGGCGGCTTTCTTCCTCGAGGCCATCTTTCTGGGCCTCTTTCTCTACGGATGGAAGCGGCTCTCGCCAAGGCTCCACTGGTGGACGGGCTTGATGGTGGGCCTCTGCGGATTTGCCTCCGGGGTGCTCGTCATCGCCGCCAACGGCTGGATGAACGCGCCTACCGGCTTTACCTGGACTGGCTCGGAAGCCACCGGGATCAATCCGTGGCGCGCCATGTTCAACGTAGCCTGGCCCGTTCAGGCACTCCATATGCAGCTGGCGGCGGTTCAGGCCACGGGCTTTGCCGCCGCAGGCCTCCACGCCTGGGCCCTGCTCCGCAGAAAGAATGGGGAATTCCACAGCGCCGCGCTGAAGGTAATTCTGCCCATCACGATGGTGGCCTCGCTCCTGCAACCCTTCGCCGGTGACCTCTCCGCCAAGGCCATCGCCCATCGTCAGCCGGAGAAGCTGGCGGCCATGGAGGCTCACTTCCACACGGAGAAGGGAGCTGGTCTCCTGCTCGGCGGCCTCCCCGACGAGGCGAGCGAGACCGTGTCCTACGGGGTGAAGCTGCCCGGAGCGCTGTCGTTCCTCGCCTTTGGCGATCCGTCCGCCGAGGTCAAGGGGCTCGACGCCTTCCCGAAGGACGAGCGGCCCCCCGTGGTCATCACGCATTTCGCGTTCCAGCTGATGGTAGGCGTGGGCTCGCTGCTCGCTGGCGTCGCCGCCTTCTGGGCCTTTGCGCGATGGAAGCGACGCGAGTGGCTTGAAAACCCCCGCTTTCTCAAGCTGCTCGTCTTCTGCACTCCCCTCGGCTTTCTCGCCCTCGAGGCGGGCTGGACCGTCACCGAGGTGGGCCGACAACCGTGGGTGATCTATCGCATCTTGCGCACGGCCGACTCCGTGACTCCGGTCCCGGGCCTGGCCATCACCTTTGCCATCTTGGCCCTCGTCTACGTGGTGCTCGGGACGCTGTCTTTCTCCGTATTGTTTCGGCTATTTCAGCTCGAGTTGCAAGAGCCTGAGCTTGAGGGGAACCCTGCGCGCCCCGAGGGTGAGAAAGGAGTGCAGTCGTGACCGAGCTTGTCGCCCTCTTTTTGATCATTGCCTTCAGCGCCTACACGCTCTTCGGTGGCGCTGACTTCGGCGGAGGCCTGCTCGAGGCCACGCTGCCGTCTCCACGGCTGCGTGCGCGCCTCCAGGCTACCCTGGCGCCCGTCTGGGAAGCCAACCACGTCTGGCTGATCGCCGTCATCGTCATCCTCTTTGTAGGCTTCCCGAAGTTCTATGCGGAGTCCATGACCCGCCTGTTCGTCCCCGTGAGCTGCGCGCTACTCGCCATCCTGGTGCGCGGCACGTTCTTCACCCTGCGCAAGTACGATCCAGCGCCGCCACCGCTGATGGCGCGCCTCTACAGCGCGCTGTTTCGCCTGAGCAGCGCCGTGGCCCCGCTGTTCTTCGGATTTATCGTGGCGGGCCTGCTGTCCGTGCACCCTGGCTCTCCCGCGGGCGTCCCGCGCGGGGCAAGCTTCGGTGCCGTTTTCCTGGCGCCCTGGCTCAACGGCTTCGGGCTCCTGGTGGGGCTTTTTGTCACCTGCCTGTTCGGTTACTTGGCGGCGGTCTTTTTCTACGGGGAGGTGCGTGCTCCGGATGAGCGAGCGCTGATCTGGCGCCGGATCCTGGCCTTCTTTGGCGGCACGTTCTTCCTCGGCGGTGCGGTCCTCGCCACCGGAGCCATCACTGGACGGGTAAGCCTGGCGCAGGGCTGGCACCCCCTGCAGCTCGTCTGCCAGGCCATTGCGGGAGCTGGGATCATCGCCATGTGGCGCGGCCGCCGCTCCGACTCACCGTGGGTACTGCGGCTGGCGGTCGGTGCGCAGGTCCTCGCCATTCTCGGCGGCTGGTTCTTGGCGCAGGCTCCGATCATGCTCCGCACCACCAGCGGCAACCTGACGATCTACGACGCCGCTGCCCCGCCGGTCACGCAGCTCTCGCTCCTCATTGGGCTCGTGGTCGTCCTGGCTCTGGTGATCCCAGCTCTTGTCTGGCTCTACCGTGTCTTCGCGGCGGCGCAGACCGACGAACACGACTGAGCGTCACCGCGGTTCGTGAGGCGCAGCAATAGGCCGACGTCGGTAACGTCGTCACGATAGCCTGTTCAAGCAGACATTTTCCGATCGCGAGCACGCGGCGGTCGCGCTGCGCGGGGTACTGCCGGAGGGTTTGCTCAAGCAGCTCGATCTGGGAACGCTTCGAGTCGAGCCGGGGAGCTTCGTCAGTGAGGAGCTCTCGCAGCAGCATGTGGACATTCTCTGAGGCTCCCTTTTCCCGTCACCATACCGGTAGTGCTTCACCACAGTGAAACGGGTTGGACAGCTGCAACCGAAATGACAGAGCTTTTTGCTCCTGATTTGATGGCAGTTTCGGCGATTCGTGCGTGCACGCCACGCTTTCGGTTTCTACTCGACGACATCTCCAAGCAGAGCACTGATGCGCTGCTCAGGCGTGCGCAGGTGCCCTCCGATCCCGTGGTTCCACTCGTGCTGTTTGCGCTGCGGGAGGCTCGCCGGCCGTTGGCGTTCTGCACGATTCTGGCAGAAAATGTGGAGTTCCTGGAGGAGGTGGCGATGTCCCCCGCAGGGCTAGACGCCCTTCGGAGCATCCTGTACTACCTGAGCGAGGTCACGGGTTCCGATGCGGCCGGGGCCATGCTAAGTACACTTCGTAGCGCCAAGGCAACCGCCCGAGCCAAAGAGAACATCATGAGCCTTGCCGAACAACTCATCGCTGAAGGCCGTCAAGAAGGCCGTCAAGAAGGCCGTCAAGAAGGCATTCAGCTGCTGTTGGTTCAGCTGCTGACGTCGAAGTTTGGCGAGCTGACTACCGAGCAGCTCCTGCGAATCACTGCAGCGTCTGAGGCAGAGCTGCTGGAGTGGAATGGGCGCATTCTGAGCGCGCCGACGATCGCGGATGTGTTTTGCGGCGGCCACTAGTCAGTGAACCCCGGGGCGATCGGGGTGCTGGTTCCGAGCCCGCTCTGGTCACGCCGAACCAACCCACAAATCCATTTGGCACCGGCGCGATCCTCGATGCTCTAGAAGCGCGCGCCGTACCCAAACAGCGGGACCGTGAGACCCTGCTTTTCACCGCGCGCGGGACCGGAGGCGGTGCGCGGGGCGAAGCCATGCGCAATTGCGGCGGCGACGCTGGCGCTACTCGCGCGCCAGCACGTCGAGAGCGACGAGCGTCGCGGTCAGCTCTTCACGACGCATTGGCTTGGCGAGCAAGCCAGTCTTGGGATCGTGTCGCAGCTCGCCGAGCTCCCAGTCCCCGAAGTTCCCTGAGGCGATCACGAGGGGCAGCTGCGGGAGCCGCGAGCGCAGCTCACGGGCAAGCTCGCAGCCATCCATGCCGGCCATGTGCAGATCAAACACCGCGAGCCCCGGAGCAGTGGGTAGCATCGCGAGAGCCGCGAGGGCCTGCGCTCCCCCATCGAACGCTGCGACCTTGAACCCAAGATGGCGCAGCAGCTGGGCCATCGTGTTGCGCACGATGGCCTCATCATCGACCACCAGCGCGAGCAGATCCCCCGCAGGAATCACGCGTGTTTCGGACACGATCGCGGCTGCCGCTGGGAGGCTCGCGTCGAGCGGCAGATAGAGCGCAAACGTTGTACCGCGGCCCAGTTCGCTTGAGACCTCCACTGCCCCACCGTGATCCCTGACACAGCCTTGGACAGCAGGCTCGGTCGACTGCATCTGCGCAAGCTCGGCCGCACCGAGGATGCCCGCGAGCATGTTGTTGAAATCGTGCGCGATACCGCCGGCAAGTTGGCCTATCACCTCGAGACGCTGCTCGTCGCGCGCGTGGCGCTCGAAGCGCAATAGAGCCGCCACGTCGCGTCCCTCGGGGATCAACCAACGCACGGCCGCCGTCGCGTCGCGATGCGGAGTGATTGAGAAATCGATCGCCACCTCTTGACCGTTAGTACCCGGGTGAGTCGCTTGAAAATGGTCGGTTTCACCCGCGGCAGCTCGCTCAATGGACAGCTGCACCCGGCGCTGGAGCGCCGACGAGTGACGCCACCACGAAGTCTCCGCGAACGGCAGTCCGATCACCTGCGCGAGCGTCACGCCAATCGCATCGAGCGAGCGTTAATTGGCCAGAAGCAATCTACCATCCGGGCTGAGGATCCCCGAAAGGGTCTGTCCCTGGCCTAGTAGTGCTGCAAGCTGGCCCTCGCTCTCGCGGGCGCGAGCATTCTGATGGCGGCACTAAAACCAATCGTCAAGGTGAGGGCGGCCAACGGCTCTGGGTTAGAAATCGGAAGACTGAGCGCTTCTCCCCATGGCAACTGCATCCGCCCGAGCTATTTCGGCGCGCCAGTGACGCGCCGAAATAGCTCGGGCAGCGCAGCAGTGGCGATGAACACCGAGCACTGAGACACGCGCAGGGCCGCGTCCATCTGTCCCAGGGTCATTGCGTCCATGCGCAACAGTTGCCCCAGCGCGAACCCACCGATGCCCAACGAAAAGGGAAGAAACGCGGCCGCCGCGCTCTTTGGGCCGGCATCACGGGTCGCCACGCCTGCACCGAGGGCGCCTGTCAAGGCGGCCCCTACGAGCACCGACGTTGCGATGTGAATGATCTGCAAATGACGTGTACCCTTGAGCCGGAACGTCCAGAACGTCACCCCGACCGCTTGGCGTCGGCAGGGTCACGAATGGACTTCACGAGGATACGGTCAAACCTCCCGAGAGGTACAGGGCTCGAGGCGCGCCCGTGGCCGTGCCTCCGGTGCCGGTCATCGCCCCCGTGCCGGTCGTCGCGGCGCCCGTACCCGTCGCGGCGCCTGTACCCGTCGTGGCACCACTGCCCGCTCCACCCGCACCGGGTACCAGCATGTCCGTCGGTTGAGTGCGAACGAGCTGAATGCCCTTGCCAGTCGTGGGCTCGAGATCGCGTGAATACTTTTTGTCGGAGACGTTGTTCCAATGCTCGTGCACGCCGAGGCTCGTCAGCTGGGTGCCGCTCGGGGCGTATTTTAGCCCAGAGCCAGGCTGATTCGCCTGGGCGGCTTCATGCAGATGGTTGTCGGTGTTCGCTGCCATGCCCCACTCGTCGTTCATGAAGATGACAACCTTCTCACCCGCGGCGTAGGCCTTGGCGCCATTGCCAAGCCGCTGATTGAAGGAGCTAAACAGCGCACCCCATGCTCCCGCCACGGTGGGCTGTGAGGTGAGCCAGGTCACGGATTTTTCGAGCATGGACTCGACCACGGCCTGATCGGTGGCGTTCGGATCCCACCAATGCCCCTGGTTGCCGTCCCACGTGGTGGCGGCGGTGTCGTGCACCCAAACCACGCGACCCGGATGGATGCCGCGCGCCGTTCCGATCGGCGTGTTGGGCGCATCGGTCGGAGTCCAGGCTTGGGAGATGGCCACGGGCATCCCGAACAGCATCCACGCGCCTCCAACGCCCGCGACGAGCAGCGCCAGCAGCGACGCACGTGAACGCATGGCCCTACGCAGGACGAGCGCCGACGCTCCCACGCCGCTCTGCGCGCAACCCTCCGCTAAAAGCACATCCCGGCTTTGGCTTCGGTGCTCAGCTGCACTGCGCCCACGTCGATTCTGCCGGCGCGCGCCACGCCGCGTTGATCCACCGCGGGTGCTCCGGCGCTTACACCCGCTCCGATGGCGGGGCTGCCCGTCTGCGGGGCGCAGGTGGGCGTGGAACCGCGCTTGGCGGACTAAAGGCCCGACTCGGTCATCGCTACGTCTGCCGAACGGTCGCGCATGCCGCGCCAGGTCAACGTGACTCCGCAGCGGATGTCCGGTGGCAGGTCATTGGTCTTGTTGGCCACAGCGAGCGTGAAGGCGCGCTTGAACTCGATGGGCAGCGCCACACCGTGCAGCTCGAGACCCTTGCCACCCGCGCCACCGATCCAGTGAGGCCGCGCGCTGCGTCTCTCACGGGGCGCAGCATTTCTTGAATTTTTTCTCTGAACCGCAGTAGCAAGGGTCATTGCGACCAAGCTTGGCAATGGCGGACTTCGAAACAAAACGAGCAGAAAGTCCGTGCATGACCGCATTTCTGCTCGCCAGGTGAGCCTCGAAGGGCGCATGTCGAGCGAGGAAGGCGTCCCAGAGCTCAGTGAGCAGGACGGCAGTGTCGGGTCTCTCAGGGACCAACGTCCAGTTGGCGCCGTCCAGGACCACCTCTCCCACGTTCTCGCCATAGGGCGCGTTATAAAACCGGAGCTTGGTCCGAGCGCAGGTGCAGTTCGGCTCAATGCAGTGCAATTCGTTGAACGCATAGAGAGCGTCGCCTACTAGATAGAGCTCCGCGCGCAGCAGCTCACGTACGCCGAACCAGTCGACTAGATCTCCGCGAGACCAGTCGTCGAGCGGGATTTTTGGACCAGAAGGCGTCAGTGGCGGGGGAACGGGCTCCCCCTTCGCACGGAACCAGAGCGAGGCGATCCGGTCGAGCGTGTCTTCACTGAGTCGCGCGACGACCGCACGCACCTCGGGGCGTGAGCTGAACTCCTCAGGGTCCAGCATCGCGGTCGCAGTATCGTGTGGGCTTGGCGTGGCCTTCAGCGTATCCAAGTGCAATGAGAAACGGGTGACCCCCTGGAGCGTTGCCATGGCAGCCGCGGTGTCGCCGGACGCCGCCCAGGCTTCCAGGACTGGTTCGCACGACGCTATCAGCTCCTCGCGACTGCCCTCGGCCGCTAGGATCAGCGCGTCACGACACATACAGCTCGGGTCAAAACAGGTCAGAGCCCAGAGCCAGCTTTCTGGTGAACCTGGCAGGGCAAAGAGCCCAGCTTCGAGCTCCTTTCGCGGGCTATTCATCGTTGCACGATAGCGCCAGCCCGCTCCAAAGCGAACAACGATCTGCCTGCCACCCCCGCGCTATGCCCCCGCCCTACGCGCCCAGCTTGCCCTTGCCCCGGCGAGCGCGCAGCTTGTTCAAAGCGACGCTGCCGGCGGGCAGCTCTGGCTCCGCCAGCGCCATCCGACGCGCGCTGGCCGCAGCGCGTTGCACCAGCGCTGACAGCGCGGAGGCAGGTGACTCCGGTGAGCGCCAGGCCGCTGGCGCGCCCAGCTGCCGCAGCAGCGCGCCCGACGAGAGCGGTTCGTCGAAGGTGAAATGAAACTGGGGCAAGACCTCCCGCGCCCGGTCGTAGTCCGCTGCCTTGAGCTTGCCGAGTTCGACGGAGGGCACCACGTCCGCTGTCACAGCCGCGAGCGCCGCATTCGACGTGGACGCCTTCGACGGACGTGCGGCTTTCGACGTGATGGCTTTCGACGTGGACGCCTTCGACGGACCTGCCGCGCGTGGCTCGGTCCTCGCTGCGGAACCGACCGAAGGGACCGCGGGCGCATCGCCGCGGGCTTGTCGCAACGCCGCGAGCACTTGCTCCTTGCTGCGACCGCGCAATTCGAACAGCAAGAACGGATCCTGCTCGAGCGCCTCACCGAGCACGTAGTGCGTCGCTGCCACATGCTTGCACGGGTCGCCCCAGTCGGAACACGAGCAATTCGTCTTCAATTCCGCGCGTTTTCGCGGGAACAGGCTGGCTCCCGCGCCGACAAAAACCTGCTCGATCTCCCTCGGCATCTGACCGTCCAGCAGCTCTGCGGAAAACTGCGCCTTGGCCGCCATTCCCACGATGGCCTGCTCCCAAACGGCGGGCGCAAGCTGCCCCACCTCGATCGTAATTTTGTACGGCGCCGAGCGCGAGCCGGTGACCCTGGCGGTGACCTTGCCCCCGTTGACGACGAGATCATGGGTGCGCCCCGCACGCGCGTAGGTGCGACCGCGCGCGAGCCGTGCCGAGTCGCCCTGAAGCACCAGTTCAAGAGCCGATATCCAGAGCTGACCCCACCAGGTTTGGCCCACCTGCTTGAGCTTGATCCCGCGCGCGGGAGGCGCCTTTTTCGACGCGGGCTTCGGGTACCAACCCCAGGAGCTCATGAGCGAGCCTCGGCGCGTTTGGCGCTCGCAGCGCGTTTGGCTCGTGGCGCGGCGCTCGTCGCCATGTCGGCCTCACCCTCCTCGCCGCCAACGACGGCGCGGTCCGACAGCGCGAACAGCTCACGCAGCTCGCTCGTGCCGAGCTCAGTGAGCCACTGCTCGCCGGTGCCAACCACCTTGGTCGCGAGCGCGCGCTTTTGCTCGAGCAGGGCATCAATCTTTTCCTCGACGGTGCCCGCGCAGAGGAATTTGTGCACTTGTACCGCCCTTTTTTGCCCAATTCGGTAGGCGCGATCGGTGGCCTGATCTTCGACCGCGGGGTTCCACCAGCGGTCGTAGTGAAAGACGTGATTGGCCGCGGTCAGGTTGAGCCCGGTGCCTCCCGCCTTGACGGTTAGGATGAAGATGCGCGGACCTTGGGGTTCCTCCTGGAACCGGCGCACCATTTCGTCGCGAGCCGTCTTGGAGGTGCCACCGTGGAGATACTGGACCTCCACGCCAAGACTGCTCGACAAGTGCGTCACGAGCGCCTGCCCCATCTCCTGATACTGCGTGAATACGAGCGCCCTGTCGCCCGCCGAGAGCGCTTCCTCGAGCATCTCGGTAAGGCGCGCGAGCTTGCCGGAACGTTTTGGCAAGGGGCCCGTTTCCGAGAGGTACTGCGCGGGGTGATTGCAGATCTGCTTGGTGAACGTCAGAAGCGCCAGCACCCGACCACGCCGCGAAATCCCGCTGGCCGCGTCGATCCGCTTGAGCTCGTCGTCCACCACGGCCTTGTAGAGCGTGGCCTGCTCGCGCGTGAGCGTGCACAGCACCTTCATCTCATTTTTCTTGGGAAGATCCTGAATAATGGCCGGATCGCTCTTGAGACGCCGCAGGATGAACGGGCCCGTGATACGACGCAGCCGCGCCGCGGCCTCGTCGTCGCCAAAGCGCTCGATGGGCGTGGCGAACTCGCGGCGGAAGGTCTCGAGCGGCCCGAGCAGGCCCGGATTGGCGAATTCAAGCAGCGACCAAAGCTCGGCGAGGCGATTCTCCACGGGCGTGCCCGTGAGCACAAACCGCTGACTGGCTGTCAGAGCGCGCGCTGCTTGCGCTGTGGCAGACGCGGCGTTCTTGATGTTCTGCGCTTCGTCGAGTGCCACGACGGACCAATCGACCGACGCCAGCAGCCCAGCATCGAGACGCAAGCGACCGTAGGTGGTCAGTACGAGCAGTCCGGCGCCTGTGGGAAAGTCCCGCGCGGCGGTCTTGCGCTCGCCGCCGTAGTGAACGACAACCTTCAGCGAGGGGGCAAATCGGGTAATTTCACGCTCCCAGTTCCCGATTACCGAGGTGGGTGCCACGAGCAGCGCGGAGCGCAGATCCCGCGGAGCGCTCTTCATTCGCCAAAGCAAATAGGCCAGCAGCTGCATCGTCTCTCCGAGACCCATGTCGTCGGCGAGGCAGGCGCCGAGCCCGAGCGCTCCGAGCGTGGAGAGCCAGTTGAGCCCACGCTCTTGATAGGGTCGAAGCGTCGCTTTCAAGCGCTTGGGCACCGAGAGCGCGCCTTGACTGGCCTCACCGGCCAGCGCGAGCCGCACTGCTTCACGCAGCGTGACACGCGAGGGTCCCGCCGCAAAACGCCGCTGGATGTCGCCCAGCTCGCTTGGCTCGATCACGACCCAGGCTCCGCGAAACTGCACGAGCGGAGCCTTGTGTTTCGCAAGCGCAGTGAGCTCACGAGTCGTGAGCGCTTCGTCTCCGATCACGGCGTCCCAATCGACGGACAGCAGCGCGCCAAGTGACAGTCCCGCGACGCCAGAAACAGCACCTGCGACCTTGGATTTGCCTCCAACGCGCATGCGCAGTCGCAGCCGGCGTTGCCCGGCCGAGGTCAGCTCACCGGGAACACTCACCCCAAAGCCCGCTGCTGCTAGTGCCGCCGCTCCCTCGGCGAGAAACGACCACAGGCCGCAGCCGGTTCAAGCTCAAGCGAGACGGGCTTGGCCTCGGCTGCGCGAGCCAGTTTTAGCGAGCGACTAACGGACTTTGTTGCGACTGGCGCGCCGCGCTGCTCACGCACGAGCGCGTCGACGACGGCATCGAGATACGCGCGGAGTAGTGCATCAGGCGCCCACACACGCAGCGCGTCGCTGTCTGCCATCGGAACTGCGAACGCAGCGGGAGGCATGCTGCGCGCGAGGGCATGAACCCTAGCGGCATCCTCGCTCGCAGACAGGGCAGCGGCCCCGTGCCCCAGAAAAACAGCGCCTCTTGATCGGGAAGGTACAGCAGCGGCATGACGTCCACCGAGTCATGCCACGAGCCCCCACTTGCGCGAAAGGGCTAGCGCTGCTGCGCCATGGAAACAGCGCCCCGCGAGGCCGAACGCTAACGTTTCGCGGCTCGTGAGTCCAGGGTGGACCTGACCCCGGAGAACGGCGCGCCCCCAATGTGAAGGACACCCAGCTCAAATTGACGACCTCGCTGCGCAGTGGAGCACCCGGGGGCGCGAGACCGACCGTGCAAGGAGGCGTGGCCGGGTTCTTGCGGGGCGAGAGGGTCCCCCTCTGCGCGTGCGAACCCCTATGCCGATTAGAGACCTCAAATGAGCGGCCCCCAGCTCCAGCTCGAAGGCCTTGAAGGCCTGCACGAGCAGGACGCGATCACTCGCTTGCAGCAGGGCGGGCCGAACGAGCTCCCCGCCCAGCAGAAGCGCAACCTGCTCACCATCGTCCTCGAGGTGGTGCGCGAGCCGATGTTTCTCATGCTCGTCGCGGCGGGCGTGGTGTACCTGCTGCTTGGGGAGCCAGCCGATGCGCTGATGCTGCTCGGTTTCGTCTTCGTGGTGATGGCGATCACGATCGTCCAGGCCCGACGCACCGAGCATGCGCTCGAGGCGCTGCGCGATCTCTCAAGCCCGCGCGCCCTGGTGATCCGTGACGGCCAACGTCGGCGAATTGCGGGACGTGACGTGGTAGCCGGCGATCTGGTGGTCCTCGCGGAAGGGGATCGCGTACCCGCTGACGGTCTACTCCGGCAAGCGCTGCACCTTGCTAGCGACGAGTCGCTGTTGACGGGCGAATCGGTTCCGGTACGCAAGGTGACCTGCGACGACGCGCGGGCCCTCGAGCGACCGGGTGGTGACGATTTGCCGTCCGTGTACTCCGGGACGTTGATCACCTCCGGTCAAGGGATCGTCGAAATCGCGGCCACGGGAGCGCGCACCGAGCTCGGCAAGATTGGCCGCGCGCTTGAGCAGACCAAGCCTGAGGCGACGATGCTGCAGACCGAGACTCGGCGCATCGTCCGCCTGCTGGCGATCGCAGGCCTGGGGGCTTGTTGCGTCGTGGTGGTGGCGTTTGCGCTCACCCGCGGTGGCAGTCTCGACTCGTGGAAGCAAGGCCTTCTCGCAGGCATCGCCATGGCGATGGCCATTTTGCCGGAAGAGTTCCCCGTCGTGCTCACGATCTTTCTCGCGCTCGGCGCCTGGAGATTGTCGCGCGGCCGGGTGCTCACGCGGCGAATGCCAGCGGTGGAGATGCTGGGCGCGGCCACCGTGCTGTGCGTCGACAAGACGGGGACCCTGACGCAAAACCAGATGACGCTGCGCAAGCTCGCCATCGACGGAGCGTCCACGGATTTGACCGGACTGGATGTGGCACTGCCCGAGGAGCTGCACGCGCTGCTCGAGCATGCCGTCCTGGCGAGTAAAAAAGATCCGTTCGATCCGATGGAACGCGCGCTCCACGAGGCTGGCGCGCGCTTCATCAAGAACACCGAGCATCTGCATCCCGGTTGGTCGCTTGAGCGCGAGTACCCTCTCACGCCGGAGTTGCTGGCCCTGAGTCACGCCTGGCGCACCGGGAACAACGACGACGTCGTGGTGTCCACTAAGGGGGCGCCCGAGGCCATCGCCGAGCTCTGTCAGCTCGGTCCAGAACGGCGCGAGGCGCTTGCACGCGAGGTACTGAGCCTCGCCGCTCAGGGGCTTCGCGTGCTTGGCGTGGCCTGCGGCACCGCGCGCGCCGGAATGCTGCCGCAAGAGCAGCGCGAGCTCTCGCTCAAGTTCATGGGGTTGCTGGGCTTTGAGGACCCATTGCGACCCACGGTGCCGCGCGCGATGGCGGAGTGTCAGAGTGCCGGGGTGCGCGTGGTGATGATCACCGGCGACTACCCCGCCACGGCCCAGAGCATCGCCCGCCACGCGGGACTCGCGCAGTGCGACACGGTCATCACGGGCGCCGAGCTCGAAGGCATGTCGGACGAGGAGCTCGCACGCCGCGTCTCGGAGGTGCAGATCTTTGCCCGCGTGGTTCCAGAGCAGAAGCTGCGCATCGTCAACGCGCTCAAGGCCAACAACGAGGTCGTCGCAATGACAGGCGACGGCGTCAACGACGCCCCCGCTCTCAAGGCGGCACACATCGGGATCGCGATGGGCGGGCGCGGAACCGACGTCGCTCGCGAGGCCGCTTCACTGGTGCTCCTTGATGACGACTTTTCCTCCATCGTCGAGGCCGTGAAGCTCGGCCGACGTATCCACGACAACATCAAAAAGGCCATCGTCTTCATCGTGGCGGTGCACGTTCCCATCGCCGGGCTCTCGATGCTGCCGGTCTTTTTCGCGAGTTGGCCGCTGCTCATCCTGCCCGTCCACATCGCGTTTCTTCAGTTGATTATCGATCCCGCATGCACGCTCATCTTTGAGGCGGAGCAAGCCGAGGCCGACATCATGCAACGACCTCCGCGAAAGCGCGATGCAGGCCTATTCACGAGAGAGACGCTCAGCATCGCGCTTCTGCAAGGCTTCAGCATTTTCGCGGTGTGCATAGGCGTTTTTCTGCTCGGCCGCCGGGGACACAGCGACGAGGCTGCCCGCGCCTTGGCGTTCGTGACGCTGGTGGTTGCCTTCGTGGTCGTCATCCTGGTCAACCGCTCCTGGCAGCAGTCCGCTCTGGCGATGCTGCGGGTGCCCAATCCTGCCGTGCGCTGGGTTCTGGTGGGCGCGGTGGGCCTGCTTGGCGTCTCGGTCCTGGCTCCGTTTGCGCGACGCCTGTTCCACTTCGCGCCGCTCCACACGACCGATCTATTGCTCAGCCTCGGAGCGGGGTTGCTCTGCGTGCTCTGGTTTGAAATCGTCAAGCTGGTGCGCCGCACGCGGGCTGCTGCGAAATAGAGTGCGGGAGCTCATGGGCCGCAGCTTGGCTCCGATTGCCAAAACACGCACAAAACGACATATATGACAAATAGCGTCGGTTATTCCGACGCATAGCTCCGGAATAATCTGACTGGCGGACCCAGCTGCCAGTCCTATTCTTTTGGCAGATAGAGAATTTCGTCAGGCGAGGCCGACCCAAGGGTGGTTGGCTCTTTCACTGGACTTGGAGGTTACTGTGCGTTTAGGTCAAGCATTGTGGGGAGCGGAAGCATCTGAGTCAGTCTCCCAAGTCATGGTGCTCGAGCGGGGAGCGCGGCTGCCGCTCGAGAGAGCTACGGGAGGGCAAGTACGCGTGCTGGCCGAGCCCTGGGGTGCGGTTGACGGCGAAGACGAGGGCGCCTTTTTACAAGGTCTCCAGCACCGTCTGGGCAAGATCCCGATGCGCATTGGGCAGGCCACGCTCTGTATGAACGCCTACGTCGGGTGGGATGCAGTCCGGCGTAGACTCGCGATGGCGCGTGCCATCGCTCGGTCGCTCCACGCCTCACTGGGCAAACTCGTCCTGATGTCACCTTGCTTGGACGAGCCACGAGTCACGGTCGAGCTTCTCACCTTGATCGAGCTACTCCGGCGCGATCACCCTGCCCTCGAGGTGTCCATTCAGGCGCTCAGTGCTCAGGCGGGCACTGCTCCGGCGGGCACCTTCAGCGGCAGCCTAAGCCAGAGCCGCTTCGCGGCGGGTTCGTGAGCCACGGCACGGGTGACAGGGCGCCTGGCGCGGCAGGATAGTGATCCACGTCGGAGCGCGGCGAACGCGCAGGGGTGTCCAGTGGACGGGGGGAAGGTCACGGCGCGCTTACCTGCAAAGCTACTGCGTGAACAGCTCATCCGGAGAGCTGACGGTGATCGCACGCCTGTGCCACCGCGAAAGCTGCTCAAGATCAGCGCACGCCAGAATTCGCGTTCGCTGCACTTCTGAGACCGCAATGTCACGCGCCTCGAATACCTCAAGCACGCTCACCGCCTGTCCCTCAGCACGCCCCTCGGTACGTCCCTGGACTAAGCCCTTCTCGATGGACTCGCGGATGAGCGGGCTTTGAAATTGGTAACCGGTGGGGAGCATCTGAAGGGCCTTTCTGGCGGCCTCACTGAGAGCCGCAAGAATCAAGTCATTGTATATCACGAACTGGTCCCGGTCGCCGAGGTGGGTCACGCCCTCGAAGGCAGCGAGCGCGACTTTGACCGCAGTTTCAACGTCATCGTGGCCGTGGGCCATGACGGAAAGCACCGCAAGCTCAGGGTCAAGAGCGGCCCGTGCCGCGTCCGTAACCACCGGCACCGCATCGGGGCCAATGACCCAGGGTGACAGCGTAGCGCCTGGGCCAATGGGGATGGGGCGACTGGCCCAGCGGGCCACTGCAGGCTCGGAAGTGACGACCAGTACGACCGCCGGGCACTCAAAGCGAGCACGCAACCCGACCACATAGACCGGCCAGGTAAAGAGCTTGCGGTCGTCCTGCGACAACTGCACCTCGACCACGATGGCTAGGACCGGTTTGTTGTCGACCAACAGCACGACCAAGTCAGCGCGATACTCAGCCGGCACGATGTCGGTGAGATCGGCTGATTCCACCCGCACGCTTGAGTAAGCTGGCAACTCGACACCGAGAGCCTCACGAAGCAAATCGGGTGCAAGCTCCGGCCGATTCTGGAACAGCAACCGTAGGGTTTCGTGTTGGAGCGAGGGCACGGCGTAAAACTAAGTCACCTGCGGCGTGTGCACCAGCGGAGATTGATAGCGGGAAGGCTCACGGCGATTGAGCGGAGGCTCACGGCGATTGAGCGGAGGCTCACGGCGATCGAGCGGAGGCTCACGACGATTGAGCGAAGACTCAACGCGACAACTCCCCTGATACTCGGGAACGCTTGGGGAGACTCGGGAACGCTGGGGAGACTCGGGAACGCTCGGGAACGCTGGGGGAGACTCGGGATCGCTTGGGGAGATTTGGGCACGCACCCGGCTGTTCGCAGGGGGTAGCTCGTCGCGACGCGGGCAGACGGAAGGACGCGGATGCCCCAAGGAGAATTGATGGGTGGCTCGCTCACTGAAAGGACGTCGGCTCAGTGGCGGAGTGGGGCAGGGGCGCTGTTTCTCCCAATTTGAGGCCGGGGCGAAATAAACGCGCACCAACAATTTCGGTTTGTCCGAGCAGTTTTCAGACCAACAGATCCCCCCAGGGCAATCGCATCAAAAAGTGGTCACGTAGCGACCCCCAGGACGCGAAGCATGAAGCCAACGTTCCAGCCGGCGAGCAGGCGCTTGTTGTATACTCCAATTTTGTCGTTCCTCCTGACGCCGACTTGAGCATGCTT
>JBBRAB010000005.1:0-207251 GCA_038207155.1 Polyangiales bacterium
TGTGGCGACGACCACGACGGTCAGTGACCAAGGGGGGAGCGGCTCGGATACGGGCAGCGCCTCCAGTGGCGGCGCGCATGGCTCGACGGGTGGTCATTGAGCCACCGGAGGAGCGTCGAGCGGTGGTCATTGAGCCACCGGAGGAGCGTCGAGCGGTGGCACCGGCCTGGCAGGGAGTCACGCCGGGGGAACCGCGGGGGCCGCTGGTGGGGGTGGCGTCCCGAACGCGAAGTGCAACGTCGGGTGCATGCGCTTTCTCGGGGACGGCTGCATCGAGACCTGTCAGTCCGACGGGAGTTGGTCCAAGAACACGAGCCTCTGCGGGGGGACCAACAGCGGATGGAAGGGCAGCAGAGGCTCGGGATTCGCGGTCTGCTCAGAGCTGCTCGTCGACTATCCCTGCTACAAGCTGAATCATCCCGACTGCGTCGTTGGCAACAGCTGCAGCGGCATCCAGGGCACTTGCAACTCCAGCTGCCCAACTCCGACGGCCGCCGATCGTTGCGCCTGCGGCGGTTGACGCCGCCGATAGCGCGCCTAAGCTTGAGTCCCTTGGCTGGTCGGCTTAAATCCAAGCTGTCGCGTCTCGGGGCTCCAGGGCCTCTGTTGCCCGGCCTGTCCGGTCCCGTGCGTCGCCACGCCGAACCAAACAGCGCTGCCGACAGAGGCGTCGAACCAAACAGCGCTGCCAACAGAGTCGCCGAGTCCGAGGCGCCAAGTCTCGGGACTACGATCGAAGAGCTTCGTCGCAAGATGCACGAGCTCTTGTCGCGTGGCAGCGCAGCCGGTGAGCAGCTAGCGCCAGCGGCGGGGTTGCCGCTATTGCCACTGAGCAGCCTCCCGTTTGAGCTGTTGTCGCGTGCGGAAGGCACGATTCATCATCGCGTTGAGCGCATCACCTCGGGAACGTCTCTCGGACGCGTGTCATTGGATGGCGCCAGTAAGGCTTGCATGGGACTGCTGTCACTGCTCGCGCTTGACCCGGCGCTCGCACAGCTGGCACTCAGGCGCACCCTGTTTTTCGATACGGAGACCACGGGCCTCGGCGGGGCAGGGACCCTCGCTTTTCTGGTGGGAATCGCGTATTTTTCGGCCAGCGCGGAGCTGATCTTCGAGCAGCTTCTGCTCACTTCGCCTGTCCAGGAGCCCGCTCTGCTCGCGACGCTCGACGACCGCCTGAGGGACGTGGACTGGCTTGTCTCCTTCAATGGCAAGAGCTTTGACTGGCCACTGCTGCTGACTCGCTATGCGATGAATCATCGCGCGGCTCCAGCGTCACGCATGCATCTCGATCTCTTGCACGTCGCGCGGCGACTACACAAGGCTCGTCTGAGGCGTGTGCAGCTCAAGCGACTGGAGCTAGAGGTCCTTGGTTTTGACCGTGGTCCGGACATCGACGGAGCGGAAGTTGGCGCCGTTTACGGTCATTTTCTCCGAAGCGGTGACGCCAGGGGACTCGCGACGGTCGTCGAGCACAATCGCTGGGACGTGCTCACGATGGTTGGCCTCGTTGGGCTCTACGGTGAACCCTTCGGACAACTGGCTCGCGAGGATCTGCCGTCGCTCGGGCGTACGCTCGCTCGCGCCAAGGACCCTGTCGGTGCGGCGCGTGCCGCCGCCCAAGCGATGGAGCAAGGCGGAGGACCTGACGCGCTGCGACTCTCAGCAGAGCTGGCGGCTGCCCGCGGTGATCGGGCGAGGGCGCTGCGCGACTACGAGCAGCTGGCGGCTGAGGTCGAGGATCCCAAGGTCCGGCTCGCCCTGGCCAAGCTGTACGAGCACCACGTTCGGCTACCTGGGCGGGCCCTCGAGCTCGTACTCAAGGGTACGGGTGAGCGACCAATAGCGCTTGAGCGCCGCAAAGCGCGACTTGAGTCAAAGGTGGCTCGGCGCGCTTACTTGGGGGCGCCCAACCGCCGTAGTCCCAAGTGATTCTCCATGGAGCCAGTCGTACTTCTAGTGGACCCCACCGAGTCATCGATGGCGGTGTTGGCGAGCCGTCTGAGGATGCAAGGGTTCGTGGTGATCGAGTCCTCGACCGCGTCCGATGGAGCTCGGCTTGCGTTGTCAGAGCCGCCCGCAGTTGTGGTGGCCGATCTCTGGATGCCGTCGATTTCAGGGGTTCAGCTCTGTCGTCTGCTCAAGGCTGAACCTGGCACCGACACGGTGCCCGTGATCCTGCGAGGTCCCGAGGGGCAGCGTAATCGATTCTGGGCTGAGCGGGCTGGGGCCGCAGCGTACGTCGCCAAGGGACGCATGGGAGATCTTGTGCGAGCGATCTCGACCGCGATTGCGTCGGCGCCGCCGCTGCCCGATTTCGTGACGCATTTTCCCGGCGACGAGAACTACGTGCGCGATCGCATCGCGGCCAACCTCGATCAAGCCCTGTTTGACTCGGTGCTGGCGTCCGAGGTCCGCGCGCTCGGAACCTGTGGCGAATTCGCTCGACTATTTGACCTGTTTTCGCAGTTCGTCTGTCAAGTCACCAGCTACCGCTGGCTCGCTCTAACGACGCTCAAACCCCAGCAGCGGCTCGGGCTTCACTGCAATCCCGAGCGACGCACCGATGCTGAACGCGAGGCTCGGGCAGCGCTCGATCTGGAGGGCCCGACCCTGATGGTCCCGGTGGAGGACGAGGACGCTTTTGATGATGTGGAAGGACCGCCGCCGATCGTTCACCCGATCGAGCTCGGTAACGTGCTGCTCGGGCACCTAGCGCTGGCCGTCCGTGAGCCCTCGAGTGATCAGGATTCTCGATTTGTCGAGGTGCTGGCTCGCGAGCTCGCCGGTCCCGTGCGGATGGCGACGCTCGTCGAGGAGTCCCAACGCCTCGCGCGCGTCGATCCCCTGACGGGACTCGTCAATCGCCGCGCATTTCGCGAGTCGCTCGATATCGAGCTGGCCCGCGCCGTGCGCCACGGCTTGCCGCTCACGGCCATGCTGTTTGATATCGACCATTTCAAGCACGTCAATGACCAGTATGGCCATGCCACGGGCGATGCGGTGCTCGCGGCGACCGGCTCTTTGCTGCTTTCTCGTGCCCGTCGTGGTGACATCGTGGCTCGCTGGGGCGGAGAGGAATTCGTGGTCGCGCTCTACGCCGCCGACAGCGAGAGTGGCAGGCTGCTCGCTGAGCGGTTTCGGCAGGCCATGACCGAGCTCGTGGTCAAAGACCCGAACGGCGCCGTGATTCCGATCTCGGCCTCGTTTGGCGTCGCCCAGCTGGCTCCGGGCGACACTGTGGACGTCTGGATCGATCGAGCCGATCACGCCATGTACGAGGCCAAGGCCGGGGGCCGCAATCGCGTCGTGATCGCGGGGCCCCCCGCGGTGTTCGCGCCACCCGGGCTCCGGGCAGTCGGCGAGTAGGCGGCCAGTCGGCTCGTTTGTGGCGTTCCTCGCGCGCATCGCGGGGATCCGCGGCCGGGATCCTCGCCCCGAGCGGGGCCCGAGCGCGATCCGCCCGACTGTGCGTTGCAGGCCCAGCGGGACTGTTTTAGACCCCGCGGCATGGCGTACGACCACCGTAGCGTTGAGCAGACCTGGCAGAGCTATTGGGACGAGCATCACACGTTCCGCGCAGTTCGCCGCCCGGGTCGTCCAAAGTTCTACGCCCTGGATATGTTCCCGTACCCTTCGGGCAGCGGCCTGCACGTGGGGCATCCGGAAGGCTACACCGCCACGGACATCCTCGTTCGGTACAAGCGAATGACCGGACACGACGTGCTGCATCCGATGGGCTGGGACGCCTTCGGTCTGCCCGCCGAGCAGTACGCCATGCAGACCGGCACGCACCCGGCGGTCACGACTCAGCGCAATGTTACCATGTTCCGCGCGCAGCTCAAGCGCCTCGGATTTGCCTATGATTGGGAGCGCGAGGTCAACACCACCGATCTTGACTACGTGCGCTGGACGCAGTGGATCTTTCTGCAGCTGTTTGAGAAAAACCTGGCGTTTCAGGCCTCGATTCCAGTCAATTGGTGTCCCGAGCTCGGGACCGTGCTCGCCAATGAAGAGGTGATCGACGGTCGCTCCGAACGCGGCAATCATCCCGTGGTACGTCAACCGCTGCGCCAGTGGCAGCTGCGAATCACGGCCTACGCCGACCGCCTTGCCGACGAACTCGAGGGCCTCGATTGGCCCGAGACGATGCAGAAGCAACGCGACTGGATCGGCAAGAGTGAAGGCGCCGAGGTCGAGTTTGCGGTGGCCGACAGCGAGCTCAGTCTTACGGTCTTCACAACGCGTCCCGACACGCTATTTGGCGCGACCCACGTCGTGATCGCGCCGGATCACCCGCTCACGCTCAGCATCACGCAGCCCGAGCAGTTGAGCGCGGTCACGGAGTACGCGGCTGCGACAGCGCGCAAGAGTGACCTTGAGCGTACGGCGCTCGGCAAGGACAAGACGGGCATGTTCACCGGGGCCTACGCCATCAACCCGGTCAATCAGCAGCGCATCCCGATCTACACGGCAGACTACGTGCTCGGCGCCTATGGCACCGGGGCCATCATGGCAGTGCCCGGTCACGACGAACGCGATTTCGAGTTCGCGCACGCGTTCAACCTGCCGATTATCGAGGTGGTTTCGCCGGACGGCAGTGAGCAGAGCGAGCTGACGGCCGCTTACACGAGCCCCGGTATCGCCGTGCGTAGCGGGCGCTTTTCCGGCCTTGCGACGGCGGAAGTCAAAAAGCAGCTCACCGATGAGCTGATAAATCGGGGTGTAGGCCGTCGCAAGGTCAACTACCGCCTGCGCGACTGGGTCTTTTCGCGTCAGCGCTACTGGGGTGAGCCGATTCCGATCTACTTCCCGGTGGCCACCGACGGGGATCCGCGAACCGGAGCCGCCTACACGATCGACTATGGGCGTCCGATGGCGGTCGAGGACTCCGAGCTTCCGCTGCGCCTACCGGAACTCGAGGACTACAAGCCGGGTGACCCTCAGGGGCCCTTGGCGCGCGCGCTCGACTGGCGCTTTTTCCAAAAATACGGACAGTGGTTTGCTCGGGAAACCAACACGATGCCGCAGTGGGCGGGCTCGTGCTGGTACTACCTGCGCTACCTCGATCCGCGCAATACGCGCGAGATCTTCTCCTCGCAGTCCTACGACGACTGGATGCCGGTGGACATCTACGTCGGTGGCAGCGAGCACGCCGTGCTGCATCTGTTGTACGCCCGCTTCTGGCACAAGGTGCTCCACGACATCGGCGTCGTCAAACACGCCGAACCGTTCACGAAGCTCGTGCACCAGGGGTTGATCCTGGGCATGTCCTATCGCTACCACGTCGTACTCGACGCCGATGGCAAGGTGCAGCGCGCGCTCGCCGGTGACGATGCAGGTGTCAGCAAGGACGCGGCCAGCGGTGAGCTGCGACTGACGACCGGAGAGCTCGTGGAAGCGCGCTTTTTGGCCGAGAAGGACATCGTGGTGCGCGACGGCGTGCCGTGCCACGCCGAGCTCGGCGTCAAGCTCGTGCCCTTCGCGGAGAAGATGAGCAAGAGCCGCGGCAATGTCGTCAATCCCGACGACGTCGTCGCGGAGTTCGGCGCAGACTCGCTACGACTTTACGAGATGTTCATGGGTCCGCTCGAGCAGGCCAAGCCCTGGCAAACGAGCGGAATTCAAGGCGTACGGCGGCTGCTCGATCGCATTCACGCGATCGCGATGCGCCCTTTGTCCGAGGCCGCCCCCGATTTCATCACTGCCAAGCTGATGCATCGCCTGGTGAAGAAGGTCGGTGAAGACATCGAGGGCCTGCGGTTCAACACGGCCATTAGTGCGCTGATGATCTTTGTGAATCACGTCGCGAGTCAGCCCGCGCCCGCGCGCGAAGTGGCTGAAAAACTGGTGCTCTGCATCGCGCCGTTTGCGCCGCATCTCGGTGAGGAGCTCTGGCAGGTGCTCGGTCACCCGGCGAGCGTGATGGACGCGGCGTGGCCGAGCTATGACCCCGCGCTCTGCGTCGATGACGTGCTCGAGATGGCGGTCCAGGTGGGCGGCAAGGTGAGGGGACGCATCGAGCTCTCGCGCAACGCGAATGAGCAGGAGGCGGTTGCCGCAGCCCTCGGGGACATCAACGTGCAGAAGTTCACCGACGGCAAGACGGTCCGCAAGGTTATCTATGTGCCGGGCAAAATCCTCAACTTGATCGTCGGCTAGGGCCTCTGTGGACAAGCGGTGGCTGAGTCTTGCCGACCGGCTCCCAATGACTGAACCTTTGGCCTGTTAACGCAGGCAAATCAACTGAACGGTCGGACGCGATGGTCGGCCGTTCAGTGCTGGGGCCTACGTCAATTCGGGTACTTAGCCTGGCCACAGGACTGAACCCCTGCAACTCCCTGAACGCAGCGGGGGATGTGGAAAAGCTGTCGTTTCCCGTGGAACTTGGCGATGCTTCGCTGAGCTGCAATGCTTGACTGGTCGATGCGCTTGCCTGCTGTTGCCGCCTTCGTTGGACTGCTCTCGCTTGTTGGCGGCTGCGGCTATCAGCAGGTCTACGGCGGCGCTCGCCCCGTTGGTCGACTCTCGCTGGCCATGGCGAGCAGCCGTGAACCCGAGGGGGGAGCTGCGACCGCGATGATGGCGGGCGCTCGCGCCGAGCTTGCGCATTCGGGACTTCTGGCATCAGGCAACGGCTATCCCCGCCTGGTGGTCGAGCTCGTGAGGGTGGACGAACGCGGAGCGGGGCAACGAATGACGCCCAACCTGACGCTCGGCGAGGCGGCTCCCTTGGCTCGCGGGGGACTCGTTGGGGTCGTTGGGCGCGCGTGGATTGAGGAGCGCGCTGGCGCCGAGCCCGCCAGTAACACGGGTGACGTGCGTCGGGCGTCGAGTTTCGCCGCTGAGGCGGGACCGGGACTCGACGCGCTCAGTCGCGAGGACTCGCTCTCGCACGCGGGACGCGAGCTTGGGCGCGCGCTCGTCAAGCGGCTGCTCGGTGAACCCGAGCCGACCGAAGAAGCATTCTAGCTCAGCGACTCTACGCGCTCGGGAAGATGCTGTACGGATGCGGCCAGAGACCGGCTGCCTTGCGAAGACGCTTGGCGTCCGTGAACTGGTCCACGTTGCAGAAGACGTAAATTGCTTCCTGCGCGCTGCCCTCGGCAAGGAGCTCCGCCAAGCGCTCAATCGCCGGATCCTCGTAGCGCGACTTGTGACCCGCCGGGCCCGGGAGGCGATAGTACGCTTCACTGCGCTTGGAGAGCCCGTGGGCGAGCACGTCGCGTGCGGCCAAACAGCGCGTGTTTTCTGCGATCTCGTCGCACTCGTCGGGTTTCCACGCCGAGCCAAGATCAAAGACGACCCGGCCCCAGCTCCCCCGCATCCGCTCAAGGAAGGCCTTGAGCGCGGCGCGGTTTGGACGGCTGGGCGCGAAGTCAGCGGGAGCCGTAAAAACGATGGTGTCGGCTCGGAGCTCGGCGCGCGTCTCCTCGAGCGTCGCGAGCGCGGCATCCACCACGCGCCCCTCGCGGAAGCCCTCCTGACCGATCTCCTTTGGCGCCAGCAGCGCAAAGGCGAACTCATCTGGCGCTTCACGGCGCCAACGCCTCACGGTGCCTTGCCCTGGGGGAGCGAGGAAAGTCTCCTGGATCTCCACGAAAAGGTACTCCTTGAAGTACCGCGTCGCGGGAACGGCAAAGCCTGCGCATCCGACCGTAATCATGGTCCCAGCGGCCACGATAACATGTTGCGTGGAATTCGGCAGCCCCCGATGCCCTTGTTGTTGCGGTGGTGACGGGACGCGCTAAAGGACGCTCTCGCTGCGCGAACAACTGGCCGGCCCAAAACGACTCAGCCCCGTCACGCCAGAGGCGAGCAGGGCTGAGTGAGCGCGGTTGGGGGGGCCCTACCTAGAGCAGGTAGCACTTCGTGGCGCAGTTATGCAGCGCCTTGCCGATGGTCGAATCGGTCTGGGTCCGACCCGCGATTGCAGTCCAGTAAAGATTGGCGAGGTCGCTGTCGCCAACTCCGGAGCCTACGGCGCAATCGGCTTCGTCAGTGTCCGTGATAAACCCGCCAGTGCCCATCGCCGGATCTCCGCCGTTGGTTTTCCACGCGTTGAAGATGCACAGGCTCATGCTGTCGATCGCCGGCATGCAGGCGCCCTTCGGGTCGTTCATGCAAGTGACGAAGAGCTCGCACTGCTGGTCGACGATACACGCGCCGCAACTGCCGGCGGGCTCCTTGGCGGATTCAACTGGGCAATCCGCTGCCGTGATCGGCGTGAGCACGCCCCCGGCTCCGCCCGTGCCGCCGGTGGTGGTGCCGCCGGTGGTGGTGCCGCCCGTGCTGGCTCCGCCCATGCCGCCGAAGCTCGACGAGCCGCCGGTGCCGTCGTCGGTGCTCGATTTAACGACGCAGCCGACCGTGAGCAGTGAGCCCAAGACACCAAGACTGAGAACTTTACGCCAAGTAATCATATTGAATGCTCTCCCTTCGATTCCCCGCCGGGTTGCCCGGTGGGGCACCGTGAGTCGATTAAAGGAACCCTCTCGACCACACGTTTTAGCCGTGAACTGGCTGGACCGCAATCCCGTACGCGAGGCCTGCTGCAAACCTTCCTCCGCGAGCAGGGCGGGAGCTGACCAGCGGTTCCACGGGAAACCAAGCAAAACTGCAAACCTAGGGCTTTTGACGGCTGGCCCCGGGCGAAGATTCACGCCCGTAGGGCATTGGCGGTCACCAGGTTGCCGGCCGCGTAACTGGGGCCTGGTCCCGACAGGGCTGGGCGCTGGTGGCGCTGCGAGCTCTCACGGCCCGGCAACCTTGGGGGCTCGGCGCTGACGGAAGGCCGCCGCTCCAGTGAGCAGCGCCAGTAGGTACATCGGGAGCTGTCCCAGGAGGCGAAAGGGTGTGGTCCCGTCGAGCCAGGCGATCGTCTGGGCGTCGGCGGCCTCGACGAACGTGCGTGTCTCAGAGAGATTGCGCCCGACCGGGTCGACGAAGGCGCTAACGCCGCTGTTGGTTGAGCGCACGAGGAAGCGACGTTGTTCGACCGCACGAAGCTTGGCGAGGGCCAGGTGCAGGTAGGGCTCGGTGCTGTCTCCGAACCAGGCGTCATTGGTCATGTTGACGAGCAGATGCGAGTTCTGCTGGCGCAACATGTCGTTGATGAACCCCGGCAGGAGATCCTCGTAGCAGATGAACGTGGCGATCGGATGACCGGCGACGTTCAAGGGCGCGAGTGACTTTCCCTTGGCAAAATGCCCTGAATTTGGCGACCACTGATACAGCACGGGGAACATTTCGCCGAAGGGCAAATACTCGCCGAACGCCAGGAGAAACTGCTTGTCGTAGCGTCCCGTGACCTTGCCTTGCTGATCGGTTGAGATCGCGCTGTTGAACAGCACGTACTTGCGCTCGTCGCTGACCTGCCTGACGATCACGGCACCGATGATGGCCGGCACGCCCAGGTGGCGGCTGATCGTGCGAGGCACTGCGGTCTCAACGTCGGGCTCCTCGATTGCGCGCATGACGCTCGTCTCGCTCCACACCACGAGATCGAGCGGACCGGACTGCTTGAGCTGGCGCGTCAGGCGAAGGTGACGCTCAAGGCCTTCCCGCAGGTTCTGACGCTTTCCGAACAGGCTCATGTTGGCCTGAACGAGGCCCACTCTGGCCTTGGACGCGCGCGCGACGAGTCGGTCGATGCGACGGATCTGCAGCCAACCGATGGCTGACGCGACCAGTGGAACCGCGATGAGTGACGCCACCAGCCGCCGCGGTACCGGAGCGCGCGCGAGCCACGCCAGGGCGAGCTCCCCGACCGCGATGTTCGGCGCGGTCAGCACCAGGGCTACGAGCATCGGGCCGCCGAGCTCGGCGGACTGCAGCAGCAGGGGCGCGTTGTGAACGCAGGCGCCGTAATACCAGGGAAATAACAGCGGAAACACCAGCTCACTCGTCACGAAAGCCGCGCCAAATCCAATGCTTGGCCACCAACCCCGCGATTCCACTCGCGTCGCCAACCAGCCTGCCAGGGCGAGCCGTCCGCCCTGATAGCCGCATAATAAGGCCGTGAAAAACACGCAGGCGATCGTCGGAAACCCGCTGAAGATGCGGAGCATCCCGACGATCCAGTAAAGCCCCAGCATCATCGCGACAAAGCCCGTGAGCCAGCCGAGCCAGAAGCCGCGCTTGGGTGATTGCCCGCGCAGGGCGACCACCAGTGGGGCCAGCGCGACGAGCGACAGGGGCCAGACGTCGATCCCCGGAAACGCCACAAAATAGAGCAATCCCGATAGGACTGCGAGTCCGGTGGCGATCGGAAGACTGAGCGGAAGCTTTGCTCGCGCAGTGGTGGTGTTCACGGGTCCCGTCGGATCACGTGGAAGCCAAACGGCGTCTCGACGATTGGCGAGAGCTCGCCGGGTTTGAGCGCGAAGGCGGCGTCCTCAAACGGCTTGACCATGCTGCCCTTACCGAAACTGCCGAGCGAGCCTGCTCGCGCGCTGGCGCCGGGTTCATCGGAGTTTTTGCGCGCGAGCACCTTGAAATCTTCGCCGGATTTGGCGCGGGTCAACAGCGCTTCGGCAAACTGCCGCGCGGCTGCCTTGTCTCGCGTGACATTGGCACCAGCACGGCTCGAGCCTTGGTACTGGATCAAGATGTGCGAGGCTTTGATTTCGCCGGGCACCGCCTCGGCACTGCCGGCAGGGGCGGGCTCCGAGTTCGCTCGGGTGGGGCGAGTGAGGTCCGAACAGGCAGCCAAGCCTGTGACGATGAAGGCAGCAAACAATACGCGACGCATGGTGCAGGCGTTTTTCCCCAGCTTGCCCAGCGAATCAAGGCCAAACGTGCCGCGCCGGCGTTGCTGGGGCAAACGCGGGGCATTCCTGGGGCAATCTGTCTGGGGGGCACTGGCCCGTACCCCAGATTTGCCCGCTGTCCGAGGCTAGGCACCGGCTGGGCCTTGCTTGCGCGGGCGGGTCGCGGCAGAACCAGCGTTCGATGCCCCGCATCCTGCACATTGAGGACGACGCCGCCAATCGACTGTTAGTCCGCAAGCTGTTGCAGCCGTCTGGCTTCGAGGTGGTCGACGCGGTCGACGGGCTCGACGGGATCCGAAAGGCCTGTTCGATTCAGCCTGATCTGGTGCTGGTTGACATCGCCATTCCGGGCCTCGACGGCTACGAGGTGACGCTCCGTTTGCGCGCCGAGCCATCCCTAAAAGACGTACCAATCGTGGCGATCACGGCCGAAGGCAATCGCGATACGAGTTTGGCGGTCGGATGTGACGGCTACCTCCAGAAGCCGATCGACGCGCGCTCGTTTGCGCAAACGATTGCAAGCTACCTCGGCGGGATGAAGGAGCAGACCTCGCCCGATCGGACGCGTAAGCATCTGCGCCAGCAGGGGCAACGGATCGTCACCCATCTTGAGAACAAGATCGCCGAGCTCGAGAGCGCCAACGGTCGGCTGCTTGACATGGATCGCGCTCGCAAGGAGTTCTATCGGAATGTGACGCACGAGCTGTCGACGCCGATGACTCCGATCGTCGGTTATCTGAAGCTGCTGCGTGATCTCGAGCTCGGTCCGCTCGAGCCTGCTCAGGCCAAGGCGCTTCGCGCGATGGATGACTGCGTGACGCGGCTGCGCGGCTTAATCGACAATTTGCTCGATGTCACGGGGCTCGAGACCGGTCGCCTGCGGTTCGTGCACCACGACTACGATCTGGCGCAGGTGCTCGCGCAGGTGCTGTCGCGCCGGCAGGCGAGCGCCGCAGCGAAGGGCTGCAGCCTGAAGCTGGAGCTCCAACCTGGCGCGCTCAAGGGCTGGGGAGACTCGGAGCGGCTCAGTCGAGCACTCGAGCAGCTGCTCGACAATGCGCTGAAGTTCTCTCCTTCAGGCAGCGTGATCGGGCTGCGTGGGCGTCGCCTGGTGACGGGGCATTTCGAAATCTGTGTGGCCGATCAGGGTCCGGGCATTCCGGGGTCCGCGATGGCGCGCCTGTTCGAGCCTTTCGTCCAGGGCGACGGCTCGCCAACCCGCCTGCACGGCGGAACAGGCGTCGGCCTCGCCATCGTGCGCGGGATCGCGCTTGGCCATGGTGGGGACGTGCGCTGCGTCTCTCCTGCGAACGAGACGATCGCCGAGGTTCAGTTTGGGGGGACTGCGGTGCTCCTGGTGATCCCGGAGCGCGCTATCTCGGGGGCCCCGGCGGCGTGAGTTCAAGCGGCGCGAGGGCCATCTATCTCGACTGGAACGCGACGACCCCGCCCTCTCAGCGGGTGCTCGACGCGATGCGCGCCGCCGCCGAGCGCTGCTGGGGCAATCCCGCCAGCGTGCACCGCGTGGGACGTGAAGCGCGTGAGCTGATCGAGCAGGTGCGTCGACCCCTGGCGAAGCTGCTCGGCGTCGCCGGCAAGGACCTGCTGTTCACCTCGGGCGGGACCGAGGCGAACAACCTGGCCCTCGCCGACGCACCGGCGCTGGTCACGAGTCGTCTCGAGCATCCGAGTGTCGTTCGGGTGGCCGAGGCTCTGGCGGCGCAGGGGAGCGAGGTGAGGTGGCTGTCGGTCGGACCCGCCGGGCAGCTCGACCCGGGGGAACTCGAGCGGCACCTTACTGAGCTCCCCGCCGGAGCTCGCGTGGCGATCCAAGCCGTCAACCACGAGACCGGGGTGTGCCAGCCGCTCGCCCAGTTCGCCGAGGTCACTGGGCGTCTCGCTGCCTGGCTACATGTCGATGGGGTTCAGGCCCTTGGCAAGGTTCCGCTCGAGCAGCTGAGGGTCGGCGACAGTGTGGCGCTCGCGGCCCACAAGTGCCGGGGCCCAAAGGGCCTCGGGGTCCTGGCTTGGCGTTGTGGTCGACCAACGCCCAAGCCGCTGCTCCGTGGGGGAGCGCAGGAGCGGGGCCTCCGGCCTGGAACGGTCGATCCGGTCATGGTCGCCGGGCTCGGCTCGCTGCTCGACCTATTGCCTGAGGCCCACCAGCGACATGAGGCCCTTCGGCCGCTACGCGACCGGCTGGTGGCTGAGCTCGGGTCGCTCGTCGAGTCGAATTTTGACCTGGGGTCCGTATTGCCCCATGTCGCGAGCCTGTTCGTACCCGGCTGGCGGGGCGACGAGCTGGTGGCGGCACTCGACGTCGAGGGCGTCTGCGTGTCGAGTGGGTCCGCCTGCTCGGCGGGCTCGGCCGAGCCCTCGCCCGTGCTGACGGCCTCTCACGGTCTGGCGCGGGCCCGCGGGACGCTCCGCGTGTCGCTCGGCGAGACGACGACTGAGCAAGAGGTCAGCGAGGCCGTTGCGATCTTCGCTCGGGTGCTAGCGCGCCGCGTTGCTTGACCCCTCGTGTAGCACTTGAAGTCGGGTGCCCAGAGCTCAGAGCGAGCATTAGCGTTACTAGCTAAACATATGAAATGATTAGCTAATATAGACAGCCCTGTGGGGCGACCTGGCAATATACTCAATAGCCTCGTACGGACAAACTAGGCTACGGACGGTCAGTATATTTGCACTCGAGCGACGCGCCAGAGGGTTCAACTGAAACGTGCAGCAGATGCATCTAACCCTTTGAGATCATGCGTGAAACCAGCACCGTGTGGAGGGCGATGCCCGAGGCCACGCTCGCGTTGAGTGAATCGATGCGCCCGCTGCCGCAGAGTCGCGCGTGAACCGTGCACGCGCGACGGACCCCGCGATTCATGCCCTCATGCTCGTTGCCGATCACGAGGATGGTCGGCTGCACCAGGTCAAGCTCGTGCAGCGCCTGGGGCGCCTGCGCGTCGAGGCCAATCACCTGGACCCCGGCGCCCTGAGCGTCGAGCAGCGTTTGCCTGAGCGACGACACCCGCACAAGGGTCGCGTGTTCGATGGCACCCGCCGAGGCGCGAAAGGTCGCGGGCGTCAGCGGCGCCGAGGAGTGAGCTCCCCAGACGATGGGAGCGTCCGCGATGGCGACCGCCGAGCGGACCACTGCTCCGAAGTTCTGCGGATCCTGAATGCCGTCGAGGGCGACCGCGAGCAGAGCCGGGTTCTCCAGGAGTCCCTCGATCGCGTGGAGCTTGAGCGGGGGAGCGAAGGCCACCACGCCCTGGTGCATCACCCCTTCAGACAGGCGCTCGAGCTCGAAGCGCGGACAGCGCTCGACGCGGACGACACCTTGGTCTCGCGCGAAACGCTCGATGGCGTCGAGGCGCGGCAAATCGCGGTCGTCGACCAGGACGCAGGTCAGCCGGTTGCCGTGGGCACGAATCGCTTCGCGCACGGGCTGGAGTCCGACCACCAGTCGGCCATCGACGTTATCAGCAGTCATGACTCGTCCTTCGGCGCGCAACGTAGTCACGAGCGCCACAAGCACCCAACTTCAAGGTGCGAATTGTCCAAATGTTGGCCGAGAGCGCGTGGAAGAGACGGGCGCGGAGCCGAGCTCAGAAGAACCCGGCTCGAGGCTCCCATCCGCGCGATGTCAGGCGAGGGCGGCGGCGATCTCAGCGCGAATAGCCGCCGCGGCCGCGCGAGGATCGGCTGCATCACGGATCGGGCGTCCCACCACGAGCAAGCTGGAACCCGAGCGAATCGCGTCACCAGGGGTGCCGACGCGCTTCTGATCATCTCCGCCGGGGCCAGTGGGGCGTATGCCCGGCGTGACCAGTACAGCTTCCGGACCCAGGGCTTCGCGCAGATTGGCTACCTCACGCGTCGAGCAAACGAAGCCCGGGATGCCGACCGAGCGCGCCATTAAGGCGAGGCGGCGCGCCTGGGTACCGGGTTCGTCCTTCACCCCGATGGCCGCGAGATCTGAGCCATCAAGCGAGGTGAGCACCGTGACCGCCAGCAGCGTGAGGTCGACGCCCTCTTTCTGGACGCGGGTGACAGCCTGCTCCAGCATCTTCGGCCCGCCAGCGGCGTGAACCGTGAGGTAGCGCACCCCGAGCTGACAGGCGTTAGCCACGGCCCGCTCGACCGTCTCCGGGATGTCGTGGAGCTTGAGGTCGAGGAACACTTCACTGCCGACCTCGGCTCCAAGGCGAACGGCCGGAGGCCCCTCCCGCAGGAACAGCTCGAGGCCGACCTTGAGAACGCCGACCTCAGACGTGACCGCGGCGGCACCCTGGCGCGCCGCAGTCAAATCCTGGTAGTCGAGGGCAAATACGAGCCTTGAGCGCGAATCGAGGGATGTCACGTTGGGATCAAGCCTCGATTAGCCACACATGGGATCGCCGGGCGGACAAGCACCCGCGGGCTTCTTCTCGCCGGGCTTCGGCGCGGGGCCACCACCGCCAACGGGCTTCTTGTTGAGCGCGTCTAGCTTGGCTTTGAGGTCCGCCTTCTCTGCGTCCGTCTTGGCGGCAGACAGCGCGCGAGTGAGCTCTTCGACGCGCTCCTTGGCCTCCCTAGCTTCCTGCTGGTTCTTCCTTACCTCTTGTTCGAACTGCTGCCGGGCTTCTTCGGCCGCGGCAACCTGACGAGCGCGCTTCTCTTCGGCGGACTTGTAGACCGCGACGCCGCCGAAAATGGCGATCACCAGGGCGAGACCGACGCCGCCGACCATCAACTGGAGGCGCTTTTTGTGCTTGTCCTGCGTCAGGGCGGTGAGCTGCTGCTCGTGGGCCTGCTGAGCTGACATGGCCTGAAGGCGGGCATTGTGCTCGGCCTCAGCCTTGGCGCGCTCGATCTCTCCGGCGCGGATCGCGTCGAGGCGGGCAGCCTCTTCACGCTTGCGGCGCTCGTCTGCGGAACGCGCATCTTCCTCGGCGCGAATGCGAGCCTGTTCTGCATCACGCGCGGAGCGCTCGGCTGCCGCTTTGGCTTCGAGCTCGGCCTTAGCCTGGGCTTCCTTGCTCGCTTCCTCGTCCTTGATGCGGTCCTCCTCAAGGTTCATCAGCTCTTTGAGCGAGAAGAGGACGGAGCTTTCCTTCTGTTCAGCCATGGGCGGAGATCCTCAGCGGTCCTTCTAAAGGGTCCAAAAGCTACGGGTGAGGCGCTCACCCGCCGAGTCAAAACGACGACGCGAAGGACTCTAGTTCATTCAGACACGGATTTCACGGAATTCGTTGGGACGAGCTCGCCCAATCGTTGCTCCATTCTGAGCGGAGAATTGAACACACTGTGGGTGATAGCGGGCATTTCCCACGGTAGACGTCTAGGCGAATCGCTCCACGGGGCCCGGCACGCCGCGGCTGTGGGGCGGCAAAAATGCTCGAGAAGGGGGCCGGGGTGGCGTCTCCGCGCTAGACTCTCCCCCGATGTCGACGGTCGTTGAGTCGCCCATCACGGGCACAGTTTGGAAGATCCTCGTCCAGCCGGGTACCCCGGTCAGCGAGGAGCAGATCCTGATGATCCTGGAGTCGATGAAGATGGAAGTCCCAGTCGAGGCACCTGAAGCAGGACTCGTTGGACGTATTTCCGTGTCTGAGGGGCAGGCCGTCGAGGAGGGTGAGCCGCTCCTGACCCTGGAAGGCTGACTCGCGTGGCTGGCTCCCGTCCCGCTCGCGGTGCCTGTGTCCGCTCCATCCGGCTTGTTAGCGGGCGCGGCGTAGACCCGCGCTTGGAGCGGGCACGACGGGGACCGCCGTCGCAGCGCCGAGCGCCGCCTCGGCCCTCCGCGCACGTAGCCAGACCCAGAGTAGGACCCCGAGCAGCGCGAGGTTCGTCACCACGATGCCTCCAACCAAAGCTCGAAGCTGACTGCGTGATTTCTTGGCGACGGTGAGCGGACCGAGCTGCGCCCAGTCTCTGGACACGGCCTCCCGCAGCGCGGGCACCGGCGCGGCAACGACCGTGACCTGCTCCGGCTTGAGGCCCGGGAGCGCGCCCGCCACAAGGCGCTGAATGTCGAGCGGCCCCAGGGGAGAGGAGGCGCCTCGGTAGGTGAGCAGGACCGAGGCGGAGGGTTGGCCTCGCTCCTCGGGGAGAGCCAAGGGCGAGACGGGCGCGGCGGCCAGGTGCACCCGCGCGGTGACGACTCCTTCGACCGCGCGCAGCGAGCGCTCGAGTTCCCCCGCGGTGCCCGCGAGGAGTCGGGCTTGCTCCGCCACCGGGCTCGGGACCAGGCCTCCCTCGCCGAGGGCTTCGAGCAGGCCCGTCGTCTTTTGGGGCGGGAGCTGGGCACTGGCGAGCAGCTCGAGCGCCTCGGCACTGCGCTCGCGCGGTACCTCAACGACCCAGCGCCCCTCGTGCTGGGCGTCACTGGCCTTCTGGGCGCTCAGACCCTGGCGCGTGAGCGCGACCACGATCCGATTGGCATCGGATTCCTCGAGGTTATGCGCGACGTTGGCGCTGCAACCGCAGAGCGCAAACGCCAGGCAAATGCAGCACCAATAACGACCTTTGGGCAGCGCCGAGACGGTCATGGTCCCCTCCAGTCGCGGACTGTACCACGCGACTGGAGCGCAGGGGGAGGGGACGCGCTCAGGAGCTTCGAGCGCGGCCTCAGAAGCTGGTACGGACGACGTCGAGCTTCGGATGTGACGGGAAGCGAAGTGACCGCACCGCGCCTGAGACGCAGCCAGCGACCCTGGCGTTGGCGGGTCGCGTGGAGACCGAGACGCCGACCGCGCGACCATTCTGGACGGCTGCGCAGATGCTCACGGACATGGCCTCGGGTACGCCACAACCCCCGAGGTAGCTGCCGTTGTTCATGAAGCTGGCGTACTGGCCCTGCGTGATGTCCGCCTGGCCCTTGGAGCCGATCTTCATCTCTTCGATGTACGCGGCCTGCGCGGATTCGCAGCTCAGTCCGCTGCCGAGCACCGGGTAGCCGCCCTGCGCGCCCACCACTCCATTGCGGCCCATGCCGGATTTTTTGCGTGATTTGAGGGAGCCGTCGGTCTCGACGTTGGTGGCCGTCTCTCCGTGCACCGCAACTTCGTCGTTGCGCGAGCCACGGTGCGTGAGAAACCAGATCGCTCCGCCCGCCAGCACCACGCCGAGCGCGATGATGCCGAAGAACGCCTTGCCGCGCGTGCTGCGCTGCTCGGCGACCACCACGCGCTCGATCGCGGCTTTCTCAGCCTTGATGTCGCGGTGAAGCTTGGACTGCTCGGCGAAGGGAGCAAACTGCTCCCAGTCCTTAATCGGTCGCTCATCCTTGCTGAGCGAGTCGCGCAGGACATCGCTATCGACGAAGTTGTGCGTGGCGATCTGCTGAAGGATCTCGACCGCGGTAAACGGACCGTGGTCCATGCCGTCCTTGACGACGACGTAGCGCGGGCGCGGATCGCTCTCGAGCTGGTTTTTGACCGCGGACAGCTCGGTGACGCGCTCATCGCGATTGACCGCCTTGGGCTGCTCGCGCACGATCATGTCGTAGGGACTCAGCCCCATGACCGCTGCCTGGGGCGACTTGGGAGGCGGGGGCAGCATCGACATCGAGACGTCGACGGTGAAGCCTGCGTCGCCGTCGAGGTGCGACTCATCGGCGGGCGGTGGCGGATCACTCGCCGTGGGTGCCAAATGGTGAATGGCCTGGGCAAGCGCGCGCAAATCGTCGGGGCGATGCGACGGATCGGCGACCAGCGCCTTGCCGAGAATGGCCTCGACCACGGCGGGAATCGAGGGGACGAGATCAGTCGGACGGCGCATGCCCGGACCGACGATTTCACCCGTCAAACACTCGTAGAGCATAGCCCCCACGGCGTAGACACTTGCGCGCGCATTGCCGGGATCACCCGAACGCTCTTCTGGCGCGAGGCACGCGCGGTCGCGCGGCAGGGTGGGGGCGCGCTGGGCGAGATCGGGATGCAGATGGTAGCGCCCAGTGTTGGCGCGCATCAGTGACGACGGGGTGACGTAAATATGCTCACCCGCGGCATGGCGCTCAGCGAGCTCGACACAGAGCGGCACGATGATGCCGACCGTCTGCGTCAGCGAGAGCGAAGTGCTCTGCCCACGAAGCTGCTCGAGAAGTGCTCGCAGGGTGTTGGGCGTAATAGAGGTTCCGACAGGGAGCGGCGTCCCGAGATTCTGTGTCATGGGGAACTGATTGGTCGGGGGGATGGTATCAGTTTTCCGGCACCATGGCGTGGATTTGACCCACAATGCGGCCGAACGGCCCCCCGAGGCTAGAGCTGGGTTGAGGTCGGTCGATGTGAAGAGGTCCACGGGTGTCGTCGAGCTGCCAGCTGACCTCGCACGAACGGCGCGAGCACCCGCACGATATTCGCTGGGCGGTCCTCGTCCCACTCGCCCCCATGGATGTAGTCGCGCGGACGTCCCTCTTCGTCGAGCAGCGCAAATCCGGGCAGCGTCTCAAGCGGGAAACCGAGTCCGTCGAGGTCCTCACGAAAGGTGTGAGCATTCACCCGAATTACCGACATCGCACCGACTGCTGCTTGCAGTTCTCGCGACGACAGCGCGACCGAAAACGCGTCGCAAGGCTTGCAGTCGGGACCGGTAATGAAGACCAAGGTGGTGGCGCCGCGGGCCTTGGCTCGGGTGTTTTCTTGGCGAAATGCCTGGAGAATCGAGTGTTCTCCAGAACCGAGGTCGACCAACTCGAGCTTGCTGGTTAGCGAGAGTCGTTCGGTGGCTGACTCTCGACTCGGTGGGCTGTTTTGGGGCTTGTCCGGCGTGGTGGACGCCGGGCGCGCGGCCACTGGAGGCGTGGGAACGACGAGCCCCTTGCCTGGCGATGCGGAATACGTCGAAGCTGCGCGCGCCGCGCCGCGATAGATCATAAAACCGACCACTCCGAGCGTCGCGACTACGTTGATGAGGCCGAGACTGAGTCCGGCTATCGCGGTGCCACGGCCTCGATAGCGCTGGGGTTCGCGGTCAATTCTCGTCAACGCTGAAAAGGCCAGCGCCACTGCCACAACCCCGAGAAAGCCGTGGGCACACAGGAATGAAAATATCCCGAGAAATAGCGAAAGATTTGCTGAGTCCGTCGTGACGGGCTCGCCGGAGGACTGCAAGTCGGCCGCGCCCCAGCGGGGATAGGCGGGGTCGGCCGCCGGTTGGGGCTCGATGGGACCAGGGGATGGATTCACAACGAGGCCGAGCATAGCGCGGGCGGCCCGCCTCGATTCCGCTATTCTCGGGGGGCGAATGAGTCCGTGGCTCCGAACAGTCTTACTGGCGGGTTGGGGAGCGACCCTCATGCTCCCGGGATTGGCGAGGTCCGAGCCCGCTGCTTTGGGTGCGTCACGTGCTACGGCAGCCTCGTCCGCAAGCGGAGCGTCGGCCACGCCGGGCCAACACCCCAGTGAGAGCGCCACGGGCTCTGACCCACGAGCGGTTCCCGCGGACTCGGCTGCGACAGCGCGCGAGCCAGCAAAGCTCGACGGTCGCGTTGCCGAGCGGTCCGCCTGGGCGACAGCGCGAGGAACCGAAGCGCAGATGCGAGCCTTCGACGAAGCCCTGTCGGCGTACCGTCGCGGGGACTATGCGGAGGCGGAACGCCGGTTGCGATTGGCGCTGCTCAGCGATCCGAAGAGTCGAGACTTGCTGTTCAATTTGGTGCTCGTGCATGAGCGGCGCGGGCATCTGGAAGAGGCTTTGGCGGGCGTAAGTCAACTGCTGTCGCTCGAAACTGCGCCCGAAGAGCTTGAGCGGTTGCGCGCGCTGCAGCTTCGCCTCCGCGGCGCCAGCGAGCACGCTCGCTCACCGAGCTCAGCGCCGCCGCTGCGGCCCAACTGGGACGGGTGGACGCTCGGGGTTGGTGTTTCCTCGCTGGTGCTGCTGACGGGCGGGGTCGCTTTGTCAGCGGTCGCTTGGCAGCGTGAGTTCAATCGTCCGAGCGGCGAGGCCCCTGCGGCCTCTAGCTTGGACTTGGCGATGGCGGGCAACCTCGCGCTTTCGGTTGGCGCGCTCGGGGCCTTGACGACCTGTTGGCTTGGTCTGGGGCGCAGTTCCGCGGACGAAGGAACCAATCGATGAGCTCGTCGGACGTATCGGGCGAGTCGCGTCTCGATCCGGATCTGACGGTGCCGCGCAATCGACGCGTGGGAGCGCGACTCTGTCCTGCTTGTTGCCGCGAAGGTGTTCCCGGACTCGCTCCGGTCGATGCAGACGGAGAGCTGCTTTGCCAACTCCACGATCTGGCGTTCGTCGACGCGCAAGACTGGTTCGACGATCCCGAGGATCGGTGGCTTGGCGCCAATGTCGCTGATCGCTATCGCATCATTGGGCGCGTCGGTCGAGGCTCCTCGGCCAAGGTGTATCGCGCGCGCCAATTGGCGGTCGGTCGCGACGTGGCGCTCAAGTTGATCGACAGCACATCCGAGCTAGAACCCGACGCACGACGTCGCTTCGCGCGTGAGGCGCAGGCGACGAGCCGCCTGGTGAGTCCCAACACCGTGACGGTGTTCGACGCGGGGGAGACGCCTGAGGGAGCACTCTTTCTGGCGATGGAGCTGCTCGACGGCGAGACGCTCGGCGCGCGACTGCGGCGCGAGGGGCGTCTCTCGATTGCGCAATCACTCGAGATCGCAGACGGGGTACTGGGCTCCTTGGCGGAAGCTCATGCTCAGGGCGTGATCCATCGCGATCTCAAGCCCGACAACATCTTTTTGCTCGCGCCGCGCCTTGGCGACGGCGCGACGCTCAGCTGCAAAGTGCTCGACTTTGGGATCGCCAAGCTGCTTGAGCCAGCCCAGCACATGGACGCGCTGACCACGCAGGCCGGCGCGGTTTTCGGAACACCTCGTTACATGTCCCCTGAGCAGGCCCAGGGAAAATCACTGGATTCTCGCAGTGACCTCTATTCGCTTGGGGTGGTGCTGTTTCACATGCTGACGGGGCAGCCTCCGTTCACCGACGCCGATGCAGTGGTGGTGATGGCGCGCCACATACGCGACTCGGTGCCGCGACTGCGGACGCTTTCCACGAGTCCGGCAGTGTCCTCAGAGCTGGAGGATTGGCTAGCGGCCTTGCTCGCCAAGTCACCGGAGGCGCGACCAGCGAGCGCCGAGCAGCTACGGCGCTCACTGGCTGAGCTGCGACTCGCGCGCGACTGGCCCGAGCCGGCGGCGGTGGAGCCGGCAGCGGCGGAGCCGTCCTTGGCAGGATCCCGCAAGCGCCGGGTCGTCGCGTTGCTGGTCGTCACCGCGAGTTCGGTGCTCGTGGGGGGGCTCGTTCGCCACGGGCTCGGCGGTACCCCGACTTCGGTCGTGGTTCTCGCGCCGCCACTCGCCGCTAGCGTCGCTTCGCCCGCGGCTCTTTCGGGTCCGGTCGCGTCGGCTCTCTCTTCGGCTTTTTCGTCGGTTCCCGCGGGCGGCTCACTCACGGCTGAGGTGCCCGTTCGGCCCAGGGCGGCCAGGCCCAGAGCGACAGCGGGCTCCGGTGTAGGCGGGTCGAGCTTGGCTCCCGCGCCACCGAGACGGGCGTCGGGCGACCGTTACGGCCGGTTCGAGTAGCTCGCCGACTAGCTGACTCGCGGACAGGGTGGGGCAGGGGGGTCCGGCAAAAACTGGGGGACCAGCCCTGTTTCATCGGGATTTCTCCCGCCCACCGAGCCCAGGGTGACCGTAACGAGTGGGCCAACGGGGCTAGGTCGGAGCGCTCTCGACGAGTGACCGCGTAGGGTGGAATTTTACAGGGCAATAATAGCTTCTGCTCTCCAGTCGTGGCGGATTGCAGTCAAGCAATTCGGCATGATAGCGTCCCCCTCACTTATGGATCCTCGTGAAATGGAGTCGCTGGTACAGCGACTGATCCACAATCCCCACGACAACGAAGCTCTTATGCTCGCCCATCAGGCAGGGCAGAGCGACCCCAAGGCTTACGCCATGGTGCTCGACAAGGGTGGGTCCGGTACCACCGATCCCGCCTTCGCTTGTCACTGGCTGACCGAGGCGGCCAATGTTTGGTCCCAGTCGCTCAACGATGCGCCCCGTGCGGCGCGCGCGTTGATGCGTGCAGTCGAGCTGGATCCCATGGCTGCGGCCCCCGCGGAGCGCCTCGCTGAACTCTACCGCGAGCGGGGCGACACCAATGCGCTGCTCGGTCTCAACGATCGACGCTGCAAGGCGCTGTCCGGTATTGCCGCCACAGAGCCTGAGGTAGCCCAGGTCGTTGCGGGCCTTTACGAGGAGACCGGTCGACTCTGGGGGGAGCAGGGTCAAGCGCGCAAATCGCTGGAAGCGTTTCGGCGTGCCATTGATTTTGATCCCGCGAGTCAGTACTCGATCTACGCGATCCGCGAGATGCTTAAGGCCGAGGGGAAGTACTCGGACGCGATTCCCTATTTTGAGCTCGAGCAGCGCCTAGTCGAAGAACCTGAGCGAAAACTGGCGCTCTATCAGGACGAGGCCGCAACGCGCAAGAGCGCGGGTGATCTCGTGGGTGCGGCCGAGGCGCTGCGTCACGCGCGGGCTTACGACGCCGCCGATCCTGGACTCAAGCAGCAGATCGGAAGCCTGACGCTGGAACGTCTGCAGTCGCGTCAGCATGTGAGTGACGGAGATCGAGCCGAGTGCGCTCAGCTGTTCGTCGAACTTGCCGAGGAATACCCGGGCGAGCACGGACTGTCCTACTCGACCTGCGCGCTCGAAGCGGAGCCGGGCCACGATCGCGCGGTTCAGTTGGCCCTGTACTACGCTGAGCAGCTCGGTCGCGACGCTGAGGTCGCACATCACGCGGCCGCCTATCTCAAGGCAAATCCCAGCGGTGCGCTGACGCAACAGGCGCGCGAGCTCGTCAATCGACTGGCTCAGGCCGGGCTTGGCGACGATGCGATGTATGAAGCCCTGGCGCCTGCCGCCGATGCTTCCGCTGGCGAACGCGTGGCAGCGCTTCTCGATCAAGCCAGCGCGCTGGCGCGCAAGGCCAAGAAGCCCGAGGCGGCTGAAAAGTACGCTGAAGTGGTGGCGCTCGATCCCGCGCAGGAAGAGGCCGTTCAGTTCCTTGAGGGCTACTACCGACAGCGGCGCAAGTACGCTGAGTTGCGTGATTTGCTGCTCGCTGCCGCGCAGGTCGAAGATGGGCCGTACGAGACGCGTCGCACTTGGTTGCGTGAGCTCGCCGGACTGTGCGAGACGCAGCTGCGTGATTCGGATACGGCAATCACCGCGCTAAAGTCGCTTGTTGAGCTGGAGCCCGGCGATGACTCCGCTCATGAGCAGCTGCGTCGCTTGCTGGAGAAGGCGGGGCGCTGGGACGAGCTCGTCGGGCTCATGGAGCAAGAGGCCGAGCAAGAGACCGATGCCGAACGGCGCATCGCGCTCGAAAAGTCGATCGCCAAGATCCACGAGCAAAAGCGGCGCGATCCAGTGGCTTGCGGGGAAACCTGGGCCCGCATCGCGAGCTTTATGCCCGACGATGAAGCTGCGCTCGCCACGGCGGTGCGTTTCTTTGAAAAGGCGGAGCGTCCCGAGCTGGCGGTGCGCGTGCTCACTGACAACGTTGCGGCGGTGAGCGATGACCGCTCCCGCGGTCAGCTGTTCGAGAAGCTCGGGTTGCTACGTGAGGCGATGGGTGACGCGTTGGGTGCTGGCGACGCGTTCGTCGAGGCAGCGCAAATTCAACCGACCGTGGAGCTCTGGGCCAGCGCAGAACGTTGTTTTGTCCAGGCAGAGGCCTGGGATCAGGCCGCCACCGCCGCCGACGAGCGCGCCCAACGACTGGTTCGGCCCCTGGAGCAAGCGCAAGCGTTTGCCACTGTCGCAGACTACCTGAGTCGTGCAGGTGACGATTCGAGCGCGGTGCTTCGTCTGGAGCAAGCGACTCAGCTCGATCCTCTCAACGACGATTACGCTCATTCGCTCGAGAGTTGCTACGAGACCGCGGGTCGCCGCGACGAGCAGGTCTCTTTCCTACTGGCTCGCGCCGAGCGGGTAGGGGAGCGGGATAGGCGTGTTGCGCTGCGTCGACGCGCCAGTGAGCTGCAGCGCACCGAACTCGAGAATATCGATGCGGCGCGTGACACCTTGGTGCTGTTGCTGTCGGACGGCGATGACGCCGACACCCTGCGCTGGCTGATCGACGATGCCAACGAGTCACAGGATCCAGAGCTTGCGCTTTCGTATATGCAGCGGCTGGAGAAGCTCACGACGGATCTGGATACCAAGCGCGAGCTCGTGCTCCGGCAGGCGGTGCTGCTCGCGGATGGACTCGAGGATCCGACTCGGGCGATCGCCTGCTACGAGCGATTGCTGACGGAGTTTGGCAGCGAACACGCTGCGGTCCTTGAGGCCATCTCACAGCTGCATGAAGGCCTCGACGACATCCCGGCCCTGGCGCAAACCCTGGAAAAGCGGCTCGTTCTGGCCGCAGAACCCACTGAGAAGCTGGAGCTCGCGGGACGGCTCTCGGAGCTCTACGAGGTGCGCCTCGATCAACCCAAGCGCGCAATCGAGAAGCTCGACCAGGTGCGAGAGCTCGATCCCGAGAACGATGACGCTTTGCGTCGCCTCGTCGACTTGGCTGAGACAACCGAGGAGTGGGAGCGCCTGGCGCAACACCTCGGCGAGCTCGCGTCCGTCGAAGGGGACGATGAGGAACTCAGCAAAATGGTGCGCCGACTGGCGGTCGTACTGCACGAGCGACTTGGCCGGGGTGACGAGGCCCTGGCATCGTTGCTCAGCGTCGCTGACTCTGGGGACGCCCAGTGCCGCGCCGCCTATGTCGAGCTCGGGGACACCCTGGGTTGGAAGGGCATCGTTGCCACCAAGCTGGTCGAGTGGAACCTCGAGCTGCCGAGCGGAAAGGCTCGCAATGAGGCGCTGCTCGGGGCGTTCGAGCGCTTCATCGAGGTGGGTCGCAAAGCGGACGCGGTGCAAGTGGCCGAGCATCTGGTGCGCGCCAAGGCAGCGGACGCCGAGTTCGCTGGGCGCCTCGAGGAGCTGGCAGTCGAGCTCAAGGATCTCGACGCCCTTGGCCTGGCCCATGATCTGCTCGGTCACAATCTGACCGGTGTCACGCGGGCGGAAGAGCTCGTTCGTCAAGTTCAGGTGATGACCGCGGCTGGGGTGCCTGTGGCCGATGCCCTTCAGCACGGCGAGCAGGGGCTGGCCAGCGTGCCGCCATCCGACGTCGAGCATTTGCTTGAGCTGTTGAGCAAGGTTGCCGAAAAGCCCGAAGTTATCGTGGATCTGTACGAGCGACAGGTGAGTCGCTGCAAGCAGCCGGCCGATCGTATGCGCGCTCTGGCGCGGGCAGCACAGGTGGCCAAGGAGCAGGGGGCCATGGAGCGCGCTCGAGGCTTCTTCGATATCGCACTCGGTGGGGCCGTCCAGCAGGACACGCTGCTCGTGCTCGAAGACGTGGCTCGCGAATCGGACGCCAAGTCCGGGGATCAGCTGCTTCGTCGCACGTTGGCCGATGCTTTCGCCTCGGGTGGACAGGGCTCCAAGGATGGCGGACGGACGCGCAACGCCCTGCTGCGCCGCGCGGCTCGATTCGCCCAAGATGAGCTCGACGACGTCGAGGCTGCGTTCCAGTGGCTCGCGGACGCCATCATCGCGCATGTTGACGATGACGGGCTCGACGAGCTCGAGACCCTGGCGCGTCAGGTTGGTGATCTGAAGCGGGCCGAGACCGTCCTGGCACGTTCGCTCGAGGAGGTGTTTGACGGTCCGCTCGTTCGCAAGCTGCTCGCACGGCGTGCCGCCCTGCGTCAGGGTGAGCTGGCTGACAAGCTCGGCGCCTGTCAAGACCTCAAGCGCCTGCACGATCTGTCCCCTTCGGATCAAGCGGTGATGCAGGAGCTGAGCGAGCTATTCAAGGAGCTCGGCGACTATCGCGGTTTGGTTCAGCTGTTTGAGGACCAGATCCTGCGCGGTAAGGATCCAACGACGCGAGCGGAGCTCGCGCGCAAGGTGGCGCGCCTGTGGGAGGAGCGCCTCGCCGACGCCCGCGAGGCCGCCGACGCTTGGCGTCGCGTGCTGCGTATGAAGGCGGGAGATCCCGAGGCTCAGGAGGGGCTCGAGCGGGCTAAGAGCAATATGCTCAAAAAGAGCCTCAGCACTCCTCCGCCGAGCGACCTCGAGGAGCCCCCCGTCCTCAAGCCGGCGCCCCTGGCCGTTCCCAATGTCGAGGAGGCCGCTCCCCTCGCTGCTGAGGCCCCGGTCGAGGCCCGTGCGATCAGTCCGGAGGAGTCTGCTCACGTTGAGCAGACCGAAGCCCCCGAGGCCGAGCTTGCGGCGCCGACGGCGACCGAGCAGTCCGACCACAGCTCCGCGCGTGTGGCCAGCGACGAGGATTCGGACCTGACGTCCGAGTCGCGCTCTACCCTGGTGGACGAGGACACGCAGCGCAACCTCTCCGTTGCTCCCGCGGCGGCGGAGGAGGCGGTGGTGGCACCATCGGAGGCGACCGTCGTCAATAGTGCTGAGCCCGAGCTACCCTCGTCGGTGGATATCTCCGTGACGGGTCTCGACGCTCCGCTGCCGTCGCAACCGAGCGGGCTGTCAGAGCCGTTCGGGGCCTCGGCTCCCGACGCCTCGCCATTGGTGGATAGCTCGAAATTCGCCCCGCACGAGCAGCCACTCGCGATGGAGGACACCACCGAGCCTGGGCGCCACGCACTCGACACGCACGAGGATGAGCGCACGATCGTCGACTCCAATCCGCTGGCTTCCGTAATGGCGGAGCAGTTGTCCGAGCCTTCGTCGCCCAGGGCGTCGCGCCCGCCGCTGCCGCCTCCGCCTCCGCCGAAGTCGGGGGCTCCCCGGCCTCCGCCGCCTCCGATGGGCATGGGACGGCCGTCCAAGCCCCCGCCGCCCTTACCTCCAGGGCGCTCGGGTCGCCTTCCGCCTCCGCCGCCCTCACTGCGTGGCGCGCCGCCAGCACCGCCGCCTTCCGGTGGTCGCGTGGCTCCCGCAGCACCGCCCACGCCGAAGGCTGTCGACAGTGTGAACGTGGATGTGGACGATTCTGAGCTGATCGACTGACGTTCGGCTCGCTGCCGAGGCACTGCCCGTAGGACGCAATAGCGGAGTGCGGGCGGTTGGCTTTTGTGGGTGCAGGCGCGTCGTGGTGACGAGTGATTCAGTCGGCGGTTGCGTCGGTGCAGCCGACTTCAAGCGTACCAGCGGCTGCGTCGAGTCGGGCGCGCGCGCCGAGCAGTAGCGGCTGGTTGTTGTTGCCATGTCCGAAGGGCAGCGCCGCAACCGTGGGCAAACCAAGCCTCGAGACATGCTCGCGCAGGACCGTCTCGGTGGGCACGCGGTGCACTCCTGGTGAGCAGTCGAGAAATTCTCCAAGCGCGAGGCCAGCCACACCGTTCAAGTGCCCGCCAAGCTCCAGTGCGCACAGCATGCGATCGATACGGTAGGAGGTCTCGGTGACGTCTTCGAGCGCCAGGATGCAGCCCGGCGGCAGCCAGAGCCGACCCGCCGCAGCCGCTGCGTGAAGGACCGTGAGGTTGCCGCCCACCAGAGGTCCCTCAACGGTTCCCGAGGTGACGGGAACCCCCGTGAGTCGCCGTGGGTGGCGCGGTTGTTCGATGGCCAGCTGCCAGGCTTGCCGCGCACGACTCTGAGCGCGGCCCAGGCTCACGACGTTGGCCGCATGCAGCGACGCGACTCCGTGACGCCAGGCTTCCAGGTGCAGCAGCGTCGGATCCGAGAATCCGACGAGCCAGCTCGGACGGGTCCTCCAGCGCGAAAAATCGAGTCCGTGAGCGATGCGCAGCAGTCCGTGACCGCCACGCACCATCACGATGGCGCGCACCTCCCGGTCGTCGAGGGCCGCCTGCAGCTCACACTGGCGCCGTTCGTCGTCGCCGGCGAGAAAGCCGGTCCGGGTAAAGACCGAGCGGTCGAAGCGAACTCGGTAACGGCTCGCGAGCCAAGCCACGCCGCGCCAAAACAAAGCCCGATTAAATGGGCCCGAAGGGGCGACTACCAGCAGTAAATCAGCGGGTTTGAGCGCTTCGGGAAGTTGCAAGGTGGGCCAAGCATGCAGAAACGGACCGGTTGGGGTCAAGGGTTGGCCCGAACTTGGTTGCTGCGAGGGCCCGCGCTAGAGTCCCGACCCCAATGGCTAGGCCGACCGAACTCAGCACCTGGCAGGCCCCCGCGGCAACGCGGCCGCTGGCCGCGCGCGTGAAGGCTTGGGCACAGCGCTCACGGGCGGAGCTTGAGCAGCGATTGCTCGGTGCGGATTTCGAGGAACGACTCGCGCAGCTGAGGCAACGTTACAGCGAGCAGCGTCCGGACGTGTTCGGGCTTGAGGTGGACGCCCTTGAGAGCGCGGCCCGCTTCTGGTCGTTTTTCCATCGCGCCTATTTTCGCACTGAGATCCACGACATCGACCGCCTCCCAGCCACAGGACGCGTCATGGTGGTCGCTAACCATTCGGGTCAGCTGCCGCTCGATGCGGTGATCCTCGGCTGTTCACTGTTTTTCGATGCCGAGCGTCCACGCGTGGCTCGCGCCATGGTGGATCGCTGGGCAGCTACTTTGCCCTTCGTTTCGAGCTTTTTCTCGCGACTCGGTTCGGTCGTTGGGTCACAAGCCAATGCTCGCACGCTGCTCGAGCACGACGAGGCGCTGCTCGTGTTTCCCGAGGGGGTGCGCGGGATCGCCAAGCCCTTCAACCAACGCTACCAGCTGCAGGATTTCGGGTTGGGGTTCATGCGAATCGCGCTGGCGACGGGCACGCCGATTCTGCCTGTGGCGGTGATTGGCGCCGAAGAGCAGTACATCAACCTCGGTAACTCGGCGATGCTCGCGCGGCTGTTCAAAATGCCCGTGTATCCACTTATCCCGCAGATGTACGTCCCTGGAGGGCAACTCCCTCTGCCGACCAAATATCGGCTCTATTTTGGCGAACCCCTGCATTTTACCGGCTCCCCCGACGAATCCGACGAGCAACTTACTGAGCGCGTCTTTCTTGTTCGGCAGTCGATTCAACAGCTTTTGACGACCGGACTGCAGCGCCGAAGGAGCGCGTTTTTTTGATGCGACGCTGTCTAGCTGCGACGTTGTTACCCTTGGCGATGGGCTGCTCGTCGCGAGTCACTACCGACGCGGTGGTCGATCCGGCAAGCTCGGTGATCGTCCCGGCGGCGCCTGGGGCCAAGTCACTGATGTCGAGCCGGAGCCTCGCGGCTCCAGAGTCCACGGCCCGCGGGGCTGCAGTCGGCACGGGCGATGGCGCAGCGGGAGCCCCCGGGCAGACCACCAAGGCGCCATCGAGTGGGGTGGCGCTGTGACGCGCGGCAGCGCGCTTCTGCTGGTGGGCCTGGTGCTTGGCTGTAGTTCGACGGCGCGTCACCCGACGCTGCCGCCGCCCGCGTATGAGGTTCCCGCGACTGAGGCCTGGGATGCGGGGGCTACCCCCTCCGATGATCCGTTCGCGAGCGCAGCTGCAGGGCAATGGGAGACGGGGGAAGCTGGGGCGGGCGGGGCTGCCGCAATAAATCTGCCAAAAGAGGCCGGTGGCGCCGGTCCCGGGGCTGCAGGGGCCAGTTCGGGCGCGAGTATCAATCGCCCATTTCAGAAAGCGCGCTAGAGTCCGCCCGACCTCCCGTCAACCTTGAATTGACGGGTCGAGCGCCATGACCGTACGAGAACAAGCCCAAAAAGCCCGCGAAGCGGCCCGAACGCTGGCCCGTCTGGGGCGCGCCGAAAAGGACGCGGCCCTTCACCAGATCGCTGCTGCCCTGCGCGCGTCTGTCGACCGCATCGGCGAGGCCAATGCCAAGGACCTTGAGGCAGCACGTCAGGCCGGACTCAGCCCCGCTATGATCGACCGCCTGGGCATGGGACCGACGGTCGTCGAAGCGACGGCTGCCGGCGTCGAGTACGTTGCCAGTCTCCCGGACCCTGTCGGGTCACGCGGGCCGATGCAGCGGCGTCCGAACGGTCTACTGGTGGGGCGCGCGCGCATTTCGCTCGGCGTGATCGGCATGATCTACGAGTCACGTCCCAACGTCACCGTGGACGCCGCCGCGCTATGTCTCAAGTCGGGCAACGCGGTGCTGCTGCGTGGTGGCAAAGAGGCCCAGCACACCAACCGTGTGCTCGGGGAGATTCTCGGTGAAGCGCTCGAAGCCTGCGGGCTCGGGCGCGGCGGGATTCAAATCGTATCGGCTGAATCCCGTGAGTCGATCCATGAGCTGATCACGCTGGTCGGACTGGTCGATCTTGTGATCCCGCGCGGCGGTGAAGGCCTGATTCGTGCCGTCACTGAAAACGCTCGGGTCCCCGTGATTCAGCATTTTAAGGGTGTTTGTCACCTCTACGTGGACGAGTCGGGCGACCTCGAGGTCGCCAAAGCGCTCGTGCTCAACGGCAAGACGCAGCGGCCCGGTGTCTGCAACGCGCTGGAGTGCCTGCTGGTGGACTCGGCGGTGGCAGAGCGCATGTTGCCGCCCCTGGCAGCCGCACTGCAGGCGGCGGGAGTGGAGCTGCGCGGCTGCGAGCGGACGCGGCAGTGGGTTCCCTCCGCCGTGGCTGCGTCGCCCACCGAGTGGGGCACGGAGTACCTGGAGTTGGTGATCTCGGTCCGCGTGGTCGATGGTCTCGACGGCGCGCTCGAGCATGTGGCGGCCTACGGCTCGAACCACACGGAAGTGATCTGCACGAACAATCTGGCCCACTCGGAGCGCTGGCTGCGTGAGGTGGACGCGAGCTGCGTCTGCGTCAACGCCTCATCGCGCTTCAATGACGGCGGACAGCTTGGTTTGGGCGCTGAAATCGGGATTTCTACCTCGAAGCTCCACGCCTACGGGCCCATGGGTCTCGAGAGTCTCACGACGGAGAAGTGGCTAGTGATTGGTGAAGGACAGGTGCGTCCCTAATGGCGCTTTTTGGTAAGACCTCTAAGAAACCGCCGAAGCCGAGTCCACGTCCTGCCCGCACCGCGGGCAGCCGTGGTGGCAAAGAGCGAGTGGTGACGGCGACCTCCCCGGAGGAATCGCGTCGCATCGCCCTGCTCATCGCAGAAGCTGGCCTTGATAAGAAGGCCCTCGCCATCGACATCCTCGATGTGCGCGGCAAGGTGGATTATGCAGATTTTCTGGTGTTGATGACGGGTCAGACCGATCGTCACGTGGCGGCCGTGGCTCGTGGTGTCGATGAGCACCTGTCGAAAAACGGCATACGCTCGGTGGCGATTGAAGGCCTACCAGCGGGGCAATGGGTGCTGATCGATTTCGTGGATGTCGTCGTGCACGTGTTCCTCGAGGAGACGCGCTCACTCTATGACCTCGACGGCCTGTGGCTCGACGCGCGGCGCATCCCGGTGCCAGAGACGACGCCAGTTGACAGCTCCACGCCGTGAAATTCGAGCTGCTCACCGTAGGGCGCTTGCGCGAAAAAGCGTGGCGCGCCCTAGCGGACGACTACGCCGGTCGGATCCGGCGCTGGGTTCGTCTCGACGAGTGTGAAGTCAAAGACGATGCCGAGCTGGCGCGGCGTTGGCCCAAAGAGAGCTTAGTGGTGGTGCTGGAGGTGGACGGTCTGCGTCCGACCAGCACCGAACTCTCGCAGTATCTCGAGCGCTGGGGGCGCACCGGTAAGGGTGACGTGACCTTCGTGATTGGCGGAGCCAACGGCATCCCCGAGGCCCTGTCACGTCGCGCGCAGTTCCGCCTCAGCCTATCGTCGCTCACGCTCCCGCACCGGATGGCCAAGGTGCTCCTGCTTGAGCAGCTCTATCGCGGACTGAGCCTGCTGCGTGGTGAGCCGTACGCTCGCGAGGACTAGCGAAGTCTCGTGGCGCTGGCGGCGTGAGCCTTGGGAGATTCAAACCGTTCCATGCGCTAGGCCGGGTTTTCCGGGGGCGGCTCGGCGGCAGCCGGTCGGCGACGTCCAAACAGCCAGGCGACGCCGATCGAGACGATGTACAGGCCACAGAGCGGCACCGCCATCAGTAGTTGACTGACGATGTCTGGCGGCGTGACGACGGCTGCGATGATGAACGCCAGCACGACGAAGTGGCGTATGTACTTGATGAGGTGTCGGTGAGTGACGAGGCCCGCCAGCGACAGGAACAGCACGAAGATGGGCAGCTCGAAGATCAGCCCAAACGCGAGCAGCATTTGTCCGACAAAATCGAGGTATTCGTCGACCATCACGGTCGGCATCAGGGTCATGTCCGAGCCTGCGAGGCGCCCGCTGAAGGACAGTAGGTACTGGAACGCGATCGGGAACGCGACGCGCCAACCAAAATAGCCACCAGCAGCAAATAGACCGGACGAGGCGAGCACGAAGGGCACCGCGAGGCGGCGTTCCCGTTGATAGAGTCCGGGCGCGATGAAGCTCCAGATCTGATAGAGCACCACCGGAAGCGCCAAGACGACTCCACCCATTACCGCGATCTTCATGTAGGCGAAGAAGAGCGAGGCGGGAGCAGGGAAGTGCAGCGCGGCACCCTGCGGCAGGTGATTGGCTGCCCAAGCGAGGGAGAACGGTTTCGTGAGCCAGGCGAGCAGGCGTTCGCGATAGACCCAGGACACGCCGCAGCCGATTAGCACCGCGAACAGGGAACGAAACAGGCGTCGGCGCAGCTCATCGAGGTGCGACCAGAAGCTCATCGCCGCATCGGGGGGTTGACTCATGGTGCCAACTCAGCTGCCTTCGTGACCTGCGGCTCAGGCGAACCGAGATCGTCCGGCAGCGCACCCGCAGCGTCGGGGCCCTCGGGTGGTCGCTCGCGACTGACGTCGAACTCGAAGTCATTCAGGTAGGGATCGTAAGTGGGAGCAGCGGGGCCGCTCGGGTAGTGCGGGCCACCCAGGCCGCCGTGAATGAAGCCGCCATGCAGCAAGGCCTTCAGATCCGCGACTCCGCCATCGATGCCCTCGGCTCGCAAAAGCTCGTCAATGCCAGTCTTGGCGCGCATCTTGGCGGTCATCCGTCGCAGTTCGCCGACCCATTTTCCCAACTGCTTGAGCGCTGACGGCAGCTTGTCGGGACCCATCACCAGCAGGGCCACCAGGGCGATGACCAAGAGCTCCGTGAACGAGACGCCAAACACGAGTGAGACCCTAGTCTCGGGACCCGCCAGCGGCAACTGGGGGCGTCTTTCCCCCAGTTTCTTTGGTCGCGACTCGCGATAGGATGCTCCAATGCTGTTGCTGTTGGTCACCTTGATGTTCGTGGCGCCCGTGGTTGGCGTCTATTTTCTCGTGATCAAGGCGGCCGACCGCTATGAGCCTGAGCCGAACGGCCTTTTGGCGGCGATGTTCGTGTGGGGTGCGGTCTTGGCCACGCTGACGGCCCTGATCGGCAACGCGGTCGGAGAGGGCGTGCTCGCGGCGGTCGTCGGCGTCAACCCGGGCGCGCAGGCGCTGGAGGCCTCGACGGCGTCGTTTGTTGCGCCGTTCGTTGAGGAGTCGTCCAAGGGATTCGGACTGCTGGTGCTGTGGGCGTTGTCCGCAGTCTGGGTGAAGGAATTCGACGGCCCGCTTGATGGCGTGATCTACGGCGGCGTGATTGGACTCGGTTTTACCCTGACCGAGGATGTGCTGTATGTGATGCGAGCGGCTTCCGAGAGCGGAGTCGGCGGGTTCGGGGCCACGTTCGTGCTGCGCACCGTGCTCAACGGTGCGGGCCATGCGAGCTTTACAGGCGCGACCGGGCTTGGGGTGGGCCTGGCCGTGATCTCGCGCAATCCGCTGGGTAAGATTTTTTGGCCGATTGTGGGTTGGTGCGGCGCGGTGACGCTGCACGGCGTGCACAACCTGCTCTGCACGTACCGCTACGCGGACGGGGCTGGGCTTGTTGTCAAGCTGCTCGTCTTCTGGGGTCTCAATTTTGCCTATTTTCTGGCGCTAATCGCGCTGGCGCTGCGGGATCGCTCGCTCGTCGAGCGTCAGCTGCAGGGCGAACTCGGGCGGTTGCTCGATGCGCGCGAGTACCAGATCACGACCAGCGCCAAGATGCTGGTTCCACTCAGTAACTGGCACTCACTGCAGCGCGGTAGCGGCGGATATCGGGCTTGTCGCAAAAAGCAACTCGAGTTGATCGAGCTGGCATTCCTCAAGGAGGCCAAGTCGCGCGGGGATCGCAGCTCGGCCCTCGACGTCAAGGAACGCCGGCTTCGCGCGAGCATCGCGCAGAGCAATAGTCAGGGCATCTACTTTGGTGCGCCCAGCTTCTAAGGCCTGAGCGGGCGACCAGCGCGAGCGTGTGAGCAGCGCTGCGGCAGCTCGGTCCGCGGCGCAAGCGCTGTCGACGGGCGCTATCGACGGGCGCTATCGACGGGCCCGGCGCGCCTGCTTCTCGAGCTCGCTGCGCACCGCGCGCGCACCGAGCACGAAGCCAATCGCGAGACCGCACAGCATGACGACCGGAATGTAGACGAGGTGAGCGAGCGTCACTTGGCGTCCTCGGCTTCCCGCCGTGACAGTTCGCTTTCAAGCTCCGCCAGGCGTGTCGCGAGGCGTGCCTGCGCCGTCCAGGTGCGCCAGACAAATACGGCGACCAGGCACCAGAACACGACGTACGCGGTCACCAAGGTGCCCGTCGCACTGACCTGCTCGGGTGCGCGGTTACTGACCGCGACGAACTCAGTGGTCGTCGATTGGGGCATCACCGGTTGGGCGGAACCCGGGTCTTTGGCGACGAGCAGGGCGGGGCCGAGGCCGGGATCCGTCGAGAGATCCGGGCTGCGAGGCGCCGCCAGTGGGGCAGCCGGGATCAGCATCGTGAGGGGCGTCATCTATTGGGACTCCTGGGGAGCTTCGAGGGCTGCCACTCGTTCCTCAGCATCATTGAGCTGAGAAAGCAGCAAAGCGTTGCGGGCGCGCAGCCAGAGCAGCAGCCCCGCGAGTAGCGTCATGGCAAGAAATCCAAGACCGAGCACCTGACCCATTTCTCGGGCCAGCCCTCCGCCTCCGCGCCCGATCACGGTGGGGTGATTGCCTCCCCAGAGTCGCACGCTGAGATGAATGATGGGGAGATTGACCGTTCCGAGCACGCCGAACGCCGCCGCGAAACGGCGCTCTGCTTCGCCATCTCCAGCGAACGCTCGCAGCAAGCCGAGGGCGGCAAAGATCACGAACGCAAGCAGCAGGGTGGTGAGCCGTGGCTCTGCGGTCCAATACACTCCCCAGGCTTTCTTTGCCCAGAGCGGTCCGCTCGTCATCACCGCAAGTCCGAACAGAACGGCGCACTCAGCGCCCGCGCGCGCCCACGCATCCCGGGTCGGAGTCGGGCGAACGAGGTAGGCCGCGCTCGCGACGCAACAAACCGTGCCGCATAGATACAGCGCGTAGGCGCTCGGCACGTGAAAATAGAAGATCCGTTGCGCCGCGCCGCCCGCTGCCGCCTGGGCTTCGGGTGCGTAGAGAAACGCCGCGAAAAATAGCAGGGCCAGCAGCGCGGTCGTGACCACGACGAGCAGACCAGCCAGGGCCGATGAGCGAGGCATCGGTGGACGTTACTGGTTAGTCGCATGCTCGACAAGGGATGCCGGCGTGGGATTCCAGCTCCGCCCCGTGGGTGACGACGCACTCTCGATCGAGTGCGGCTCGCGGCTGCGCGTTAGGTCTCGGCTTCGTTGGGGGGCAGATCCTGCGGTAAGCTCTGTGCTGGTTCCTGCGCGGCCAATGGCGCGGCGGCCGCGAGCCAGCGCGCAATGAGCGTGCCCGCCTGCTCGCGACTCATGGGATGGGTCTGCGTCAGGAGCGCTAAGGCGCGCGCGCCTTGACCCGTGCGTGCGAGGGCATGGGCGAGCGACGAGGCAAGGTCGGGAACGTTGGGTTCAGCCGCGTAGGCGGCCTCAAGGTACTCGAGACCGTCGCTTGGGCGATCCATGGCGACGTCCAGCAGGTGCCCGAGGTTGTGCGAATGCCCAGGGTGGTGGGGCGCAAATCGCCATGCTTGCCGGTAGGCTTTGAGCGCCTCCTGAAAGCAACCGACCCGCGCCAGCGCCATCCCGTAGAGTGACCAGGCCTCCGGATCGTCCCCACCTTGGGCGAGCCCGCGAGCGAGTCGCGCAGAGCGAAACGGCGCCTTGAGCAGCAGTTGCTCGGCCAGATGACGCTCGGCAAATCGGCGAATCTCCCCGGGTTCCGGGGAGACCTTGAGCAACTGCTCCAGCATCGGCACCAGATCACGCGACTCGGCTCCGTGGGATAGGGCCCAGCAGAGGTCCGAATAGCGTTGGAGTTGGCTGGTGCGGCGGGACAATGGGTTACTAGACCGGATCGTCCCAAATATAGCGCAAGTCCGGGCCGCGCTGCAGCGCAAGCGGGCTCAGCTGACTGAGCCCGCCTTCGGAACGGACTAGCTCGCGCTTGGTGCGGCCTGTCGACCTCGCATGGCGCGCGACGGCTCGGCAGTGGCGCGCTGATCGGCGAGCGTGGCGCCGTCGAGTGCCGCCAGGGCCGCCTCGAAGCGGCTGGCCGTAACCCCGACGAAGCAATGGTGCTGACGCACATTGACGTAGAGGAGCTCCTCGCGCGTGAGGCCACCTGCGCTCAGGCGTTCAAAAACCTCTTCGGCACGCAATCCATTGCGCCGCCCGACGTTGACGAACAGCTCGGCGCGGTTCGCATCACGCTCGTCCGTGAAGGGCTCGGGCTCAGTCGCGGGCTGTGCAACTGCGGCAGTCACGGGCTGTGCAACTGCGGCAGTCGCCGGTGCTGCACGTTCCACAGGTGCGAGTTGTGCTGTGGCAGGCACAGGTGCTGCACGTTCCACAGGCGCGGGTGGAGTCGCGGACGTTTGCACAACGGTCCAGGGAACACTCGGGGGTGCCGTGCGCACCTCACCAGGGGCGTCCGCCACGGTGTAGCGGAAGCCGAAATCCTCGTCCCCAGCGGGCAGCGCGGTGCGGTCCTGCTGCTCGGATTCGTCGCGCTGGCGGCGTCGGCGGCGACGCATGCGCGCGTCAACGCTCGCGGCGTCAGCATTCGGGCTGCTGTCTTCGGCAGCTTCCGGCGCTCGCACAGGTGCTGCCGTGGGAGCGACGGGTTCGCTGATCGTGGTAAGGATCGCGGGAGCGACGGGTTCGCTGATCGTGGTGAGGAGCGTGGAAGCGACCGCTGCGGTCTCGGTGACCGTCGGAGCTGCTGCCGTGACGACGGGCGCACGAGGCTCATCGAGCAGCGCGGGACTCGGCGCTTTATCGACCGCCTCGGGTGCCGCGTCAGCGCGCGTCACAACGTGCAGGTGGTCACCAGTGGAGGTGGACTCACGACTGCGGCTCTGGTCGCGCTCGCGCGGTTCACGGCGCGGTGGACGCGCATCACTGCGGTCGTCGCGCGGCGGACGCGCGCCACGCGTGTCACGGGAGCCACTGCGTGGTGCCGGTGGGACCCGTGGTGCGGCCGGCTCGGGTGCCGCCGGCGTCTCAACGATCGGCGCCGGGTTGCGCGCGCGGCGTGCGTCGGCGGCTGCCTCGGCCGCCTCGGGACGCATGCCCAAATGATCGCGCAGCAGGGTGGCCACGACCTGTTCCGCGCTCTCGTGGCTGAGCAGGCGCCGCGCGAGCGAACGATCATCGGGATGAATCACGCGGCCCGTCGACGCTTCGACGAACATTTCGACCAGATCGAGCTCGGCGCGGGTCTTGACCTCGCGGCTCGAGGGGAGCTGCTTTTCTATTGGGCAAATCTTGTACGTCAGCCGCAGCATGTACAGATTGCCAATGTCTTTGGGCGTCAGCAGCGAAATCGCCGTGCCGGTGCGGCCCGCGCGACCCGTGCGGCCCGTGCGGTGCACGTAGCTTTCCGCGGACTCTGGCAGATCGTAGTTGATGACGTGCGTGAGGTGCGAGATGTCGATGCCACGCGAAGCGACGTCGGTGCAGACGAGGAAGCGCAGCCGCCCCTCTCGAGTGGCCGCCATCACCTTCTCGCGGTCGTTCTGCGCGAGATCAGCATTGAGCCAATCGGCGGAAAACCCCTTGCGTTCAAGCGCAGTGGCAACGCGCTTGGTCTCATCGCGCGTGTTGCAGAACACAATCGCGCTCTCAGGATTCTCGACCTCGAGCACGCGCTCGAAGGTACCGAGTTTGTCCCCATGCGCCATGTAGATGAAGTGCTGGATATCGAGGGCGCCGATGTGATCCCCGCTCAGGGTAAGAAAGAGCGGATCACGGAGGCGAGTCTCGGCGAGGCGTTCGATGTCCGGCGGCAGCGTCGCGCTAAAGAGCAGCGTCTGATGGGGCTTGGGGAGGCGCGACTGAATCTCAGTGATCTGCGGGAGAAAGCCCATGGAGAGCATCTCATCGCTCTCATCGAGCACGAAGGTGCGCAGCTGGCTAACGTCGAGCGTTCCACGCGAGAGATGATCGAGTACGCGCCCCGGTGTGCCCGCGACGATCTGAGCACCATTGGCGAGCTCATCCACCTGGCGACCCATGGGTGCGCCACCGTAGATGGCAACCGACTTGAGCCCGCGGTACTTGCCGAGGGCGTCGAGCTCACGATGCACCTGCAGCGCAAGTTCGCGGGTCGGGCACAGGATCAGTGCCTGCACCGCGGCTTGATTGCGGCGCACCAGAGAGTCGACCAGCGGCAAGCCGAATGCCGCGGTCTTGCCGGTGCCGGTGCGCGCTTGCACGACCACGTCGCGACCGCGCGACGCGGGCTCAAAGACTTCCCGCTGAACAGGAGTCGGATGGGTGTACCCAAGCTCGTCAATCGCCTGTCGCAACTCTGGGGAGAGCGGCAGGACGTCAAAGGTGGGGGGAGGCGCGCTCGATTCCGTGTCCGGGGATGTCATCAGGAAGGGGCGCAAGCTTAGAGCCTAGCGACGCTTCGGACCACGGTATCGGATGCTTTGGAGCGATTTAGTTGCCAGGCCCTGCGACCTGCAGCGCGGCGCTGACGCGGTGACGGCTGCGCAGGAGGTGCTCGGCGCCGTAGCGAGTCGCCTGTTCTTCGGCGTAACGCAGCTCGTCGAGGCTTAGCAGGGCCGCCCGACCTGTCGCTGAGTCCCGACAGCTCACCCCTACGGCCGGTCGACTCGCCCACTCGGGCTGGAGACCACGTCGAAAGGTATCGAGCGCCGCTGCCTAGTTGGCGGGGGCCACCGCGGCCTGGTTGCGCGCTCGGGTCAGAGCGCTGTCGAGCTGACCGAGCCCCTGTTGGCAGGTTCCGAGGCTCGGCCCCGACTCGGGCGCAAAACCTTGGCGCAACACCTGTAGCGAGTGATTCACGGTGAATCCGGCCACAATCACAAAAAACAGTCCGATGCCGAGTCGGCGACCGAGGCGTTCCCGTCGTGCGAAGAGGCTCAAAGACATGCGATGCACTCCTAGCGCGCCCGGAGCTTGGACGCCAAACGAGTTGATTTTGTGCCGAGTTCTGGCTTCGAGTCAGTGCAGTCGCCGCCCAGGCGCGACCCGCCATGTCACGGGCGCGGCCCACCGCGAGGAGCGAGAGCCATTGTGTCCAAGCGGGTGCGATGGTGTTGGGGGCTGCAGCCTGTTCTTGTGCCTCGCTTCACGTCGCTGCCAAAGCTCAGGAGCAACTCGGTGAACCGGGATTTACGGCGGGACGGCTCGAGGGGGAGTGCTAGCTTGCGCCGCCCGCTGCTAAGGATGCTTCGTGGATCGCCTCCAGTCTGCTTCATCACCCAACGACAAGCTCCGAGAAGGGCTCGACGTGTTTCAGGACGCCGCCATGGCGCGTGGCGCCGATCCGCGACTACTCGAGCGCTTGGTGGAAATCTCTGAGGTCGTCGGTGAGGATCTTGCCTGGGTGCAAGAAGCCCTGCTGACGGTCTCAAACTCGGGGACCGCCCCGGCGACGGATGCCGCTCGCCACCTCGTGGAGCGCGGCGGCAAGCGGGTTCGCCCTCTGGCATTATTGCTGAGTTCGGCCTGTTTTGGCCCAGTTCCTAGTCAGGCGCGTGAACTGGCGCTGGTGGCAGAACTCGTCCACTCAGCCACGCTCCTCCACGACGACGTCGCCGACGAGGGTCAGGAGCGTCGCGGAGCGCCGACCTCGCGCAAGCTTTATGGCAACGCGGTCAGCGTACTGGCTGGCGATCTGCTGCTCGTTCAGGCGCTCGAGCGCACGTCCACCATCGCACCGACGCTGCTGCCGTCACTCCTAACGACGCTGCACCGCCTCGTGGACGGCGAGATCATTCAGCTGCGCGGGCGCACGACACTCGATGTGAGCGAAGTGACGTATCAGCGAATTGTCCAGGGCAAGACCGCGTCGCTATTCGGTTGGTGTTCTGCCACCGGCGCGCGACTCGGCGGCGCCACTCCGGAGCAGACGGCCAGTCTCGAGCGATTTGGCGAGGACGTCGGGCAGGCGTTTCAGTTGGTCGACGATCTGCTCGACTACTCCGGCAAGGCGACGGGTAAGACGAGCCTGAGCGATTTGCGTGAAGGCAAGTTGACCCTGCCGCTCGTGCTCGCGGTGGAGCGTTGCCCAGAGTTACTGACGGGCTTGACCGCGATCCACGGCGGGGACTTGTCCGGCATCGAAGAAATTGGGCGCCGGGTTGTCGCTTCGGGGGCCTGCGATATCGTGCGCAGTCGGGCGATCGCCGTGACTGAGCGCGCTGTCTCCAGCCTCTCCGGCGTTGCGCCAAGCCCAGCACGAGCACTGCTCGAAAACGTGGCGCTCGAACTCGCTGGACGAGCCCGCTAGGTTGCGCGCGACGCGGCTTAAGGTCGACGCGCACGACCATCGACGCGCGCGTCGCGGCCGTTACGCGTCGGGGGACTTCTCGGGCGAGTCGCTGCCTTCGGCGGTGGGTTCGCCAAACACCGCCTGCAGCTCGCGCTCGATGCTCGAGGCGATCTCGCTCTCGATGGCCTCGAGGCTGCCCGCCAGTCGTTCGACATTGCGCTGGTAGACGAACAGGCGCGCCGTGGGTTGGTCCGCCGATTCCGACTGAACCGCGTCAAGCAGGACGGCGGCGCGGGGATCCACGCCGTCAACGACGACCTCGACGCCTGGCACGTCGGCTACAAACAGCTCGGCTGGGCGGAGAAACAAGCGCAGCTCTTCGGGGAGACTCTCGACGGCGCGCGTCACATTGACGCGAAACGCCTCAGTCGATAGCCCCCAGGGTGGCGGCGGATAGTCAAGATCGAGCTCCCGCGACCGGAGAAATGCGGTCGTGGCACCCGGCGTATTGCCGCGCTCGTCCCGGACCAGGCCGAGGTAGTAGTGGGCGTCGGGGTTGCTGTCGTTGTTGCGGATTGAGTCCTCGATCAGCTCCGAGGCCCGACCAAATTCGCCGACCTCATAGAACGCACGCCCGACGAGGAAGGTGTGAGCCGGATTTTCGAAGGGCCCCGACGGAAAACGTCCGCAGACCGTCTTGGCCTTCTCGAGATCTCCAGCGCCGAGGTGGGCGTCAAAACAGAGCAGCAGGGCATCGACCGTCTCGTCGTCGGACTCGGCCAGGTCCAGGGCCTGTTCGCACAGCTCAAGGGCTTCGCCAAAATCCGAGAGCGGGTGGATGTAGAGCTCGGCCGCGTTCAGCATCGCCTCAAGGTAGGTGTCGTCGAGCGCGATGGCCTGACGATAGTTCTCGATGGCGTCCTCGTAGTCTCCACGCAGAGCCGCCACGTAACCGAGCAGATTGTACGCTTCGGGCGACTGCCCATCGAGTTCAAGCGCGCGGTGGGCCGATTGCTCGGCGCCCTGGGGATCTCCACGTTGGATGAGATCCCAACCCCGATCGAGGTGTGCCGAGAACTGGTCCATATTGTGCTGGCTCTCCCTTTGGCCTGTGGCGCTCGGCCCGTCAAGGGTCCTAGCGGTGTGGCTGTTTTATCTCTACGGCCACTTGCGTCAGTCGTGAACGCTTACCCAACTACCCGGCTTATCGGCCGCTGACCAAGCCCCGTGCCACTCACTGCCAAGGTCGGGAGAAGTCAGGAAAAACACCCGCTTTGCGTCCAAAGGCGCGATGTTCACGCAGCCATGGCTCATCTGAACCCCGAAATTGCGGTGCCAAAAGGCCCCGTGCAGGGCGTACGAGCGATGAAAATACATCACGTACGGCACGTCCTCGATGCTGTACGGCAGATCCCCGGCCGCGGAACCATCCCCGTCCATCGTCGTGGTGATGTGCTTTTCGCGGATGCGCCATTGACCGGTCGGCGTCGAGTGGTCTCGGTCCTTGGATTTGGCGTACTTGCCGGTGGAGACCAGGGTCGCAAAGACTGGCGTCTTGCCCTTGAACACGACGAGCGTCTGACTGGAGAGATCCACGTCGACCCAGGTCTCGTCGGGCTTCATGTCTGTCGGGGGCTCACCGGGCGTTGTGACGCGGAGCTGACTGCTGCGCAGCCAGTGACCGTCCTTGGTCTCCGAGTATTCTGCACCCGAAAGCGTTTCGGTCTTGCCAGTGAGCTCGACCGCTAACTGCGGTCCGACTCCGCCGCTCGGTTTCATTCGCTTCTTGTCGGTGTCAAAGTCGTATTGGACGGTCTTCTCGCGTCCCGGGTAGGTCCAGCCCAGCGGTAGGTTCTTGCCCTCGGTCAGCATCACCCCTTGGAACTCGGACGGCGCAGCGAGTCCCATTCGATCGGCAGGCGCCACGAGGCCTTTGGTGGTCTTGTACCAAGTGCGCCCGCTCCAGCGAAACGTGCGGTCAACGGCCACGTAAAAGCCCTTGACCATGCGCAGCGCGAGGATGTCGTCGGAGTCTGCGCGCAGATCTGTCAGCTTGACCTCGTGGAGTTTGGCGTCAGCGCTTTCCTTCTGCCACCAAGGTCGATCGGCTGGGGGAGCTTCGGTGGGAGCGGGTTCGGAGTCTTGCTGCGTGGGGGCCGCGCTCGTGGAGGGCGCCGCGCTTGCCGCCGGATTCGCACTGTTGGCGGCTGGTGTCGCTGAGCCGGCTGCTGCTGCTGCTGCTGCCGCTGCGCGCGCTTCCTCATTGGCCTTGAGGTAGGGCTCGTAGCTCTGCATCTGGTCCTTCGAGGGAACCGAGCGATAGAGCGGTGTGCCGTTCTTGGTATTGCGGGCGTATTGATACGGCAGCACTTCGTCGAGATTCGGACGACGAATACTGAAGTGCGTCTTGTCGCTGGTCGCATCGAGCGTGCCGAGGGCAGAGCAGATCCAGGTGCCGTCGATCAGCTTGATGTAGCCGGCATCACAGCGCGGCCCGGGCTTTTTATCCCGGGTCGCGGCGAGCTTGGCTCCACTTTGCGCATAGCCGAGCTTGATGCCCTTCTCGGCGTCCGGGCTCGCGTAGAGCGCGGCGGCCATCGTCGTCACGACGAACCATGGACCCGGATGCACGCGAGCCGCCGCGTTTGCAGCGGCGCTTGCCGTGGGCGGCATGGAACCGACGGGCGCTGCCCCCGCAGCCGAGGCCGCCGCGGTTGGACGGGCCGGCGTAGTCGAGGGCCCGCTTTGGGTTGCCGAGGGCGACGAGGAGCTGCAACCCGCTAGTAATGCAAAAATGCCGCCTAGATAGGCGCATTTGCTGCGACCTCGGGGCGTTCGGAGCGGGTTGACGGGGCGAGTGACTGGTTCGGTCATGGAGGCGGAGTCTCCGGGCTAGGGCAGGGTGTATCGCGAGCGGCTGGCTCGTGCCAAGCGCGCGATACGCCCCTTTCCGCAATGGTCGTGCCATCGACGCTGGTTGGATTCGCCCGAAGACGAGCGAGGGGCTATGGTCGGCGCGTGGAAACTGGCCCGCAGCAACGTGGCAGACGGAACACGCGCCGGCGCCTGTGGCTCTGGGTCTTGCTTTCGTTCTTGCTGCATTTGCCTTTTTCGCCTTTGGGTCCGATCCTTGGGCTGATGTCTTGGTCGTCGCGGTTCCGGGATGTCCCGAACGAGCCGGTCGAGGCGTTGGTGGGGATTCCGATCGAGCTGCTCACAGACGATTCCGCGCCGTCTCAACCGGTCGCACCTCCGGTCAGCAAGAGCGACCCCGCCCTGACTGACCCCGAAGGTCCCACGCCGAGCAAGCCAAAAAAGCCAGTCGACGCCGGCGTCGATTCGGGGGTGGATGCGGGCTCGGATGGGGGCCCTGACGCGGGCCTTGATGCCTCGCTGGACGCGGGTGAGGACGCGGGTGAGGACGCGGCTGTTGATGCGGGGCCGAGCAAGGACGCAGGCGATGCTGGGGACGGCGGAGCGTTGGCCGCACCAGTGGCCAGTGCGACTCCTCCCGAAAAGGATCCCTTTGCGGTCACAGGCGACTTTGCGCAGGTCGCCAAGAGCAACACCAACGTCAAGCTCCACCTCTGGACCAAGCCTCTGCGGACGCATCCGCTCGGCGCAGATATCGCGCAGCTGCTGGCGAACGAGCCGCAGTGGAAGAGCTTTCTCGGCGATGGCGCGATCAACCCCCTCACGGATCTCGACACCATCGTCCTTTATGGTCCGCAGCTAGTCGACTCCTCGCAGGTTGGGGCGTTCGTTGCGTTCAATACGGAGCCCAAGAAGGTACGAGCGGCGGTTGACGCGATCGTGGCGCGCGATCCAAAGGGCACCCCCTGGAAAGACGAGAAGAAAAAGCCGGTCGCGCGCGCCAGGGCGGATCGCGCGGACCGTGTTTTCGTTCTCTTTCCGAACAAGACTTTGGCTATCGTCCCGCCGGGCGGCGCCGACGCTGCGGTGGCTGTCAAGCGCATCGCGCTCCCGGAGTCCGACTCAGAGCGCACGGTGCTTCACGCGTACCTCAAGACGCCTCATCGCGTGAAGGCATTGGAGCGATATGGCTTCACAATCCCAACCTCGATTGCCTCGGCGCAGGTCACCGTCAGCACCACGGTCGAGGGGGGAGCCAGCCTTGAACTGCGACTCGAGGACGCGTCACCGGATGACGCCACAGCGCACCGACCGGAGCTTGAAAAGCAGTTGACTGGCCTCACCGGCGGTTTGGTGCAGGTGACCTGGCAGCAGAGCGGCAAGCGCTTGACCGCGAAACTCGAGCTCTCGCCGTTCATGCTCCGCATGCTTTGGACCAAGGAGATCGCTCCGCAGCTCAAGCGTGGGCGTCGGTGATGCACTCGCGCGCGGGCGCTTTACGACGGAACCTTGCGCTGCGACCCTCGCGGAATGCTTACGACGGAACCTTGCGCTGCGACTGGAGCGCGAAGAGGTACGGTGACTCGACGTCGGTTCGGAGCGGCCCCCAGCCCTAAAAGCACGCTGCTCCAGTCCAGCGTCGCTCGCTCCCAATGCTTTCGGTCCTGTCGGGCGGCCGGCATGCAACTCAGGCTCCTGGGAGAGTCACGTTCAGACCTGCGCCCGAGGGCTAGAGTAGGCTATACCATCGGTCCTCCCTTCGTTGATGAGTACCGTAGCCTCCTCCAGCCGAATGCCGGTCGCTCCTCCCGCCAACATGGACGGGCAGAGCTCGGTCCGCGCGGTGCGTGACGTAGAACCCGCGCTGCGCAATGGTGCGGTTATTGGCGGAAAATACGTCATTATGCGCGTCATCGGTCGCGGCGGTATGGGTGAGGTGTACGAGGCCCGCCATATCGCGCTCGATCAGGGCGTGGCCATCAAGGCGTTGCTGCCGGAATTCACCCATGACCTGGTCGTGCGCGCGCGTTTTGAGCGCGAGGCTCGCGCAGCGGCCAAGCTGAGCAGCGATCACGCGGCGCGCGTGGTCGACGTTGCGACCTCCGCCGAGGGCGTGCCGTGCATCATCATGGAGCTGCTCGAGGGGCAGGATCTCGAGCGGGAGATCCTCGATCGAGGGCGCCTTCCCGTTGAGGAAGCCGTGGGTTGGGCACTGCAGGCCTGTAGCGCGATCACCGAGGCGCATGGTCTCGGGATCATTCATCGCGACATTAAGCCGTCGAATCTGTTTCTCGCTGAGCGGGACGGCAGGCGTATCCTCAAAGTGCTCGATTTTGGGATTTCGAAGGAGCTCCGCAGCCGTCCGCTCAACCTCACAACGCTTGAGGTGAGTCTTGGAACGCCCTGCTACATGTCTCCTGAGCAGATTCGGGATCCGGCCTGCGTCGACGAGCGCACGGACATCTGGTCGCTGGGGGTGATCCTCTACGAGCTACTGTCAGGCGCGCCGCCGTTTGTTGGCGTGAGCAGCGGCTCGGTGATCGCCTCGGTCATTGCGGACGAGCCCGTAGCGCTGACGGAACGCTGCCCCGCAGTCCCCGAGGAGCTGTCCGACCTGATCGCGCGAACACTCTCCAAGAATCCCCGTCGACGCGTCGCGTCGGTTGCGGAACTCGCGAGCCTGCTTGAGCCGTTCGCCGCAGTGGGGTCGGCCTGGAGTCTGCCCCCGAATCGACCAGCAGTGTTTTCGAGTGAAGCGCGGGTGTCCGGTAATTCGACGACCCTGTTTGCCACCCCGCCAGCGAAATCCAGTCGACGTCTGATGGTGGGGGGGCTGGCGGGGATTCTGCTGCTCGCTGGTGTGGTGGCTCGGTTCGTCGTGACCACGAAGCAGGCCGAAGTGCCGAGTCTGTCCGCCGACAAAACAGTGGTGCGTGCGGCGCTCCCGTCATCCCCAGCGATTGTTGCGCGAGTGGAGACGCCAGAGCGTGAGCTGGCGCAGGTCAACACGCTTGCTGCGTCGCAGGACGCGCGGGGATTGTCTAAGCTGCCGAGCGCCGAGGGCTCCTCGCGTCAGGTGAGTGAACCGTCCAAGGTTCGTGTTTCTCCCAGTGCTGAGCTTCGCGCACCGGCGACGGCCGTCCGCGTGAACAACAGCGCTACTCCTCGCTTCCCTCAGCACCTGTAGTCGTCATCGCTCATGCGCGCTTTCACCGTTGTTGCCCTGGTTTCACTGTCGCTGGCAGGCCCCGCTCGCGTTGAGGCGGCTCCGAAGAATGCCACCGCGCCGCAGGCGGCGGGCTCGGAAAACCGTGCCAGAGAGCTCAAGCGCGAGGGCGACCTCGCCATGGAGGCTTTGCGTTACGAGCGAGCGATCGAGGTCTATGCGGGGGCCTACGCGGTCCACCCGCTGCCCGAGTTGCTTTACAACCTGGGGCGAGCCAACGAAGCGCTCGGTCGCTTTCCCGCGGCGCTTGAGTACCTCGAGCGGTTTCATCGCGAGGCTCCGCCGGCGCTGCTTGCGCGGATCCCCGAGTTTACGACGCTGCTGGCTGAGGTGAGGGGCAAGATCACGACCCTTCACCTTCGGTGCAAGGTGCCGGGGGCTCGCGTTTTGGTGCGCGGGAGCGTGGTCGGGGAGACTCCGCTGACAGCTCCCGTACGGTTGACGGCAGGAGTGGCCGAGATCGTCGTTGAGAAGGACGGCTATGTGCCGTACCGCCTACGACTCGACCTGCGCGGAGGAGCTGAACGTACGCTGGAGGTCGCTCTTTCCCCCAAGGACAAGCTGGCGTTGCTCGGGATTCGGACCCTGCCGCGCGCCAGGCTGACGCTCGATGGTCAACCGCTCGGCCAGAGCCCGCTCGAGACGCATGTCGCGCCAGGGACGCACGAGTTGGACGCCAGTGTAGAGGGCTACGACACCTTCTCGACTCGCGTCGTGGTCAAGGAAGGCGAAAAACGCCAAGTTGAGTACGCGCTCGAAAGGCGCCGACCGCTGACTTCTCGTTGGTGGTTCTGGGCGGGCGCGCTTACACTCGTGGCAATCGCGGCGGGAACGACGGCCGCGCTGCTGACCGAGCGCTCTCCTGATAGTGGGGACATTCAGCCCGGTCAGGTACAAAAACCGCTCACCGTGGGGGGAAAATGAGCCGATTTTATTCAGTTTCCGGGGTTGGGGGCGCCTGGCGTAATGGTCGCCTGGCGTGGCTGCCGCTTGCGCTGCTGGGGTGTCGCGAGCCGACGCAGGCCACGGTGGAGATCTATTCTGATCTCGAGTGCAAGGACATGGTTGGCACCCAGATCGCCCTGGGCTCGCTAGGGCAGATCGAGCGCCGAGCGCCGAGCGCTCGGACCGAGATCTGCAGTCCTCTCGATGCCGACGCGCATGGTCGTACTTCGCGCATCGGCTCGCTGGTGCTCCTGCCCTCCGACGCGAAGGATGAGTCGATCGCGTTTGAGGTCGTTTCAAGCATCAAGCTTAATGGCAAGGCATTGTCGCTCGATGATTGCGCAGGCGGCACAGCGCAGCTCGGTGGGGTCGAGTCGCTGCCGGATCACTGCATCGCGGCGCGCCGCGCCCTGCGATTCATCCCGCACGAGCCGCTCACGATCCCGCTCACGATGACCGCCAATTGTGCCGGGATCCCCTGTGGCGCCCTCTCAACCTGCGTCGACGGGGCGTGTGTGTCGGTCGCCAATTGCCAGAACGAGAACGGCATTTGCACTGCGGGCACCGGCGGAGCGGGCGCTGGAGGGGCGGGTTCGTCGCCGGGAGGCGCCGGCGGAGTGCCTTCGGTGATACCCACCAAGCTGTCGGCCTGTTCGAAGACTGTTCAGCTCGAGGCGGCAACCGCGAGCCAACGGCCAGCTGTGGCCTTTGACGGCACGAATGTGGTTGTGGCCTTCAAGCGTCAGGTCGGCGGTAAGGGGGTCTACACCGTCGAGCAGCTGAGCCCCGCGGGGGTGGGCAATGCGCCGCTGATCGACCTCACTCCGCTCAACGCGAGCCCCGGGGACATCGGGCCGCTCTCGGTGAGCACGGCGGGTATCAGTGTCTTCGTCCCCAATGCTCTGCAACTTGTGAAGCCAGACGGAACGGTAAAAGCGGTCGCGAGCGCTATTTACACCGTTCCCAGTACGGGCAGCTGGCTCGACGGCGGTTCGTTGGCTTACTACGCTACTATTCAGGGCGGGGCCAGGGTGATTTTTCGCAGCGACTTGGCCACTAACACACTCAGCAGCGTGTACCTAGGTGCGCTCGGGAACGGCGTCACTGCAGGTACCGCGCTCTTTGACGGTACGCTCGTGAGTGTCGTCAATGACGTCGACGCCCCACCCACTCCTTCGCGGATTCAGTTCGCAAGCCTTCGAGGAGACACGGTCGAAGCGCAGAATTTCATCAGCGATGGGACACGGGTTGCGAGCCGCTCTCGACAAGCCTTGGGCGCCGGCGGGCTCCGGATGGTCGTTTGGAACGAGGTCACCGCCGCGGGACCGCAAGCGATCATGTTCCGCCTCGTTTCCGCCAGTGCGGTACCAGTCGGTCCTACCACGGAGCTAATCGGTTCCGGGCTTGAACCCGAGGTGGCGTTCGATGGCATGCAGTTCACGCTGCTGTGGCACGACGCGAGTGGCGTCTACACGCAAGCGATCGCTGTGGATGGCAAGCCGGTCGGCACCCCGAAGCGTATCCTGGCGACCTGGCCCTCGGCGGGCGTCTCGATGACGGCTGGTGGCGGCAAGCAGTTTGTCACCTGGCTCGATGACGCGTCTGGCTCGCCGCAGCTCGCGCTCTGTCCCTAGCGTCAAAAAGCTGCTGCGCTGGCGCTCAGCCTCTTGCGGCTTGGCTCTGGCGCAGGGCCGCCAGAAATGGCTCGATCTGAGCTGGTTCTAGGCCTGATACGGCCCAGCCGCTTCCACGCCGCGCCACTATCAGCAGGCGGCAGCGACCGCGTACTGCGTCGCTGAGACCCGAAAGCAGGAGATCGAGTCCGATCCCGACTAGGACGCAGACCAGTCCGAGACCGACCAGGGTCGGGGAGAAGCCGGCAACGCGCAGGCCGTCTGCGATGAAGCGAGTGCCGACGAGCGAACCGAGGCAGAGCGCCGCGAGGCCTGCATAGAGCCCAAGACGCGGGTAGCGAACCTCGCGCGTCAGGCGACTCACGTCCTTCCACGCGAGCACGGTGCGACGCTCCCGCAGCTGACGTCCGAGCAGCAGCGTTCGTTCGGCGACCTCGAGGCCAGCCTCGTCGAGGCGAATCGCGACCGGGCGCCGATAGCCGAGCAGGCGGCGTCCGAGCCAGCTCGTGGTGCGCGAGGCAAACAGCCAACCCGAGAGCGCCGAAACCGTGGTCAACACGGGGTGACAGGGCGTTGGCGAGAGTTCGCCCTGCACCAAGGTCGCCTGGACGCCGCGCGCGGGGTCGAGCTCCAGCTCGGGCGCGCCGGCGGGGACGCTCAGGGCGAGCTCGCGAACCTGTTCCGACGGGTGGTGGCTCAGCCAGGCGTTAGCCATCAGTCGCTCGCTGCGAGCGAGCCCGGAGGCGCCGCTGAGCAGCTCTGCAAGGCCCTCCGCGATGGGCTGCTGTTCGGCAGGGCTCAGTACCTCAAGCGCCACCGACAGGGGCTGCAGTCCCGAATGGGCCTCATGCCACAACAACGCGCGGCTGATGGTCTGCGCCTCGGCGCGGTTCGTGAGTGGATGCTGACGCAAGGCCAGCAGCGCGAGCGTGCTGAGCCCATCACGAGGCGCCGTTCCCTCGGCACCGTCCACCAACAGGGATTGGAGGAGCGGCGTGGAAGCGTCGAGCTGATGCTCGGCGAGGGTGGGCGAGCCTGCACGCGGAAACAGCTCATCCCGCTTGCGAGCTGCCGACTGGAGCAGCGCCATGCCGGATTGGGCACTTGCATCGCAATCGGGCTGAGCGAGATAGGTCTGAGAGAGCTGGCTGAGCTGGGAAAGAGTCATGCGTCGATTCGCCTGCTCGGCGCATCTAGCACTGAATGCTGGTGTCGCACGCGCCGAGCCCCGCGTTAGCACCGTCGATGGTCGCGAGGCCTCCGGGTTGTTCAGGACGGCAGGGCAAAGCTACGCAGGATCGGTCCAGGCAGCTCTGGCGCCATGTTCTCAGTCGGACGGTTTGCGGCGTCCACGCGGACAACCACCGGTCGATACTGACGTGCTTCATCGGGCGTCATCTCGGCGAAGGTCGCCAGAATGACGAGATCCCCGGGGCTGTTCAGGTGAGCGGCTGCGCCGTTCACGCAGACCGCGCCGGAGCCGCGTGGGGCCTCGATGGCGTAGGTGAGCAGCCGCGTCCCAGTGGTGACGTTCCAGATGTGGACGGCTTCGTTCGGCAGAATGTTCGCCGCCTGGAGCAGGTCGGCGTCAATCGAAACACTTCCTTCGTACTCGACGTCCGCGTGAGTCACCGTGGCGCGGTGGATCTTCGACTTAAAGACGTTGATTCGCATCGTCTAGCCTTGCATCGCCTCATGGCGGCCCACCGTTTCAGCGGGTCCACCTGTGCGACACAGCGCTCAGGATACGACCCAAAAAACGCTGCGCAAGCTCCGAGCACCGTTGCTTTGCGCCCCCGCTCTGGACGAAACGAGGCGCGCACGGGGTTTCGCAGCTCGTGGCCCCAGAGGTTGGCGGTAACTGCGGCGCCCAAGACCCGCCGCGCGGGGCACGGAGAATCGCTGGGACACGCGGGGAAATGCCTGCAAGAGCGCTTGGGTTGGGTCGGCAAGCGGCTTGCGGGCTCTCAATGCCGCCGGCAACGCCAAATTGCTGAAAATTTACCTGATTTGCACGCACATCGCCATCCGTAGGCTCGCTCCGGAGCGGTCTCGCTCGGGGGAGTGCAGGGCAGTGCGAAGCCCCGGTTGCAGTCGTGGCGCCAAGGGAAAGACGCCGACAATTTGTCCCAATGACACATTTCTCACTACGAGGATAACTCACAGCGCGACCGAGAGCTGACCGCGCGGGGAGACATCGCCATGACCAAGGCATCCAAGAGCGAGATGATCGAGAACCTTCGAGGCCTGCTGCGTGATGTGTTTCGCTTGCGCAACGAGGGTGCGGCCTACGCCAAGATTGCTCGAGCCCACGGCTACATCGACGGTTACATGCGTCTGATGATGGAGTCCGGCATTGCCGACAAGCATGAGCTGCTAAAGCTCGTGGCTGCCGAGCGCCACCAGGTGGACGGACCCGCCACCGTGGAACTGCAGCGCGACGTCACTGTCGCCGCCTGAGAGTCTGCGCGAGCCGCTGTGAGCCAGGTCCCCCTGCGGGACCTGGGTGAGCGCCCGTCAGACCTGCTAGCTTGAGCGTCCCGCCAGAAGCCAAGCGAGTCGTTTTGAGGCCGCCGAGGCTGGATCCTGCGGCGACGAGATAATGGCGCCCGTCAGTGCATGGTGGGCTGGCGAGGGGTCAAGAGCCGCCACCGAGCGAGCAAGCTCGGCGACGATCGCCCGCGCGAGCTCGGCATTGCGTGACAACACGGCACGGATCGCCTCGACGGTCACCGGCTCTTCACTTTGGTGCCAGCAGTCGTAGTCCGTTGCGAACGCCAGGGTGACGTACGAGAGCTCCGCTTCACGGGCGAGCTTGGCTTCCGGCAACGCGGTCATGCCGATCACGTCGATGTTCCAGCTGCGATACAGCTGGCTCTCTGCACGCGTGGAAAAATGGGGGCCTTCCATGCATAGGTAAGTGCCGCGACCGTGCACGACCGCTCCGCAGCGAGCGGCAGCCTCGCTGGCCGCGCGTGCCAGGACCGGACAGACGGGCTCGGCCATCGACACATGGGCGACGATGCCTCCCTCGAAGAAGGTCGAGGGGCGTAGGCGTGTCCAGTCGATGTACTGGTCGACGACGACCACGTCGCCGGGACGAATCGTCTCGCGCATCGATCCGACCGCGGAGAGACTGACCACATGGGTCGCCCCGAGACTCTTGAGCGCGCAGATGTTGGCTCGCGAGTTGAGCTCATGGGGAGCAAGCTCGTGCCGGCTTCCATGGCGAGGGAGAAAGAGCAGGGGAGTCTCGCCGACGCGCCCCCGTAAAATGGCCGCGCTGGGCGCTCCGTAGGGGGTCGTCAGCGTCACGGCTTCAAGCTCACCGAACCCCGACATGGATTCGATACCACTACCGCCGATCACAGCCAGCGTTGGGGAGACATTCATCGGGTGACCCTAACGCCCGGCGTGGGGCTGAGACCAGTGATTTAGGAGGTTTCTCGCCGCTTCAGGCGGCGCCGCCGGGCGGACGCGAGCCACCGTAGCCGAGTCCCTCAGCCAGCAGCTGTTCGGCTTGGACCGCCGCGCGGGAGCGACGACATTCCTCGGCGAGGAAAATGGCGATCAGTCGTTCTGTAGCGCGGTCAAGGTCGTCGTTGACGAGCAGGTAGTCAAACCCCCCGTACTGCGCGATCTCGTTGAGGGCGACGCCAAAGCGCCGCGCCACCGTGGCCGCGTCCTCACTCGCCCGCCCGGAGAGACGCGCGTAAAGCGTCTCCATGGTTGGAGGCAGGATGAACACACTGACTGCGTCGGGGCGATGGCTCTTGAGTTGGCGAGCCCCCTGATAGTCGACATCGAAGATGATGCCGCGCTTGCCGGCGGAGCGTTGTAGCTCGGACTGGCTGGTTCCGTACAGGTTGGTGTGGACCTCGGCCCACTCCAGGAAATCAGCCTGCTCGATGCGCTTGACGAAATCATCGCGTGTGACGAAGTGGTACTCGCGACCCTCGGCTTCGTTGGCCCTCGGGCGGCGCGTCGTGTGCGACATGCTGAACGCCAACTCGGGCACGCGCTCCATGAGGCGGTTTTTCAGGGTCGTCTTGCCCGCGCCAGACGGCGACGAGATGATGAACAACAGGGGCTCCTCATTCGACATTTTGTACCTGCTCTCGCATGCGTTCCGCGACGGTCTTGAGCTCGACAACTAGGTGCGACAGCTCAGCATCCTGGCTCTTGGCACCGAGCGTGTTTGTCTCGCGAGAGATCTCCTGAAGGAGGAAATCGAGCTTTCGGCCGGCGGGGGCGTCCTGCAAAAGGATGCTGGAAAACTGCGCAAAGTGGCTGGAAAGTCGCGAGAGCTCCTCGGTTGCGTCCGCGCGTTCAGCGACCAACACGAGCTCAAGCTCCAGTCGCTGAGGGTCCACGGCGCTCGCGTCGCCGAGCAGGCGTTCCACGCGCTCACGCAGGCGCTCGCGGTGGGCCGGCACGGTCTCGCGCATGCGGAGTTCACAGCGCTCAACGATGACTCTGGCTTCGGCTAGGTGTCGACCCAGCTCCTCGCCGAGGAAGTCTCCCTCTCGTCGCCGCATGTCATCGAGCTCTTGTCGAGCCAGAGAGAACGCCTTCTGGAGGGACTCGCGCAGGCGCTCCTGATCGGTTGCGTCGTCGTTGATCAGGAGGCCCGGAAGCTGGGTCAACACGCTGAGGTCGACGGTGCTCTCGGGGGCAAGCTCAGCCCGCAATTGCAGCAGATCTCCGAGCACCGCGCGGGCGCGCTCCTTCGACAGGCGCGGTGGGGCAAGTGGTTCCCCATAGCTGCGGACACCGACGTCGAAGCGGCCGCGTCCGAGGCTGTTTCGCGCCAGCTGCTCGACGAAAAACGCTTGCTCGGAGAGCTGCTCGGGAACGCGCACGCGCACGTCCACATAGCGGTGATTGAGACTGCGAATCTCAACCACCAGACGACCTTGCGCATGCGGGACCTCCCCGCAGCCGAATCCCGTCATGCTTCGCATGGCGCTACCTCGCTAGAACTACGCCGAACTAGAGGCCCTTGCGACGACGGATCTCTTCCATCATGCGCTGGTACTCAACCTCCCAAACCGCTCCGCCCTCTTTGACGTGCTTGAGTTGGGCGCGAACTTCCTGCTGGATCTGCTCGTCCATTGCGGCATGGCGCCGAAGCGGATCGCGCATGCGGCGTCGCAAGACGAGGTCCTCAGCCCAGACCTCCTCGACGTGCGGCGAGTGCATCAAGATCTCGATCAATTGATCGAGCAGGTAGTCGATGGCCTCGTCGCCCACCTTGATGCCGCGCTCGGTCGCCAGCAGCTTACGCATGCGGCTGACCTCGGACGGGGGAAGGCTGCGTGCGGCTTGCAGATCGCGGGCCTTTTCGGAAACGGCTTGCTCTTCCCGGGCGAACTGCGCGAGCACGGACTCAATATCGCGCCGAACTTCTTCGTTCGAACCGGTCTCGATGTCCTTGTTGGATACCAAGGCATCCAAGATTTCGCGGGCAAGTTGGGGGATCTTAGGCTGGTGGATCCGCATGTCGGTGCGCGATTCGTACTCCCACGGCGCCCTCGCGACCAGAGAAAACCACCACTTGCAGCAGCATATCCTCACTGTCGCGCGCAACAATGAATCGGCCCGACGTTCAACGCTCAGGGGTAGCCCTGCGAGGCAGACCCCAGGCTGGGCTCCAAAGGACGGAGCGCGTGGACGCTGAGCGCGCGCTGATCAGCGGCGTTTCGAGTCGACCGGCAGGCTGTCGGTGCGATTACCGACGCGCAGCCGTCGCAGCACGGCCTCGCGCTGACGTCGTTTGTAGGCGTCGTGACTCGCGTCGCCGGACTCATTGGACGCTTCAGTCTCCGCATCGAGTAGCTGGAACTCGCACAGCATGTAGACGATCGGACCGAGGGCTTCGGAGCCAGTGGGAGCAAGCTCCATCAGATGGGGCGGTACGCGCACTGGCACATCGGTGACGAAGTGAATCACCCGGTAAGATGAAGCACTGAAGCGATTGTCACCCGGAGTCAGGGCGTCGTCGACCTGCTCCTGACAGCGCTCAAGCTGACGCTTGAGGTGGGGGACCTTGTCGCAGTAGGTGCGGAAGTGAAAAATGGTGTTCGTGCTCTCGCCGGGCACCACGTACGTGAAGGGAAACAGCTGCTCGGTCAAATAGAGCAGCACCGGGAGCAGATGCTCACGCGTACGGGTGACGATGCGGAAGCGGAGCTTGTCATAGAGCTGCGAAGCGGTTGCTTCGGGCTTTGAGAGCAGCTTCGTGTAGGTCGAATCGAGGTTCTTGCGGCCACCGATGAACTCGGTGATCGGGAAACCCTCGCTCAGCATGGTCCCGACAACGCGGTAGACCTTCTCCTCGACCAGGTGGAACAGATCACGGTCGCTCACCGGCAGGCGGAACAGCAGCTCACGCCCCGCCATGTGGTGAATGATCTGCATCGTCTTGAGGATGCTGCAGGCGCAGATCTGACGGTGGCCAGACTTGGCGCTGGCTGCGAGCAAAATGTCCTCGAGCGAGGCCTTCTCCAGCGATTGCGGAATCGAGAACTCGAAGTGGCGTCTCAGGTATTCGACCGCTTCGCGACGCACATGGTCGACGAAAGCTCGGTCACCCGCCTCTTCGAGGTGTAGCTCGTGATTCCGAATGAATCGCTGCGCCTGGTCCGGCCCAGTGAAGTTGAGCCGGTGCCAGTCTAGAACCGAGCCGCCGCGCAGGATCAGCCGGATCGCCTCGACGTTATGGAGGCTGAAGTCGTCTACCAGCCTGAGTCGGTTCCCCGAGGGACCAACTGGCGGTGGAGCGCTTGGGCTGCGCTGGTCGGAGTCGGAGGGATAGGTCAGGTGCCCGACTGCGTCGAAGTAGCGTCACCTGGCGCTGGGCGCCGGAGTGACAGGGTTCCGAAGAAAATACCTAGCGTGGTGCATAGCACCGCCAGATTGGCCCCATAGGCCCCGCTCGACGCGAGGAAGATGACGGGGACGACGCCAAGAACGAGGTAAGAGAGGGTTTGCTTCATCGTCGCTGAGTCTCCTGGGCGGGTTACCGGTCGAGGGGTCGCCCAATGCTGGACGATTAAGGTCAAGTGCAGTCAGTAGGTCTATGTGCGATAAGATGCCACCTATCTAAGGAGCGGGGCAACTCTTAGCCTGGGTTGCCGCTTCGTTTCAAGCCTAAACGGGTGGGGGTGCCCGCATTAGGTGGGACACTGGAGTACCCGTATTCAATGAAAACGTGTTTAGAATCAAAAGCTTAACTCCTGATTCCAATTACTTGGCCCGGTGTCGAATGGGGGCGATTCGGCCTGGCGGCGGACACGGAGCTGCCAGCCGAATGACGCTCGGCGCAGGCCAGCCGTGACGCAGCGCGTTGTGTCCCGCTGGTCTTTATTGTGTGTGCGGCGTGGGAAAGGCACGGCCCGCCCGGCGCTGAGACGTCGACAACGCCCAGGTTTGACTCACGACGGCACAAAATAAAGCGAGGGCCTCAACAGACTTGTCGAGGCCCTCGGAAATTTTGAGTCACAACCGCTCAGCAGGGGGCCCCTCGACCCAGCTAGGGGACGAGCGCAGCTTCCCACCGATCGAACGAACGCGGGTTGGGGTCGATTCGTGCGCCCTGCAGCGCTGTGACCCTTGGGAGCGACTCAGCGAGGCTGGCTAGGGCCGCGACCGCGCAGGCCGTGCTTCTTGGCCAAGTCGTGCAGGTGCTTGCGATCCATACGGGCCTCGCGGGCCGCAGCGCTGATGTTGCCGCCATGGCGACCGATCAGCCAGCTGACGTAGCGCTGCTCGAAGTCCGACTCGAACGCGGCGCGAGTCTGGCCGTAGCTCAGGCTGGCGTCGAACTCGAGTCCGTGACCAGGGGCCTCAACCTCGGTGCCACTCAGGCGGGCCGCAACGGCCAGCGCTTCAGAGCGGGCGAACGTGGTGTCGATTTCGTGATGGGCGGATGAGCTGGAATCAATGTGTGACGTCATGGGTGCGCTCGTCGGGCAGGGGGATGGTGAGTGCCCCACCCTCGACTGATATCTGGTGACGAAACCCCAATCGTGTCCAGTCCCCCCTATGACATTTATCAACGTTGCCCTCGCAAATCTCAAAAGCACCAGAAATTTGGTAGGTCCCTCGGGGCAGTTGACACGTGTAGGATATTATCCGACTAGGCGTTGTGGGGGCATCAAGCCTGACCTGACGCAGCAATTCGCCCCCAGTGGACTCAATCGCGAGCTCGGCGCTGCGTAGAAGCTGACCCGCCGGAGCGCGAAAATGGAGCTCGTGCTCGGTCGGGAGTCCTCGCAGCACCCAGACGCCGACTCCGAGAAACGCGACGACCATCAACGGGCGAGTGAATCGTCGTCGGAGTTCAGGGCTGAGCATCGGGCTGGGCAGCAGTGGCACGGGCCATTTGTCGAATGAGTGAGACCAGCTCGGCCACTGCCGCCGGCTCCAAAGAAAAGGGCGGCATAGCGCCTTTGCCCCGGACGATCGAGGCTGCGAGCTGCTCATTGCTGAGCCCTGCCTGCCAGGCTGGATCTCCAAGATCCCGCGCGTGAATCGCGATGCCTTCGGGACCATCGCCGCGACCGATGCGACCATGGCAGCGCACGCAGAGGTTGGCCCAGGTCTCCATCACGGAAGACGTCGCGGCATGCGGTGACGGTTCGCCCGGCGACGGAGGCTCAGCTGCCGCGTGGGGTGCGGTCGGCGCACCTGCGGGGCTGCGCGCCGTGCCGTCATCGTGATCGCTGCTGCGCCACGCACGGAGCTCATCGGAACGCGAGCTGCACGCCGCCAGCGCGAGGGTCAGAGTCAGGATGGTCAAGCTGCCTTGGGCGAAGCGATTCATCGCGGTGCTCCGGCCATAGCATGACTGTGCGCGGCGAGCGTTCTTGGCCCGTGCCGGGGACCGGGGGCAGGGCCCGGAGACTGCAACGTCCGCTGGCCTAGGCTCAGCGGACGTTGGGGGTGAGGCCACCCGCGCGGTGGGCGCGTGCGGTCAGACGGGGTTTACTCGCCGAAGACGGTGCCGCCACCGTTCGGGTCAAACCCAAGGAAGCGCTTGCCGTTGCGCTCGGCAATCTTGAACTCCGTGCGGCGATTCTGGGCGCGGCCGGGCTCGGTCGAGTTGTCGGCGATCGGCTTGGTGTCGCCGAACCCGACGGCGAGCAGGCGCTCCTTCGGAATGCCGTTCTCGGTCAGCCACTTTTTGACCGTGAGGGCGCGCTCGCCGGAGAGCTTGAGGTTCTCGTCCGTCTTGCCGACGTTGTCCGTGTTGCCCTCGATGCGGAGCCGGGTGATCTCCGGGTTCTCGACGAGGTACAGCTTGAGCTGCTCAAGGACGTTCTGGGTGTCCTTGTCGCCGGGCTGAAAGCTGGCCTTGCCGGTCTCGAACACGATGTTGCCGGGGATGCTGACCTTGTCGCCTTTAACCTGGGCCACGCTCTTTTTCACGACGGGAGCGGGGGCGGGCGCCGGGGCGGCCGAGGGCGTTGGAGCAGGCGCGGGCTTGGCTTGCTCAGCCGAACCGGTGCGCATCTGTACCTGACAAGCCATGGCAGAACCCGCGAGTAGCACCAAAGCAGCGATAGAAAGCTTGCGTGACATAGTTCAATTCCTCCTTGGGGTACGGGCTGGGCGGGGCAATGTCTCCGTCCCGGGTCCAGGGCCCTCCACCAGGGACGGGTAACCCATGTCCGTTGCTCAGCGCAAGGCCCGAAGCGCCGAGATCGACGGCTGACTGGCTCGAGGAATTCAACTTGGGGCCTTCAGAGGGCGCCAACCAGGCGCAACGCGGGGACAATCGCCGCCCAGCCATGCCAGCCGGGCGGAAGGTTGACAAGCTCGTCGCCGGCTTTGCTAGGGGCGCGGGCTGACGCGGACTAGACTGCTCCGCCCCGATGGCTGCCGACTTTGTTCACCTTCATCTGCACTCCCAGTTCTCTTTCTTGGTGGGCTCCATCAAGGTCAAGGCGCTCGCCAAGCGGGCCAAGGAGCTCGGCATGTCGGCGGTCGCGCTCACCGACCGCGCGAGCATGTTTGGCGCCATTCGGCATTATCAAGAGTGCAAATATGCCGGGATTCGTGCCATTTTGGGCTGCGAGCTGAACCTGGCCCGGGAGGATGGCAGCGGGCTGGTCGATCACATGGTGATGCTCGCCGGCAGCAATGATGGCTATCGGAACCTGGTGAAACTGGTGTCGCTCGGGCATCTCGAGAGCGCCGTTGAGGGAGTTCCGACGGTCAAGCTGGAGACCGTGGCCCAGCATCGACAGGGCTTGATTGCGCTCTCGGGCTGCATGGGCGGGGTCGTTCCGCAGCAGATCCTCGAGCATGGGGTCGAGCGTGCCGTGCCGTCACTCGTCCGATTGCAGGAAGCCTTCGAACCCGGACACCTGTTTGTCGAGCTGCAGGATCACGGGCTACCCGAGCAAGCGGTGCTCAATGAGGCGCTCACGCGTGCAGCGCGCAAGCTGGGTTTGCCCGTCGTGGGCACCAACGACGTGCACTTCATGAATCGCGACGACGGCGAGGCTCAGCTTTACCTCGAGGGGATCCGGCAAGGGCGGACCTACGCGGAGCTCAAACCAAGCCACCACGGGTCGTTCGAGATGTACCTCAAGACCCCGGACGAGATGGCTCAGGTCTTTCGAAACGAACCTGACGCGCTCAAGAACACGCTCCTGATCTCCGAAATGTGCTCTGGCCTGGCGCTCAAGCTGGGCCAGCCGATGCTCCCGCATTTTCAGGTACCCGACGAGTACGATACCGAGGGGTATTTTCGGCACGTTTCGCTTGCGGGGCTGCATCGACGGTTTGCCGAGTTCGAGGCGATCGGCAAGCAGGTGGATCGCGCTGCCTACGAGGCGCGCCTGCAGCTCGAGATGGACGTCATCGCCAAGATGGATTTCCCCGGGTACTTCCTGATCGTTTGGGATTTTATCCGTGAGGCCAAGGACCGGGGGATCCCGGTCGGGCCGGGTCGTGGCTCAGGAGCTGGCTCACTGGTGGCCTATTCGATGGGCATCACTGAGCTCGATCCCTTGCCGTACGCGCTGCTGTTCGAGCGCTTCCTTAATCCGGAACGCGTCAGTATGCCGGATTTTGATATCGATTTTTGTATGGATCGCCGCGGCGAGGTGATCGAGTACGTCTCGCAGAAATACGGCGAGCGCAGCGTCGGTCAGATCGCGACGTTTCAGAATCTCAAGGCTCGCAGCGTGCTCAAGGACGTGGCGAGATCGATGGGATTTGCGCCCGTCGACAGTCAGCGCATCGCCTCGATGATCCCCGATCTTGGCCAGGGAAAAACCGCCACGATCAGCGAAGCCCTGGAAATGGAGCCGAAGCTCAAGGCCGCCGTGGACGCCGATCCTCGCATCGCCGAGCTCGTCAAGCAGGGACAGAAGCTCGAAGGCTTGACCCGCCATGCCGGTATGCACGCGGCCGGCGTGGTGATCTCCGAGGGGCCGCTCTACGATCATGTTCCTTGTTTTTTGAGCGATTCGGCGATCGTCACGCAGTACGACAAAGACGATGTCGAGGCCGCCGGGCTGGTCAAGTTCGATTTCCTCGGGCTCAAGACGCTGACGGTGATCGACATCGCGCGCCGACTCGTCGACGCGCGTCCCGACCGCAAGGGTCGGCCGCTCGATCTCGCCAAGATCTCGCTCGATGACCGTGACACGTACCAGCTTGTCACGAGCGGTGACACGACGGGCGTGTTCCAGCTCGAATCCTCGGGCATGCAGCAGACTCTGCGTGGCCTCAAGCCCGACTGCTTTGAGGATATTGTGGCGGCGGTGGCGCTCTACCGCCCGGGACCGCTCAGCTCGGGCATGGTTCAGCGCTTCATCAACTGCAAGCATGGCAAAGAGCCCGTGCGTATCCTTGATCCGCTGGTTGATGACGTGCTGGCGCCAACCTACGGCGTCATCGTCTACCAGGAGCAGGTGATGCAGATCGCCCAGAAGCTGGCGGGCTACACGCTTGGCGGCGCTGATGTGCTGCGGCGCGCGATGGGCAAGAAGAAGCTCGAGGAAATGGCCAAACAGAAGTCCACCTTCGTCGCGGGCGCGGTCGAGCGCGGGGTGGATGCCAAGAAGGCCGAAGAGATCTTCTCGGAGGTCGAGGGTTTTGCAGCCTACGGCTTTAACAAGAGCCATTCCGCCGCCTATGCGGTGGTGACCTATCACACGGCCTATCTCAAGGCACATTATCCCGCGGAGTTTTTCGCGGCGACCATGACCGCCGACAAAGACAAGATCGAGAAGGTCGTGCGCACCATCGCGGAAGCACGCAGCTGGGGCGTGAGCGTGCTGCCTCCCGATGTCGACGCGAGCGAGCTTGATTTTTCCGTGGTTTACGAGACCCCGGTAGGCGACGGCCTGATTCGGCCTAAATCCAAGGTTCGCGACCGACTAACACCCCGGATCCGCTTTGGCCTCGGCGCTGTGCGTGGGGTGGGGGAGACCGCACTCGAGGGTCTATTTGAGGCGCGCAAGAGCGGCGGAGAGTTTCGCGATCTGTTCGATTTTGCCAGTCGCGTCGACAGCCGTCGGCTCAACAAAGGGTTACTTGAAGCGCTAGTGCAGGGCGGCGCGTTCGACGTCGCGGGCAATCGTATGGGCGTCACGCGCGCTCGGACCTTCGCCGGCATCGACCGCGCCATTGAGCGGTCACGCAGCGCGACTCGTGACCGCGAACGTGGTCAGGCTTCCTTGTTTGGGGCCCTCGCACCCTCCGGTCCCGCGGGTGAAAAACCAGGGGTTGAGGAATACCCAACCGACGTGGAGGAGTGGGATCGCATGGAGCTGCTGCGGCGGGAGAAATCCTCGCTCGGATGCTACGTGTCGGGCCATCCGATGGATCGGTACGGCAGCAAACTCTCGCGGCTCGAAGTGGCTCGTACCAGCGATGTGGCCGGCATGAAGCCCTGGAGTATGGCGACCGTGGCTGGCGTCGTGGAGGGCTATCAGGAGCGCCTGTTCAAGCAAAGCGGCACCAAGGCGGCCTTCTTTGAACTGCAGGATCCCCAAGGTCGCCTGCAGGCCAAGGTGCGTTCGGACAAACTCGAGGCGCTTGGTCCGCTGCTCAAATCGGGCGAGCCCGTGCTGGTGACCGGCAAGGTGAGCTTTCCGCGGGTCGAGGACGACGAGGATGAGGACGAGGAGCGCGAGCCCACCCTGCTGGTTGACTCGGTGGAGCCTCTGAGCGACGCCGTGCAGCGCATCACCAAGGCGATTGGGATCCGACTCTCGGCTGAGAAATCGCGCCGTGAGCAGCTACTGACGCTCAAGGAGGTCCTGCAACGACATCCGGGCGCATGTCCGGTGGAGCTCACTTTTTCGTTCGAGGATGGGTCCGAAGCGGGCCTGGTGCTCGACCAGCTGCGCGTCACCCCGACCGATCAGGTCCTTTCGGCGCTCGAGCGGGCACTCGGTGCCGAGACCGTGGAACTGCGCTAAATCCAGTCAGCTTTGTCTGGGTCGGAGCTCGGCTGCGACCCAAAAGCTGCTGAAAATGCCTCGCGGCCAGGGAATCGCTGATACCCTCGCCAACGATGGATGACCAGCGTGCAGAGCTCGTGCGCATCTCCCCAAACGGGGAGGCCCACGCCATCGGTAAGGTCGCCAGCCAGCGGCTGCGCGCTCGCGCGGGGACGCACCGGCTCCTGCCGTCTCCGGCCCATGTCGTGTTCATGCGGTACACCGGGGACGACGGTCGCCGCGACGCGGAAGACGGCGCGGTGGTCCGCCTGGCGGGGGAGATCACCCATCACGGAGACATCTGCGACGTGCTCGCGATGCTCGGGCAGACCGGCTGGCGCGGAGAGCTGAACGTGAGCGACGGGGAGGTCTCACGGTCGCTCTTCATCGCTCAAGGCAACGTGCTTGGAGTGGTCACGTCCAAGGCCGAAGAGCGGCTCGGAGCGGTGCTCTACCGTTTTGGAGCCCTGTCGGACGAGCAACACGAAGCCGTGGTGGCCAAGCTTGGCGCGGGCGGTCGCTACGGAGATGCGGCCGTCGAGCTCGGCTTCGTCAGCCAGGAAACGGTGTATCACCACATTCGAAGACAGATCGAAGAGGTGACGTTCGCGACCTTGACCGTCAATGACGGCACGTTCTTCTTTCTTGACGGCTACGACGAGTCGCGACTGGCCGCGCGGCACACGGTGTCGATCAACGGGCTCCTGATGGACGGCGTCACTCGCATGGACGAGCTGCTCTATTTCAGGGAAAAAATCCCGTCTTCGGATCACGTCCCGGTGCGCCTGGACAACCGTGAGCCGCCCGCCGACGAGTACTCGGCCTGCTACGCTGTGATCGACGGTCGGCTCAGCGTCGAGGAGATCGGGCGAGCCTCGAGTCTCGGCGAGTTCGCCGTCACCAAGCAGATCTACGCCCTCGTGCAGAGCAAGCACGTGGCAGTGCATCCCCCGCGGCTCTCGGGAGGCGCCCATGCCTTGGTGGAGACTGCGAACGACGCGCTGCGCTTGATCCTGCGTGGCGTGGATGAGACCGAAAAGGGGCAGCAAGTTCGCGAAGGGCTGGCCTCGTTTGCGATCGGTGCGGGGGTGTACGACATCCTGTTTCGTGGAGCCGGGCCCAACGCTCACGGTGAGCTCGACGCGGGTCGCGTGGCGGAGAACTCGGTCATCATCGCGGGAGGCTCGGATCCGGAGACGGTCCTCAAGCAGATGCTGCACGAGTACGTCAGCTTTGCCCTGTTTAGCGCGGGCGGTGCCATGGGTTCGGGAGCGGTGGAGGAGCGCCTCAACAAAGAGGTCTCTCGGATCATCGCCTACCTTCGCCCGATGGGCTGAGCCTCAGGGCCGTCGACCGGGTGGCCCGGAGCAGGGGCGGCTGCCTCCGGAACCCGTCGCCGCGGCAAGAAGTCGCCAGCTACGCGTCACGGGACGTTGCACCGCGTCGATTTCGGGCTAAACACTCCGCCTCCGGGTCGATAGCTCAGTAGGTTAGAGCTGCGGATTTTTAATCCGTAGGTCCAGGGTTCGACTCCCTGTCGACCCACCATAGTTCCGGGGTTCCAAGTGCCGCGAGTCCCTCCGGCCACCCCTGGGACCCTTCAGATCAGGTGGGGCAGGCGCGTGAGCTGGCTGCGACTACGGGCGCCGGTGACCAGCGTGGCTATTTCTTGCTTGGCTTGGGTCGGTTGACGAACGCGGTGTTGGCAGCCACCGCAGCGCGAATCAGTTGCTTGAAGGCGGTGGCGTTGAGCTTGTCGCCCTCGTGGAGCTCGAGCGCGCGGCGCACATTGCCGTCCAGGGTGGCATTGAAGAGGCCCTTCGGATCGGGCAGGGCTGCTCCCCGCGCGAAGGTGAGCTTAACCGCCTGCTTGTACGATTCCCCCGTGCAAATGATGCCGTCGTGGCACCAGGTGGGAGTGCCCCGCCACTTCAATTTTTCTTGAACCGCAGGGTCAGCATCGTGAATGAGCTGACGGACACGGGTGAGCACCTCGGCTCTCCAATCGCCGAGCTCTTCGATCCGAACGGTGATAGCGGTCGATACGTCTTGGTCGCGGGCAGGCGTGGTTGGCTTCATGGTGTCACCAAGCGGTCATGTCGAGCGGGGTAGCGGATGCGGCGTGCCGCGTCTGGGTCACGCGCGGATTGGCGCCAATGAAATAGAGCATGGGGCGATCATGCAGCTGCGTTTTTTGCGCGGCGACGTCATTTCTGTAGACCACTCATCGGGTCATGTCGCTGCGCATTTTGGGGCAAGCCATCGACCACTGAGCCAGCGTCAAGCGTGCCGCGGGCCCAAAGGGCTCGTTCGCACATCAGGCGAAAAACTCGCTCAAGCTCCAACTGAATCGCGCTTCCCTCAAGCAAGCCAAAGGCGCGAGCGATCGCCTCCATAGTGGCAAGTCCGCCGTCGTGGCACTCGGACCGCAACCGATAACGACTGGTGGGACCCCTCGGCAGCGTGACGAGCGGCACCTGGGCGAGAGCCGGGAGGCGGCGGCGTACCTTGGACGCCTGGCGCCAGGTGCCGTCGGGAACGATCAACGTAATTGGCTCCGAGCTGCCGACGAATTGAGACAGGGGGAGAGCTTCTTCGCTGGGAAATAGGAGGAGATGCTGTCGCCCCGCCGTGAGGCAGAATTCCTGCTCCTGCTCCTGCTCCTGCTCCTGCTCCTGCTCCTGCGGTCGCGTGTTGGGCCGCAATCCGCGAACGACCACGCGACTGTTCGAAAGGCATGCTGCAGCGAGCTGTCCAGTGTTCGTCGGCTTGCGTGCCTCACGGTAGTGGATCAGCACCGCGAGTTCGGTCCGGGTAGCCAGCGCTGGGAGCTCGGCGCAAAAGCACAGGCTCTTGTGAACGCGACAGCGTAAGCAGCGATACTGGCCGTTGTCTCGACGACTCACCGAATACCTCGCGGCTCGCGCGTGATGCTCAAAGAGACGGCGAAAAGGTCGAGAGCAGGCCTCACTCCGCGACCCTAGCACCAGCCTTCCGAGAGGGCCGCGCGCGTAGGCCCCTGGTCTGGCCGAGACCATCACGGCCAGATGTGGTGCCGGAGCCCTTAAATTAGGTCATTACGCCGAAAAGTCACCCTGGAAGGGGGTCGGGGCTACTTGCCGTGAGTGGAGGCCGTTCCCAGGTTTTCCGTCCTCAGGAGGTAGACCGAAGTGACTACAGGAACCGTTCGCATTCATCGCGTGCTCCGCACCACGCCCGACAAGCTCTATCGCGCATTCCTCGATGGAGATGCGATGGCCAAGTGGCTCCCACCGTACGGATTCCTCTGCAAAGTCGACCATTTTGACGCGCGAGTGGGCGGGACGTTCAAGATGTCCTTCCCCCGAGCTTGCGGACGCGGGCCGTCGTTGGTGGCTTGGGGCTGGTGTTGCCGACGTAAGGTCGCTACCCTCCGTCCACCGGGACTTGTCCCGCAACCCTGTGGAGGTAGCCATGTTCGATCACGTTGGCATCGGTGTCTCAAACGTTTCCGAGAGCAAGGCCTTCTTTCTCGCAGCTTTGGCCCCACTTGGCGTCGAAGTAGTGAAGGAAGGGGCTTACGGCGTCGGGATCGGCAAAAATGGCAAGCCCGCGTTTTGGCTTCATGAGGCCTCGGTGGTCGCGGGCGCGATTCACCTCGCGTTTGTAGCTGAGAGCCGCAAGCAGGTGGACGCCTTTCACGAGGCCGCCTTGGCGGCTGGTGGCACTGACAACGGCGCTCCGGGCCTGCGCCCGCACTACCATTCGAGTTACTACGGGGCCTTTGTGATTGGCCCAGACGGCCACAACGTGGAAGCCGTCTGTCACCAACCGGAGTATTGACCGCTTGCGTTTAGGACGAGGGGTCTCTGTCCGCGCTGAGGCACCAGCACCCCCTTGGTCTCACTTCGCAGGCGAGCCGAGGGGGAAGCTCGGTCGGTGCGCGGGTTGCTGCGCAAGCCAGACGGAGTCCAGGGGGAAGGACATGCGTAAGATCGCTCCGCTTCCATGCTCGCTCTCAACTTCAATGCTTCCGTGGAGAGCCAGGGTTGCCTGCCGCGCTGCAGCAAGACCCACGCCGCGACCCGAGCGTTCATTGACCTCGTCCCGACTCGAAATGCCGTCGGCGAACAGCGCTTCAACCAGGTCTTGCTGCGTCAAAGTGGGCATTCCGCGACTCACGGCCTTGGCCTTGAGTTTGTCCCAGTCGATACCACGACCGTCATCCTCGAACTCGAGAATGCAATGCTGATCGTCGGTCCTGGTTTCGAGGCGTAGGTGGGGCCTCTGGCGACAACGCGAGGAGAAAACTTTCGACGGCCGCTGGCGGACCCTGAACCTGAAGGGCCACACCGTCGGGGCGATTGCGCACCCACCCCACCAGCTGATACTCAAGCGCCAGGCGATAGACGAAGGGACGAAAACCAACGCCCTGAACAACGCCGCAGATCACTGCTTCAATCCGTCGAGGGTCCAGTTCGTCAGGTTTCATCGCGAGCCACTGCGGCCGGTCATGATGGCAGCGGGCCAGGGTCGCATGTCTCGCCGGTGGATCGCCAGCCTTGAAAACCCTGCCAGGTCAGGTCCGTGAGGTATTGTCGTCGTTGCGTGAGCCAAATTCTCTCGTCCGGGGCAGAGCCTCACTGGAAGTCATGACCCGTAATCGAGCTCTCAAACAGGTCCTTTTGGTGGCGGTTGCGGTGCTGGGCCTCGCTCCCCTGACGGGGTGTAGTGACGGCAGCGCGGGACAGTCAGGGCCTGAGGCAGGCGCTGCATTGGGCGGCGCCAGCAGCCGAGTGGACACGCGTCCCGCCGCCTGTCCCGAACTCACGCTGTCCGGCGCGGTGACCTACGACGATTCGTTCTTTGGGAGCGGCGCGTACGCTCCCTTGGTGAACGTCAACGATGCCGGGTACGGGGACAACTTCGGCATGCGTCTCAAGTCGGGCTACGGCTACCTTGACGACATTCCGCCCTACGAACAGGTGGCGGGGACGTTCGATTTCACGAATCGACTCGAGCAGGACGGCAGGACCTGCCGCCACTGCGTCTACGTGCTTTCGGACGTGAGCGGGGACCATATTCAGCTCCCCTATATCGCCACCTCGGGGACACTCGAGCTCACTTCGGTGAACGTCGATACGGGAGAGTTCGTAGGAAAGCTCGACAAAATCCTGTTTCGCGAGATCAGCGAGATTGCGTACTACAGCTGGGCTGCTCCGTTAGAAAACGGTCGGTGCTTATGGCTGTCGCAGCTCACGATTGACACGCGTTCGGTGGCCGGCGGCAGCTGCAAGACGAACGAAGACTGTCCGAACGCCAAACTGCAGGCCTGCACGGCAGGCAAGTGTCAGTAGGCCCGGTGCCTCGACGACGCGCTTATTGGCGACAATAGTTCACTGCATCAGTCCGTTGGCTCAGCTGACCGAGGCTCCGGCTCGCCCACGTCCGCTGGCGCCTGCGAGTCCTCGCGCGGTTGCTCGGGGGCAGGAGCCGGCTGCGTCGGCGGCAGGCGCAGGGCCACGGAAAACTCACGCTGCTCGCGCAAAGCAGGCCAGTCGACGTTCGCGAGCGCGCTAGCGGCGCAGTCGACGGCCTCACGCGAAGCGAACGCGCTGGCGTGCTGCTGCACTTCGGGTGCCGCAGCGGGCCTGAGGCGCAGTCGAAGCTCGATTCGGCCCCAGATGCCTGGATCACGCATCCTGGCGCTGCGCAAACAGCTCGTCAGCACGCCGCGCGAAGCCAGAAATGCTCGATCGAAATCTGCTACCTCGCGGTTCTTGAGTTGTTGGGGCAGGGCGGGTGGCGCCAGCGGGGCGTCGCCAGGCCAGAGACTGATGCGCAGCTGCAGTCGCGTCGGTTTCGGCGGCGCGCGATGAAGCCGTAGCTGCGAGAGTGCCGTGACGACGCAGGATTCAATCGATTCATGCTGAAACCCGCGTTTATGAAGCGTCGGTGCGCGCACCAGACCGTCACGACCCACGGTGACACTGACGCTCAGCTTGCCTCCGGGATCGGGCGTGAGTTGGGACGTCTCTTCAAAGCAAATGCGCAGGGGCCAGTAGCCCAAGTTGCGCAGCTCCGCGAGTAGGATCGCGCTCACCGAGCCACGAGCAGGCGGGCTCGCCGTGGCTGCTGGATGCCTGGTGACTGGTTTTTTGAAGGCGTGGGCAGGACGAGTCATCGGTCGGTGCCTGGCGGGTTCATACTCGACGATCACGCGTGTCCCTGGATGATACGAGGGTTGGCTCGAGGCAAGCTTGACGACGAAGCTTCCTCCGAGGTTCCAGCGCGCCCGCTGTTCACGCTCAGCGGCAAGCGTCATGCGCCCGGCCGTCGCCTGCGTCGCCTGCGTCGTTTGAAAGCTGCTCGGGGGCTCAAACTCGAGCGCCAGCTCGCCGTCTGCGGTTGGGTACGCGCCGCGACCGGAAGCGTCGAGTGGCGCGGGGCTCGACCCCGAAGCTCCGGACCCTCCCGAAGTTTGCTCGGGTGGGACGCGCTCAGGTTGGGATGACGGCGCCTCTGAGATTGGTCGCTGGGGCTCAATGGCGGTTGGCCTACTGACAGCACGGGAGGTCGGGGTAGGCTCAGCGCTCAACGGTGCGTTGACCGGAGTGGCGCCGCCCGAGCAGCCGAGCGGCAGTAGCAAGGCCGACAGGATCGACGTGAGGTTTCGCACGGACAAGATGGCGGGTTTTAGCGCGAAAGGCCCCGGATGTCTCTGCCGGAGGGCGCTAGCTCCCCTTAAGCACCATCGCCGTTGGCCGTTTGGAGCATGTGCGCCCAGCACAATGGCTCCTCATTCTGTCCGTCCCGATCCTGGTAGCGCTGAGTTGTGCCGGGGGGCGCCCCACCGTGGAAGGGACGGATACGAGCGCGCAGTTGCGCTTGGGTGACGCTGGCCTGCCCGATGTGGCGATCGACGTCGTTGCGGTCGACTCCGGCTGCGCGCACGCCACAGTGCGCGGACGTCTCAAGCCGACCAATCTGCTTTTCGTGCTCGATCAGAGCGGGAGCATGGTCTGCAATCTGCCCGAAGACGGACAGTCCAGTGAGGACTGTGACCGCTTTCCGCTGCGTCGATTCGCGGACAAACCGAGCAAATGGGAGCTCACGCGGGACGCGCTCAACCAGGCGCTCGACGCGCTGAGCACGAGCGGTGACGTGCGGGTCGCCTTTTCGATGTTTCCACGGCAAGGTACCCGCTGCACGGTGTCCGTCGAGCCGACGATTGACTTCGTTCAGCTCGACGCTAAGAGCAAAACAGCGGTCTCCGCTCAGCTCGCGACGCTGACGCCCTCGGGCGAGACCCCCTTAGCCGGCGCGACCATCCTCAGCTACGCCTACCTGCTCGACTCGATGAAAGCCGGCGGGCTCGACGGTGAGACCTTCGTCGTGGTGTTGACCGACGGGGTGGAGACCTGTGAGACGGGGGCCGTACTGAGTCTGCTGAGTGAGGACGCACCGAACGCCCTCAAGGGGCTTGGGGTCCGAACCTTCGTGGTCGGCGCGCCTGGCAGTGAAGGCGGACGCCGCTTTTTGTCCGAGCTGGCCGTTCAAGGGGGCACGCCAGCGAGTCGGGATTGCTTCTTCGGTCCCGAAGCGACCGATGGCAATTGTCACTTCGACATGACTCAGACCAAGGATTTCGGGAGTGATCTGCTGGACGCCTTGGTCCGGATCAACTCAGAAGCGGTCGTCTGTGCGATCGACGTGCCCCAGGATCCGCTGGGCGGCAGCGTCCTGCACGATCAGGTCAACGTGAGCCTCGATGGCGTCAGTCAGCCCATGAAAGCCAAGGGGGACTGCGCAACCACCGACGGCTGGCGCTACACCGAAGGGTTTGCCCAGATCCGACTGTGCGGTGAGGTGTGTCGCCAAGCCAAGCGTCCCGGTGCCAAAGTTGACGTGATTCTCGGCTGTCCGACGCGTCTGCGCTGAGAGCCCTTGCCATCGCCCGGCTGTCTCTGCGAGATTGCGGCCCGGAGTATTCATGGCTGACATCGTTGACACGTTCGAGGTTGCGACCGACTTTGTTCGCCTGGAAACGCTGGGCGGACTCTCGCTCGGGCCCCTCGAAGGCGCGTACCAAACGCTGTTTGCCGAGGTGCTCGACGACGGGGTCATCACCGCTGAAGAGCGTCAGCGTCTCGAGCAAGCGGCTGACAATCTTGGGCTCGATCGCGCGCGCCTCGGGCACCTCGAGCAGGCCATGCTCGGGGCCTTCGAGTCGCGCCATCGAGTGCGTGTGGTCGAGGAGTACGAACGCGTCGGCGTCCAGCCTTCGAGCGAGCTCGATTCCGTCGCTGCCCTGCAGGCTCGCATTGCGGAACTCGAGGCGCGCGTGCGCGAGCTCGAGTCCGAGCTTCGGCGGGTGCAGTCGACGGTCGCGGTCGAAGTGGACCTCACGAGTCTCGAGGAGGAGCCGCTTGGAAGTGAGCTCGATCCCGAGCTGGCGTGGCGTCGCCTGCGTCACGATCCGGCCAATCCGGCGGCGCTGCGGGAGCTGCGTCTCTCGCTGACGTCTCCCGAGGAGGCCGCGCGCTGTGATTTCATCGATCAGTCCTTGGTTTGTCTCGGCGTGGCCACTGAGGAGGAGCGCCAGCGAGTGCTCGCGCAGCAATCAAGCGTCTCGCAGCGTCCGAAGTCGGCACTCATCCCGGGCGCTTGGGCGGGGCTCGCTCACCCGGAGCTTGAGCCCACCACCGGGGCGATTCTTGGGATCATCGCACCCGCTGTCCTGCTCGGGCGCGTCACGGTGCTCAATCGCGATAAGGCGCTCTATCAGCCCAAGCCCGACTCAGCCGCTGATCCCGCGACCTCCACGGTCAGCGCGGTACGCGCACTGGGCTGGGCTGCAACCATCCTTGGGCTCGGCGCCCCGGCGATTCACGTCGATCGTGAGCATGCGGGAGGCTACCTTCACGCGGCCGGGCTGCCCCCGAAGTCCATTCTCGGTCAGGCCGTCTTGAGCGGGCGCAGTCAGACTGAGTTAGCGTTTCTCGCGGGTCGGCACCTAGCCTACTATCGTCCGGAGCATTACATCCGAACGCTATTGCCGGCCGTCACGGATCTCGAGGATCTCTTTCTGGCTGCACTCACCGTGGGTAATCCCGCGTTGCCGCTTGCGACGGAGGTTAAGCGACGCGTGGCACCGATCGCCCAAGCGCTCGAGCCGATGCTCGAGCAGCGTCAGCTCGACGAGCTGCGAGCAGCGCTAGCCCGTTTCGTCGAGGAAGGGGGGCGCACGAATCTGCAGCGCTGGGGCGCGGCGGTCGAGAAGACGGCTTGCCGGGCGGGGTTGCTCTTGACCGGTGACCTCGTGGCCGCGGCCTCAGTGCTCGAGGTCGAGGCCGGACCGCGCAGCGAACAGCTCCTGGACCTGATTGCCTTCGCAACTAGTTCCGCACACCACCGCCTGCGTGCCGAGCTCGGCCTGAATGGCTGAATGCGCCGCGAACCAGCCGGTTAGGTCCGGCTGGACGGTGGGTTGAGCTGCGGGTTTCCCGCAGATTCCTGGTGCGACGCGCCTGTCATCTAGACTAACCTCTCGGCAGAGGTGCCCAGTGTGGCGACCAGAGAGCGCAGACCACAGGAACCCCAAGCTTGAAGCCGCAGCGCATCTGATCGGGGATTTTCTGGCGGCCGCGCCGTTTGGTCTCCTGATCGTCGGTCGGGACCTGCGCTGTCTCACGTCGAACGCCAGCTTCGGTGGGTTGGTGCGCGAGACCTACGATGAGGCGCGGATCAGTGGGCGCAGCCTGCCGCCCCTCAAGGCCGCCGAGACCGATGCTTTCGAACGCGCACTGGCGGGGGAGGTGGTGGTTCTCGAGACCGATTCCCCTCCGTTGGTCGGGGTCGTCGGGCGTAGCTGGAGACTGTATTTTCTGCCGATCACAGCAGAGGACGGTCTCGCTGTCGGCGTAATTTTCGAAGACATCACCGAAGGGCGCCTGGCCACCGACGCGTTTCAGGCCTCTGAGCAGCGCTTTCGTCTGTTGGTCGACCATGCGGGTGACGGTATCCTCGTGCACCGCGCGCGTATCGTGCTCTATGCCAACGCGGAGGCGGTGCGGCTGCTCGGATATCCGGGGGCTGACGAGCTCGTGGGGCGTTCCGTCGACGAGTTGCTTTCACGCGGGCCAGCTCGCAGCTCGGAGGGCTCAGTCGAGGTGACAACGCCCCACGACGCCTGGCTCATCAAGCAAGATGGCAGCTTGCTGTTGGCGGAGTGTCGTCAGTCGAGCGCCCCGCTGGACGAGGGCGAGGCCGGGTTTCTCTTTTTTCGCGATGTCGGGGAGCGTCGCCGTCAAACCAGGCGCCGCGAGCTGGCGCGGCGCATTGAGTCCTTATCGCGCCTGAGTACGTCACTCGGGGCTGAGTTGATGTTTTTGTCGGCGCGAGTCCGGCGCTGGGCGGCGCGAATTGGAGCCCAATCCGAGACCTCTGAGCCGGCCAGTGAGGGCCTGCTCGCGCTTGCCGACGACATGCAGCAGCGTGCCGGGGACCTGGAAATCGAGAACAACGCCGCCCGTCGCGTCGTCACTTACGGACGCGTAGCGACGCTCGCCGAGCGTCTGGATGCGGCTCTGACGCAGCCAGACGCTCCGACGCTCAATCGGGGTTTCGTGCTCGATCTGGTTCCCACCGATAGCTACTTCGGCATGCCGCTCGAGCCGCTGATTCGCTCGCTGGTCCGGCTCGTGGTGGCGGCTGACCGCGCTAGCTCGGCTCAAGCACATCCAGTGCATCTCGCGGGCCGTCTGCGCGTGACCGAGGACAATCCGCCGCTCTACGTGCTCTCGATTTGCGCAGAATCGGCGGCACTGTCATCGCCCCCTCGCTCGGCTGCGGGGCTGCCGTACTCGTCTTGGGAGCGGGGGACTGATCTCGACGTGCTCGCTGCCCTGCATGAAGTCATCGTTGCCGGCGGCGCGGTGGACGTTGGCGTGGGGGAGGCGGGGGAGGTCGCGTTCGAGCTGGAATTGCCTTTGGAACAGCGCGAGCCCGGTCGCGTGGGTTCGCTCGTCAGCATGCAGGTCGCCATGGCTTCGCTCACTGAGGTGGCTCCAGCGCGCGACAGCTACGGGCCGGACAACAGTTCCCTCATTCCGTCCGTCGAGCCCGTGCTGCTCGAATTCACCCCGACAACCTCGGCGGCTCCGGCCGATCCCGCTGGCTCTCCGCGCATTTTGCTGTGCGACGACGAGACGCGGCTCACCGCATTGACGGCGGGGCTACTGCGTGAATACGGCTACGAGGTGGACACTGCCTGCTCGGGTCGCGAGGCGGTGGTTCAGATGTCGGCGACGAAGTACGAGGTAGTCGTGCTGGACGTCAACCTGCCTGGGGAGGACGCGCTGGAGATTGCGCGCGCACTCGTCGCGGTTGCGCCCGTGGTGATCGTGCTCTCGAGCGGGTTCGCAGAGGAGGACGTGTCGTCGGATCTCCTGACCGCGCCAGGTGTTTCCGCGTTTCTATCAAAACCATTCACGGTCGATGTGCTGGTTGGCACGATCGAGCGCGCACGGGCTGAGCGGCGACTCTCCGCTGGCATTCAGCGATTTTAGCCTCTGGAAACAGAGTCGGCGGGTGTGGCGGTCGAGCCACGGCGCGGGCTGCTGCTAGCGGGACGAGCTTGCCAGTCGAGCGGGACTTGGGGCCCGGAGGTGAGCCGCGAGCGACTCCGGTTCCAGGGGAGCGTCGAGGATCACGCTGACGCCGCTGGCAAGCAGGGCAGCATCTCTGTCTTGGTGTTGCGGATCACGTAAAACGTACAGCTGGGCAGTGGCTAGCCGTGCGGAGCGGGTGAGCTGCTCACAAAGCGCCACCGGCTCGATCCCGGTGAGAGCGGCGTCGAGCACGACGTAGTCCGGGACTCCGTCAGCCAGCACCAGCATGGCATCGACGATCCCGGTCGCGACTGTTAGCTCAACCACGGCACCCGACTGGGCTAGGCTCTGTTCGAGGTTCTGGCCGAGGGCAGGCGAATCACTGATCAGCAGGAGGCGTTGCGGGCTGCCGAGCTCGGACGGCACCGGCATGCGATGCGCCTTGAGAAACGCCGTCAGCGAATCCCGTTCGATTCGGCGATGTCCGCCCGGGGTCCGATGGGCCAGAATCCAGCCGCGGTCCACCCATGACAAGACCGTCGAAGGACTTGCGCCTACGAACCGAGCAACTTGGTGAGTGGTGAGATAGGTTCTTCCCACGCAGTCGCTAACTACGGGAAATTCATGCCGTGACTTTAGGGGGAGACCGAACTCGCTTCGCCAACCCAGCTACAAATCTGACGGCCAAAGGACCTAAGGACGGTGCGACCGCAAAAAGGGCAGGCAAACCCGACGTCGACGGAAGCTACCTGGAGCGACAACCGTTGGGCCCCGGCGGGCTCCTGTCGTCCGAAGCGGTCTTTCGCCGTTCCACCGAGCACTCGGAACTGTTCGTCGACGGTGGCGAGCAGCTGGGCCTGACACTCACAGGAGGATTCGAGGGTAGCGGTTCTCACTTCGGTGTTTCCTTGGGAGGCGACTCGCCGAGCCCAAGGGACGTCCTAATGTCACCGCCTGCTCTGGTCAACGGCGAACTCTTCCGGCCGGCGCCGAGGCAGGAATCGCGGCGCTTGGCGGACGACGGCCGACACGCTTTTTCCTGTTGCCAGGCAGGTTCCCTCGACTATGCTGCGCCTCGCCTGCGGGAGTAGCTCAGCTGGTAGAGCACGAGCTTCCCAAGCTCGGGGTCGCGGGTTCGATTCCCGTCTCCCGCTCAGATTTGGCATCCAGTCGACAAGAGGTCGGAACCCCGGTTCCGGCCTCTTCGCGTATGCGCCATCGCAGCTGAGCTGCCTCGCGCAGCGCGGCCGGCGCGACTCGCTGCCCATGCAAAGGCTGGCTGGTGCGGCGTGGAAACGTCCTCGGCGCGCTACGCGCTGAACGCACGCACGCGCGGGCGCGGACCGAACGCTCCGCGTCATCGCATCGCGAGCCGCGAAGGCGCACGCACGCGCGGGCGCGGGCCGAACGGCCTCGTCACGGGCACAAAATGCAGCGAGGGAGCTTCTTTCGAAGCTCCCTCGCTAGCGGGGCGGACGGGACTCGAACCCGCGGCCTCCGGCGTGACAGGCCGGCGTTATAACCAACTTAACTACCACCCCTTGTTTCGGATCGGCCCGAATCAGAGGACCGATGATTAGCATTCGAGGAACCCCGTGCAAGGGAGAAAATGTCGAACCCCGTCAAGATCGGTCGGTCGGCAGAAAACTGAGCAATTCCAGGTGGCTAGCTGCGGAGATTCAGGCGGCCGCCCGGATTGGCCCCAGACGCGGGGTCGGCCCCAGGCGCCGGTCGCGGCCGATGTCCAAGCCAGGCTGGCGTAAGTCTCGAGCGACGGCGGGACGATCGGCCCGGCCCCGCTTATGCGTGAAGCGGTGCGCGCCGTAGCCATGCGTAGGCCGAAGTCCTTTTGAGGCCTCACGCGATCCGCGGATCGAGCCCCAATTCACCCTTTGCAATGATTACCACGGTGGGCACATGAGCGAGACTGACGAGGTACTCAACGAGTTCTTGGTGGAGAGCTCGGAACTGCTCGATCGAGCCGAGCAGGACCTGATGCAGCTCGAAAAGGGCACTGCTAACAAGGAGAGCCTAGCGAGCATCTTCCGCAGCGTCCACACCATCAAGGGCACCGCCGGCTTCTTCAGTTTCAGTAAGCTCCAAGGGCTGACGCACGCCGGCGAAAACGTGCTCGGACGCCTGCGCGACGGGCACTTGACCCCGACGCCGCACATCGTAACGACCCTGCTTCAGGTGGCTGACTCCTCCCGTAAAATGCTGCAGGCCATCGAGGCGCACGGCACCGACGGTGACAACGACTACGCCGAACTCGTCGCAGTGCTCGCGGCCATCCTGGCTGGCCAGGCTTCAGCGCCCGTTGCCGCTCCCGTCCTCGCGCCCCCTGCCGCCGTCCTCGCGCCCCCTGCCGCCGTCGCGGCGCCGCAGGCCCCAGCGGGAGCCGCGCCCGTCGCATCGGTTGCGGCCGTTCCATCCTCCGTCCGCGTCGAGCCACGCCCGCCGTCACATCATCCCACTGCCGCGAAGGCTGAGGCTGCTGAGCCCGCCGACGCCGGAAGCAAAGACGCTCTCGCACTCTCCGCCTCCAATAATTCTATCCGTGTGGATGTCGGGCAGCTTGAAAAGCTGATGAATCTGGTCGGGGAACTCGTTCTAACGAGAAACCAAATCCTGCAGCTGATGTCGAACAAAGAGGACGCAATCTTTACGACTGTGTCCCAGCGACTCAACCTCATCACTACCGAGCTCCAAGAGGGCGTGATGAAGGCTCGCATGCAGCCGATCGACAATGTGTGGAGCAAGTTTCCTCGCGTTGTTCGTGATCTTGCCATGGAAACCGGCAAGCGCGTGCGCATCGAGATGGAAGGGCGTGACACTGAGCTGGACCGCACCATCATTGAAGCGATCAAGGACCCGCTGACGCACATTGTTCGCAACGCCATCGATCATGGGATCGAGCGGCCCGAGCTTCGCCGCGCGACCGGCAAATCGGAGGAAGCACGCCTGTTTCTGCGCGCTTATCACGAAGGCGGCCAGGTCAACATCGAGATCTCGGACGATGGTGGTGGGATCGACGTTGAACGCGTTCGGCTCAAGGCGATCGATCGGGGTTTGATATCTGTCGAGTCATCGGCTCACATGACCGAACGCGAGATCATCGCGTACATCTTTCAGCCCGGATTCTCCACTGCCAACAAAGTCACGAACGTCTCAGGGCGTGGCGTTGGGATGGATGTCGTCAAGACCAACATCGAGAAAATTGGCGGAACCGTCGACATTCAGAGTCGTCAGGGTCTCGGAACGACGCTCAAGATCAAGATTCCGCTCACCCTAGCCATTATTCCGGCCCTAATCATCACGACGGGCGGAGACCGTTTTGCGATTCCGCAAGTGAGCCTGCTCGAGCTCGTTCGGCTGGAGGCGGACAACGCCAAACGGGCGATCGAGATCATCCACGGGACGCCTGTCTATCGACTGCGTGGCAACCTACTACCGCTCGTGTACCTCAACGCGACGATGGGCGTCGAGTCGCGCCCCTGTGAGGACGAAGCGACGAGTATCGTGGTGCTCCAAGCCGACGACCGACAATTTGGACTCGTGGTGGACGACGTCAATGACACCGAGGAAATCGTCGTAAAACCCCTCGGAAAGCTGCTCAAGGGCATCACCGTCTTTGCGGGCGCGACGATCATGGGCGACGGGCGAGTTGCCTTGATTCTCGACGTGCTCGGGTTGGCGCAGAAAGCCCGCGTTGTGTCCGAGGTTCAAGAGCGCGCCATGAAGGAGAAAAACCTGCATGGCCAGGCCGCGCAGGACGAGCGGCAGACGCTGTTGCTCTTGGGTGCTCCCGACGATGGACGTCTGGCTGTCCCGCTTGAGATGGTTTCCCGGCTCGAGGAAATCCAAGTCTCCACCATCGAACGAGTCGGCTCAGGTGAAGTGGTCCAGTACCGCGGGGATATCCTGCCTTTGACTCGCCTGACCTCCCTGCTTTCGGAGCGTCGCAAGCGCGCGCGTGCCCCGAAACGCGTGGTGGACGAGGTCGACAAGCTTCACGTCGTGGTGGTTTCCCGCCAAGGACGAACGATTGGGCTCGTGGTCGAGCGAATCCTCGACATTGTTGAAGAGCACGTGGTGCTTCACACCATCGGCCCACGCCGCGGGGTGCAGGGTTCCGCCGTGATTCAAGGTCGGGTCACCGAACTGCTCGACATTGATGGCCTGCTCGCGCTGGAAGACGATGCAAGACTGGGAGGTGTGGCGTGAGCGAGCTGCAACAACTGGCGACGTTTTACCTCGGCAACGAGTTCTTTGGGATCGAGGTCGAAAAGGTTCAGGAAGTCATTCGCTACCAGGAAATGACGCGGGTGCCGCTAGCTCCACCAGTCGTCAAAGGACTGATCAACCTGCGTGGACAAATCGTCACCGCGCTCGATCTCCGAAAGCGACTTGGGCTGCCACCGTTGGCTGATGGCGAGCTACCCATGAACGTCGTGGTTCGCCATGAGGACGGCGCTTTGAGCCTACTGGTCGATGAGATCGGTGATGTGCTTGAGGTGGACGAGCAGAATTTTGAGCGACCCCCGGATACTCTGATCGGCCCGGCGCGCGAGCTATTTCGAGGCATCTACAAACTCAAGGATCGCCTGCTGGTGGTGCTGGATTTGGAGAAAGTTGCTCGCATCGCAGGCAGCTAGGGCAACGCGCGGGCGCGGGCGCGGGTTAGCTGCACAGCGGCGGTGGGGTGAGGAATAATATGAAGGCGCTAATCATCGATGACTCGAGAGCAATGCGAATGTTGCTCAAAGGGACCCTGCGGGGGCTTGGCATTGAGGCCGTGGAGGGTGGTAACGGTCGTGAAGGCCTCGAGACTCTGCACGCCAACGGAATCGTCGATTTCGTGATGGTGGACTGGCACATGCCGGAAATGGACGGTCGCGAGTTCGTTGAAGTCGTGCGAAAAGATGCCAAATACGCCGCGATGCCCATTATCATGGTGACCAGCGAAACCGAGATGGACAAGATCACCTCGGCACTTGAGGCGGGCGCCAATGAGTACATCATGAAGCCCTTCACCAAGGAATCCGTCATCCAGAAGCTCCAAATCCTGGGCCTTGTGAAGGAGGGCTAGCGAGCGTGGAGCCCCTCCGCGTCCTCGTGGTCGACGACTCGTCGCTGTTTCGGCGTGTCGTTGGCGACGCCGTTAGCTCTGAGCCGCAGCTCGAGCTGATTGGGACCGCGTCTAATGGTCGCATCGCGCTTCAGCGCATCGCGCAACTCCATCCCGATGTCGTGACGCTCGACATCGAAATGCCCGAGCTCGATGGACTTGCAACACTGGTAGAGATTCGCAAGACCAACCAGGATATTGCGGTGATCATGTTCAGCTCGCTCACTGAAGCGGGCGCTTCTGTGACGATCGATGCCCTCTTGCGAGGGGCGGACGACTACGCGACCAAGCCGGTATCCGGAGGCAGTGAGACCCTTCGCTCGGAGTTGGTCGAGAAAATTGTGGCGGTCGGGCATCGTCGCCGGCGCCTGCGGTTACTGGCGGCCGCGTCCGTTCAAGTCGCGCAGCCCGAACCCCGCACTCAGTTTTTCAAGGAGTTCTCCTTTGGTCGCTCGCTCGGCGAGACCCCGCCGGCATCGCACCCCAGCGGCGGCACCGATGTCGCGCGTGAGGCGCGTCGCGCCGTTGCCTTGGCGGAGAACCGACCGAGTATCGTCGCTCCCGCGCCGAATGAACCCCTAGCTGCGCCTCGAGGGACTCGTCCCCCAACGGAGCCCTCCCCGCGCGGGCCCTCCGTCGCGCGCATGCGCGTCAGCACGGCTGCGCGTGAACGGCGGATACCGCCGTCGGTGATCGCCATAGGAATTTCCACGGGTGGTCCGAATGCGTTGGCTCAGCTGTTTGGGGCGCTCAAGGCCCCACTCGGTGTTCCACTGTTGATCGTTCAGCACATGCCGCCCACCTTCACGCGGATCCTTGCCGACCGCCTGACGCAGATCTCTGGGCAGCTCGTGCAGGAAGGGGTGGACGGGGCGCCGGTCACGGGCAGTGGGATCTGGATCGCTCCTGGCGGCTGGCACATGGTGCTCAGTCGCGAGTCCGGAAAACTGCTGCTTCGGCTCAATCAGGAGCCTCTTGAAAACTCATGTCGACCGGCTGTCGATCCGCTCTTTCGCACCGTCGCCTCCGCGGTCGGAAGCAGCGCGCTCGCGCTCGTCATGACCGGAATGGGTCAGGATGGACTCAAGGGAGCCGAGGCGATCCGTGCTGCGGGCGGCCAGATCTGGGCACAAGATGAGGCCTCCAGTGTGGTGTGGGGGATGCCGGGCGCCGTCGCCAAGGCGGGCGGTGCCGACCGGGTGCTGCCGCTGGAGCGAATCGGGCCTGAGCTAGTCCTGGCGACGCGAATAGCAAGCGTTGTTCAGGCGGGTGGGGAGGGGCTGCCGTGACTGTCCCCGCTGTCTCGCCGGTCGACTACGAAACCGTTCGGACCACGTTGCGGAAGTTCGCCGCCGTCGAGCTCGACGACGGTAAGGAGTACTTGGTCGAAGCGCGACTCGGCCCCCTCGCAAAACGCGAAGGGCTGGCCGGAATCGCTGAACTCGCGATGCGTCTCCGCAACGGCGCGCAGGTGGAGCTCGGTCAGCGCGTCGTCGAGGCCATGACGATCCACGAGACTAGCTTTTTTCGGGATTGGAAGCCGTTTGAGGCGCTGCGAACCAAATTCTTGCCAGAGCTGATCGCCGCCCGCCAGGCCGAGCGCAAGCTGGTGATCTGGAGTGCCGCTTGCTCGAGCGGGCAGGAGCCATACACGCTCGCGATGCTGTTCTGTGAGTACTTTCCTCAGCTCACGAACTGGGACATTCAGATCCACGCCAGTGACATCTCAAACGATATCCTCAAGCGTGCCCAGACCGGAAAGTACTCCCAGTTAGAGGTAAATCGGGGGCTGCCAGCGCCGTTATTGCTGAAGCACTTCGGTCGGAGCGGCATGGACTTCGTCGCCAGTGACCGACTTCAACGGATGATCTCCTGGCATCAGCTCAATCTCGCCCAGGCTTGGTCACCGATACCCAAACCCGACATCATCTTCATGCGCAATGTTCTGATTTACTTCGGTGAGTCCACCAAGCGTGAAATCATCGAGAGGATCGCACGCTTCATACGTCCGGACGGAAGCTTGTTCTTGGGGGCCGGGGAAACCACAGTCAATCTATCGACAGCATTCGAACGGCTTGCTGTTGATGGCGCCGGCAGCTACCGTCTTGTGGGCGCGAACGGGAGAAAGAAATGATCATCAGTTCTGAGGAGCTCGCATCGGTCTTCGAGGCTATCTGGTCGAGCGTTCTCGAGCTGCCAGTTGAGCCATCCACACCCGACGATCCGGTGCTTTCCCTACGTGGACTGCTCACCGGGACGGTGCACATCACTGGAGGCTTTAGCGGCGCGCTCCTTGTGGAGTGTCCGACTGAGTTTGCCCGTCTCATCGCGGGTCGAATGTTTGCCATGGAACCGAGTGAGGTGGGTGAGTCGGAGGTGCGCGACGCAATAGGGGAGATCGCCAACATCGCGGGCGGAAACCTGAAGGCACTCTGTCCGCCGCCCAGTCAGCTGTCCTTGCCTACGGTCGTGGACGGTGCTTCGTACCACTTGGTGATTGCCGGCACGCGTCGCATTGCCGAGTGTCGCTTTCGTTGTCAGGGACACGTTGTGGCCATGCGGCTGCTGGAGCGCACCGAAGGCAAGTCAAAGCCGCTGTAAGCTAGAGCTGGAGGGGTTTTCCGTTCCGGTCGCCCGGAACAGATGCAATGCCGTTGCTATTTTGCCACTTTTGGGGCAGAGTGTGGCCCGCTAAGAAGGTCCGTAATGTCCGCACTCAATGCAAGCCACGTCGCCAGTAGTCTTCAAGAGCTCGTCAGCGGCCTTGTAGGGAAGCATTTCAATACGAGCACAGGTAAGCCGCTTCAAATCGGTGGCGTGCTGCCCGTGGTCGTCGGGACGTTTCGCGATGATGCCGGCGCGGTCGCGGCAGTCATGGTGTTGGATGTCCCGTTGGCGTCATTCCTCGGTGCAGGGCTCGTGATGATTCCGGTGGGTGTGGCCAACGAGAGCGTGAAGGCCCGCAAGGTGTCGGGCAATCTCCTGGAGAATCTGCAGGAGATCATGAACGTCTCGGCTCAGCTCTTCATGTCTGAGGAGCATACCCACCACGTGCGGTTTGAGTCGCTATCGCAGCCGCCACCTGCTCCTCCGAAGGACGTTACGTCTCTCGCGTCAAAGCCCAACGGTCGACTGGATCTCGACGCCGAGCTTGAGGGCTACGGCAAGGGTCGCATCACGATCGTTTGGTGAGTTGCGCGTCCGCTGGCTGAGGTTGCTTCGGCGGGCTGAGGTCGCTTCGTTCGCTGATTGGTGGGCGCGTCGTGGAACCACCGTTCGCGCACCCGGTGCCAGCCGGGCTGGCTGCTGTGCGAGCATTCCGTCACCCTCAACGGAGCCCAAGGCCCACCTTGCTCGAGCGAGCGGTCGAGGTCGACTGCGGCCAGCGACGCGAGTCTCGTGACTGCGCAGGATTTGCATGCACTGATACGCCGTTTTCCGCGGAGATCCGCTTCAATCCGGGGCGAAAGTTTGTGCTGGCCGCATAGGCCCGCTGGGTGCCCCTGATGCCAGGTCAAAAATGGGCAATTGTGCGGGGTTTTGTGCTTTTTTTGGGCTAGGGATTTGCTCTGTTCGGCGGGGTCTGCGACAATCCCAGCGTCTTGTCCGACTGGCCCTGCGTACCCGCGATCGCGGAAGCACCGGGCGCGGCGGGCTCAACAGAGCGTGGGCACCCCAACTCGATTCAATCTTTCTCACGGTGCTCCCGTCACACTCGAACAGAGGCGACGATTATGAAGAAGCTGACAATTCTAGCTGGTGCTTCGCTTGTGGCGCTCAACCTCGCCGCTTGTGGCGCGACGGATACCCCGGCCGTAGACATCAAGCACCTGAGCGTCGGGGAGACCAATCAGGTCGCATCCGGTGGCTATTGGTGGACGTACGTGGACAAGGGCGGCGTGTCCACCGTTACGCCCAATACAGGTCTTTCCATCGTTGGTGACCGCAAGAGCCCGCTCAATGGCGGCCTCGCAGACGGTGCCGGTGCCGGCATTGAGCCCGACGAGAACGGAAATAAGGCCATTCACGTCACGGGCGTGATCTCGGCCACGCCAGCTCCGGTTCCGCCAGACACCTACTGGGATGAGCTGTTCGGCAACCAGGCGCTGGTCGGCCTTCAAGGCTCTCCAACCACCGGTGAGCAGAAGTATCCGGCAGCAGGCCTGGGCTTCGGCTTTCAGGGCGGCAACGCCGTGATCGACCTTAGCAAGTACGCCGGCATTCGCTTCCGCATGAAGCTCGGCGCGACGCACGGTACGGATACTGCAGGCGTGCCGTACGGAGTGAGGCTGTCAGTTCCAACGGACTACACCGACGTGCCTGACAGCGCATTCGCCGACAAGTTCGGCCAGCTGCTGCCCACTGGCATCATGGGACCGATCTGCACCTTCACGAACTCAAAGGTGGATGCACTGGGCAACGCGAGTTCCGCGCCGGACGCCAAGCAGACACTCAGTAAGACCTGCTTCGGCAACTATTTCTACGAAATGCTGCTGCCGACGAAGGACCAGTGGGTGAATCAGTGCGTGACCTGGGCGATGATCAATCCGCCTACGGATTTTGCGAAACCCCTCGCGAAAGTTCCGTTCGATCCGCGCCGCATCATCAAGGTCCAGTGGGATGCCCACCAGGCCAAGTCCGCGCCCGCGGCCTTCGACATCTGGGTTGACGACGTCGAGCTCGTCGACTGCGCTGAGGCGGCTGCGGCTTGCCCGGGTTCGCCAGTTCCTGCAAACTGTAGCGGTGGCGCCGCCGCTGCCGCTCCCGCGTCCACGATGTAATCACAGTGAGCAGCGCCCCAGCGCGCCAGCTAAAATGGAGAGGGTCGCCTTCGCGGGTGGCCCTCTCTGTGATTTGGGACAATCGCGCGGGTGGCCCTCTCTGTCATTTCGGGGACACGGCCGCTGCGCAGTATCGCTTGCCTGTCCACCTGCAAACATCCACTGCGCCGTGCGAGCGCTCGAGCTGCGTTCGTTCGAGGGCTGCCTGCGCAGGGGCCTTGCCGCTAGCGCATCAGCCAGAGGGTGAGCAGCAGGTAGAGCGGGCAGAGCGTTGCGATGGCCAGTACGGCGTATCGTCCGAACGAATAGGTCTTGTAGCCCGCCTCGTCCGCCACTGCCTTCACCATGAAGTTCGGACCATTGCCGATGTACGTGTTGGCGCCCATCAGGACCGAGCCAGCACTGATGGCGACGAGAAAGCTCGTTGGGATGCCAACGATTTCTGGCGCAAGGTGCAGGCCCTGTGCGGCCGATAGGAACGTCAGGTAAGTCGGCGCGTTGTCGAGCACGCTCGAGAGGCTTCCTGAGGCCAGAAAGTACTGCCAAGGCGCCCTGAGTCCGAGCGCGCCGCCGTGCGTTTCAAGGAGCGCCAGCGCGGGGAGCATCGTGATGAAGATGCCCGCAAACAGCACCGCAACCTCGATGATTGGACCAAACGTGAAGGCGTTGAGTCTGCGTGGCGCTTTGGGTCCGGCCAGCAGGGACCAGCCGGCAGCGGCGACCATTACCAACTCGCGGTAGGGCGCGGGAAGGAACACCGCTCCGATGATCGCGAGGAGCGCCAAGAGGTTCCGCTTTCCGCTCATGGCCAGAGGCTCGACGCGGGCTGTATCGAGCGCCAGCGAGCCTGCGTCCTCTTTGGCGTAGGCACGCCGATCCACCCAATAAAACAGCGTCAGCAGGTAGCCAAGTGCGCCGAGCCAGATTGGCCAAAGCCGCAGCGTCCAGAAGAAGGGAACGCCCCGCAGAAAACCCAGGAACAGCGGCGGATCACCGAGTGGCGTCAGCAGCCCTCCCGCATTGGAAACGATCAGAATGAAGAAGAACGGTAGGTGGGAGGTGTTCTTGCGCTCGCTGTTGGTGCGGAGCACGGTGCGCAGCAGCAGCATGCTCGCGCCAGTGGTACCGATCACGCTGGCCAGCACGCCGCCAAGGCCCAATAGGAACAGGTTGGTCTTGGGCGTCGCCTTGAGATCACCGGAGAGGTGAATGCCACCCGTGACGACGAACAGGGAACCGAGCAGCCCCACGAATGAGAGGTAGTCGAACGCCGTGTGCAGCAGCGCGTGGGGCTGGGCGCGCAGCATCCAGAGCACGGGGAGCGACAAGGCTGCTGCCACGAGCCCCTTGTTGCGGTGTTGGTCCCAAAAATGACTGGCCGTCAACGGTAGGATCGCAATTGCGGCGAGCAGGGCGACAAACGGGATTACAGCGATAAGCGGCAAGGCGTGACTCCGTCAAGTGGGCTTAGGGGCGAGCAGGGATTCGGGGGCGAGCGCTGCGTCCGCTAGCACGTCGCGCCAGCCTTGGGTATTCTTTGGTGACGGATACGGGCAGTGGAAGGTCGGCAGACTAGGCCTCCCAATCGCGAGCTGCTCACGACTCGTGGGTGCGAATGGCTCGGCTGACACGACGTGACAGTTCGAGTGCCGTGAACGGCTTGCGCACCACGCCAAGGGCTCCTTCGGGCTGAGTGGCGTCGTCTCCGCCGAGACCGTAGCCGGTGACAAATAGCACGCGCGCCGCGGGATCGAGCTGCAGCAATTGGGCTAGGGTTTCCTTACCACCCAGCTTTGGCATGATCACGTCGAGCAGGACGAGATCGATTGAACCAGCGGCGGTCCGATAGCGCTCGAGCGCCTCAAGGCCGTCGCTGGCCGTCAAAACATCGTAGCCAAGCCGCTTGAGAAGCGCGGCTCCCACGCGGCGCAAGGGCGGTTCGTCGTCCACCAGAAGTACCCGGCCCGTCCCGAGTACGAGCTGCTCACTCACGGGACCGAGTGGCGGCGCGGCGACGGTGGGCAGCAGGACGTTCACCGTGGTGCCGTTCCCCGGTCGACTCTGCGCTTCGAGAGATCCCCCATGACCCTGAATGATCCCGTAGACCGCGGCGAGTCCAAGTCCGGCCGCCGGTTGTCCAGTTTTTGTCGTAAAAAACGGCTCAAATATTCGCGACATCAGCTGGGGCTCCATGCCCTTGCCGTTGTCGCAGACCGCCAGCTGCAGGTAGGTGCCTGCCGCCAGCACGGGTGAAAGCCGTTGCCCTTGCTCGTGATCGAGAGTTCTGAGGCTGGTCCGCAAGCTCAGCGTGCCGGTTCGCCCCATGGCATCACGGGCATTGTTTGCGAGCTGCACGACTGCGTCGCGGAGACGCTTGGCGTCCCCCCGAACGTGACTGCCGGGCGCGCTGAGGGACAACTCAAGCCCGATGCGCGCGCCGAGCTTCGGGGTCAGCTCGCGTGCCACGTCGGTGAGCAGTTCGTGAACATCAAACGGCCCATCATCGCGTTGGGGCTCATGGCTGAAGGCCAGCAGTTTTGCGATCAGTTCAGCGGCTTGTCGGGCGCTGGCGGCGATCTGCGATACCGAGCGTTGGCTCTCGGTGTCGCTGGGTGGGAGTCGAAGCTTCAGCAATTCCGCGTGACTGAGCACTCCCGCGAGGCGATTGTTGAACTCGTGAGCGACGCCTCCGATCAGCTGAGACAGCGCCTCCAGTTTTTCTGTCTGGCGCATTCGCTGCTCTAGCTCGCGCTGATCGGTGATATCGCGAAATACGAGGACCGTGCCCTGGGGGCGACCGCCCGCTCCACGAATCGTTGACGTGGAGAACGCAACTAGTCGCTCGGTACCATCGTGCGAGCTGAGCACGTACGGTTTTTCGAGCGGTCCGGCGCCAGCCGCGAGAGTAGCGATTCGCAGGTTAGTCGCGTTGCGCGCGGAAAGACCGACGCGAAAGACGCGCGAGAGCGGCAAACCCACGGCAAGCTCGGGGTCGTAGCCGGTGAGTCTTCCGGCGACCGGATTGACGCGCGTGATCTTGCCGCGTGCGTTGGTCGTGATCACGGCGTCAGCAATGGAATCGAGCGTGACCGCCAGGCGCTGCTCGCGATCCCGAAGCGATTCCTCGTTTTTTATGGCGCGGTCGACATCCGTGAACGTCACGAGCCACAGCACATCCTGTTCGAAAACCTCGGTCTGAACCTCTAAATAGCGGATGGTTCCGTCGGCGGTCTTGAGCTTGAGCGGGGGCAGGGCCAGTCGCCCCACCGGCACGCCCGGCACCATCGAGTCGCGTCGCCCGCGCAGATCCTGCGCCAGTCGTTCGCTCAGTTTGCGTCGCTCCTGGCGATTAGGGCTGACGCGACTGAGCAGCGCGCCCACCGTCGGGATCTCAGTCAAGGTGACACCGAAGAGTTTTTCGACGGCGTGATTGGCGAACACGATGCGGCCACGACGTTCCAGCACCAGCACTGGAACGGGAAGACGCACCAGTACCGTCGTTGCGAGAGTGCCTGTCACCACCTCACGCGGCCAGCGACGCGAATCGGGTGCGAGGGAAGGCTCCGGACTCGCGCAGGGCCCCGAGTCGCTCGCAGGTAGCTCCGCCAAGGGCTCGCTGGGCGAGCCCTTGGAGGGACTGCGAGGGCCGGCTGGGCGAGTCATTACCTTTTGTAAGCTATAAGTAGGCTTCTGGCCGAATTATAGCGCCAAGTCCCGGCAACCCGTCACGCGTTTCCGCCTTGGACGCCTGCGAGCGGTAGCGAGGTAGCCGAGCTAGTTCAGCATCGAGTCGCCGAGCGCGCTGAGAAACGTCACCTTTCCAGGGGTGCGCAGCGCGCAGACGACACATCGGAAATACGCCTTCACCCCAAAGAGCCGAAGGATTAGTGGCCCGTGGGTGAGAAGGTGGGTTCCCCGAATAGTGCCGTGCATGGCAGGCCGCGTAAAAGCATGGGCCATGCCGCATTGTCAATAAGCACTTACGGGGGCTCAGGCTGGGCAAAGGGTCCCGAGCTTGCAGATCTGCAATCTTGTCATGCAGAAGCGCTGTGTTGTTGGGTCCTTAGCAGTGCTGGCTGACGCCTCGACGGCGGACCGGCGCCGCTCTGGCCGCTTCGGCGTCCCGCCGGATCAGCTCTGACTCGGCGGTTCCGAAGCGTCCACGGAGCTTGCCGGCGACGAGGCCGCGGACGCGGACGACGGGGACGACGCGCCAGGCACAGCAGCATTCAGGGACTGCAGCGCCACGCATAGTTCGGCGACGAGGCCGCTGGGAAGCTGGGTTTGCTCAAAGACCGCGACGAGTTCCCGGAAATACCACAGTGCTCCGTCACGACCCGAGCGAAACTGCACCCAGACTCCTTCCCCGAGCAGCGCCTCGTCCCGCACGAGCGACCGGAGATTATGGAGTTTGTCGCAGGCCGAAACGAGCAGGGCGGATGGCGAGGCGGCGCCGAGATGGTGCAGATACGCTTCTTTTCGCGCCCGCCAAGGGGGTTTCGGTGACTCCGCGGTGTCGCTGCACTCGAGTACGATGTCCACGACTCGATCCCCAAATCGCTCGCGAAGTTGGGCCGCCGTTGGTAGGCCCCCACAGTCCTCGATCGCGTCGTGCAGTAACGCCGCGATCGCTTCGTCCTCATCACCGCCGTACTCAAGCACCAGGGCCGTTACCGCCAAGAGATGAGAGACATACGGAACACGCTGAGCCTTGCGCCACTGGTGAGCATGGAGTTCATGGGCCGCAACCAGGGCCTGGGAAAAGCGGTCTCCGAGCATCGGGGCGTTGGGTCAGGATCGCGCCTTTTGGCGTGGACGGTCAAGCCCAGCGCTCCGCAGAGGCTTTCTGCCGGTTGGCTGGGTTCCGGTAATGCTAGGCTGCGGGTCATGTTGCGACGGTTTTCGAGACAATCCCTGGCGCGCTTGGCGGTTGGTATCGGGGCATGCGCGATTGGCTGTTCGGCACGACCCGGCGGCTCTGCCACCACCGACTCCAGCGCGACCAAGGCCGCGGTGGCGACGGCGCACGCCTCGGCGGCTCCACTCGCGGCAGGCTGTGGAGACTCTGGTACGGCCTGCATGGCGCCCAAGGAGAGCTGTCTCGTGGAGGATGAAGCGCCGGCGGCGGATCAGACCGAACGGCGACGTCGCGACGCCAAGTCAGGTCAGGAGATCATCGAGGCCGGGACAGCGCTCGATCCCAAGGCCCCGCTGGTGGCTCCGAGTGAACTGCTCGCTCATCCCCAGAAATATCGCGACAAAATCGTCACTGTCGAGGGCCCGGTGGCCGCGATGTGTCATCTCCGACGTGGCTGGTTCGCTATCTCGTCCGGTCAAAATGATGTACTGCGCGCCGTCACCGCGCCTCGGTTTTTGGTGCCCAGCAGTGCCATCGGCAAGCAGGCCCGCGTGAGTGGAAAGGTCGAATTGAAAGTGATTTCGGCCGATGTTCAGGAACATCAACGGAGTGAACACGGTCTGCAAACCCCAACGCGGACCTTGGTGCTGCTGCGCGCAACTGGTCTGCGCTTGAACGCAAGTGGGGCGTAGCCGCGCCGGACCAGCCAAATCGACCTCGTCGGAATGCGCCACGCAGTAGCAACTTAGCCGGTCACTGGCTTGATTTACCCTTAAGCACGGGCGCATTCCGTCGCATTCAAGGGTTGGTTCCACGAGAGGATTCGCGGTAAGGATCGCGGGTACTAGGGGGCGCCAAGCGGCGTGCCCTGAGTTCGAAGGAGTAGCCATGCGCATCATTGCAACATCGCTCGCGACCGCAGCTGCAGTCACCGCTCTCGCTATTGCCGCTCCCGCAGCGGCCCAAACGCTCGGACGCCAAGGGCAGTTCACAATTGGCGCCGAGCGCCTGTTTGGGCTCTCGTACACGCATCTGACCTACGCCCCAGACAACATTCCCGTCGAGAATTCAGTGGGCGTCACCGTCATTGGACTCGGGTGGAACGCTGAGACGCCAATGGGCTATCAGGTGCCGCGCGCGGGGCTCGACTACTTCGTCGCCGACCGGCTCAGTCTGGGTGGTGGTGTCGGGTTCTTTTCGGTGGATGCCAGGGGCGGGAACAACTACACCGGGCTGCTATTTTCCCCAAGAATTGGCTATGCCGTGGACCTCGGTCGAGTCGCCTCGTTCTGGCCAAGGGCCGGCGTTACCTACGTCAAGGCCGGCGACGATCACACCTTCGGTTTCACAGGTGAGGCCAATTTTGCGATTTTTCCCCGCGATCAATGGGCCTTCTTGATCTCTCCTACCCTCGATGTTGCACCGTTGGGTCGTGCCGGCGACAACCAAGATCTCACGGGGTACTCGCTCGGTTTGTCGTTCGGGCTGCTCGGCGTGATCTGAGTCAGCCTCGGGCTCGGCAACGCGCGGTTTCCGTCCGCTCAAACAGAATGCGCCGCAGGCCCAAAGGCGTGCGGCGCATTGCGCTTAGGTGCGGTTCCCCCGGCGCGAAGTGAGCGGCTATTTACCGTTGTACAGGCAGACCTTGATGCGATTGCTGCCGCCCGGATCGATGCCGCAGTAAAAGCCCGTGCAGCACTCGTTGTCTGCGAGGCACTGCCGCTCGGAACCGCTTTCACCAAGGCAGCGTGGGTCCTGAGACTCATCGGGCGGAGCAGTGCTGCTGCCGTACGATGACCTCGTTGACTCGCTCGAGTTTGGGGAGTTGGCAGGTTGACTGCGCCCCGTATCACAGGCGCTCAGGGAGAGAACGGCTGCCAATAAACACAAAGCTTTCATGTTTCCCTCCAAAGAGATCGAACTCCGTCCGAAGACGGCGACCAGTGCAGGAGTGTACTCCAGTAGAGGCGGCGCGGTCGAACTCTCGGAGGGTTCACAGGCGAACTCCGCAGCAATGGGCGAGCGTCGGCTCCGGCCGACTCTGGTGAGAGGCCCCGCATGACCAAGGCTTGGCGAAACTGATTATCAGAATCGCGCGCATCTGGAAATCGGCCTCGCGCTTGAGATAAATCCGGGCATTGCCGGGTATTTGCGGGGAGCTCGTCGTTGACTGACAGCCCTGTCAACCACAGAAATGCCGAGACCGCGCGGTGCAAACGCGCAAATTCAGCGAATGGCTGACACGCGTGTCATGCGCTATGACCGGGTCATGACGCGACTGGCGCTTGGGATCGACATGGGGGCGGAGACGCTCAAAGTGGCTCTCGTGGAGCAACGCGAAGGGGGTCCGCACTTCCTCGAGTTGGAGTTCGAACTCCATCGCAAAGAGCCGGTCGCTGCCCTTCGTCGACTGCTGCTGCGCAAGGGGTGGGATCGCATCGAGTCCGTCGCGATGACGGGTCGCTTGCGCGCCTGCGTGGCCGCGTACCCGGTGCCCGCCAAGGCCGCCCTGCGCATCGGTCTCGAGACCCTGCGACCAGAGCTTGACGCCGCCACGATCCTTGACATCGGTGCGCACGGATTTAGCGTGCTTGAGCTGCCCGGTCACGGGCAGGATTTCTTCCGCCAGAACTCGCGCTGCTCCCAGGGCACCGGCAACTTTCTCTCGCAGCTCGTCGAGCGTTTTGGTTTGAGCATCGAGGAAGCGGCCACCCTTGCCGACGATGTCGAAAAGCCCTGCGCTCTGTCCGGACGTTGCCCTGTCATCCTAAAGACGGACATGACTCATCTCGCCAACAAGGGCGAGGACCGCAGCCGCATCCTGGCGGGCTTGTTCGATGCCGTGTGCGAAAACGTGGTGACCCTGATCCGCCCACGATTTGCACCTCCGCAGTTGATGGTCACTGGCGGTGTGGGTCGCTCGCGGCGAGTGCGGCGACAGATCGGACAGTGGCTGGAAGCTCGCGGAATGACGCTTTTGCCGGCTGAGGCGCAGGACGAAGGCCTCGCGGCGGTGGGTGCGGCGGTTCACGCGCTGCGCGAACCGCTCGCCAAGCGCAGCTCGCTCGAACTCGACGCCCTCTTTGCGGTAAAGCACCGCGAATCACTCGAGCATGCGCCGCGGCTCGCCAGTGCCCTCTCGCAGGTGCACCGCATGCCAAAGCTGATCAGTCTTGGGCGACCCGGAACGCGTGATGTGGTGCTTGGGCTCGACATTGGCTCGACGGGTTCAAAGGCCGTGTCGGTCGATCTCGCCACCGGAGAGTCCCTCTGGGAGACCTACCTCAACACCGAGGGTGCTCCCGTTCAGGCTTCTCAGGCGCTGCTGCGGCGCTTCGGTGAGCAATGTGGGAACGACACGCGGCTTTTAGCCGTCGGCGTCACTGGTTCGGGCCGCGAGGTGGTGGGCTCACTGCTACGGACTTGCTACGGGGAGGACCGAGTATTCGTCCTCAATGAGATCGCCGCCCATGCGCGCGGCGCGGTTGCTCTTGATCCGGAGGTCGACACGATCTTCGAGATCGGCGGACAGGACGCCAAGTACATCCGGCTCGAGGCGGGACGCGTCATTGACGCCGCCATGAATGAGGCCTGCAGCGCTGGCACGGGGTCATTCATCGCTGAGCAGGGGAGCAAGTTCGACGCCAACGGGTTGCATGTGACCGAGCTGGCCAATCGAGCCCTATCCGCCGATCACTGTGTCTCGCTCGGTCAGCATTGCTCGGTCTTCATGGCCGAGATCATCGACGAGGCCATTGCCGCCGGCGAAGCGCCGAACGCGATCATCGCCGGACTCTACGACTCGGTGATTCAGAACTATCTCAACCGGGTCAAGGGGACACGCACGGTCGGACAGCGGATCTTCTGTCAAGGAATGCCCTTTGCCTCGGACGCGCTCGCTGCGGCCGTTGCTCGCCAAACGGGGCGGCAGGTGGTGGTGCCCCCAAACCCCGGAACGATCGGCGCCTTGGGGATCGCGCTGCTGTCCAGCGACGAGCGTGGAGCCGGCCTCAAGGACCAGGAGCCGCTTAGTTTGGAGCGCTTTCTCGGTGCGTCGGTGTCCGCCAAGGAAACCATCGTCTGCCGTTCCACCAAGGGCTGCGGCGGCGGCGGCAACCACTGTCGCATTGACCGACTCACGACCTGCGTGGAAGGCGTTGAGCAGCGCTTTCTTTGGGGCGGAAACTGCTCACTCTATGACCGCGGCGCCACTCGTCGTAAGCTTCCTGATTTGGCTCCCGATCCGTTTCGTGAGCGCGAGGCACTCCTCGATGCGCTGCTCGCCGAGCCAGTGGCGGACGACCAAGCTCCGGTGGTTGCCTTCCCCGATGAGTTCGGTCTGAAGGGCTTTGGTCCGCTGTTTGTGAGCTTCATTCGTGAGCTTGGTCTGCGCGTGGAGGTGTTGCGCGATTCCGGAGCCAAGGTGCTGCACCGCGGCATCGAGGAATCGGGGATCCCGTACTGCGCTCCGATGCAGCTGGTTCATGGGGCGTACTTTGAGCTGGCAGACGGCACGTCCGACTACCTGCTCTTGCCGATCTTTCGCGGACTACCCAGGGTCTCCAACGAAGAGCACGGCACCCTGTGCCCCATGGTGATCGGGTCGTCGGACGTGATCGATAGCCTCTTGCAGGCCCCGCCCGGGCAGGTGTTGCGACCGACCATCGACTTTGACGCGGACGGCTACGATGGGCTTGCCTTCCGCGAGGGCATGCTTGAGCTGGCCACCAGCCTCGGGCGGGTAGCGCCGTTCGAGCGCGCCCTGGCGCGCGCCATCGCTGAGCAAAAGGGCTACGAGCGCGAGTGCCTGGAGATTGGGCGTCGGTCTCTGGCGTTCTGCCGCGAGCAGTCGGTGGTACCGGTCGCCGTACTTGGGCGTCCGTACACCATCTACAACGACGTCCTCAACTCGAATGTGCCCAGTATTCTGCGTAGTTTGGGCGCAATGGCGATTCCAGTGGACTGCGTACCACTCGATGACGCCGCTCCCACCTACCAGCGCCAGTACTGGAGCCACACCCAGCGCAATCTGAGGGTGGCCGAGTTCGTTCGGCGCACACCGGATCTTTACTCGGTGTTCTGTAGCAATTATGCCTGCGGACCCGATAGCTTCACGCTGCATTTTTACGCGTACACCATGCAGAATAAGCCCTTTGCGGTGGTGGAAACCGATGGGCATTCTGGGGACGCGGGCACCAAGACGCGGCTCGAGGCATTCTTGTACTGCGTCGACACCGATCGTCGCAGTCAGGCTTCTGCCGCCGCGCCCCGGGCGGATTTTGCTCGACTCGAGGCCACTGGAGGCGACTGGGCGGCCGCCAAGGCACGCAACGACATCGTGCTGCTGCCACGCATGGGACCTCAGGCGGAGCTGGCGGCCGCGGCACTGCGTTCTGAGGGCTTCCGCGCCGAAGCGCTCCCGCTCTCGACGCGTGAGGACGTCCGCATGGGTCGGCGCTACACCTCAGGTAAAGAGTGCTTGCCGATGATCGTGACCCTTGGGACGCTGCTCAATCGCGTCGTCGAGAGTCCGGATAGCCAGCAAACCTACTCGTTTTTTATGCCCACGGCCAATGGGCCCTGCCGCTTTGGGACGTACAACTCGCTTCACAAGATCACGCTGGAACGTCTCGGTCTCGACGAGCGCGTATCGGTGATCTCGCCGAGTGACGCGGACTATTTTGACGGCATGACAGCGGAGTTCTCAGCCCGGCTATGGCTGGGCTTTCTGGCCCACGATTTGATTCAGGCGATGCTGCTGCATGTTCGCCCGTCCGAGCGCGAGCCTGGTACCGCCGATCGGCTCTATCAGCGGTATTTCGACGAGCTCGTGAGCTGTCTGCAGGAGTCGGGAGTCTCGTCGATCGCGCGCACCGTGACTGAGTTGACCGGAGGCATGTGGGGCGTGCGCCGTGTGATCGGCGACGCGGCGCGCGCGTTTGCTCAAGCGCAGACCGAGGAGCGGGACCTGCCCACGGTGGCCGTGGTGGGCGAGATCTACGTGCGGCTCGATCCCTTCTCGAATGACGACCTGGTGCGGCGGCTGGAAGCGCGCGGGATGCGGGTCCATTTTGCGCCCTTCGTCGAGTGGTTGGAGTACACCAACCACGTCTCGGAGCGTCGTATCCTTGCGGGTCGAGCCAAGTCCGAAGATCAACCGATCACGACGGCGTTCACCGGCCTGATTCAGCGAGTGACCTCGCGTGTGCTTTACGACATTTGCCGGCGCGCTCTAGGCTGGGGTGAGCGCACCAGCATCGAACAGGTGCTCGCGAGCGGTGAGCGTTGGGTGAGCCCGGCCTTGACCGGTGAGGCAGTACTGACCGTGGGGGGTCCCGTGCACGAGTTCGAGCATGGAGCGGTGGACGGGGTCGTGATCGTCGGGCCTCACGAGTGCATGCCGTGCAAGGTGTCCGAGGCGCGCTTTGCCCGGCTGGCGGAGGAAATGGACCTTCCGTACCTGGCGACCTATGTGAGCGGTGAAGGCCTCGACCTCGAGGCCCTCGATCGCTTCACCTTCGATCTCCAGGAGCGCAAGGGTGGTCGGGGCAACCACAGTGAAGCCGCACCGCGACGTTCGGGAACCTTTGGCGAGGTGAGCGACGAGGCGCTGGCGGGGCAGTAGCCTTCGCTCGAGGCCTTTGGCCGCGCCAGCGCACCAAGGCGCTGGTGAAGGGTCGAGTAGCAGAACCCCCGACCTTGAATGGCCTTGGGGCTTGGCGCCGCTTTTACCCAGGGCCGGGCCCAGGTATACAGCAAGCTATGCGCGGATTTCTGCTCGGACTCCTGGTGTCGGTGGCGTTCATCGCGGGCTGCGTCGCGGGCGCGTCCAAGTTTCTCTTGCCGGAGGCCAAGGCGGGTTATGTCGTGGAACAGCGTTGGTCGTACTTCTGCTTTCAAGAGAGCAACGTCGACAACGTGACATACAAGGCCAATGCCGCCGGAGCGCGTGGCTGGGAGCTGGTGGCCGCCTCAAACGAGGGGAGCAACGGCGACGCGATCTGGTGCTTTCGGCAGCCACGCCCCTAAGGTCGGGTAGCAGGTTTTGTGGCTGCTGGCGGCGCTGAGCGGGGCTTTGGATGGCCTGCCGCGGGGGCTGCACCGGCATGTGGTTTTGGGCCCGTGGATGCGGGGGGGAGGCGGTAGCTCTTGCCCGGAACCACTAAGTCTCCATGGAGGCCGTTGAGCCGACGCAGAGCGTCCACGGTGGTGCGATGCTGGGCCGCGATTCGAGCCAACGTGTCACCGGGTTTTGCCTTGTAGCTGCGCTCGGGAACGACGACGGGCACCGCACGACGGAAAAAGGCCAGCCCCGCCAGGCGCCGCGCTGATTCGCGCGCCTCGGGAGAGCGAAAGCGCAGGTGAAGGTGGGTGGCATGTCCCGGCGCGTGACGCAGCACCGGTCCGCGCGCGCCAATTCCCTCAAATAGCCCCTGGATCAGCGAAGCCTTGGCTCCGGACTGCTCGGCGGTTTGCCGCAGGGTGGCATGCAGCGACGCGTCCACGAGCACCAGTTCCAGCTGACTCGCTCCTCCGAGTTGCTCGAGCAAGGCCCAGACACGCTCGGCATCGAGTCGCTCGGCGCTGGCGCGCGAGTACCACCCGCTGCCGTCTCGATAGTAAAATCCCAAGTCCGCATCACGCCCGGACTGGTGGCTCATGTGGGGATTGAGGTGGCCCCCGTGCTCGGCACTGAGGTGCCCGATGGCCAGCGGCGGGGTGTTCGGAAACCGCCTAGCGACGGCCTCAATGGCCGCGAGAAGGGCGGCGACAGTCTCGGCAGTCCCAAAGGCGTGACGCGGATCCTGAAGCTGCCACAGCGCCGATTCAGGCATCTGAACGCCATTGAACAGCCCGCCCGCATTCGGCGTCCCGAGCGAGACCGAGCCGAGGGATTTGGGCTCTGTCCGGTACCTCCGCTCGAGCTCTTGATTGCTGAGGCCGTAGAGCGGGTGGATGGTCGGATCGCTGGGCTCGCTGTCCTCTTCAGCACCGTCGTCGAGCTCGGCCTCGTCGTCCTTGGTCGGCGCATCCCCTGCAGGGACCGTCGCGGTCCCGATGCCGGGCGCAACCGACGCTGAGGGCGCGGGACTTGGGGCGGCTGCGGGTGGGGGCAGCGCTGGCGCGGGCTGCGAACGCAGCGCCCCGCAGCCGACGCACCAGGCCAAGAGCCCAAGTGAGCAGCGCCCAGCCAGCCTCACTGCGAGAGGGCCTCGTGAAGCCGCGTCAGCAGGGATGCGGCTGCGTCATTGGAGAGACTCCCGGCGGCCCAACGGATCCCAAGTCCGCCACCGTCGCTCGGCTTTGGAATGATGTGAAAATGGACGTGTGAAACGGCCTGATGCGCCCCCTCGCCGTTATTCTGGAGCAGGTTGTAGGCCGTAGTCCCGCTCGCCTTCATCACCGCGCGACAAAGCCGCGGCAGCACGCGCCCCAGGGCCGCAGCCGACTCGTCCGACAGGTTATCTAGGGTCGCCGCGGGCTCCTTCGGGATCACCAGCAGGTGACCGAGACTCAGCGGGTGGATGTCGAGAAACGCCAGCACTTGGTCGTCCTCGTAGACCCGATGACAGGGGATTTCGCCGCGGATCAGCTTGGAAAAGAGGGTATCGGGCATGGCGCGGCGCAGGTTAGCGCGAGCCCCCTGGCATGGGAAATCTTGAGGTGAACCCGGGCTCAGAAACTAGGCGCCGGGCGGCTCTTGGCCGCGGCAATCGCATCCGGCAGGGCCTTGCTACCCCGCAGGCAGCTGTAGCAATCGCTGAGGCCGAGAAAGCCGCAGCCTTGATCGTGCGAGAGACGTCGCAGCAGTGAGCTCGCTCGGTCGTCCCCGTCGCTGATCAGCTTGGGCAGGGCCCGCTTGAAGTCGCCGCAACCGCGCGAGTCGACGAGCGCAAGCGTGGCCGTCAGCGCCGGGCTAGCCAGCTTGCGGAGCCCTGGTTGATCTATCAGCTTTTTGGCTCGTTTGGCATCAGCACGCGGGGCGCGCCCGGCCGCAGCCTCCGACCAGACGGCGAATACGAGATCCGCCCCGCGACTGCCGAGGCGCAGCATCGCCAACTCTAGGCTGGCAGTGCTCGTCCTGGTTTCGAGCGCCGAACGAAAGAGGTCCGAGCTGAGATCCGGATCGCTTGCCTTCTGGGCGTCCAGCTTGAGTGCCTCCGTGTACGCCTCCAGCATGGTGTCCCACTCGCGATTGCGGGCCCTGCCACGACCGATGGCCGCCCATTGCTCGGCCGTGCGCGAGGCTGCCGGACGAGCCTCCAGGGTCTTGAGGGCGTCCAGATCACCCCGGCGCGTGCGTTCGAGCAACGGATCCGCCGTTGGGGCGGCTGCGACCGGCACGTGAATGACCTGCACGGAAGCGGCTGGCGCAGGCACGTTGGGCGATTTTCCGGCCACCAGCGTCACCGCGAGTGCCACGATCAGCGCAAGAATCACGCCGCCCAATACAAAAAGGGCGATCACCACGAGCGGCACCGAACGGCCTCCGACTCGCACGCGACGTCGCAGCAAGGGAGGCATCGAGGTGCCCATCGAGCGCCCTGCTGAAGGTGAGAGCCCCGTCAGCTGATTGGGCAGCAGCGTCGGGGAGGTGGCCAGTTCCGCCGCCGAAGACGCCGTGCGCAAGATCGGTTGCTGAACTGAGTCGGGCGCGGGCAGCTCCGCCCGCAGGGCTTCGAGTGCAGAAAGCAGGTCGCTGGCTTGAGCATAGCGTTCACTCGGCGCTTTGCCGAGCAGGCGCAGGAGCAGCGACCAGACCGCGGGTGGCACCGAGACGCTCAGCGGCGCTGGCGCTTCGCTCATGTGCCGCGTGAGAACCTTGACCACCTCGTCGCAAGCAAACGGGGTCGCGCCCTCGAGCATCTCGTAGAGCATGATCCCTAAGCTGTAGAGATCCGAGCGAACGTCCACGACCTGACCGAGCGCCTGTTCAGGCGACATGTACTCAGGTGTTCCAAAGACGGCCCCGACGCGGGTGAGCGCGGGCTGCCCACCCAGATCAGCTGCCTGCACTTTGGCGATGCCAAAATCGAGCACTTTTGCGAAATCCCGGTCCGCGCCGTTCTCGGGTAGCATCACGTTTTCGGGCTTCAGATCCCGGTGGATGATGCCGGCGGCATGGGCCGCGACCAGGGCGGCCGCGATGTGCGACGTGATCCTCAGGGCGCGACTGAGCGAGAGACGACCCTCGCTCGTTAGCACCTGGCGAAGGCTCTGGCCCTGGACGAATTCCAGCACGAGATAGCAGGAACCATCTTGCAGGCGTCCAAAGTCCGTTGCCGTCGCGACGTTCGGATGCTCGATGCGAGCAGCCGCGATCGCTTCGCGCTCGAACCGGGCCACCATCTCCGGCAGCAGCGTCATCTCCCGGTGCAGCACCTTGAGGGCCACCGGTTTGCGCATGTGGATGTGCTCGGCGCGGTAGACGGCACCCATTCCGCCGACTCCAAGTAGCTCGAGAACGCGGTAGCGCTCGGCAACGAGCTGTCCGACCAGGGCTAGCGCCGTTTGTTCGGCAAGACTCGACGGGGGGGCTACTCCACCGTCGCCCGTCACCGTGTGCTGTTCCCGCCGCGCTCCCTGGAGTGACGCGAAGGGAGGGGGCTGGTCCTGCGCGAGGGCCGCGAGGTCCATTCTGAGCGTGGTCGCGTCGGGGTAGCGGCCTTCGCGTGAGAAGGCAACTGCCGTGTCGACGACGAAGACGACCGCATCGGAAAAGACCTGCCCAAGCTCGCGCAGCGACGGCGCAGGCTCGCTTGCCATGGCCGCGAGCAGCGCTCCCTCGGTGTCGCGTTGGTGGAGGTGTCTTCCCGTCAGGCAGCGGAACATCACCGCGCCGAGCGCGAACAGGTCGGTGCGGGCGTCTACCTCGGCATGGCGACCCAGGGCTTGTTCGGGCGCCATGTAGGCCACGGTCCCGAGCGTGATGCCCTCGCGCGTGAGCGCGCGCCCGCCATCGCGCACTCGCGCGATGCCAAAATCGAGCACCTTGACCCGCCCATCCGGACCTAGGATCAGGTTCGCGGGCTTGAGGTCCCGATGGACGATCCCACGGGCGTGGGCGACCTCGAGCACCTCGAGCGCCTGCTCAGCGATTCCAATCACCTCGGCGAGCGGCAGGGTATCGAGGCGCGAGAGCCGCTGCGCGAGGGTCTCGCCGGGGCAGTACTCGAGCATCATGTAGGGACGCCCGTCGTCAAGACTTCCGCCGCCCAGAAAGCGCGGAACTCCGGGGTGTTGAAGCTCCTGGAGGAGCCGCACCTCGCGGTCGAACCGGAGGCTCCAGTCCGGCTGCGCGCCGAACTCCGCGCTGAGGATCTTGACCGCCGCCATGGACTGCTGATCGTCGTGACGCGCCAGGTACACCTGGGAACTGGCGCCACGTCCCAGAAGCTCAGTCAGGGTCCAAGGGGGAAGTCGAAGCCCAATTTCGGCCGAGGCCGAGGGCGGGGCAGCAGGGGTACCGATCACTACCCAAAGCTTAGTCGCAAAGCGACCCGTCGTGACAGCCCGGTGGCGGGTCGAAGCGACAACCGGCCGCGTGGGCCTCAACCCACGGGACGGTCTGAGCGAGTTCGGCGCTGGATGCAGTCTCCGCAAGAAAACGGCGGACCGGCCATTTGCGGGTTTCTGCTTTAGCGGACTCGTTCTGTGTGCAGGTTGAGCAAGCTGGGCTATCGTCCGCCCGTGGCCATAACCCAAGGCACGTCGGCGCACGTGATGTTCCAAGCCCTAGCGGCATTTCGGCAGAGCTGGCCCGGCGGGGGATTCAGCTGGGATTCACGCCTTTCCTGTGTTGCCTCGTCATTCAGCGTTCAGCTGGAAGCCGAGGCGCGACAGGCCATAGCCAAATCCTTCCGTCAGCAATGGACCTCTAAGACCGTGCGGACGTCGCCCGAGCCGGTGCAGCTGATCTCGGATCAGGTGGGCGGAATTCGCCCGGACCAGATCCTGGTGTCCACGGAGCCAAACGACTCCCTGATGGCCTACGGACTCTGGTGGCCTTGGGGCGATGACGTCACGATTTCCTTCCGTATTGGGCTCTCGGGGCTCTCGGGCGTGCGCTACGAGGAGGACTTCCGCGAGCTGTTCGGCGCGACGTTCTACTGAGCGCGTGCCGTTTACTTCGGTGTGGGGCGCCCGGGCCTGGACAGGCGAGCGTGCAGCTTTGGCGGCGCTGAGCTGGGCCGCGCCGGGGCTGCTTACGAACCGTCGGGGCGTCGGGTGCGGTCATGGCTCAGCGCTCGGTTGGTGTGTCGGTGTGGTTACGTCCGGGCTGAGCTGGGGCTCGCGCATCGTGGGCCCCCAGGCAACCTAAGACTGTCCAATCTGGCGGTACCTCTGGTACGGTGCTGCCTCGACCAACCGGGGTGCAGATGCCGTCGTTGCCGCCAAAGATGCCGAGCCGCCGTCCTAGTCCTTCACTGCGCATCGAAGAGCTTCAAGAACAGCTCGACACGCGACTGGAGAATCCGGATCTTGTTTTGGAGTCGTTGGTTGCGTCGTTGGCACGGGGCGGCTCCGACGCCGACCAGTGGGAGCGACTTCACCAAGCAGCTGAACGTGATGGGCGCCAGGCCGAGCTCGCTTTTGCCTATGAGCAGGTCACTAGCGACCGACGCGTGCGTCTGCTCCCTGCGGACGCCCAAGCCCAACTGCTGGAGCATGCCGCGCTGTTCCTCGCCGATCGGTTCGGGAACGTTGACGGTGCCATCACGCTTGCGGAGCGAGCCCTTGCCGCTGCCCCACAGCGCACGGGCTTGCTAGCGCGCCTTGAGCAATGGTTGACGGCCAAGGGCGCCTCTGCACGCCTGGCGCGCCTGCTCTGGTTAAGCGGCAAGTCTGCGCCGGACGACGTGCGCGCAATTTGCATTGCTCGGGCAGTCGAGCTTTGCGCGAGCGACGATCGTGAGCCGAGCGTTGCACTTGAGGTGCTGGAAAGCATCCTGGCCGTCGAGGCCCATCATCCCGTGGCGCTCGTGCTCGCGGCCGAGCGACAGCTCGCTGCGGGTCGACCCCGTGACGCTGCGCGACGCTGGGAAGCGCGCCTGTCGCTTGAAGGGCTCGAGCCAGCCCAGGCCCGCGCGCTGCACGAACGACTACTCGGGCTCTATCAGCGCGAGCTTCCGGACCCGCTCAAGGCCGTTGCGCAAGCCGAAGCGCTGCTCACGCAGGACGGTGGACACGCGGCCGCGCTTGCGGCTGCCGAGAGTCTAGCCAACGTTCCGTCGGTGGCCGCGCGCGCCCTCGGGGCGATGTCAGACGCGTACGAACTAGCCGGCGACAAGCCGCGGGCGGCGGCGCTGCTCACCCAGGAGCTCAAGGTCGCGCGTGGTCCGCGACGAGTTGAGGTTCAGAGACGGCTCGGCCGTCTGCGTCAGGACGTGCTCTCTGATCCGGCGGGTGCATTTGAACTACTAGGTGCGGTGGTCACGACGGAACCGGGCGACGACGATACCCGGCGCCGCTACGCCTCCCTCGCGTTGTCACTGGATCGCGCCGCGGAAGCTGCGCGACTTCTGAGCCGCGCACTGCAAGTTGCCAAGGATCCCGGCGTGCGAGCGCGCGCGAGCGTGGAGCTCGGTTGCGTGTTCGTACGGATGGGCGAGGTGAGACGTGCTCGCTCGCTGTTTGAAGACGCGCTCCGTTCGAAGTTAGACCCGCAGAGCAACCTCACGGCAGCGAGCGCGCTCGTGGAGCTTTACTCCGAGTCTGGAGAGTCTGCGGGGCTCGCCAATGCCCTGGAGATCGTGGTCCGGCTTGAGTCTCGCACCGAGGAGCGTCAGACCGCGGCGCGTCGGCTGGCACGCCTGGCCGAGACCGAACTCGGCGAACCGGCACGCGCAGTTCCGGCTTGGCGAGCGCTGATAGATTCGCCGCAAGGCGATGAATCACTACAACGACTCCAGCAGTTTTTCGAGCAAAAAGGGGAGATTTCCGAGCTCGCTGCCGTGCTCGCGCAGCGCGCGGCTCGCGCGGCCGATCCGATCGAGCGTCGGCAGCTCGATCTTCGCGCCACAGAACTCTGGACACGCTCCATCACGGACCGTTCCGAGCGCATCCTGCTCTGGCGCGCGTTGATCGATCGACAAGGCCCGCTCGTGGAGGCGCTCGATGCCCTGCTCCCCCTGCTTGAGCAGGACAATCGCACCTTCGAGCTCGCGCAGGTGCTCGAGCAGCGCATTCAGCTCGCGACTGGCAGCGATGCGTCCCGCTTCTGGGCGCGACTGGGTAGCCTGCGAGCGCGCGAGCTCGATGACCGAACGGGGGCGCTCGGTTGCTACCGAAAAGCCCTGCTCCTGGACACCAGCTGCCGCGCCGCTCGCCAAGAGGTTGAAGCGATGCTCACCGACCCCGCGTTGGGGCCAGACGCCAGTGAGTTGCTCGAACCACTGTTGCGCCAGGAGGCGCCGAGTCTCTCGCTCGTCAGTCTACTGGCTGCTCGCGCCGAGTTGGTGACCGATCTACCAAGCCAATTGACTGCGCTGACCGAGGCCGTTCGGATCGCCGAATCCCTCCTCGAACGTCCGGACATCGCGTTCCCGCTCACCGTGCGCGGCATAGTGCTGGTGCGCTACGAAGCCAGCGAACAACTCGGGCTCTGGATCGAACGACTGCGTCGCGTCGCGTCTGCTGTGGAAGCTCAGGAAAAGATCCAGCTTCTATCTCCAATTCTTGAGTCCGAGCCCCTCGCGCAGCGTGAGCTCCTGGAGCTGGCGATTCTGCTGGCGGATTCCCTGGCAGACACGGGTGAGCATCCTCGCGCGATTACGCTACTTCGTCGTGCGCTTGAGCTCGAGCCTTCCGCTCCGGAGCTGCTCGGGCGTCTCGACGAGCTATTGGCGACGGATGCAACCCCCGAGGACCGTCTTGCCCTCTACGGTCAGGCGCTTGAGCGTGAGTCCCGCCCGGAGCGTCAGAAGGAGCTGCGGGTTCGAATCGCGCAGCTGACGCAGCGCGACTTGAAAGATCTCGCTGCGGCTGAGCTTGCCTGGCGCCAAGTGCTCGAGTTCGATGCGGCCCACCATGGGGCGCATCAGGCGCTCTGTCAGCTCTTCACCGAGCTTCAGAATGAGCCTGCTCTTCGGGCAGAGCTCGACAGGGCGCTCGGTGTTTTGTCGGGTGAACGGCGCCTCCGCGCGCTAGACCGGCTCGTTGATGTCGAGGTGCGCCTGGGGGATCTCAGAAGCGCTTTGGCTCATGCTCTTGCGGCGCACGAGGCCCAGCCCGGCCAGTTGGAGCGCTTGGCGCAGGTCGAGTCGCTGGCGCGTGGCGCAGGGGAACTCGCGGTCGTTGAGCGCGTACTCGGGGAAAAACTCCGGCTCTCTGAGGAGGCAGATAAACGCGCTGAAGTCCTTGAGGCCATCGGGGCCGTGCGTCAGGAACTCGGCGAGGGCCTCGCCGCCAGTGAAGCCTACGCAGAATCCGCCCGCCTACACGAGCAGGCGGGTAATCATCAAGGCGCCGCCCACCTGCTTCAGCGGGCGTTTGCGGCCAATCCCCAGGACCGGTCAATCGCCAGCAACCTGGCAGAACTTCTCGGGAAATTGGGCAATCTTGCTGACCTTGGGCGAACCCTCGCCAGTTTGCGCGAGCTTGGTTCTGACGAACGTGAGATCACGCGACGCGTACTCGAACAGGAGTCGCGAGCGACTGCCGGCATGGCCCCACTGGAGTTCAGCGAGCTGATCGAAAGCGTCCTTTCCACGACGACTGATCCAGGTCGCCAGCGCCAGCTGCGGCTAGCTCGCGCTCGAGTTCTGGCCAAAGACGAGTCGACGCAGCTACTGGCGGCTGTCGCGTTTCGAGAATTGCTCGAGGGCGACGTCCTTCCCGACTCCGAGCTACTTGCCTCGTTTGGCTCGCTACTGGACAGCGCACCGGAGCTGCCAGAGTGGCGTTCGGAACGGCGCGGTTGGTTTGAGCAACGGGTGCGCTCGTCGGCGGAGCCCGAGACTGTGCTGCTCGAATGGGCGCGATTTGAGCGGGAAAGCTACGAGGACTTGGTGGCCTCGGAGGAGCTCGTCAATCGCGTGCTGGCGCGCGAGCCCGAGCGTGCCGACGCGTGGACCGAGTTACTGCTGCTTCATCGGACCCGCAACGACTACGTCGCGGCCGAAGTGGCGATTGCCGCTCTGATCCCCCTGATCGCGCCTGAACTCCGAGCACCGCTGATCATTGAGCGGGCTCAGCTGTTGGCCGGACCGCTGGAGTCGCCAGTTCGGTCACTTGAGGTCCTCGAGCCGCTCCTCATTGCCGAGCCGGGTTCGTCTGAACTCCTGACGATCGTGCGCATGGCGCTCGAGTCCCCGCAGTCGCGACCGAGCGCCGTGGCACTGCTTGAGCGCGCGGCGTCGGGTGTCGACGACCCATCCGCCAGGGCTGATGCGCTCCGAGCGCTGCTGGCCGTTACCGGGGAGTCCCTCAATTTCGCGGACGAACGCGCACGTTGGACCTTGGCGTTGGCGGATACCTTCCCAGATGATCCCGACGCCATCCTCGGCCTCACGCTGCGGGCTGCCACAGCGAACCCGGCGGCTCTAGCGCTCTGGGAGCGGGCGGAACGGGCGGCGCGTAGCCTTGGCACACCGGCGGCCGTTCTCGCTGGCTATGAAGCGGCGGTTGTTGCCACCAAAGAACCGGAGCTCGCGGAAGAACTCGGGCATCGCTGGAGCGATTTCCACGAAGAGTGGGCGGACGATCCGGACTCCGTCATTCCGCTACTCGAGCGGGTGTTGGCAGCCTGTCCCGCTGCTGAATGGGCATTTGATCGCCTCAAGCTCTCGTTTAGCGGCTCTGGTCGTTGGCCCGAGCTGTTCGATCTTTATGATCGCCGATTGGAAGGCGCCTCTGCGGGAGCCGCGACGGTCGAGCTACTTCGCGAAGCCGCCATGGCGGCCAAGGATTTTGCGAGCGATCCCGACCGAGCGATCCACTATTTTCGCCTACTTGACGGTGCCGAGCCCAATGACACGCGGGTCGAGGCAGCGCTTGAGCGTCTCTACGAGCGACAGGCCCAGCTTCGGCCGCTGATCGACCTGCTGACGCGCCAAGCCGCCCGCGCGAGCGGAGCCGCTCTCTACGGTCTTCAGCTCCGAGTTGGCGGGTTATGGCTCGACGTCGAGGATCCGTTGCCGGCGTTCGAGCTGGTCACTCTGATGAGTGAAGCTCACGGCAGTGATCTGGCGGTGATTTCCGTGCTTGAAAGACTGGTTGCGCTGCCTGCTGCCCGGGAGTCGATCGTTCCGACGCGGACGTCAGGCAAGGGGAGCGATAAGCGCAAGCGCGTCCGCCCGCTGAGCGTGCGTGATGCCTGCGCCCTGCAACTGCGACGCTACTACGAGTCCACGAGTCAAACCGCCGACGTTGTTCGTATGCTCGAGATCGAGGTCGAACTCGCGATCGATGATGTGGAGCGTATAGAGCGGCTGCGACGCATCGTGGAAGTCCGCCTGCGCGAGCTGGATGATGCCGCCGGGGCGTTTGAGAATGTGCTTACGCTGATTCGCCTTGAGCCGGGGGCTCAGGAGCTCCGCACGCAGCTGTCTGAACTTGCTCAGCGAGTTGGAGGTCGCTCACGCCAGGCTCGAGTGCTCGAAGAGGTGGCCCTGACGCAGCTTGGGACTGAACTCGCGGTACAGCTAACGCTCGAAGCGGGTGATGTCCACCGCCTCCATCTCGATGCTGCCGACCGCGCGGTCACGCTGTACTCGACCGTGCTTGACTCAGAATTTGGCACAGATCACGCCAAATTGGCTGCGGCGCGTGAGCTAGACAAGCTGCTCGAGACGGCCGGGCGACACTCAACTCGCGCCGACGTACTTGAACGATTGGCGCTACTTGAGCCCGATCCGTTCATTCAGCTCGACATCTTCGCGGAGGCGGCGCGGGTCGCGCTGGAGGAGCTCTCCGACGCCCCACGCGCGGTTTCCAATTGGCGTGCTCGCCTGGGGCTTGAGCCGAGCGACAAAACTGCGTTGGATGGCCTCATCATCGCGCTCGAGCGTGCCGGTGAGCTGCGTGAACTCGTCTCAGCCCTCGAGGACCGCGCGAGTAAATCGAGTGATCTGAGCGCGGCACGGGCAGATCGGGGTCGTGTGGCGCAAATCTTTGCCACCCAGCTCGCCGAGCCCGCAGCCTCCATCGCGACCTGGTGCAGAACGCGTGAACTGCATGGGCGCGACGATGAGAGCTTTGACGCTCTCGTCCAGCTCTACGTTGGCGGTGGTCACTGGGATGAGCTGGCTGCGATGCTCGCGACGGAGGCGGATGCATCGGAGCCTGAGCGCGCTCAGCAGCTGCGACAGCAACTGGGTGGTTTGTACGTCGATCGGCTCAATGCACCCGCTCGGGCGGTAGAGGCATTTGTCGCCGCACAGGATTATGAACGCGCCGTTCAGGTCGCCGGCGAACCCCGCAGCGACCGGGCATTGACGCGGCAAGTTTGCCGTATTTTACTCGATCTGAGCACCGTGGCTTGGCTCGCCGACGGCGGTGTTCGAGAGTCGGCCGCTGCTCGCGCCGTCGCCTGGGCCGTCGACGAGCTCGGTACCAGGCTTCGCGAGGCGGCTGCCTACGCTGACGTGCTGGACCTCCTTTTGACGTCGGCCAAGTTGCCATTCTCACGCAAGGAGCGGCGGGCGTTTGAGCGAGACGCGGCGTGCCTCTGCTCGGATCAGCTGGGCCAACCGGCGCAGGCCATTGAGCTCTTCGAGCAACTGTTCGCGGAAGATGCCACCGATGACATTGCGGTCGCTTCGGTGAGCAGACTCGCAGTGCTGCTTGAGGAAGCGGGTCGCTTTGACGCCGTGATCACGCTCTGGGAGGGCCAGGCTACCGTGCGGGCTGCGGCTGACGATTCGTCGGCTGCGGCAGCGCTGTGGGCGCGTGCCGGTGAGCTCGCCGAGACTTGGCTGAGTGACATCGATCGTTCTCTGAAGGACTGGCGGAAAGCCGCCCGGCTTGGTCTCGAGTCGGGTTGGGAGGCCATGGCCCGCCTGCACACTTCACGCGGCGAACACGCCGCATCGGCCGAGGTTCTGAGCGCGCTCTGTGAGGTCTCCGGACGAGAGCAGCTCGGAGAGCGCGCTCTTGCATTGGCAGCCGCGCACGTGGCTGCTGGGCAGCCGGCAAAGGCACGTGAACGGCTGGAGTGGGCCTCGGAGCGCGCAATGCGCGTGGGCGCGCTGCGTACTCGGTTGGCCGAGCTCTATCGCGAAGCCGAGCTCTGGGTCCCCCTTGCCGATCTGCTAACGCTCGAGGCGGCGCGGGTGGCCGAACCCGCGGCACGACTGGCGTTCCTTGAGCAGGCGGCTGAGGTGCAGCTCGTTCGGGTCGGACGTCCTGATGCGGCTGTCCCGCTACTCGAGCAGGCGGTGGCACTTGAGCCTGAGGAGCGTGTCCGTCGGCTTCGACTGGCTGACGCGCTGTGTCTGGCGCAGCGGCATGGCGAAGCGATTCAGGTGCTAAAGCAGCAGATCGAACGCTACGGCACGCGGCGTCCGAAGGAGCGCGCCATGGTGCATTTCGCCATCGCGGTCGCTCATCTGGCGCTCGGAACCAAGACCGAAGCGCTGGAGGAACTGCTCCTCGCGAGCCGAATCGATCCGGCCCACCCAGGGATCCTTCAGCTTCAGGCACGCCTGTCGCTCGAAGCGGGAGAGCTGGAACGCGCCGAAAAGACCTTCCGTTCTCTGTTGCTGGTGCTGGGCCGCGAGGTCGCTGGTGAGCACGGACCCACCCGCACGGAAGCTCTGCTCGATCTCTCGGAGGTTGCCGCCCGGCGAGGGGACTCGCTGCGCGCCGCCGAGTCAATTGAGTCGGCCTTCGAGGTGGCGCTCGAGAATGAATTCGAAGCGGCTGCGCTTGAGCGTGGGCTGCGCCACCGCGGACACACCGAGCTCCTGGTAAGGGCGCTTGAGGACCGACTTGAGCGTGTGCAGGATCCGAGCGTTGCTGCCCGCGTGCTGGCCGATCTGACTTTATTACAAGCGCAGGTCAGTGGCGGGATCCCGGCTGGAGCTGAGCGCCTCCGCGAGCGCGCGCAGGTCATTCAGACTGCCCTTGAAAAGACCGCTCTCGGCGATGATCTGGCCTGGAATGCCCTGGGTCAGGTCTTTGACGCACTCGGCGACGATGCGTCTGAGTCGCGGATCCTCGAGCGCCGAGTCCGCTCCTGGCTCGATGGGTCAACTCCGATCGATAACCCGGAGCCGCTGTATCGGCTGGCTGCAGGGCGTCTGCTCGATGCGGAAACCCGGACCGAAGGCTTTGCACTGCTGGAGCGCGCGCTGGCGCTTCGGGTTGATTTCGAACGTCTACTGTCCACTTTGCTGCCCTGTATCGAGCTTGAGCAGGGCGCAGCAGAGGCACTCGATTTGCTTGAGACGGCGGCTCGACTGAGTTCGCGTAATGACTGGCTCCTTCAGGTGTTGGAGCTGCGATTGCGTCATTCCGGAGGCTCCTCGCAACTGTTCGAAGAAGCCCTGGGAATCGCCAAGGAGCTGCCGTCCACCGAGCCTCTTGAGCGGCTACTTCAGCTTGGCTTGGAGGGCCCGCTGGTGGAGCATCTTGGGGTCGAGGAGCGAGCTCGAGTGGAACTCGAGCTCGCGGTGCTGCTCGAGCAGCGCGGTGACGCGGCAGGTGCGATCGAGCGACGGGAGCGGGCAGCCGCAGGCTTGCCCGCCGAGGAGGCTAGGGCCTTGCTACTCTCGGTCGCCGCACAGTTAGCCGATGTTTTGGGTGACGGCGAGCGAGCGCGGCGGATCCTGACCCAGCTGCATCGGAGCAACCCGGCGGATCCCGAGGTCTACCCATCACTTCTGGCCCGACTTCGCGAGCTTGGCCTCGCGGTCGAGCTCGATGAAGTGCTGGCTCGCACGATCGACGCCCTTGAGGCGGGGCCGGAGCGGAGTCAAATGTCAGCCGAGCGAGCTCGCTTGCTCGTGGCATCAGGTGACACCGGTTCTGCTGCGGATTTGCTGGCGGACCTGCTGCGTGATGAACCAGAAAATGCTGCTGCTGTCTTGCTGCTCGCGGAGATCTACGAACGGAGTGGGCGACGCGCGGAACTGGCGGTACTGCTAACCCGCCAGCTCGACGCGGCCAGGGATCGGGCTGACGCCGACGCAATCGGTCAACTCGGGCTGCGCATCGCGCAGCTTGAGGAACAGACAGGCAATCCAGCTGCTGCTCTCAAGGCCGCTGAAGCTGTGCTGGCCTGGCAACCTGAGCAGCCCGAGGCCCTCGACGTGGTTGCGCGACTGGCTGATTCCCTCGGTCAGCCTGACCGAGCCGCTGAGGCGCTTGAGAGTCTGCTGCGGACATCAACCCAGCCGTCGCCGGACCTTCTCGAACGTCTTGTCAGCCTACGTGAGACCCTCGGCGACAGCGCAGGTGTTGAATCCGCGCTGCGACAGGCGCTGGCGGTAGCCCCGGACTCCGCGACCCTCCGAGAGCGGCTCTGCACGTTGCTAGAAGCGCGCGGCGACTTTGCCGCCAGCGGCGTCGTGTTGCACGAAGCGATCGCGAGGGAACCTGACGTTTCCTTGGTTCATCGGGCAATTTCGACCTTTCGTCACGCCGAACAGCTTGCGCTTGCCGTCTCGGTGATCGACGAGGTAGCGCTGCGTGGAGTGACGAGCGTGACCTTGCGGCGCGAACGCGGGAGGATACTGAGCGAGCTAGGTCGCTTCCCCGAGGCGCTGGCTGAACTTGAGGCCGCCGATGCCCACACCGTGGAAGGAGCGAGTCTGCTGCTCGAAGTGGTGCGCGCCGCTGCGCGCGGGGCTGATGAGGCCCTCGCGCGGGAGCTCGGATTGCGGGAGGTCGGACTGCTCGAGCAGCTGGGCGATATCGAGGAAGCCCTCGCGCTTCTCAATGGTCTCGATATCAACTACCCGGGAGATCTCGAGATCCTCAAGCACCTCGTACGCCTCTGCGAGCTGTCGGGCGATCAGGAAGGGGCCCTGTCGGCGCTGAGCGTGCTGACGGAGTCCGCCTTTGGTCCTGAACTAGTTGCTTATGCTCTCGAGCAAACGCGTCTCGCGGAGCTACTTGGTGCGCCCAAGCGGGCTCAGGTGGCGGTCGAACGCGCCATTTTGGTGGCACCCGACTCACTCGCGTTGCGGGAGAGACTGGCGCGTATCTATCGCAGTGGCGGCGACAACCTGGCGCTCGGTCGACTCCTGCTTGGAGATGCCGACCGTCAGACTGACCTGCCGATTCAGAAGGATCTATTGCTGGAGGCCGCGCAACTTCTGATGGTGGAGGGCGGTGACCCGGTTGCGGCCGAAGCCGCGCTCGAACGCGCCCGAGCGATTTCGCCCGATGATCCGGAGGTGGGGTTGCTTGTGGCCCGTGCCAGACTGGCCGCCGGGCGAAACGACGAAGCGATGCAGGTACTCCAGGAGTTGGTCGCCGGTCAGCGCGGTCGGCGCACTCGCACTCTAGCCAAGATCCTGGAGGAAATGAGCCGAGTTCAGCTGGACGAGGGTTTCCTCTCCGACGCGATGGACTCACTATCCAAGGCGTTCGACTGTGATCCCAAGAACGGGCGCCTCGGGATGGTCCTCGGCCGCCTGGCACTCGAGATCGACGAGCGTGAGCAGGCTCATCGTGCGTTTGGTCGCGTGGTCATGATGAAGCCAAGTGACGCCGATCCCAACGAGGGGATCTCGGTCCCGGAGCGGGCAGATGCCAACTACTTCCTCGCTGTGATCGCCAAGCAGCAGGGAGACGTACGCAAGGCTAAGGTACTGCTCCTCAAAGCGCTGAGCGACAACGCTGCGCACGAGGCTGCGCGGGCGCTCAGCGACGAGCTAGCCTAAGAAAGCGGCTGGGGGGCGCCTTCACGCGCCCCCCAGGACCGCGATTCTGTGTGAACCGGAGCTTGTCCGGACCAGGCAGGCGCGTGAGCCCTCAGCCTAGCGCTTAGTCACTTTGGAGCTCGGCCCGCCACCGCGATCGAGCCAGCGCAGCGCGGATTCATACAGGCCCGGCATGCGCTCCAGTGCCACTTCATGGGCGAGATCCCCCGGGGTCTGAAGGCGCAATGGCACCCGAGCACCCTCGAGCCAACCCGCGACCTTGCGAGTGTCCTCGACAACCTGATCGCGGGCACCGGTGATCAGCACGACCCGGCGAACGCGATTCTGAGCGTCCTTGAGCGCTTCAAGCCCAGAGCCGCCCCAGTAGCTCGTATCCGCGCCGAGAATCAACCAGCGATTGAAGGTGTGTGGCTCGCGCACGCCAACGTTCATGGCGACGAAAGCGCCTTCGCTGAAGCCGATTAGCGTGTTGCCAAAGAGCTGGACGCGGCGCCCAAATTTTTCCCGCAGTGCGTGAATCGAGCCCATCACCGCGTGCTGCCCCGATGGCCAGCTGTTATTCCAGGCGCGGCCGCTGTTATGCGCGACCGGACCACTCGGACAAATCAACCAGCCAAAGCGACGCGCCACCGGAGCCCAGTGCCGGCAGTCAGCCTCGGGATCGTTGCCGCGCCCGTGCAGGTAGACCAGGATCGGTCGCATCGACTTACGTCCCGCACCGAGGGGCTCGTAGTAGTAGACGGGCCCCGCACCGGGAACCGACAGCTGACCCGAGATCGATGCCTCCGCACTCTTGGGCGCGGCAGGAGTGGCGGGCGTCGCGGGTTCAGGCTCAGTCGCATCGGCGAGCATCGGATCGTCGTCGCCATTGGGAATGATGAGAGTCATTCCTGGCTTGAGCTGATCGGTGCGTCGTAGGCCGTTGAGTCTGCGCAGGGCATCCACGCCCACGTGATAGCGTTTGGCGATCTTGCCAAGCGTGTGACCCGAGGCCACCTCGTGACGCTGGTGCCCCGCGTCTGAGCGAGGGACCACGGAGCGAGTGCGCGGGGCAGGGGGAGTCGGCGCGGCCGATGTCTTGGGCTCCCGGTCCGGATTGTCGCGTCGTGCGGCCGGATCGTTGACAGGTTCACGCTCCGCCGGGGCGACCGTGTCGGGCGCGCTGGAGTCCGTCGCTGTCTCCGTTGGGCTCGCCGCGGGCTGGAGCTCGGGGGCGGGCTGGAGCTCGGTGGCGGTGGGCTGGGGCTCGGTGGCGGCAGGCTGGGGCTCGGCGGCCGGAGGCGCTTGCTTCGCTCGCGCTGCCTTTTCTGCGGAAAGCCGCTGATTGCGAGCGACCTCGCCCGGCTCCGGGATCAGCAGTCGGGCACCGGGCTTGAGCCCGGCACCGACCGGCAGGCGGTTCATATCGCGTAATTCAGCCACGGAAATTCCGTACTTTTTCGCGATACCACCGAGGGTTTGGCCACTCGCCACGGTGTGAATCCGTTGCGCAGCCGAGCCAGTGACGGTTGTCACGGCAATCAGCAGGGCTAGGGAGAGGGTACGGGTCGCGCGCCGCATGTGTGGGTTGGGCTAGCACGTTTGAGCGGGACTGGGCAATTTGGTGCCTAGACCCGCGAGTCGGACGCCGACCGCAGCCCCGCAGTGACCCGTCAGTGTCCGTGCTCTGGCAGCCAGAAACGCAAGACGACCAGGGTGCCCATGCCCACGAAAAACGAGCTGACGAGCAGCAACATGGTGGCGGGCGGGCGGGTCCGATTGAGGACCGGCAACAGGTCGGTGCCGCCGAGGTAGATGAAATTGCCCGCGGCAAACGCCACAAGGAAGGAGAGATCCAGGTGCACGTGATGCGACAGCATCAGAGCGATCAGTCCGCCGATCAGAAAGGGCAGGGCCGACAGCAGATTGAGGGTGAGCGCGCGCCTCGGCGCCAAACCTCCATGCACGAGCGCGCCGTAGTCCCCAAGCTCGTGCGGGATCTCGTGCGCGGCCGCGGCGAGCCAGGTGACGAGCCCGACCTGCGTACTGACCGTGAAGGCAGCGCCCACTGCCAGCCCAGCGACGAGCTTATGCAGGGAATCACCGATCAGGACGAGATACGTCAAGGGGTGATGATGATGCTCTGAGCAATCCCCTTTTCCACGATGCCAATGCAAAATCTGCTCGACACCAAAAAACGTCGCCAGGCCGGCGGCGGTCCAGGTCGTGGCCAATTCTGGCTCACCCATGCGCTCGATCGCGGACGGCAGCATGTGCAGAAATGCGCTCCCAAGCAGCGAACCCGCACTGAGCGCCACGAGTGGAAGCAGCAGGGACTGCATCCGACGCTCAGAGAAAAACAGAGTGACAGCGCCGCTCAATGCGATGAGCAGGGTCACCGCACTAGTCAGAAGGATCCATGCCAGAGCGCTCACGGGCGCCGAGCGTAGTATGGACCGGCTAGAACGGTAGTGTCATCCGACATGAAGCGCTCAATGCCTCGCGGCCACTCGGCCCGACCGCGCACCTGAGCGAGTCGAGCGTGAGCTGTAGCCAAGCGTCCTCACACGGGCTAGCGTCTGCGCCTGTGACTGAGCCGCCCCAAGCTTCCTCTGGAACCTCGCCGCGGCGCAAGCGGCACTTCTCGATGATTCGAGACTTTGCGCTCGCAGACTTCATCACCTTGGCCAACGGTGTCGCTGGCCTTGTGTCGATCTTCGCGGTCCTCAACTATCTCGTTAAGGGTGAGCGCGTACAGCTGCAGATTGCCATGGCCATGCTGCCTTTGGCTGGCCTGTTCGACTACCTTGACGGTCGCGTGGCTCGCTGGCGCAGGCGACATAGCGACCTAGGCGCCCAGCTGGATTCCTTGGCTGATCTGGTGAGCTTCGGCGTGGCGCCAGCGGTGCTCGGGTACGGACTGGGGCTCCGTGGTGGACTCGATCTGGTGTTGCTCGTGTACTTCGTGTCCTGCGGGCTTAGTCGCCTCGCGCGCTATAACGCGACGGCTACTTCACTGGCCGACGATTCCGGCAAGGTGAAGTATTTCGAAGGGACACCGATCCCGACAAGCATCCTACTTGTCGGCGGATGCGCCTGGCTTTTCTCGACGGGTCGCATCGGAGCCGCGCTGCCTTGGGGCTCGCTCGAGCTGCTTGGCTTTGATTGGCACCCGATCTCGCTGGTGTATTTCATCAGCGGCAGTGCGATGATCTCCAAGACCCTTCACGTACCGAAATTCTGAGCTGCCGGCCGCTAGGTGGATATGGACCTGAAAGCCTTCGCTACAACCTTCTTCGCGATATTTATCGCGGAGATGGGCGACAAGACGCAGCTTGCCACGCTCAGTATGTCAGCTGGGAGCCGCGCCCGTTGGTCGGTGTTTGCTGGCGCTGCGCTCGGATTGGTGTGCACCTCAGCGGTCGCTGTGGTGGCCGGCGAAGCCGTGAGCCGTTACGTCCCGGCGCACTGGCTACGCCGTGGTGCCGGGGCCGTGTTTCTGGTGCTCGGAACGCTCTACGTGTTTGGGATCGGCGAGGACTGAGGTCTCGCGCCGGTGCCGGCGTCGAGTGAGGCCTCCTGGGTGCGCGCAGCGATCGTGGCTTGTACTGCGGCGATAATGGCTTGCCGATCGAGCTTGCCGCTCGGCTGCAGCGGCCATTGCGTGCAGTGAAAATAGTGTCTTGGGCGCTTGAAACGAGCGAGCTGCGCGAGACACGCCGCCTCGAGCTGAGCGTACAGTTGCGGGTCGAGCTCGCAAAGCGTGGGCAGCAACGCGACGCGTTGGGGTTGGTTGCGGCGTGATGAACCTGGGGCCCGGGTCGAGCAGGTCAGTCGCACCACGGCCGCCACGCGCTCGCCCCACTCCGGATCGCTCACGCCGACGACGCAGGCCTCCTCGACGTGAGGCTGACGCTCGAGCACGCGCTCGACCTCGCTGGGCGCCACGTTCTCACCACCCGTGACGATTCTATCAAGTCGACGGCCCACGGGGATGAGGCGGCCCTGGTCGTCCAGCTCAGCAAGATCACCCGTTGGAAACCAACCCGCTGGGTCAAGCGCTGCGCGCGGTTCCCCGAGGTAGCGCGTCAGCAGCGCTTGCCCGCGGATCTGCAGCTCGCCTTCAACAATGCGCAGTTCGACGCCGTCAAGCGGAAGTCCTGCGTCCAGCGGCCGGTGGTCGTCTGGGGGTCGCAGCGCTTCGCTCAGGGGTTGGAGGGTGAGGGCGGCGCAGGTCTCCGTCATCCCAAAGGTCGTGAGAATCGGCCATCCGCCTGCTCGGGCGCGCCGCACCAGGCTGCGACTGCCACGCATCCCCCCGAGCAGCACAGCGCGCAGCGATGGCGGAGGGGACGCACCCTCGATTGCAAGCCAGCGCGTGAGCTGCGTCGGCACGAGCGAGAGCACCGAGACGCGCTGAGCGTGAAGCTGCGCGAGCTGCTCGACTGGCGACGGGGCATCGGCCAGTACCAACGTTGAGCGCAGCGTCAGGCAGCGCAGCACGATGGATAGCCCCCCAATGTGCGCCGCTCCGAGCGACCACAGCCAGCGATCCTCAGGGGAGCCGCCGAGTCTTGCGACCGTCGCTAGCGAGGCTTGTTCGAGCGCGGTCCGCGCCAGTTCCACGAGTTTCGGCAGGCCCGTTGAGCCACTCGTAGCGAGCACGCAGGCGGTTGACGGCGCCAGTACCCGACGCGACTGCGCGCGGTGCAGTTCGACCAGCTCGCCGTCGTCTTCGATTCGCAGCCAGAGGGCGCCGCAGCGCTCGACCAGGGCGCGTTGCTCGGCCTCATGCCAGGCAGGATGAAGCGGCACAAAGGCTCGCTGATCCTCCAGCAACCAGTAGAGCAACCCGAGGGTCGCCAGCCGTTGATCGGCAACGAACGCGATGGGCTCAATTCCGCTCCAGAACAGGGCTTTTCCGCGGGCCCGAAACCCTGTCACGAGTCGGAACCAGTCCGCGTAGCTGATGCTTCGATCGCGCGTCAGTAGGGCGGTCGCTTGGGGGCGTTCGCGTGTCGCAATCTTGAGCGAAAACTGAGCGGACCCTGTCACCGCAGCTCCGCGAGCGGCAGCCCCGCCATGGGAACGGCGGCCGCGAAGGTTCCGGCCAAGCCAAGGACCTGTAGGCGTCGCTCGAGGGCGAGCGCTGGGTGCGGACAGAGCCCCTGAGCGAAGCCTGTGTCGCCGATGCCGTGCGCCAGCGCCACGGCCGCGGCCATGGCAACGGGGCCATCGAAGAGGTGCGTGACGACGACGCCCAACCCCAGCTCGCGAGCAGCCATGGCAAAACGCCGAGCGCGAAATAGCCCAAGGAGGCTCGGCTTGAGCACGATGGCCGTGAGCCCCAATTCCCGACGACGGCCGAGCGCCGACTCTAGTAGGCCCGGCTGAGCCAGAGATTCATCGAGCGCCAGCGGTACCGCTGGCTCGCTCAGCTGCGAGAGCTGTTCGGTCGGGACCGGCTCTTCGACGAACTCAGGCGCGTAGGGCACGAGTCGACTCAACAGGTCACGTGCCTGAGGGAGCGGGTAAGCACGGTTGGCGTCGAGCCGCAGCCGAAACTCCATGCCAAAGCGCCGCCGCAACTCGGCTATCCGCGCGCAGTCCGCGTCGACCGCGTCCGGACCACGCAGCTTGAGCTTGAGCGTGTGAAAGCCGGCATCGAGTCGCTGCTCGGCGAGCTCGAGTAGCGCTCCGTCCTGTTCCCCGTCGAGCAGCGCCGACAGCGGAAGCAATGGAAGCTGCTCGACGGGCTCCGTGATGGACAGCAGCTTCCAGGCGGGCAGCTCGAGCTGCTGCGACACTAGATCGAGCATCGCGGACTCGACCGCCGTTCTCGCGCCACGCACCGGGGCCACTCGTCGCGCGACGAGATCCTCCAGTTTTCGGTGAAAGCCAAAGTTGGGAGCGTTGAGGCTGAGCGAACGAACGTCGAGGCGTCCAAGCGCCTGTACGACGGCCTCCAGCGTATCGGGGCAGTAGCCTGGGAGCGGAGTCGATTCACCGAGACCGCGGCGCTCGTCGCGGTCCCGCAGGCTCAGCACAACCCCCGAACGCGTCTGCGTGCGGTGCCCGTGGCCGCCGACCGGCGCGGGGAGCTCCACGCTCAAACGCTTCATTTCTAGGCTGACTGGTCGCAGTTTCATGACAACCAGAGTCCAAGGGAAAGCAGCCCACTCACGAGCAAGGCCAGGGCGGCGGTGCTCGCTAGCACGCGGTTGAGCGGTCGTCCGCGCTGGGTCCGAACGCTGGCCCACAGCTGAATGCCACGCGGCACGAGCAAGAGCGGCAAGCTGGGCCAGGCCGAATGGCGCCAGAACGCGAGCGCGACGCAGGCCAGCATCGCCAGCAGCAGCAGCAGCCCATACTCACCGATTACCCAGCTTGGCCCGAAGCGAACAGCCAGGGTCTGCTTGCCGGTTTGCTGGTCTTCGGCGTGGTCACGCAGGTTGTTCACCACGAGGATATTCGTGACAAGCAGGCCTGGAACGGCGCTCGCGAGCCAGACCTGTCCGCTTAAGGGAGCGGAAAGAAGGTAGACGGTTCCGAGCACCGCCACCGGTCCGAAGAACAGGAAGGCGAACAGATCACCAAGCCCCTTGGGACCCAAGGGATAGGGGCCGGCGGTGTAGGCCAAAGCAGCCAGCAGTGAGCTCAAGCCGACGCCTACAATCAGCCAACCCCCGAGCGCCACGAGGTAGCTACCGAGAAGTAGCGCCAACGCGCTGGTCAGCAGCAGCGCCCAGCGGAGCTGCGTCGGACTGAGCAGGCCCAGCTGCGCGGCGCGCGGCGGACCGAGGCGCTGTGCGGTGTCTCGACCGCGCTCGAAGTCGAACAGATCATTGGCAAGATTCGAGACAATTTGCAACAGTACCGCTCCGAGCGCGATCGCGATCGCGCTCGCCCCCGCGAGGCTCGGGCGCGCCAGACTGACGCCCAAGACCACCGGCGCAAGCGACGCGGGAAGGGTTCGCGGTCGTATTGCTAGCCAGTAGGCGCCGACAGAACCCGGCACAGGAAGCGTGCGCGTTTCACTCACGGAAGACGCCGGAATTTGCCGAAATTTGGCGGCCGCTTCTCGAGATACGCCGCCTTGCCCTCTTGGCCCTCTTCAGTGAGGTAGTAGAGCAGGGTCGCGTTGCCAGCGAGCTCTTGGAGCCCCGCCTGACCGTCACAGTCGGCATTGAGCGCGGACTTGAGGCAACGCAGAGCCAGCGGAGAGTGCCCGAGGATCTCGTGGCACCACTGAACCGTCTCGCGCTCAAGCTGGGCGAGCGGCACGACGCAGTTGACGAGACCCATGTCGAGCGCCTGCTGGGCATCGTACTGGCGACACAGAAACCAGATCTCGCGAGCCTTTTTCTGGCCAACGATGCGCGCCATGTAAGAGGCCCCAAATCCACCGTCGAAGCTGCCAACCCGCGGTCCCGTCTGGCCAAACCGTGCGTTGTCCGCGGCAATCGTCAGATCACAGACCATATGCAGCACATGCCCGCCACCGATGGCGTAACCAGCGACCATCGCGATCACGGGCTTGGGCAGGGTGCGGATCTGTCGTTGGAGATCGAGCACGTTGAGACGCGGAACGCCGTCTCCGCCGATGTAGCCACCCGAGCCGCGCACTCGCTGATCGCCACCCGAGCAGAAGGCGAGGTCGCCCTCTCCGGTGAGGATGACGACCCCTATTTCCTCGTCATCGCGAGCGAGGTCGAAGGCAGTCAGCAGTTCGTCGACCGTTTGAGGCCGAAACGCATTGCGAACTTCCGGGCGGTTGATCGTGATTTTCGCAATCCCCGTGCCGCTCGTTTCGTAGCGAATGTCCTCGAAGGTTCGTACGGCATTCCAGGTCAGATCGGTCATAGCGAGGCTCCTCGCGCAAGCTCGCGGGCGAGGGCGCCCGGTGCCTGCAGCGGTAGGTGATGACCCGCGCCGTCTACCACGCGAAGCCTGGCGTGGGGGAGTTCCTCGACCAGCCCCGCGGCCAGTGCCCGAAAGCGCTGGTCCTCGGCGCCAACGATCAGCTGCACGGGACACCGCAGGGTGGTCCAGGCCTCGCGATAGCTCGGCATTTCGGCGAGTCCATAGCTCCGCATGGCGTGGGCCAGCCCCTGGGGCGCGGCCCTCCGTCGCTCAAGCTGCTCGGCCGCGAGCTCAGCTGGGGCGACGGTGCCGAGTGACCGAAACAGCGGTTGCGCGAACCAGTCCGCCAGAACCGTCTCAAGCGGACGGGTCTCAAGTTGGCTCGCCCAGTGTTCATCGGCTTGGCGGCGCTCGGCGCGCTGCTCGGTCGAATCCAGTCCGCGGCGCCCCGAAACCAGATGCAGTTGGGCGATCCGGTCCGGTAGCAGCGCGGCCAGCCCGAGGGCGAGTCGCGCCCCCAAGCTGTAGCCCACCAGTTGCATCGGGGCGCTATCGAAGGACTCCAGCCACCCCGCCAAACGGGCCACCTCGTCCACAAAACTGGTCCCGTAGCACGCGTTCGGCCCCCAACTGGACCCGTGGCCCCCGAGCCAAGGGACGAGCGTCTGATGCGCCTCTGGGAGCATGCGTAGGACGGGCGCCCAAGTGTGTGGTCCCCCCCAAAAACCGTGCAAGAGCAACCACGGGCGAGTCACTTCACTCCATCCGCGCTCGGGCTCGCCAGGCGTCGCCGAAGCTCTGCCACGAGCTCCCGGGTGTCTTTTGCGGAAGAGTCCGGGTCGACCTTGACGACCAGCAGCGTCGCCCCGGCGTGCGAAAAACTACGACCCATGGCCGCGCAGAGTTCGTCTCGACTCGATGCGCGCTCGAGCGCCACCCCATAGAGGCTGGCCGCCGCGGTGAGCTGACAATCGTGCGGCGTCGTCCAGTACTCGAGCTCGCGCGGCGTCACGGCCGAGTGGACGGGAAGCTGCTCGAAAATGCGGCCCCCACCGTTGTCGATCACCACGACCACGAGTGGCGTCGTGACGCGGCGGGCCGCAAAGAGGCCGCCGACGTCGTGGAGAAAACTCATGTCCCCGAGCAGGAGCGTCGTCGGTTTGCCCGAGCCTCGAGCCAGCCCGCTTGCAAACGAGACCAGTCCGTCGATGCCGTTGACCCCCCTGAGCGCGTGGGTCGTCACGCCGCGGGCAACGGCCGCGCCGAGCAGATCGACCTCGCGCAGGGGGAGACTGTTACCGAGCACCAGCTCGGAGTCCTCTGGAAGCGTCGAAAGCAGGCTCGCGATCAAACTGAGCTCACTTGCGGGGTGCCGTGCTGCGGCGGTCTCAAGCGCTGCAGGCAATTCCGCCTGAACCCTAGCCGCTCCCGCGCGCCAGGTGGCGGCGTAAGGGACGCGCTGCGACGCAGGCTCAGGAAGCGCTGCGGCGAGCGCAGGCAAAGTGAGGCCGAGCGCCCCTTCGACATGGGTGACCGCGCGCCCCGTGGTCTCGGGCCAACCCGTGGCCGAAAATAGCAGTAGCTCGGCCGAAGCCGCGGGGCCCGCCAGGTAGCGTTCCCACGCCGCACTCACCAAACCCGGACCCACCTGCAAGATGAGCTCAGGGGCGGCCCCGAAAAGGCCCGGATCACAGCGAAGCGTCGCGTCATACGCCGCGATCACCCAGGGTCGCAGCTCCGCACGGAGCTTCTGTCGCCAAGGATGCGCGATGTCGAGCAGCACGGGATAGCCGGTGCGCTGCGCCAGCCTGGCAAGCTCGCTCTGAGCGAGCTCGAGCGTCGCCGAAAAGCCGCAGGTGATCACGCCGCGGGGCTGCTCGCGCAGGCGCTGCGCGAGGGCCGTCAGTCGCTGCTGTGACGGGGCCGCGACGCGCGCTTTCGCGGGTGGCAGCGCGGACGCGATGAGCCCGGCGAGTTGCTGCTCGAGTGCTGGGGGCAGCGCGACGGGTTCGAGCGGTTTTCGCAGTGGAACGTTGAAATGCACCGGGCCGGGCAGGGGACCTTGCGCCTTTTCGACGGTCGAAAGCACACGTCGACGAAGTGCAGGCCACTGCTGCGCAAGTGGACTCGGTTCCCCGAACTCGACTGCTGCCCGCACGAACGAGCCAAAGACGCGCACTTGATCGAGCGTCTGTGGGGCCGAGCAGTCCTGTAACTCGGGCGGGCGATCAGCGGTCAGCAGTACCAGCGGCACGCCCGACTGCGACGCCTCCATCACTGCCGGCAGGTAGTTGCCTACCGCAGTGCCCGACGTGCAGAGCAGGCCGACCGCGCTCTGACTGGCCCTGGCCCATCCCAAGGCGAAAAACCCTGCAGAACGCTCATCGAGCACGAGTGCGCAGTCGAGCTCCGAACAGCGTAGCGCCGCCACCGCCAAGGGCGTCGAGCGTGACCCTGGCGAGATCACCCAATGACGCACCTCAGCGCGCGCGAGGGTCCCAAGCAGGAGCCTTGCCCAGAGGGTTTGTAGGGCCGGCGCGGTCACAGCGTGATTCGCTCCACGTCGTTGCGCAGGGGAGGCTCAACGTCGCACGGCGGGGGAGCGACTGAGGTTGCGAGCAGGCCGAGCGCTTCTCCGAGCCCGCGCAGCTTTTGCTCGGTTTCATCCCATTCCGCGCCGGGAGAGGAGTCGCGCAGCACGCCGGCCCCGCCAAACAGCCTGGCGCGATTGCCTTGAAAGAGGCCTGAACGCAGAGTAACCACGAAATCCCCGTCTCCCTCAGCATCGAACCAGCCGAGCGAGCCCGCATACCAGCCGCGGCAAAGGGCTTCATGCGCATCGAGGTAGTCTTGCGCCAGCGCGGCGGGCGCGCCGCCAACCGCAGGCGTTGGATGCAGCTCTGCCGCCAGGCGGACGGCATGCTGTCGCCGACCAAACCGAGCCGTGATGGGAGTGTGCAGATGAATCACGTTTCGAAGGTGACGGAAGCCCGGAAACGTTGAAAACTCCACGCGCGCGCCGAGCTCACGGCAACGCGTGACGATGGCCTCGACCACGAGCGCGTGCTCACGCCGATCTTTGTCGCTCGCGAGGAGGTGACGTTCGGCATCCTTGTCTTCGGCGCGGACAGAGCCGGCCAAGGCTTCGGTCGTCATCTCGCGACCGCGAAGCGAGAGCAGCCGCTCTGGGGTGGCTCCGAGAAATGTCGACTGCCCGCGGCGGACTGCAAAGAGCGTTGTATCTGGATAGAGCTCCCCCAGCCGCGCGAGCACGCTCTCGAGCGCGGGAGCTTCGTCGAAGGTGAGCTCGACGGCCCGCGCCAGAACGACCTTCTGAAGCTCGCCTTGGCTCATCGTTGCGGTGGCGGCGCTGACCAGCGCCTGCCACTGCTCGCGGGGAGGCTGTTCGCTTCGCGGGCAGCTTAAGGTCTGCGAGGCGAGCGAGCGCAGTTGGCTCGCTTCGGTCGCCAACTCCCGCAGGGTTCGCAGTTGCTGTTCGAACTGGGTAGCCCAGGTCACAACATCCCTTGGCGCTGTGAGTTCTTCGCTGCGAAGCGTGAGCGTGAGGGTCGCCTGCTCGCTGCTGGCGCAGTACCGCCAGCGCGGCAAACTGAGCTCGAGCGAAGCAAAATCGCTCCAAGCGGGGTCACTCCTTTGAGTGGTCGGAAAGGCGGCACCCAGCCAACAACGCGGTGCCAGTGCAGGTGCGTTCCAGCCGAGCCTCAGCCAGTTGTTCAGCAGGGCGGAGGCCTGACCCAGGGGCGCCTCGACCTCGGACAAACCTGGCGCCGTCCATCCAATTGCCGTCCCAAAAACCACCTCGCCGAGCGGGTCGCAACCGCGTCCGGCGTAAAGCAGCGCGTCTTGACCCTGCGCGTGACGGACAAATACCTGAGCCAGCTCTAGGTTTGGTGCCGCCAAGGTGAGCGAGAGCATCGCTCGACCCGACCGACTGAGCTGCCTAAGGAGCTCGCCAAAATCCGGAGAATCTTCCAGGATCTCGCTGGGCCGGACCGTGTCCGCGATCGCCGTTGAGCTCACGGATGCCTAGGTCCCCCTGACCGTCGCCACATAGAGGTGGCATGCGCCAAAACCGAGGCGTTTGAGCGAGAGCGGTTCGAGCCCCGACTCGGCAATGAGCTCCTGGAACTGTTCGGCGGGGGGGAACGCCGCGATCGACTGCTCAAGGTAACGGTACTCCGAAGCGCCGGACAGCAAGGCTCCCATCCAGGGCACCACGGAACGGACGTGCCAGCGAGCCAGAGTTCCAAATAGTCCCTGAGCGCGCGGCGCACTGAGCTCGAGCAGCGCCACGCGTCCCGAGGGACGCAGCACGCGAGCCATTTCCTTGAGTGCTTTGAGCCGATCGGGAACATTTCGAATCCCGAACGCCATCGTGATTCCGTCAAACTGAGCGTTTTCGAAGGGCAGCTGTTCGGCGTCTCCGCGGATCAGACTGACTCGAGACTCAAGGCCCGCAGCAGCCAGCTTACGCTGCCCGACCTCAAGCATCCCGACGCTCGGGTCCAGCCCCACCACGGTGCAGTCGGGAGCCGTGCGGGCCACTCGAATCGCAAGATCGGCGGTTCCGGTCGCAAGATCCAGCACGCGAGCGGCCGCAGGAAGCTCGAGCGATTTCACCGTCGCGCGGCGCCAGCTCTGGTCCGTCCCAAACGACATGAGACGGTTGAGGAGGTCGTAGCGCCCGGCGATGCGATCGAACATTTCGCCGGAGCCAAATCGGACGGGTGCGGGAGGATCGGTCATCTGGAATCACGGGTCGCGGCAGTCCTCGACCACTCGCTACTTAGCGCTGAAGTCTGCTTCGTCACGTCCGAACCGCATAAGTAGCGCCAGGTCAGGATGAGGGGAGGGGCCCCATCGGAGGAAAGCTCGGCACGTCGTCGCGAGCTGTGGCAGATTCCGGCCGTGCCATTTGGATTCGCTTTCCCCCGAATTCGCCTGCTCGGCTGCTGGCTCGCCTTCGCCCTAGTCACGGGTACGGCTGGCGCAGCGGAGACGACGGCGCCCTCGGTTTTGCTCTCGGAGGCGGTCCCGGGCGCAGCGCGCCTCGAAGGACGGCTCCTGGCGCCCTGTTGCTGGAATCAGACGCTGGACACCCACAGTTCAGAGCTTGCGCTTGAGCTTCGTCGCGAGATCCGCAGTCGCCTGAAGGCCGGGGAGCGACCTGACGCAATCGAGGCAAGCCTCGTCGAGCGCTATGGGACGAGGATTCGTGCCGTGCCGGATCGCGTGCCGCTCGGTGCGCTGGCAGGTCTGGCGCTGGTCGGCTTTCTCGGGGTCGGCGGCGGCGCCGGCTACTTGTTGATCCGTTGGAGAAGGCGCGCGGTCAAGGCATCCACGGGAGCCTCCTCTGTAGTTTCGGGTGATTCCTTGCCGGACGCCGAGCGGCGACTCGACGATCGGCTTGATGCCGAGCTCGCTCGCATGGACTGAGGCACGGTCGAAGCTCGTTTGGGAACCTTGGTCTCGCGTTTCGCCGCTGACGATGCTCCTCCCCGGCTCGCCGTTGCCGGAATCTCCCCGTCAGGTCGCACAAATTGCGCGCGCGCTAGCTCGCCGGCCTTCTGCGCCCTCTCCGTTTCCCCCTTCATTTCCAAGAGGAATCGACTCGGGATGCTGGTGCGGAGCTTGCCCCATTTGGTGCGCCCCTTGGCGTAGCTCAGGGTCAGTGTCTCACGAGCTCGCGTGACCCCGACGTACGCCAGACGACGTTCTTCCTCGATTCCGGCGCCGCCCCCGTCAATGATGGTGCGGTGATGGGGCAGGAGTCCCTCCTCCATTCCGACCAAAAACACATGGGGAAACTCGAGGCCCTTTGCGCTGTGAAGGGTCATGAGCGTGATGGCTGGCCCCTTCTTGTCGTTGTCCGTGTCGAGATCGTCTCTGCCGGCTAGGGTGCATTCTTCCAAGAAACCGAGCAGCGTTGGGCTGGTGGCTCGATTCTCATAGCTGACCATGGAATCAAAGAGCTCTCCAAGCGCCGTCATGCGCGCCTCCACCTCGGTCGCCTCCTTGTATTGCCGCTCAAGCTCAGCGCGATAGTTGATGGTCGTCATCAATTCGCGGGCCACCGAAGAGACCAGCTCGCTCTGAAGGCGCGCGCGCTGCTGCTCAAGGAACGAGGCGAAGCTCAGAACCCGCTCACGAACCCCGCTAGCGAGCAGCGGGTCGTCCGCCGCCTGTCGCAGAACGAGGCCAAGCGGCTTGCCCGCTGAGACTGCAGATTGGACCAACCGCTCCACACTGCTCGGGCCGAGGCCGCGCGGTGGGGTGTTCAAGATACGCAGCAGGCTCACCTCGTCGGAGGGGTTGGCCAGAACACGCAGGTAGCTCAGGAGGTCCTTGATCTCGCGACGATCGTAGAAGCTCATCCCGCCCACGAGTAGGTAGGGGAGCTTGCGTCGGCGCAGCTCAAGCTCGAAGGCGCGAGTCTGCTCATTGGTGCGCAGCAGAATGGCGATGTCGTTCGGTCGGATCTTTGGCTCGAGCGGGCGCGCCAGCATGAACTCGATTTCGTGGGTGATTGAGGCAGCTTCCGCATTCTCGTCGTCGAAACGGAGAAAGCGAGGTTCATCGCCGTCAGCTCGCGCAGCGCGCAGGGTCTTGTCGTGTCTCGTGCTATTGTGAGCGATCAGGGTATTGGCAAGAGCCAAGATCGGGGCGCGGCAGCGGTAGTTATCCTCCAGTTTGACGACGGTCGCATCCGGCCAGTCGCGGGCAAATGACAAGATGTGGGTGACCTCGGCGCCGCGCCAGCCATAGATGGACTGGTCGTCATCACCCACGACGCAAAGATTGCGATGGGGTTCCGCCAGCCGCTTCGCGATGCGGTACTGCAAGGCATTGGTGTCCTGGTACTCGTCGATCAGGAGGTGATCGAAGCGGCCCGCCTCGTCGATGCGGACGAGCGGGTACTGCTCGAAGAGCTCTTCCGTCAGAAGCAGCAGATCGTCAAAGTCCACCGCGCCCTGGGCCTTAAGCGCCGCTTGATAGCGGGCGTAGGCGCTAGAGGCGAGGGCGAGCTGCCCGCGCTCATCCTCCTGGGCCAGCACTTCGGCGTCGCGCGGTCGAACCGCCAGACTCTTCCAATGGCTGATCTGATTGAGCAGGTCGCCGGGGCGCAAGGTCTTGTCATCGACGCGGATCTCCCGCAACGCCTGGCGGGCCAGACTCTCTTGATCCCCGCGGTCGAAGATGCTGAACTCTCGTGGATAGCCCAGGGTCTGAATGTTTCGTCGGAGAATTCGGACACATAGACTGTGGAAGGTGGAGATCTCGGGAGTGGGCTCGCCGCGCTTGGCCTTGCCGGGCGAAAGGAGGGCCTTGGTTCGCTCCCTCATCTCGCGAGCCGCCTTATTAGTGAAGGTCACCGCCAGGATCCGCTCGGGGGCCACTCGGTGCGAAATGAGATTCGCAATCCGCACCGTGATCACACGGGTCTTGCCAGTGCCCGCTCCCGCCAACACGAGCAGGGGGCCTCGCAGAGTCGTCACGGCTTGCCGCTGAGGCGCATTGAGTTCGTCGAATCGCATGACCAGCATTGGCTGTAGGGGAGTCACTCGCCTTGGTCAAGCGACGAGGTTGGTGCGGCTGACGCTCGGATACGCTTGCTTGCGAATGCAGGACTGCTAACGATCACTCCCGAATGGTCGTAGCAATGTCGAGCGCCCCTCGACTCCACGTTGAGTGTTCCGGGACGCGAGGGGCAGATCCCTACGGAATCGCCGTGCTTTGCCATGGATTTGGCGGCAGCGCGCGCAACTTCCGACCGCAAGCCAGAGCTCTTGGCGCGCTCGCGGAGGTGCGCCTGTATGACGCTCGGGGCCACGCTCGCAGTGAGGCGCCGAGCGCGCCGAGCGATTATCAACTCAGCTCACTCGTCTCCGACCTGGCGCGCGTCGTCGATGAGGCGGGGTCCGGGCCCTGCGTCGTCGGTGGCCTCAGCATGGGCGCACTGACAGCGCTGAGTTACACGCTGGCCAATCCCGAACGCGTCTCGGGATTGGTGTTGGCCGCGTTCCCCGCCGACGCTCCTGAGGCTCGGAGCTGGGCCCTTCGGTTTGCCGATGCCATCGAGCAGGAGGGGACGTCGGCGGCCTTGGAACGCTTCATTCTGGGTCCGGAGGGTCGCTTCGATCCGGGCGCCGCCAGCTTCATTCGGCAGGGTTTTCTCGAGCATTCTCCCTATGCATTGGTCTCGCTGCTCCGCGAAACACTAGCGGTGACCCCGACCTTCGATGACCTTGCGGACTCGCTGACAAGGGTTCATTGCCCCACGCTGCTCGTGGTCGGCGACCGTGATGAACCGTCGGTCGTCGCCTCGTCACGCCTCGCCAAGCTGCTCCCGTCAGCACGACTTGCCATCATCAAAAATGCAGGGCACGTGGTAAACCTCGCTGCGACACGTCCGTTCAACGAGGTGCTGCTGGAGTGGTACGGCGCCATCACTCAGCCATCACTCAGCTATCCTCAAGTAGTGACGCGATCGTGAAAAAAAGATTTCACAAATTGAAGCGACTCGTCGTATGCTGCTCGCATTAATGGGATTGCATTCCGGACGGCGCGTGACGAGACCCAGGTCTTCGTACGCAGCAACACGAAGGACGGCACCAAGCCACCTCTGCGCTACAGCGCGCTCGGTTCTCTCGAGCAAGCGTTGTGCGACGGGTGGTGGTGCAGCCAAACTGTCCGACTCCGATCCCACTCGGGTGACATCGCCGTTGTCAAATCAGCAGCGGTCCACCCGACCCCTCGCAGGCTCACCGGTCGCGCACCGCAGCTTGTCGAGTTCGATCATTCCGGGGGGCGTGCCCCGGTTGAATTTTGGTCAACTGACCAAATCTACGTCTGTCGCATGGAGGCCGAACGGTCGCTTTTTGCTCCGCAGACGTACAGTAGTTGTTGACACGTCACACTAGATTGCACTATATGCATTGCAACGGGGCCGGAGGTTCGACCATCGGTTCCAGCAAGGAGGTTCCTATGGCCGCATCCCGCAAAAAGAAGGCTGCCGTTGTTGTTGAGGCAGCACCCGCACCGAAGAAGGTCGCTCGTCGCGCAAAGAAGGCTGGCAAGAAGGTTGCCCGTCGCGCAAAGAAGGTAGCCGTTGAGGCTCCCGCCGCCGAGGTAGTTGCCCCGGTGAAGAAGACGCGCAAGAAGGCTGGCAAGAAGGTCGCCAAGGCTGCCAAGAAGGTCGCCAAGGCTGCCAAGAAGGCTGGCCGCAAGGCTGGCAAGAAGGTCGCCAAGGTTGCCAAGGTTGCCAAGGTTGCCAAGGTTGCCAAGAAGGCTGGCCGCAAGGCTGGTAAGAAGGTTGCCAAGAAGGTTGCCAAGAAGGCTGGCCGCAAGGCCGCTCCCAAGGCTCCCAAGGCTCCCAAGGCCGCGAAGAAGGCAGCCCGTCGTTCGAAGAAGGCAGCCGCCGCCGCTCCCGCAGCGGAAGGCTGAACGCTTCACGCGCTTCGGCGCGTCCCCTGAGTGGCGATAGACCCCGGAGAATGTCCTCGGACAGTTCCGGGGTCTCGTCGCATTTTACGACCTGTCCCGTGCAAGTCGTTAGACTGCGCGGGAGCCTGTGTCGCGAGATCTACGCGCCGTTGCCGCTGTGTTGCTCTGCGTTGCTGCAGTGGCTGTCGCCTGCGATCGCAAAGCCGTAAGGCGCGCAGCCCAGCCCGCAGGACCGCAGCGGGGTGACCGCGTCGTCGTTGAACGCGCGGCGGCCAGTTTCGCTGAGGCACGCGTGGTGGATGCCACACCTCAACTCTTGCGTGCGCAGACGGTCCTTGAGGGTCAATCGATCGAGCTGACGCCAGGAGAGGCCTATCGCTTGCCGCCCGAGACCGCCACGACTCTCCAGGGAACTCTGGGGATCTGCGGGGACGAGCGCGGCGGGTGGTTTGCGTGCCGGGTTCTGTCGCGCGCCCCGTTGGAGCTTCGAATCGAGGACGACCAGGGCAGCGTGATGACTGTCGCGCGCGAGCGCAGTCTCGAGCCCAGCGGTGTCACCAAGCTGAATCTGCAGCGCTATTTCGCGCAGCTGGAGCAACGGCGAAGCTTTGAACGTGCGGTGCAGCAGGCGGGTGCACCGCGTCAGCCCCGCGGGTTTCGACTCCACGTCGGCAGTGAGGTGCTCTTTAGTCGCGACCGAGTCTGGAGCTCAGGACGCGTGGAACAGGCCAAACACCACCGCGTTCAGCTTCGACTGGCCAACGGCGACCAGTACGAGTTCGATGAAAAGGCTGTGGCCCCTGCTCCTCCCAACTGTGGAGTTGCTGCACGCGGGGAGCTCGCTCTGCTTCGGCCGTTTGGTCCAGCAGCAGCGTGGACCGCGGTGCGCGTCACGGCGGTCGATGCTCCGAACGCGACGGTCGAAGCACCGCTCCAGGCGCCGTGGGCGGTGCCGCTGCGCGAGCTGTGCCCGCTCGCTGGTAAGTCCTAGCGCGCGCGACTCGGACGGCCGTCGCTCTTGAGCGACCGTCGCCGAAGTCCTGAACGTTCAGGGTTTGGTGAGTGAGGTGAGGTTGTGCGGCGGGGCGTGGGGTGGCGCCGACTGATAGTTAATCGCGAGCAGCGCGCGAGTGCCGGCGCTCGATTGAGTCTGGATTTCCAGTGACTCCGCGCTCGTCTCGGGGGCGCAGTAGGTCCACTCGACTGGGTCGGGCAGAGTCGACTCCACCTTCTGCAGGACCTTCGCCTCGCCTTGGCTCACGCTCAGTGTCAGCCAACCCTGAGCACCGGAGCCGGCAAATGTGGCGCTCACACAGGCGCCCGGCTCGAGAGTGAGCGGCAGTCGGGTCGACTTGCCTTCGTCTGAGCCAGCGGAATAGATCCGCGCATCGAGCAGGCGCTTGAGCGGCTCGGGATGGTGCTGGTAGGCGGAGTAGAGCCGTGCGGCAGCCTGAGGTGCCTGTCGGAGCACCGGAGCGACGCGCGCGAGCGGCCACCAGCGCGGCAGGACGGGCGCCGACCCTCGTGACAGGGACAGCTCCGCGCTGCCTCGTCCCACCCGGCAATCAAGCAGGGTGGTGCGTTGTCCGCCCCAGCTCTCCGCGAGCACTTGGGAGTCAGCGTCGCGAAGGACGGTGTGCAGCCCCGCGCCCGGTGCTCCCACCAGGACCTCCAGCAAACCGCAGGTCACTGGGGACGGCAGAGCGTGGCGCTGAATTTCCCCCGAATTGAGCGGCTCGTCGCTGCGAGTGTCGAGTCGTTGAGGCTTGACCCCTGGCAGCTTGAGCACATCACTGAGCGTGGCAAGGGTTTGAGGGGCGCCCAGGGAGATCGGTTTTGCGGCAAGCCCTGGAGCAAGCCCGGTCAGCGACCGACTGCCCACCAGCACGGATACCACTCCCGCGCCCACGCGCGGTCGGAGCAGTAAACTCGCGGACTCTTGCGTGCTCGAGCAGAGCAGCGCCAAGGGATGGTCTTCAAAACGCTGGAGCTCGCCGAGCTCGCGCCCCGCGCCGTCTTCGAGGGACACGTCGAGGGACGACAGGCGAGTTTCTCCCACGACCAGCAGCGAAGCGCATTCGCCGGGCGGAACGACGTAGGACTGAACCGTGTCAAGACGCGCATCGACGGACAGAATCTGACGCGCGACGAGTCGCCAATCGCCGCCGATGACGTGCGAAAGCCGCTCTGATAAGGCAGAAAGATCGGGCCACAGTCCCGTCTCCTCCGAGGAAGCGGACGAAGCCGCCTGCGGTAGGCGCGCGAATTGCTGGGCGATTTGTTTGACGCGAGCGACGTCCACGAGCTCGGCGCCGAGCGCAACGAGTCCTTGGCCGGTGGCAACTCGTCCCATCAAATAGATATGGGCGGGGTGAGGCGGACAGACGATGACGTTGGGCGTGGCATCAGCGTCCTCATCACGACCCAGGACCGCGCCATCCTCCGAATAGGCAAGCAGATCAAGATCCGCCACGCCGTCTCCCGAGCGGCCCATCGCCACCAGGCAGCGCTCGGCGGGGACCTCTACGACCGCATGAACGCGATCCCCGGCGGAGGCCCCCTCGAGCGCGAGCAGTCGCACCGGCTCGGCACCGCTGGCCTTGAGCTGGACGTTTTCTGCCGAAAACCAGCGCTGCGACTGAGGAAGACGACTCGCCACGCGCAGGCTTGAAGTCGGCCGCGCGATGGGCGTGCAGCTCGTGAGCAGGGCAAGCAGGCCGCCGAAAAGCATTGTCAACCCGCTGCGTCCGAGGGCTTCCCCAGTGCGACGCCGAACTCTGTGCGGCATTTTCCGCGCTGCGGCTGATCGAGTCATCATCGTTGGCCGGTCTTTCCCGCGGCGACACGCCAGAGCCCAACCAGGAGCGTTAGCTCTTCACCCTGTGATTCCAAGTGCAGGGTAGCGCGACCACCGCTTGCGCTGCAAAAGGCCACGGTGGCTGCCTCGGAGACTGCAGCTGGCAGATCGAGCTGCGTGACAAGCCCATGTTCGACGCTGAGACTCAGCTGGCTTGCTGTTCCATGGGTGGGAGCTGCCGCCGCCACGTAGCAAGCGCCCGCTGTCAGATTCACGTAACGATAGGCACGACCAGGGCCGGTCAGGAAGGATTCTCGAAGATCTCCAGCCAGATTCGCGGTCCCTCTTCGAATCCAGGCCCAAGTGAGCTGGGAGCGCGCCATGAACGCCCAGTCGGTCGGCGCAGCGGGAGCCATGTCCCATTGCCCCCGATAGGCTGCCACGTTCGAGCCCGCCGGGAGCCCCGCAAAGTCCCACTTGATGACGCGCGCTTCGCTCGTGCAGAGTCGATAGCTCGCCTGCCAGTTGGGTGAGCTCACGCTGGCGACATCAGCCCCATCGCCTGCCCAAGTCAGGTGTGAATCGAAGCCAGCATGGCGTGATTTCGGGTTCGCCGAAGGGGGTTCGATCAACAAGCCAAGCTCGTGACAGCCTGGGGGCAGGCCGAAATGGGTGGCATGTTCGACCAGCTCAGCTCCGCGCAGCAGGCGCCGCTCAAAGGCCCGCGAACCGCGCGCGCGGGTTTGCCGTTCAACCCGAGCCAGCCCTTGCTCGAGAGTCGAGCCCTTGGGGTAGTCGCCGATCTCACGAACGAGCCGCTCTTCTCCGGGATCGCGCTCCGGCAAGAGCTCAAATGCGCGCGGGCTCAGCCCTTCCCCGTGACTCGCAAACAGGTGCACCACACCGCGAGGTGACAACATTTCGATACTGCTCTGGGCCAGCCAACTGCGATCCACGTTGCAGCGCACCCCCTCGACCACCCCGCCATGCGACGTGATGGTGGTCGCTTCACCGTCGTCGTCTTCAGGTCCCCGGAGCTGCAACTGACTCATCGCCGCACCCACGGCGACGACGCGGATGCAGTCTGGCGCTCCCGTCTCGAGCCAATCACTCGGCAAAAGGAGTGCCAGGCGCTCTCCCCGTTGAAGCACCCGTGGCCCCAGCCGACGCACTTGCTCACCGCGCAATGCCTGGGCCAGTCGCTGTTGGGCGTCTTCGAGATCTGCTTTGGCCGGCGTGACCACGACCAGGGGCGCAGCCACGGCTAACAGGCCACCGAGGGTGTTCAAACGCCGAGAGAAGGAAAGACGACGCAACGCTTGGGGACGTTAGCCCAGGGGCGGACCCTCTGACAACCGAGCTGTGACGCTCACTTCGGGGCACGTAGGCGCGCGACGATCAGCGTGACTGCGTCATGTGCGCCGGCCGCCAAGGCCAGTGCGGCTGGGTGCTGAAACGCCGACGCGTGCGCAAACGAGGCTTGCTCGCGAGAACCAGCGCTCACGGGCAGTCCCGCTCCCTGCAAATAGGCTCGGGCATACGGCTCTCCTGAGCCGGATTGGCAAGTCACCGACTCGGAAGCCAGGCGCAGCTGACCCGCCTTTCCGACCTCTCGCAGCCGCTGTTGACGCTCAAAACGCTGGTAGGTCATGAGTCCTTGGCGCACGCGTTTGAGCCCTGACAGCTGACGGGCTCAAGGTAGCGGCTTTCGCTCAGCTCGACGATGCTCGGCGCGGCGCCGCACAGGGCACAGTCGGCGCGGGCGCCGATCGCAGTGATACGAAGCTGATCCCGCCAGCCGTCATAGCGCGCCAGGTTCCCGAACGGGGCCGGTCCTGCCAGCACTGACAGTGCGAAATCTACCATTAGCGCCGCGCCCATGCCCACCACCGGACCCATCACTCCGGCCTCCGCGCAGTTGGGTGCCGCGCTCGCGTCCGGCAGATCTTCAAACAGGCAGCGGTAGCAGGGGCGCCCCTGGGGCCCGATGCAGTACGCGGTGGTCTGCCAACGTACAGCCGCCCCTTGGACGACCGGCAGCCGCGCGAGACGACAGGCGTCGGCCACCAGAAACTTGGTGGCAAAATTGTCCGAGCCCTCCACGACCAAATCGACCCCGCGCAGGAGTTCCAGGGCGTTATCTGGCAAAAATCGACTGGCGATCGGTCGATGCTCGCTGAGCGACCGCGGGTAAAGACGTCGCAGGGCCTCGATGCCCACGCTGAGTTTGTCCCGGCCGACGTCCTCCGGGCGGTAGAGGATCTGCCGATGGAGATTGCTCTCGTCGATGCAGTCGTCCTCGGCAATCCGCAGCTCTCCCACGCCGGCGTCGCTCAGTGCCATAGCCGTCGGACAACCGAGTCCACCGAGACCGACAACGAGCACGCAAGCCTGGGAGATGCCGGGTGGTTGGTACGAGGGAGCGTTCACGGCGGCCCTCAGATCACGTAGACGTAGCGCTGCATCCCGGGTCGCGCGAGGCCCAGTTGGTCGGCGCGCTGACAGATGTCGCTGATACTGACGTCGTCGAAACAGGCTTCGATCTTGCTCGAAAGGTCGCGAAACACCGACTCGGTGACGCGCTTGGTGTCGGCGCCGGGACGCTGTTTGCCCGGGGCGTCCGACTTGGCTTCGCTCAGCGATATCGGGCCCTCGAGTGCGCGCACGACATCTCCCAAGCGGATCGACGGCGCCGAGCGCGCCAAGTTGTAGCCCCCTTGGGGCCCACGCTTGGATGCGACGATTCCGGCCCGCTTCAAGTCCTGGAAGATCTGTTCGAGAAAACGGGGAGGGATGCCCTGACGTTCGGCGATATCCTTGACTTGGGTGGGGTGACCTTCATTGTAAAACGCAATATCAAACAGAGCGCGAACAGCGTAGCGACCCTTGTTCGAGAGCTTCACGAGTCCAATCTTTGTTTCTTGCATCGGAAATGTCAAGAAACTCCTCAAAGTCCAATTTCCCGGTACTTGGCGGGGGTTGCAGCTAGGCTTGCTCGGCCATGACCCTGCGCCTGCTGTTTGTCGAGGATGACCCGGCCGGGAGAGAACTTGGGGCTTTCAACCTCACGCGAGCCGGCTATGAGGTGGACGCGGTCGCCAGTGGGGAGGCCGCGATCGAAGTCTTTTCGCCTGAGCGCCACTCGCTAGTGATCACGGATCTGCGCCTGCCTGGCGTCTCCGGCCTTGAGGTGCTGCGGCGGGTCAAGGCGCGCTCCCCTGGCACGGCGGTGATCGTCGTCACCGCCTACGGCTCAATCGATGCTGCCGTCGACGCGGTCAAGCAGGGGGCCACGGACTTTATTGGCAAGCCGTTTCACCGGGAACATCTGTTGCTGGCGGTGGAGCGGGCCCTCAACGAGCGACGGCTGGCGAAGGAACTCGACGAGCTGAGGGCGCTCAAGGCCGGGATCGAACGACCGATCGTGGCGGCCTCGCGCGGGATGGAGGAACTCGTGAGCCTCGTCGACCGCGTCGCCCTCAGCGATTCGACGGTCCTGGTGCTGGGAGAGACCGGCACCGGAAAAGAACTGGTCGCCCGACGGCTGCACCAACGCGGCCGCCGTTCACGCGGCCCGTTTGTGGCCATCAACTGCGCGAGCCTTCCCGAAACTCTGCTCGAGAGTGAGCTTTTCGGCCATGAGAAGGGCGCCTTCACGGGCGCTGATCGCCCGCGCACGGGCAGGTTTCGTCAGGCCGAGGGGGGGACGCTGTTTCTGGACGAGATTGGGGAGCTCCCGCTGGCGCTCCAAGGCAAGCTACTGCGCGCGATTGAGGAGCGAGTGGTCGACGTGCTCGGTCGCGATACTCCGGTGCCCGTGAACGTGCGCGTCGTTGCCGCGACGCACCGGGAACTGCATGCACTCAGTGAAGCGGGGAAATTCCGAGCTGACTTGCTCTATCGCCTCGACGTCGTGAGCGTCCGGGTCCCGCCACTGCGTGAGCGGCGCGAGGAGATCCCGGCACTGGTTCGCCATTTCGTGGAGCGACTCGCGCCAGGGCGTGAGCTGATTATCCCCGACGCGCTCGTGAGTGAGCTCGTGGCGCGTGACTGGCCTGGCAACGTCCGTCAGCTCGAGAACACCTGCGAACGACTCGTGATCCTCTGCCCAGGCGACGAGCTCCGGCGTGAGGATCTCCCAGCTCCGCCCCCTGAGACGCTCGCCGACGCCAGCCGCCCCGCTGAACCCAGTGATTGGCCCGCGCTGCCTCCCGAAGGGTTGGGCCTGGTGGACCTTGAAAAGCGGGTGATCGAACGGGTTCTGGAGCTCAAGCGCGGCAACGTCAGCCAATCGGCGGCCTACCTGCGCGTGCCGCGTCACATCTTGGTCTACCGCATGGAAAAATATGGCATCGCGCGACCGTAGCGCGGGCTGGTGGAGCCTGCCGCGGCTGCTGGGCGTCTGGCTTCCGATCCTGCTGATTGGGAGCGCGCATTACCTGGCGCCTGCCCAGTATCCGTGGATGCACGACGTGCTGCGACGGCTTTACTACGTGCCGATCGTGCTGGCGGCGTTTCAGGGCGGGGTGCGTGGCGCGCTGGCAGCCAGCGCGCTCGTCACGTTGACCTACCTGCCGCACGGATTTTATCAGGTGGGATGCAGCATGCCCGAGCATGCGGCACATCATCACGCCGGTTGGGCGATGGATCCCGGCGACACCGTCGCCAAGGTGCTTGAACTCGTGCTCTACAGTGCCTTGGCCTGGCTGGCGGGGCACCTGGCGCAAACCTTGGACCAGCGCCGAGCGCAGCTGGAGCGTGCGCTGGGCGAACACCAGCGGCTTGAGCTCCAGCTGGTACGCGCCGGTCGCCTGAGCGCCCTCGGGGAGCTGGTCGCCGGCATCGCCCATGAAATCAAAAACCCGCTCCACGCCCTGCTGGGAACGGCGGAGGTCGTCGGTCCACTGATCCCGCGCGAGGCGCCGGAATTTCGCATGTGGGAGCTCCACGTTGCAGAGATCTCGCGTCTGGAGCGGATCGCGGAAAGATTTCTCTCGTTCGCTCGCCCCACACCGCTGCGAATCGAGCAGCTCGATCTGCGCGAGGTTGCTCAGCGCCTCACACTCCTGCTCGAGGCTGACGCGCGAAAACGAGGCGTGCAACTGGTGCTCGTTCTGCCGCAGGCGCCGCTGTTCGTCCAAGGGGACCGCGACCAGCTCACCCAGGTCGCACTCAACATCGCCGTCAATGGCCTGAGAGCCATGGAGGGGCAGGGGGGAACCTTGGAAATGAGAGCGGAACCGGGTCCTATTTGGCCTGGTGAACTCTCCACGGGGTGCTTACGGATCTCGAACGACGGCCCGCCGATCGCAGCCGAAAAACGCGAGCACCTGTTCGATCCCTTCGTGTCCGATAGCCCCGAGCACTCAGGCTTGGGCCTCTCGATTGCCGCCCGCATCATCGAACAACATGAGGGCACCCTGGAATCCGACGATGGTGGGCTCGGCGTGCGGTTCAGCGTCACGCTGCGCCAAGCCCCCTCGTTGGGACTGTGAGACCTCAGAACCAGCCGAATTCGAGACTGCCGCCGACGCCGAGGCCGGCGAGATCCGCATCCGAGATGCCGTCGTGTTGGCTCGCTCCGTTGACATAGCGATAGTTCACGAGCGCGCTGGCGCGGAACCAACGCGTGAAGTTAGCGTGAACCTGCAGCTCCGGTTCCACGACGAACACGCCATCCCCAAGGTCGTTGTTGTTGTAGCTGTTACGCGAGGTCCAGTTGTAGTCGCGTAACGTGACGCTGCCGCCGCCAATCAGCGCACCAACGGTGGCGTAAACCGGGGATTTTCCGAGCAAACTGTAGCGCATCACCAGGCCGCCGTAGCCGAAGTCGATGCGTTGCCTCATGCCGTACGCATCGTGCGGTCCCTCGACGCGGTTGGCGAGCCCACGAAACCCGAGACCAACCGACAGTCGGTGATCAAGCAACAATGCACCATCGAAACCGACCATCGCGGCATTCTCACCGTGAATCCGGGAGTAAAGCACGCGCGTTGCGGCGTAGCCGCCAAACGCAGTCTTGCGATGGTTCGCGCCTAGCAGGGTCGGGGGACCCTCACTCGGGCCAGCATCCACTGCGCCCATTGGCCGCGGCGGCGGGAGGGGAGGGACCTCATCGTTGGCAGGGCCCGCGGGAGTTGGTTCTGTGGTCTGTGCCAAGGGGGCATCCGCCTCGGCAGCGGGGCGCTCTGCTGCATCGCGCGGCGAGGCCGCAGGTGCGGCCCAGGTGGACGGCGCGACTGTCGGTGCAGCGGCTGGGGTGGGGCCAGCAGCGGACGGGGGCGCCGTGGCTGGGGCAACGGCGGGGTCGGCCCATGCGGTCCCTGCAGTCGCCGCGGTAAAAATGACCAACCCAAGTGAAGTAGATACCAGGCTCTTCATACGAAAGCTCCTTCGGGCAGGAAGGATACCCACGAATCGGGCCGAGCGGGCGGTAGAAACGACGAGCCCGCCTACTTCTCGCTGCCGTCGCTTTCGTAGAGCTCAGCGAGCTCGCGTGCGTACCGCTCGAACACGGCCCGGCGCTTGACCTTCAGCGACGGTGTTAGCAGTCCATTGTCGATGCTGAAGTCCTCGGCAATCACCGCCAGTCGCCTGGGGCGTTCGTAGGAGTGGAACTCCTTGGAAAGCCGCGCGACCTCGACTCGAAGCTGCTTGCGGACCTCGAGGTTGGTTGCGACGTCGCTGAGCGACCAACCTTCAGTCATGGCGCGCTCAGCAAAAACGCTGCGCTCCGGCACCACGAGCAGGACGTTGTGCGGCTTTTCCTCGCCAAACATCAGGCAATTGGCGATCAGCGGGGAGGTGCGCAAATGCTCCTCCAGCAGCGATGGGACGACGTATTTGCCGTTCTCTAGCTTGTACTGCTCCTTGAGTCGGCCCGTGATGAGCAAGTAGCCGTCCTCGTCGAGACGTCCGAGATCTCCCGTGTGCAGGCGCCCCTGCTCGTCAATCGCGCAGCGGGTCTCCTCGGGGAGCTGGTGATAGCCGAGCATGACGCTTGGCCCCGACACGAGGATCTCTCCCGACTCGCCGCGCGGGTTCTCTGCGCGTTCGATCGTGATCGTCACGCCCGGAAGCGGGCGACCCACCGAACCGAAGCGCCGAAACGCCGGGCAGTTGACGGACACCACCGGCGAGCATTCTGTCAGTCCGTAGCCCTCATGCACCTCGATCCCGAGCGCGTCGATGAACTGCGCTACCTCGCGAGACAGGGCGGCTGAGCCGGAGATGGCAAAGCGCAGCTCACCCCCGAATTTCTGGCGGATTTTGGCAAAGATCAGCCGATCCGCCAGCTCCAGGGTCGCGCGCTCAAGCAGCGAGAGGGCTTGCCCTTGACCACGCGCGCGCCCGGCGGCAAGCCCTCGCTCAAACAGGGTCCGGACCCAACCGGGTCGCGCGGCCATTTGCTTTCGGACGCCGTCGTGGATGCGATTGAAAATGCGGGGAACCGCGATCAGCACGGTGGGCCGTACGAGGGTTAGATTGGACAGCAGATTACTGACGTCGTCATTGACGCCAATCGTGACCCCGATGCGAAATAGGGTATGGAGATCACCGGTCGAGCCGAGCGCATGCGCCCAGGGCAAAAACGACAGAGAGCGATCGCCGGGGCCGATCGGAAACAGCTGAGCAATCGCGATGGCATTGGCGACAATACCGCGGTGTGACAGCTCGACGCCTTTGGGATTGCCCGTCGTGCCGGACGTGTAGATGTACGCGGCGGGCGCCTCGGGCACCGGATGAACTGAGGACACGAGGTCCCCCGAGACGGCTGCGACACGAGCCGAAAAACCTGCGTCATCACTCGCGTCAAGATCGATCAGCTCGACCAACTCGGGCAGACGCTCACGACAAGCAGCCACCTTGCTGGCAATCCGCGCGCCGGCGACAAACACGACCTTGGCCCCCGAATCGCGTAAAATGAACTCCCACTCGCTGGGCTTTTGAGCGGTGTACATCGGTACTAGCACCGCCGCGCGACCGGCAGCGGCGTAGCAGAGCTCCGCCCACTCGCGCCGATTGTCGGCGATGACCGCCACTCGATCCCCCGCGCCGACCCCGAGCTTGGCCAACAGCTGACGGACGCGGTCCACCGAGGCGCTGACCTCGGCGTAGGAGCAATACTCAAAGCTCCGACCACGCTTGACGCCGAAGGCGGGCAGGTCCGCGTGCTTTCGGCAACTCGTTTCGAACAGGTCGACGAGGGTGCGGGTGGGATCCATGCCGCGATGTTCTAGGACCAACTGGCCCATTTGGGCAACGCCCTAGCGTTGCTGGTCGCTGGGCAGCCGGCGCGCGGGTGGCATGCTAGGGTCCGCCGGCCCGGATATGCCCGCATTTTACCTGATCACCTTCGGTTGCCAGATGAACGAGCATGATTCGCGACGAATCGCGGACTCGCTGCTCGGCGCGGGCTACCATGAGGTCTCCAGCCCCGAGTTAGCGGACCTCGTGCTTCTCAACACTTGCAGCGTGCGCGAGAAGGCGGAGCAGAAGCTTCGCAGTGAGGTGGGTCGGATCGCGATGCTCAAGCGGGAGCGCCCCTCGCTCGCTATCGTGGTGGCGGGCTGCGTCGGTCAGCAGGAGGGAGCCAAGCTGCTTCGCTCCGCACCCGATATCGATCTGGTGATCGGCCCGGACAACATCCCTGAGCTCCCGGGACTGCTGCGGGAGCTCGAGCATGGGGCGCCTCCGCGCGCTTTCACGCAGTTCGATCTCGAACAGCCCCGATTTCTACCCGCGCTGACTCGACCCGGGGCCGAGGGGCCGTCGGCCTACGTCACGGTCATGAAGGGCTGCAACGAGCGCTGTTCGTTCTGCATCGTGCCTTACACGCGCGGCGCTGAGCGCTACCGACCGTCGCGGGAGATTCTCGATGAAATCGAGCAATTTGTAGCCGCCGGGGTGGTCGAGATCACGCTGCTTGGCCAGACCGTCAACAGCTACCGGGACCCGAGCCAGAGCCTCGCGACGCTGCCGAAAACCGAGGCGGACTGGGTTTTTACTCCGCGCGCGCATGCCCGCGACGACGAGAGCGAGTTTCCCGCGCTGCTGCACGCCGTGATGGCCCGCGTGCCCAGCCTCAAGCGGTTGCGCTACACGAGCCCGCATCCGCGCCACATGACCCCCGCGCTGATCGCGGCCCATCGCGAGCTGCCAGCACTCGTGCGTCACGTGCACTTGCCGGTGCAGTCAGGCAGCAATGCGCTGTTGCGGCGGATGATTCGACGTTACAGCGTCGAGGAGTACCTTGAGCGGATCGCAGCGCTCCGCCAAGCGGTGCCAGGCCTCACGCTCTCAACCGACATGATCGTCGGCTTCCCCGGAGAGACCGAGCAGGACCACGCCGCGAGTCTGAAGCTGGTCGAACAGCTGCGCTTTGTGGGCATATTTGGCTTCAAATATTCGCCGCGACCGGGGACCCCCTCGCTCAAGCTTGGCGATGACGTGCCCGAAGCGACTAAATCGCGGCGCCTGGAGGAGCTATTTCAGCTCGGCGATCGCATCCGTCATGAGCACTACGACCAGCTCGTTGGCTCCACCGAGCTGGTGCTCGTCGACGGTCGTTCGCGCGACGGGGCGGCCTACACGGGTCGCACCGAGCGCAATGAAATCGTCCATTTTGCCGCAAAAGCCAACGTGATCGGTCAGCTGCAGGCTATGCGCATCGCGGCGGCTTTCCGTAACTCGCTGGCCGGTGAGCTACTCGATCCTGCCCTGTCGCTCCCGGCGACCGAGCTTGCTAGACTCAGTACTTCCACGGTCCATAAACCCGCCCAGGCGGTGTTGCCAGAATCCTTGGGGCAACACCCGACCGAGCCCCTTCGACGACAATTACCGGTGCTCTGATGGCTATCATTCGTCCCTACGGCGGCTTTGTGCCGCGCATCGCTCCTGACGTATTTATCGCTGAAAACGCCACAATTATCGGCGATGTTGAGATCGCTCCCGGCGCAAGCATCTGGTACGGCGCCGTGCTGCGCGGTGACGTCGGTCCGATTCGCATCGGCGCGCGCTCGAACGTGCAGGACAACGCGGTTATTCATATGACCACCGATCTGTCCGCGGGTATCATCGGCGAGGACGTCGTCGTGGGTCACACCGCGATCATTCACGGCGCGGTGGTCGGCAACGGCGCGCTCGTCGGGATGGGCTCGGTTCTGCTCGACTGCGTCGAGATCGGGGAGGGGGCCGTAGTCGCCGCGGGTTCCGTCGTGCCGCCGCGCATGAAGGTCCCAGCCTTTGTCCTAGTTCGTGGGGCACCGGCCAAGGTCGCGCGTGACCTGACTGAAGCAGAGCGCAGCATGGGGCGCGACGGGGCGGCAGCTTACGTCGAGCTCGCCGCGCGTTACCGCGCCGAGTAGACCAACCTGCTCAGCCGCCACCTACGAGGTGGACCAGTTCAAGGCTATCCCCGGCGTTCAGCAACGTCGCCGGGTGCTCCGCGCGGGGTACGACCGCGCGGTTGCGCTCGACCGCCACCGGACCATCGGTGAGTCCGAGGTGTTCGAGCAGGCCGCGTACGGTGAGACCGTCCGGGACCTCGGTGCCTTGTCCGTTGACGACGAGCTGCATCATGCTGGCAACCTTGCCACGAGCCGCAAATGCTGCAATCGGGGGCCTGGCGCGCTATGAGGGTCCGGTAACGATGCGTGTCATCCGGCTTGTGATGGGGCTGAGCGCCCTCGCGCTGGTGGTTCCCCTCGGGGTTGCCGGCGTGTGGTTTGCCCGCGACGCCCTGCGCGGAGACGGTCCCTGGCCCGGCACGACTCTTGGAGGGCGAACGGTGCCCTCGCAGCTGCCGTTCAGCGTCTGGCTCGAAGGCGAGCGTACCCACTACTCCGCACTTGAAGCGAGCCTCACGAGTCCCGAGGGCACGACTCTCGCCAGCTTCGAACAACTGGGCCTCGAACTCGATGTGGCAGGGACGCTGCAGGCCTGTCGCGACCAGCGTGGTCAGGGGTCGCTGGCGAGGCGCCTTCGGCAGTGGTGGGCTGCTAGGCGTGGCCAGGTCGAGCTGCGCCCGCGTTTTCACTTCGAGCGCCAACGGGCCATGGCCCTGCTCGCCCCACTCGCCGATCAGCTTCGTCGCAGTCCCCGACATGCCAAGGTCGATATCGAGGCCCATCGCCGCGAGCCTGCTCAAGCTGGGCGCGAGCTCCATCTCGAGCGCTGTGTCGAGCTCGTCAGCCAGCTTTACCCCGGCGAGGAAGCGACGGTTGAGCTGCCCTTCAGCGAGCTGTCCGCAAGGCAGGCCGATGGCCTGCTCGGCGAGCTGGATCCGTCGCTCGTGCTCGGCTCGTTTGAAACCTCCTACCGCAACAAGGCGGGACCACGGGCCATCAACATCCAGACGGCGGCCAAGTACCTCGAGGGCTTCGTGCTCGCTCCCGACGCAGTATTTAGCTTCAATGCGGTGGTCGGCGCGCGTGTTCCCAGCCGCGGCTTCGTTGAAGCGCCGGTCATTCGTGAGGATGAACTCGAGCCTGGTTTTGGGGGCGGCGTGTGTCAGGTCGCCACCGCGGTGCATGCGGCGGCCGTGCTCGGCGGCCTAACCGTGGTCGAGCGCCGGAGTCACAGTCGACCGAGCGGCTACGCCCCGCTCGGTCTCGACGCCACGGTGGTCTACGGCGAGGTGGATCTGAAGCTCAAGAATGAGCTCTCCACGTCGGTCGTGCTCCACGCCAGCTTTCCTGAGAAGCATCGACTGCGCATCGAGTGGCTGGGAGCGTATCAGGACGCCGTGATCTCGCATCACGCCTACGTCAAGGGAAAGCAGGCCACTTACCGGCGCATCGTGACCCATAGCGAGCTTGCGACCGATGCCATGGTGCGGCGACAGAAGCCAGCTCCGGGCATGGACGTGGTCAGCACGATCGACCGCAAGAGTGCCAACGGCATGAGCAGCTCACGGCAGTTTCGCAGCCGCTACTTCCCGGTGCCGGAGGTGTATTGGGTCGGCGCCGACGTGCGTCCTGAGCAGCTCCCGCCGCCGGACAGCGCGCTCAGCGGTGTCGTCTTCAACGGGCAGCTGATCAGCGGCACCCTGAGTGAGACGGCCGCCCGCCGGCTCCCGACTGACCCCGAGCCGGCGCCGTGAGGCGCAAAGCGCGCCCGGGAACGACCATTTCTCAGCAGAATGGGCCTGATCGGTCGAGGCAAGGCATGTCGGAACCAGGGGTGCTAAAACGCGCGCCCGTGAGGACTGTCGCCGCGCTGATCTGCTGCCTACTGAGCTCACTACTCGTCCCCTTGGGGTGCAAGCCCAAGAGCACGAGTGGGGCTGCGAGTGCCCCGTCAACCTCGGCATCGAGTGACGGGCGGGCACCTCCGCTGTCGAGCATCGCCGTCGACCATGGTGAGCTCGATCAAGCCGCGCCGAGCGGGGCGCCCGAAATCGCCGCTTCGGTGATCGCTGGTACCGTCTACAAACTCCCGAACACCGAGTCGCGACGACTCGGTTACGTGCGTCTCGGGGGACGGCTGCGGCGTGAGCCTGATCCGCAGCGAGGTGGCGGCTGCAAGGGCGAGTTTTATCGCGTCTATCCAGCGGGCTACGTCTGCACCGACGAGTTTACGATCGACCTGGATTCACCGCTCGTGCGGGCTGCCTCGGTGCGCGCGGACTTGAGCAAACCGCTTCCGTATCACTACGCCTTCGTGCGCGCGACCGCGCCGCAATACCTTCGCGTCCCGAGCCGTGCCGAACAGGATAAGAGTGAGTTTGGGCTCGACGAGCACATGGCCTGGTACGCCGAGCACGAAAAGGAAGTCCAGCAGGTGATCCTGGGCGCCAACGACGTGCCTCTCGACGGCCGCGGGATCCCCGTGCCGGGGCTCAAGCCTGCCGCCAGTTTTCGACCGTCCACCTCGCTCAGCCTGAACGAGCTTTTCGGGGGCTCGCGTCCCGACGAACCCTTGCCGTTCTGGCTCGCCGACGGAAAACGGGGCATCCCGAACGTGTCGGCGTTCGCCGTCGGGAAAAGTTCAATCTTTGCCGATCGCGTCAGGCGCAAGACGGGGCTTAGCCTGGTGGGAGCGTTTGATGCGGTGGACGGGGATTTTCACCGCCGTTTCGCGGTCACGGTTGATCTGCGACTGATCCCGGCCACCAAACTCAAGCCGGACACGGGTTCACCGTTTCACGGTCTTGAGCTACGTGCTGACACGCATCTGCCGTTTGCTTGGGTGCTCACGGAAAACGCCACCACCTACAAACTGATCAAGGGCAAGGATGAGGCGCGCCCCGCTGATCCGGTGCCAAAGCGCGCCGTGGTTCCGCTCACCGGGGCGGCCAAGGTCAAGGGCGGCAAGCGCTACTACCAGACCGCCAAGGATCCCCAGCGCTGGCTACTCGCCGAGGAGCTTGGTTTAGTCGCGCTCCCGAGCACCTTTCCTGAGCCCGCGGACAAAGGCGAGAAATGGATCGATATCTCGCTTCGCCAGCAAACCCTGGTGTTGTTTGAGGGCAAGCGACCTGTCTACGCAACGCTCGTGTCGACGGGGCGCGATCGGATGGGAGATCCAAAAAAGACGCTGTCGACCCCACAGGGCACCTTCCGACTCAAGAGCAAACACATCGCGGCAGTGATGGATTCGCAGGAAAATTCTGGTCTCGCAGGCGGCGCGCGTTCAAACACCGCTTCGACCACGACCAGCGATCCCGACGACCATCCCGAACCCGCACCCAGCGCTTCCACGCCGGAAAAACAAGCCCTGAGCCAGCGCCTCTTAGCTGCCGAAAAGGCGGGCAAAAAGCTCAATACCGAGGACCAGCGTCGGCTCACCAACATCAAGAAGGGTCGGGACCCCGAGTATGGCGTGACCCAGCGTCGCGGCTCTGGGGGCTTTGAACTGCGCGATGTGCCTTGGATTCAGTATTTCGCTGCGGGCTACGCCCTTCACGGCGCCTATTGGCACGACGTGTTCGGCATCCCGCGAAGCCACGGCTGCGTGAACCTGGCGCCAGTCGACGCGCGCTACGTGTTTCATTGGAGCGATCCGCCGGTGCCTACAGGCTGGCATGGCATCAACGTTGGGCCCGAAATGGGCGAGGGAACCACCGTCGTCATTCACGAGTAGCTCGCGCCGTGGGTCCGGCTGGCGAAGCATGCGAGATGCGCTATCTGCCTTGGACCCAATGATGGGAACCCTAGGATTTCGACTGTTCGGTTTTCCTGTCCGAATCCATCCGGGATTCTGGCTGGTCTGCGCGTTTCTCATGCTGGTGCTCCAAGGGCACAGCTGGAGTGCGCGAGTCCTGCTGGTGATCGTGCTCTTTATGGCGGTGCTGTTGCACGAGTTCGGGCACGCGTTTGCTGCGCGCGCTTGCGGACAAGAACCCGTCATCGTGATCCACGTCTTTGGCGGCGTCACCAGCTGGCTGTCGCTACGCCCGCTCACCAAGCTGCGCGCGATCGGCATCGCACTGGCGGGGTCGCTCGTCGGGGCGCTGTTTGCCGGACTCGTTTTCGGGCTGCTGCTCAAGCTTCCGCCTGCGGTGCTCGCGCGGGGTGCCGGCATGACGCTGCGGGAGTTTCTCGCTTCCCTGGTGTGGGCCAACGGCGCTTGGACCGTCCTGAACCTCCTGCCGATCTTGCCGTTTGATGGCGGGCAGGTGCTGTCTTTGGCTTTGGGCCCGCGGCGACAGCGGCTCACGGCCATCATCTCGACGCTGAGTGGGATCGGACTCGGTGTGCTGCTGGGTTGGAAGGGCATGCCGGTCGCCGCAGCCGTCTTCATCGCCACCGGGCTCGTTCGGCTCTGGGAAACCTGGCGAAAGCCTGAGCCCGTCTCAGTCATCAGCCCCGAGCAAGCACGGGTGGTCCTGAGCGAGGGTCAGCGCAATCTCACCGAGGGTGATCCCGCTCGCGCCCAACGACTGCTGCTCGCGCTTGAGCCACTCTTGGCTGACCCAGCGATGCTGCGCGAGCTGCACGAGATCCTCGCCTGGGCCGCGCTCGCTCAGCAGGATCCGTTGTCCGCGCGTCGCTCGCTCAAGGCCTTGATGCCGGGACCGATCGATCCCTTGCTGCAGGCAAGTCTGCTTGAAGCGGAGGGGGATCTCGAGCGCGCCGTCACCTGTCTGCGTCAGGCTCGCGAGCACGGAGATCCGCGACCGCAGCTCGGGGCCTCGCTCGTAAGGGTGCTGCTCGGCATCGGTCGCTACGGCGAGGCTGCGAACCTCACGACTGAGCTCCTGGCAGACGTCCCCGACGACCAGGCGCGTCGCGTGGCAGCAGAGAGTGATACTGGGGGGCGCCTTCTGCCCGCGGCTCAGCTCTACGAGGCGTTGTTTCAGCGCTCCCAGCTCGCGAGCGACGCGCTGCTAGCCGCCGATTGTTATCTGCGAGCGGGCGACGCGGGGGCGGCGCAAGCCTGCCTCGAACGCGGCAAAGCCGCCGGTCTGAGCGAGACGGACTTGGCGCAAGACCCGCGCTTTGCTCCCTTGCTGCGGCAGTCGCAGTAGCGCCAGGACCGGGCTCAGTCGCTGGGGTGCTCGGTGTGCAGCGGGACTGGGATCCAGAGAGCGCGAGCCTTCGTCTCGGCGCCCTGGCGCGTGTAGCCAGCCAGACCGTACAGCACGTTCCACCAGTGCCCGTTCGGGGTCTCGCCATAGGAGAAGAACGGGAAGACGTGGAACTGCCAGTCGAGTCCCTTGTGAACCTTCTTCTCGCCGTAATAGACCGGCCCGATCAGCTGCGTCGTGCTGTCGAGATCGCTAAAGCGCCAGTAGAACGGAAACACCACCGTGGCGCGACTCTCGGTTCCAGCGATGTCGAATAGAAACGGCGCCACCACGAGGTGAGAGCGCTTGCCGTCGCGCCCGACGTAAACGAGCGGGTGGATGTTGGTCGAGAACCCTGTAAGCGAGTGGGTGTGCTGGAAAAACGGCGTAATGAACGTCGTCTCGGAGATTCCGTAGCGCTTGGAGTGTGCCCAAAACGGGAAAAAGGCTTGCGTGCTCTCGCGTGGACCAGTGCGAGAGTAGATGAAGGGGAACAGCAAGCGCTGATCGACGCCGGCGTCGGGATCATGCGTACGCCAGTAAAACGGCGTAATCATGTCGAGCTCGGTGCGGCCGCGGTGACGCGCGTAGCCCCAAGTGACAAACGTGCTCTCGCCCTTGGCTCCCTTGGCGAGCAAGTACAGCGGGTTGATGAAGAGCGTCTCGCCCTTCTCCGAACCGTAGTGGAAAAACGGGAGCACGGTAGTGTGACGCCCGCCGTTCGGTCGCGTCAGTGACCAGTAAATCGGCAAGATGTGCCGAAGATCCCGCTCCTGCGAGTGCGCGCGGTAGTACGGGCCCCAGGTGTTGACCCAGGAGAGATCCCGGTCGTTGTAGTCGTAATAGTGCAGCAGCGGCGGGATCAGCTCGTAGTTGCGCTCGCGCGTCTGCCCGTAGAAATACAGCGGAACTACGCCGAAATCGATGCTGGCCGCGGAGCGCGTGTCGCAGTCGTTGCCACCGCGATAGCTACAGAAAGCCGGGCCCACCAGGGTAAAGCCTCCGTCCGCGTCCTTCTTGTCATAGTAGAGCAGGGGAGGGATGACCTTGTAGCCGCCGTTCGGACGCGTGCCGGAGAACACCAGTGGCGCAAGCCAATGATCGGACTCGGTGGGCGTCTTGCGGTTGACGTAGGGGCCGACCACCGTCGTGCGCTCGCCGCGCTCGAGATCGCGCAGGTTCCACACCAAAGGGAACAAGACGTCGTCGGCGTGCCGGGCACTGCGGCGGCGCAGGTAGGCCATGCCGTAAACAGTCGAGCGATCCGCGACGCTCGGATGTCCCTCGCTTGGCTGGGTACGCTCGACCCAAAGCGGGGGCAGCGTCATGCGAAAGCCGTACTGGCCGCTCGACTCGCTGTAGTAGGCCCCGTAAAAATGCCGGTCAACCGCGCCCGTTCGGCCGCGCTCCTGGTCCTCCAGATCAACGTCGGAACCGATCCGCTCGTTGATGTCAGCAGGAATGGCCAGGGGATCTTCGGGCAGCGCGGGTTCGGTGCCCGTGCCCACGGGCTCATCACCGGCGCCGCGCGCGGCGTGCATCTCGGGCTCGTCCTCGGAAGCCTTCTTCTTCTTCTTGGGGTCACCCTTCTTGCCGCCGCCTCGCCCTTGCCCGGCGGGGCTCATGCCATAGGGGTCCATGCCGCCCATCATCTGGGCCTGAGCCGCCCCAGCGACGAACGGAAGTGCCAGGAAGAACCGCCAATGGTGATTCGATGTGCGGTGCCAACTCAAGGTGCACGCTCCGCGGAGGGGACAGAGGATTGCAAGCTCATGACGAGCTCCTCAGCAAGTTGCCCAAAAGGCACCTCGCGTTGACTGTGACCGGCCAGATCCTTGACCTGGGCCACCTGGCGTTCGATTTCGGACTCACCGAGGACCACGACGAGCCGCGCCCCCAGCGCATCGGCACGCCGCAGCTGACTCTTCAGCGAGGTTCCACGTCCGTCCACCTCGGCGCGAAAGCCGCGCTCGCGAAGCTCGCGGGCAAGCGCCAGGGCGGTCGGGGCAGCGGCCGCGCCGAGCGGGGCAAAAAAGCAGAATGGCGCCATACTCGGCTTGCTGTCGGGCATCGCTAGCAGCAGGCGCTCGAGCCCCATCGCGAAGCCGATCGCCGGAACCTCGGGTCCACCAAGACCGCGCACCATCGCGTCGTAGCGACCGCCTCCCGCCAACGCGTTCTGTGAGCCGAGGTCACCCGCCGTGGACGAGACCTCGAACAGGGTGCGCGTGTAGTAGTCGAGTCCGCGCACGAGACCCGGTTCGACGGTATAGGGTGTTTTCAGGGCGTCGAGCGCGCGCCGCAAGCCATCCCAGTGCTCCTGATCCTCGGGCGTCAGCAGCTCAAGAATCGAGGGGGCCCCGGCAGCGACGGCGATGTCGCGCGGATCCTTGGAGTCGAGGAGCCGCAGCGGATTGATCTGAAGACGCGCCTGCGCATGGTCGCTGAGTGCGGCCAGTTGCGGCATGAAATACTCAAGCAGCGCGAGGCGATAGAGCTCACGGGTCTCGGCTCCGCCAATGCTGTTGACCGCGACGCGCAAATCACCAATCCCCAGCTGGGTCAGCAAGTCGACCAGCATGCCGATCATCTCGGCGTCGCCATAGGGTCCCTTGTCCCCGTAGACCTCACACCCCGCCTGATGAAACTGCCGGTAACGACCGCGCTGCGGACGCTCGGCGCGAAACATCGGACCGATGTAATAGAGCCGCGAAACAGGCTCTTTTGCCTGGCGCGCATGCTCGACGTAGGCGCGCGCCGCCCCCGCGGTGCCCTCCGGACGCAACGTGAGAGACTCGCGATGTCGTTCGAAGGTGTACATTTCCTTCTCGACGACGTCGGTAGCTTCCCCGATCGACCGCACAAAGAGCTGGGTCTCCTCGACGATCGGAGTCCGCAGCTCCTGGTAGCCGTAGAGCGCCACCGTCTCACGGAAGGTGGCTTCCAAATGCTGCCAACGTCCAACCTCCTCGGGTAGGACGTCGTTCATTCCTTTGACGGCGCGAAACGGCATGGGTCAGCTCTTGTAGCCCGCAGGATGACTCGGGCCGACCGCGCTTATGCGCGCCGGTTGGCTGAAGGTCAAGCCGGCTGCTATGGGTCTCCGGTGCGCGCTGCAGCTATCGATCTCGGTAAAGTCCGTGTCGGACTCGCCGTGTCCGACGAACTCGGCCTGATGGCCCACCCTCGGCCACATCTGGATGGCGGAAATATGGGTCGTGTGGTCGAGCAGCTCAGTCAATTGGCCGCTGCGGAAGGGATTGAGGTCTTCATCCTTGGGCTGCCTCGAACCCTCGACGGACGCGAAGGGCCTCCGGCTCGTCGAGCCAAGGACTTCGGCAAACGGCTCCGCGACCGCTCAGGCGTGCGAGTCGTTTTGCTCGATGAGCGTCTGACGACCAAAGAGGCGCACGAGCGTCTCGCAGCGGGAGGACTCAACTCCAAGGAGCGTCGCGAGCGCGTGGACAGCGCCTCGGCCGCATTGATGCTGCAGGCCTTCCTCGAGTCCACCAGAAGGGGGCCATGAGCACCCGCCGCAGTCAGGCGCCACGTCGGGCACCCTCGACCCGGTCAAGTCGTTCAAAAGCGCCAGAGGGTCGACTGGGTCCCTTCGCCGTTACCGGACTGGTCGCGCTCGGATTTCTGGCGGCGCTCGGGCTGGGGATCGCCGCGGCGGCGCGCTGGTCCGGTCCTGGCACGGGCAAAGACCTGCGCTTCGAGGTGACCGCGAACCTCGAGACCGGAGCGTTGGTGGAGCAGCTCTCCGAGCGGGGGTTGGTTCGCTCACCTTGGTTGGCTCAGCTCTATTTTTCGACGCTGGGCGCCGATCCGCTGGCAGTCGGGCCTCACCTGCTTCGAGACTCGGACTCGCTCCGCGAGCTGCAGCAGAGGCTCACGCGTGGCACCGGTCGCCGGCTCGCCCGGATCACCCTCCCGGAAGGCTGGGACCACCTGCGGATCGCTGAGCGACTCGAGAGCGAAGGCATCTGCAGCGCCCAGGACTTCGTTTCGGCCGTCCGTGACCCGACGCTGCTCAGGCCACTGGGGATCCGGGGCTCGAGCGCGGAGGGCTATCTGTTCCCGGCAACTTACCCCTTCCGCGTGGACTCGAGTCCGAGCGCGCTCGTGGAGCAGCTGGTGCTCGAGACGCGACGTCGATTGCGCAAGGTCGCGGACGAGCTCGGTCGGGAGCCCCTGGCACGCCTGGCGGAGGAGCGCGCTTGGGGCGAATTCGAGCTGCTCACCCTAGCGTCGATCGTCGAACGAGAGAGCGCCGATCCCGAGGAGCGCGCTCAGATCGCCAGCGTCTTTTTCAATCGACTCGACTCGACCGAGTTCCGGCCGCGCGGGGCACTCCAGTCCGACCCAACCGCCGCCTACGGTTGCCTCCTGCTCGGCGCACAACTGACAAGCTGCCAGGGACCGCCACGCAAGGTGACCCCCAGCATGCTGCGCGACGCAGCCAACCCGTACAACACGTACACCCATGCGGGTTTGCCTCCGGGTCCGATCGCCAATCCGGGCGTCGAGTCGCTCCGTGCCGTGCTCGCGCCCGCCAAGACAGACTATTTCTATTTCGTGGCCATCGGGCAGGGCAAACACCGCTTCAGCCACACCTTCGATGAGCATCGTCGCGCGATCGACCAGGGCTCAAACTCGAGTCCAGCGGCGAGCCACTAGCGCAAGCTGGAAACGCGACAGCGCGACACCGCGGCGACCGTTCGGTCGGCCCGCAACGAGGCCCCAAGGTCGAAGTCGAGCGGGTATTCGAGCAGTTGCGGAGATAGCGGCAGCCAGATCCAGCGGACGTGGACAAGGTTGGAGCGCGCCCCAAGCAGCAAATGCGATTTGCCGCTGTGGATTCCATTGCGGCGGCGAGTTTGAGCGCTAGTTAGGGCCCCGCCATGACCGACTTGGAGCACGCGATTCAAACCGTTCGCTTTTTGGCCGTCGATGCTGTCGAGAAAGCCAATAGCGGGCATCCCGGGGCTCCGATGGGCTTGGCGACCGTCGGCGTAGAGCTGTTCACTCAGCACCTGCGCTTTGACCCTCAGGACCCCAACTGGCCGAACCGCGACCGCTTCATCCTGTCCTGCGGCCACGCCTCGGCGCTCCTTTACTCGCTGCTGCACCTGGCGGGCTACGACCTGTCGCTCGAGGATCTCCAGGCCTTCCGGCAGTGGGGCTCTAAGACGCCAGGTCACCCCGAGGTTGGTCACACCCCCGGAGTCGAGACCACCACGGGACCGCTGGGGCAGGGGATCGGCAACGCTGTCGGCCTGGCTCTGGCATCCAAGATGGCCGGCGCACGGGTCAACGCGGCGGACAACGCTCTGATCGACTACCGCGTGTTCGTGGTCGCGAGCGACGGGGATCTCATGGAAGGCGTCGCGCGCGAGGCCGCGAGCCTTGCCGGTCACCTTGGACTTGAAAACCTTGTTGTCATCTACGACGACAACCGCATCACGATCGACGGCTCGACTGAGATTGCGTTCACCGACGACGTCCAGAAGTGTTTCGAGGGCTACGGCTGGTCCACGGAGGCTGTCGACGGTCATGACGCGCTCGCGCTGCGGGGTGCCATCAATCGCGCTCTAACCGCTAGCGCTCGACCGTCGCTGATCCGCGCTCGGACGCATATCGGCTTTGGCTCACCGGGTAAGCAGGACAAGGCGGCATGTCACGGCTCGCCCCTCGGCAAGGCCGAGCTCTCGGCGACCAAGGCGGCAGCAGGTTGGCCCGACTCGCCGATGTTCCGGGTCACTCCGGAGTCGTACGCGCCCTTCAAGGCCCGCGTTGTCCAGAACCAGGCTGAGCGAGCTGCCTGGCTCAAGCAGTTTGACCGGGCGAGTGCCGCCACAAAAGAGGTGTGGGCCCAGCTCGTCGAGCGAAAGCTGCCTTCCGACGCCCTTGAGCAGCTGATCGTCGCCGCGGGAACCAAGGCTCTTGCCACCCGACGCATTGCCAACCAGGTTCAGCAAAAAGCAGCCGAGTTGATGCCCGCTATCGTGGGCGGCTCAGCGGATCTGGCCTGCTCGGTGATGTCGACTCTCTACGGCGCGGGCAATGTCGGCAAGGCCGATTTTTCCGGAAAGAATCTACACTTTGGCGTGCGTGAGCACGGCATGAGCGCGATCCTCAACGGGCTCTCGCTCAGCGGATTCTTCGTCCCTTACGGTTCCACCTTCCTGATCTTCAGCGACTACATGCGTCCCGGCATGCGCCTGTCCGCGTTGATGGAGCGTCAGGTCGTGTACCTCTTCTCGCACGACACGGTGTACCTCGGTGAAGACGGACCGACGCATCAACCCGTCGAGCAGCTCAGCACCCTGCGCCTCGTGCCGAACCTGCACCTGTTCCGCCCCGCCGATCCAATGGAATGTGCGGCGGCCTGGTACCACGCCATGACGCGCAGCGATGGCCCGACCGCGCTCGTGCTGTCGCGCCAGGATCTCCCCGTCCTCGAGCGTCCTGCGTCGTTTGAGCCCCGCACGGTGCTCAAGGGCGCCTATGTCGTTAGCGACGTGGAAAAGCCAGAACTCGTGCTGATCGCAACCGGGAGTGAGGTTGGCGTCGCCATCGAAGCCAAGGCGATTCTCGCCGCAAGCGGCCGCCGCATCCGCGTCATCTCGGCACCTTGCTGGGAGCTATTCCGAGCACTCCCGAAGGCTGAGCGCGAAGCGCTGCTAACGCCCGGCGTTCCACGCGCGGTCTTTGAGATCGGCAGCACCGCCGTGTGGCAGGGTGTCGTCGGTGAGGCGGGCCTCGTGATTGGTCACGATGCGTTCGGCATCTCGGCCCCGTGGCAGCGCATCCAGCAGGAACTTGGGTTTGACGCCGCAACCGTGGCCGCTCGCCTCGCAGCCCATTACTTTGCGTGAGGTTGGTTAAGCAGGGCGTTTCGAGCACAAATTTGGCCCGGGCGTCAAGCAATGGCTAGGGTACGCGCCTCGAGGAGGTCGTACCCTGACCCTGCCCGTCGTCCTGATCCCGCACCCCCATGTGCGAGTTGAACCGAACGTTCTCGGTGGTAGTCCCTATGTCGCGGGCTCTCGAGTCCCGGTCCGTCGCGTGTGGGCTTTTTTCCGCGACGGCGCGCGCGTTGAGACCATCCTCAAGCGCTACCCACAGCTGGGCCCCGCCAAGGTGCTCGACGCGCTGGCTTTCGCGCTCGACAATCCCGAAGTGATGAGCGCGGACGTGGCCCGCGAGCGCGAGTTACTCGAGCGTGCCGGTCACCAGGTTCCGCGCTCGGCCGCGAGTCTGCGTCAGATCGCACTGCCGTTCGCTGACGGCGACGGCGACGACTAGGCCCACGAGAACCGCTGGCTCTCCACTTTTCGAGGCGGGGCAGCCAGCTGACCCCGTCACATTGGACCCCTGCGCCATTCCAATGAGGGCAGAAATGACCTCAATTCGGGGGACACGGCCGGCCTTGGACCGTTAGAAGAGGTAGTTTTAGGCCAGATGCCTTGCCAAGCGTCCGGCACCGTGGTCAAACCCTCCAACGCGCAGAGCATCAGCTTGTGCGAGCCCTCGGGCTTCCCAGGGGCGAAGTAATTAGGAGGGTCTTGTTATGGTGACGACGCAGTGGAAATGGGCACGAGGGACGCTGGCTGGTCTGATCATGCTGGGTGGCGCCGGCTTAATGATGAACTGCGGCGGCAAGTTGCCTGGCGGCGGCGCGCTGCCCGGCGGCGGCACGCTACCCGGCGCCTGCCCCGCGGACGTCAATGACGCGGCCGCTGTGCTCAAGACCAACTTCGGGCTCAAGGGTGAGCTTGAGGGCAAGGTCAAGGGCGCGCTCGCTGCGGGGGCCAATTTCCAGGCCATCGCTGCTGATTTCGAGACTGAGGTCGCCACGGCTTGCGGCAACCTCGCCAAGGATCTCGGCGCCAAGAACATCGAGCCCACGGAAGCCGGGCCGGGCAAGCGCGCTGAGGCCGCCTGCAACGCCGCGGTTGCCGCGCTGACCGAGCTCAAGATCAAGGCCTTCGGTAAGGGTGCAGCGGAAGCCTCACTCAAGGTCAAAGCTGAGCCGCCGAAGTGCTACGCGTCGATCAACGCGATGGCTGACTGCGCTGCTAAGTGCGACGCCACCGTCAAGCCCGGCTCAGTCGACGTCAAATGTGAGGGCGGCAAGCTCAGCGGCAAGTGTGACGCCAAGTGCGAGGGCACTTGCTCGGTTGCAGCCGGTGCCAAATGTGAAGGCTCTTGCGGCGCCAGCTGCTCGGGTACCTGCGAAGGCACCATCAGCGGCAAGTGCGACGGCAACTGCGACGGTAAGTGCGATGGCAAGGACACCAAGGGCAAGTGCGCAGGCACCTGCGACGGCAAGTGTTCTGCCAAAGCCGAGGCAACCTGCCACGGCACCTGCAAGGGTAGCTGCAGCGCAGCGTGCGAGGCTAAGGCCAGTGGCAAGTGCGATGGCACCTGCTCGGGCGAATGCAGCGTCAAGATGGAAGCACCCAAGTGCGATGGCACGGTCAAGCCGCCGGCGATGAGTGCCGAGTGTCAGACCAACTGCGACGCAGAGGTCTCGGGCAAGGTCGAGTGCACGCCTCCGCGCGTCTCGATCCACTTTGCCGCCAGCGCAACAGGCGACGTCAAGGCGCAGGCCCAGCTCAGGGCTGCTCTTGAAAAGAACCTCCCGGCGCTGCTCAAGGTCACAATGGGCATGACGGGTCGTATCGAGAAGGTCGCGGCCAATGTCAAAGCCAGCCTCGAAGGCGTCCAGGGCGTCGTCTCGGGGGGCGGTGACGCCGCGCTCAAGGTTGGAGCCTGTCTCGCCGCGTCGCTCAAGGCCCAGGCTGAAGCCTCTGTCCAGGTGAACGTCTCCGTCAAGGCAAGCGCCTCGGCGAGCGGTTCAGCTGGCGCGGGCTGAGCTTAGTTCAATATCAATAGCGGCTCCACTAAGGGCTCGGCGACCATTGCCGGGCCTTTGGTGTTGGTTGGCTCGGCGCGGTAACGAGCCTGCCAGGGGTGGACCCAGTTTCTAGCTGGACAGTGCGTGACTGAGCACTGCTATCGCGGATGCCGTCAGATCGGGGAGTGCGTCAGCCAGCGACCGCGCTTGCCTGTGCGGATAGCGACGGCGAGCGGTCAGCGAGCGAATCGCCGACTGCACGACGCGAAACGACACCTCAGGCTCCTCTTCGGCGGCCGCCACGAGCGCGCCAAGGGCACGCGCCGTCAGCTCGGGGCGATGGCACACCAACATCACGTCGCAACCGGCGCGGAGTGCGTGGAGCGTGGTCTGCTCGATGGGCACCTGTCCACCCACGGCCCCCATTTCGAGATCGTCCGAGAAGCAAACGCCCTCGAAATGAAGCGAGTCTCGTAGCAGTCCGGTCACGATCGGTTCGCTCAGGGTCGCCGCTACCCCGGTCGCGTCCAGCGCTGGATAGCGCACGTGAGCCGTCATGACCGCCTCCACCTCGCCGGCAATGGCGCGGAACGGGGCGAGCTCGACCTGCTCAAGCTGTTCCCGCGTGCGCAGAACCGACGGCAGCGTGAAGTGACTGTCTTCGGACGTGTCTCCGTGCCCGGGAAAATGCTTGGCACAGGCCATCACGCCCGTCTCCTGAAGCCCACGAGCAAAGGCGCGAGCAAAGCTTGCTACTGCCTTCGGATCCGAGGAAAACGCGCGATCCCCGATCACCGGATTATTCGGATTGGAGTCCACATCCACGACAGGTGCGAAATTGCAATTGACGCCCAGACTACGCAGCTGTTTGCCGACGAGCTGCGCTGCGCGCCGCGTCAGTTCAAGATCGCCAGAATCCCCAAAAGCCCGCATTGGCGGCAGCTTCGGGGCAGGCAAGGGAAGGCGCGCAACGCGGCCGCCCTCTTGATCGATCGCCACCCACAGCGGAAGCTCCGGGGGCTGACAAGCGTGGATCGATTCGATCAACCGAAACGCGGTGTCGAGATTGGGAAGATTGCGGGAAAACAGAATCACCCCGGCCAGGAGCCCTGCTGACAGGGACTCCTTGACCTCGGTGGGCAGCGTGGTGCCGGAGAACCCCGTCACCAGGAGCTGGCCACAGAGCTGGGGTAGCGCCAGGTGGTTGATGACCTCGAGCCCCACTGGAGGGGGCCCGAAGGTCGTCAGGGGGTGCATTTGCCGAGCTCCCCTTGGGCGGCTGAGATCATCGATGCCACAAGGTTCTGGAGGGTCTTGAGCGAGGGGCCCTCGACCATGACGCGAAGCTTGGCCTCGGTGCCGCTCCAGCGCACCAGCACGCGCCCGTCACGGCCGAGCTTACGCTCAGCGTCCGCGATCGCGCGGCTCAGCTTGGATAGCTCGCTGATGGGCCTACGCGAAGCGAGCCGCACGCTCTCGAGCACCTGAGGAACAGCGGTCATGACACTGGCGAGCTCTGACAGCGGACGCCCCTCGCGCACGAGGATCGCGAGCACCTGGAGGGCGGCGATGATGCCGTCACCCGTCGTGGCGTGTTCGAGAAACACCAGGTGGCCCGACTGCTCACCACCGAAGGTGTAGCCGTGGCGACGCATCTCCTCGACAACGTAGCGGTCCCCAACCTGAGTGCGAACCAGTTTGCCGCCGGCAGCCTCAAGCGCTCGTTCGAGCCCAAGGTTACTCATCACCGTTGAAACCAAGGTCTTTTTGGGCAAGCGCTTGGCGCGCAACATGTGCGTGGCGCAGAGCGCCATGACTGCGTCGCCGTCGACCACGTGGCCCCGCTCATCGATCACGAGCAGGCGATCCGCATCACCATCGAGCGCGATCCCAAGCTGCGCCTTGTGCTTTAGTACCTCGCGAGCGACCTGTTCCGGATGGAGGGCGCCGCAGGCTTTGTTGATGTTGATGCCGTTGGGCTTCACACCGAGCGAGATCACCTCGGCACCGAGCTCGGAGAACACGGTCGGCGCAACCTTGTAAGCGGCACCGTTGGCCGCGTCGACGACCAACTTGAGTCCGTCGAGCGACAACTCCTTGGGGAAGGTGTTCTTGGCGAAGACCACGTAACGACCCGAGGCGTCGTCGAGCCGCTCGGCGCGGCCGATGCGAGCCCCAATCGCCCCACAATCGAGCTTGGGATCCTCAAGAAGTCGCTCGATCGCCGCTTCTTCGACGTCCGGGAGCTTGAAGCCGTCGGGGCCAAATAGCTTGATGCCGTTATCGTCGTACGGATTGTGGCTTGCGCTGATCACGACGCCCGCGTCGGCCCTCATGCTCTGGGTTAAGTTGGCGACCGCCGGGGTGGGCACGGGGCCGCACAGCAAAACGCGGCCCCCCATGGCGCAAATTCCTGAGGCGAGCGCGGTCTCAAGTAGGTACCCGGACAGCCTGGTGTCTTTGCCGATCACGATGCGCGGCGGACGTGAGTGGCCCCGACGCGCGACGGTCGCGATGGCCCGTCCGACTCGCAGCGCGAGCTCGGGCGTCATGGGGTGAACATTGGCTCGCCCACGAATGCCGTCGGTGCCGAAGAGTTTGCGAGAGGAAGGGCTCATATCGATCTCAAAGACTCAGTCGCGAAAGTTATTAAACTGCAGGTCGAGCGCAAGCTCGTCTGCCAGGCGCAGCTGCTGCATCACCGTCTGTAAGTCGTCGCGTTTTTTGGCGCTAATGCGCACGGAATCACCCTGAATCGAGGCCTGGGCCTTGACTCCCCAGTCCTTGACCAGCTTGACGATCTGCTTGGCCTTGTCGAGTTCAATGCCCTCGCGGATCGTGACGATGCGTTTGCTGGCCCCCTTGGGGGCCGGCAGCGGTGAGCCGATGTCAAGGTGCTTGAGGCTCACCTTGCGGCGAACCAGCTTCTCCTTGAGCACGTCGATCGCCGCGTTGACGCGATCCTCAGCGTTGGCCACGATCGTGAGCGTCTTGTCCGAAAGCTCAAGACTGCAGCCGGTATCCTTGAAATCGAAGCGCTGCACGATTTCGCGTTTGGCCTGATCGAGGGCGTTGTTGAACTCAGGCCAATCCACGGCCGAAACGACGTCAAATGACGGCACTTGGGGCTCCCTTAGGCTGGAGAAATAGACTCAGAGGTCGATCGCCGGATCTGCCGACAGACCGAGCAGCAGAGCGCGAGCCGCGCCCACCAAGAAGGTAGAGCCCGTAACCACGACAACCCCGTAGGGCCCGACGATGGTGCGGGCGCGCGCCAGAGCGTCCGAGACGGACGAGGCGACTTCGCCGTGCACGAGCTTGGCCATCTCGTGGGGATCGACAGCGCGGTCCGCCACCGGTGGCGCCACAAACACGCGATGGGCCGCGACCTGCTCGAGTCGGCGAAGCATGGCGCGCCAGTTCTTGCTGCGCAGAGCGCCAAACACGAGCACGATCTCGCGACGAGACTCGATTTCTCCCAGCAGCCCTGGGTCGAGCACATGGCTCAGCGCCACGGCCCCGTCCGGATTGTGCGCGCAGTCGAGCAGCGTGAGCTCACGCCCATTGCGGTGAAGCAGCTCGTTTCGCCCGGGCCAGGTCGTCGACTCAATGCCGCGACTCATCGCGTCGGGGTGAAAGCCGAGCTCGCGAGCGATCGTGGTGGCCACGGCCAGGTTCGAACCCAGCATCGCGACGCGAGGATACGCCAGTGGCTTGCCTGGAACCGGCTCCGGACTCCCGAGTGGCACGAGGCGCGCTCCGACTTCAGCCATCCGCTGCTCAAGTACGGCGGTCGCATCGGGGTGGAGTTTGCCCACCACTACGGCACTGCCAGCCTTGATGATCGCGCACTTTTCTTGGGCGATGGCAGTGAGGGAATCGCCCAGCTCATCGACATGGTCGTAGGCGACTCGCGTGATGGCGGCGACGCGGGGCGGGGGGATCACGTTGGTGGCGTCGAGACGGCCACCCAGGCCTGCCTCAAGAATGGCAAGATCTACCTTGGCCTCAGCGAAAGCACGAAATGCAGTGACCGTAGCGACCTCGAAGAAGGTCAGCTCGGGGCCAGCATCGAGCACTTCGCTCATCAGGTTGCCGAGCACCTCCTCGGCGAGGGGCTGGCCTTCGATCCGGATGCGCTCGTTGAAGCTGACGAGATGGGGCGACGTATAGAGCCCCACCCGACGCCCAGAAGCCATCGCCATTGACGCGGTGAACGCGCAGACGGTGCCTTTTCCGTTCGTGCCGGCAACATGCACCGCCTCGAACTTTTTCTCGGGGTTTCCGAAGTGCTTGCACACGGCTTCGACCCGCTCGAGTCCGAGCTGTCGACCCCGAGGGGCAAGGGCGTAAAGGCGCGTCAGCGCGTCGTCGTACCGGCTCACGGTCGTCTTCCTCCCATCAGAATCCCAAGAATACGGCGCAAACTCTGCTTGAGTTCAGCCCGGGGTACGACCTGATCGACCATACCGTGCTCCAGTAGAAATTCAGAGCGTTGGAAACCCTCGGGCAGCTTGGCCTTGATCGTGTTCTCGATCACTCGCGCCCCAGCGAAACCCACGAGCGCGTTGGGTTCGGCGATGTTCACATCACCGAGCAGCGCCGTACTCGCAGCGACTCCTCCGGTGGTTGGATGAATGCACAAGCTGATGTAGGGGAGCTTGGCATCACGCAGTCGCGATAGTGCCGCTACGCCCTTGGCCATTTGCATCAGGCTCAGGATGCCCTCCTGCATGCGCGCTCCGCCCGAGGCGTGAACGAGCACGACGGGCAAGCCCCTCTCGAGCGCGCCCTCGAAAAGCAGGGCGATCCTCTCACCCACCACGCTTCCCATGCTGCCGCCCATGAATGAGAACGCGAAACATCCAAAGCCGACGGGAACGCCAGCAATGCTGGCCTGCCCCACGCGAATGGCGTCGCTTTCCTGCGTCGTCTGCGTCGCCTTGGCGAGTCGTTCGGTGTAAGCACGCCCGTCGTGAAACTCAAGCGGATCGGCTGACCGCAGCTCGCTCCCCCACAGGTCGAGCGCCCCGTCGTCGAGCAGTAAACGACACCAACCTGCAATCCCCATGGGATGATGGTGTCCGCAGCTCGTGCATACCTCGAAATGGTCGGTGAACTGCTCGCTGGCGAGCACCAAACCACAACCGTCGCATTTGCGAAACAGGCCCTGACCGAGTGAACGTTTGTCCTCCTCGCGGGTCTGGAGTGGGGTCTTTTCGGGTAGGCTCACCAAGTCGCTCAATCTAGGAGAGGGTTGGGTGCTGACGCCGTGGTGACGGCGCCTGGCGGGACCACGAACATAGCCGAACTTGCCGTCCGAGGCGGTATATTCAGGTCCCCGGGCGCAGCATTCCGCCATCCTTCGTTTCGTCTCACCAAGGGGGGCTGGTCCGAGCGACCCCGTCACCACGCCGAACCTGCAATTCCAGGGTAATTTCGCTTTGCGACTGGGCGGACAGATTCAGGATCGGCTGCCGACTGCAGGCTGGATACTTGAGCGGCCGGCCGCCATTTCGCGAGAATCGACCTCGGTGCCTTGAGTGGGACTCAAGCTGGGGCAAGTATCGAGGCTGCATGCGTGTCTCGAACTCCTCTCGAATAGCCCTCGCGACGGCTCTGGTACCCATGATCGGGCGCGGGCGTGAGCTCGACGAGCTTGAGGCAGTGGCGCGTCGCGTTCACGAGCGCGGGCTCCAGGTGGTGACCTTGCTTGGGCCCGCCGGCATCGGTAAGACGCGACTCGCCGAGAGCCTGCTGACCCGAATTTCACCCGAATTTGGGCGAATCTATCGAACCCAGCGACGCACCACGGCCTCAGGCTACGGGGTGATCGGTAGCCTGCTGCGGCATCGATTCGGCCTAAGTGACGGCCTTGACCAGGCCGAGAGCCAAGAGCGAATCGTGGCCGAGCTCGCCACTCTGCTCGAAAACACCGACGTGGCCGACGTTAGCTACATCGTCGGACAGTTGGTGGCCGTACCGTTTCCTCCGACCCCGCTCACCGAGGCCGTCAGCGGCGATCCCGCCGAAGTCGGGCTACTTGGGCGCGCGGTCGTGCGGCGCCTGATCGAGGCCGATGCCAGCCGCCAACCAGTCTGCGTCGTGATCGACGACGCGCATGACATCGATGCGGACTCGCTCGCTTTGCTGGTGCACCTCGTGCGAACGCTCAAGGGCCGCGTGCTAATTCTGTGCATTTCCCGCCCGGAACTGCTGCAGCGTGAACCGGGTTGGATTGAGGCCGGCGGGGCGCGCCATGAACGCTATGAGTTAGCGGGGGTCAGCGAGGAGAATTCCGCCAAGATCATGGAGGGACTGCTTACCCCGTGTATCGGCGGCGCCCCCGAGCCCCTCGTCGAGGCAGGGATCAACCTGGCCGGCGGCAACCCGGGCCTGCTCGAGCGTATGGTCCGCATCTTTCTCGATGCCGGAGTGCTCGAGGAACTCGAGTCGAGTTCACTCGACAAGCCGGCTTGGCGGGTCAACGTTGACAAGCTCGTCAGCGTGCGGCTCCCGCTGACCGTCGAAGACGCCATCGCCGCGCGGATCGGCGCGCTTTCGCCGCCCGATCGCCGTTTGCTCGAACAGGCGGCCATCATGGGCAGTGTGTTCTGGCTTCAGGGACTGGTGGCCCTGTCGCGCATGGATCATGAGGCGCCTGAGTTCTGGAACCCCGCCGATATTCAGGACATCGCGAATCTGCGGAGCATGCTCGAGGATCTCGAGCGTCGCGACTACGTCCTTCAGCTGCCGGAAAGCACGCTGATTGGCGACACGGAGTACGTCTTTAAGCACAACCTCGAGCGCGAGCGAATCGCGGCGCTCACGGCGGCCACCACGGCACGTCGTTACCACCAGCTAATCGCTGACTGGCTCCAGTCCTCGCTCACGGTTCGGACCCAGGAAGAGTCTTGCGCCACCCTCGCGCAACACCTGGAAAAGACCGGTTCGACGCGCCGAGCCGGCCAGTTCTACCTCGATGCGGCCGATCTGGCGCGGGGCAACACCGCAGCCCGCAAAGCCCACGAGTACTACGGTCGAGGATTTGCGTTGGTCGGGGAAGCGGACGCCCTGCGCCGCATCGACGCCCTCCACAACCACGGAGACGTCCTGCTGCAGCTCGGCAAGACTGATGAAGCACTCTCGGCCTTCCGCCAAATGCTCGACCTGGCCTTCCGTCTCGGACGCCGCGCCAAGGGCGGGGCAGCCCACAACCGGATCGGACGACTCTACCGCGACACCGGGAGCCTGTCCCTCGCACGGCGACATCTCGACGCCGGGTTGGCGCTCTTTCGGGACGTAACCGACCAGCGCGGCATCGCGGCCAGCGGCGACGATATTGGGCGATTGCTGTGGATCCAAGGCGACTACGAAGAGGCGCTCGGGTTTATGCGCGACGCCCTCTCGCTCCGCAAAATACTGCAAGATCGGCGCGGAATCGCGCTCAGCCTGAACAACATCGGGATGGTCTGGATGGACCACGGAAGCCCTGAAAAAGCGCGCGAAGCCTTCGATGCAGCGTTCGGTCTGCGTCGCGAGCTCGGCGACACGATGGGCATGGCCGAGAGCCTCGCCAACCTGGCGGAACTGGCGCAAGACGCGGAGAACTGGCACCGCGCACTCGACCTACTCGAAGAGGGCTACTCGCTCGCCAAGGAGGTCGGCGAACGCAATCGCGTCGCGGGACTGCTGACGCGCATCGGGGTGACCCACTACCACCTCGGAGACGCGACCCTGGCGATTCGAGTGCTCGAGCAGGCAGAAGAGCTCTGCGATGAGCTGGGAAATCGCCTTCATTTGGCTGAAGCCTTGCGCGCCCTGGCCAAGGCCTACCTCCTGCAAGGCGAGCTGCGACGCGCCCGGGAAAACATCAAGCGCTCGGTCGACCTGTTCGGCCAAGTGCGCAGCAAGCCCCATCTGGCGATCGCGCTGCGCACCCTCGCCGAGGTCACCGCCGCTGGCGCCTGGGGAGAGGGGCACGAGGACAAGGTGGTCGACTACTTCATGCGCTCGATCGTGCTCTGCAAAGAGATTGGTAACGAGCTCGAGGTCGCGCGCAGCTATCGGGCGTTTTCCGCCTTCGTGCTCGGCTCGGGCGGCTACCCTCACAATGAGGAAATCAGGCGACAGGCCGAGACCCTCGATGCCATGGCTCAGGACATCTTTGAACGCCACCAGCTTCGCGTGGCCAGTGACTCAGAGCAGGACCGACCGGTGACCCCATGACTCCCCTCAAGCTACTCGTTCGACGCGTCGGTTCCGCGACAGGAGCGCTCCCTGCGGCTCAAACCTCGGGCTCGGCCGGTCTCGATCTCCCCGCCGACCTTCGGGAGTCAGTGACACTGGGTCCGGGGGAGCGTCGACTGATTCCGACTGGCCTTGCTTTCGCGATCCCCAACGGCTTCGAGGGCCAAGTGCGCCCCCGCTCCGGGTTGGCGCTACGCCATGGAGTGACCGTTCTCAACGCTCCTGGTACGATTGACAGCGACTATCGCGGGGAGGTGGCGGTCGTGCTGATCAACCACGGGCAAGCGCCATTTGTCGTCGAACCCGGCATGCGGATCGCCCAGCTCGTTATCAGTCGGCATGAACTCGTCGAGCTTGAACTCGTCGAGAACCTCGACGACACCGCGCGAGGCGCCGGCGGCTACGGCTCGACAGGACAGTAGAACAAGACGCGTCCGCAGCGGCAGCGGCCTGATACTCCCCGCGGGCCCGGACATCAAGGGGCGCATTGCGCCCGCAAACGCTCAAAAAAGCGGGTCATGGCAGCGCCTAGCTCGGGCGCGTCATGATCGCGGGTCACGATATGCCCGCTGCGCTCGAGTCGCAGCTTCACCACATCCCGTGTGCCGAGCAGGGCGGCGGTGCGTTCGAGGTTGCTCACCGGGCAGAGCCGATCCCATCGCCCATGAGCCAGCAAGGTCGGCACTCGGATGCTGGGCAAAAGCGCCCTTGACCCGCGGCCAGCGCTCCACACCGAGGCAGCGGCCGAGAGCGGCTGCAAGTCGAAGCTGACGTGGTTTTCGCGGGCTGCAGGCTCGCGGATGTCAGACGCTGGCTTGGGCATGGCCCAACGGCTCGCAGGCAGGCGCGCCACAAGCGAAAGCGGCAAGGCAATCTGGGGAGACTTCAGCCAAAAAGCCCCAGCCAGAAGAACGAGCCCGACAACACGTTCGGGCAGTTCATTAGCGAGTTGGGTCGCGAGTACGGCGCCAAGCGACATTCCTACCAGGATGACCGGCTGCCCGTCGCCAAACCCCGAAAGCTCCTGACGGGCACCGTTCAGCCAGTCCTCGGCTCGTGATTGAGCCAGGGCCTCGCTGCTATGATGTCGGGCCAAACTCGGTGCCAAAGCGCGCAGCCCGGCCGCCGAAGCGGCCTCCACCACGAGCCGCATCTCCTCGGGACTGCCGCCAAAGCCGTGTAGGGCGAGCACCCCTGGCGAGTCCCCAGGGCTGTCGAGTCGCTCGAGCTCGCCGAGGCCTCGGCGTGAACCCTGCGAGCGACGCAGCTGGCGCCAATCTACCATGCTCAGTCGATCCGCTTGATGCCGTAGGCGCGGATCTTCTTGTGAAGATTGGTGCGCTCGACGCCAAGCGCTACTGCGGCCTTGGAGATGTTCCAGTCAAAGGCCGCCAAAGTCTCGGCGATGTAGGCCTTTTCCAGGCCGTCCCGGTACTCACGCAACGACGGGCGCGACTCGCCGAGCTCAAGACCGCTCGCCATTGGGGCGCGCGGCGGAGGAGGTGACGAGCTGAAGGTCACCGGGAGATCCAAGTCGTCATCAAACGGATTGTCGTGTGGATCCTCGGGCAAATCCGCGATCGTAATGATGTCGCTCGAGAGAATGACCGCTCGCTCGACTACGTTTTTCAGCTCCCGCACATTGCCCGGCCATTTGCGGCGCGTGAGGGCAGTGAGCACTGCCGGATCAACCCGCTTGAGCCGAAGGCCATTTTCCTTGCAGAAACTTCGTACGAAGCACTCCGCGAGCAGGGTGATGTCGTCGGCGCGCTCACGCAGGGCAGGGACCCGAATCGGGAAGACGTCGAGTCGGAAAAACAGGTCCTCACGAAATTGACCCGCTTGCACGGCTTTGGAAAGATCCTTGTTGGTCGCGGCCAGTACCCTGACGTCGACGTGCAGGACATGCTCGGAGCCGACGCGCACGACCTCCCCGTTCTGCAGCGCCCGCAGCACCTTGGCCTGGGCCGCACCGTCCATGTCCCCGATTTCGTCCAGAAATAGCGTGCCGCCGTGGGCCTGCTCAAAAAAACCGCGCTTGCGGGACTGCGCGCCCGTAAAGCTCCCGCGCTCGTGTCCAAAGAGCTCGCTCTCGATCAGCTCGCGCGGAATGGCGGCGCAATTGACCTTGACGAAGGGAGCGTCCTTGCGCTGGCTCAGTCGATGAATGGCGCGGCTCACTAGCTCCTTGCCGGTGCCACTTTCCCCTGTAATGAGCACGCTGGCCTTAGTCGGAGCGACTTTATCGATTCCCTCAAAAAGGCGCTGCATCGGCGGGCTGGTGCCGATCATTTCATAGCGGCTCTCGAGCTCTGCCCGCATCTGCTCGAGCGTGCGGCTCATCCGCGCGGTGCGAATCGAGTTGCGAACGCTGACGACCACGCGCTCGCGATTCAGGGGCTTTTCAAAGAAATCAGATGCCCCGAGTTTGATGGCCGCCACCGCATCATTGACCGTGGCATGTCCGCTGATCACGATCACCGGGAGGTCCCGCGTTGCTTCGTCCTGCCGCAGCTCCGCCAGGGCTTCTAGGCCGCTTTTGCCCGGAAGCTTGAGGTCGAAGATGGCGAGATCGACGGGCTGATTCGGTTGATGGAGAATCTCCAACGCTCGCTCCGCACTCTCAGCCTCGAGCACCTGATAGCCCTCGCCGACGAGCACGAGATCGAGGGCGCGCCGAATATTTCGCTCGTCGTCCACCACGAGGACGGTCGGCGCCTCACCGACGGTACCCACTTCTTGCACTGAATCCACCATAAGCCGCGCCGAGTCTATCCGCCCCGCGTGTCAGGGGAAGCAAGAATCACTCGGACCGCGCCCGAGGGCGTTAGTTTTTGCGCTCAAGCGTGGCCGCGTGCTCGAGGAAATTCTTGGCGGGACGCGTAAACGCGCTGTCCGGGTAGAGCGTCAAGACCTGTTGGAACGCTTCGCGCGCCTGCTCGACCCGCTTGAGCTTGAGGTACGTCTCGCCAAGCAGGACCCAGGCCTCGGCGTCGAGGCCTGACCCGGAATAGGACTCCAGCATGTAGCGGCAACGCGCCACGCTGGCTTCGAAATTGTCCTGGGTCAGGTAGAAGCGAGCGACGTAGAGCTCGTGGCGCGCCAGCGTCCCTGTGATGACGGCCAGCAGATAGGTGAGCTCGGGACTGTGCTCATTGCGCGGATAGTCCGTAAGAAAACTCTTGAGCGCCCCAAATGCGTCGATAGCCGGCGCCAGCTCACGCTCTTCCTGCGGCGGCAGGAGGATGGTGTCGCCAACCTGCTCGAACAGCGATTTGCAAACGCGAAAACGCGCGTACGGCACCTCGGCGTCGTTCGGATGGTCGTGCGAAAAGGTGCGGTAGGCCGTGACCGCCTCGGGGAATTTCGCCTGTTCGTAAGCGATATCGGCGAGTCGCAGCTCGGCGAGTCGCGCAAAGCGCGAGTAGGTGTACTCGCGCTTGAGCGAATCAAACATGCTCGTGGCTTCTTGCCAGTCGCGGTCCTCAAACTCGACGAGCGCCGCCGCGTAGGCGCGGCGAGCGTTCTCCTGGTACTTCTGGGGCGTGTTGGCGCCGGGCTGTCGCCCGCCGCAGCCGAGGGCCAAGACCAGGGCGAGGGGAGCCAGGAGGGGCAAGCGAGGAATCACGGGGCCTCGTGCTAGCGGCATCCGGACTCGAAGGCAAGGGACTGTTGCCCCGCGTGGTGGTTGGGGTAAATGGAGTGGACAATGGCTGAGGTCGAAAAAGTCCCGATGACCCCCAAGGGCGCCCAGAGGTTGAAAGACCTTCTTAGGCACCTCAAGGAAGAGCGCCCGAGGATTGCGCGGGACATCGAAACTGCGCGCGAGCACGGTGATATCAGCGAAAATGCGGAGTATCACGCTGCCAAAGAACGCCAGGGGATGGTTGAAGCCCAGCTCAAGGACACGGCCGACAAGCTCTCGCGAGCTGAGGTGATCGATCCGGCCACACTGAGCGGCACCCGGGTGAGGTTCGGCGCCAAGGTTGGGCTCCTGAACCTGTCCACCGACGAACAGGTGACCTATCAGATCGTCGGCGCGGACGAAGCGAGCATCGCAGACGGCACCATTTCCATCGCCGCGCCGCTCGCACGAGCGCTGATCGGCAAGGAAATCGGCGACGAGGTGAAGGTCCAGCTCCCCGGAGGCTCCCGGACCTACGAGATCACCCACGTTGAGTTCGGCTGAGCAGCCTGGCATGAGCAGCTCACTCGGGCATCGCGTCCTGCGCGGTGCCGTCGCAGGCTTGGGCCTCGTGACGGCCGAGGGAATCGCGGTCCTGACGCTGCGTCACCGCGAGCTCACGAGCGTCTGGGAGGTCCAGCACGGCGTCATGGGGCTCGTCCCGTTGGCGTTCCCGGTGGCCGGGTTTCTCGGAGCCGCCGCCGGTCTGGCCTGGGCGCTGTTTGAGCCCGGGTGGGCTCGGCGCGCCGCGGCGGCCGTGCTGGCAACCTTCGCTCTCGGCTCTGTAGCCTACGGAGTGGGCGGCGGTCGGCACCTGGCAACGCTTGGGGTCCGCCTCGGTTTCGCGACGAGTCTAGCCGCTGGCGTCGGGATGCTGATCTGGTGGTTCTGGCCTTGGCTGGTGGCTGCGGCCAGCCGGCATCCGCGCCGCTGGGCCGTGGGCGTGGCGGCGCTGCTCCTGCTCTGTGAGCTGGCCAATCGTTTCGTCCTGGTGCGGCTCTACCCGGCATTTCACCTCGGGCTAGCGTTGGTGGCACTGACGCTCGCGCCCGGCGTCCTGCACGCCGTAAAGACCACCACATTTGGCCGAAAACCTGGGCGCAGCGCCGCGCTGCTGCTGCTCGGACTGGTCGCGCTCGCCGCGCTGGCGCCCGTGGGTGCCCGGCACCTGTCGACCTTCGACAATTTCCGTTGGCTGCTCGCTGAGAGTGCGCCGCTACTCGGTCAATCCGTGGCGCTCGCGGCGCGCCTCGCGCCTCCGCCGCCCCTCGAGGCGGTCTGCGACGAGGACAGTCACGAGGCCAACTGCGGAGCGCCGGTGGTAAGCACGGGCGGCCCGGCATTTTCGTTGGGTGAGCGCGACCTACTGCTCGTTACGATCGATGCGCTGCGCGCCGATCACCTCGGGCTCTACGGCTACGGCCGTCCCACGAGTCCCAGCATCGATGCGCTCGCGAGCGCTGGCGTCACCTTCGAGCGAGCCTACGCGCCCACTCCGCACACCTCGTACTCTGTCACGTCGATGATGACGGGCAAGTACATGCGCCCGCTGCTGCTCCAAGGCGCGGCAGAAGACTCGGACACCTGGGCCAGTCTCGTTCGCCAGTATGGGGTAAAAACGGCGGGTTTCTATCCACCAGCGGTGTTTTTTATCGATGGGGAGCGCTTTACGGCGTTCTCGAAGAACTACCTCGGGTTCGAATATCGCAAGGTGGAGTTCCTGGAAGGAGACGCACGCATCGGCCAGGTAGAGCGCTACCTGAAGAGCCAACCGGCGCACCAGCGACTGTTCGTCTGGGTTCATCTGTTTTCGCCCCACGAGCCCTACCTCAAGCACGAGGAGCATGATTTCGGCGAGCGCGACATCGATCGCTACGACTCGGAGATCCGTGCGACGGACGCTGCGGTTGGCAAACTGGTCCAGAGCTTTCGCGCCAGGCGTCCGAACTCGATCGTGGTTCTGAGCGCTGACCATGGGGAGGAGTTTGGGGATCACGGCGGGCGCTATCACGGCACCAGCGTCTTTGAGGAACAGATCCGGGTTCCGTTGATTGTCAACGCGCCGGGACTCTTCCCAACTCATCGAGTCGCCGAGCCAGTCCAGACCATTGATCTGCTCCCGACGATGTTGTCTGCCATGACGATCCCGCGCCCCCCGCGCCTGAGGGGACGCGATCTGGGAGAGCTGCTGATGGGCAAACGTGCCTCGGGTGAGGGGCTGGCCCTCGCGGAGACGGACGAACAGGTTCTCCTGGCGGAAGGCAGCCTTCGCCTGATTTGCGCGCGTCAGCTCGGGGCCTGCAAGCTCTACGACATTGCCCATGATCCCGGGGAGCTCGACGACCTTTCCGACAGTCGTCGGGAGCGCTTCGAGGCCATGCGGCAGCGACAACGCGAGCTCAGTGCGTCCCACGGTCGGTTTGAGGCGCGCGGGCTCCGGGCCGAGGGGCGCGGCTGGCCCGCCCCGATCATGCGAGGCATCTCGGGAGACACGGACGCAGCCGAAGAGATTGCGGCCCTGCTCGACGACGCCGAGGTCACTATCCGTCGCAAGGCAGCAGAGTTGCTCTTCGAGCTCCACCGCGAGAGCACGGTGGCCGCGCTGCTGTTGGCCCTCGGCCGCGACGAGGATCGCCTGGTCCGCTCCTGGGCCGCGCTTGCCTTGACCCGCCTGGGGCAGGGCGCGCCGCTAGTATTCGATCTTGCCGCCAGCGACGACCCAACCTTCAAGCGACTCGCGTCCCTAGCGCTCGCCGAGGTCGGAGATCCGCGAGGGTTTCAGGTCCTGCTCAACTGGTGGAAGAGTGACGAGCCTAGGAGCCTCTCGCGCTCTCGCGAGCTGCTGGTTGCGCTGGCTAAGCTGCGCGACCGCGATGCGGTTCCGGCGCTCCTGGCGCGCTTGCCAGATCTGCGTCTGAGGCCGTATATCGCCGAGGCGCTGGCCGAACTCGGTGACGAGTCCGCCCGCGGGCCACTGCTGCATGCCTTCGCTGAAGAGCGCTACCAGGGCACCCGCCTGGCGCTGGGCAAGGCGCTCGTCCAGCTCAAGTCCAAGGAGGAGCTCGCTCGCCCCTTGGTACGCTTCCTCGGCGTACCTGACCCACTGCCCGGCGGTCTTGGGCTCGCTCAGAAGGCGGGGATCCTTGAACACATCGGTGGGCCGAAGCCCCGGGAGCTAGGCCGGCTTGGGGACACAGCTCGGCTCGGTACCACGATTCAAATCGTGGTACCTAAACTCGGCAATATTCAACACTTGCGAGCGATCATTCGAGTAACCGCTGAAGGAAAAGGGACCGGGGAGATTCGGATCGGAATCCCGAGCCAGGCTTCAGGTAATACTTCAAATAAGAGCCTGCAAGTAGCTGAATCTAAACATGAATTCCTTGGTGACAACTTTATTACCTTCGTCTGTCCGGAAAAGGCCCGCTCCGACGAGTACGTCCAGACGCTCCCGGACAGTTTTCGCTGGCGACCAGGCTCGACCGTCGAGGTGAGGGTGTTCGCGACGACGGGACTGCGCCTCGAGGCCCTGGCAATATTGCCGCTGTCTGATGAGCTCCCGCCTCCGCCGCCCCAGGCGTGGACCCCGCGTCCGGAAGACCAGAGTGATTGAGCAAGCGTCGAGTTGTGCATTCATTCCGGCGCAACCGCGATCCCGTGGTATAGCGCCCCGCGGTGGCAGACGAGAACGATCAGGAGACGCGACGCGCGCAGCGCCGAGCGAAACAGGGTGAGACCTCGGCGACTGAAAAGCCCGAGGTTGAACCTACCGCAGTCGAGCTAGTGCGCGATCGAAACGCGCGCTTGCGCGAACAGGCCGCAGCAGAGCGCCGAGCCCAGCGAGAGGAGAGCACCCGTGGGCGCCCCGCCGCAGCGGGCCTCGATGCCTCCGAACGGATGGACGATCTGTTCGTGCGCACGACCCACGTGGCAAGCGACTGGGTCCGCAAGAACTTCTACTGGGCCCAGTACGTGATTGTTGGCGGAGTCGTGCTCGGGTTCGGCTACCAGGGCTACAACTACTATCGGGTCGACCAGGCCGCCAAGAACGGCGACGCCCTGATGCAGGGGCTGGAAGCTGAGATGCGTCCCGTCGCTCCGAAATCAAGCGCCGAGGCGATGCTGGGGCTGAGTCTTCCCGAAGCCGCCAATTCCTTTCCGTCCGAGGAGGCGCGCCTCTCGGCAGCGGAGCAGGGCTACCGCGCGACCGTCAAGAACCTCCCGAAGTCGAGCGCGGCCTCCTTCGCCGAGTTCTCGCTCGCTGGGCTGCTCTACGATCAGAAGAAATTCGACGAAGCCCTTCAGCGCTATCGAACCGCACGCGGCAGTGAGCTCCTGCGGACGATGCCGGATGTGTCGGCTCGCGCTCTCGAAGGCATCGGACTCTGCCAAGAAGCCAAGGGCGAGCGTGATGCTGCCCTGCAGACCTTCAAGGAGCTCGCGGGTCTCGAAGGCGTCGGCAACGCGTCGGCCTATGGGATGTATCACGAGGCACGACTGCTGCTCGCGAAGGGCAAACAGGACGAGCTGACGCCGCTCATGAAGCGTCTTGACGAGCGGGTGAAGTCGGACACGGAGCGAGGCGAGGGGTTCCTCGCTCGCATGGTGGGTCAGCTGCACGAGCAGATCGCGCCCGGCGCTTCGCGTCAGGGGGAGCTTGAGCGGATGCTCAAGAACCTCAAGACCAGCCAGCCGATCCCGGCTAACGCGCAGCCGGTGGAGCTACCGAGGCAAGCGCCGGCGGGCCCAACCGAGGTTCCACCTGCCGCACCGGCAGGCGATCCAGCTCCGCTCAGCACCGGACCCCTGGAGTCCTCGAGCCCCGCAGGCACGCAGTGAAGAAATCGCTCGCCCTGAGCACCCTGGCGCTCTGCTGCTTCGCTTCGACCCTCGGATGCGAGACGTTGCGCGTGGGCGCGCATGCCGAGCAGCCTCTTTGGGTCACCCATCCGAGTGGTTCGATCCAGGTCGAGTACCGCGTTCCAGTGATGGCTGGCTCTCGCCGTTTCGGTGAGGACTATCAGCGCGGTCGGGCGGAAATCGACGCCAAGGGCAAGCGGCTATTTGTTGGTTCTGCTGATAACGGGCTGTATTGCCTCGATGCGCTGACGGGCGGGACGTTCTGGCGCTTCGAAGCCGCCGGCCCAGTTCAGAGCGCGCCGCTCTACGATGCCGCCTCGGGGGCCCTCTATTTCGGCGCGGCCGATGGAGCCCTCTACAAGGTCGACGCGAGCAATGGACAGCTGCTGTTTCGATTCGCTTCGAACGCTGAGGTGCTCAGACGTCCGGTCTTGTCCGGCGGCATTCTCTACGCCATCAACGCCAACGACACGATCCTGGCGCTGGATCCGAAGTCGGGAAAATTGCTCTGGACCCAGCATCGGTCTCCCGCCATGGGCATGGAGATCTCGGGGCACTCCGGACTTCTCGTGTGGCGCGGCAAGGTCTACGCCGGCTTCAGTGACGGCACGATCGTAGCGTACGACGCCCGCACTGGGGCGGAACGCTGGCAACCGGTCGATCTAGTAACGGATAGCGAGAGCATCGGGCAAAACGAGTACCTCGACGTCGACACCACGCCCGTCGCTGACGAGCTCGACGGTTCGCCGGTCATCTACGTCGCGAGCATTCAGGGTGGCCTGTTCGCGCTCGACGCGGACTCGGGAACCCAGGTGTGGTCGAACCCGGCTGTCACCGGCGCCACCGAGCTAATTCTCTGGCGCCAAGCGGCGCATCCTGCTCGCGACGGCGGCCCCGCGCTGCCTGCGCGCAAGCTCCTGATCGCGGCCACGGGCACCACTGGCCTCTGGGCGCTCGACCCTGAGTCAGGCGCTGAACTCTGGCGAACGAAGCTACCCGCGGGCGGCATTGCCGGACCGGTGCCGTTCGGGGGCGCACTGCTGGCGTCCGCGTCACAGCTCGGCCTGTTTCTCTTGTCGCCGCTCGACGGGCGCGTGATTGACGGAGTGCACCTGACCGATGGCGTCTCGGCTCTCGTCGCGGGTCAGGGGCAGCGTGCTTTCGTGCTGACCAACGCCGGAAATCTCCTGGCGCTCCACGTGGGGCGACCGGGTCACGCTCCGTCAGCCGAACCAAACGAGATCGAGTTCGGCGCTCGTCCGCTGACCACCAGCCAGAGCTGGTAGTCAACGAGTCCGATGTGCGCACGGCTGCGACTCGCCACGCCGTGGCTGCGACTCGCCACGCCGTGGCTGCGACTCGCTCAGCTGACTGAGCGCCGTGTGCAGACGCCTCTTTGGCGCGCCGCGCAGGACTAACTGCGGGCTCGCCGAAGCGCAGCGAGACTCGGACGGCAGAAGCGCTTGCTCGGCGTTTGTCCGCAATTACCCCTTGGGCTTGGTTCGCATAATATACATTATGTCAACTAAGCAGAATGGAGTTGGCAGGGGGACGCTCGGAGTGGCGCAGAGCTACGCCGCAGTCCCCCGTGCGCGCTCTCGTGGATGCCGCCGCTCTCGCAGAGCTACGCCGCGTCCCGGTACGCGCAGGACATCGCGATGGCGCCGCTCTCGCGCCGAACTGTAACGCGGGTTCGGGAGCAGCTCTGGGCGGATTTGCCGGCTCGTGACCGCACCTCACGGATGCACGACGAGCCAACAAAACTCAGACCCACAAAACGCTTCACGCCAGGGTCTTTCGACTCTGGCGTGCTCACTTTGTCACTCTTCTGGGTGACCCCAACGAGATTTGAACTCGTGTTACCGGCGTGAGAGGCCGATGTCCTAACCGCTAGACGATGGGGCCAATGGTATCCGCTCTGGAATTCGGAGACCTAAGCTGGGGTGCAGGGATTCGAACCCCAATAGACGGAACCAGAATCCGTAGTCCTACCGTTAGACGACACCCCAATAGACCTGGAGGGTCCCTTGGGACGATTCGGCGTTACCGCCGTCGTTCAAGGCGCGATTAGTTATCGTCTCGAGTCCCCTCGCGCAAGGAGAAATCCGTTTGGCGCCTCAGATTGTACGGCCGTTCACGGTGCGATCGCGAACGGGCGCTGGGCTTCTGGGCGCCGATGGTACGCAAGCCAACGCGCGGTGACTTCAGCCCAATCTGCCCGCACCTCCATCTTGGGATGGATCTTGTCGCGTGCGCGCGGCATCGACGCGATGAAGGCGTTCTGGTCCATGTAGACGCACGGCGCGATATTCTCCCGAATGATCGCCAGCAGCTGCGGCCGAGCCCCTTCCCAGAGCACCGGCGCCACCCACACGCAGGGCCGGCCACCCAGGCGCTCGACCAAGCGTCGAATGGTCGGGATCCGCTTTTCGGGCTCGGGATTCTCAAGCTCGTTGGCACCCAGGCTGATCAGCACCAGATCCGGCTTGAACTGGTCGAGGAGCACCGGGAGCTTCTGCTTCTGATCCCAGGCCCAGGTCGGAATGTAAGTCGCCGTCTCGTACCGCAGGATGCTCCGCACCCCGCGCCGCTGCAGCTCCTTGTCGAGCTCAAGCCCGAGCGCGCCTGCGAACGAATCCCCGATGTGGAGCACCGTGCTGCCCTTGGGAAACTCGGGGCCAGGGCCAGGGCCGCCCACGAGGGCCGTTCGAACCACCAGGCCCGAAGGCAGCTGCTCGGTCCCGCCGACAGGCGCAGGTGCGGCTGCCGCGGGCGCAGCCGAGCCAGCAGTTGCTTGGTCCGGCGTGCCGGACGCGCTTGGCGTGCCGCCTGGCGCGGGGCTCGCGTCGGGCGCTCGGTCACCGGCGTGAGCTGGTGGAGCAGGCGCTCGGTCACCGGCGTGAGCTGGCGGAGCGGACGACGCGACAGGGGCGTGCGACGCACAACCAAGCGCGCCCGCGAGAACGGAACCGAGGCAAAGAACAACACCAAATAGTCGCATGGCCCCCCACCCTTACCGCAGCAAGGCACCCTGGTCGAGAGCCGGTCAGGGGCAACAGACCGAGTTCCAACCGACCCCAACATCGCGGTTCTTGCAGCCGTGGGCGCGTCCCCAGGCATTGCGAGCGGGGTGACTGCCGGCGCTGAGGCGATGGGCGCTTGGACGACTGGGCTGATTGCGCTGGCAGTCGCTGTCCATCTGAGGTGACCGGCTGTCGATGACGGCCGCGATGTCGAGCGGGCCCACCGCGCCCCCGGCATGGTGGTCATTGACACAACCATGGCCCTCAACACTGTGGCTCCCGGACAGGCAAAGCGGCGAGCCGCGCTTGGCGCAGCGTTGCCCGTTCCAGGGTTCCGCCTTGGGGCAGTCCGTCTCCATCACTTCGAATCGGCATTTCCCTTTGGCGTCGAGTTCAAACGGGCAAGGTACCTCGCTCGGTGTGAACGCGCAGCGCAGGCCGAGGTGAGCGCCCTGAGAGTCGCGCGACCAGCGATTGCGGAGCCTCAGGTGCATCCACTTCTCGAAACGACGACTCCAGCTTCCTCCCCGATACACCTTGGTTTCCCCTTCCATTGCGGAAAATGGGTAATCGCCAAAATCGCTCGAGGTCCACTCCCAGACGTTGCCGCTCATGTCGAATAGTCCGTAGGCACCCGCACCAAACTGCCGACCGGGACAGGTCTGGTGCGTTTTCCAGCACGCGCGCCCGTCAGGCGACGCTTCTCCCCAGGGGTACTTGAGGTAGGCCGCGCCACCACGAGCGGCATACTCCCACTCGACCTCCGAGGGAAGCCGGCGGCCCAGCGAGTTACAGTAGGCCAGGGACTGATCCCAAGTCACGCAGTTGATCGGGTGCTCTCCACGGTCGTCGTAACGCGCGTTGCACGAGACTGACTGCTTGCCTGCCGGCTGACATCGCCCCGACGCGACGCAGCTCTGATAGCTGGCGACCGAGACCTCCTGAGTTTCGAGGCAGAACGAGGCCACCCTGGTGCGAAAGCGAGGGCTTTCTTCAGGACTGAACGCGGTGCCCGCAGAACCCACCCAAAACTCGCCGCCCGCAACGGCGCCCATGTCGCTCGGACAACTGAGCTGAGCGGCATCCCAGGTCAGACTCCCCTTGCCCGTCGTCGCTGACGCCGCCGTCGCGGCCGCTGCAGAGCCGACGGAGCTCGCAGACGGCGAAGCGGTAGCGAGGGGCAGCCGACTCGCGACCAGCGGAGCGTCCGCACCTGAGGCGCGCTTCTGAGGCAGCGCCCCTCGCTCGCCAGCGGGCCGTGCGCGGCGCGCCTTGGCCGCAGCTGCCGCGGGACCGATTTCTGGCCAGAGCGGCGCTGTCCCCTGTCCCGAGCAGCGCTCAAAGAGCGCCACCAGCCCGCGACGACGGGGTTCGGGTTGCCCAGGATGGCTGAGATACGCCTCGAGGTGCTCGCGCGCTTGGTCCACCGCGTGGACCGCGCAGTCGGCGATCACTTGGTCGCGCAGGCGCTCGACCTCGACCTCGAGCAAGCCCTGAGGGCGGCGCGCTGATTCTTCGAGCGCGCCGCGCGCGGGCTCGAGCGCCCCTCGTCCGAGCAGATTATGACCGCGCAGGTAGTCCGGCAGCGCGTCGTTTGGCTCAAGCCTGCTCCAGCGGTAGAGCAGGTCCAAGGACTCATCCCAGGGGCGCGGGTCGACCAGCAGAGCAACCAGGGTTTGAGCCGAGAGCCCGCTGCGCGCGGCCGCCTTGACGAGCAATCGTCGCTTGGTGTCCACCTCGAGCGTGGCCGCCGCCAGCTCAAGGTAGGTTGACTTGGCGGCCTCGAGTTTACCCGAGAGGAGCGCCAAGTCCGCGAGCCGTTCGCGAGCATCCTGCCCCACCAGCTGCGGCACGCTTGCATCGGACGCCAGCTGCGCGAGCGCCCTCTCGGCGACCGGCAGCTGACCTGCAGCCGCGGCGCAGTTGCCCAGCCCAAAGCTCGCCCGCACCTCGCTCCGGTCGAGACGCTTTGCCTGCGCGTAGTCCTGACAGGCGCGCAGCGGTTCTTCGTCCGCCATGGCCTGGTCTGCGCGAGCCAGCGCTCGATCGACCGCATGAGGGCAGCGCCGAGAAAAGACGCCCCGCCGCGCGAAGCGTGCCGACACGAGCGCCAGCTCTTGCGCGCTCAACGGCTGGCGTCTCAGCGCTGTTCGGAATTCCGCCTCGAGACTGGCCAAACGACGCCCCGTCAATAGCTCGAGCGGCGTTCCGCCGTACCAAGCGCGAATCACAGCCCCACCGTACTTGGCGCCAACCCAGTCCACGAAGGCGCCCGCCACCGTGTACGCGCTGCGACTCTCTTCAGCGACAAACCCGAGGCCGAACAGGCGCGAAAGGGGAGGAAAGCGCCCGAGGGCGTCGAGTCCAGCGGCCAGCCGCTGTGGCGGTAGGTCGTCGTCTTCGTCAGGCGCGAGCGCCATCGCCAGCCCCTCGATCAGCCCGGGATCGGGGAGCAAGCCGAGCACCCTTCCCGCGATTCGAAACGGGCCCTGCCCCACGCGGCCCGCCACCACATGGGCAAGCTCGTGGCCCATCACCCCATGCGGGTAGTCGATACCGTTGAGGTAGATCTCCCTGCGCCAGGGCTTGGCGATCTGAGTTCGCCCAGCGCCCATCCAGTGTTCTTTGCTCTCGGGGCCGGAAAACACATAGACCGTCACCTGGGACGGGGAACTCAGCCCGAGTGACCCATCAAGCCGCCTGAGCCAGGCGTCACAGTCGCGCCCGAGTCGCTCAGCCGACACCCGCGGCAGATTGCGCTCGAACCAAATCGAACAGCGTCCCACTTGGGTGTGCTTGCCAAGACCAAGCTGCAGGTCGCGCTCACTCGTGCGGTGTCCAAGCGTTGGTCCGGCCAGGTAAATTCCGACCGCCAGGAGCATTCCCGCGCCGAGCAAGACTCCATCAGGGCCACGACTTCTCCAGGTATGCCCCTCGAGCCTCAGACGAGCCAGCGCCGCGAGCGCGAGCAGAACACCCAGCGTACCGGCCCGATAAGCGAGCAGCCTCGGCACCGGATCAAACCCCGTGTCGTACGGCGTTCCCGCGAAGAAGCCGACGAAGGGATCGAAGACAAAAACGCTGGGTCCGCCATAAAAACCGCTGACGGCCCAGGCTGCCGTCGCCAGGGGTCCCGCTAGCCCAAGTAGGGTCGCGACCAGGCGCACACGCTGCGGCGACCAACCAAGTCGCGTTCCCAACCGCTCAGCCAGGACGCCCGCCGCGCCGCCAAGCATCGAGGCAAGCAGCAGGCCGACACCGGGTCCGAGCAGAACCAGCGTGAGATCCCCGAGCGGCTCGCAGAGTCCAGTGGTGACCCCAAGCATGACAAGCAGCACGACCGCGAGTCCGGCGTGCAAGAAACCGCGGAGAGCGCCGACTTGGAGGCCGTGAGCCAGCGTGCTGGCAGCTTCACCAGAGCGACGCCGACTGACTTCTCGTGCGGTGAGCGCTCCGAGCGGTGCCGGAAGCAGCAGGCCGAGCAGCAGCGCGGACGCGTAGCCAGGTCCGCGAAAACCAGGCAGCCCAGCGAGCAAAAGGCAACTGCCGAGCACCCAGCAGGGGCCCGGATGCCGAGCGGCAAGACGACGGGCCATCCCTGGGGCAACCGACAAGGCCGCGAGCACCCTGGCGCTCAGCCGCCTGAGCCGGTCACGCGTGACGACGGGTTGCCCCTGCCGCGCTGCGGCGCTCACTGGTCGAGCTCGTCGCTCTCCGACTCGTCCTCGGGCGGCTTCGGGGACGCCAGGACCCAGCTCAGCACCTCGTCGACGCGGTCGATACTCACGATCTCAAGCTGACTGAGGATTTGAGCCGGGATTTCGTCCAAATCACGTCGATTTTGGCTCGGGATGACCACTCGGGCGACCCCGGCGCGGTGCGCCGCCAGGAGCATGTCCTTGAGATGCTCGACGCGAAGCACGCGACCTCGCAGGGTGATCTCGCCGACCAAGGCGACGTCCGTTCGCAGCGAGCGTTGGAGCACGCCAGAGGCCACTGCCGCAAAAACCGCCAGCCCTGCGCCCGCGGCATCCGAGGTGGCGCGTGCACGGGGGACGTGAACGTGCAGATCGCGTTTGTGTAGCCACTCGGGTGAGAGCCCAAGGGACTCTGCGCGTGACCGCACGAAGCTGATCGCCGCCGTGGCGGCTTCTTTGAGCACGGGCCCAAGCTTGCCCGTGAGATGGACCTTGCCACCGCCCGGCATTAGGGTGGCCTCCACGAACAGGAGGTCCCCTCCGACCCCAGACACCCCGAGCCCCAGCGCGATGCCCGGACTCGACATGCGCTCGGTGAGCTCCGGAAGCACCTTCTGCGGACCCAGGATTTGCTCGAGCAGCTCGGGCGTGACCTGAAGTCCCTCGATCGTCTCGCCGTCAGCCACGCGCACGGTGACCCCGCGACAGACCGCCGCGATTTCCCGCTCGAGGCCGCGGACGCCTGCTTCACGCGTGTAAAGATCGACGATCGCGGCCAAGCCCTCTGGCTGAAATGACAGCTGCTCAACAGTGAGGCCATGCTCACGCAGCTGCTTAGGTACGAGGAACTGCCCCGCGATCCCCAACTTGTCGTCGCGCGTGTAGCCCGGGACCTCGATGATCTCGAGACGATCCTGCAGCGGTTCGGGGATCCCGGCGTAGCTGTTGGCCGTGGCCAGGAACAGCACCTTGGAGAGATCGAACGGCGTGTCGATATAGTGATCGACGAACGTCTCGTTCTGCTCGGGATCGAGCACCTCGAGCAGGGCCGAGGCCGGATCACCCCGCATATCCGCTCCCATTTTGTCGATCTCGTCGAGCACCAACACCGGGTTGCGCGAGCCCACCTTCTTGAGCGCCTGAATGATCCGACCCGGCAGCGCCCCCACATAGGTGCGGCGGTGCCCGCGAATCTCGGCCTCATCACGCACGCCGCCGAGCGCGACGCGCGCGTACTTGCGCCCCATGGCCCGCGCGATACTGCGCCCGAGCGAGGTCTTTCCGACGCCCGGAGGCCCGATGAACAGCAGGATCGGCCCTTTTTTGTCACGCCGCAGTTGCCGAATCGCAGAAAACTCCACGATTCGCTTTTTGACCTGTTCGAGTCCGAAGTGATCCTCCTCGAGACAACGCCGCACCTCGGCCACGTCCACGCGATCCGGCGTGGTGTGCGACCAGGGCAAATCGACCAGCCATTCGATATACGAGCGCGCGACCTGGTACTCCGAGGATTGAGGCGGCATCGACGCCAGTCGGCGGAGCTGCTTGCTCGCCATCTTGGCAGCGTCCTCAGGCATCCCCGCGCGGTCCAGCCGCTCCCGGAGTCCGTCCAGCTCGTCGTCTTCACCGGACTCGCCGAGCTCATCGCGAATCGTGCGCAGCTGCTGGCGCAGCACGATGTCGCGCTGCCCCTTGCCAAGGTCATCGACAAGTAGCGAACGCTTGGCCTTGAGGATCCCGAGCTGGCGCTCCACCATGCCCATCACGAGCTCAACGCGTTTGGGTAGATCCGTCGCGACCAACACCTCCTGGCGAGCGGCGATCGAGGCGTGCTCTTCAGGAAAATTCGACGCGATCAGATCCGCCAGAGCTCCGGGCTCACGCACGTTGTCGAGGATGGTGGAGGTCTCACGAGGCAGATCCGGAAGCATCGCGAGCATCTCGCGCGTCGACCGACGCAGCCGTTCCCCGAGCTCGACGAGCCGGGGAACGGACTTGCCGGTCTCGCTCAGCCGTTCACAATCCGCCTGCATGAAGGGCTCAAGCTTCTGCGCCCCTACGATACGAAACCTCGCGATCCCGTTGAGCACCACGCTGTAGTTGGTTTCACCCAGACGAATCACTTTGACGATGCGCGCCAACGTCCCGATTTCATACAGGTCTTCGAAGGTGGGCTCGATCGTGTCGGCGTGACGTTGTGTCACCACCCCAACGAGGGCTTCCCCCTGATCGACCAGATGCTCGACGAGGCGCACGCTGCGAGCTCGCCCGACGTTGACGGGAGCGACCGACATCGGAAAGAGCACTGAGTTGCGCAGTGCCAAGATTGGCACTGGCTGCATGAGGGGGGCGGGTCGTTCCGATGTCATCTCAGCACCAAGAGTGCATGCATACTGCGCTGTGAGCCTGGCTTCAACAAGTCGGATGGCCGCCCCCCGATTGCGGGTGTTTACACCCCATCGGTCGACAGTTCGCTCAGGTCTGGCCCCCCATGGTAGTAACGCGCCAACCATGGGCTCGCTGATCCGGCTCCTTGCCACGACCGCCTGGCTCGCGCTCGGCTGTTCAGCGGAGCGCGCCAATCGCCCGGAGGACGCCGTTACCCGCTACGCCAATGCGCTGGAGTCGGGAGACAGCCGCCTGGCCTGGGGACTGCTCGACGAAGAAACGCGTCGAATGCTCCCCTACGAGCAGTTCGCTGCCCAGTTTCAGCGGGCTCCTCTGGCCGTCCGCGCGCTTGCCAAGGCCCTGCGCAGGCCCGGGCGCCAGAGTAAGCTGCAAGCAGAGTGGCAAGCCCCAGACGGAACGCCGCTGAGATTTGAGCGGGTCAATGGCCAGTGGCTGCTCACCGCGGACAGTCTGAACCCCTACCCGCAACAGGAGCCCCGCCTCGCGGTGGAGAGCTTTCTGCGGGCGGCAGCTGCGCGCCGCTACGATATTCTCGTTCGCTTCACACCGAACGCGCTCCGTCCCGGCCTCGACGCCGAGCGCCTGCGAGTCGCCTGGGAAGGACCCCAAAAAGAGAACGTGGCGATTCAGCTTGAGCGACTTCGCAGCGCGCTTTCCTCGGGTCGACTGACCGAGTACGGGGACCGTGCCAGCCTTGAACTTGGCGCCCCCCCCTCAATCGAGCTAGTTCGCGAGGACGGAACCTGGAGAATCGAGGATTTCGCCCCATGACCCGCCAAGCCGTCGCCCAGCGCAAGACCCGCGAGACTGACATCAGCGTCCGGATTGACCTCGACGGAGCGGGGGTCAGCAGCATTGCGACCCCGCTGCCGTTCCTCAGTCACATGGTGGAGCAGATTTCGCGCCATGGTCTGTTCGATCTGGTGGTGGACGCCAAGGGAGACGTCGAGATCGACGGGCACCACACCACCGAGGATCTCGGCATTGTGCTCGGAAACGCCCTGCGTGAAGCCGTCGGCAGCGGAGCAGGGATCCGGCGCTATGGCGCGGCAACTCTGCCGATGGATGAGGCGCGCGCCAGCGTCGCGCTCGACCTCGCGGGTCGTCCGTTTTTCGTGTGGAAAGTACCGTTGACCAAGGCCAAAATCGGCGATTTCGATAGTGAACTCGCCGAAGTTTTTTTCGAGGCAGTGGCCCGCTCCGCGCGCATGAACCTGCACATCACGCTCGAAGCGGGAGAGAACCTGCACCACATCGTCGAGTGCTGTTTCAAGGCCTTCGCGCGGGCCCTGCGGCAAGCGGTGGAGCTCGACCCGCGCGCCACGGGGGTTGCGTCCACCAAGGGCTCGTTTGACTGAATTGCTCCCGATTTCGTTGAGGAATTGCTCTGATGCTGACTCTCGTCGTCGATACCGGTCTTGGCAATCTGTATTCCGTAGAAAAAGCGGTCGAAACTGCCGCCAGGATGACCGGGCAGCCGCACCATCGCATCGAGCGCAGCAGTGATCTTGACCGCATTTCGCGGGCCGATCGCCTGATCGTCCCTGGGCAAGGTGGTTTCCGTGATCTCTCGCTCCGCTTGGCCTCTGGCCTCGGTGAGGTGCTGCTCGACCAGCTCAAGCGCGGCACGCCGTACTTCGGCATTTGCCTCGGGCTTCAAATCCTGTTCGAGTCCAGTCAGGAAGCTCCGGGCCATGCGGGGCTCGGTTGGTTTCGCGGAGAGGTACGCGAGCTTGAGGGCGGACCCGAGGTAAAAATCCCCCACATGGGCTGGAACTCCCTCGATTTTCACGGAGAGCCCCACCCCGTGTTGCAGGCCGCGGGCGGCCCCGGCACCTGGTTCTACTTCGTGCACTCCTTTCACGCCGTACCCACCGAACCCGGCGTTTGTATCGCTACGGTGGGTCATGGAAGCAATCAGGTGACCGCGGCGGTTGCACGCGATCACGTGCTTGCTACTCAGTTTCACCCAGAAAAAAGCCAACGTGGCGGGCTAGCCCTGCTGACGGAGTTCTTGAAGCGATGATGCATGTGATCCCCTCCATCGATCTCCTCGGAGGTCAGGTCGTTCGTTTGCTCAAGGGTAACTACGACGCCGTCACGGTCTACGGTGAGCGTGCCGAAGACGTCGCAGCCGGTTGGCGAGGGCTCGTGCCGCGCTTGCACGTCGTCGATCTGGAGGGTGCGCGCGAAGGTCGCGCGGTGCAGACCGCGGCCGTCAAACGACTCGTCGATGCCTTCGGTCCAGGGGTCCAGATCGGTGGCGGGGTGCGCAGTATCGAGGCCGTCCATAGCTATTTTGAGCTGGGCGTGGAGCGAGTGGTGATGGGCACCGCGGCGATTTCCAACCCCGCGCTGGTTGCCGAGGCTGCCAAAGCCTATCCGGGACGTATCGTGGTGGCACTCGATGCCCGCGAAGGTCGCGTGGCCACGGCCGGTTGGCTCGAACAATCCGAGCAAACTGCCGTCGCAGTGGCTCAGTCACTGGCCGTCCATCCCATCGCGGCGGTCCTGTATACGGACATCGAGCGTGACGGCACCGAGGTCGGTCCGAACATCGCCGAAACCGCACGACTCGGCAGCGAGGGTGGCGTCGACGTGATCGCCAGTGGCGGGGTCGGAACGCTGGACCACCTGCGGGCACTGGCAGGCCGAGCAGTCGAGGGACGCATCGTCGGGGCGATTATCGGCCGTTCGCTGCACGAAAAGCGCTTCACGCTGCGCGAGGCTGTCGACGCGGTGCAAAAAGCAAGCGACACTCTCGCCTAGCTCCAGCGGCAACCCGCCGGAGCGGAGGAGTTGATGGTCGACAGTCACGAGCCGCGTCGTTCGCTTTGGCCGGACGCAAGCCAGCGTCCGCTCCCGGTCGAGGCTGGGAATTCTGAGCCGCCGAGCAGCGCGTTCAACGGCGACGATTTTCTGTTCCATCTGTCCCGCGGCAGCGAGCTCCTGCGTGAGGACCACGTCGAATCCGCGAAAGAAGAGCTTGAGCGAGCCCTGCGCCTCCAACCGCGCGATCCACGCGGTCAGGGTCTACTCGGCGTGGTGTACTTTCGTCTCGGTCTCTATCCGCGCGCGATCGACATCTTCGAGCAACTGGTGCGTGAGGCTCCAGGAGCGACGACCCCGCGCATCAACCTGAGCCTTTGCTACCTGAAAACGGGTCAGCTGATGGCCGCGCGCGAGCTGCTCGAAGAGATCACGGTCCGTGAACCGGGGCACCGTCGTGGTTGGGGCTATCTGGGTCTCGTCTATGAGCGCCAAGGCGACTTGCACAAGGCAGAGTCGGCCTACGAGCGAGCCGAGCAGCCAGTGGCGATTCGCCGCATGAAGGAGGCCGCTGAGCATCGTCATTCCTCGAGTCCGCTCTACGTGCACGCCTCGGCTCACGAAGTGCGCGCCGCGGCCGGTGAAGCCTTCAGTGAGATCGAGCAGGGCACCCTGCCCTTTGAACTCGCGCGTTCGGCGGAGGTCGATTCCCCATCACCGTCGGGGCGTTGGTGGGCGCTTGAGCCAGGCGGTAGCCTCGGAGCCCCACCGGTACCGCAGCTTGAAGAGCTCCAGCCGATCACCGAGCACGACGACGTGCTTCCGGTTGCGGTCCCGTCTCAAAGGGACGCGCGGAGCTCTGTCCCCCCCCCAACAGTCGAGCGCTTCTCAGTACCGGTCGACAGCTGGGCGCACCGGCTGCGAGCCCCAGACGGCTGCGTCCATTTCGCGCGCCCGCTACTGACGCTCCCGCTCGATGAACAGGGCTATGCCCTGCGTGGTCGCCAGCTGGTCGGGCTCGCACCGGCCAAGCTCCGGCATGGACAGCAGCGTCTGACACGCCGGACCGACCCCAATTCAGACTGTCCGCTCGGAGGGCTAACGGACCCATTGTTCGGTCTTCCCGGTCCGGGTAGCGCTGTGCTGCGCTGCGATGACGCCACAAGTCCGCGCTGCCTGGCGCTCAACTACGGCACGTTCACGGTCTGCGAAGATGCGCTCCTCGCATTTTCGCTCGGACTTGAATGGAAAAACACGGTTCTCTTGGGCGAGCAGGGCGAGCCCGTCAGCTTCGTCACTTTCACGGGACTCGGGCATTTGGTGCTGCGCCTGTCGGTCGAGCCCACCGTCCTGCCAGTCGCGGAGGACCGGAGTCTGGCCCGTGTTGACACCCTACTCGGGTGGCTCGGCGACCTCGAGCCGGAGCTCCTTGATGCGGGTGAATCCCCGCTGCGCCGTCCGGGCTACGTCGTCTTCGGTCGTCAGGGCAACCTGCTGCTGCGCTAAGCCCGGCCGAGTATCGACGGGTCCAAACCTCGGGTCCCTTGGCAGCCGCCCCAGCGGGTGACAGGATGCAGGCGCTGATGTCGGAGCCCTCGAAAAAGCGCAGCCTTCCCCCCGCGGGTCGCCGACGTGGTCGCGTACGCCGCGCGATCACGCGCGATCCCGTGGTCGCGGCCCGCCGACGCTCGATCAAAGAGGACGCGCTCAATCTCCCCAATCTCCTGACCTTTGGGCGCATCGCGATGATCCCGCTGGTGCTGTGGCTGATCGGACGGGGCTCACCCACGGACTGCATGTGGGCGACGATCGTTTACGGCATGGCAGCCATCACGGATCTGCTCGACGGGTATTTGGCGCGCAAGCTCAACATCGTGAGCGTGCTCGGTAAATTCCTCGATCCCCTGGCGGACAAGCTGCTCGTCATGGCGTCGCTCATCTGGATGGTGCCGATGGGTCGCGTCCCTCCGTGGGCCGTTGTGTTGCTGCTGGCTCGCGAGATTTCGATCACTGGACTGCGCTCGATCGCTGTCAGTGAGGGCGTCGTGATCGCCGCGGGCGACAGTGGCAAGAGCAAGACTGCGCTGCAGATGGTCGGACTCGTCTGCCTGTTTCTCGGCTATCCGTACCACCTTGCGCTCGGCCCAATCGATCTGGGTCGCGTCGACCTCGTGTTGGTGGGTCGCGCGCTGATCTACATCTCGCTGTTTTTCTCGGTCACCAGTGCTGTCAGCTACCTTGGCCTTTTCTCAGAGGCCGTCGAAGCCAAAAACCGGCGTGGCCAATTGTCGTAAATCTCCCTCACCGTTCCGGAAATCCTCATGACCTCGCGTTCTCACTTCGCTCTCGTCGCTGTCCTTTTCTCCGTCGCCGCTTGTGGCAAACAAGTGCAAGGCGAGCGTTGTCTACTGTCGAACGGCAATGACGATTGCGACGACGGCCTTACGTGCGTCAAGGCCGATACCCTGCAAGACAACACCACCGATCGTTGCTGTCCGACGACCTCGGCGCCGACAGATTCACGCTGCGCGCCGCGCAAACTGACCCACTCGCTCGGCACCGGTGCCACCAGCTCAACTGGCGGTGCCACGAGCAACGGCGGGCAGTCCGCTGGCGGCAACGGCGGTACCGCGGCAGGCGGCGGTGCGGGCAAGCCCGGAGCAGGCGGTACTGCAGGGCAACCGGCGGCGGGCGGTGGCGCGGGCAAGCCCGCGGTTCCGTCGACGGGTGGCGGCGCCACCGGGGGCGCGAAAGGTTAGCCCATGGCCGCGACGCCCGACCAGCTAGCAGTCCTTTGCCGCGACGCCCTCTGGCTCGCGACGATGCTCTCACTGCCCTTGGTCGGCGCCGCAGCGTTGGTTGGCTTGCTCGTCGCCCTCTTTCAGGCCTCGACGCAGCTGCAAGACGCCACCCTCGCGCACCTGCCGCGCTGGCTCGTGGTGACGGGTCTGCTCGCCCTGCTGGGTCCTTGGATGGGGCGCGGCCTCCTTTCGTTCGCACTGCGCGCCTGGGTTGGACATTGATTTCCAGAGTCCTTTCCCCGTCGGATCTGGCGGCGCGCTCGTGGTCGGGCCGAGTGGCAGTGGGAGGGAGACTCGCCCAGATCAGCAGCGGACGCTGTTTGCTGGCAGACGCCCTCGGCTCGACTGAGGTGGTTTGGTCCGGCGTGGAACCGTCGGCGCTCGAGGTGGGCGCTCTCGTGGTCGTCGAGGGCTGCTGGGAGGCCCCTGCGCTGGTGGGCGCGAGTCTAGTCAGTCTCACCCCAGCGCCACTGCCGTCCGGAACCGGGGAGGTCGCCCGCTTTCAGTGGCAAGGGCTCGGACCTCGCCTCGCGGCACGCTCACGCGCCCTGCAGGTTGTGCGGCGCTATTTCGACGAACAGGGTTTTCTCGAGCTGGAGACGCCGTTTCGTCTCAGCGCCCCCGGGCTCGACTCGCACGTTGAGCCGCTGGCGGCCGCCGCTGGCTGGCTCGTGACCTCACCCGAGCTGCACATGAAGCGCCTGCTCGTCGGCGGGCTGCCTCGGATCTATCAGCTGGCGCGCTGTACCCGTGACGACGAACAGGGGCCACGCCACCAGCCGGAATTCACCCTGCTCGAGTGGTATCGGGCGTTTTCGACTCTGCAGGCTATCGCCAGCGACACCGAGCAGCTTGTGCGAAACGTCGTGACTGAGCTCACCGGACAGGATTGGCTTGAGCGCGATGGCAAGCGAATCGAGCTGGGACCACCCTTCGAACGTCTGACCGTGCGCGAGGCCTTTGCCCGCTTCGCCGGCGGAGCGGACGCGCTCGAGCTCGCTGAAAATGACCAGCAGCGCTATTTTCAGCTGCTCGTCGATCACGTCGAGCCAGCCCTAGCCAGGTTTGAGCGCCCCGTCATGCTCTGCGAGTACCCGCGCAGCCAGGCGGCGCTGGCCCGGCCCCTGCCGTCCGACCCGCGAGTGTGTGAGCGATTCGAGCTCTACCTGGCTGGAATCGAGCTTTGTAACGCCTATGGTGAGCTCACCTGTCCGGACGAACAGCGGCGGCGGTTTCAGGCTGAGCTCGTGCGTCGTGAGGCACAGGGGCTCCCTGCCCTTCCCCTCGACGAGCCCTTCCTTGCTGCCCTGCGCGAGGGCCTCCCGCCTTGCGGCGGCAATGCCCTCGGCTTCGATCGACTCGTCATGCTAGCCACCGGGGCAGCCGCGCTCGACCAAGTGCTGGCGTTTCCCGCGACCGCCTTGCCCTAGCGGCTGGCCGACGCTCACTTGTAGTGAAGTAGTGAGAACACTGGCGTCGGCAGCAGTCGTTCCCGACCGCCCAGCGCGTCGAGCTCAATCAGAAACGCAAAAGCCGACACCACGGCACCCTGACGCGACACCAGCTCGGCCGCCGCAGCCGCCGTGCCACCCGTCGCCAGTAGGTCATCGACCACGACCACGCGTGCGCCCTCGGGCAGGCTGTCGCGATGCATCTCGAGCTCACTTTCACCGTACTCGAGCGAGTAGCTGACGCGATCGACCCGATACGGCAGCTTTCCAGGCTTTCGCACCGGGACGAAGCTCGCGTTAAGGCGAGCCGCAAGCGCGCCGCCGAAGATGAAGCCGCGCGACTCGATCCCGACGACGGCGTCGACCTTCTCGCCGATGAAGCGTTCGGCAAAGGAGTCAAGCACCACGTGAAAGGCTCGCGGATCGGCCAGCAGCGGCGTGATGTCGCGAAAGAGGATCCCCTCGAGCGGGAAATCGGGGATCTCCCGGATTTTCCCGAACAAGTACTCCAGACGATCGAGAGGCCCCTCGTGCGGGGAGCCCTGCACGAGTCGTGAGGCTTTGGGCGCCTCGCCGCCACGCGGGGTGGGAGCTCGACGTACCGGCAGATTCTTTGCGCCGCCCGAAGACGAGTGTTTGCGAGTCGCCATGGGTCCGATCTACCACGACCGCTGCGGCACCGATAGCTGCGAGGCCCCCTAGAGCCCCGCCAGCATCGCGGACAGTTCCGGCTGTTGCTCCCGGGCCCACAGCGAGAGACTCAAGGGCGTCACGCTGATCCGGCCTCGGTCGAAGGCCGCCGTATCCGCGGCTTCGTCCCCGGTGTGCAGGGCTCCGGGCGGCCCCCCGAGCCAGAGGTATTCCTTGCCGCGAGGATCTTTGCGGAACTCGACTTCATCCCGGTAGGCGCGATGACCGAGCCGCGTCGCCAGAAAACCGGGGCCCGCGCCCGGGGGCACATTGACGTTGAGCAGCAGGGCGCGAGCAGGCTTAGCGGCCAAAAAGGCCTCCACTAGCGGGCGGACCGCGGCCGCGACCTCGCTCATCACGCAGCCGTCCCCCGCTGAGATTGCCATGGCGGGAATGCCCCTCAGCGCTCCCTCACGGGCAGCGGCCACGGTACCACTGTAAAACACGTCGTCTCCCAGGTTTAAGCCGTGATTGATGCCGGACACCACGAGATCGGGTTGACGCAGCAGCAGACGTTGTGCGCCGTAAAGCGCCGTGTAAACGCAGTCAGCCGGTGACCCGTCGAGCGAAAAGATCCCTGATTCCTGCTCTCGCAGCCGCAATGGGCGATGCAGGGTTAGCGCGTGACTGGCCGCGCTTTGTTCATGCTCGGGGGCGCAGACGATCACGTCGGCGAGCGAATTGAGCTGAGCCCTGAGCTGACGAAGGCCCTCGGCGCGGAAACCATCGTCGTTCGAGAGCAGGATCAGCGGTTTGCCCATAGGTGCCGCAAGAATGCGGGCCCCCCCTTGGGAATTCAACCAGAGTCGACATGACCGCGCCGCGCGCTAGCGAAGGCTCCGAAGAAACGCGATCATATCGGCGGCTCCTGAGCCCTCGGCAAGGTCGGGCGCGCCCGGCATGGCGGGGGACAACCCCAACGCGGGCCCTCCGCGGATTAACACGCGCCGCAGCTCGGCGTCCGAGCGCCGCGGCGTCTTCTTGAGACTGAGCGGCCTCGGCTCGAGGCTGGCCGCAGCCGGACCGTCGCCCCGCCCGCTTGGACCGTGACAAGCGACACAGCGAGCACGGTAGAGCTTGGCTCCCGCCTCGCGCGAGCCCGCCCCGGGTTCAGTCGACGCGCTGGTGACGGGCTCGGGCTTGGCTGCGCCCGATGCGGGTCCACTTGACGCCGCGACCAGCGCCTTCGGTTCACTGCCTGAGGCGACCGTGGGCACCGCCGACGCCGACAGCCCAGCCCAGGCCTCAACGGGCTGACTGCGCAGCGGCTCGCGAGGTTCCTGCGCCTCGAGCTGCTTGTCACGACAGCCACCGAGCAGCGTTATCACGCCGCAAAAAACCAAAACTCGGCTCACTTTGCCCTGATGACGGCTCATATCGATGGCTCAGCTGGATCGCAGCGTGGCGGCAGCATAGTCCGCAGAATCGGGAGCGTCGAGGCGAACCGCGCCGGGGGCCGACCTGGGGGCATTGGCAACGCTTTGGCGCATTTTTCGGGCAATCCAGCAGCAAACCACTCTAGAGTATCTGGGATGGTCGACATGGCGCGCGAGGTCCCTGCTGCAATCGAAGAAGCCCTGTCCCGCTACGGTATCGCGGGACGGGTGTCGCTCGAGGGGACGCAGGTCCTGCTGATGGGGCATGGGTCGACGGTCTCGCTCGACGGGAGTGAGCTCTCCGACTGGGCAGCGCTCGATGCTCCCGGCAAGCGCCGACTGGTGGAACGCCTCGCGCGTGAGCTCGCCCAACAGCGCCGCCCTGCCAGCGTCGCTCCCCCGTCGCGCAGTTTCTCCGGGACCGGCGTCGCGGGGCCGCTGGTTGGGTCCGTTGTCCTGGCGGTCGCTGCGCTCGCCGCTTGGCGCTATGGTTTTTCAGGGTCTGCGCCAGTCGCCCCGGTTGGCGACCGCAAGGCCATGCTCCAGCCGCAGCCAACGGTGGTCGAGCCGACTCGTGAGGTCCGCGCGGCGGACTCTTGCGCCAAAGTGCGTGCGCGAATTGCAACCGGAGGCTCGGTGACGCCGCTCGACACTGACGGCTGGATCGTGCAAATCAGCCTGATTGGGCGCGGCCCAGGGCTCGGACCCGACAATCCGAAGCTCACGCCGTTTTTCGATCAACCGAGCCCCGGAACCACGGCTCGTCACGTGCGCTGGCCCGACGCGCCCGAGCTCGCCAAGGTCGACAACCCGGAGACCTTCGTCACTCTCGGGCCCGAGCCCCTGGCGAGCATGCCGAGCTTCTTCGGTACCGGGCTGCGCGTCACGCTCTCCGGAGGCTACGTCTCAGCTTATTTCGATGAGTCCCGGCGGTTGTCCGTGCAGCGCCTGGCTGCTGCGCTCTATGAGGCGACAGACGCGCGTTACGGTGCGCTCTACGCGCGCTGTGCGACGGGTACTACGAACCATATTGGAGCCTGGTTTCGTGGTCCCGATCTGCGCGGCGCGGCCACTCTCCTCGTCGGTACCATGGGCCTTGCCGCCGATATTCCCCATCTTGCCAAGGTCGGAGCCGGCGACGACGCGATCGTTCAAGGGCGCGCGCTCGACGCCTTCTCCGCCCAAGCGGGTCGACTCGATCGAACGCGCGTGGCGGTCCTGGTGGGCGAGCACGGCGGCATGGTTGCCGACCGCGCCGGGCGCTGGGCAACGCTCACTTTCCCGTTTCCCGACGCCAATCGCGCGTCGCGCACGAGCCTCACCCTGGCGCGAGCGTCAGGCGTTGGACGACCGGCACTCTAGTCAACTCAGCCTGCGACATTTGCCTGATTTTTGGGTAAATTCGGCGTGATTACGGCGAGTCTGCGGACGCGCCGTAACCAGGCGAGCTCACTGCTTGGGTGGCGGTACCGAGAGGATCTTGACCTCCAGAATGGCGTCGCGGAAGCGCACCTCCTGCTCGCGCATGGCGAGGCCAAGCTCGACCGCCCGCTTGGAGAGTCGATCGAGTCGTAGGCTGGCCTCTTCCAGCTTTTTCCCGAGTTTTGTGCGAAGTTCAGCCGCTTGCGGGTTTTTCTGAATCGCCTCGAGGCCTTCGCGCAGTTGCGACGCATTGCGCTCGATTTCCTGCCGCTCCGTCTCTAGCGCCGACTGTTCATCGACCAATTTTTTCCAGGTGGCGCGCACGCCCCAAGCGGTGGCCAGTTTCTCGACCTGCCCGCGATCGGAGCGATTGTCGGCGAGGTACGCCTTGACGGCCTCGTCGGCGAGTGGGCTCAGCCAGTCGGCGCCCTGCTGTTGCGCTTCGCGCTCATCGACCACGAGCTCCGCACGGGCCGAGGCGCGCACGTCCATGGGAATCAGCGCGCTGCCAATGCCAGTATTGTCCTCGGTGCCTGTGGGCGGGCGAAACAGGCGCCACCCGGGCTGACGCGGATGACGCACCAGCACCTTGGCGGCATCGGTACCGCCATTTTTGATGGCGTAGGTCGTCAGTCGGACGCGGTCGCGCTCGAGCGTCAAGCTCCCGGATTCAATCTTGAATAGCCGCGCTCCGCGCTCATCCCAGCGCTGATGCGACTCCACCCCGATCCCACGCTCGAGCGCGAAGGGCACCGTGGCGGTGGCTCCGGGCGGCAGGCTATCGAGCATGCCCTGCCCGAGGAACGACCCCTGCTCAAAGACTGCGATTGGACCGCGCTCAAGCAACCCTTTGGTCGCATTCGTGAAGCGCGCGACGCGGAAGGGATGGGTGGCGGAATCGGCAACGCCGCCGTCGGGAGCGAAGAGAAAGACGCTTTGTCCGGGCACGCTGACGCTTGAGAGCAGCACCATCGTGGCGTTCTCGTCGGGCAGCGTGACGGGGAACGGCAGCTCGTAGCGCGTCGCTCCAGAATCGACGGCCACCGAGGCCAGCGCGCGCACGTCGCGCGGAGCCGAGGGCGAAACGCCGGGGGGGGGAGGCGGGGGCGCAACCATCGGCGCGGCCATCGCGGCACCACTCGGAAGGCCCGCGGCATCGTTGGTGCTGTAACGCTGCGTTGATTTCTTCGGGCTCTCTTTCTTCGGGCTCTCTTTGCCCGGACCCGCGCTTGCCGGGCGCGGAGCACGCATTCCGCCGAGGCGCCCCTGCCCTGAGCCGAAACCGGCCTCGTCACTCTTCATATCGCCTGACTCAGCCATGGGGGCCGCAGCGGGCGACGCGGCAGTCGGACTCGGAGCCTCCTCGGGGACGTAGCGGTCGACGGACCCCTTGTCCTTTTCGTTGAGCGAAGTCACGCCCGTCGGCATTGCGGAGATCACTTCCCCCGTGTCGGTCACGATCGGTCGCTGGGGAACGATCGCATTGCCGAGCGTGGACTGAAACGCCAACGGCGCTCCAGCGACCAGCACGAGCTGCACGTTATTCCAGTCCTCGCCCGACAGGTTCTGCACGATCCCCCAGGATTGCAGCGCCGCCTGTCCATCCTTGCCGATCACGACGCGATACGACGGACGCCACAGCGGCGTCTCAGCGACATAGCCCACCGCCAAATCATGGTCCTCACCGTCGAGGCGGAGTGTCACCTCGCGTAGCGGATTTCTCTCCTTGGGCGCCATGTCCTCAGGGCGCTTTAGGAGATCCGCGTAAGGGCTCTGCGGTTGGGGCAGGAATTTGTCGGCGACTTCGACGGGAAATGAGGCGGACCGAACGGTGCTGCCGCCGCGCTCGACGATCGCCAGCGTGGCGAGAAAATCGCCGATCGTGCCCTGGCGCATCCGGAACTTGACCTCCGTCTGGTCCACGTGACCCCCGCGCTCGAAATAGCCGACGCCATTGCGGTAGACCACGACGCGACGCAGCGGAAGATTGGAGCTCACCATTGGGCCACGCGCACAACCCACGGCGGCCACGGCAAATAGGGCCAGGGCGAGACTCGACCAACCAAAGCGCAGAGTTCTCATGATCCGCGCATGATGCACGAGGTCACAGGCCGCGCCAAGCGTCCCTCGTGGTGCCCGGTTCACTTCCGCCCCGCGCGGCCTTGACACCCCAGAAGCGCGCCCCGCCAGCGAGCCTAAGCCTCGACCAGCGGCGAGTAGCAGTCAGCGTTACCATCGAAAACGGGGCGTTGCGGCCTGCAGTGGGAACTGTGTACTCTCACTGGGTTGTGACCCAAGACGCGCCCCGCACCGCCCCACCTCGCAGACCGCCTCCCCCGCGCCGTGCCGGAGCGGGCCTGCCGGACGCGCAAAAGCAGGCCATGGCGCTCGAGACGGTGGGGCTGCTGCGCGAGCAGCTTGATGCGCAAGTGATCCACTACCGAGCGGATCTGGAGACCAACGCAGAACTCGATGCGATCACGGCGGGCGTCGTTGAGCAGCTGCGACAAATGCAGCAGGCGGTGCAATCGTCGCAGGGGGACGTCCGCAGCGCGGCCGAAATCGAGCGCGATCAGATCGCGCTGCTCAGTCGCTTGCTGCATCGTCAGCTGGGAGCCGAGCGGGCTCCGGCCTTCATCGCGGCCCAGATCAAGCCGATTGCGCGCCGCGCGATGAAGCTGTTTTTCGAGAGCGAGTTGCATGAGAAGACCAAGGGGGATCGCGACCGCGTGATCCGCCATCCGGAACAGGGTCTGTACTACGTCCTGTCGCGCTACCGCAGTCGCTTGCGCGCGGATCTCGAGAGCTTTGACTACGACGAATCCGAGCTGCGAGAGCAGACCATCGCGCTACTCGAAAAGACCGAGCGCGAGCTGCAAAACGCATTTTTGTCGCGTCGCTCCCCCGAGCTCAAGCGCGTCCTGACCGATCTGACTCTCGTGCTAACCGAGTTCTTCGAAAAGCGGCTGCCCCCCGAGCTGGCGACCTTGGCTCGCTCGACGATCGAGCAGTCCGGCTCGGCGCGCCAACCGACCAGCGTCGCCTATAAGATCCACGGTGCCGCAGGATTTGCGGCATTTCGCGCCATTTGGGAGAGCGAGCTTGTCACGCGCCTCGTCGCCTTCTGTCCGGAGGCGTTGATGGCCCGTATCCAGGAAAACGACGAGCTGCTGCTTGACGAGACGATCGCCTTTTTCACCGATCCCCATCTGCTGAGTGAAATCGCCGAGGTGGTCTGCTTGTCGATCTACGACACGCTCTGCCAAGACGGTTTTCTCGATCTGCCGCTCGATTGGCGCCTGCGCCTGCAGTCGAGCGACTAGCCGCGCCCGGGGCTCGGTCAACCGATACGAACGAGCTTGTGCGTGCCCGACGAGGCTCGTGCAAATCAGCAAGATTTCCTAGGGACTGGCGTCGCCGAGCTCCACCGACACGCTGAGGGTGGCCGCGGCTCCCCCGAGCATTCCGAGCGGGTTCCAGGGCGGAGCCACTTGTCCGAGCCGCGAGGAGTGATCAACCACGAGCACATACTGTCCGGGCGGCAGCGGCAACCTGTCACTGCGCTCCCCGAGCGGCAGCGGCCAACCGGTGAGCGGTGCCTGCGGAGGCGGGACAAGCCCAGAGCCCATCTCGAGCGCCTGACGCCAAGGCTCGATCGTGCTGCGCGGGTAAACCAGGACCTCCACCGGAGCGCCCTCCACCCGCCAGCGCAGGTAGAGTGCCTGCTCGGGTTCGGTGACCTCGAAAGGCCCCAGGAGATCCACCTGATTGAGGTGTACCTCGATCGTCTCGTTCGCCAGACTGACGCGCTGTTCACCGGACAGCGCGAAGGGTTGCGGCGGACGCGCTGGGGGCTCGAGGTGACCGAGCGCAAACTCATCCCCATTGTCGGTGCGAATGACCGTGAAACCTTCACCGACGCGACTCTGCAGCAGCTGTCCACCGAACTGGGTTGCTAGGTAGGCTGCGGGCCCTTGCGTCGCCCAATTGACGACGGCGTTTTCCACCGAAGACAGCGCAAATTGCGGCGGTAAGGACGCCCCGACGGGCGTACCAAACACATAGATCGCGTCGTCAGTCAGCCGAAAATCCATCTTGTAGTCGACCACCGCGCGCGCTCGAAAGCCCACCCGTCCGGCAAAGGGCGTCCACACGAAGCCAGAACCCCCAAACGCCAACGACACCAACTGCCGCTGATCATCGACCTGCGACTGGCACTCATTCGGGAAATAGCGACCGACGACCGGTCCACCGCTGAGCATCCGCAGCGGCACCCCGGAGCTCAGCACGCGCGGACAGATCTTTTCCGCGCCGTAATGCGAAAACAGCCACCAACGCGTGGCCGGGCTGTCGTTGATGGAGCTTCGCATCCAGGCGCAGCCGGGCGCGACCAGCAGCCAACCCAGAGCCAACGCGAGCCGCCCAAGGCGTGATTTATGCGGTAGATGAGCGCTCATTGGGTTGATTTTCCGTGGAAAAGTTGGAGACGGACCAAGCGCATCGCTCAGGCTCCCGCCTCGACTCTTAGCGCAGTCATGACCAACTCTGCGAGGGTTTCGAGCAGGAACGGATCACTACCGAGCGCCGCCACCCGCTCCCAGCGAAGGCCGAGCTCGGAGGCCATCGCGCTGGCCTCGATGTCGAGGTCGTAGAGAGTCTCGACATGCTCGGCAAGGAATCCGAAAGGTGCGCAGACCACCTCGGTAATGCCTTCGCTCTTGGCTTGGTTGAGTGCCTCACGCAGCGTCGGACCGAGCCAGTCCCCCCCGTCGGCGCCTTGGCTCTGATAGACCAGCTGAGCGCGTTGGCCCAGCGAGCGCTCAATCGCCGCGGCACTGGCCGCCACCTCCTCCGCATACTTATCACCCGCCGCAATGACGCGCGTCGGCAGGCTGTGTGCGGTGAGCAGCAGGCGCGCCCCGCGCTCAAGAGCCGGACCCGAGTGCGAGCGAATGCGTGCCGCATGAGCCGCGATCAAGCCCGGAGCGCAGCCCCACGGTCCTACCGAGCAAACGCCAAAGCAGCCACTTGGAGCGAGCTCGGACAGCGCGCGCGAGGCCTCCTGGCAGTAGAGCTCGACGCTGTAGGGAGCCAAAGGCAGCAGCACCAAGTCGCGCGAACCGGACTCCAGCAGGAGCGTGACCGCGTCGGCGAAGCTTGGCTCCCCAAAGCGCGTCGCAAGGTAAACGGGCAGACCGAGCCGCGTTTCCAGCTCCGCGCGCTGCTCCTCACTGTGAAGGGCCAGCGGTGAGCCGCCGATCCGCTCGTAGCGCTCGCGCATCTCAGCGACGAGCTCGGGCGACGCAGGGCGCCCGCGACGGATCTTCTTCAAAAACTCGGGCAAGTCCTCGAGCTGCGAGACCGTCCCGTGGGTGATGAGCAATACGGCGGGGACCCCAGATGCACTCATGGCCGCACCAGCATAGGGCGCGGCCATGAGGGGGGCTAGTGGGACGGTTCCTGCCTACTTGATTGGGAGGAGCAGGCCGGCGTAGTCATTGCCGCCGGGCGTCACCTCAAGACAATAGCCGTTGGCGCGCTTGGCCGTCACCGGCTGTCCTGGCTCCAGGACGCAGGGGAAGGCCGCGCCGTTGAGGCGCAGGCTTTGTCCGGACCCGAACTCCCAGCAGACCACGCGAGCCTGGGTCGTCGGGGCGTAGTTCAGGATTTCGTAGCAGTGACCGGAGTTGCCAACCGGCTCAAAGCGATAGCCGTCTGCCCTGGTCGGACCCGTCACCTGACGATCAGGTGCGCAAATCCCCTCGCAAGGCAGCCCCACGCACATCGCGGCCGCGCCGGCGGCAGGGCAACCATTTTTGCCCTGGGTGCAGCTGCCGCAGTAAGGTTTGCCGCCCGAGCAGACGTTGCTGCACGACCCGCAGTTGTTCGGATCCGAGCTTGGGTCGACGCAGGTGCCGCCGCAATCAAGCTTGCCCGCAGGACACTTGCAACCGCCGACTTGGCAGGTCTTGCCGTTCAGGCAAGCCTTGCCGCAGGCGCCACAATTAGCCGAATCAGAGCCCATATCGACGCACTTGGCAGCCGCCGCGGCGCCGCACTCATCCGGCAAAGTCGCCGGGCAGCCGCAATTCTTGGCTGAGCACGCGTGGTTCGTGGTGCAGGCCTTGCTGCAGGCGCCACAGTTGTCATGATCGGTGCTGATGTCGACGCAGGTGCCGCTGCAGCTCGTTTCGCCGGTGGCGCAGGCGCATTTGCCGCCCTCACAGATTGACCCCCCGGTGCAGGGGTTGCCGCAAGCGCCGCAGTTGAGCGTGCTGGTCTGCAGATCCGCGCAGGAACGTGCGCAATCTTTGGTGCCCGCGGGACAGGCGCCCGCGCACTTGCCCGCCGAGCAGACCTCCTTCGGACCACAGGCTTTGTTGCAGGCGCCGCAGTTGTTCGGCTCAGCCTGGGTGTCCACGCACGAGCCCATGCAAGCAATTGCACCGGCCGAGCAGCTGCAACGACCGTCCGTGCAGAGCCCCCCAAGACCGCAGTCGATCATGCAGCTGCCGCAGTGATGGGCGTCAGTCTTGACGTTCGTGCAACCGTCGCGACAGTCAAAGTCGGTCGGACTTGGGCAGACGCAGAGCCCTTCAGTCGTGCAGGTGGCCTCCGCGGAACAGCAGGAAGCTCCGCATTTCTGCTCGCAAGGGAGTGGTTTACCGCCCGTGCCCGTTGAGCCGGTGCCTAGCCCGCCCCCCGTCGCCCCGCCAGTTCCGGGCTTGGCCCCGCTATTTGACCCCGCCAGCGCTCCGGCTCCACCTCCGCCGGCGTCGATCGGGGTACCTGAGGCACATTGAATCGCCGTTGAGAGGGAAAACCCTGCAACGACTGTGAATCCAAGCCAACGACGCAAAGCATGGGACTCAACCATGCCCGGAAGATAGCTGCGGGGGCGCGCCCATGCACGCCCCTCGCCTACGATCTCGCAAATTCCACTTTTGCCAACATTGTTACGTTAGATGCCGCCGCCGCCCCGGCTCAGGGAGTCGCCGGTTCCACGTAGGCGTTGGCGTAGACGCAAGCCGACACGTCGCCCACGGGCGGCTCGAAATCGACGGAATCCTTGTAGTAGGCCCGCGCAAAGTCCTCGCCCCAGCACTCGGTCACGCTGACCACCTTGACGGTCGCTGGCAGGTCCCCGCCGGACATCGTCACGTCAGCGCGCCCTGCGCCGCCGCGCTTCCACTGACTCGCGATCGAGACGTCCTCCAGCTTAGTGTTTTTGGCGTCATCCACGTCCGCATGGGCCGTCACCAGCAGAGAGCCAGTTCCGAGTTCCTGACGCCGCGAGATCGCCGTCCAATTTTCGGCTCCCTTGACCATTTCCGCTTTGATATAGCGAGGCTCGAGCAGGGACTTGAGATCCCGCTGGCGCGGAAGCTCGTGGGTGATATTGAGTACCCCTTCGTCCGGGCTGCCAATGGGATCCAGCTTGTGAGCCGCATCCATGTCCAGCGAGAACTTCCCTTGCCCGTGCTTGTCGTTTAGGGCGCCGTAGCCCTGACCTTCAAGCACTGTCACCCATTCCGAATCCGACTTACTGGCCTTGGGTCGGCCCTCAAGAAGATAGGCGTAGCCGCCCTTCTCCTTCGGATCCTCACGCACGATGAACCGGTAAGAGACGGGACTGAGGTCCTCCGTGAACGGCCCCCAGGTCGCCTGACGGTCACTTACGTCCGTCGGCTCCATGTTCGCGAGCAACCAGACCAGACCCAGAATGTCGCCGGTGGCGTGATTCATCCCACCACGCACTTGGCGGGTAAATGCGTAATATTTTGCCCAATTCCCCTCGCCGGTCGCCGCGCCGTTGGCCATGACTGAGGCTGATGCCTTGGACCCCGCGGCAACGCTGTCCTCCGGACCGAGCACCGTGATTCGTGAGGTTTCCGGTAGCGGCTCCCGGAAGCGGCTCACGTCGTTATCCGTCGCTTCAAGCTGGCAGCCGGCCGCCACGAGGGGTAGGATATACGCGCAGAGAATGAGTCGATTGGTTGACATGCAGGGCTCCTCCGAGTGGTTGACGAAGTGGTATACAAACTCTGGACCAACCACGAGATCCCGGTGATTCTTCGTCTGCAGGCCCCGAGAGTGACGCGCAGGCCACACCCCCGTGGACGTAAGTTCTCACCCCTGCCGTCCCCGCCCCCATGCGTTCACGCATCAGTCCTATCGAAGCACTTGTGACGCTGCCACGTCTTGAGGACGTGCAAGAGCGCCGCGCCAACTGGCGTCAGGCCATCGCCGCCCTTGGGCAGGCCGTGCGCATCGAAGGGCCGTCGCTACTCGACGGGATTGAGCCAGCGCTGCTGCTTCGCTCAATCCAGGTCGCGCTCGAGAGTTCGCTTGCTGACGATCTCGACTGGCTTGAGCCGTGGAAATCCGCTGTCGCGCTCTATGAATTGACGAGTGTCCTGCCGGCGGGACCGGAGCGACGTGAGCTGGGTCGCCGCGTGTTTTTCCGCATCTACGAAGGCACCGCGTCAACTTTTGGCGCCGTGGCGGCGCGCATGGCGCTGGGCGCCGCTCGTTCGCTAGACACCCCGAGCTTGCGGGCGCGCGTCGCGCTCTTGTTCGAGCTCCCGACGGGCACGTCTGTCAACGCGCCGCTACTCGCGCTCACTTTGGCGTCACGTCGAGAGACCTGCGACCGCTGGATTGCGCGCCCGAGCATGGGTGCACTGCCGGCACGTCGACTGGCCGCGCGTATCCTCGAGTTCGCTTGCCGTGAAGCGGTGATGCGGTCGCAACAGGGCGACTCTTACCCGCGGCAGTTGCTGCTGGGGCCTCAGCTTCAGCCCGTATTTCGCCGGTTATTGGCTGATCGCGAGCCACTGGTGTGGCGCCACGCGGCCGCCGCACGCGGGCTGCTGGCCACGGTGGACGGCTCGGTGCGGCAAGAAGTCGAGCTGGCGCTCGACCCTGGGCTCTCGCCCACCGAGTGGCGCAGAGCGGCCGTGTCGTTGGTGGCCTTGATCGCGGGGGACGCGCAGACCGCGCTCAGTCAATGTCGCCGCCTCCTCACGAGCGAGATTGGCGTGGCCGATCCGGGCATCGCCGCAGCCATGGTCGGCGGACTTCCGAGCGTCATCGAGTCCGAGCCGGAGGCGGCTGAGCAATTGCTCGAAATCCTGGCTGGAACCAGGCGTTTTGACGTGGCCGAGGCCACGGGCGCGCTGCTTCAAGAGCTCACGAATCGCGCGTTTGGACAGCGCGCGCAGGCGGTCCTGCGCCAGGTGGTCGCGGGTCACCGCAACCCAAGCTTCCCCGCCGGATTTGGGCTCTGTGATCGCGTACTGCGGCAGCTTGAGCGCGGACCGGTCGATCACGGCTTGATGGGCGGACTGCGTCAAGCGCTGGTCGCTTACGACACCACCGGCGCACGCGCGGCCCACGACGCGGCGGTAGCAACCGTGGTTGCCGCCCATGAGCTGGCAGCTGAGCTCGAGCGCAATCAGAACTCCATCGATCCCGAGGTAATGGCGAGAAATCTTGCTGAATTGCAGGATCTCGACTCCAGCTGCCTCGAGAGCTCGGCTCTGGCAGATCTGATGCTGCTCAACCGCCGCCCCGGTGATACGGACGCCACTGTCCCGCTCGTCGAACGACTCTATCATCGCGTGGGTCGCTGGATTCTTAATGTCGAGGGACAAATCTCGCACGAAGAGTTGTCGCATGGTGACGTGCTGGCCAAGCAACGCCGACTGCGCGCACTGCTACACCTCGTCGATGCGGAAACCATTCAAGGGGATGCTGAGGATTCAGGCAATCGCGTACGGGTAAGGCTGCGGCAGGCCGCCAAGGTCCTCTTAGCGCAGCTGGCGTCAGGTCCTGATGGCACCGTCCACCGCATCCTGTGCGCCACCCTGGCCCGCACCTTTGACGCAGCCGTACGCGAAGGCGTCGCGGAACCGAGTGATCTGTTCCTCGTGGTGGCTCGCCACCTGACCGATCGCGAGGGCGTTGCAGCCATTTCGGAAGCCTCCACCAACCCGGAAGTAGGCGCACCCCTCTCCGCTTACGCCGCGTTTCTGGATCATTCGGGCAATTCCGACGATCACGCCCCCGACTCGAGCTCGTTGTCCGCCGATGAGGTCCTGATCGCGCGGCGTGTGGTGCGACTCAGTCAGGCTGCGGGCGCCGGTGGCTCTTACCGCGCCGAGGCGCTGCGACAGCTTCTGTTGCGACTCGGTCGCGCGCTTGAGGGAATCGCGGGAGCACGCGGACTGTCAGAGCTTGCCGACCGCAATCGCTCGGGCATGGATTGGATCCGTGAACTCGAGGCGTCCTCAGCCGCGCTCCGCGAGCTGGTCAACGGAGCCGCTCGGCGCGTGCTTGATGACGATACCGCCGGAGCGTTTGCGGTCACGACCGATGTCGCATCGCTCTCGGTGCTCGTTGAGCGGGCCATCTCAGAAGGCGTGCCCCCGAACGCGCGCCAGATCGCCCTGGCTTCCTCGGAATTGACGGTCGATCTTCCCGAGAGCTTGGCCTCCGCGATCAGCGCCATTTGCGCGCGGCTCGATGGTTTGCCAATTGCGGGCGGCAGCGACGTGTACGCCATCCCGCTCGAAAAGCGGCGGGCTCCTCTGCCCGACTGGCTCCTGCCGCGTCGAACCGTGGGTGCGTTTTACGTCGTGCGCGCACTGGGTGCGGGTGGTGTCAGCTCGGTATTTGTGGCTCGCCGGCTCGAGGAACGCAATGATCCGCGGGCGCCACTGTTTGCCCTTAAGGTCCCTGAGTACGACCCGACCACCGCCCGCAGTCTGAGTGAGCAAGAGTTCCTCGCGCTATTCCGCGACGAAGCCGGCGCGCTGCTATCGCTCCCGCATCACCCGAATCTGGCGCGCTTTGTGACTTTCGATCTTGCCGCGCGTCCAAAGCCGATCCTCGTGATGGAGCTGATCAGCGGTTTTGGTCTCGATCGCCTGGTGCGCAGTCGGTCGCTCACGGTCGAGCGAACCTTCCGCTACCTGGTTGGGATCCTGGACGGCCTCGCCGCCATGCACGCGGCTGGCATCGGGCACCTCGACATCAAGCCGTCCAACATCATCTTGCGCGACGGAGAGGTGCCAGTCCTGGTGGACTTTGGTCTGAGTGGTCGCAAGGTGCGGCCCGGTTGTGGAACCCTCGACTACTGCGCGCCCGAGATCCTCGGAGTCACCCCCGATCCACAGGCCGTGACTGCCGCAGCTGCGGATATTTACGCCTTTGGTTCAATGGCGTTCGAAGTCCTGGCAGCACAACCCCTGTTGGATGGGGTCGACGAGATGGCTCTCGTCAGCCAGCATGTTTCCCACGACGGATGGCCAGACAAACTCGCGCGCCTCGGGCGCATCGTGCAGTACGCGGAGCTGACAGTGATCCTCGCGGCTTGCCTACGTCACGATCCGCGAGCTCGACCAACGGCACTCGAGGTCCGGGACGCACTGACGCCGATCGCGACGCGCTTGGCAGCCGCCGAATGGCCGTTGTCGCTCGAACGCAACGCGTCGCAGCGTCCTCGCAGCGCATGAGCGGTCCCAGGCTGAGCTGCGCCGGCACCCTGCTGCTCGCAAGCACTCTGCTCGCCATCGCCTGCCACGGTGACTCGGGACCGATCATTCGTGTGTCGCTTGGAACGGCGGCAGCCGATCAACGGAACTTCGTCCCCGCATCGGCCTTTGCCGAGTACGTCGAGCTTCCGAACGACGGCGACGAACTGCGCGTCATCCTCTCCAGCGCCGAGTCGAGTTGCGACCAGTTTCGCCGACAAACCGACGACGAGCTGCGCGTCACCCTGGTGTTCCAATACCCGCGCGGAATGCGCCCAACCGTCGGCACCTACGCCTGGGCGGGCCATGAAGCTCACGGTGGGCTGCCGCAGTCGCCGGGGATCCCGTACGTACGTCCGCACGTGCGGCTTGGCTCACGCGGCCTTGCCCTCCCTCCGGGCGGGACCGTCGACCTCACCTCGGTGAAGCTCGAACGGCATGGCGCGGTCGGCGGGACGATTCGTCTTGAGCAGTCTGGTGGCGAAGGGGTCGGCGCGAGCAGCGTATTTGGCTCGTTTTTAGCCAGAATTTGCCGAACCAACCCGTCCAAGACGCCTTGACATTTGTGGTCAGCGCGAGGCCATCAAAAGGACGCAGTGGCGAGTCACGCAGGCCGAGGGGCACTTTGTCGCTGTCCTCGGGGGCGCTTGGCGCCGCGCGGCGAGCTGCGCTAGATCGACGTAGCACGATGAACCTGCAGAACCTCCGCGGTCTTGGATTGGTGTTTGTTGTCGGCGCGGTACTGTCTTGCAGTTCGACCGACGAGACCGTTGGGCCACCGCAGGGCCCGAGCGACCTCGGCATCGCCAAGCTTTCGACGCCGTCGCTGAGTGCGCTGGTCACTAAGAGCGGAGCAACGCTTCAGCTCGATTGCACTCACAGCCTGTGGGTCACGCCAACGCCGGAGGTCAGCGACAAACTGCTCGGCTCGTTCCTGCTGGCGACGCCGCTGAGTTGCGGCGCTGACGTCAACTGCGGAACGCTCGTCGTGGTGGTGGATCCCCGAAGTGGTACGGAAAACCAGTACGACGCTCTTGACGCCAGCGGCGTCCCGCGGTCGCCCGGTGCGCTCGTCGTTCGCTCCCTGACGAGCCCGATCGTCGTCGACCTTCCGCCCAAGCTTCGCACGGGCAAGCACACATTTCGTCTTGAGCTGCACGACTCCAGCGACGGCCGCGTGCTCGACGCCAACGGCAAGCTTCTCAGTGCCTCCTTCGTGGTCACTCTCCGAGACTCGAGCAGCCCCTGCACGCCGAGCGGAGGTGAAACCGGTGGCACTTCGACGGGCGGCACCTCGACGGGCGGCACCTCGACGGGTGGCACTTCGACGGGTGGCACTTCGACCGGTGGCACCTCGACGGGCGGCACCTCGACGGGCGGCACCTCGACGGGCGGCACTTCGACGGGCGGCACTTCGACGGGCGGCACTTCGACGGGCGGCACCTCGACCGGTGGCACTTCGACGGGTGGCACTTCGACGGGCGGCACCTCGACCGGTGGCACTTCGACGGGTGGCACCTCGACCGGCGGCATTAGCCCCGTTTGATAGTTACCCTACGGATGCACGAATAGCACGGTGCCCTTGAGCGGCAGCATCGCAGCATGCCAACCCGCTGGGACCTGCGGCTCGGTAAACGAGAAGATCCGGCGAGCGTCTTCCGGTGCCAGGTTGATGCAGCCGTGACTCTTGGGCGTTCCAAAACGGTCATGCCAATAGGCGCCGTGGAGCGCGTAGCCCTGCTCAAAGTATTGAACGTAAGGCACGTCGCGAAGCTCAAACTCTTCACCGACAACGTCAGAATCCATGGTCGCAGTCACATGTTTGGTGTGGATTCGGAAGATCCCGCGCCGCGTCGCCGTCGATGAATCCGGATCCCCGAGCCCTGCTTCACCGCTCGAGACCAGCGTGGCGTAGACGGGCTTGGTGCCTTCGTAGAGCAGCACGGTTTGCTTGGTCACATTGACGTCGAGCCAGCGCTCGCCGTTTTTTCCCCAGGCGGGCATCTTCTTGGCCGCGTCAAGTCGCGAAGCCTCTTTATCGCTCAGCCAGAGCCCGTCACGCGTCTCGAAGTGCAGCCGCCC